>JBLNCA010000057.1:0-14218 GCA_050260375.1 Burkholderiales bacterium | reverse complement strand
CGATAAATTGCCTTTATCATTACTTTGAATACATAAAGAACCAGAATTGTTAGTAGGGAACAACCCTGAGGTGTGCCCCGAAATGGTATGTTGGATTTCTGGATAGCCCTCTGCATAGGCTAGCCCAATCATGTCGACAAATATTCGAATTTTTCGCCTTGTTTGAACGTTATCGCACTTTTGAATCAATACCCCAGATTCCTGTCTATTACGCTGCCGTCTATAGCGTTAATCGTAATAAAGCTTTTCGCCAGATTGTTTTGTTTAAGCCACCCGTTTTCATCTATCGACCATCCGGGAATGCTGTACGTAAAATGGCTTTCGCTAGTGCCGAAAAAATCCCATACGGGAATAAACATAAACTTGTTTGCGCTGTTTTTTTGCTTGACCTGCATATACCCCAAACGTATGTTGTTTATATTAACAATCGTTTTATCCTTGTACCCTGTAATATCCTTGCTGGCAGCGAGCGGCAGCCCTTTGAGCGCTTCCTTTATAATCTCGTCGAACCCAAGCAAGCCCACGTTTTCGTTCAGCGTTTCCTTTTGAACAAGCGGCGAGTTCCACTCAAAGGCGGCAACGCCCTCATCGTTTATGAAAATATAGATTCTTTCGTAATACACTGCTTCAGCATTATCGTCGTTGGTAAAGTAACGAAAATCGTATGTCGACGGGATATTATTAATGCTGCGCATAAAAGTAAGCTGGTAATACGGCAAATAGGCTGTTTCGCCCGATGTGAATTCCGGCTCCAGCGAAGCCTTATCCGCAACAATAGAGCTCAATTGCATTTGGCTTTCTCCCAAATCATGAAGCAGTTGCCGCGCTTGCTCTATTGCGTCCTGTTCGCTGATAGAAAGGCCATCCGGCACTGTATCGGTAAACGCCTTATATGAATGCGTTAAAAAAGATGGATTATAATAGGCAACTTGAGTGCCGGTTCCCGGCGAGCAAATTATCGATATCGTTTCTCTTTCGTTTATAGGCGCGTCGGTTTCCCCTGTAAATCCATAGGCTTCTTTTTCCGAAGGCAAAATGAACGACGCGGGAACGCGCTTTATTTCAGTCGGCGCGGTTTTTCTTAGCTCCTCATATCCCTTGATTATTTCATTTATTGCATCCGGCGAAAAAAGCGTTGCGCCATTAGCGGACGGTTCGCCTTTATCCTTCCTCGCCTCCGATAGTATCTTCTTAAGATTTATTATCTCTTCATCTATATCGTCAACGGTCAGTTCGCTGCACGGCTCGTAAAGCCGCTTTCCTTTGCACAGCAAGTTAACGATATTATTGATGTCATCCTGCGAAAATTCGCGGTATTCGAATGCAATTACGGGTATTTCAGACCCATTAGGAATTATAACGTCGGCATCTATATTCACTTCTACTTTCAGCTTTTCGTCGGTAAACGCTCTCTTACCCTTTCGACCGATACAAAGCCTTCATGCTTGCTGCCTGTATTTCCGTTGCTTATCATGCCAAGCAAGACATCATTGCCTTTGTTTCGTACTACGACATCCTCCGGCGTCTGCTGGCATGCGGGCAGTAAAGCCGCTATTATAAACAATAAGCTATATATCTTTTTCATATCAAATCCGCCGTTTTGGTACTGTGTTTCGTATGATGCCAACGTATTTTTTGCAGCATTAACAGAATGCCATTAAATTCATACGCTCAAATATATTAACACTACCTGCCACCAATGGATTATCTTAGATATTTAGTGCTATTTTATTCTTTATATTAGATTATGTCAATGCAGTTAATTAACTAATAAATATATTTTTCTGCAAAACAAAAAGCCGCACGTCTCCGTACGGCTATATAGCTTCATCAAAACCCGAGATCAGACCCCCAGCCTGTGCCTAAAGAAGCTTCGCGCTATTTACGCGCTCCTGTCCATGATTAGCTTGTCCGCCATCAGCGCAATAAATTCACCGTTCGTAGGCTTATCGTTGTTGGTGTATATGTTGTAGCCCAAAAACTGGTTTATGTTCTCTATCTTGCCCCTCGACCATGCGACTTCAATGGCGTGGCGAATCGCGCGCTCCACCTTGCTCGGGCTCGTCTCAAACGGCTCCGCTATGCCTGGATAAAGTTTCTTCGTTATTGAATTAATGAGTTCGGGTTGCTTTACAACCATCTTTATGGCCTCGCGCAGGAAGTGGTACCCCTTTATGTGCGCGGGTATGCCTATCGACAAAAACACAGCTGTTATCTTCTCGTCCAGCGTGCGCGAGCGTATGGGCGCGGGCGCTTTTTTAGCAACCACCACCCTGTGGCCGAACATGTCCTGTATGCGGCGGTAGAGTATGTCCTTGTTGACGGGCTTTATCATGTAATACTTGGCGCCCAGGTCGCAGGCCATCTTCACCATTTTCTCGTTGCCCACCGCCGATACGACAATAGTCGCGGGCATTGTTTCAAATTCCGACGTGTTGAAACGCTCGAGCAGCGAGAGCCCGTCCGCCTCGGGCATTATCATGTCTATTATCAACGCGTCGGGCGCCACCTCTTTTATCATCCCAGCCGCCTCCACCGGGTTCGTACAAGACCCCACAACCTCCACATCAGATTTTGTGCTGAAATACTTTGTAAGCATTTCATTGAGCTGAACATTGTCTTCGATGATCATTAATTTAATCTTTTTTTCCATATAAGTGCTCCTTTCGTTTAAATTAAATCCGTTCAACCCCTACGAGCCTTTACGCCCGGCGCTCCCCACAAAAATGCCGAAAATTGTCGAAATGTGTCGATATTCCATTGCAAGAAATTATTTCTAGTGTATTAAATTAATATTATCATGCTCATTTCTTTTTTACAATGGTAATGTTGAATCATTAATATATTTTCTTTCAATTTTTTTAATTTCTTAGGAAATGGCATGATGATCTGTTTATATAAAAACACACGAAACTTTAAGTTTCTTTATAAAACGCGCCCGGCAACTTAAAGTCTGCGGATATTTACCGACATAATATCCGCAGACTTTGGTTATAGACAGTATTGCTTTATCGATGCTTACAGCGCGTCGACGCTTCCTATGTTGCTCTCTTTGAGCCATTCTCCGAGCCCGGCAAGGCCTTCTATATCCTTTGTGTCAGAAAACGCGGAGTTTACCTTGATAAGCTGCTGGAACAGCGCCGCCGCCTTTACGCTTCTCTCCATCTCTTTTTTAAGCTGCGCTTTTAATTCCTTTATGTTGGCGGCAAGCGCCGCGTTTTCGTTCCGGATGCTCTCGTTCTGTGAGGAAAGCATCTCCATCTCTTCCTCCGCGCTTATCTTTGAAGCCGCAAGCGAGGCTATCTTCGCAAGGCCCTTAAAGAAATTTTTTATGTCGACGTCTGAAGATACAAGCACTTTCGCTACGCTCTCGGGTATGTACTTGTTTTCCCGGCCAAGCGCCGAGTTCGGCTTGTGCGACTCATAGGGGTTCAAGTACTTCTCTCCGTCCCTGTCCATATCAGCCATCACCTTTTCGACCAACGAGCGCCCCGTCTTTATAAGGCTTCTGTACTTGTTCTGGTAGCGCAGCATCAGCGTCTTGTCTCCGCCAGCCAGCTTAAGGCTCGCGCCTCTTATCGATTCGCCCTTCGCTCCCGCCGCAAGCAGCGTGCGCAGCAGCATGTAGATCTCTTCCTTGGAAAACGGGGTGAACGTAGAGGGTTTTTGCTCTATCTCGCCTGTTTCCTTGACCTTCATATAATAGTAGTTCCGCACGCTGTTTGGTTTGCGCCCGGTGCTTTTCGCTACGGTCTCAAATACTCGCTTTAGAGGAGCGCCTATTTTCTGCGCCTTCTTGACTTCGTCCCAAAGCAGCAGCTTTTCCTCGTCCTTCCAGCCTGTTCTAAGAGAAATCTCAAAGCTCTGTAGCCCGATAGTGTTGTTCGTGTCCATGTTCCTACCCCTTATAATAAGATTTTTATGTATATTATTCTCTTATACAATGCGTTTTATTCCGTAATTTAACAATTTATTAACTAAAGTTTTTAAGAATCTTCGGTGCTTTATTTGCCGACTGAAAGTTCTTTTTTTTGCCTTTGCTCCGGAGAATAAAAAAGAGCAAACGCCAATATCGTTTGCTTTTGTACTTCTTAAGAGAGCCTCTTTGCGCTTAAGGCCCGTTTAAAGGTGATAATCATATCATGTTCCGTTTGTATATAGTTATGCTGCAAAGCAACCTGTTAGAATTGTGTATCACAGGCCAAGACGCTGAATATACATATTGTACAAGGGGATAACGTATGGAAGAAAACAAGATAAAGCTGCTGTACATAAACTCTAAAGTCCACGCGCTCGTAAACATCAACCAGGCGCCCGCAGGCGAAACGGGAGTCAGCGCGATAACGCAGCCGATAGCGGGCAGCTCCACGTTCTTTATCACTATGCTGCCGCTCGAGAACGAGCCGAATTTCGCATACCTGCCGTATACGCGGCGCGTATCGTTAGCTTCGGGCGGCGCAATATTCAGCAACGACGGGCTTGTGGAGCTTTGCATATGGCCGGACAACATCGTGGAGCTCACGCTTTTCCCGCAGGCGGTATTCAAGAGCGAAGCCGTAGAGATTTACCCCTCGGTGCTCTCGCCGTTCGATTTCTTTATAAGCGGCGAAAGGCATACGGCTTTCATATACAACGAGGCGTATTCAATATTTGCCGTGGAGCATTCCGCAAGCAACCGCCTGGTGTTTCTCTCTCCTCTGCCGTTCTTTGCCGCCAGCGCCGAAATAGCTTTTACCAAGCTTAACGACTTTCCGGTGCTGTACGCCTGGGGAAAAACGCAGGAGTCAAAGCCTTTCATTTATGCCGCGAGCATACTGCCGAATTTCAACACTGCCATCTGTACATTGTGTGAAGAGCATTACGTGGAGAGCAACCGCATATCTGTAGTGACCAACGGCGAATTCCACCAGCTTAAAACGATATATGAACGCCAGGACTCCCGGCTCGTACCCGCCGCCCAGGAAATAGGATGGTTCACGTGCGAAGAAAAGGAGCCTTCCACGCCCAATGAAGTATGCATGAGCCTGCTGCAGGCGGTAAAGGCGGGCGTTAGCGAGACCGCGATGCGCTGTCTTACTCCGTCGCTTGCCGACGGCCTTTCGTTTTCGGATTTGAAAGAGTTCCTTGGCGATTTTACGCATATAGCGCTCCCTATATCCCCCGCGTGCGGCCCAAACAGCTTTGCGCTGAAATACGCCTCCGGCAGAAACATATACACCGCGCGCGAGTTCTGCGTAGAAACGAAGCAGTCGGGCGGCGCGCTGCTTATAGACAACATTCGCGAGCCTTAGGCGCTTGACATATCCCCTCGCATCTTCTATAGTGAACGTATGTTCTATTTTTAAGCGGGGTAACGAAAGTTGAGAGTCAAGATAACCGTATTAAAAAAGCATTTCTATGAGGATCTCGCGGAGGAATATTTGACGGAAGGCAAGTCCGTAGGCCCGTGCCCGCTGCTCCGGGAAGGCGATACGTTCATATATGAAGGCAGCGCATTAATGCCCGAGGGCTTCTGCCCATGGGCGTGGATAGACATATACCGCGGCGTGAGCGCGCTCTCGGCGGGTGCTACGTACAAGCCCTGGAACAATAAAGACGGCATGCAGATACTGTGCTGCACCGACGGCGTACGACCCGTTGTGTTTTCCTTGGAAGCTACCGAATAGCGGTCACATAACAGGGGGTTATCGTCTCTGCTTCTGCGCTTTCCTTTCATTCGCTTTACGCCGCCTTCCTCCCGAGTGTGAAAGCTTACTTACGTCAATTTAAGCGCTCAAAAAGGCTTCTCCTTGAGGGGAAGCTGGCAAATGCGAAGGCATTTGACTGATGAGGTGTTCTAAATGCTCTAATACCCCCTCTTTCACTTCGTGCCACCTTCCTCTGTTCGCAATAGTCGCCTGCCTCACTACCGTTCGGCATTCTCCTTTGCTTACAGAGCCTACGGCTCGCTTTATCGCTCACTGAGCGCGCTCGCCTTCGGCTCCCCTAGGGAAGGCTTTATCTTCTTAAGAACTTACTTATACAAAAAAACGCCGGAATTTATCCGGCGCCTTTTAATTCTCCTATAATATATTATAAGGTTGTTATCCAGCCGAACTCGTCTTTCTCGCGCCCGTACTGTATGCCTGTGAGCTTTTCATAAAGCTTTGTCGTCAGCGGCCCCATATTTCCGTCGGCGACTTTTATCTTTTTGCCTTCCCATGCCATGCCGCCCACCGGGCTTACCACCGCCGCAGTGCCCGTGCCGAAAACTTCTTCAAGCCCGCCCGTTTCATGTTCTTTGAATATGTCCGCAATAGCGAGCTTTTCTTCGCGCACGTTGACGCCGAACACCTCTTTAGAAAGCCTGATAACCGAATCTCTCGTAATACCCGGCAATATGCTGCCGTTGAGCGGCGAGGTATAAAGCTCTCCGCGTATCTTGAAGAATATGTTCATCGAGCCCACTTCTTCAACGTACTTGCGCTCTACGCCGTCCAGCCACAGCACCTGGTCGTACCCCTTTTCATGCGCTATCTGCGCCGCGAGCAGGCTTGCGGCATAGTTGCCGCCCGTCTTTGCGAAGCCCATACCTCCGACTACGGCGCGCACGTACTCGTCTTCCACGTAGATATCCACAGGAGCAAGCCCCGACGAATAGTAGGCGCCCACCGGCGAGAGTATTATATAGAATATATATTCCTGGCCCGCGCGCACTCCGAGGAACGGGTCCACCGCGATAATTGTCGGGCGTATATACAGCGACGTGCCTTCCGATTTAGGCACCCAGTCCTTTTCGAGCTTTATAAGTTCTTTGAGCGCGTAAAGAGCAAACTCCTCGTCTATCTCGGGTATGCAGAGCCTCTTTGCGGACACGTTCATGCGCGCAAAGTTATCCCACGGCCTGAAAAGATTTATCCCGGAATCGGTATGATAGGCTTTGAGCCCGTCGAATATCGTCTGGCTGTAATGGAATACGTTGCACGCAGGAGAAAGCGAAAAGTTCTCAAACGGCCTGATTTGCGCGTTGTGCCAGCCCTTGCCCTCCTTATAATCCATCGTGAACATGTGATCGGTAAATATCCTGCCGAAGCCGAGAGCATTATCTTTCGGTTTGGGCTTTAAGCTTTTCGCCTTGACTATTTTAAGTTCCATATTGTCACCCTCCAAACGTACAAAATCAAAACTTTTGATAGTTATTGTATACCCCTCGTTTTGCATAGTCAACAAAAACGCTTTTATTAATCGTTAAAGCGACAGGTTGCGATAGCCCCTGCGGGCCGTAAAAAGTCGTTTTACCACAGCCGCATAACCTATATTTGCAAATCATATCATTACTGATATAATAGCATAGCGGCAAACGAACGGTTAAAGTTTGCCGGTATGAAAGGAAAAACGCATGAGCATATTAGAATCGATAGTACTCGGTATCGTTCAGGGACTGACGGAGTTTCTGCCCGTTTCGAGTACAGGACATATAGTGCTGCTCCAGAAGATATTCGGGTTTTCGGACCTCGAAGGGGCGGCTGACCCCTGGCTAATGTTTTTCGATACGATGCTGCATCTGGGCACGCTTGTCGCGGTGGTAATCGTTTTGTGGAAGTATATAATAGATCTGTTTAAAAAGCCGTTCCATACGCTGCTGTACCTCGTTATAGCAACGATACCCGCCGTGGTATTCACGCTTTTGTTCAAGAAGTTTATCGACGAGGCGTTCGGCGGCGGGTTCCTCGGGTATTCGTTCCTTCTCACCGCCATAATACTCAGCGTTTCTGAGCTCATCGCGCAGAGAACGAAGCGCAAAAAGGATATCAGCGCGGGAAGCGCGCTTACTATGGGCATGATGCAGGTCGTTGGCATACTGCCCGGCGTGTCGCGCTCCGGCTCGACGATAGCGGGCGGGCTCGCGTACGGCGAGGACAGGGAAAAGGCCGCAAGGTTCTCGTTCCTGATGTCGGTGCCCGCGATATTGGGCGCTAACGTACTGCAGGGCTACGAAGCGCTCAAAGCCGATATTGCGATACAGTGGGCGCCCGTAATTGCAGGCACGGTATGCGCCTGTATAGCGGGCTATATAGCAGTAAAGTTCATGCTCGCGCTGATACAGCGCAAAAGGCTTTACGGATTCGCCATATATACGGCGCTGCTCGGCATATTTGTGTTGCTCGACCAGTTTGCGCTTGGTATTATAAATTGGTAGGGAGATCAAGATTCGATATATACAGGAGCCGCTTATGCTTGACTTTTCTTTTGAACCGTATAAACAGGAGATGCTGGATACCCTGAAAGATTTCATCAAGATAGAAAGCGTCAGGGCGCCGGGCTTACCCAACGCGCCGTACGGCAAAGGCATATTCGACGCGCTGATGTTCATACAGAGCACGGCGGAGCGTCTCGACCTTGACTGCGTCAACATGTTCGGCCAGATGGCTTACGTCGATTACGGCTACGGCGACGAGATGCTGGGCGTGCTTATGCATGTCGACGTCGTTCCCGAAGGCGAGGGCTGGTCCATGCCCGCTTTTGAAGGCATCGAAAAGGACGGACGCATATACGGCCGCGGTGCTATAGACAACAAAGGCCCCGCCGTAGCAGCGCTTTACGCGTTAAAGGCGATAAAGGACAACTGCATACAGCTGAATAAAAAGGTAAGGCTGCTGTTTGGCACGGACGAGGAGACGACGTGGCAGGACATGGACTTTTACAAGCAGAACGGCCGGATACCCGACATAGCGTTCTCCCCCGACGGCGAATACCCAATAATAAACATGGAAAAAGGCGCGCTGCATTTCAAGCTCGACAAGAGCTTTGAAAAGACTACGGCAACAGATGGCGTGCGGGTTATAAGCTTTGAATCCGGCACGGCTTTCAACGTCGTGCCCAACAAGGCGGAATGCGTTATCGCCGCCCCGTTCGATATTATCAGAAAAAGCGTGGAAAGCTACAAGTGCCCTTCAGGCACCAAGTATGCATGCGAACAAACCGAGGACGGCAACGTCCGCATAACGGTAACTGGCAAAAACGCCCACGGCTCCAGACCGGAAGAGGGCATAAACGCGGCCGCATCGCTGCTCAAATACTTAAGCACACTGCCGCTTGCGGCAGGCGGCGTGGAGCAGGCCGTGTATACGCTGGCCGACAAAATAGGCCTTAACTATAACGGCGAAGGGTTGGGGCTCGACGTCTCCGACGAGTCGGGAAGGCTTACGCTTTCTATAGGCTGCGTGTCCATTAAAGACGGCACTGTAAATACCAAGATGGACATAAGATACCCCGTGTCGTATACGCTCGACTTTGTAGACGAGCACATAAAAAAGCACTTCGGGATGTTCGATTACAGCCACTTCCACGCGCTGCCCACGCATTACGTGCCCGAAAACAGCCTGCTCGTAACAAAGCTCAAAGAAACGTACGCCGAGATGACCGGCCAAGAGCCGTACTGCATAGCGATAGGCGGCGCAACATACGCGCGCGCGTTTGAAAACGCTGTGACTTTCGGGCCGCTTTTTCCCGGCCAGCCCAGAGTTGAGCACGGCCCCGACGAATATATTGATATCGACTCGTTCTTTAAAAACGCCGAGATAATAGCCGACGCTATTATAAAGCTCTGCGAGTAGCAATGAAATTTTGGGCGAAAATCAAAATAGAAGACAGGATATTAAATGACGTCATAGTTGAGGGCGAAGATTTGAAAAGCGCCGTTGCCGCCGCATGCGACGCGTTTGACCTCTCAAAGCCTATTATGCTCGACAAACATTTAAGCGAGACCCGGGATTTTAACAGGACGGTATTCTATCCCGACGATTTTGTCGACAGCGTTTCTTTCGATTCTCTCGAAATTGAAAAAATTGCTACCAAGAAAAAATTATAAATGTAATAACTCCTTCGCGTTCTGCGGATAATAACAGCGAAAGGAGTTGGTTTTTTTGAATACACTGGCATGGATACTCGTAGTTATCGGCGCAATCAACTGGGGCCTTGTAGGATTCTTCAATTTCAATCTCGTTGATGCGATATTCGGCGCCGGTTCAATCGTTGCAAGAATCATCTATGCGCTCGTCGGCCTGGCCGGGTTGTGGAGTATTATGCTGTTCCCCAGAATCAGGGGAGACAGAGACAGGGATAAATAATATTTCATATGACCCCAGGGCGAACTCATAGATTACCCCCCAAAAGCCGGACGCTTTGTCCCCCAATCTGTCTGGCTAAAGGACCAATATACACACCCCATCAAGCCTCACGTCTTGCTGGGGACCCCGTATAAAAAGAGCTGTCAATTCATAAGGGCAGCTCATTTTCATGTTGCTTTTTTATACATGACTTAATTCTCAGTTGCCGGCATAGCCGGTGCCTACGATATAATACAATGCAAGAAACAAAGTTATCATTCCCGCAGCAAGCAGCTTTTTCATATTCGTACACCTCCACCATTTTCCTATATATATAATAAGTCGATATTTTGCGGGTTAAACATGAGTTTTTTATTTTAACAGTAGATTCATACATTGGTATAATATTTAACGCTTGTGTAATAAATTTTCTCTACCTCATTTGCTCTCATTGCGCCTCGCCTTTCGGTGGGTTATAATTAGCTCGCGACTTTATTTTTTGGAGGGGTACGCTTTGATAAGCAAACGCGAAGTGCTCGAAACGATAAAGATGATAGATACGGAAAATCTTGACGTGCGCACGATAACGATGGGCATATCGCTTCGGGACTGCGTTTCCTCAGACGCCAAGGTCTGCTGCGACAACATACGCCGCAAGATATACGACAAAGCCAAAAACCTCGTGCGGGTCGGCGAAGATATAGCGAGAGAGTTTGGCGTACCCATTGTCAACAAGCGCATATCGGTAACGCCCATAGCGGAGATAGCGGCGAGCAGCGGCTTAGGTGATTACACAGTATTTGCCGAGGCCCTCGACGCGGCCGCTTACGATACCGGCGTAAATTTCATAGGCGGTTTCGGCGCGCTGGTGCACAAAGGCGAAACCAGAAGCGACGCCGTGCTGCTAGATTCTTTGGCAAGCGCTCTTTCTTCCACCGAGCGCGTCTGCGCGTTCGTAAACGTAGCAAGCACGCGCACCGGCATTAACATGGACGCCGTTAAAAAGCTGGGCGGCATAATACTCGAAACGGCGGAGCGCACAAAGAGCGGCGGCGGCATAGGCTGCGCCAAGCTCGTCGTGTTCGCAAACGCCGTGGAAGACAACCCGTTCATGGCCGGAGCGTTCTGCGGTGCGGGCGAGCCCGAGTGCGCGATAAACGTGGGCGTTTCGGGTCCGGGCGTCGTCAAGGCCGCGCTGGAAAAGGTAAAGGGAGAAAAATTCGACGTCGTTGCGGAAACGATAAAAAAGACGGCGTTTTCGATAACGCGCGTGGGCCAGCTCGTCGCAAAGGAAGCTTCCGAGCGCTTGGGCGTCAGTTTTGGCATAGTGGACCTTTCGCTCGCGCCCACTCCGGCGATAGGAGACAGCGTGGCTCACATACTCGAAGAGATAGGCGTCGACGTATGCGGCATGCACGGCACGACGGCCGCGCTCGCGCTTTTAAACGACGCGGTCAAAAAAGGCGGGGTAATGGCGTCGTCGCACGTGGGCGGTTTGTCCGGCGCGTTCATTCCCGTCAGCGAAGACGAAGGCATGATAAACGCGGTCAAGCAGGGAGCGCTTTCGCTTGAGAAGCTTGAGGCAATGACGAGCGTCTGCTCCGTCGGGCTGGATATGGTAGCGATACCCGGCTCTACCCCAGCCAACGTCATATCCGCAATAATAGCCGACGAGGCCGCAATAGGCGTAATAAACGGCAAAACGACGGGCGTGCGCATAATACCCGTTCCCGGCGCAAACGTGGGCGACTGCGTGGAATACGGCGGGCTGCTCGGGAAAGCCGTTGTAATGGACGTAGGCAAAAGCGGCTGCGACCGCCTGATTATGCGCGGCGGTAGAATACCCGCGCCTTTGCAGGGCATAAGAAACTAGGTTGACATATCATAAGTTTATCTGTAAAATAACATGGCATGCAAAGATGATGCATGCGCCTGCAGCTCGCCAAAGATAGAGCGTCCGTTTCTTAAACAGGCGAATTTACAGGCAAAAATTGAACATCGGGTTCCCGTAGCTCAGTAGGATAGAGCGTTCGCCTCCTAAGTGAAAGGCCGCGCGTTCGAGTCGCGCCGGGAACGCCAGAAGCCCCGAAAATAGCTTTTTCGGGGCTTTTTTATTCAAATTTTCATTTTTCATACTACACAAAAGTAAAAACAGCTTACCTTCCGAGGCTGGCTTATCAGCGTCTAGTGGTGGGGTAAAAAACGGACTTTAAAACACTCAATAGCGGGTGTAACCATACCGTTTTCTTTGATACTTTTTGCAAGCTCATTAAGTTCTTCATTTTTATTGACCTGAAACTGATGGTTTTTAAACGGGTGCAATTTTAAAAGCGGGATGTCTTGAATCTTTTTGCGATTGTCCTCCTCGCGCTCATCCTGTGTTCTGAATAGATCGTCCACAGAGGAGGTTTGATATCGGTTCTTTTTGTACTCATAATAATGCTCCTTTCTTTTTTGAGATATATAAAAAGGACATAGGATAAATTCAAGTCCAAAAATTACATAACGACATTAAAACCTTTACGATATTTTTTCCTCTTGATATATTATAAACAATAGACATTCGTGGAGGATTTAATATGAATCTATATGATGCCTTTAAAGCCATGCCGGATAACAGATGGAAATATTATTACGATACACGCCCTTTAAATTTTGATGATCTGAATGAAGAAGAAGCATACAAATTCATAAGAGGAAACTACACATTAGGCGCAAAGGACAAGGTGTTTGATATTGGTTTTCATGATCGATTTAAAGAAAAAGGAAAACATCGACATACAGTGGCGCTATATTTTCTGGGATGCTATTTATCTGCTATTTTGTCAGATACATTTAGAAATCATCTTGAGCAATTCATAGATAATATTGACGGGAATGATTTTCAATATATATGGTATCTTTCCTGTTTATATCATGACACTGCTTCTATTTTAGAAGAATCAGAGTATAACCGTTCTTCTCCACGTAATCTAAGTTTTTATTTGGGCAAATATAATATCTCTCATAATGTTTATACTCATATATGGAAAGAAGCCAAACCTTATACCTACTCCGAAGAGCTTGTGAAAAACTATTTTACTTATAGGGTAGAATATGGGCATCGCATTGATCATGGCATTATTGCAGGGTATTTAATATACGACAGACTCCGAAAAAATTATGATGCTAATTGGGCTGAATTTAAATTAAAGCGTCCTAACGATGGTAAATATGAAGATTTCTCTTATAAAAATCTACGTTGGAATATCCAGCACCATAGCTATTTTGCATATGTAGCTAATACGATTATTGCCCACAATATTTGGTATAGCGAAGATACGCCGAATAGTATACAAACTTATAGACAGTATGGGCTTGATCCGCTGATATACAACAAATCGAATAGGATTAACCTAAAAAAAGATCCATTAGTTTTCTTCCTCGGTTTTCTGGATTCAATTGAACCTGTTAAGTTTTTTAATACTGTAGATGCCAAAATCGTCTGGAAAGCAATTGAGATTATATATGATTCTAATACTCGCAAGTTACATATAACAACTGATGGCTCATTACTAAATACTAACGTTTGGTTTAATAAAATAGAAGGAATGAGTAATTGGCTGAATGTCGAAGTTGAGAGCGCTGGAACAAATGGGAGAATAATTACAATAAACATTTAAATTCTTATCCAATATTAAGTTCACTGTAGCGGTACCCTATAGTTCCCTTATAATTAAACAAAAGATGCCACCATTTCAGCAGCATCCTTATCGGATTTCAAATTATACCCTTGCAAATTAGCTGGATTAGTGATTTGATTTTTTTGGCGATTCTGTTAATAATCTGCTAATAAACGCCAATAAAACGGAGTAAAGCTGGGCAGAATGCGCAATATCAGACAGTAATCAGAAGCCGGAAAGCACAGTATTTAAGCGGGCTCTGGGGTATTGTTAAGCCTCGGGCAACGCCCTGTAATAATCGTCATTTTAAACTCCTAAGTGAAAGGCCGCGCGTTCGAGTCGCGCCGGGAATCGAGTAGGAGGTAGGTGATTATTTCACCTACCGACCTCTCACACCACCGTACGTACCGTTCGGTATACGGCGGTTCAAATAGGAATTAGTGTACTAATAAATACCTTTCGGTTATT
>JBLNCA010000056.1:0-31717 GCA_050260375.1 Burkholderiales bacterium | reverse complement strand
CAGACTGCTATGAGCGCAAAAGTCTGATCATTACCTCCAACCTGGAGTTCTCTGGCTGGAACACGGTATTCGGGGAAAACCGCCTGACCGCTGCCTTGATTGACCGGCTGATCCACCATTCTCACATTGTGATCTTCACCGGCGAGAGCTACCGCCTGACACAATCCATGCAGCGCCAGCAGGCAAGGAAAGAAATGAGGTGATATGACGATTCCCAACGGGTCCACGGGCCTTACTTGTGCAAATGGCCCTCTGTCGCACAAAAGGCCCTCACTTGTGCATCTGGACCCGACTCTACTTTTATGGACGCTGGCTAGTGCTAAACTTTTTGGGGTCCTTTTGCTGAACTTTTGGATTGACAAACACAGTTCCGTGGTCATAGGAGTTCTGAGTTTGATCTCCACATTATACTGAACTGTTTCATCAAAAGCTTTGTCGAGCATTGCGTTAATAGAATTCATCAGTCCGAAACCGCACAGAATCAGCGAAGTGGAGCCGATAATGCCGACAATCCCCATGAGCATCCGCGCCTTATTACGAAATAGATTTCTGGTCACGATTTTCCCGCTAAAATTTAAGCTCCTCCAAAATGGAGTTATTCGTTCCAGTAGAATCCGGTGTCCCTGTGCCGGCGGCTTAGGCCGCATCAACGCAGCCGGTGTAAATTTCAGTGATTTATTACAAGAGAGCATTGTTCCACCGCAAGTAACCGCCGCCACACACAGTATCGATACGAAGAAGTGCGGCGTAAATGGCTTGACACCGGTCGCCTCTATTGTGTAATAGGTAATCCCGATGCTGTACAGGGATTCCGCTATCAGATATCTGGCAATAACCCACCCCAAAATCATACTTGGAATGGTGATCAAAACCCCAAATATCGCATACCGTCCTATGATTTCCTTATTTGAGTAACCTAAAGAACGAAGTGTTCCCAAATGCTGGCGCTGATTTTCCATCATGCGGGAAACGGTAATCCACGTTACAAGGGCCGCCGTAAGGAAAAAAGCGATGGAAAACATCAGACCGATTTGTTTTACTCCGGTCATAGCATCCGCAACCTTTCGATAACTAGTCTGATGTTGCCGGCTGAGGATATTGGCTCCTTCAAGCGTCTCGCGTACTTTGTTTGTGAATTCCTCCTGTGAAAGCTTTGACCCATCATTAACAGTCAGGATGATTTCATTGAAAGCAACGTCCGGTAAAGAGGAAGCATTTGTATAAGCAAATCCATACTTATGGTAATCAGGAATAGTTAAGCCTTCCGGTGCGTAATAAACGTATTCCACATCACGAACAATCCCTTTGATCAGCCACTCTTTCTGCCTTTCACCTTCTCCCGCTGTAATCATATCACCGACTGACAACCCATGGGCTTGGGCAAAGCGGCTGTCCAGTAAAAGAGCATTTGTTTCACTACCGTCAAGTTTGCTGCCGTCCAAAAGCTCCGGTACATTTATTATTGCTGCTTCATCAATGGCATGTATATGAAGTACGGAGTTTGATGCTCCGGGCAGAGCAATGTCGGTTACCTTCCGGCGCTGCGCTTCTTCAATTTCGTCCAGAGACCTTATATTGTCCAGGTCAGAATTGGAAATTTCCGCTTTATAAATCCAATAATCAGCAAGATTTGCACGCTCATAATAATAGGCCACTTCGTTTTCGACAGTACCCACATACATGTTGATGCCGCTGAATAGGGCAATACCTAGTGAACAGATACACATAATAGCCAAAAAAGCCCAAAAGTTTTCCCCAATATCCCGGATAATCTTTTTTTGAAGTTTCGTTACCATTTGATTCCCTCCAAATCTGCGGGGGAATCCTGTACGTACTCTTTGACTACCCTGCCGTTTTTCATTTCAATCAACCGATCGGCAATTGGAGCGACAAGAGAATTGTGCGTGATGATTATCACCGTTTTTCCCATTTTGCGGCTGATATCGGACAAAACCCTGAGAACAGTTTTACCCGTTTCGGTATCCAAGGCCCCGGTGGGTTCATCACAGAGCAGCAAATCTGGGTTTTTACATATTGCTCTTGCAATGGCGACACGCTGCTGTTCACCTCCGGAAAGCTGTGATGGGAAATTGTGAATCCTATCCTTTAAGCCTACAATTCGCAGGGCTTCCTCCGGCTCCAGCGGTGATTTGCAAACCTGCTTGGCCATCTCCACGTTTTCCACCGCAGTCAGGTTCGGTATAAGGTTATAGAACTGAAAAACGAATCCTATTTTATATCGACGGTAGTCTGTCAATTCCAGATCGTTCATGGTAGTAATGTCCTTACCAGCAAAATAAATTTTTCCGGACGTGGCGTTCTCCATGCCGCCTAAAAGGTTGAGCACTGTGGTCTTGCCCGCGCCGGAAGGTCCGAGAATAATAGCAAGCTCACCATTTCGGACTTGAAAGGACACCTGCTTTACCGCGTGAATGGTTACCTCACCCATCTTGTAATCTTTGCTCACGTTATCAAAAATAATATCTGCCATATTAAATCTCCCTTCACAATTATGAACTTTATTACCATTTACGGTTCATATTTTACCATCTAATGCTTGACTTGTCAATTGCAAAATGATATATTATTTACAAAATAGGTTTATATAGTTCATATTTCAGAGAGGTAACTTGATGGACGGATTTGAAAAGAGAAGAAATGATAAAAAAGAAATTATAATACAAACTGCCATAGAACTATTCAACAAATATGGATTTGAGAAAGTAACTATGACTGAAATTGCAGAAAAAGCCCGTGTTTCTAAGGTATCCATTTATAACTTTTTTGAGAGCAAAGATAATCTGCGTCGCATTATTATAAAGTATATTATAGATAAAAGTCTTGAAGAAACGAAAATGCTGGTTAAGAAAGAATGTAATTTTGTTGACAAAATGGGAGAATACCTAGAAAATAGAATCATCTATGGAAGTCAACACAACATGGAATTCTTTTTTGATGCTGTGGAAAGCGACCCAGTTCTCCGCCAATATTTCGATGATTTCAACATAGAAAACAAACGCCTGATCTCAGGTCTAATCAAGGAAGGAAAGAAAACCGGATATTTTTCAGCGGATATATCTGATAATGCTATAGAAATTTATATTGATATCTTCTACAGTTATTTCATGAACAATAGGAAAATCCGCATAACCTTTGAGCAGAACTCCAAGCTTGCAGAGGAAATCAATCTGCTATTTCTAGATGGACTCATTAGAAATAGGAATCCAGTTATCTAGCATTATGGCTGCTTTATATGCGTTGTTTGCCGCGAAGTGCTTCAGCGAAACGCCTACGCCTTTGCTTTGAACGCCCTTTACAAACGCGCTACCCAGTTTGCCCGCAAGCAGCGGGTCTTCCGAATAGTATTCGAAGTTGCGCCCGCACCTGGGGTCGCGCTTTATATTGACGCCCGGCCCGAGCACTACGTTTACGCCGCAGCACAGCGCCTCCCTGCCTATCGCCTCGCCCGCAAGATAAACGTTTTTCTCGTTCCACCCCGAAGCTATAGTGGCGGACGTAGGAAAGGCGGTTGCCGGTTCGCTGTCCGCCATGCCGTCTACTCCGCTGCCTGCAAGTTTCCGGAGGCCGTGCGGCCCGTCCGCGAACGTAAGTCCCGGTATTCCAAGGCGCGGCACGGCGTTCGTGTTCATCGATTTTGTGCCTGCGAGCAGCGCGGCTTTCTCTTCAACGGTAAGTTCGGCAATAAGGGCGTCTATATTTTTCATGGACAAGCTCCTTTTAAGCGCCTTTTAAGTATTTGAAAATATAAGAGTTCAGGCTGACATTCAACAGCCTTGCGAGCACTGTGCACTTGGCCTTAAGCAAAAAGAACAGATCCCTGTCGCACTCAGAAAGCGTCTCATAATTGCCCTGTCCTTTGCATATTACTATATCCGCGCCGTAAAACTCATCGAGAAACTCCCGGCTGCACTCGTTAAGGTTTACGCCGGGTATGTCGCAGCCCGTGGAGATGATGCGGGCGTACGTTTCAAGCCCCGACGCGTAAGCGTCCTCTTTGGTAGCGTCGTTTATTATAGGCGCGCTTTTAACGGCGTATGTTACGTCAGGAGGCGGCAATTCTTCTATAAGTATGCGGTCCAATACGGTTTCTCCGGCGTTGTCTCCTATTATCAACAGCGTTTTTGAAACTTTTAGCTTTTCTTTAAGCGTGTCGATATCACAGATAGAAAATGGTTTGTTAAGCTCGGCTTCGAGGCACGCTTCAAAATCTATGCTGCTGCTTATAGAAGAGTCAAGCACATTGCCTGTGGCGGCGGCTTTAAGCGCCTCGTATAGGCGGTCTTCCCTGCCTTCCACATACCGCCTGAGCGCCGGCAAAAGCTTTAAAGCCGTCTGTATGTCCCTCTGCTTTATCTCCCTGTACGGGTCGGCAACGCCCGTATGTTTCTTTACGATGCCGTGCATCGCTCTGCAGACTTCAGGCGAATTCCTGTATTTTTTATAATCCGCCAGGCCTTTCAGCGTTTCCGCCATTATTTCATTTTGCAGCTCTTCGTTATCCGTCGATATCTTCGACGCCTCCAGCACCTGCCGCAGCACGCACGGCAGACAATCCAAATATGCCTTCATAATCCTCCGTTGTATAATGAATTTTATTGGTAACGATTTATAATTGCGCTTTTTGGTTAAGCTTAACGCTTTTCCTTGCTTGCAACGTATCTTTGATACGCTGCTCTCAATTCGACGGCCTTTTCCTCGGGAGCGCTCGGATTGCAGTGCGCGCCCGCCCCCGTCTCGCTGGACGCAAGGAACTGCTGCACGTCTTTGGAGCGCATAGGCGGGAAGAACTCTATATGGAAGTGAAAGCCGTCAATGCCGCCGGTATTGACAGGCGCGTTGTACATGCACATCATGTAAGGGAACTGCGTGCCGAACAGGCTGTCGTACATGCCTACTGTGTTTCTTAATGCCGCGGCCAGCGCAGTTTTCTCGTCGTCGCCAAGCTCCGTAATATAATTTACGTGCCTTCTCAGTATTACCTGCGTTGCGTATACGAACTCCGCAAAATAAGGTATGATTACGCTGAAATGAGCATCCTCAAATATCACGCGCTTTTTAAACTCCCGCTCGGCTTTGAGCCAGTCGCAGAAAAGGCAGCGCCCCGTATCATTTTTATACTTGCTCGCGTTTTTTAGCTTTTGCTCAATCTTCTTCGGCAGGAACGGATATGCGTAAATCTGTCCGTGCGGGTGCGGCATAGTAACTCCCACCGCTTCGCCTCGGTTCTCGAATATCAAAACGTACTTTGATTTGTCGTAGCGGGAAAGCTCCTCAAAGCGTTCGCACCACAGGTCTACAAGCTTCCTTATATGGCTTACCGGAAGCTCGGGCAGCGTGGCAGTATGGTCGGGCGAATACAGTATTACCTCGCATTTGCCGTACGATTTTTCGGCTTTGAAGAAGCCGCCCGCCACGTCGTCGGGCTCCGGCGGGTCCATCGAAAGCGCCGGAAAGTCGTTGTCGTACTTCAAAACGTCATAATCATCCACCCTGCCCGACCCCGGACAGAACGGGCACCAGTCCTTCGGCATCTGCGGCCTATGCTGCCGCGCCGAGGCTACCATCACCCAATCGTCTTTAAACGGGTTATATCTAAGCTCCGCCATAATCCACCTTCCTGATGCATTTATATCAGGGGCCGCTGTTCACAATTCCAGCCAGCCTTACGCTTTTTATAGAGATAGATAATAAATTACATTTATACGGTAATCTAAAATCTTCCGTTTGTAAAGTCACTGCATCAGGCCTTTCATAAAATCGCCGAAAGTATAAAACAGCCGCCATAAGCTTTGCGCTTTTGGCGGCTGCAGAAACATACCAGCTTTAAAATATCTTTATTTTTTATAGCTTACGGCATATCCGTCAGCGGGTCGCAAACGGATTGTCGCTTGCCGCGTCGCCGGCGTTGTACTCGTCGATGGTCTGGAACTTGACCGGCGCGCCCTTGGCTACTTCGGCTTTGCCGTCCCAGTACTCGTCCACGTTCTCAATTGTAATCGCGTTGGTCGGCGTAAATATTGCTCCCGGCATGTTGCTTGCGTCATACCCTTCTTCAAATATCATGTGGACAAGCTCCATTATAGCGTCCGCAACGGAGTTGGCGCTGTTGTTGCCGATGCAAAGTATTTTTCCGTCCTTGATCGCCTGCAAGCCGGCTGCTATGCCGTCCGACGGGCATACAATATAAACGTCCTTGCCGGGCACGAGGTTGTACTGGTTAAGGTTTACCTCAACTCCCGTGTACATGGCGTCGTTTTCGCAGAGTATCAGATCAACATCCGGATTCGCGGTGATGAAGTCAGCTGTGGATTTACGGCCGCCGTCTGCGTCAGGGTTGCCGGCTTTGCCAAGACCTACGATGTTCAGGCCTGCCGACGACAGATCAAGGGTGCCTTCGTTGAGCAGCTTCTTCCATGCCGTATATCCTTCCCAAATCGCGTCAAACTGCGATTCATACGGATTGCCGTCCATTATGCGGCTCTGGCAAAGCCATCCGCCCAAGAATCCGCTCGCGCGCCCTTCGGAGTCGGAGGAACCGGCGTCGATTATCGCGACTATCGTCTTTAATACCTTGTCCTTGCTGTACAGCTTGGTTGCCGCGTAGGTTCCTACTTCCCAACCCGACAGATATCCTGCCGATACGATGCTCGTTACGCAGTTGTACTCGGGAAGTCCGGCACGGCCGCCTGTTGCGATAACAGTGATTCCGGCTTCAGAAGCTTTTTTCATTACCGGAGCCATCGCCGTAATGTCTAAGCAGTTCGGGATAATAACGTCTACGCCCTGTGTAATGAAGTCTTCCACCTGGGCAATCTGCGTCTGGATGTTACCATTGCCGTCTTGTACGAGTAGAGTATATCCATATTCGTCGCACTTAACCTGTAACTCGTCTATCAACTGCCGCAGGAAAGGAGGTCCCATAAGCGGAGTCGTATATCCGATGACGAGTCCGCCCTTTTGTTCTTTCGGAAGAGCCTTCAAAACATCTTTCCTGCTTTCCAGGAACGGTTCGGGTACGCCGGTCAGTCCAAGCGGGTCTTTCGCCATCTGCTCATAAACCAGCTCTTTTGACGATTTGCCGGTTTCCGCACCAGCAGATTCGGATACCGCAGCGCTCTGACCAGCCGCTTCAGACGCCGCGGCACTCGGAGCAACCGATTCAACCGGAGTCTGGCCGCAAGCAGCCAAAAGCGTGGTAATCATGGCTAAGCACAGTAATACCGAAATGATACGCTTCTCTTTCTTCATACTCTTTCTCCTTTTTATGTTATTATTACCCCTTAGGGATGCGTCATCAACCCTTGCTCTTTGACGTTACGCTCCTTAAGAGAACAGCCAAGATAATCAACATAGCCCTTACTACCATCTGGTTATATGGCGGCACGTGCGTTAAGTTCATTATGTTGCCTATAAGCCCTATAACAAGCACGCCTACCACGCTCTTGAAAGGCGCGCCCTCGCCGCCGTCAAGGTTTGTTCCGCCTATAACGGTACCGGCTATCGCGACCATTGTGTAGTCGCCGGACGACGTAATCGGCGAAGCGGAGCCGTTTCCGGTTGCTATCAGTATGCCTGCCAGACCTGACAGAAGGCCGCAGATGATAAAGGCGCAAAGTTTATATACCTTTGTGTTTATGCCGGCTACCACCGTAGCGTTTTCGTTGCTGCCTATGGCGAGCGACAAGCGCCCGTATGACGTAAACTTCATTACGAGGGAAAGTATAAGCACTACTACGGCTATCAGGTATATCTGGTATGGAACGTTAAGCAGCGGGTCGGACTTCTGCCCGAACGTCGTAAGAACGGCAATCTCCTCGGTGGTGGGCGCTATCGTGACCGACGCGCCGTTGGGTATGATGTATGCGAGTCCCTGCACTCCGAATCCCATCGCCAACGTGACGACAAATGACGGCATTTTCAGATACGAAACCAGCACGCCGTTTAATGCGCCAATCAGGCAGCATGAGAGCAGTGCGGCAAGAAGGCCTAATATCACGCTGCCTTCCAGCGTCACAATCACGTGCGCAAGGACGACTGAGCCGAGCGCGGCTGTGCTTGTAACTGAAAGGTCGATGTTGCCTGTAACCATTACCATAAGCAGCCCCATGCCGATTGCTATGTACGCGCATTGCTGCCTTAAGATATTGATCATGTTGTTAAACGTCAGGAAAACCGGAGAAATAAGCGATGCGACGATAAACAACAACACGAAAATTATGTAAATGTTTTTATCCAGTATGAACCTTGAAAAGGTCATCTTCGGCTTCCCGTATTCAACGACTTTGGCTGATTCTTTACTCATGGCGTTCCACCCCCATTGACAATCTTATTATGCTTTGTTCAGACAGTTCGTTCTTTTGAAGCTCGCCGACGGTTACGCCTTCGCGCATAACCACCACGCGGTCGCACATGCCTATTACCTCTGCCATTTCTGAGGAGATTAGCAGTATCGCGTAATTTTGAGCCACAAGAGAGTTTATTATGTTGAATATCTCGATTTTGCTCCCGACATCCACGCCTCTTGTAGGTTCGTCAAGCACCAGAACCTTGCAGTCGGAAGCCAAAAGCCTTGCTATCGCGACTTTTTGCTGGTTCCCGCCCGAGAGGCTGCTGACGGGGTTTTCAAGGGAGGCGGCTTTTATTCCAATTTCCTTTGAAAACTTCTGCACGAAATTGTTCTCTTTACTTAAGCTCAGCCAGCCTATTTTATTGCTGAACTTTTTAAGGCACGACAGCGTAACGTTATGCTTGATAGGTATTTTAAGCAGCACGCCTGACGACTTGCGGTCCTCGGGAAGCAGTCCGACCTTACACTTATAGCAATGCTTCGGCGACTTAAACGACACCTCTTTGCCGTACAGTTTGACCTTGCCGCCCTCCAGCTTGTCGAATCCCATTATTGCGCGGACTGCTTCGGTTCTGCCGGCGCCTACAAGTCCGGTCAGGCCCACCACTTCGCCCTCACGCACCTTGAACGATACGTCCTTTACCTGTATGCCGGCATTTATATGCTCTACCTCTAAAACCGTTTTCCCCGGTTTTGACTCCGGCCTCGGCGGGAAATAGGTTTCAAGCGTCCTGCCTATCATCAGGTTAACGAGCTCTTCTTCTGTTGTCTCCGACTTCTCCAGGGTTTTTACGAATGTTCCGTCTTTAAGCACGGTGATACGGTCGGAAATCCTGAAGATCTCATTAAGGCGGTGAGTAATGTATATAATCGACATGCCTTTTTTCTTCAGGTCTTCAAGTATGCCGAAAAGCCGCTCTATTTCGCCTGTCGTCAACACGGCGGTCGGTTCGTCCAGCACGAGTATTGAGGAGTTTCTTGAAAGCGCCTTGCAAATCTCCACTACCTGCTGGTAAGCGACGGTTAAAGTCCCTACGATGGTATCCGGGTGCAGATTGCTGAATCCGAGCTGGCTTAGCAGCTCTCCTGCACGTTCCCGCAGCACTTTCCAGTTGACGATCTTGTGTTTGTTTCTGAATTCATCGAGGAATATGTTCTCCATTACCGAGAGATGGGGTACCAGCACGAATTCCTGATAAATAACGGAAACTCCGCGTTCAAGCCCGTCCTTGGTGTTGTTGATGTGAGCGTTTTCTCCGTTGATATAAATTTCACCGGTGTCCGGGGCGTGCACTCCTGATAAAATCTTGATAAGCGTAGATTTTCCTGCACCATTTTCACCCGCCAGCGCATGGTTCTCACCGGGTTTAACAAAGAAGCTAACATTACTCAACGCCTTTACGCCGCTGAAATGTTTGGAAATATTGTGCATTTCCAAACGGTATTCGCTTCCGGGCATTTATTCACCCTCCTTAATTTTTATATAATAGAATCTCCCTCAAATTCGAAAAGGTGCTTTCCCTTGCCATATGCGGCCAACAACTTTAGCGGATGCCTTAACTGCTTTACTTCGAGCAGTCCAAAACAATCTTCGGGTATATGGACTGGTGGAACAGCTCAAAGCTCCGTACACCGTCGCTCAAAGGAATCACAGTACCAATTATCTTATCCGTCTGCAGCCTGGGAAGCAGGTTTATAGTGCGCGGCATAATCGCGTGTGATGTGAATACGGTTTGTATCCTGCCCTCTTTCCTGTAAAGCTCAAACAGGTTGAGCGGCATTTCGTATTTGGGCGGATAAACCGCGAAATAAACTACCGTTCCGCACTGGGCTATTATTTTTATCGCCGGTTCCGCCGCCTTCGGTGACCCGGACATTTCAAACACGTAGTCAAAGCCCTCGCCGCCGGTTATCTCCATTGCGCGTTTTTCGATATTTTCTATGGAAGGATTTATTACATGCTGCGCGCCCATTGCAAGCGCCAGTTCGCGCTTGGATTCAACGGGATCGATTGCGGTAATCTTGGTCGCGCCGCTGAGCAGCAGCATATTGAGCATAATCGAGCCTATGCCGCCGATTCCGGATATCGCTACCGTAGAGCCGTGCTTTATCGCGGCGAGGTCCATAGCCCTTATGGTGCAGTTTGCGGGCTCGACCAGACAAGAGCTCTTCAAGTCCGCATCATCCGGCAGTTTAAATACCACGCTGATATCCACTACGGCATATTCAGCAAACGCGCCGGCAATAGAGGTGTTCTCGCAGTATTGCGTATGCCCTTTCTTGCAGGCCGGACAAATGCCGCAGAACGACGACGGGAAAAGGCATACCTTGTCGCCGACTTTCAGCCCGCTATGCTCGGTGCCCTCGCCAAGCTCCTCAATTATTCCGGAAGCTTCATGCCCCATCGCTATAGGCGGCTTTATGCCCATAAGGCCCATAGTGACAATATGTACGTCAGTAGCGCAAAGCGCAGCATACGCTATCTTTACCTTGACCTGTCTAAAACCAACCGCGGGTACTTCCTTTTCGAGAACTTCCAACTTGTTTTCCGACACATACCACAGCTGCTTCATTTTCATCTGTTGATGATCCTCCCCAATCTATCGTTGCTGTTACATGTTAAAAGGCTTCATCAGGCAATCATACAGTTTTTAACGCTTCAACTCATCTATGCATACCGACTATATTGAATATAGCTTGTACAAAACATTATAATCTAATCGAAATAAAGGAAGGGGTACTCAAATTACATATTGTATTATATAACCCGCTTTCACTGCCAGCAAGTATTGTTGCGGACATAAAAACGTTATTGCGTGTCTTGTTATCTGCAATATACACCGCTTATTTCCGCGGGTTACAAATAATACAAGATACTGCCTTAAGGCATAATTAGCTTTTCTCCCTTTCCTGCCTATGCGAACTTAAACATCACCTTTACCGGCTTGCCTGTCATCTGCTCCGCGAAAGCCTTTTCACAATCTTCCGGCGCAAATACGCAATCCACAAAATCGTCAAGATTGATAAGCTTGAACGCCTCGATAGCCCTCGGGAACATATACGGAGACTGATATACGCCGCAAATCCTCGCTTCGCGTATCCACAGATCGAAAAGATCGAGCGGATATTTTACACCGGGGTACAGCGCGAAAAACTCCAATAGGCCGCCGCGCGAGAGTATGTCGTACGCGGGCTGGCATGCTCTTGGCGAGCCCGAAGTCTCGATTACTACGTCGTATCCCAAACCGTCCGTTATTTTCATGCACTCGGCCTTAACGTCCTGATGCACAGGGTCAATAGTATATTTCGCGCCCAGCTTTTTGGCTAAATCATGCTTTGAAACAACAGGCTCGATAAGCGTCAGATTTGCGGCGCCCGAAAGCTTTGCCAGCTGCAGCATTATAAGCCCTATGCCGCCTCCGCCTGATATTGCCACCTTGTCGCCCACCTTTATCTTGGCCATGTCTATGCCGTGCAGGCAAACCGATACGGGTTCGATAAGGCATGCTTTTTTAAGGTCCACGTCGTCGGGAAGCTTGAATACCTGCTGCTCGCTCAGCACCATATACTCGGTCATCGCCGAATCCTTGGCTACGACATTCGTGCAGAACTGTTCCTGCCCATTCCGGCAGAAATAGCACTTTCCGCAGTACGTATTGTAATAATAAGTGACCTTGTCTCCGGGCTTTAACCCCTTTACAGTCGCTCCCTTTCCCACTTCCACAACTACGCCCGAAGCCTCGTGGCCCATAATAATCGGTTTTGGCATGGGGGCGAAATGGTCGTCGGCTTCCCCTTTTACCGCATGGATATCCGACCCGCATATGGACGCGTACGATATCTTCACCTTAATATCGTCGTCATTGACGAGCTGCGGTTCCGGTATATCAACCAGCTTTACGCCCGGCATTGCATATGAGATCGCCTTCATTTTTTGTTCCACCTTTCGATTTATAATTTAATTCCTTATATCGCGGTTAAGCTTCCCTGTCCGCCCCGGCCGCTATTCTTATTCTGCGGTTCCTGAAATACGTTGCAACAAGAGAACCCAGCCCCAGTATTGCCAGAGCCGCGCCGGCCAGCAGGAACTGGCTGCGCTTTGTGGTAAATCCGGTAACGTCTCCCAGCGTGTTGAAAACTATAGGGGCCGCAAACTGCCCAAGGTTCATCATTGCCGTAAGCACGGCAAGTGAAAGAGCCATCGACTTGGGCGAAGCAACTTCGGATATCATTATATTGAATCTTGGATTTACTACGCTTAAAGCCGTTCCCAAAAGGAATGCGCCTATAAAGAGTATTGCTATGTCATTTGTCACGAACATCATAAACATACCTGCCGACGCGAACAGTATGCCTGCTCCCAGCGTGTAGTTTTGAAACATTTTCGACAGTTTTCCGAAAATAATGCCCGCAATGAATCCCCCCGCCGTATATACCGACGAAAGCATTCCCGTCAGAGAAGCGTCGCCCAGTCCTTCCTCGCTGACAAACATGGATATGTTCATCGTAAACGCGAATTTCGCAGTGGTAAACAGGAAACAAATGACGGCTATATAAAACACCTTAGCTTCTACGCGTACTTTATCCGCCTTAAACGCCTGCTTGACCTTTCCGTCGTTCGGAAGGAACAGTATTGTTAATATCAGAATAGGTATGCATGTTAGGTACACGGTGAAATTATACCTCCAGCCTATTTCGGCGAGCAGGCCGCCCACAAGCGAGTTGAATATTCCGCCGAAACATGCGAACGAGCCGTATAACCCCATCGCCGAGTTAAGCTCGTCTCCGCTCAGATAATCGGTGAGTATGCTGGGAGCTATGGGCGTTATCAGGCCGACGCCTATTCCCAGAATAATTCTCATAATGAGTATCAATGCAAAATCGTCAAGCAATATGGGCGCAAGTCCCCCAAAGCCCACCATAACTATGCCAATTATCAATAGTGTTTTTTTCGGAAGTATAGTAACGATAGAGCCGCTGAAAAGCGCGAAAGGCACAACGCACAGTGCCGGCAGAGACAGCAGCAGCTGAACCACAGATGACGATACGTTTGGAAAGTGCTGTGATATTCCCGCTATTGCAGGCGTCAGAGCCGTAGACGCCATTTGAATTGTAGCCAATGCCATAACAGCAATCTTTATCTTTAATATATTTCTGTTCTTCAATGTTGTCGTCTCCTATTGAATTACTCGTATGCAATAAACGGATTATCGATTGGGGAAATATAAATCTTTATGCTTAGTATAAAGGCATGCCGCAATTCGTAACAATACACGCTAAGGACAGCATTTTTAAATAAATGTCTGCAAGTATATCACCGCCGCGCGCATAAACACAATGTTATCGGCGCTCCAAAACATTTTTAATTTGTCCATTTATAACCATATCGAAACATATTTTGGCATTCTATAGGGTGCCGGGCCTCAATTTGAAAGTTGCGCGAAAATACGGTATAATAAGAGTAAATGAAAAGGGGGTGGAATAATGGCTTACGAATCTTATTCTCTTCTCCACGGCCTTGAACTTAAAGTGCCTTACGATACCCTTGAACTGGTTTTTCACAACTCAAGGCTTGTTGACCAGGATAATATTGAAGTGCCGCATAAGCACGACTGTTTCGAGATATACATGGTAATCGAAGGCGCTGTTGACATGATGGTGGACGGCCAGACTTTCAACCTTACCGAAGACAACATCTGTTGGATAGGCCCGGGCGTAGAGCATAAGGTAGTATCCGGAACCTCCGATTACCTTTACGTATTTTTCTCCTTCGATTTTGTACCCAACAGCATACAGGTAAGCACCGATATCGCGGAGAAAGAAATGAAGATGCTGCTTCAGTACGCGAACAAATACAGGTTCTGGGTGGGCAAGGACATAAAAAACTGCCGTCACTTATTCGAATACATCTGCGCCGAGCTCGACAACTGCGAATTCGGCTGTTATATACAGCTTTGCAACCTGATTTCCTCGTTTGTAGTATCCACAATACGAAACATGAAGCTTAATCCTTTAAACTATCACAACATGTTCACCAGCGCTTCTATAAAAAACAGATACAACCAGCTTATGGGCTATCTAAGGGAGCACTACTGCGAGGATATCACGCTGCAGACCACCGCGGATTTCTTAAACATATCGACGCGCCACATCAACAGGATATTAAACGAACACTTTGGCGCCACATTCAACAAGATGCTCTCCAATATGCGCATAAGCAAAGCCAAAACATACTTTACCACCACCAACTACTCCATCGAAAAGATCGCCGAACTCGTAGGATTCTCGTCCGAGAGGATACTATGCAAGCAGTTCAAGGAGATAGAGGGTATGACTGTATCGCAGTTCAGGCAGCTTAATAAAAATAAACCCGCTGCGGCAAAACACAGCGGAAAATAACGTAATGTGATTTAAGTGCGGTTTATCCCTTATTTATATTTTCCGTAGTTCCTTGTTGTCTCAAACATGGCTTCCACGTTTTTGGGATCAGCATTGGTAAGGTCGACGGAAACGTCCATTATAAATCCGCCTCCCGGAGCGCAGATATCTAATAGCCTCTTGCATTCGTCCGCCACTTCCTGCGGCTTTCCGTAAGCCAGCAGCGAGGAGGATATGTTGCCGCATATGCAGGCCGTAGACCCGAGTATCTTCTTGACCTGCTTCATGTCTACGCTTTCAAACATGTATACAACTTTGCCCTTGGGTATTTCCGCCAGCCTGTGAAGCCGCGAATCATATTTGCCTTCACAGAATACATACGGTATCGAACCGCAGTCTATTATCGTCTCAAGCAGCTCCTTTAAGCCTTTCCAATAGAAACGGTCGAAATTATCGGGGCTCATGAATTCGTCCACGCCGCCGTGCAGAGGTATCAGCACATAATCCGGTCCGCCGTCTTTGCACATCTTCAGCGTGCTTTCTATAACTATTTCCCTGCAAACGTCCACCGCCGCTTCAAGCTCGTCGGGGCGCTCTATCACGTCCATAGCCGTCTTGATAAGCCCGCGGTAGTTGTCGCTGAACATATCGTAAGGGCAGGACTGTACGCCCCTAGGCGAAGTCACAAAGCCTTTTTCCGTTATCAAATCGGCTATCTCGTCGGCGGTCTTCATCCATTCTTTCGCCTTCTTGGCGCATTCGAGCGCGCAGGCAAACGCGGCTATTACGTCGGGATCCGTAAAAATGGAAAAATCTATATACATCGTAAGATCTACCGCGTCCCTTAAGTAAAGCTTTGAAAAGCCTTTAAGGTTTTCGTGCTTTCGCGGTATCAGCTTTGTCAGTATGAAATGCGTCGGGTCCTTAACAAACTCGCCGAATTCATCGTCATTAATATACGAATTGTCGAGCACCTGATAAGGCGAGGTAAGCGGAAGCCCGTGCTGCGGCCCCGGCCATTTTATATAATTCGGAGCCACCGCTTCCATAGGAGGAATAGGGTAGACAATAGGAGCCCATACCATATCGGGGTCGTACTCCTCCATATAGCTGAGCATGCCCGGTATAGCGTTCCTGTTGTCCATCATTACATCGTAATAGCTGACGCCGTACGCCGTGCCGTAAAACATGCCGCCTTTTGGCGCGAGCGGCACCCTGTCGGGTTCGTTTAACGATATCGCCGTGTCTAGCCTTTTTTTCTTTTCCGCCAGTTTATCCGTCTGCATTTTCATCCTCTTGATTAATAATAAAAAGCGAACTTAAAACAACGTCCGTTTAGCCTAAAAACATACGTATCGTCTCAATGAATCCGCCAGGGTTATCCACATTTTCCGGTTCGTTTTACTTTTGGGTATTCACGCTCCCGCGACTGCGGAGCGGTATTGCCGCTCCGCCAGCCCGGTAACAAGCGCCTCTCCCATTAAGCGTTATCATGATGTCTTACGCTTATTAACAAAATTAAAAATGTTTTTCTGAAATTCTTTTAAATATATATTACATGTATCGGGCTTACAGGGCAACGCTCATGGCGGACACGAATTTACAAAAGTATGTCTCATAAACTTTTTCCGTTGTGGCTTTTATACGTTTCCCCGTATTTTTAGCCGCGCTACCGATAAAAAGTACCCGAGCTTTATATTCGTTGCGCCGCACGATACGCGGCAGCCGGCCTGCTCCCAAAAGCTTCGCATCGAGCCGTGCTTCAATATTATATCGATCATAAGCGCCTTAAGCTCGCGTGTATAACCCTTGAACAATACGACTGCAAACCCGTATTCGTTAAGCAAAGCGTTAAACTCGCCGAGCCCAAGCGCGGTAAGCGGGCAGCCTTCGCCCGTCTCAGTGCCCGCCGCTTTTGAGTCTTCCCTTACATATAAGTCGCTGATTACAAGGCATCCGCCGTCCTTAAGCACCCGCCTTGCCTCGCCGAGCACTTTTTTCTTGTCTTCCATCAGCGAAAAGCTGCACTCCATTATCACACCGTCCATGCAGCCGTCCGCAAACGGAAGCTCGTGCGCGTCGCCTTGCGTCAATAAGAGCGTTTTGTTTCTTTTCAAGCCTTCGCTTATCAGCGCTTCGGATATATCAATACCCGCGCAGCTAAATCCGTATTCCCGCTCAATGAATTCTGCGGAAGCGCCGCGCCCGCATCCTATATCGAGTATGCGCGCGCCATTATGAAAATTGCAGGCGTCTATGCCTTCCTTCGTTATCTTAAAGCCGCCCGGGCGTATCGAAGGCCCGGTTATTTCAGTAAACAGCTCATTTTCGTATAGATTTTTACTCATTTCCTGCAGCTTCCGTTTAATCGCAGCTTTCATTGCCGCATGCATGTCTCATATCATTCTCGTTTTCGAGTCGGGTAAAAAAGTCGAGGCTTCTTTCCTGCATTCGCTTTATCCCCTCAAATACCGATAGCCCCGAACCGTCATACCGCGTTATCTGCCGGTCGGCCAGTATATTGAACGCTTCGGGCTCCAAAACGCCCGATATCACTGCCTCGCAGACTTCCGCCGCTGCCGCTCTCGCGATATCTGCACCCGAGCAATATATGCTTTTTGTTATACGCGCGCTCTCCGGGCTGTCGTCCATTTCGATTATTAGCAACGCCTGCGCTTCTGCAAGTCCGCATATCACGCCCTCAAGGCTCGCATCATTGGCCGCTACGCCTATTTTCATTGCAGCTAAACCTCTGCTTTCATGCAATTAATATACGGATTCATTTGTCTTCAAGCACCGTCTCAAGCTCCTGCATCTTTCCGCACGCGACGTCTTCGGGTATGAAAACCTGCTTGCATACGGGGCAGCGAAGAAAATTGTTCGCCATCTGGAAACCCATATAGTGGAGGTTGACGTTTTCTTCAACAAGCTCACGGTTGCATTTCATGCATATGTATTTTGCTTCGGACATGGCTATTCCTCACTTATGCTGACTCTGTGAAAATACGCGTTGTGCAGCGTATACTCGCCGCCGCTTACCGAGTATTCCGCCCAGCAGGTAACATTGCCTATAGCAAGGTGGCTGATAAAGCGGCGCGTTTCAGTGTTCATTATCTTCTCGCCGGTGTTTTCGGCATGCATAACCACCTGCTTTATATCGTCGATATCCAGCATGCGCTCGTCGAGTATTTTTTTAACGCTGTCCGGCACATTCAGCTTAAAATTGGCGCTGAGCGGCTGCGATTTTTCCATGGCCTATTCCTCTATCTTCATACGGTGGGTGTAAGCGCTGTGCAGCAAATACCCGTTCTCCAACGCGGTATACACGGCCCAATAGGTGAGCGCCCCAATCTCCTGATGGGCTATCAATACGCCAGTCGACGCATCTTTTATTACCCTTCCCGAAGCTTCGGACTTATTAATCGTCGTTAGTATATCCTCTTCCAATATGAACGACGCCGACAGCTTCTCTTTGAGTTCTTCGCTCATCTTAAGCGCTGCGCCCGGGTCTTTTGGCATATCAACATGCTCTCCCCAGAACTCATTTAGCAGCATCGGCCGCAGCATGCGCCTGTTAAGACGGCTCTTCGAGCGGTTCGGCCGTTCCCGCGACCGCTCAAGCCCGAAAACAACGTCCAATATGTGAAGCGCGTCTTTGCCCGCCGCAACAAAAGTGTCGCGGCAATTTGCGCAGTACGTTATATACGGCTCATCCGACTCGCTTATGCGCTTTTTCGTAACCGAATCCACAAGCCCAGGATTAGCCATATGCGTATGCCCGCCGTAGCTGCAGCATTTTGCGTTTTCCCCCGACGACTCTATTTCAGCGAGCCTATACCCCGCTTTTAAAGCGAGCCTGCGCACGCTTTGCTGCGCAGCGGGAAAGTACCGGCTCGCGCAAGGGTCGTATACTGCCACTTGTTTCCCCTCTGCGGCACAGATTTCAGGCAGCCCGCTGCTTTCCAGCACCTCGTAAAGCGATACGCTCTCAATATCCGGCAAAAACCGCCTGAACGCTTTCTGGCATGTAGGGCATGCGAGTATCATTACGGGCTTTCCAAGCCGTTCCCAGTCGGCATGCAGCTTTTCCGTATGCGCGTCCAGCATATGCTGCTCGCCTGCCCATTCCGCCGGTATGCCGCAGCACGCAAGCATAAGCGCCGTTCCCGGCATATTGTCAAGCAGATGCCCGTATGTCTTCAGTACGTAGTCGGGATTCGAACCTCCAAGCTGGCATCCGGGGAAAAACGCGTACCCGCTTTTCTTTCCGTCCGGCGCGTCGAGCGCGAGGTAGTAGTCATCGCTTCCCGAAAACTCCATATCGCGTATGAAATAGCCGTGAAACGCGGCGGGAAACGTCTTGTCGTCAACGAGCAGCCGCCTGAAGTCGCGGTAAAACAGCTCCATGTCGATGTCTTTAGGGCAGCTTTGAGCGCACGCTCCGCACTGCTGGCACGAAGCTATCGTGCGCGTGGCTATGCGCTGTCCTTCCAGCCCCGCAACGGGAAAGAGCGATACTATCGCGTCGTCGACTAGCCTTTTGGGCATCTTGCCTGCGCTTTGTATAAGCTCGCAGTTGTCGCGGCACGCCGTACAGTCGCATATTAGGCATCTGCCCGCTTCCGCTACCGCTTCCTCGGCGGTATAGCCTTGCACGGGGTTAGCAGGCGTGACAGGGGCCGCGGCTTTGCCCCGCACCGATACCCGCAGCGCGCACTCCGACTGATGGAACGTCTCTTCGACGCCTCCCATCTTTCCGGTCTGCAAATACGTTTCTATCGAGCTTGCGGCAATAGCGCCCTGCATTATCGCTTCCATGTCGGACGCGCCAGTCAGCGCTCCGCCTAAGAATACGCCCTGTTTTCTCGTGCTTAATGACGGCGCGTGCATTCCTTCGGCAAGCCCGAAGTCCTCCCCGCTCTTGCCGGTCGATATATACAGCGCGTCGTATTGAATATCATCGATAGCGGTAATCTGCGTCGAAGTGCAAAGCTTGTATTCCGCGTATTTAAACTCCGTTTCTATAGCCGCAATAAACTCTTCGGGAGACATCAGCTTCAGCACGCGCCCACCAATGAAATCCGCCTTTTCGTATACCGTAACGTCGTAATTCTTTGAAGCCAGCTTCTGGGCGCACGCAAGGCCGCTTAAGCCCGCCCCTATAATCACGATTTTCTGCGGTTTCCTTGGCATGTTGTAACGTATCGGAGACTTGTCGCGCATGGCGCCGACGCAGGTTTTTTCAAGATTAATAAGGTCTATAGACTTGTCTTTCAAAACGCACGCTTCCCGGCAGGGAGCGGGGCAAAGCCTGCTTACTATCTCGGGGAATACCACCTGGTTTCTGTAAATACGGTACGCGGCCGAAAAGCTTTTTATTTTAATCTTGCCTATGAAAGCCCTTATATCGAGGTTAAAAGGGCATGCGCAAATGCAGCTCGCCTTCTGACCGTGCAGGCAATCCGACGCGTACGATTCATATTTCCCTTTAGTATACCGTCCCACAAACACGACCTCGTTTTTTCACCCCAACAAGCCTTACGTTTTGCTGGGGACCCCATATATACACCCCATCAAGCCTCTCGTCTTGCTGGAGACCCCGTATGCTCACCCCAAAACACTTTGTTATTTTGGGGACCCCGTATGCAATTCGCTCCGATTGCATTAACCGGAGCGAACGCTAGTTACATTATAAAAAGCAGGTAAGAGACTGTCAAACTATAAAGCAGGCCTTCTGTCAATGGCCGCCTCCGCCGAACATTATCTTGCCTTCGACGGGGTTCGCTTTGATTTCGTCCATCAGATCGTAAAAATCTTCGCCAAGGTAGTACGGCCCCGGCTTTATCTCCTCGCCCTTTTCCTTTGCCTTGAGGCCTGCCAGTATCTTTTCCGGCAGAGCGGGCAGCTCGTATATGCGCACTCCGGTGGCGTTGTATATCGCGTTTATTATCGCCATATGCGTGCCGTTCTGGAAGTTCTCGGAGCATCCGGAAGCCCCCTGCGGCCCGTCCTTTCTGTACGAATGGTGATATATTATGTTGATGTTATCCGGCACATCCTCGCACGAGGGTATACCCGTGCCGCCTATCGTAACGTGCTTCTTCAAATCTTCGTACTGCTCGGATAGCGCGAAGCCCACGCAGTGCGACGTGCCGCCGTATGCCTGTCCGTCCACCGCAAGCCTGCTTCCAATGACTCCCACATCCGCTACCAGCGTTATGCCCAGCACCTTCGTCTTGCCGGTGGTTATATCGACTTCCACCTCGGCGATGCCGCAGATATACATGAACTCCTTTGTCGGATCACCGACGCCTGTATTGGGGTCAATCGCCGGGCCGCCGCCCGTGTTGGTGTGCGAGCCCGTATACTTGGTCGGTATGCCTTCTGCCACCATCTCTTCGTAGGTGCGGAACGTGCCGTCCGGCTTGCGCATAGCGTTCAACAGCTGCTCAGCCGCGTTGAACGTGGCGTTGCCCGCCATGTAGTGGGATCTGCTTCCCGCCGCCGGCCCGGTAAACGGGCATATTGCGGTGTCGTTCATCACGCAGCGTATCTGTTCCGGCTTTATGCCTAGCGGGCGAAGCGCCTCGTACGTATGAATGAGCGTACCCTGGTCGGCGCCCTGGCCCTGGTCGGACCATCCGTTGTAGTGCGTTATCGTACCGTCGGGATTGAGCTCCAGCGCAACTTTTGCACTGTCATTGTTGCCGCTGCAGCAATACCCGCCGCAGAACACACCCACTCCCCTTTTCTTGACGTCCGTGCTTTCGGCTTTGGCTCTTTTCTTCGCCTCCTCGTAATACGGGCGCAGCGTGTCCATCATCTCCACATACGGATAGAGCTTGTAGGACGTGCTGTTGTTATTCAAGTCGCCGGGCCGCGCAACGTTTATATAGCGGAACTCGAAGGGATCTATTCCCGCTTTTTCGGCGAGCATGTCCACAAGCGCCTCGCTGCATGTGTACGCCTGGGGCGAGCCGAAGCCCCTGTACGCTGTGCCGAAGCTGTGGTTGCTGAACCCTGCCCTTGTCAGCCCCATTACGTTTGGTATGTTGTACGGGAATCCCGCGTATGTAATTCCTCTTATCACCGGCCCCGCCGCTTCGTCCGAATATGCGCCGTGGTCATATGCGATATTGAACTCCAAAGCCGTTATCTTTCCGTTCTTGTCGCATGCCATCCGCCCGTTTGAATACGACGCCGAGCGCTTGCCCGTATACAGCATGAATTCGGGGTACATCATGGTCAGCGTTACCGGTTTGCCGGTAGCCATGCAGCACGCGCCCGCAAGAGCGAAGCTGCCCGCCGACATCGGATAGCCGAATCCGCCGCCGCTCGGGTTTTGTATTATGCGCAGCTTCTCAGGCGGCAGCCCTATCGCGCCCGCAACCGTCATCTGAGCGCCGTGCGGGAACTGCGTTTTGCACAGTATGGCAAGATAGCCGTCCGAGTCCCAAAACGCCTGCACTACGTCGGGCTCAATAGGAGCGTGGGGCTCGCGCGTCGAATAAAAGCTTCCTTCGACGACGTACTCGGATTCTTCGATTACTTCCCTCGTATCCCTGCCCTTGAATACCGGCTGGGCAAGGAACATGTTGTCGCATTCCTCATGTATTCTTATAGCACCCGGCGCAACGGCTTCTAGAAGGTTCATATACGCGGGCAGAGGCTCCAGTTCCACTTTAACGGCCTTTGCGGCCGCTCTAGCTTCTTCCTGAGTCCTCGCGGCCACTACCGCGATAACGTCGCCGCGCATGAATACCTTGTCTTCCGCAAAGAGCTGGTGGTCAAGCCCGCTTATCTGCCCCCTAGGATGCCCGAGCGGAAACGATACGCGGTTGTTCCCCTTTACGTCCTTTGCCGTAATCACCTTTTCAACGCCCGGCATGCGCTCCGCTTCTGAATAATCTATGCTCTTTATCTTCGCATGGGAAAGTTCGGGCATTACCATCGCAAGGTGCAGCGTCCCAGGAGGCATCTTGAGGCCTACGTCGTCCCCATAGTCGCATACGCCCATTACTTTGGAAAGCGCGGTAGGCTTGGGATGCTTTGATCCTAAAAGCCGCTTATCCTCCGGCATCACGAAATCCAGCGACTCTATTGGCTTTTCTCCCCTCATCACTTCCGCAGCCGCCATTACCGCGTCTACGAGCGGTTTATACCCGGTGCACCGGCACAGATTGTGGTGTTTCGTAAACCACGCCCGCACGTCTTCCCTTGTCGGGTTCGGGTTTTTGTCGAGAAGCCCTTTTGCCGACATTATGAACCCGGGAGTACAAAAACCGCACTGCACGCCCCCGTGTATTATCCACGCCTTTTGCAGCGGGTGCAGGTTGTTTGCCGTACCCAGCCCTTCGAGCGTCTCAATAACGGCATAATCCTTTATATTCTTCATTTTTCTTGTGCAGGAGCGTACAACCTCGCCGTTTAATATTATAGAGCACGCGCCGCACTGCCCTACGCGGCACCCGAGCTTTACGCTTGTAAGCCCGATGCGCCTTAAAACGTCCGCTAAGGTGTCCTTGTCGTTGTCGCATACCATTGCGCGGTCTACGCCGTTAACGTTAAGCCATATCCTTCTTAATGCCATATGTACCCCCTGTCCGTAATTATACCTCTTTTTATGAAGGGCGGCGCTTTACGCCGTTTAATGCAAACTTAACAATACCTCTTATCTGCAGCTTTTATCCGGTACCCCGTAACGTCACGAGACTACCGGTAAAAGCGCCGGTTTTAATTGGGGCGGCAATATTAAAGTACGCCTCCCCTTATGTCCTAAATAGATTCGAAAAAAACTTAAGGCGTTTACCATACCGTGTAGCCGCCGTCCACCACTACGGTAGAGCCCGTGGCGAATGTGGAAAGGTCGCTCGCGAGATACGCTACGCAGCCCACCGCTTCTTCAAGCGCGCCTGTGCGTCCCATAGGCGTATCTGCCGCCATAGCGTCAAACGCCTCAACGGGGAAACCGGCTTTCACGTCGTGCAGCCCCGATATAATGTAGCCGTAGCATACCGAATTGAAGCGTATGCCGAATTGGCAGTAGTCCATTGCCATCGCCTTGGTCATGTGCTCGACAGCCGCCTTTGTCGTCGGATATACTATCCCGTAGCGCGAATTGGGCGGCAGGCGGTTTACTATAAGCCCGGACATAGAAGACGTATTGACTATCGAGCCGCCGTGCTTGTGCTCAATCATTATGTTCGCGCACGTGCGCCCCACAAGCAGTATGCCTGTCTGGTTAACGGCTACTATGCGGTTCCATTGCTCCACCGGTATGTTGGAATCGTCGCCCGCGATGCCGATACCAGCGTTGTTGTGAACTACGTCTATCGTGCCGAAAGCGTCCACTACCTGCCCCACAAATTTCTTGACGGAGTCTTCGTCGGCGACGTCGCCCATCACATACATCGCCTCGGCGCCGTAGCGCTCCTTAATATCGGCAACGTTCTGCTTTAAGCTCTCCTCCTTCTGCGGTATATCCATCAGGGCTACCTTGGCGCCCATCTCCGCGAACGCCGCGGCGGTAGACCTGCCTATGCCTCCGCCCGCGCCCGTCACGAGCGCTGCCTTGCCCTTTAAGCTGAACATGTCGTATACGCTTCTTAGTTCCTTTATCGATTGTACTTTGGGAATTGCCATATCCATTCATCTCCGTTTCATATAGTTAGTTGGAGCAGTCGCAGTCGAAAACTATCTTGGCGTACTTGCCGGAAATCTGGTCCTGATACGCCTGCTGGCATTGATAAAGCTTATATACTTTTTGCACTATTGGCTCAAGGTTCATTCTCTTCAGCATTCGTATAGCGGGCGTAAACGAATACGTCGCCAAGAACAGCCCGTCTAGCCGCAGTTCCTTGTGATACAGGTACGTGCTCAAATCGAGCGGCAGCCTGTACTGCAGCGGATACATTGCCATATATACGACATGCCCGGAATTCTTGGCTATCTGCAGCGCCGTCTCGGCCGCCTTGCCGTTGCCGGAGCACTCTATCACTTCGTCAAACCCGCCCGGCGCGATGGCTGCTATCTGCTCCTTAAAGTCGGGAGCCAACGGGTCTACCGCGTAATCGGCGCCCAGCGAAATCCCCAAAGAGCGCTTTGACTCCACCGGCTCGAGTAGCGTCACTTCCGACGCTCCCGCCATCTTGCAAAGCTCGACTACCATCAGGCCTATGCCGCCGCCGCCCGAGACAGCTACGCGGTCGCCTATGCGTATCTCGGCTTTTTCAACGGAACGTACCGCAATCGTCAGGGGCTCTACCAGCGTCGCCGTCTTAAGGTCCGCGTCGTCGGGCAGTTTGTATACCTGGTCCTCGCTCCAAACCACGTATTCTGCCTGAGTAGGCACTAGGTTCTGCACCGAGGCCGTGCAGAACTGCTCTTTCCCTGCGCGGCAGTTTTCGCATATACCGCAGAAATGCACGAAGCATCCCGTCACTTTATCGCCTACTTTAAGCCCTCTTTTGTTGCAGCCCTTGCCCATATCGACGATAACGCCTGACATCTCGTGGCCGAACCCCGTGCCTACCGGAACGTCCATGTTGCCGTTAAGCATCAGAGGGTCCGAGCCGCAAATGGATGAATACGCAACCTTTATAAGTATGTCGTCGTCCTTTTTGATTTCGGGCATAGGTATGTCGATGCAGTCAAGCTTGCCCCACTTGTTTGTTGCGAGGTCCCCTTTTTCGGTTAAACAAATAGCCTTCACTTATAGCCTCCTTATTTGCCAAGCATCTCCTTGACCGCCTTTATCGTCGCCGCGTCGTCATATCCATACTTGGCGCGCAGTTCCGGGCCGCTTCCGAATCCTGCGTATACCTGGGGTATGCCCATACGTTTAAACTGCTTGGGATACTTGCCGTGGTCCGCGTAAATGTCGGCGATAGCGGAAGCAAGTCCGCCGTATGCCAGGTGGTCTTCGAGCACTATTACCCTTCCGGTCTGTTCCGTGCAGCGCAGTATAAGCTCTTCGTCTATGGGCTTTATGCTGTAGATATCGACGAGCTGCACGGATATGCCCTCTTTTTCAAGCTCTACTATTGCGTCCATGGCCTCGCCTACCATTTCTCCGTGTGCGAATATCGTTACGTCTTCCCCTTCGCGCACCACAAGGCCTTTGCCTATTTCGTATTTTACTCCCTCCGCGTAAATAACGCGGTCCTTCTTGCCCTGCGGAAGCCTTATATACATAGGCCCGGGGTACGTCATGCTGTCTTCAAGCAAATCGGGTATCACATTAGGGTCGGCCACCGAGATAACCGTCATGTTGACGAGCGAGCGCATTATCGCCACGTCTTCCATAGCGTTATGCGTCGAACCGCCGCCCGACGTTAAACCTCCGCCCGTTCCTATAAGGCGCACGGGCAGATTCTGATAGCAGATAGCCGTACGCACCTGTTCGCACGCGCGCATCGTCATGAAAGGTATCATACCCGTTACAAAGCATATGTTGCCGTCAAGTGCAAGTCCTGCCGCCGTGCCCATAAGGTTCTGTTCCGCAATGCCTACGTCCACGAAGCGGTCGCGGTATACCTTTTTATAGTTTCCGAGGAATCCGCCGGTGTCTGCCGTTAGAACCCAAACGTTGTCAAACCTGCTTGCCAAATCCTCCAGCTTCCTGCCGGTATTGTCACGGCCGGATGCAAAAATGGCGTCAAAATTAAACGTTACTCCCATGTTAGTTGCCTCCTTTATTACGCTTTTCCCAGTCTGCATCAACGTCTGCCAGCGCTTTAACCATGTCTTCATGCGAGAGGCAGCCGGCGTGCCAGCCTACCGCGCGCTCCATAAACGAAACGCCTTTGCCTTTAATAGTCTCGCACACAATCGCTGTCGGAACGCTGCTGTGCGCATCCGGCAGGTTGTCAAGCGCGTCCGTTATAGCTTTCATGTCGTGGCCGTCTATTACAACGGTATTCCAGCCGAAAGCCCGCCATTTTTCGGCATAGGGCTCCATTGTTATAAAGTCTTCCGTGTATGCGGTCATAAGCTGGTGGTTGCGGTCGATTATAGCGACGAGGTTGCCGAGCTTATACGAGCTGGCCGTCATAGCCGCTTCCCAAACCTCGCCTTCGCAGGTCTCGCCGTCGCCCAGCATGCAGAACACGCGGTAATCCGCGTTCTTGTGCTTAGCGCTTAATGCCAGGCCGCACGCCATCGCAAGCCCCTGCCCCAGCGAACCGGAAGAGCACTCGACGCCGGGCAGATGCACTTTGCACGGATGCATGCCGAAAGCGCTGTCCACTTTGCCGTACGTACGCACGATTTCGTTATAATCGAAGAACCCGCGCATCGACATCGCAAGATACATCGCAAAAGCGCCGTGGCCCTTGCTCATTATGAAGCGGTCTCTTGTGGGCATGCATATATCGTTAGGGTCTACGTTGAGCCCGTAGTTATAGAGCGCGACCAGTATGTCGGTCATCGACAGGTCGCCTCCGATATGCACGGTCCCCTCATACGAGCCGCAGAACTCAAGCAGTTTTCTTCGCATTTCATACGCCAGTTTTTCAAGTCGGGCAATTTCCTGTTTTGTCGCCATAAGATGTGTACCTCCTGTCAAATTACTTAAGTGTTAATACATTTGCTCGATATAGTTACTGCAATTCGATCATATTGCCGTCAGGGTCTTTAAGGAAAACCCAGAACTCGTTGTTTGCCGGGTCACCCTTATAATCGGGCTCGAAATAGAATTCAACCCCGTCAGCCTTCATTTCCCTGTACTTTGCGTGTACGTCATCCACTTTAAGGCAGATGTGGTGGTATCCCGGAGTGTTCCATTCCGCCTGCTTGAAAGGAGTCTGATCGAAGAACTGGAACAGCTCAAGCGTTACTCCGTCGGGAGACGTAATAAGCGCTATCTTGCTTTTCGCGCCCGGCAAGCGATACAGCGTCGGCTTAGCGTCGAAAAAGCCGTCGGGGAATTGTCCCGTGAATTCCACCTTGAATCCGAAATACTTCTTGTAAAACTCCACCGTACGGTCTATATCCGAAACAGTTAATCCCACATGAACGAACGATGATTTACCCATATCTTCTCCTTTTCAGTAATTAAGAACTTGACAACCGATTTGTGCCGGAATACGACATTTAAATTAACCTTGAATTACTTAAAGTATAGCAAACTGTTTTTAAAGTTTCTTCCGCTTTAGCGCCATGTTATACTGAAAACATGTCCGAATCTTGACTTTTTCGGCTTTTTTCAGTATATTTATTTTGAAGGAACAGGCTGATTACACTATGCCTGAATAAACAACGGGCTTTTTAAAGGAGTATCTATTTTGTACGAGTCAGCCAGCAACAAATCAAGCGTATCCCCTTTTGACGCCTCGGTGCAAATGCATATAGATTGGCTGAGCGCGGATATTACCGTGCATGATTTTGCTCCGGAAGGGGAGTATCTTGTAAGCATCTATCACTCCCATAAGTTCATGGAGCTTTTGCTGATACATTCGGGGAAAGGCACTTTGTATATAAGCGGCGCATCCCCCGTTTCGCTGGAAAGCGGTTCGATCGTATTCATTAATAAAAACGTTTCCCACAAGCTGGAGTCGGACCCGGGGAACCCTCTGCGCACGTATATCATATCTTTCATGCTCACGCCCCGCGCTCCCGTCGAGAAAGTGCCGCACCAGTGGGTAGAAGACGAAATGCTGATAATAAGCAAAGTTCTAGGCAGCGATTATTTATACGCCCGTGACGGATGCGGCTGTATGCACGAGCTCGACCACATACTTCAGTCGTCCAACACGCGCAACCTCGGCGAATTTGTCAAAATCAAAAACTGTATGTCCAGCTTGATAATGAGCGCGTTCCAGTCGTTTGCCTGCCTGCCCGCGCGTCCCGATTTTGAGGATATACTGCTCAACGCGCCTGCGATGAGCGCGCTTAAGGTGATAAGATACATACGCGATCATTTCACCGAGAAGATCACTCTTGCGTCCGTTTCCGAAAAGCTTTTCTATTCACCGCGGCAGTGCCAGCGCGTCATTCAGGACAGCTTAGGCGTCAGCTTTTCGGATTATCTTACAGATTTGAGGCTGTCATACGCAAAAGACCTTCTTTGCAGCACGAACCACTCGATTGAAGAAATCGCCGAACGTTCCGGTTTTAAAAATGGCAAGAGCTTTTCCCGCCTATTCCGGCAGCGCGAGGGTATAACCCCCTACCGTTACCGCAAAGAGCATACTTAATACCTGCCCATGTTAAAAAACATACTGAAATAACACTTATTTTCATGTTATCCCAAACAATACCTTCTAAATGCCGTTAAGCGGCTGAAAATCAGCCTTGAAGTGTTTAAAAAGCTTGTTTTATCGTGTTAATATGTTATTATGTTATCACTATAAACTTTAACGGCGGCATGCCGTCAATCGGAGGAAAATTATGAAAAAATACATAGCGCTGATACTTATAGTTGTAATGGTGTTTAGCTTCACCGCCTGCGCGAAGCCCGCAAGCAAGTCCGACAAGGAATACGTTCAGGGCAAGGGCACGCTTATAATCGGTATTACCGATTACCCGCCCATGGATTATAAAGACGAAAGCGGCAACTGGATAGGCTTTGACGCCGATATGGCGAGGGCTTTTGCGGAAACCCTGGGAGTCAAAGCGGAATTCATTGAGATAGATTGGGATAACAAGATACTCGAGCTTGACGCAAAATCCATAGACTGCGTATGGAACGGCATGACGCTCACCGACGAAGTGCTAAAAGCGATGGAGTGCTCGAACGCCTACTGCGACAACGCTCAAGTCGTTGTTGTCCCGGCCTCCGAAGCGGACAAATACAAGGATGAGGAAAGCGTAAAAGGCCTTACGTTCGCGGTGGAATCCGGCTCCGCAGGTGAAAAGGTCGTTAAAGAGCGGGGTTACGAGTACGTATCGGTACAGAACCAGGCCGCCGCCGTGATGGAAGTTGCCGCCGGCACGTCCGACGCCTGTGTAATAGACCTGCTGATGGCGGGGGCTGTAATAGGCGAAGGCACGAGCTATCCTGACCTTACTCACACCGTGGCGCTCAATTCCGAGAAGTTCGGCGTAGGCTTCCGCAAGGGAAGCGATCTTGCCAAAGCGCTAAACGAGTTCTTTGCCAAGGCGTATGCGGACGGCTCAATGATGGAGTACTCCAAGACTTACGGCGTACAGGAGTCTATACTCGCCCAGTAATCGCATTGTTTAATATAACTTCCATAAAGGCAGAGAGCGAATGCTTTCTGCCTTTATACGGAGTCCCCGGCAAACGCGAGGCTTGCCGGTGCAAATACGGATCGAAATTTATATGTGAGGCTCTTTAAATGTTTCAAACTGTACTGGCGTCGTTGAACGAAGGCTTTCTGGAAACGCTCAAGCTGTTCTCTCTGACATTGCTCGGCGCGCTGCCGCTTGGCCTTATAATATCCTTTGGCTCGATGTGCCGCTTTAGGCCGCTTAAATACGCTGTCAAAACCATCATATGGGTCGTACGCGGCACGCCGCTCATGCTTCAGCTGCTCGTTATCTACTATGGACCGGGCCTCATACTCGGCAACAGCTGGTGGGAAGGCACCTCCGGCCGCTTTATAGCCGCTCTGGTTGCCTTCATATTCAACTACGCCTGTTATTTTTCCGAGATCTACCGCGGCGGCATAGAGGGCGTACCCAGAGGGCAGACCGAAGCGGGGCTGGTTCTTGGCATGACAAAGAGCCAGATATTTTTCCGCGTCATACTGCTGCAGGTAGTAAAACGCATCGTACCGCCGATGGGCAATGAGATAATTACCCTTGTAAAGGACACTTCCCTTGCGCGGGTTATTTCGGTATACGAGATTATATGGAACGGCCAGACGTTTATTAAATCTTCAGGCATCATCTGGCCGCTGTTCTTTACAGGCGTCTACTATCTGGTATTCAGCGGAGTTCTTACGCTGCTGCTGGGGCGTCTGGAAAAGAAGCTCGGTTTTTTCAGGGTTTAGGGAGTATTCAAAATGTCTGTACTTGAAGTAGTAAACATACATAAACGTTTCGGCGAAACCGAGGTGTTGAAGGGCGTAGGGTTCAGCCTTGACAAGGGCGAGGCCGTCGCTATAATAGGCTCCTCGGGCAGCGGCAAAACCACGCTGCTAAGGTGCATTAACTTTCTTGAAAAACCCGACGACGGGCAGATAATCGTCAACGGCGAGACGTTGTTTGACGCGTCTGATTCATCGCTGCTTACCGAAAAGGAAATACGAAGAAACCGCCTGCATTTCGGGCTCGTGTTCCAATCATTCAACCTTTTTCCCCAGTATACCGCGCTTGGCAACGTAAAGCTTGCATGCGAGCTTCTGGCAAAAGAGCGCCCAGACTATAAGGAAAACCGTAAAGCGATATTAAGCGAGATAAGCGATAAAGCCGCCGAGCTTCTCGCGCAGATGGGGCTTACCGACAAGATGCATCTTTATCCTCACCAGCTCTCGGGCGGACAGCAGCAGCGGGTGGCAATAGCCCGCGCTCTTGCGCTTTCGCCCGACGTTCTCTGCTTTGACGAACCTACAAGCGCTCTCGACCCGGAGCTTACGGGCGAAGTGTTAAAGGTTATACGCACGCTTGCCGAGAAGAATACCACGATGGTCATAGTGACGCACGAGATGCAGTTTGCCCGCGATATAGCAAACTCTATAGTGTTTATGGACGACGGCGTCGTCGTGGAAACAGGCACGCCGGAAGAGGTGTTGAGCAATCCTAAACAGGAGCGCACCATACGCTTCCTTGAACGGTATTCAAAACAGTAAGGCAGCATTCTTATATAAGTAATCATCCGCCCCTCAAGGGGTTTTTTTCTTTACCTCTATAAGGGATCTTGCCGGACATATCGCGGCATATTGTGCTAAGATTCTTCGTCCCTTCGGTCCTCTGAATGACACATGAGTTTTAGTCTATAAAAGCCTGTTTTTTATTATCAGTTACTTTTGTCATTGCTATGAAAACAGAGGAGAAAAAAGTGTACAA
>JBLNCA010000055.1:0-61248 GCA_050260375.1 Burkholderiales bacterium | reverse complement strand
ATAACCGAAAGGTATTTATTAGTACACTAATTCCTATTTGAACCGCCGTATACCGAACGGTACGTACGGTGGTGTGAGAGGTCGGTAGGTGAAATAATCACCTACCTCCTACTCGATTGAGAAAAAACATGTTGTTCCTGTCAAAATATTAATTTATCATTTGTCGTGGTGCTCCTTTGACTTCAAAAACGTGCGCTCGAGCCAGCTTTTCAAGCGGTCTTCTATCATCGGAGCGTATTTAATTGATAGTATGAAAATTACTACTGCGGCGCAGATTATCGCAATCCAGCCCCATTCGGGTATATCTATCATGCCTGAGCCCAGCATTGCGGAAAACAGCAGACCCCATGGGCGCGTCAGTATTACCACAAGCGCGAAATACGGCACGCTCATCGCCGAAAGACCGGCAAGCAGGCACAGCATGTCGTCGGGAAAAAACGGTATTAGGAACATTATAATAAGCACTACCTTCTGACGCGAAGACACGGCCGTCATGTATTTTTCAACTACAGCTTTGCCGGCTATGCGCTCAACGAGTGGTTTGCCGAACAGCCTGCCCAGCATAAACGCCGATAAAGATCCTAAAAATATCGCGGCGGTGGATATCAGAAACGCCGGAAAAAAACCGAACAGCATGCCGCCCGCCACCGTCGTGACGTTGCCGGGTATCGGCGACACTATTACCTGAAAGAACTGCAGCAGAAAATACGCGAGCGGAGCAAGAGCGCCGAAAGAGGCAACGTATTTGCGCACCTCTTCTTTGGATTCAAAAACACGGAACCAGCCTGCCCCTTTGCCGATGTAGTAGAGTATAATGAGAGCTGCGACGATAACAACCAGTACACAGCACCATATTATCTGCTTTTTAGTAAACTTTTTCATGCAGACAGTATAACACAAGCGATGCACGCTATCACTACTTTTGTTTGCAATAGCAATAAAGCATCTTTAATGAACTCGAAATAAAAAGATCATTAAACAGAGAAAGCGCACATAGTGCGCCTTCGTCTGCGGTAAACCAAAGCTATACGCCGATAATTACAAAAAGTATCTGACTCCCGCCTCGAATAAGCGCTGGTCCTTATCTCCGGGCACGTTTTTCATGTTTCCGGGGGTATAGCGCTCGCTGTGCGCCATCTTGCCCAGCACCCTGCCGTCGGGAGACATAAGGCCTTCCACCGCCAGCATAGAGCCGTTGGGGTTGCCTTCCCCCATAGTGGGCACGCCGTGTTCGTCCACATACTGCGTGGCTATCTGGCCGCGCTTATACAGTGATATCGCCTCGTCCGGGGACGCGACGAAGCGCCCCTCGCCGTGCGAGACCGCGACAGTGTGTATATCTCCGGGCGAGCAGAGCGAGAGCCACGGCGACGCGTTTGACGTTATGCGCGTCCTCACCATGCGCGAAACGTGGCGGCCTATAGCGTTGAAAGTAAGCGTCGGGCTGTCTTCACGCATGTCGCGTATTTCGCCGTACGGCACAAGCCCCGACTTGATAAGCGCCTGAAAGCCGTTGCATATGCCCAGTATAAGTCCGTCGCGCGCAAGCAGGCTTTCTATTGCCCGCTTTATTTTCGGGGCGCGCAGCACGGCCGTTATAAACTTTCCCGAGCCGTCCGGCTCGTCGCCGCCCGAGAAGCCTCCGGGTATCATCAGTATCTGGCTGTCTTTTAGTAACCGTGCAAGCTCGTCTATGCTGTATTCTATATCGCCCGCGAATATGTTGCGCATAACGAATACCGAAGTGCGTCCGCCCGCACGCTCAAACGCCGCGGCCGAGTCGTACTCGCAGTTGGTGCCCGGGAACACGGGTATTACTATACGCGGCCTTGCCTTTTCCCCCGAGTACACGCGTATGTTTTTGCACTCGTATAGCATGTCGGGTATCTTTTCTTCGCTCGCTGCGCTTACCGGATATACGCCCGACAAAGTTGACTCATACGCATTGCGTATTGCAGCAAGATCCGCCCGCTCGCCGCCAAGCGTTATAGAACTGCCTCCCGTCTCCCCTATGCGCTCGAAAGGAAGGTCGTCTCCCTCGAGTATCAGGTCGCCGTACGCTTTTTGGCAAAGGTCGTGTATATCGCCGCCAAGCGTGGCGCCAATCGAGTTGCCGAGCGCCATCTTAGCTATTGCCGCGAGCGCGCCTCCGCGCTCCACCGCATACGCGGATAAAATGCGCTTTTGTTTGATAAGTTCGTAAACTTTGGAATATACCGACTTTATGCTTTCAAAATCGGGCATGCCGCCTGCGTCGCGCGATATGCGCGCCCTGTATATGCCGCTGCCTCCCCGTTTGAATTCTGGAGAGACTATATTATCCGCGCTTTCCGTGCACAATGCGAAAGAAACTAAAGTGGGCGGCACGTGCAAGTTTTCAAACGAGCCGGACATCGAATCCTTGCCGCCTATTGCCGGGACCTTAAGGTTCTTTTGCGCCCACCACGCGCCTAGCAGCGCCGCGAGCGGTTTGCCCCACGTATCCTCCCCGCGCATGCGCTCGAAATATTCCTGCAGCGTAAGGCACGCGCGCGATATGTCGCCGCCCGAAGCCGCCAGCTTTGCGAGCGACAAAACTATCGAATACACCGCGCCTAGGAAAGGGTTAGCTTCCGTCAGGTACGGGTCAAAGCCGTATGAGAAAAGCGTCGCGGTATCGCACCGCCCTTCGGCGGCTATCTTTGCCGCCATGGCCTGCACCGGCGTAAGCTCGTTTTTGCCTCCCAATGGCATGCTTACGGTGTTTGCTCCTATCGTAGAGTCGAACATCTCAATTAAGCCTTTTTTCGAGCATATGTTGAGGTCGGAAACAAGCTTAAGGAGCGTTTCCTTAAACGTTCCGGCGACATGCTCGCTAAAAAGCCCGTCGGTTTTAAGGCCGCAGACGCGCGCGTTTGCCGTTGCCGTCGCGCCGTTGGTGTTTAAAAACTCACGCTTTATGCTGACTATAGGCTTGCCGCGCCAATACAGCTCCATTCGGGCGTCGCCCGTAACTTCGGCGACAACATCCGCGTGAAGGTTTTCTTCTCTTGCGAGCCCGAGAGCCTTGTTTAAGTCTTTAGGGTCTATCACTACGGCCATGCGCTCCTGGCTTTCGGAGATAGCGAGCTCTACGCCGCCGAGCCCTTCGTATTTTCTGCGCACGGCGTCAAGATTGACTCGCACGCCGTCCGCGAGTTCCCCAATTGCGACGCATACGCCGCCCGCGCCAAAGTCGTTGCAGCGCTTCACGAGCGTAGAGAATTCCTTATTTCTGAAAAGCCGCTGAAGCTTGCGCTCAATAAGCGGGTTGCCCTTTTGCACCTCCGCGCCGCATGTGCCTATCGACTGCTTGTCGTGCGCCTTCGATGAGCCGGTAGCGCCGCCGCAGCCGTCGCGGCCCGTCGCTCCGCCGAGCAGCAGTATAACGTCGCCCGGCTGAGGCTTAATACGCACTACGTTTTCGGCGGGCGCCGCACCTATTACCGCGCCTATTTCCATCCGCTTTGCTTTATAGCCTTCGTGGTATATTTCGTCGACGAGGCCGGTTGCCAGGCCTATCTGGTTGCCGTAAGACGAATAGCCGTGCGCCGCCTCTTTGCATATCTTTCTCTGCGGCAGCTTGCCGGGCATCGTGTCTTTAACGCTCTCGCGAGGGTCGCCGCTGCCCGTTACGCGCATTGCATGGTATACGTACGAGCGCCCAGAGAGCGGGTCGCGTATAGCTCCGCCGAGGCACGTAGCCGCTCCGCCGAACGGCTCTATCTCCGTCGGGTGGTTGTGGGTTTCGTTCTTGAACATAATAAGGTAATCGCGCGGCTTGCCGTCCACGAATACTCTCTCGCGCACCGAGCATGCGTTTATCTCATCGGATATATCGAGCCCGGGATGCCCCTCTTTTATTGCCTGCTTTGCGTACAATGTCGCTACGTCCATCAGGCATACGTCCTTTTGTTTGTTGCCGTGAACGGATTTGCGCGCTTTCAAATATTCGTTGTATACTTGCTGCACGTCTTTAGCCGTCTCGTCGAACGATACGTTTTCGAGCTTTGTCAGAAACGTGGTGTGGCGGCAGTGATCGGACCAGTACGTGTCAATAACGCGTATCTCGGCAAGCGTCGGGTCGCGCTTTTCGTCGTGCCTGAAATACTGCTGCACGAACTTTATGTCTTCAAAGCTCATCGCGAGGCCGTATGACGACATAAACTCCTTTAGCTCATCGGGTGTGTATTCGCAAAAGCCGCAGAGTATATCAACGTCGCCGGGAGCGGGAAGGTTCTCTTTCAGCGTTTCGGGCAGCTCGTTGCTTGCCTCGCGCGAGTCTACGGGGTTTATGACAAAGCGCTTTATGTCCTCTGCATCCGCTTCGCTTGCGCCCGAGAGCACGTATACAGTAGCGCACCGCACCGCGGGGCTTGTCCTTAGCGAGGGCAGCAGCAGCCCAATGCACTGCACGGCGCTGTCCGCCCGTTGGTCGTACTGCCCCGGCAGGTATTCGGCGGCAAATACAATATCGCCCTTACCTATGGGAAATTCGCAGTAATACACGACGTCGGCGGCGGGCTCGGAAAACACGTTCTTTACTGCCGACTCAAACTCCTCGTCACTTAAGCCCTCTATATCGTAACGTATCAGTATGCGAACGTTTCGCAGCGTTTTTTTGCCCAGCGTGTCTTTTAAATCGGATAAAGCGGCTTTTGCGCTTATATCAAAGCCGGGTTTTTTCTCCACATATATGCGTCTTACCATTCGTGTCTCCTGATAATGCTTATAATAAACAGAGTATATATGCATTTTGAGCCGCGCACAATAGAAAAGACAGATAAAAAACAGGACGAAAGATGAAACGTTCGGAAATAAACCAAATTATTGTGGATAAATTGCGAATGAAATTCATTTTCCTCTTTTAATATCCAAAGATTTTGATATAATATATATAATATATAGTAGATTTATTTCTGGTTTCCCATAAAGTCGCTTTATGGGCATTTTAAAAGAAAGCAGGAGAATTGATGGTGCTGCACATAGGAAAAGACGCGATGGTGCCGCTTAAGGACGTAGTGCTCATACTCGACTACAAAGAAGCAAAGACCAACGACGATACGAACAACGCGCTCAAAAAACTCGGAGACTCGGCGCACAATATTTACATAGAGAAGTATAACATAAAATCCATAGTCGTTACGCGATTCCTCGATAAGTTTTTTATATATTATTCGCCCATTTCACCCGCAACGCTGTATAAACGTTCAAGGTCATAATTTTAATTTTCTATAGATTAAGGAGAAAACATGAACATAACAACGGAAAACAACTACGACGCTTCTCAGATACAGGTTCTTGAGGGCTTGGAACCCGTGCGCAAACGGCCGGGAATGTACATAGGTTCAACGGACTCGCGCGGGCTTCACCACCTTGTTTACGAGGTTGTCGACAACTCGGTGGACGAGGCGATGGCGGGCTACTGCGACCTGATTTCCGTCACGATAATGGAGGACGGGAGCGTACGCGTGGAAGACAACGGCCGCGGCATACCGGTGGAGATACACCCTAAGGTTGGAAAGTCAACGCTGGAGGTAGCGCTTACCATGCTGCACGCGGGCGGCAAATTCGGCGGCAACGGCTACAAGGTGTCGGGCGGGCTGCACGGCGTGGGCGTATCCGTAGTGAACGCGCTTTCAAAAAAGCTTGTTGCTTCGGTAAAGCGCGACGGAAAGATATACTCGATGCACTTTTCGCGCGGCGTGGCGGAGAGCGATATACAGGTAACGGGCGAGACGGACGGCACCGGCACGATAATACAATTCTGGCCCGACGGCGAGATATTCGAGACCGTTGATTTCGAATTCGACACATTAAAAAGCAGGCTTCGTGAACTCGCGTTCCTTAATAAGGGCGTGCGCATAAAAATAACCGACGCGCGTACAGGCAAGGAGAGCGACTACCAGTTCGAAGGCGGCATAATTGAGTTTGTGAAATATCTCAACAAAAACAAAACTCCCCTACACCCCGAGCCTATATACATGAGGTCCGAGAAAGACACCACTATCGTTGAGATAGCGATGCAGTACAACGACTCCTATAACGAGAACATATACACGTTCGCGAACAACATACCTACGCACGAGGGCGGCTCGCATCTTATGGGCTTCAAGTCGGGGCTTACGCGGGTGATGAACGACTACGCGCGCAGGTTCGGGCTGCTAAAAGAAAAGGAAGAGAACCTTTCTGGCGAGGATATAAGGGAAGGGCTCACCGCGATAATCAGCGTAAAGCTTACAAACCCGCAGTTTGAGGGGCAGACGAAAACTAAGCTCGGCAACAGCGAGATAAGGCCGCTTGTGGATAACGCGCTGGCGGAAGAGCTGCGCGCGTTCCTTGAGGAGAATCCGTCAACAGCCAGGGAAATATTAAACAAGTGCCTTGTCGCGCAGCACGCGCGCGAGGCCGCGAGGAAGGCGCGGGAGCTGACGAGGAGGAAGTCCGCGCTGGAGAGCGCGTCGCTGCCCGGCAAGCTTGCGGACTGCAGCGAGACGGACCCTGAAAAGTGCGAGATATTCATCGTGGAAGGCGACAGCGCGGGAGGCAGCGCGAAGCAGGGCCGCGACCGGCGCTTTCAGGCCATACTGCCTTTAAGAGGCAAGATACTAAACGTTGAGAAGACGCGGCAGGACAAGGCGCTTGCCAACGCGGAGATAAAGGCTATGGCCACTGCTTTCGGCGCCGGCATAGGCGAGGATTTCGACGTGTCGAAGCTGCGCTACAAACGCATAATTTGCATGACGGACGCCGACGTGGACGGAAGCCATATAAGGATACTCCTTTTAACGTTCTTCTACCGGTATATGAAACAGCTGATAGAAGCGGGGCATGTATATATAGCTCAGCCGCCTCTATATAAGGTTTCCAAGAACAAGGCGGAAAAATACCTTTACAGCGACGCGGAGCTGGAAAAGTACCTTGCCGAGATAGGCAAGGAGGGCGCGACGATACAGCGCTATAAAGGCCTTGGGGAGATGAACCCCGAGCAGCTATGGGAGACTACGATGGACCCCGAGAACAGGACGCTTCTGCAGGTGTCTGTGCAGAACGCTATAGAAGCCGAAGAGATATTTACCATACTGATGGGCGACCAGGTCGAGCCGCGCAAGGAATTTATTGAACAGAACGCCAAGCTCGTAGTGAATCTTGACGTATAAATTTTGAGGTGAAATATTTTGGACAACACAAGAAAAGCAATTCAGCCTATAGATATTGAAAAAGAGATGAAGACGTCTTTCATATCGTACGCGATGGCGGTAATAATAAACCGCGCGCTGCCCGACGTGAGGGACGGCTTAAAGCCGGTGCACAGAAGGATACTCTTTTCTATGAACGAACTGGGGCTCTCGCCCGACAAGCCGTTCAGAAAGAGCGCGAGGATAGTGGGCGACGTGCTCGGCAAGTACCATCCACACGGAGACAGCGCCGTGTACCTTTCGATGGTGCGCATGGCTCAGGATTTCTCGATACGCCACCCTCTGGTGGAAGGGCACGGCAACTTCGGCAGCGTGGACGGAGACTCGCCTGCGGCTATGCGTTACACCGAGGCGCGGCTCTCGCCTATATGCATGGAGCTTCTGCGCGATCTTGACAAGAACACGGTGGATTTTTACCCCAATTTCGACGAGACGCTTATGCAGCCCTCCGTGCTTCCCTCAAAGTTCCCGAACCTTCTGGTTAACGGCACGGGCGGCATAGCGGTAGGCATGGCGACCAACATACCGCCGCATAACCTCGGCGAGACTATTGACGCGGCGGTGCGCCTTATAGACGACCCGGAATGCACCGTGGACGATTTAATGGAGCACATAAAGGGCCCCGACTTCCCCACCGGCGGCATAATAATGGGCACTGCGGGCATAACGCAGGCATACAACACGGGCCGAGGCAAGATATGCGTGCGCGCAAAGGCCGAGATAGAGGAGTTCAAGGCGGGCAGACAGCGCATAATTGTAACCGAGATACCCTACCAGGTGAACAAGGCGGCGCTTATTGCGCGCATAGCCGAGCTTGTGCAGGATAAGAGCCTTGAGGGCATATCAGACATACGCGACGAGAGCGACAAAACGGGTATGCGCATAGTCATAGAATTAAAGCGCGACGTGAACTCTAACGTAATACTCAACAGGCTGTATAAGCACACGCAGATGCAGGAAACGTTCGGCGTTATTATGCTGGCGCTTGTGGACGGCGAGCCCAAAGTGCTTAACCTAAAAGAGATACTTTACCATTATCTTGAGCATCAAAAGACGGTAATAGTGCGCCGCACGAAGTTCGAGCTGGAAAAGGCGGAGGCGCGGGCTCACATACTCGAAGGCCTTATAATAGCGCTCGACAACATCGACGAAATAGTCGATATGATCAAGAAATCGCCCGACGTGCCCACTGCGAGGGATTCGCTCATGTCAAGGTTCGGCTTAACGCAGATACAGGCGCAGGCGATACTCGACATGCGGCTGCAAAGGCTCACCGGGCTCGAGCGCGACAAGATACTCGAGGAATACAGGAAGCTTCTGGAGCGCATAGCGTACTTAAAGAGCATACTTGCGTCGCCGCAGATGGTGCTCGACATAATAAAGCAGGAGCTGTTGGAGATAAAGGATAAGTACTCTAACGAGCGCCGCACCGAGATAACGTTCAGCGCGGACGACATAGACCTCGACGAACTGATACAGGAAGAGGAGATGGTAGTGACGCTGACGCACTTCGGGTACATAAAGCGCCTGCCTTCGGATACGTACAGGACGCAGCGCAGAGGCGGCCGCGGCGTAACGGGGCTTTCCACTCGCGAGGAGGACTTCGCGGAGCATGTACTTGTTACGTCGACGCACTCGAACCTGCTGTTCTTTACCAACAAGGGCAAGGTATACCGCCGCAAGTGCTACGACCTGCCCGAAACGGGTCGCACTGCGAAGGGCATGGCTATAGTAAACCTGCTGCAGCTTGACGCGGACGAGAAGGTATCCGCGGTGCTCGCCGCGCGCACTTACGACTCTACGGCAATGCTCGTGCTCGCGACGAAGAACGGCCTCATTAAAAAGACGCGGGTAAGCGAATTCAGGAACATACGCCAAAGCGGGCTTATTGCGATAAGCATGCGCGAGGGCGACGAGCTAATAGGCGTGCTCGAGACGAGCGGCAGCGACAACATTATCATAGGCACGGCAAACGGCATGTGCGTAATGTTCTCGGAAGAGGACGTGCGCGATATGGGCAGGGGCGCCATGGGCGTAAAGGCAATAACGCTGCGCGAGGGCGACAGCGTAGTAGGCATGGCTAAAGTGCAGCCGGAAGGCGAGGTGCTCGTAATATCCGAGAACGGCTACGGCAAGCGCACGCCTATTTCCGAATACAACCTGCAGCACAGGGGCGGCATAGGCGTAAAGACGCTGCGCGTTACCGAAAAGACTGGCAGCATGTGCACGCTGAAAGTCGTGGACGGCAGCGAGGACCTTATGATAATAAACGACGCGGGCGTAATAATACGCATGAAGTTAAGCGATATAAGCGTAATCGGCCGCGACACGCAGGGCGTGCGGCTTATGAGCTTGAGCGAAGATTCGCGCGTGGTATCGGTGGCGCTTGTAAAGCCGGACGAGGACTCGGACGACGAAGCTGCGGACGAAGCACAGCAAGCGCAGCCGCAGCAGGGTGAGGAATAAGAATCGTACCTTTAAAGAGGGAGGCGTAACACCTCATCCGGCGCTGCGCGCCACCTTCCCCTCAAGGGGAAGGCTGACTTCATCATCCACTGGGTGCGCTCGTCTTCGGCCCCCTTTAAGGGGAAGGCTATTACTGGGTCGCTTTGTTTCACTTTTAGAGTAGGAGAAAAGCTTTAAAGGCTTCTCCTTGAGGAGAAGCTGTCGCCGAAAGGCGACTGATGAGGTGTATAAGAGATGAGCATAATATCCCCTCATTCGCTTTGCGCTGCCTTCCTCTGTTCACAATAGTCGCCTGATACTATTGTTCTGCAGTCTCCTTTGCTTACAGAGCCTCCGACTCGCTTTACCACCCACTGGGTGCGCTCGTCTTCGGCTCCATATAAGCGGGGGGGAATATAAACTATTGAACGCTCCGGTATAATATTGTACAATCTGGTAAACAGTAACCTTGCGGGGATGGAGCAATTTGAGAGCAGGAAGAAACCGTCTTTTTAATTTAAACAAAAAGTATTTTAAAATAGCGGTCGCGGCGGTGGTGGTTGTGATCGCTATAGTTATAATTGCGCTTATAGCGTCGGCAAACAAAAAAGCGGCAGAGAAGCAGTCGGCAGTCGACGCCGTTGCGAAAGCTGGCGTTTTCAACATAGGCCTGCGCGGCGACATAGGCACGCTCTGCTTGTACGACGAACAGACTAAGACATACACCGGCCTTGAAAAGGATATAGCGGACGAGCTGGCAAAGCGGCTGTTTTCGGACGGTGGAGTAATAATAAACTTCGTAAGCGTCAATTCGGAGACTAAAGACTCTATGCTGCAGCAGGAAAAGCTGGATATTTCGCTGGGCGCGTCCGTTAAAGGCTCGGCGTCAGGCATAAATTATTCGCAAGTCTACTTTTCCGACGCATGCGCGTTTTTAGTGCGCGAAGGTGAAATGACGAGCGAGGACGGCTTAAACGGAGGAAAGATAGCGGTGATACAGGGTACGTATCCCGCGACGAAGCAAAAGGATAACAAGAACCTTACATACCTTGACGAGTATCTTTCGCAAAGCGGCATACAGGCGTTCGTCAAGATTTACGCGTCGTACCCCGAGGCGATAGAGGCGTTAAAGGACGGCTTTGTAAGCGCAGTATGCGCAAACGAGATAAATTTAAAGCTTTTCGGCAAGGCGGGCATGCTTATACTGCCCGAACGGTTCATGCCGATAAGCTACTGCGTGCAGGTAAGAGGGACATTGGGCGTGTTTATAGACGTGGTGAACGATTGCCTGTCGGAGATGAAAAACGACGGCACTATTTCGGCGCTGCTCGAAAAATACGAGCTTGTGGATTATAGCGAACTTATCGATTAATATATAGGACGCTTTTTTCGAGAAATAAAGCAGCCAGTGAAACGGAGGAAAACATGAACAGCGGGCTATTGAGGATAGCGGCGGCGGTGCCGGCGGTATCCGTAGGCAATGTTGTAAAGAATAAAGACAGCATACGTAAAATGACAGGCGAGGCCGAGGAGCAGGGCGCAAGCATAGTGGCGTTCCCCGAGCTTTGCATAACGTCGTATACGCTGGGCGACCTTTTCAGGCAGCGCGGCATGCTGGAACAGAGCGACGTGGCGCTCCGCTGTCTGATATCCGAGACGAAGAATACGAAAGCGCTGGTAATCGTCGGCATGCCGGTATACTCTTCCGACAAGCTTTACAACTGCGCCGTGCTGTTCCAGTCGGGCCGCATACTCGGCGTTGTGCCCAAAGCTTACATACCCAACTATTCGGAGTATTACGAGCAGCGCTGGTTCGCGTCGGGCATAGACGTAAAAAACGCTGTGGTTAGCATAGCGGGCCAGGAAGCGCCTTTTGGCAGCGACCTGCTGTTCGAGTGCGAAAACATAAAAGGGCTCACCGTAGGCGTCGAACTTTGCGAGGATCTGTGGGTGCCGTTCCCTCCGCATGCGTACCAGGCTACGGCGGGCGCGACGCTGCTTTTCAATATATCGGCTAGCAACGAGCTCGCGGGCAAGAGCGAATACCGCGAGGAGATGATAAAGCAGGAGTCGGGGCGGTATATATGCGGCCTTGCGTACGTGTCCGCGGGTCCGGGCGAATCGACTACGGATACGGTGTTCGGCGGGCATATAGTAATAGCGGAAAACGGAAACATACTCGAGAGCTCCGAGAGGTTCAGCTTTGAGCCGCATATGAGCTTTACGGAAATAGACCTGCATAGGCTGATGCACGACAGGATACTTAAAAACACGTTTATATCCAAAAGCCCCGGGCTGTCATACAGGAAGATAGTATTTGCCGCGCGCGAAACCGAGCCGAAATTCAGGAAGATTGAACGTATGCCGTTCGTGCCGGGCGACGCTGCCAAAAGGGACGCCCGCTGCCGCGAAGTTTTCAACATACAGGTGACCGCGCTTATGCGGCGGCTGCGCCACACCCATGCGCAGCGGGTGGTGATAGGCGTATCCGGCGGGCTCGATTCGGCGCTCGCTCTGATGGTGTCGTGCGAGGCAATGAAGCGGCTGGGGAAGCAAAGCAGCGCAGTGCTGGGCGTGGTGATGCCGGGATTCGGCAGCACGCAGGCGACGCAAGACCTTGCGCGCAGGCTCGTTATCGCGACGGGCGCGGAGCTACGGGAGATAAGCATAGTAAACGCCGCCAAAGCGCATCTTGAGGATTTGGGTCACGGCGGACAGGCGGATATAACGTACGAGAACGCGCAGGCGCGCGAGCGCACGCAGGTGCTGATGGACCTTGCCAACCAAATAGACGGACTCGTTGTGGGCACCGGCGACCTTTCCGAGCTCGCGCTGGGGTTTTGCACGTACGCCGGAGACCAGATTTCTATGTACGGCGTGAACGCGGGAGTCGCCAAAACGCTGATAAAAGAGATGGTGCTTTACGTTTCAAGGGATGACAAAAGGCTCAGCAAAATCGCCAAAGAAATAGTCGCAATACCGCCGTCGCCCGAACTGCTGCCTCCCACCGGCAAAGACGAGAGGCAGGATACGCAAAAGCAGATAGGGCAATATGATTTAAACGACTTTTTCATGTACTACGTGCTGCGATTTGAGATGTCGCCCGAAAAGATACTGCTGCTGGCAAAGGCGGCGTTTACCGAATACAGCGAGTATGAAATTAAAGAGCAGCTTAAAAAATTCTACAGGAGGTTCTTTGCGTCGCAGTTCAAGCGTTCGTGCATGCCCGACGGCCCCAAAGTGGGCAGCGTGTCGCTGTCCCCAAGAGGCGATTGGCGCATGCCGTCCGACGCGGAAGCGGACATGTGGATAAAGAGCCTTGAATAAAGCGTGATAAACCTGCAATAAGATTGCGCCCGGCTGAACCTAAACCGGGCGTTTTATACGGGCCCCATAAAGTCCAAAGACTTTATGGGGTGTAAATGTATTAATGCATAATTTACGGGAGGCGAACCCCTCCCCTACGGTTAACAGAGTAAGTAATGCTTGTTTTTTATGCGTTTGCCTTTTTTGTAAGCGCCATTATGCCGCCTATGAAGAAAAGCACGGATATGATTGTGCCGAACGGGCCGTGGCCCATATATGGGGGCAGCAGCATCAGGCCGCCCGCAACTATGAGCAGTACGCCGCCCTGCTTGCGCCCGCTGCGCAGCTGAGAAGTGCCTGTAAATCCTAGTATTACTGACGCGACGGTTATCATGAGGCCGATAATTGAGGCAAGTATTACCGCGCCTCCGAAAACTTGGCCTCCCGTTTCAGCGAACGGGCCAAAGAAGCTAAGTAGCCTAGAGCCCAGGAATACCGTCCATCCTATAAGCCTGAACAGCAGCGAAAATATAAACGTAAAAGACGCGGATATAACGGCGAGTATAGAGCCAATTAGGCCGAGCGTTGATTCCGTTTTGTACATGAATTGCCTCCAATCGATATAAAACAGCTTAAGGTAAGTATACCCGTTTTCGCCGATAAGCAAAACAGCCGGTAGCCCGGCTGTTTAATTTGCTGTTACGCTTGTCCGTTTACCTGCCCCTGCGGAGCAATCTCTGCCGGGGGCTGCTTTTTGGATACCGCCATTATGCCGCCTACAATGAACAGCACGAACTGTATGAACGAAAATACGGAGAAGAACGACAACGCTCCCGCTATAATGAGCAGCACTCCGCCGTTCTTGTCGTCGCCTTTAAGCTTTGCCGTGCCGAGGAACCCGAGTATCAGCGAAGCCGCCGCCAATACGAACCAAACGGCCGCGATGACTATAAAAGCGGGCAGCGCGAGCTGCATTGCGGCGTCGAACGTCCAGCCCCAGGGAGCCGCGTATGTATCGACGAGGCGTTGTAAAAACGGCGTGAACATGTTGAAGTAAAATGCGCCGAGCAGGGTGCCTGCCAGTATGAAGAACGCGCATATTGAACTCAATATCGACCCGACAAGCCCGAGTATGGATTCGGATTTATACATACTATTACCTCCAAAAAATAGATATAAGTACTTAATATAAATATAGTATAAAAGGGCAAAATATGCAAGCTGCGTTTTATTAAGAAACTAAAGCCGAGGTAAAGAACGTAACGGCGCGCAGCGTCACTGCGGCACTTCGTTGTAATAGACTTCAAGAAGCAGCTTTAAGCAAGCCTCCTCGTCCGGAAAAAAGAAGTAGTCGCCGTTTTTTGTACGCCCTTCGCCGGGTATAGTGTATTTTTTAATGCTGCCGATGTCGACTTTTCTGAGTATCTTCGCGAGGTCCACCATCTGCGTCGTCGTAAGGTTGGTGGTTACGTACTTTTGCAGGTCGTCCCATAGGCTTAGTATAATATCGGCGGCTCCCATGTCTTTAATCTTCTTTGCGAGCAAAACAAGGAAATCCTGTTCTTTTTTGGCCCTGCCCATATCCCCGCCCGGCGTGTTATGACGGTCGCGCAGGTACATTTCGGCAGAGTAGCCTTTAAGCAATACCGTTTCGCCCTTGCTGCCCACTTCGGGTATAGTGTATTCCAGGGTTACCTCCACGCCGCCTACCGACTCCGCCACGGGCGCTATGCCGTCTATGTCGATGCCCGCGTAGAGGTATACCGGTATGTCAAGCGAGAAGTCGAGCGGCTTATTTAACTTGCATTTGCGCTGCAAAAACAGCTCGACGCAAGCCATCTCGTTGTCGTACCCGTAGCCTTTCGGGCCGCCGCCGAACGCGAACGCGGCGTTTATCCTGTTCTGGCGCGCCTTTGTAATACCGCCCGTCTTCTGGTCTATGTGGTAAACGGTAGTATACGTATCGCGCGGCAGAGAGATAAGCGTTGCTGTATTGGCTTTAGTATCCACCGCGCAGACCAGCACTACGTCGCTGCGGTAGCCAAGGTTTAATTCCTTGCGCGCCTCAGTATAGTCGATGCCCAGAAACAATATGTTTACTATATCGGGGTTTTTTTCGTACGTTTTGCCTTCGTACGTTACTTTGTGCAACGCCGCGGGCGCGCCGCTCGCCGCAGCTTTGCCCGACGGGACGGGAGCGTGGGATGCGCCGGGCGCGGGGAAAAGCGACTCTACGTTGTCGTCCGTTAAGCTGTTGTATATTTGATAGACGGATATGCCTGCCGCCGCTATCAGCAGTAACAATACGCCGAGCAGCACCCTTAGCTTTCTTCTGTTGCGGTTTCGCCCGTTTGATGTTTTTCTTTGAGCGTCGATCAACGTTTTTTCCTGCCTTGTACACGCCCCAACAAGAACGTCTTGTTGGGGGCCCCGAATTAAAAACACCTGTTATGCCATCGGCTTAGCAGGTGTCATCAGCTTAGAACCGCGAAGTGATCAATGCATCGCATTAAGCCCTAAACGATATTATTTTCAATAATTCTCGTAATAATCGCCGCGGCGGTAATCATATACCGTGCCGTTGGCGTAAAGGTCCATATTGTCGAGCGCTAGCCCCGTACCAATAGCTACGCAGGATATTGCGTCTTCCGCGACATAGCAGGGTATGCCCGTCTTCTCGCTGAGCATGCGGTCGAGGCCGTAAAGCAGCGAGCCTCCGCCCGTCATGCATATGCCGTTTTCGGCGATGTCCGACGACAGCTCGGGCGGGCAGCGTTCGAGTACTCCGTGCAGCAGCTCCATTATCGCGTTAAGCGGCTCTTCAAAAGCCTCTATTGTCTCGTTGGAGCTCAAGGTCACCACTTTGGGCAGCCCTGATATCAGATTGCGACCGGCGACTTCCATATATATCTGCTCCTTGCGCGGGAACGCCGAGCCTATGTTTATCTTTATTTCCTCGGCGGTGCGCTCGCCTATCAGCATGTTGTGCTTCTTTTTCATATAGCGGACGAGCGCTTCGTCGAACTTGTCGCCCGCCACTTTGGCGGAGTCGCTTATTACTATGCCCCCGAGTGAGATTATCGCAACGTCGGTTGTGCCGCCGCCTATGTCTATTACCATGTTGCCGTACGGCGCCGAAATATCTATGCCCGCGCCAATTGCAGCCGCCATCGGTTCTTCGATAAGCGCAGTATGGCGCGCACCCGCTTCTTCGGTAGCCTCAATTACCGAGCGGCGCTCCACTTCCGTTACGCCCGAAGGCACGCATACTATCACGCGCGGCTTGAAAAACAGCCGCCTTCCTATGACCTTGCGCAAAAAATACCGCAGCATGCGTTCCGTGTCGTGGAAATTGGATATAACGCCGTTGCGCAGGGGTCGTACGGCTACTATGTTGCCCGGCGTCCTGCCAAGCATTATGCGCGCTTCCTCGCCAATTGCAAGCAGGTCGCCCGTGTTCCTGTTTACTGCCACGACGGACGGTTCGCGCAGCACTATTCCCTTTCCTTTGACATAGACAAGCACGCTGGCCGTGCCAAGGTCTATTCCTATATCATTAAACTCAAAAGCCATTTATATGCTCCCCTACGTTTATTACCACCACAAAGCAAACATACAGACTATCATATACTATAATATAAACGTAATCAATTTTCAACCCGATTTATACGCAGAATTTTTATTATTATAAAGCCGAAAAAGCCGCTATATTCCGGCGTTTTCCGAGAAGATTTCAAGGATAAGACCTTCGAGTTCATCAAGCGTGGAAAGCCTGACCGCCGCCTCGCGCACCTTTGAGGCGTTCTTTACGCCTTTTAAGTACCACGCGGCGTGTTTGCGTATCTGCAGCATCGCCAGCCTTTCGCCCTTTGCGGACACTGCGAGCCGCGCATGATATAGCAGCGCAGCCGCACGCTCGCGCGGCGTTGCCTGGGCAATAGTTTTTCCTTCCGTTAAAAGCGCGTTAATCTCGCGGAATAGAAAAGGATTGCCTAGTGCCCCTCGCGCTACCATAACGGCGTCGCAGCCCGTTTTTTCAAACATGTTTTTAGCGTCCTGCGCCGTAAAAATATCGCCGTTTCCTATTACGGGCACGCTTACCGCGTTTTTGACGTCCGCTATTACGCCTAAATCCGCCTTGCCGCTGTAGAACTGCGACCGCGTGCGGCCGTGCACAGCGACTGCGCTTGCGCCCGAGCCTTCAGCCATTTTCGCGAACTCTACCGCATTTAAGTTGTTTTCATCCCAGCCCTTGCGGAACTTTACGGTGACGGGCACTGTTGAAGCTTTTACGGCGGCCTCTATTATCGAGGCGGCTCGCGGCAAGTCGTTCATAAGCGCGCAGCCCTCGCCGTTGCCCGTTATCTTGGGCGCGGGGCAGCCCATGTTTATATCAAACAGCGCGATTATATCGGGCAGCGCTTCGGTGAGAATCGCTATGCTTTCCGTTATCGTCTGCGCGTCTTTTCCGAAAAGCTGCACGCCCATTTTTTCTTCGTTCGGCGCGGGCGATATGAGCTCTTTGGTGCGCTTTGAGCCGTATTTTAAACCTGCCGCGCTCGCCATTTCGGTGTATGTAAAACCCGCCCCCATCTCTATCGCTATCTGACGGAACGACGAATCGGTAATGCCGGCCATTGGTGCGAGAAATACGTTGCTGCGTGCAAAGCCGAATATCATTATGACACCGAAGGGGAAGGAGAGATTATTGGCGATGCTGAAGACACGGGGGCCGTATCGGCCTGCGGGGCGGCCGACGCTGACGGACTTGGGGTGGGGTCCGGCAGCTCTTCTATAAGCTCCATGCTGACTATGCGCCAGCTGTCCTCATAGCGTACGAGCGTGACGTCATACACCGCGTTGTCCCATGCGGGCGGGTCTTCCGGCACGGCGGTTTCGTCCAGCCCGGGAACGGGGCTGCCTTCTATATTCTTCACAATTTCAGATATGCGCAGCGTCACCGAGTTCTGCCACGGGAACACGGCAACGACGTTGCTCTGCGCGTTGTAATCAAAATCGGTCACATGGTACTGGCTGTATTTATTGGACTTTAACAGCTCGTCGCTTTCAAGGAATCCTTTGGAGTACACCTTGGAAAGCGTAGTGGGGTCCGAGCCTTTTATGACTACTTCAGCGCGCACCTGCATGCCGTCCTTTGCAAGCGTTGAAACGTTCATATAGTCCATGGCCATAAAAAAAGCAAGCACAACAAGCGCGGCCGCGGTTCCCCAAATGAGCAGCCTCGATAATAGATACCATAGGAATTTTAACAGCACATTTACTGCCGGAGGCATTATTTTCACTCCTTGCTGGGACAATAATACCACATCCGCAAACGATGCACAACTGCGCGCCGGATTGAAACTTAAGGCCTGTTAACAATTTTTAGGGGATCACGATTAAACGCTCTTTGGAATGTCAGCAAAAGCCTTGCTCTGTTTGTTCTTATACATGAGCTCGTCAATGCTTGCCAGTATATCCTTGCCCGTAAGCCCCGAGACGTTGGAAAACACCTTGTATCCCACGCTGAACTCCAGAGTATACGGCAGGTTATGCTCGGCGTTATACCGCGCCGTGTTTTCGTTTATCCTTTTTATCACCCTGTCCGGCGTGTTGGCGCTGCAATGGTTGAGTATAATCAAAAATTCGTCGCCGCCGTACCTCGACACGAAATCCCCTTTGCGCACGCTGCGGCTCAATATGCCTGCCGCTGTCTTTATGGCGTTATCCCCCTCAAGATGCCCGTACGTGTCGTTTATCACTTTGAAGCTGTCTATGTCGAGCATCAGCGCCGCGAACTTGCGGCTGGACCTTGAGTCGTAATTCAGGCGTCCCATCTGCAGCATTTCTTCTATGTATACATCGAGGTATTTTCTGTTATAAAGGCCGGTCATATGATCGATGTTCATCTTCTCTTCGAGCGAATACAGCTCGATAACGAGCAGCGCTATGGCGACGCTCGGCCATACTATCAGCACGTCAATGTTGAACGCGGCCTGTATTATTCCGGCTATCATAGGAAACGTCGGCATCAGCAGGTACGGGTAAAACTCGCTGCTTGACAAGTCCTTCCTATGCTTTAACAGCTGTATAAGCGCATACAGCACATAAGAGTACGTACAGACAGTCGTTAAATGGAACATCGGGCCTCTTACATAAAGGTTGTCGTCAGTAATGCTGAATATCATGCCGTTGGCAAAGCTTATCAGCAGGCAGACTACGAGCACAAGAAAAGGCACGAACAGCAAAATCAGCGACGCCCTGCCCCCCTTGCGCAGCTGAAAGCAAAACAGCGCCCACAGCAGGGATAAAAGCGAACCAAGCGCAAAAAGATAGCAATAAAGTATGCCGAGCAATATATGCACGAACATGCCTTTGCCGCCAAGCAGGGCGGTAATAGCGATATCGAACGCAAGTATAAGCATGTCGCAGACGACGATAGCCCTGAAAAGACGCTGTCTTATCTGGGAAAGCCCGCCGGTTTTTACATTATTGAACAACACGACGGCTAAAAGGAGTATGGAGAAAATATCGATATCAATCTGGGCGTACATCTGAAGACTCCGAAAAATTCCCTATAATTATATACTCCGGCGTAATAAAACACAATAATTAATACATGCCAGCCGCGTTTCACTTGACAGCATAAATGTTTTACATCTCTTTTACAACTTTATGCTATTATCAGTAGGGGGGTGGAACCTTTATTATCCAGAGGTGAGTTATGGCTCGCATACTTATTGTCAAATAAACCGGTAACGGGAGGGCGCGAGACCCTCCCATACGCATGCTCATAAAGTTTCTTTTTGTTGCGCAGCCTGCCCTTTTAATGTAAAGTATACGTTATTATGAAAGTATGTTTTGATACAAGCTTATGGCATATGGGCAAAGGCAGGCGCGGCAGAAGACAGGCGGCAGGCTGGAGCTTTGAGTATGCGGGGATGCGCTGCGTAATACCCGCTGTCTACCGTTTCCCCGGAGGGGTTGTGTTCGATATATTAAGCTTTGCGGACAAGGCGGAGCTCGCGGAATATATTAGCCGCTGCGAATCCGCCGAAGAAAAGCTAACGCCCTCAGAGCGGCGCTGCGCGGAGCAGGAAAACCCGTTTAAGGCTGTATCGATACGGGAAATATGGCTTAACGATACGCAGCGGCTTGGCGACATATCTTACAGCCACGCCGCATCCGTTCCGTGGGCGCGGCAGTACGAAGCCTTTAAGCCATTACGCAGGGCGTACAGGCGATATATCGGCAAAACACAGCCGTTTGCCTGCTAGCGCGTGCGCGCATGTTTCCCTAAAACTGCAAGCAGCAGGGAAAGGCTTATACGCCTGCTACTGCCGGGCGGCATAAAAAGCATGCGGTTATCAGTTTCGGCGATGCATTGGTTTTACCCGCTGGATATACGCTTTGAGCTGCCCGCTGAAAGCGCGGGAACGCAGATAGAATTTGCCAACCCCGCCACAAATCAAACGCACACTTTGTATGTAGGAAAGGCCGAAACGATGAAGTTACCCGTGACGCAGGGCATGTCCCGCAGTCTGCATGCGGCGCTTGCGGCGTACGAAATAGACCCCGAACTGCCCGAAGGCTCTACGCTCGTGTTTAACAGCAGCATAGAGTCGGACGCTGCCGCCGGCCCTGGAGAATTTATGGAGAACGAAGGGCGCGGCGCAGCCTCCATAGGCATAATAGGCGGCGCGGACGGCCCGACGGCTATATTCGTGGGAACAAAAGAGAACCGCCCAAGAGGCCCGCACGGCCTCCCTCTGTATTTGTGTTTTTCACAGCCCTCGTTTACCGAAAGCGCAGCATATTCGTTTTATATTGAGGGCTTAAGCGCAACGCGCATCGGCGAGACTGTTATTACGCTCGGAAACGAACAATAGACCCGAAGCAGAGGTTTTATACCCAAAAAACTTCATGGCTTTTGAGAACCAGTAAAAAAGCCGCAGGCGTTATGCCCGCGGCTTAAACTGTATTTGTTTACTTTTCGAATGTCCTTACTCTTATTACGCCTTCTATCGTCCTTAGCTTATCCACCGCCTCCGCGGGTACTTTTTCGTCGAGGTTCATTATAGTGTAAGCGATATCAGCCTTCGACTTGTTGAGCATGTCGGTGATGTTTGCGCCCGTCTCGGCCAGTATCGCCGTCATCTGCCCCACCATGCCCGATTTGTTAGCGTGTATTACCGCTATCCTGAACAATCCCGAGAACGGCAGCTTTGCGCCCGGCAGGTTTACCGAGTTCGTTATGTCGCCGGTGTCAAGATAGTCTCTTAACTGCTGCGCCGCCATCCTCGCGCAGTTTTCCTCCGACTCGGGCGTCGACGCTCCGAGGTGCGGTATGCATATCGCGCCCGGTATGCCCAGCAGTTCGTCGGTGGGGAAATCGGTGACGTATGTGTCTATCTTCCGGGATTTCAGCGCCTCGAAAAGAGGCTCGTAATCTACAAGCCCGTTGCGCGCGAAGTTAAGGAGTATCACGCCTTTTTTCATCTTCGCTATCTCGGCTTCTCCTATGAAGCTTTTCGTGTTGTCCATAAGCGGTATGTGCAGCGTTATATAGTCCGACTCCTCAAGCAGCTCGTCAAGTGTAAGCGCCCGTCCAACGTACTGAGACAGGCCCCACGCCGACTCTATGGATATGTACGGATCGTAGCCTATGACGTTCATGCCGAGCGCGTGCGCCGCGTTCGCGACCATCACGCCTATCGCGCCAAGGCCTATGACGCCCAGCGTTTTGCCGTAAAGCTCGGGGCCTACGAACTGTTTCTTGCCCTTCTCCACCAGCTGCATTATATCCGCGGCGCCTTTTAGAGTCTTTGCCCACTCTATGGCGTCCACTATGTTCCGGCTTGCGATGAACATAGCGGCGAGCACGAGCTCTTTTACTGCGTTCGCGTTTGCTCCCGGCGTGTTGAACACGACGATGCCCATCTTGGAGCACTTGTCAATAGGTATGTTGTTTACGCCCGCGCCCGCGCGCGCTATCGCTACGAGGTTTTTCGGAAACTCGAGCTCATGGCAGTTCGCGCTGCGCACGAGTATCGCGTCGCAGTCCTCAACGTTTTCGCCTATGTTGCATGTGTTTTTATCGAGGTATTCGTATATTGCGCCCGAAATGGAATTAAGCTTTCTAATATTATACATGTCACTGCCCTTATGCCTTTCTCTCGAATTCTTTCATGAAATCGACAAGCTTTTTCACGCCTTCTTCTGGCATCGCGTTATAGATGCTCGCCCGCATGCCGCCCACAGACCTGTGGCCTTTTAAGTTCACCAAACCTTCGGCTTTGGCTTCGGCTACAAACTTCTTGTCGAGTTCGTCGCTGCCCGTAACAAACGTAACGTTCATAATCGATCTGTCCTTCTTTGCGGCCGTTCCCTTAAAAAGGCTCGACGAGTCGAGAAAATCGTAAAGCAGCCCGGCTTTTCGCTCGTTGCGTTTCTGCATCTCTTTCACGCCGCCGTTTTTAAGCAGATACTCGAATACGAGCCCCGCGACGTAAATAGAGAACGTGGGCGGCGTGTTGTACATAGAGCCTTTTTCCGCCTGCACCTTGTAGCTGAGCATCTTGGGCAGGTTGTCGGAAGAGCGCTCCAAAAGGTCTTCCCTTATTATTACGACGGTTAGCCCTGCCGGCCCCATGTTCTTCTGCGCGCCGGCGTAAAGCAGTCCGTAGTTGTTTACGTCTATCTCTTCCCCGAGTATCATCGACGAAACGTCGGCTACCAGCGGCTTATCGCCCACCGGAGGAAGCTTGGTAAAGCGCGTACCGTAAATGGTGTTGTTCTGCGTTATATGCACGTAATCGGCGTCTCCCTCAAACATTTCCGGCGTCGTTTCGGGTATGTACGAAAATACTTTATCCTCCGACGACGCGACCACTTTTACTTCCCCTATCTTTTTTGCCTCGCTTATCGCGTTTTTGGCGAACGAGCCCGTAGCGATATAATAAGCGCGGCGGTAAACGCTCATCAGATTCATCGGCACCATCGCGAACTGAAGAGACGCGCCGCCCTGCAGGAACAAAACCTTGTAATTCTGGGGCACGTTCATCACCTGGCGTAAGTCGCTTTCGGCCTTTGCCATTATCGTTTCCCACTCGGGAGAACGGTGGCTCATCTCAAGCACCGACATCCCTGTGTTTTTATAGCAAAATAGCTCGCGCTGCGCTTCTTTAAGCACGTCTTCGGGAAGCATCGCAGGACCCGGAGAAAAGTTATAAACCCTCATATTATACTCCTTTAATCGTTAAAATTATTTAAACGGCTGCCCGCCGCGTTTTGTCACTATTGTTAAATAATTAACAATTATTTCAGACTATTATATTCCTGCGTTGAGCGAATGGCAAGTGATTTAGCCTGCTAATATATAATAATATAATAAATAACTGCGCGTACTGCAACCGGGTATATTGTGTATTTTCCTTGACATCTATTTTTGCTTGCCATATAATCACCTATAATATAAATTTGGTTAAATTGTCTCTGCCTTACCGCAGAAATATTTTTGGTATAATAACGTTTTAACGGCACATATTATCTTAACAAAGCATTTAACTGGGGGAGGCATATTTATGTCTAACAATCGGGTCATACTGACGGAAGCTGGACTGAAGGAGAAACAAGCCAAACTTGAATATTTAAAGACCGTAAGACGGGCTGAGATATCCGAGCAGATAAAGGAGGCGCGCGCTTTCGGCGATTTAAGCGAAAACGCCGAATACGACGAGGCTAAAAACGAGCAGGCAAGGGTCGAGACGGAGATAGCTCAGCTCGAAAAGCTGCTGCGCAACGCGGTGCTTTTGGACGACAGCTCTATTGATATGTCCGTAGTAAGCCTGGGTACATATGTACGGATACTTGACGAGGAGATGGGCGAAGAGGAAGAATACTTTATAGTCCATTCTGCGGAGGCCGACGCGGACAATAAACGCCTGTCCAACGAATCTCCGGTGGGAAGCGCTCTTATGGGCAAACGCGTGGGCGATACTGCTACCGTTACCACTCCTACGGGCACTATCAGCTTTAAGATATTAAGCATACATAAATAAGGAGCATAAATGTCTGAACAGGAACACTTTGAACAGAATAACGAAGATATAAGCGAACAGCAGCGTATACGGCGCGAAAAGCTTCAGACGCTTAAAGAAAACGGGCGCGACCCGTTTTTATTAACGCGCTATGAGCGCACCCACACGTCCAAAGACGTAACGACGGGCTTTAGTACGCTCGAAGGAAAAACGGTGAGCGTCGCGGGGCGCATGATAAGCAAGCGCCTTATGGGCAAAGCGAGCTTTTCGCACATACAGGATACCGACGGCCGCATACAGATATACGTCCGCAAGGACGCGCTGGGCGACGAGGCTTACGACGAATACAAGAAATTCGATATAGGCGACATAATTGGGATTGAGGGCGAGGTTTTCAAGACGAGCACCGGCGAAATATCCGTTAAGGCGCACGCGATTACGCTGCTTTCCAAGTCGCTTCAGCCGCTACCAGAAAAGTTTCACGGGCTTAAGGATACCGATCTGCGCTATCGCCAGCGCCATGTCGACCTCATAGTAAACCCGGAGGTGCGCAGGGTGTTCCTGTTGCGCACGCAGATAATTAAGTTCATACGCGAATACCTTGACAACCTGGGGTATCTTGAGGTGGAAACGCCGATACTGATGGGCAGCGCGGGCGGCGCTGCGGCGCGCCCCTTTATCACGCATCACAATACTTTGGATTTGGACATGTTCTTAAGGATAGCGACGGAGCTGCACCTAAAGCGGCTTATCATCGGCGGCTTTGACAAGGTGTACGAATTAGGCAGGATATTCCGCAACGAGGGCATGTCGGTTAAGCACAACCCCGAGTTTACGACCATAGAGCTTTACGAGGCGTATACGGACGTAAACGGGATGATGGCCATATGCGAGGACATGATTTCAAGCTGCGCGCAAAAGCTTTTGGGCAATACCGAGATAGAATACGAGGGCAAGGCTGTAAGCCTTAAAAAGCCGTGGAAAAGGCTTTCGATGCTTGACGCCGTCAAGCAGTACACGGGCGCGGATTTTTCGGACTGCACCGACGAGCAGGCGCAGGAACTGGCTAAGAAGATACATGTGGACGCAGAGGGCAAAACAACGAAAGGCGAGCTGCTATACGCGGCTTTCGAGCAGTTCGTGGAAGCCAACCTTACCGAGCCTACGTTCATACTCGGCTATCCCGTAGAAGTGTCGCCGCTCGCGAAGAAGATGAAGGACTCGCCGTGGCTTACCGAGCGCTTCGAGCTGTTCATTACCGGCAGGGAGATGGCCAACGCGTTTTCCGAGCTCAACGACCCCGACGACCAGCGCGAAAGGTTCTTAGACCAGGCGAGGCAGCGCGCCAAGGGCGACGACGAAGCGCACGTAATGGATGAGGATTTCATATCCGCTTTGGAATACGGCATGCCGCCCACCGGCGGTATGGGCATAGGCATAGACCGCCTTGTAATGCTGCTCACAAACTCTTCGTCGATAAGGGACGTAATACTGTTCCCCACAATGAGGCCGATAAAAGAATAATACGCGTTTTTACGGCTTGATATAGCGAGCTTGCCGCCCCGGGTATTTCCGGGGCGTGTTTTTATCGTAAAAAACCGCGTGTGGAGTTATGCGGATAGCTTTAGCGTTGAAGAAATTTGAAATAATAAAATACTGTCTTAAGCATAAATAAAAAACAAATAGAAATCTAAGATACATAAAGGGAAAATACAGTTCAGTAAAGATTCTTCGCTTGCGCTCAGAATGACAAAAGTAACTTATACCGGAAAATAGGCTTTTATAGACTAAAGCTTATGTGTCATTCTGAGGACCGAAGGGACGAAGAATCTTAACCCTATACGGTTGGTTGAACAGTATCCCGCAAGGTTGTCCAGCAAAAGTCGTATAGGGATCAAGAAAAAACACCCCTTGAAGGGGTGGATGATTTGCAATATAAGCTAAAAGTGTTTATTTGCCGCTCTCGAGTTTTTGTATGCTTTGATTCAAGCGGCGCAGCGTTTCTTCCTTGCCCAGCAGGCACGCTATCTCTACCGCGCCGCCCGGCGTTACTTCCGTGCCGGATATTGCTATGCGCAGCGGCCAGAACAGCTGGCCGTTTTTTATGCCCAGCTTCTCGACGAGCGCCATCAGCGCTTCTTTAAGCGGCTCTAATGAGTAATCCTGCTGCGCTTCCAGCACAGCCTTTGCTTCCTTCAGTACGGGCAGCGCCTGTTCGGCGTCCGTCTTCATCTTCTTGTTGAAGTAAAGCTCGTTTGAAAACTCGGGCATTGCGGTCAGAAACGCGAGCTTTTGAGGTATCTCGGCGAGCGTCTCAAGGCGCGGCTGCACGAGGTCGGCTATGAGGTTTAAGTCAAAGCCCTCCGCGCCGCACTGCTTAAAATAAGGCATTGCCCTGTCTATGAAATCCTGTTTATCTAGTGCGCGTATATACTGCGCGTTCATCCACGTTAGCTTTTCTACGTCGAATATCGCGGGGGATTTTGAAAGGCCACTAATGTCGAACGCCTCTATAAGCTCTTCTAGCGTGAATATCTCCTGCTCGGTGCCGGGGCTCCAGCCGAGGAGAGCTATATAGTTGAGCAGCGCTTCTTTTAAATACCCCTTGTTAATAAAATCGTCGAACGACGCGTCGCCGTGGCGCTTTGAAAGCTTTCTTTGCTTGTCTTTCATTACTACGGGCAGATGTATATACTCCGGTATTTCCCAGCCCAAAGCGCGGTAAAGATGGTTATACTTTGGCGTTGACGAGAGGTACTCTACGCCGCGTATCACGTGCGTTATGCCCATCAGGTGGTCGTCGATCACGTTTGCAAGATTATATGTAGGCATTCCGTCCGCTTTAAGCAGCACGTTGTCGTCAAGGTCGGCGTTGGGCACCGTTATCTCGCCGAACACGGCGTCATGGTATGTCGTCTCGCCCTCGCGCGGTATGTTCTGGCGTATTACGTACTCTTCGCCCGCGTCAAGACGTCTTTGTATCTCCTCGCGGGAAAGGCGAAGGCAATGCTTGTCGTACGTGTATGTTTTGCCTTCAGCCTCGGCTTTGGCGCGCTCTTCGGCGAGCCGCTCTTTAGAGCAGAAGCAGCGGTACGCCGCGCCCAAGTCAACGAGCTTCTCGGCGTATTCTTTATATACCTCCCTGCGCTCGCTCTGTATATAAGGCCCGTAAGCTCCGCCGACGTCGGGGCCTTCGTCGTAATAAAGCCCTGTTTGCTTAAGGGTAGAATAAATAACGTCCTTTGCGCCTTCCACTTCGCGGCCCATGTCGGTATCCTCTATTCGCAGTATGAACACGCCTCCCGTCTTGCGCGCATAAAGCCACGCGTAAAGCGCCGTGCGCAGGCCGCCTATGTGAAGGTAGCCCGTGGGGCTGGGCGCGAACCTTGTTCTTACCTGTTTCATATTTTATACTCCATTGTTAATGTAGTTCCTTTCATGCAACTTGCTCAATCGCTTATGCTTGCTAAAGAGGCTGCCTGAAGGCAGTTTCATGAGAATTAACCTCCTTTTATTCCGCCTGCAGTTTATCGAGCCGCGCGTTGCGTATATACAGCGCTATGTCAATGCTGACCATTGCAAAGTTAAGTATATACAGCCCGAGCACTATGTCGAGCGATACGAGCGCCTTGTGCAGTATGCCGGAAACGTACGCGAGGTCCAAAAGCACAAGGTAAAGTATGCTCTTGCCTTTAGCCGAGCGCGCCTTAACTGAGCGCGCTATCGAAAACGGCCACGATACGCCGAAGCATATTAGCATGAGAGCTTCAAACACGCTGAAATCCATCACGCCCGCCCCCTCTCGTACCTTGCGCGTACATACAGAAAAACTATAATGTCCGCCGCTACCAGCGCGAAGTCGAGGAAGTATACGGCCAGCACCCAGTCAAGCGAATAGAGTACCTTATGCAGTATTCCAAACGCGTAGCCGAGCAGCACGACGGCTGAAAAAATAAGGCTTTTGCCCCTCGTGCTCTTTCGCTTCAGCATGCGGGCTATCGATATCGGCCACGCGCAGGCTATGAACACAAAGAAGAAAAGCTCGTATATGCTTATTTGCATGATGGCTGTCCTTACGCTTTCGCGTAGCTGTCTTTGAGTCCGACTATCTGGTTGAAAACGAGAGAGCCGACGGCGCTGTCCTCGTCCACGCGGAAATACCCCTGGCGCAGGAACTGGAACTTGTCGTCGATTTTCGCAGAAGCTGCGGCCTGCTCTATAAGCGCGCCTTTAATAATTCTAACCGAATCGGTGTTAAGCCTGTCCATGAAATCGCCCTCGCCTTCGTTGAGCAGGTAGTCGTAATAGCGCACAGTGCACGGCAACGCGGTGGCTGCGTCCACCCAGTGAAGCGTGCCTTTTACCTTGCGCCCGGCGGTGGGGCCGCCAGCTTTCGAGCCGGGGTCGTAGCTGCACTTAAGCTCGGTTATATTGCCGTCCGCGTCTTTTACTACTCTTTCGCACTTTATTATATACGCGTCTTTAAGCCGCACTTCTTTTCCGGGCGAAAGCCGGTGGAACTTGGGCGGCGGGTTTTCCATGAAGTCGGAGCGCTCTATGTATATCTCGCGGGAAAACCTTAACTCGCGCATGCCTGCAGATTCGTTCCTGGGCAGGTTTTCCGACAGTACCGTTTCGCCCTCTCTTTCATAGTTTTCTATTGTGACCTTAAGCGGCTCAAGCACGGCCATGCGCCTCGGGGCGGTAAGCCCCAGGTGCTCTCTTGCGCAGTGCTCCAAAAGCTGTACGTCCACCTCGCTGTTCGCTTTGGCAACGCCTATCCTTTCGCAGAAATCGCGTATCGACTCGGGGGTGTAGCCGCGGCGCCTGAAGCCCGAGAGCGTGGGCATGCGCGGGTCGTCCCAGCCGGAAACGACGCCCTCGTCGACGAGCTTTTTAAGATAGCGCTTGCTCATAATAGTGCGCTGCAGATTAAGCCGCGAAAACTCGTACTGGCGGGGCGGCGGGTCGCACTCGCAGTTCTTTATCACCCAGTCGTACAGCGGGCGGTGGTCTTCAAACTCGAGCGAGCACAGGCTGTGCGTCACGTGCTCGTACGCGTCTTCGAGCGGGTGCGCGAAGTCGTACATCGGGTATATGCACCATTTGTCGCCCTGGCGGTGGTGCGTCGCGTGAAGTATGCGGTATATCACCGGGTCGCGCATGTTGAGGTTGGGGCTCGCCATATCTATTTTGGCGCGCAGCACCTTTTCTCCGTCGGCGTACTTGCCTTCCTTCATCTCGAGAAACAGCCGCCTGTTCTCCTCGACGCTCCTGCTGCGCCACGGGCTCGGCCTGCCTGGCTCCGTGAGCGTGCCGCGGTATTCGCGAATCTGGTCGGCGGTAAGGTCGCACACGTACGCAAGGCCTTTGTCGATAAGCTTTAAGGCGCACTCAAACATGTAATCGAAATAATCGGACGCGTAGTATATGCCGGCCGGAGTAAAGCCCAGCCAGGCGATGTCCCTTTCTATGCTGTTTACGTATTCCTCGTCTTCCTTGACGGGATTGGTATCGTCATAGCGCAGGTTGCACTTGCCGCCATATTTAAGTGCCATACCGAAATTGATGCAAATAGCTTTTGCGTGTCCTATATGGAGATAACCGTTAGGCTCGGGCGGAAACCGCGTGATTATGCCGCTCACCCTGCCGCTTGCAAGGTCGTCGTCTATTATCTCCTCAATGAAATTCCTCGATCTGTCGTCAGCCATCGAATAAAAAGTCCTTTAGCGTATTATTTCTTCTCGTTGCATTTTTTTGCCGCGGCCACGAGCTCCCTGAACAGCGGATGCGAGCGTATCGGGCGCGACTTGAACTCGGGATGGAACTGCACGCCCACGAACCACGGGTGGCCTTCAAGCTCCATAATCTCAACAAGGCCGTGCTCGGGGTTTATGCCCGCGACGCGCATGCCGTTCTTTGTCACCTCTTCCAAGTAAATGTTGTTGAACTCGTATCTATGGCGGTGGCGCTCGCTTATCTCTTCCTGCTTATACGCCGCGTATGCGTGCGTTCCTTTCGTCAGCACGCACCTGTAGCTTCCAAGCCGCATTGTGCCGCCCATGTCCGTGACGTTTTTCTGCTCGGGCATCAGGTCGATAAACGGATACGGCGTATCCGAGCAATGCTCGGTGGAATTCGCCTCGCGGTGGCCCAGAACGTTGCGCGCGAACTCTACTACAGCGAGCTGCATGCCAAGGCATATGCCAAAAAAAGGCACGCCGTTTTCGCGGCAGTATTGTATCGCTTTTATCTTGCCCTCTATGCCGCGCTCCCCGAAGCCGCCCGGCACTATTATTCCGTCCGCGTCCTTAAGCAGGGACGCCACGTCATCCGTTTCCTCGAGCTCCACGGCGTTTATCCACAATATCTCGACGAGCACGTTGTTGGCTATCCCTGCGTGCGTTAAAGATTCGGCTATGCTTAAGTACGCGTCGTGAAGGTCAATATATTTGCCTACTATCGCTATCTTAACTTTGTCTTTAAGGTTCTTCTGTATATGTACAATCTTTTCCCACTGCGCCAAATCGGCGGGAGTGTCGGGCAGCCCGAGCCGCTCGCATACGAGCGTGTCGAGATTCTCGCTGCGCAGCATTAAAGGCACTTCGTAAAGCGAAGAGGCGTCGAGGTTCTGCACTACGTGCGTGGGGCTTACGTTGCAGAAAAGCGCTATTTTGCGCTTTATGTCGCTTGTCAGCTCCTGCTCGGTGCGGCACACTATTATATCCGGCTCGATACCTATTGTCCGCAGCTCCTTGACGCTGTGCTGCGTGGGCTTAGTCTTCAGTTCGCCCACCATCTTAAGATACGGCATCAGCGTAACGTGTATGTACATGCAGTTTTCTTCGCCGACTTCCCATTTTATCTGCCTTATCGTCTCAAGGAACGGCAGAGACTCAATATCGCCCACCGTGCCGCCTATTTCGGTTATAACCACGTCGGGCTTGTTCTTGCTGGCGACGCTGTATATCCTTTCCTTTATCTCGTCTATTATATGGGGTATCACCTGCACCGTGCCGCCCAGGTAATCGCCCCTTCTTTCTTTGCTGATCACCTTCCAATATACCTTGCCCGTAGTGACGTTAGAGTCGGCAAACGAGTTTTCGTCGGTAAAACGCTCGTAGTGCCCTATGTCCAAGTCAGTTTCCGCGCCGTCGTCCGTCACGAACACCTCGCCGTGCTGGAACGGGCTCATCGTACCGGGGTCCACGTTGATGTACGGGTCGCATTTCTGGAGCGAGACCTTAAGGCCCCGGCTTTTTAAAAGAAGCCCCAGCGACGCCGCGGTGATGCCTTTTCCGAGCGATGATACTACCCCTCCGGTTACGAATATGAATTTGGTTGCCATTAAACCCCTCCAAAATAAAAATTACATATATTCCATAACGACGATGCGCGTGCGCTTTTTAAGCGAGCCCTTGTCTATTTCAAACGTGTTTTTTCCAAGGCGCGACACGTCGTATTCCCTGCCCGCCGCATCGAGAAAATATACCAAGGGTTCTATGTCTATCGTGCAGACGGACGTTTTATAGTGCATCGGTATTATGATATTGGGCGATATTCTTTCGCATATCGTAAGCGCCTCGCTTGCGCCTATCGTATATACGCCGCCAACGGGTATCATAAGCACGTCTATGTCACCAAGCTTTTCAAATACGGAGTCTGAAGGCACGCAGCCCAAGTCGCCCATGTGGCACAGCGTCAATGATTTTGTTCTCATTACAAAAACGAGGTTTGCACCCCGCTCTTTGCCTTCGCTTTTGTCATGCCACGTAGATATGCCTTCTATCGTAAGGTCGTCAAAAGTATGCAATCCCGGCGTATTTACAATAGTATAATTCCCCTTTACGCCGCTCAAATCCGCATGATCGTGGTGGGGGTGGCTTATGACTGCAAAATCCGTTTCAACATCGAGCTGCCCGTACCCCGTTTCTTCATCGTAAGGGTCAAAAAGTATCCTCCTGCCGTCGCCAAGAGTTACTTTAAAACAGGCATGCCCCAGCCATTTGATAACCATGTGTTCACCTCGATTCGTATTCTAATTTATCCAGTCTCCCAAACTTTTAAACGATAAATTGAGCTTGCCCACGCTGCAGGCGTCCCCCAGCTTAAGTTCGTATTCAAGATCCACGCTGCCGCGGCTGTCATTGAGATCGCTTTTAAGGTTTGTAGCCAGTATGTTCATATTAATAATGCCGCCCGGCGTAGATACGCTGCTCTGAAAAACGCCGTTCTTTGAGAACACCATCTGCGAGTCCGTTTCGCCGTCTCTCATCATCGTTACGCTGCCGTTTTCCAGCAGTATCTTTGTTGTCACGCCGTTTCTTCCGGTCAGTTCGCTTTCGTCGTATTCTATGAGGTAGCCGTCGGATTCCTTATACAGCCTGCCTTCCGTGACAAACTCGACGATGCTGCATGGGTCTTCAGCCTGCGAGCCTTTAATTGTCAGCAGAACTTTCTGCATATCAGTACCCTCCAAAATGCTCTTCTGCATTATAGCACAAACGTATATGATTATGAAACATATATAGTAGCGTTTATTGAAAAAATAGCAAATAAATATGAACGGCTGATTTGCGGCTCCGGATATTTAAATTTAATACCGTATTTACGGGGTTGTTTTTAATAAGCTTTTTTGCGGCATTTCGGGCTGACGGACAGCCGCCTTATCTGCCGCATTAAATCACCGTTCCGTTCGCTACGGTATAAACCCTGCCTATGTTCTTCCTTACCGGCGTCGCGGTAGTAATGAAGCATTGCCCGTTTATGCGCTCGAGCAGCGCGCACTGCCGCGTTTCGTCGAGCTCGGAGAACACGTCGTCGAGCAGCAGCACGGCGCTCTCGTTAAAATCTTCGTTGGCTATATTAAGTGTCGCTAGCTTTAACGACAGCATCGCCGTCCTTATCTGCCCCTGCGACGAATACGCCTTTATCTCGTTGCCATTAATGAATACAGCTATGTCCTCCCTGTGCGGGCCGTAAAGTGAAAAGCCCTGCTCTATTTCGGAAGACAAAGACTTGTCCATGCGCTCGTAAAGCGCGCTTTTTATGTCTCCTTCGGGCGGCACGCTCGACTTGTATTTCAGCCCAAGCGCTTCGCCTCCCGAAAGGCTGGAGTGCACGTCGCGGCATAACGCCCCCACCCTTTGTAAAAATTCCTGGCGCAGACGTATTATCTTTTCTCCGTGGCCCGCCAGCTGTTCGTTATATATGGATACAAGCTTATGAAGCTGATTTTCCTTAATCTTCGATTTTAAAAGCGCGTTCTTCTGCGTCAGCGCTTTTTGGTATTCCTGCAGCTCGTAAAAGTAGGAGGGGCGCATCTTGGATATCTCCATGTCTATAAACCTGCGCCGCAGCGACGGAGATTCTTTCAATACCTTTATATCCTCGGGCGAGAACACAACGGCTATGAAGTTGCCGAACAGCTCGCCCATCCTTTTAACGGGCTCGCCGTTTACCTTAAGGCTCTTCTTGTCTTCCACCGACAGCAGCGCCTCGATATTAAGCTCGCCCTGCGCCTTTTTAACCGCTCCCTTTATATAAGCGCTCTGCTGCCCCTCGCGTATGCACTCAAAATCCTTCTGCGTGCGGAACGATTTGCCGTAGCTTAAAAAACCGATAGCTTCGAGCACGTTCGTCTTGCCCGCCGCGTTTTTCCCCTGCAGTATGTTGACGCCGCCCGTAAACGATACGCTCAGCGTTTCGTAGCTTCTGTAGTTCTTCAATACAAGGCTGCTAAGATACATATAAACCGTCCTTTTTTACCCCAAAAGCTTGACAGCTTTCGGGGACCCCGGATTCCAACCCCAAAAAGCCTTTTGGCTTTTCGGGGACCCCGGTTTCCACCCCAAAAGCCTGACGGCTTTCGGGGACCCCGGATTCTAACCCCAAAAAGCCTTTTGGCTTTTCAGGGGCCCCGGTTTTTTCCTCAAAAGCCAAAAGCTTCCGGAGACCCCGGATTCTAACCCCAAAAAGCCTTTTGGCTTTTCGGGGACCCCGGTTTTTTCCTCAAAAGCTTGACAGCTTTTGGGGACCCCGGTTAAACCATCGGCTGGGTGTAATACCACACCGCGCCCCAGATGTTTATCGCTATGCCGGCCGCTGCCAAAGAAATGGGCAGCACCGCCTCGCGGCCAGCGGAGCTCTTCTTGTAAGCGTCGTCGCCTTCGAAAACGACTAGCATGAATGGTATCAAATCCACGAGGTAGCGGCAGCCGAACTGCCACCCGCCCATCGTCCTGTGCGTAAGCAGCAATACAAAGTGTACTATAAAGCAAAGAAAATATACCGATTCCGTTTCTCCGAACCTGCGGAAAAGGCTTATTGCCAGCGCGACGAAAACCGGGTTTACAAGGAAAAACAGCGTGCCGTTAAACCTTGGCCAGAAAAGCTCTTCCGAGCCGGGAAGCTTTAATATCTCCATGAAATTGCCTGGAACGTACGAGAACGAAAACTGCTCGGACTCTAAAAACTCGGGCAGGTAGTTGTGCCCGAACTCGAATATGTCGCCGAAGCGCGCGTAGTTATACGCCGCCACGAGCCCGCCCACAAACAAAAACGGCAGCGTGTATTTTACGCAGCCAAGCAGCGTGCGTATAACCCCCCTTTCGTTGCCGAGGTTATAATAAAGCAGGTATACCATCAGCGGCGCGTATACTAGCTGGAACGGCCTGCACGCAAAAGCTATGCCCAGCGAAAGGAACGAAAAGTACCACGCAACTCTTTTTTCGCTGTAAATAAGGTATACGGCTAGCACCGAGAAGAAAAACGCCTGCGTCTGCGCGGAAAACCACACCCATCCCGTCGCGGATATGTAAAAGAGGTTGGCGCCGAGCGTCATCAGCAGCGCAAAAACGCTTGCCGTTAAGCCGCCGTAGCCGCGCCTGTAAAGGAACCGGTAGACAAGCACGAAGCTAAAAAAGCCAAACAGCGAGTTTACAAGGTTGTCGGGCGTGTTGATGCCGAAAACAGGGTAAAGCAAAAACTGTATTACGCTGGGGAACGGCGGAAAGCTTACATAATACTCTCCCCTGTACGTCGCCAGTTCGAGCCACGTCACGTTTTCGGGCAAGCTTAACCTGCCCTGCCACCACGCCTCGGCCTGCCGTGTATACGAATCGTATACGCAGTGGGAAAGCGGCCCCTGCCCTATGACGCCGTATATTATTATGTATGACGCGACGACGATAGCCGCCGCAATAAAAAAGTGGTCGGAAAACCGCTGCCTTTCGTCCATATACGGTTATTCTACCACTTAAGCAGGCGTTGTAACAATATACACTTTAACGCTGAAAGTTACCTTAAATATATGTGCGTCGAGTCGGCCTTGCCGGAGAGTATGTCTTCAATGAGGTTCGCCGCGCTGGATATATACACGTGCGTGCCAGCCTTAGCGGGCATCAGCGAATACTTTAATTTTGCGCCCGCTCCGTTGGCGCCCGCCCTCGACGCGCCGTGGCAGTACTCGAGAGCTTTGGCGGCTTCCGCGTCCAGCTCTTCGGGGGTGCTCCCGCATATCTCATGGATAAGCGTGGACGAGTCGTCCTTCTTTCTGTATATGCCATCTACGGACGTGAGTATTACGAGCGATTTGGCGCGTACTAGAGTCGCTATAACCGCCGCCGTCTCGTCGTTGTCCACGCATTCGACGACTTTCTTGCCGCCGCTCACCATCTTTTTAAGCTCCATCTTGCGGTTTTCTTCGCTCGATACCGGGTCGTTGTAGTTTATAATAGGTATCGCGTTCTGCGCGGGCGCGCGCATAAGCAGCCGGAGTATATGCTCCCTTTTCTCCGGGTCGTTGAAGTGGCTGTGCTCTACCAGCACCTGGCGCACCGAGTAGCTCGGGCTTATGAACTGGCGGTAGTTCTGCATTAGTATCGACTGCCCCTGCGCGGCGTAGTCGGTCTTTATATCCTCAAGATCGCCCGAAAGCTCGGCGCCGCTTCGCTTTGTGTAATCTATGCGCCCTATCTCGGTAGCGCCCGAACTTACGAGCAGCATGCCGGGCCTAAGCGAATTGCCCAGGCGCGAAAATATATTGTAATCGATATCCCCGTCATCGCGGACGAGCGCCATCGAGCCTATTTTTACAACAATGTCGTAAACGCTATCCATACATTCTCCAAAATTAATCGTATATTGTTTCGATTATTATACATCAACGCAGGCGCTTATTCAAACCGCGTTTTGCTTTATGGGCTGTTTTTCGGAGCCGCGGCTCAAAGTTTTATGTAAATTATGGTAATTAAAGCGATTCGCCGCATTCAGGTTGATTTTTTATTAGCTTTTTGATATGCTGTGTTATTGGATAGGCTTGCTGGAATTATACCGACTTATTTTTGGCACACTATTAGAGGAAGGACAGCTTAAGATGATTATTGCTATCGGAAGTGACCACGGCGGGTTCGAACTTAAAAACGTCATCCTCGACCACCTTAAGAACAAAAACATAGATGCTGTTGACTTTGGTACGAATTCGTGCAGTTCGTGCGATTACCCCGATTATGCCGAGCGCGTTTGCGACGCGGTGCTTTCAAAGAAGGCTGATTTGGGCATACTCGTTTGCGGCACGGGCATAGGCATATCGATAGCTGCCAACAAGATAAAAGGAATACGCTGCGCGCTTTTGGGCGACGTGTTTTCCGCCAAGGCCTCAAGGGAACACAACGACGCCAACGTTATGGCTCTGGGCGGAAGGGTGCTCGGGCCGGGGCTTGCTCTTGAGATAGTTGACGCGTTTTTGGGCGCAGAATTTTCAGGGGACGAACGCCACAAGCGCCGCATTGATAAGATGATGAAACTTGAGGAACGTTAGGCGTTTCTTTTTATAAAAAAGAGGTTATAAATGGGTAAGCTTGTAATATTGGATCATCCTCTGATACAGCACAAGATATCGCTTATCAGGGACAAACAGACGGGCGTTCGCGATTTCCGCTACCTAGTGGAAGAGCTCGCGATGCTGATGGCCTACGAGGTGACTCGCGACCTGCCGCTTAAAGAGGTCGAGATAGAAACTCCCGTAGCGACGGCCAAGACGAAAGTGATTTCCGGCCGCACGATAGGCATAGTGCCTATACTGCGCGCGGGGCTTGGCATGGTAAACGGCATGCTCAACCTGGTGCCGGCGGCGAAGGTGGGCCACATAGGGCTTTACCGCGATCCGGAAACGCTTAAGCCTGTAGAATACTATTGCAAGCTCCCGGCCGACGCGACGGAACGCGATTTGATAATCGTTGACCCGATGCTCGCCACGGGCGGCAGCGCCAACGGGGCAATACAGCTGCTAAAAGACCGCGGCGTGAAAAACATAAAGCTAGTCTGCCTCATCGCCGCGCCCGAGGGCGTCGACGCGGTGCAGAAAGCCCACCCGGACGTAGACATATTCGTCTGCGCGGTAGATAAGTGCTTAAACGATCACGGATATATAGTGCCTGGGCTGGGCGACGCAGGCGACAGGCTGTTCGGAACAAAGTAAAAGAGGTTTGGTTATGGCACTTGACGTTATCAACGAAATAAAGGCCGCCGAGGAAAAAGCGCAGGAGATAATACGCGCCGCGGCCGCGGCCGCGAAAGACGCAGTCAAGCGCGCGGCGGAAGAATGCTCGCAGGCAAGAGAGAGGGAACTCTTATCTTACCGGAAATTAAACGAGACAATGGTGGAAGCGGCGGGCGAGGCCGCAAAGAAAGAGCTTGAGGCGCAGAGCGCCGAGCGTACAAAAGAATGTGAAGAACTGAAAATAAAGGCCGAGAGGAATCTGTCCCGCGCGGCCGAAAAGTGCCTTGAGAGGATACTTAAGTAATGGCTCTGCTAGATATCAACAAGGTAACGCTGATTGCCCATAAGGCCAACAAAGACGCCGTGATGGAAACACTGCAGTCATTAGGCACCGTAGAGATAATATCCGCCGATGCGGATGAACTGCGCCTCTTTGGGGCGTCCCGGTCGCTTGGGGACATCGAGTCTAAACTTTCCGACCTTAGAAAAGCGATAGAACTTATAAAGAAGTACGACGAAACAAAGACGTCGTTTTTAACGCCCAAGCCTGCCATTTCTCCGTCACAGCTTAAAAACATGGATATTGAAACGGCTGATAAAGTCATTTCAAGCATAAACGGCTTCGCCGAAGATGCGAACTCCCTTAAAAGCAAAAAACAGCGTTTAAAAAACCGCATATCACAACTCGAACTGTACAAGGGCTTCGACGCGCCGCTGGAGATTATAAGGAAAAATGCCTTTACTACGTTTTTGCTGGGTACGATTCCGGCCGATAGCGCGGAAGAATACGCGCGCATACGCGAGTCTTACGACTCCGCCTACTTTGAAACAGTGGGCGGCGACAACGAGAATATAGCCGTGTTTGCTGCCGTATATTCTGGCGATGCGGATAAGCTCTTTGGTGAATTAAAATACTTAGGATTTTCCGAGGCGTACAATAAAGACGCGATGGGCACGCCGTTGTCGCTCATAGCGTCTTACGAGCAGGCGTGCGTTTCCCTCGATTCCGAGCTTGCCTCACTGGAGGAAAAGACAAAATCGTTTGCCCGGAACATACTGTTGCTGCGCGAATACGAAGACTATCTCACAAACGAGGCAGAGCGCGAGCGCAGCATAGAAAGGCTTGGCGAAACGGGCTCTGCTTTTCTGCTGGAGGGCTGGGTAATAGCGGACGAAAAGGATAAAATCGAACAGGCTCTGCTCGAAGCCGCGCCCGAGAGCTATATCTCTTTCCGCGCTCCGCTAGATGACGAGACGCCTCCCACGGCGATCAAAAACAAAAAACTCGTGCGGCCGTTCGAGATGGTCACAGAAATGTACTCGACGCCTTCTGCAAGAGGGTTCGACCCCAACGCCGTCATGTCGATATTCTACTTTATATTGTTCGGCATGATGATAGGCGACGCGGCGTACGGCGTAATACTCACGATAGGCGCCTGGGTCGTGCTGCGTCTTAAAAAACCTACGGGCACATTCCGCAAGGTCGTGACGATAGTGATGTACTGTGGCATATCGACGGTTATCTGGGGCCTGATATTCGGAACGGTGTTCGCCATACCCGGCATACCCGCGCTAATAAACCCGATTGAGAACGCGCTCACTACGCTCATACTGTGCTTAGGCATAGGGGTCGTGCACATACTCGTCGGCCTTGGCGTCGGTGCGTATATACTCATAAAACGCAAAGAATATCTCGCGGCGCTGTTTGACAAGGTGTCGTGGATAATCGTGCTGCTGGGCGGCGTGATGCTTGCGCTCGGAGGCACGGCCGGAAGCATAGGAATGTATATGCTCATCGGCGGCCTTTTAACAGTGCTCCTTACGGCGGGGCGCTCAAAGAAAGGGATACTCCGCAAGTTCATAAGCGGTTTCGCGGGCGTTTACGGCGCGACCGGCTATATCAGCGACATACTGTCCTATTCCCGCCTCTTTGGCATGGGCCTCGCGACGTCCGTCATATCGATGGTGTTCAACACGATAGCGGGCCTGTTCTTCGGCAACGTCGTGGGATATATCGTAGCCGCAATAATAATGACCGTAGGCCATGTGTTCAACATAGCTATTAACGCGCTTGGGGCGTTTGTGCACACAGCAAGGCTGCAGTTCATAGAGTTTTATTCGAAGTTCTACGAGGGCGGAGGCCATGCGTTCGCACCCTTAGGGCTAAAGACGAAGAACTTCCGTCTGGAAGATTAACAGCAAAAAATATATATGTATTGATTATACGGAGGAAAGAACATGAATGATTTCTTAGGGCCATACACAGGAACTATAGTGTCCACAGCCGGCGCCGTGATGGCGGCCTTGCTTGCCGGTATCGGTTCCGCGCGCGGCATGAATTTCGTCGCTCAGGCGTCCGCGGGTTTCGTTTCGGAATATCCCGATAGGTCAGGCCAGGCGCTCGTTCTGCAGCTGCTGCCCGGTACGCAGGGCATATACGGCCTGCTTGTAGCCTTTCTTATTCTTATTAACAACGGCATAATAAGCGGCGGCCAGATATCAGGAGCACAAGGCTGGATATACTTCTTCGGCGCGATGCCTATAGCGTTCGTCGGATTGTTTTCCGCCATCTATCAGGGCAAAGCGGCTGTCGCAGGCGTTAACCTCTTGACGAGGCGCCCCGAAGAGCAGGGCAAAGCGATGATGATGCCTCTGATGGTCGAGACGTACGCCGTGCTTTCACTGCTCGTATCCATGCTTGTCATACTGCTCGGCAAAGCTGCATAAGGACGTGGGTTAAATGGCGGGAGCGGAAAAACTCATAGAAAAAATAACACGCGACGCGGAGCAGCAGGCTGAAAAGCTTGCGAGCGAAGCCGACGCTAAAATAAAGGAAATGCGCGAAGAGCTTGAGCGCGACCTCCAAAAGCAGAAAGCGCTTATGGAAAAGGAAGCCGCCGAAGCCGCGCAGGAGAGGAAGAGGCGCCTTGCCGCGGTTTACGACCTGGAGTACAGAAAGCAGCTTCTTGGCGTCAAGCAGGAGATGATGGCCAAGGCAAAAGCGCTCGCGCTTGAAAAGCTGGCTGCGCTGCCCGACGCGCGCTATTTGGAACTGATGAAGGATAGGCTATTAAAGTGCGCCGCGTCCGGCGAAGGCAGCGTAATAATCTCCAATACGGAGAAAAGGCTCGATAACGCTTTTCTTGCGGACGTCAACAGCGAGCTTAAAAAATCTGCCGGCAAAGGCGAGCTTAAGTTTGCTGCGGAGCGGCGCAATATGCTTGGCGGTTTTGTGTATGCAAGCGGCGGCATGGAAATAAACGTATCGCTTGAAGCGCTTCTTGCCGAAGCGTGGGAAGAGAGCGAGGCCGAAGTCGCGGCGATACTGTTCGAATAGGAAGCATTATGTCAGAGAGAAACAGCACGTACCCGTTCGCGTCGGCAAGGGTAAAGTCGATGGAAAACAGAATGCTGACGCAGGAAAAACTCGCGCGTATATTGGAAGCAAAAGATTTTGAAGACGCTATGCGCTCTCTTCAGGAGCTTGGTTATGGCTCGTCCGTTTCGGGCAAGGCTTCGTTTGAGCAGCTCATAGAGCAGGAACTAAAAGAGGCAGACGATCTGCTCGAATTCCTGTCACCGAGCGATTTATTCATAAAGATTATGCGCGCCGGGCGGGACTACCACAACTTAAAGGTGCTTATTAAGCTGTCTATGCTGGGCAGGGACCTTGACGGCGCAGGGCTTACCCCGGGAAACATAAGCGTGGAAACTCTAAAGCGCGCGGTATCGGAGAACAATTACAGCGACTTAACTCCCGTGATGAAGGACGCGCTTGGAGCGATTGACAAGCAGTTCGCAGTGGCGGCCGATGTGTCTGTTGTGGGCTCTATGCTCGACCGCGCGTATTCTAAGGAAGTCAGCGAGCTTGTACGCGAGCTTGGCAACGAGCTCGTAAGCAGGTATTTTACCGCGTATTTTGATTTGTCAAATATAATAGCGTTTATGCGCGTGCGGGCTTTTTACGGAAGGGATTCGTTTGATAACGCGTTCTTAGAGGGCGGCAGCATAGACAAAAAAACGTTTATCGACGCATTTGAGCTCTCCGATGAAAACGTGCTGAGCGCGGTTGTAAAGGGCGAATATGCGCGCGTTCTTTCGGGCGCCGTTGAGGATTATATAAAGACGAAGAGCCTTTACATGCTGGAAAAGGCGCGGGACGATTATCTGCTCTCGCTCGTTAAAGAGCAGCGCCACGACATGTTCGGCATAGGCCCGCTCATGGGCTATTACATTGGTAAGCAGCGCGAGGCGGCTGCCGTGCGCATGGTGATGACGGCGAAGCAGGGCGGAGTGGATTCCGAAGTGGTGCAAAAGCGGCTCAAGGAAATATATTAAGAGGATAAGGCATGAGTAAGATAGGAGTCGTAGGCGACTCGGACAGCGTAATAGGGTTCAAGGCGCTGGGCATAGACGTTTTCCCGGCAACGGGCGGCGAGGTGTCAAGGGCGATACACCGCCTCGCATCTGAAGATTACGCCATAATATTCGTGACGGAGCAGGCGGCGGAGACCGCGGCGGAAACAATTGAGCGCTACAAGACGTCTCCGTATCCCGCGATAATACCTATCCCCGGCAACAGGGGAACGACGGGCTTCGGCATGAAGGGCATAAGGGACAACGTCGAGAAGGCCATCGGCACGAACATATTCTTTGACGAAGAATAAAATGCGCTATGTGCAGCAAGGCCGTTTAAATTGGCGGGACGGCATGGAAACCGTCCCCTGCAAATGAGGGATGCAGGGGCGGGGCTCCGCCGTGTGCCCTGAAAGGGTATACCCGCCCGCGATGATAGCTTAATACACAGCGCGGATGAAATAGAGATTGTAATAAAACAGGAAGGTTGTGTTTATGGAAGGCAGAATAGTCAAGGTCTCAGGCCCCTTGATCGTGGCCAAGGGCATGGAGATGTGCCAGATGTACGACGTCGTCAGGGTCAGCGAGCATAAACTCATAGGCGAGATCATAGAACTTCGCGGAGATATGGCCTCCATACAGGTTTATGAGGAAACGAGCGGCCTTGGGCCGGGCGAACCGGTGTATCCTACGGGAACCCAGCTTTCGGTAGAGCTGGCCCCCGGGCTTATAGAATCGATATTCGACGGCATACAGCGGCCGCTCGACAAGATAAAGGAAGCTGCGGGCGACAGGATAACGCGCGGCATAGCGATAAACGCGCTCGACCATGATAAAAAGTGGACGTTCGTGCCGATGGCTGCCGTGGGCGACGACGTATCCGCGGGCGATATACTCGGATACGTTCAGGAGACTACGCTCGTAAAGCACTATATAATGGTTCCCAACGGAATCTCGGGCAAGATAGAGTGGCTCGCGTCCGGCGAGGCTACGATAGTCGAGCCTATAGCGAAGCTGAAAAACGCTTCCGGCGAAACCGTGGACGTTGCGATGCTGCAAAGGTGGCCGGTGCGCATAGGCAGACCGTATGTGGAAAAGCTCGCGCCTTTTGAGCCGATGACCACAGGCCAGCGCATAATAGACACGCTCTTTCCGATAGCGCAGGGCGGCGTAGCGGCGGTGCCGGGGCCGTTCGGTAGCGGCAAGACCGTAGTGCAGCACCAGTTGGCAAAGTGGGCGGACGCCGAGATAATAGTATACATTGGCTGCGGCGAGCGCGGCAACGAGATGACGGACGTGCTTATGGAGTTCCCTGAGCTTAAGGACCCGCGCAGCGGCGAACCGCTGATGAAGCGCACGGTGCTTATAGCGAACACGTCGGACATGCCGGTCGCCGCGAGAGAAGCTTCCATATACACAGGCATTACGATAGCGGAATACTTCCGCGACATGGGATATAAAGTGGCAATAATGGCCGACTCGACGTCGCGCTGGGCCGAAGCGCTGCGCGAGATGTCGGGGCGTTTGGAGGAGATGCCGGGCGAGGAAGGCTATCCCGCCTACCTCTCGTCAAGGCTCGCGGGATTTTATGAGCGCGCGGGCATGGTGACGGCGCTCGGCAAAGACAGGAGGACAGGTTCCATATCTGCGATAGGCGCGGTCTCGCCTCCGGGCGGGGACATATCCGAGCCGGTTTCACAGGCGACATTAAGGATAGTAAAGGTGTTCTGGGGGCTGTCGGCGAATCTTGCTTACCGCCGCCATTTCCCGGCTATTGACTGGCTGACGTCGTATTCGCTGTACGCCGACAGGCTCTCTGAATGGTACGACAAAAACGTTTCGCCCGAGTGGAACGAGCTGCGTGCAAAAACATTGCAGCTGCTGCAGGAGGAATCGGAGCTCGAAGAGATAGTACGTCTTGTAGGCTTCGACGCGCTCTCGCTGAAAGACAAGTTAAAGCTCGAGACGGCGCGCTCGATACGCGAGGATTACCTGCACCAGAACGCGTTCCACGACACCGACACATACACTTCTCTGGAGAAGCAGTTCGGCATGTTAAGGCTGATACTGATGTGGGGCGAACTGGGAGAAAAGGCGCTGGATGCGGGCGCGGAGTTTTCGAAGGTATCCTCGCTGCCGGTGAGAGAAGACATAGGGCGCTTAAAATACGTGGAAGAAGCCAATGCCGCCGAGCGGTTCGCGGCCGTAGAAAGCAAGCTGAAACAAGAGATGTCCGCGCTTTATGAGGAAGGTGGGATAGACGTTGCTTAAGGAATACCGCACGATAAAGGAAGTCGTAGGTCCTCTGATGCTCGTTGAGGGCGTCAGCGGCGTAAAATTCAACGAACTTGTTGAGATAGAGCAGCAGGACGGCGAAACAAGGCGCGGCCGCGTGCTCGAGATAGACGGCGACAAGGCGCTCGTGCAGCTGTTTGAAAGCTCGCAAGGGTTGCAGATAGCCACATCGAAGGCAAGGTTTTTGGGGAAATCTATTGAGCTGGCCGTTTCTTACGACATGCTCGGGCGCGTGTTCGACGGCATGGGCGACCCCATAGACGGCGGACCGGCAATTATACCGGAGAAGCGCATGGATATTAACGGCCTGCCGATAAACCCGACCGCGAGGGACTATCCCGAAGAGTTCATACAGACGGGCATATCGGCAATAGACGGACTCAATACATTGGTAAGAGGGCAGAAGCTCCCCGTGTTTTCCGGCTCGGGGCTTCCGCACTCGCAGCTTGCCGCGCAGATAGCGCGCCAGGCGAAGGTGCTTGAAGGCGAGTCGAAGTTCGCCGTCGTTTTCGCCGCGGTGGGTATAACGTTCGAGGAAGCGGACTTCTTCATAAGCGACTTTAAAAAGACGGGCGCAATAGAGCGCGCCGTGCTGTTCATAAACCTTGCGAGCGACCCGGCAATAGAGCGTATATCTACGCCGAGAATGGCGCTTACCGCAGCCGAATACCTCGCATATGAGAAGGACCTGCACGTATTGGTCATTATAACGGATATAACGAACTACGCCGAGGCGCTGCGCGAAGTCTCCGCGGCGAGAAAGGAAGTGCCCGGCAGGCGCGGATACCCCGGCTACCTGTATACGGACTTGGCGACAATGTACGAACGCGCGGGCCGCATAAAGGGCAAGAAGGGATCGGTCACGCAGATACCGATACTCACGATGCCGGAGGACGACAAGACCCACCCGATACCCGACCTTACGGGTTACATAACGGAAGGGCAGATAATACTCTCAAGGGAGCTGCACCGCAAGGGCGTAACGCCTCCTATAGACGTGCTGCCCTCGCTTTCCCGCCTTAAGGACAAGGGCATAGGCAAGGGCAAAACGAGAGAGGACCACGCCGACACTATGAACCAGCTGTTCGCGGCGTACGCGCGCGGCAAGGAAGCCAAGGAGCTTTCGGTAATACTCGGCGAAGCGGCGCTTTCCGATACCGACAAGCTGTACGCGAAGTTCTCCGACGCTTTCGAGAAGGAGTATGTCTCGCAGGGCTACGAGAAGAACCGCAGCATAGAGGAGACATTAAACTTAGGCTGGAAGCTGCTCCGCATACTGCCCAAGTCTGAGCTTAAGCGCATAAAGGACGAGTTCATAGACAAATATCTGCCGGAAAACGAGGAATAAACGATGGCGATATTAAGAGTAAACCCCACGCGCATGGAACTTACTAGGCTCAAGCGCCGTCTTGTAGTCGCAGTGCGCGGGCACAAGCTGCTGAAAGACAAGCGCGACGAGATGGTGCGCCAGTTCATGCTGCTCATAAAGCGCAACAGGGAGCTTCGGCAGGAGGTGGAAGCCGCGCTGTCCGTGGCGCTCGGGGGGTTTGTGCTGGCACGCGTCGCTATGACTAAAGAGTCTTTTGACGAAGCGCTGCTGTTTCCGGTACGCGAGGTGGAGCTTACGCTCTCGAAGCAGAACATAATGAGCGTGTATGTGCCCAAGATTGCGTATACCGAGAAAAAGCGCGAGCAGTCGTTCTTCCCGTACGGCCTTCTTACGACGTCGGCGGAGCTTGACAGCGCCACAGACAAGCTCGCAAGCGTGCTGCCCCAGATGGTGGAGCTTGCGGAGCTTGAAAAGACGTGCAACATGCTGGCAGACGAGATAGAGAAGACGCGCCGCCGCGTAAACGCTCTCGAGTACGTAATGATACCGCAGCTTGAGGAGACGATAAAGTACATAAAGATGAAGCTCGACGAGAACGAGCGCGGGAACTTGACGCGACTTATGAAGACTAAGGACATGATTGCGGCAAGGGAAAACGCATAACGTGAAAAATAAGAGGGCTGTAAGCCCTTTTTTCACATCTCATTTTTTCTGTTGAAGGGGCTGCCTGAGGCAGCCCGGCTTTTATCGATTTCTTTTTTTTAATTATTCATCCTTATTTATTCATCGCACCGTAGTATTCCGTCACGCTTACAGAACGCCGAGATGCTCAAGCAGTATCTTTAACCCTATCAAAACCAAAACGACGCCCCCCGCGACTTCGGCTTTGGCTTTTAATTTTACTCCAAACCTGTGTCCGATAAAAACGCCGGCGAATGAGAGAGAAAATGTAATAATGCCGATTATGAGTACGGACGGAACTATTAAAACCTGCAGGAATGCAAACGTTACGCCTACCGCAAGCGCGTCTATGCTCGTCGCCACCGCCAAAAGAGTAAGCTCCTTTAAATTCAAAGCTGCTTCGCACGCGTCGGTAGATTCGTCCTGTTTAAATGTACCGAAAATCATTTTACCGCCTATGAACGCCAGCAGTCCGAACGCTATCCAGTGATCGACGTTTGTAATATAGCTCTCGAACTGCTTGCCTAGCACCCATCCGATAAGCGGCATAACCGCCTGAAATCCGCCGAAAAACAGCGAAATGATAGCTGAGTTTCGCAGGCTTATTTTGTTCATGCTCAAGCCTTTGCAAAGCGACACGGCGAAAGCGTCCATCGAAAGCCCCGCGGAAACAAGCAATAATTCAATAAAGCCCATTTTTCACCCCTAAAAACAAAAATCAGATGCTGTATGCGGCACCTGATTCACTTGCTTGGTTTTCAGACTCAGGTACAGCGTATAACTGTACATGAGTCTTGTTATTTAATGCATGCCAGGCCGCCAGGCGGCCAGTATGTTGACATGCAACGCATAAAATGCGCCAACTACTCCCCCATGATTCGGTTAATTATACCTCGAACATGGGTTATAGTCAATCTTTTGTATTACCTTGCGGGAATATAAGCCTTGTGTCCAGCCACCGCATAACATCGATTGCTGTTTTGAGAATTTTATGCTACTCTATGTAAAATAATACGGCATTATAAAAGGAGAGCGGCGCGCTTTCCTTTGTTTTTTTCATGTAAGCGGGTTTCTATACCCGCTGTTTGCTACTTTGATGCGGTTATGCTATCCTCAGATATATCAACATGCGCTAATATTATAATTACATCCGGCTCCGGAACCGGCGCGGAGTTCATCGCGTCGGGTCCATCCGCTTCTGCGGGATAACTGTTCCGTAAACTTTAAGGCAATCGCGTCACGGGTTAATACGGAGGCTCTTTAAACATATGATATACCGTGTGCTTATCGCTGATATATTTAACGGAGGTCTTAAATGAATCCTAGATTCAAAATAGGCATGCGAACGGTAAAGACGGCGCTTGCCGTCGGCATATGCCTCGAGCTCTTCTATCTGCTGAACATAGGCGAAAACATAAACGGCGTGCAGGCGGCTCTAGTGGCCACCATATGCATGAAATCGTCGCTGCAGCAGACGCTTAAGACCGGACTCGACCGCACTCTCGGCACGATAATAGGCGCCGTTTTAGGCATATTGTTTCTGATGCTGGAAAGCCTGATACAACCTGAGCTGTTCGTTCTTGTCGCGACGGCGGGAGTCGTCGTTGTAATATACCTGTGCAACATATTCAAGCTGCAGATGAGTGTGACGATAAGCGTCGTGGTATACGTTTCGATACTGGTGACGCAGCACACGGTAATGCCGCTCGAGTACGGCGCCGCGAGGCTCGGCGAGACGGTGTTCGGCATATTCGTGGCGTATATAGTAAACAAGTTCTTTGACCCGAAATACATAAAAGCAAAAATAAAAGCGCCGGGCAGGGAGGCCGGCGAACACAATCTGCGCGGCTTTACCGAAGACGATACGGGGAAACTCATGCATATATGGCTCGGCGCCAATATAAGCGCGCACGGTTTCCTAGGCGAATCATATTGGCACGAGCGCTACGACTCGGCAAGAGAGGCTATAAAAACGGCCCAGACGCTCGTTTACGATTCAAACGACGGCATATTAGGGTTTATAAGCGTGGTAAACGACCGCGACATTTACGGCGTGTACGTCAAAAAGGAGTTTCAGGGCGGCGGCATAGGCACGAGCCTGATTGCGGCGTGTCAGGATAAATACCCTTGCCTGTCCGTAAACGTCTATAAGGAAAACGAGCGCGCAGTAAAGTTCTTTTTGAACAGAGGCTTTACTATAACGAAAGAATCGAAAAAAGAAAACGGCCGCAGCGAATACACTATGGAGTGGTCGACGAAAAGCAAAGCTGCGTGCAGCGGGCAAGAAGTTTAACTAACGTATAAAGTAAAAATTCTTTAGAAATACCTGTCTTGCTAAGGAAACTGTAACAGAGCATGGCGGGGAATTCGCTGCCGGGTTCCCATACTGCGTCAGCCTCGGCATCGTACTGCCGCACGCTTTAGTCGACATGCTGCCGCAAAGGGAACAAAGGGCCGTGCAGGTAAGCTACCGCTCGCACGCGTATGATAGTGATAAACGACCGCCTTAACGAAGCCGCGAGTTTTTTCTTCTATAATTTTGAAATTTATTTAACACGCGCTGTAAACATTGCCAGTATCCATCGTTACATAAAATACACACGCGATGTTTATAATAACAATAAAGGAGGTGAAAACCGTGAAAAAAGCGTTCATATTTTTAGCTGTGGCGGCGTTGCTTGTGCTGCCCGCGGGCACGCCTCATGCGGAGCTTAAAGGAACCGCCGTGGAGATACCGGTTATTATTGCTCCTTCGCTTTCCTCGACGCTGTCCGCCTGATACCGAAAAGAGCAGATTGATTTATACCCCGCCAAGCCTTACGTCTTGTCGGTAACCCCGAATTAAAAGAGCGGTGTTATACGCCTCTCGATAATATTTGTTAAAAAATAAAGCGTCTGCATGCTGCAGACGCTTTTTTATGCGCGGTGTTTCCAGGCAAGACGTGTGGCCTTATGGGCAAGCTACATCACCAACTTTCCCTCGTTGGTATCCTGTATCATAAGCACGTCCTCTTCCATGCCGTTCTGCGCGTTTATATACACGATGTACTGCCTGTCGCCCACCTTGCCGGTAAACTCCCAGCACAGCTTCTCCTCGTTCGTGTCGAGAGGTATAATGGCAAGTCGCGAATTCGTCACCTCAAGGTTGCTGTTGAGCTTTGCCTGCGCGTCCGCCTGCGTTATTTCCGGGGCTGGTATCTGGCGGAGCCTGTGCGACATAAGGTAGTTGTTAGCTTCGAGCCCCGCGACGTCGTTTGCCGATATGTCCACCCACACCTTTATGAGGTCTGGGTAAAGCACGACGTCCCCTTCCATGGGAGCAAGGTTGATTATCGCCATGCCGCCGTAAAACTGCGCGTAGCTCGCCGCTGTTTCGCCGTAGCCCTTGGCGCGCAGATAATCCTGCGCTATCGTCTTTAGCTGTTCATACCTTTCGTCGGTAGGCAGAGCGTTTATGCCGGTATCCCTATGGCTCATATACCACAGCACCTTGCCGCCCTGTTTCGTTATATATATTGAAAAGGGGACGGAATTTTTCGTGCCGGTAAACCCGTAACACGCTATGATGCCATTGAGGTCTCCGCCGTAGGTAAGGGCGTTTGAGTCCATTTCCACAAACTGCGCTGCTATCTTCTGCGCGTCGGCCTGCGAGACCACGGTGTTCCCTAGGCCCTGGGGCTGTTTGTTCTCGGTGCTCTCCGAGAACGGCCCGTCGTATATAAGCCTCGGGTATTCCTGAGTGGAGAAATCAAGGCCGGCGCCGGTATCCTGCGACAGGAAATCGATGCTTATTTTCCCAAGGCCGCTCGAAAACCCGTTTTGCCACAGTTCGTTTATCTTTGCCGTTATTTCGCCGCATGTGTCCGCGAGCGACTTTATCTGCGCCAAATCCTCGCTGCTCAGAGCCTGCCCTTTGGCGAGCTTATTTGAAAGGTAACGGCAGTAATCGCCGGTGCGGTTCATAAACTGCGTCAGCCCGGACGTGCTCTGGTACGATACGGGCAGCGCGGCTATAGAGCTTTCCGTGGTTCCCGCCTGCCGCCACACGTCGAGCAGCAGCACGGAATACTGGTTTCTGTCGTTTACCGCCTCAAGCTTGTCCAGCTTTGTTTTGAGGCTTTCTATATCGGTAACGAGCCCTTCGAACGACTGCTGGTAAAAGCCCGCTACCTGGTTGTTAAGACGCCTGTTCTGGCTGTCGAGCACTACGGTGTATATTGAAAGCGCGACGATTATCAGCCCCGCGGCAATAGCCGCTATCCTTCTATAAAAACTGCTCATTTATTCCTCCTATTTGCAGAAGTTGTGATCGCCTATTTCGGCGATAACCGGCCTTGACCACATCCACGAGTTGGGGCTTATCTTAAACGGATTGTAGTAAAAGAGCGCTCCTCCCGACGGATCCCATCCGTTAAATGCGTCCCTTGCCGCGCGCAGCGACTCCTGATCGGGCGCGAGGTCAATCTGTCCGTCGTCCACGACGGAGAACGCGCCCGGCTGGTATATGACTTCAGCGAGGCTGTTGGGAAAAAGCGACGAGTCGACGCGGTTCAGCACAACCGCCCCCACAGCCACCTTGCCGGTGTAAGGCTCTCCCCGCGCTTCGCCGTGTATCAGCTTTGCGAGCAGATAAACGTCGTTGCTGTTCCCGTCGCCAGTGCCGTTGCCCGAAGAGCCCGTGGGCGGCGCAATGCCCAGCTTCTCCGCCGTCTCTGCGCCCACTATTCCGTCTATCCTTATGCCGTGTTTCTGCTGGAACCAGATGACAGCGTCTTCCGTCTCTTTGCCGTAATGGCCATCTATTGCGCCGAAGTAGTATCCCCAGTCAGAAAGGCGCCGCTGTATTTCCGCCACCTGGTCGCCGGAAGAACCGAACATATATGCCGCAGCAGGCACCGCTTCGCAACCATAAAAAAAGACCGTAAGCAATACTAGAATTATTGCCGCCGATCTCTTAACCAACCGTACTTTCATGCCCTTACTCCTTGTTTGTATTAGACGGTCGAAAACCATTATTTCCCGAATATCGCGCTTAAAAGCTCCGCAAACCACGACGTGTATTCGTAATCATCTGTCTCCGATATCTCGGATATGCAAAGCGGCGGGAACATTACGCACCACCAGTTATCGCCTTCGCCGCTTCCCAGCCTTATTTTAAGCGCCTCGTAGTCGCCTTCGGGATACGCAACGCCATCGTAGCTTTTTTCGGGAAAATGGGACTCCCCAAGCTCGGCGTCAGCGGTATAGCCGGCGCCGTATCTTGCAAGCGTTTCGTTTGCCGTCGCTATTATTATCCCAAGGTTTTTTTCTATATATTCCTTCGCTTCCTGCTCGTTTTTGCATTTAGTTATGCCGTCTTTAGTCGCTTCGAGCACGGCGTCGCGCACGCTTAACTTTATCTGCTGGTCGGCTTCGCTGTTTGAATTTGCGATTATATGCAGCCTTAAAGGCTTGCCCGCACATGCGCCAAGCAACAAAGCGGCGAGCGCAATCAAGGCCGCAACCGCCGCAGCGCTTCTTTTATGTGACACTTTCTTTTCCCTCTGTTCAAAGTATTACATATGCATATGCAGTTTCAATTATTGCCATACGCCGCTAAAATATACGCGCTTATGCGCACAAAAAAAGCCGCCGCCTTTTTGCGGAAGCTAAAAACGGAGGTTAAACGAGAGTCGTCATTATAAAGCCAAGGCACAGCCCGAGCATAGAATAGAAGAGTTTATGCTCTTTGCCCGCGGAAGGTATGAGCTCTTTTAAAGATATATAGAGCATCGCGCCGCCCGCGAACGATATGCACAGCGCTATCATCTCACGGGAAATAGTGCCCACCGCCGTGCCGAGCAGCGAGCCTAAGGCTGTGGGCATGCCTGTCATGAACGAAAGAAACAGCACTTTGGCGACAGACGCGCCGGAGAGCTTTAACGGCAAGCCCACGGCTATGCCTTCGGGTATGTCGTGTACGAGCATCAAAAGCGAAAGCGAAAGCGCGAGTCTCTTACTCTCTACGAGCGTAGAGCCTATGGCAAGCCCTTCGGGGAGGTTGTGAAACGCAATGCCTATCAGCACCAAAAGGCCCATCGTGTACATCGACTTGGATTCTTCGTGCAGAAACAGCGGCGAGAGCATAGCGAACACGCTGCCGCCTATAACCGCGCCGCCCGCCATCACGAACACCCCGCAAAGCAGCGCGCTCTCTATAAGCATGTCGAAGAACACGACTGCTATCATCATGCCGCCGGCTATAGCGAGGAACGGGCGCGGCTCGGTTACCTTTTTGCCGATTAGCAGCGCTATAACGCCTCCTATGAGCGTGCCCGTCGCGCCCACGACGCAACCTATTATTCCGCTCTGTACATACATAAGAAGACCTCGCTGGCCACGTTCTGCATATTGTTATGTATACGCGAAAACACGGGCGCTATATGCAATATCATAAGCCTAAACAATCAAGGCTTAACATTAGCCGCTATTCGTTCACAAAGCGCATAAGCTCGTTGTTGAACGCTTCGCGCCGGTCTATGAACAAAAAATGCCCGCAGTTTTCAAACGATACGAGCCGGGAGCCCGGTATGCTGTCGCGCTGTGCGATAGCCAAAGGGAACAGGCAGACCTTATCCTGCAAGCCGTGGAGTATTATCGTGGGAACGTTTATCGTTTTAAGATCGCTGAACAATTGTTCTTCGTTGAGCCACGTGTTTGCGATGGCGGCAGTTGCCCAGCCCGAGGCTTGCAGCCCGAGGCCGAATATCCAGTCGTAAAGCGCCTCCGAGACGGGGTTGTGGAATATCATATTGCCGAAGCTGCGCAGCATATTGGGGCGGTCGGCGTACGTGTTCTCGATGATGTCTATTACCGACTGCCGGGGAAGCCCGTACGGGAAATACGGGCGCTTGATAAGGCTGGGCGCCGCGGCAGCGCATAACGCGAGCTTTCCTACGCCGTAGCCTCCGTGCCGCGCCATGTAGCGTACGCATATTGCGCCTCCCGTTGAGTGGCCGACCAGAGTGAAGTCCGTTAATCGCAGCTTGCTGACTACGCACAACAGGTCGTCGGAGAGCTGGTCGTAATCGTAGCCGGTCCACGGCCTGTCGGATTTGCCGAAGCCCCTGTAGTCGATGCCTATGCAGCGGCAGCCCATGCCGGGGAACACGTCAAACTGGTACTCGAACAGTTTATGGTTTCCCGGCCAGCCGTGGACAAAGAGTATGGTCTTGCGACCTTGCGGGTTTAAGTCTTCAACGAACAGCTTTACGTCCGGTTCGACGCTTATAAAAAAGCCCATATGAATATCTCCTTGATAGTGTTTCTATTAAGAGATATTTGCATGGGTAAGGATATATGATAGCAATGCCGGAAGTAAAACAATAAATTCATATAAACAGGGAAGAGGGAGAGGCGCAGCGCGACGGTGAGCCCGTGCGTGAGGTCGGCAAATCCGGCGGAACAGCATACCCCTACGGAGCACACGGCGAGGCTGTTCCCTACATGGTATTCGGCAGGGGTAAATACCTGCAATCATTTATTTTATACGTAATATTCATCGTCCAGCCATTGCAAAGGATTTTCATGATAGCAAGGTAACTGTTTTCATCGCGTATGATATGGTCGTAGAATGATTTTTGAGATTTTCTTTTCAAACGGCGGGTATGCGCCGCTTTTTACGCCGTCGATGTATAGCTTCGTCGTTATTGTTTTAAATCGAAGTACTATTTCCGATAGCGTAGGGAACGGCCCCTGTGCCGTTCCGCTGTTTGTTACAGTGTTATTTATAAGAATTATTGCGTGGATATTGTTGGGCATAACAACGTATTTGTCGACTACAACACAATTCCCCGATATTGATTCGATTTTTCCACAGACCATTCTGCCCGCATCATTCAATTTTATATTGTTATCAATGAGTTCGCCAAATATATTCATTTTGTTTTGTGTGCATATGGTGATGAAATATGCATTGCTTTGAGAATAATCAAAGCCGGGTAAACGTTGAGGTTTTCTTTTCGGCAATTCCACGATCTCACCTGCTTTTACGTTAATCATGCGTTAAACGTACTCGACCGGAACGGCATACCCCTACGGGGCACACGGCGGGTGTTGTTCCTTACATAGATGTGCAGAAGAAAGTATCTGGAACGGTATACATGCGCGGAACGACATACCCCTACGGGGCACGCGGCGGGGGTCGTTCCGTGCATGGCATGTGTCTAAGGGCCGTTTCCTTTGAGGCAAACGGTATGCGTAACGGAACGTATTATCTTCGTTGAAACAATTTATCCTTGTGCTTGTTAAGCAGGAAAAATAGAGGCATGCCAAGCGCGTAGGTGGCAACGGCTTCGCCTGCGGCTACGTATGCGGCGGACACCCAATAGACGTCTTTGGGCAGAAAACCGAACTCGGGAAGCGCGGCGAGCAGCGTTAGTTCCGCGCCTATTATGAGGCCGTTTAATATTATCGTGGGCAACGGCAGCAGCCACTTTTGCTTTATGCGGTATGTAATAAGCGCGGCAATAAGAGTGGCAAGCGAGCCGAAAACGACGTCCCATATGCCGAATGGGCTGAAAAGATTGGCGAGCGCGCAGCCCACAAAAAGCCCCGGCACGGCGGCGGGCGTAAAAAAAGGAAGCACGCACAACGCCTCGGATATGCGTATCTGCAGCTGGCCGTAAGCGAGCGGGGCCACGGCAACGGTAAGCACGAAATACAGCGCCGCTATTATGCCCGCTTCCGCTATGAAACGTACGGAAAACACCCTGCGCATCACGCTAACCCACCACTATGTTCGCTATCTTGCCGGGGATGATAATAACCTTTTTAACCTCGCGCCCAGCGAACATGGAAGCAAGGCTTTCGGTGTTCATTATATATGCTTCTATTTCCTCTTTCGTGGCGCCCGAAGCGACTTTGAATGTCGCGCGCAGCTTGCCGTTTATCTGCAGCGGCATCTCTATGGTGTCGAGAACCAATGCGCTTTCGTCGCAGACTGGGTAAGGCTGGTTGAAAACGGAGTATTCTTCGCCTATCGTTTCCCAAAGCTCTTCCGCGAAATGCGGAGCGAACGGAGCAATGAGGCGTATGAGCACGCTTATCGCGTCCCGGCACACTTCTTTGTCGGGCGAAAAGTCCGCGTATTTATACAGCGCGTTGGTAAACTCCATTATGCGTGCAACGGCGGTGTTGAACTGGAACGCCTCTATATCGGCGCACACGTGTTTTATGCAGTAGTTCTGCGCGTATTTAAGCTCCGCTATGCCCTCGCTGCTCGATTCCGTAACGTCCTTGAGCCGCATAACTATGCGCTCGACGCGCTCCAAAAACTTCGCGACCGCTTTTATGCCGTCTTCGTTCCACGGGCCGCCCTCAACGTAAGAGAAACCAAAGGCAAGGTACGTGCGGAATACGTCGCTGCCGTATTGCTTGATATATTCGTCGGGCGATATCACGTTGCCGCGCGACTTGCTCATGCGCATGCCGTCGGGGCCCAATATTACGCCCTGATGCACGAGCGACTTGAAAGGCTCGTCGAAGCCTAAATATCCCATGTCGTGAAGCGCCATTGTGAAGAACCGCGCGTACAAAAGGTGCATGCACGCGTGCTCTGCGCCGCCTATGTACTTGTCCACCGGCAGCATCTTGTTTATCCATGCGGTGTCCCACGCCTTCTCGGCGTTTCTGTTGTCGGGATAGCGCAGGAAGTACCATGACGAACACACGAAAGTATCCATAGTATCCGCGTCGCGCCGCGCAGGGCCGCCGCAATGCGGGCAGGTGGTATTAAGGAACGACTTTGATTTAAGCAGCGGCGACGTACCGTCGGGCGTGAAGTCCACGTCGTACGGCAGCATCACCGGCAGGTCGCTCTCGGGCACGGGAACCTCGCCGCATTTGTCGCAGTAAACTATAGGTATGGGTGCGCCCCAGTAGCGCTGGCGCGATATCAGCCAGTCGCGCAGGCGGTAGTTTACTTTAAAGTCACCCGCGCGCATCGACTTTAATCTTTCTATTATTGCGTTCTTGCCCGCCTCGGAATCAAGGCCGGAAAACTCGCCGCTGTTTACCAAAACGCCGTATTCGACGTACGGCAGGTCGTCGGGCTCGCCGTTTTTCGACTTTATAACGCGCTCTATAGGCAGTCCGTATTTTGTTGCGAACTCGAAGTCCCTTTCATCGTGCGCGGGCACGGCCATAACCGCGCCGGTGCCGTATGTCGCGAGCACGTAATCGGCCGCATATATCGGTATGCGGCGGTTGTTTATCGGGTTTATAGCGTACGCGCCCGTAAACACGCCGGTCTTTTCGCGCACGGTTGAAAGGCGGTCTATCTCGCTTGCGCGTGCGGCGTATTCTATGTATTCTTCGACAGCCTTGCGCTGCCCGGGAGTGGTAATCTTAAGCGTCAGCGGATGTTCGGGCGCTAATACGCAGTACGTGCACCCAAACAGCGTGTCCGCCCTCGTCGTGAACACGGTGAACTCGCCGCCGCCTTCTATTTTGAACGTTATCTCGCCGCCTGTGGACTTTCCTATCCAGTTGCGCTGCATGGTCTTCGTCTTCTCGGGCCAGTCGAGCCCGTCGAGGCCATCCAGCAGCCTCTCTGCGTAATCGGTTATCTTAAAGAACCACTGCGTTAGGTTTTTGCGCACAACCGTCGAGTCGCAGCGCTCGCAGCAGCCGTTTATTACCTGCTCGTTGGCAAGAACTGTGTTGCACCCTGGGCACCAGTTTACCGGCGCTTCCTTCCTGTAGGCGAGGCCTTTTTTATAAAGCTGCAGGAAGCACCACTGCGTCCATTTATAGTAGTCGGGCAAGCACGTCTTTATCTCGTAGTCCCAGTCGAACATGGCGCCCATCTCGCGCAGCTGGCGCTCCATGGTCTCTATGTTGGAGAGCGTCGAATCCTCGGGGTGTATGCCCGTTTTTATCGCGTAGTTTTCGGCGGGCAGCCCGAAAGCGTCGAAGCCCATCGGCTGGAAGACCTCGAAGCCCTTCATGCGCATATAGCGCGCGTACGAATCCGAAAGGCCGTAGTTGTACCAGTGGCCGACGTGCAGCTTTGCGCCCGACGGATATGAGAACATTTCGAGTATGTACTTCTTTTTGTCCACCCGGGACCTGTCAAACTTATACAGTCTCGTCTCTTCCCATTTCTTCTGCCATTTCTTTTCGATTTGCAAAAAGTTCATATATATCTCCCAAACGGTTAAAGCTAACGTTTTATGTGATTCCTAGCAAACCTATCCCCGGAATGATAAACGAGGCTTTAAACATAGATTGCTTCGTACATTATTATATAACGAAATAAAAAAATCAAGTTTTATATCAATATGGCCAAACGCCCGGCGCAGCCGCATTTCGGGCGCTTCGCGCCGGATACCCTCTACGGGGCTCTCAAAAGCATTCCGATTTGGGCGGTCACAGGGGAGAATTGATACTAACCGATAAGCGTCGCTATTGCGGTGGCGGAGGCCCCTTCCCCTGTGCCTTCAAAGCCCATGCCCTCCGTCGTCTTGGCCTTTACGCTGACGGAGCCTTCGTCTATCTGAAGAGCTTCGGCGATATTAGCGCGCATTGAATCTATGTACGGCGCGAGCTTCGGGGCCTGAATAACTATAGTCGCGTCTATGTTGACTATGCCGTATCCTTTTTCGGAGATTATATCCCTGGTGCGACGCAGCAGCTCTAAGCTGCTTATGCCGCGGTACTCCTCCGTCTCGGGAAAATGGCGGCCAATATCGCCCGCCGCGGCTGCGCCCAGCAGGGCGTCTATTACGGCGTGCAGCAGCACGTCTGCGTCGCTGTGGCCTATGAGCCCTTTTTCATATTGTATCTCCACGCCGCCAAGCACGAGCCTGCGGCCTTGCTGCAGCCTGTGGGCGTCGCAGCCGATGCCCGTCCTTACCTGCACGCCCGCTATCGCCATACCGTGCACTATATCCTCCCGCGTCGTTATTTTTATGTTGTCGTAGCGCGACTCCACAAAGCTTACCGGCAGCCCCAGCCGCTCGAGCAGTATGCACTCGTCCGTGCCCAAAAAGCCGTCTGCCTTTGCCTGTCTGTGGGCGTCCATTAACAGTTCGTACTTAAACGCCTGCGGAGTCTGTATGTTGACTAACCGCTCGCGATCGAGCGTATCCGTAATTATGCCGTTTTCTGCTACCTTTATCGTATCCAAAGTTTTCACGCCTGCGGCGGCCGCGCCCGTCTCATACGCTTTTTCAACGCACGCGCGTATTACAGCCGGGTCTATAAAGCACCTCGCGCCGTCGTGCACCGCGACGACTTCAGCCCCTTGCGCGGCTTTCAGCGCGTTTTCCACGGAGTACTGCCGCTCGCTGCCGCCCTCTGCGATAATATACGTAACAGTGAGCGCGCGCCTCGCAATGCAATCGGCTTCTTCGCTGTCGCATTTACGGCAGACGATTATTACGCGGTCAAAACAGCCCGCCGACTCAAACGCCTCAAGCGAGCGCTGCAGCACGGTTTTGCCGCCTATATGCATCAGCATCTTGTTTTGGCCCATGCGCTCCGAGCTGCCCGCGGCCAGCACTATGCCCACTGTGTCAGGCATGCTTCGATTCCTCCAGTACTTCGTACATGCCGTCGGCTTCTTCCTTGCGCACCGTTTCCGAGAGCTTTAATACCTTTACCTTGAGCGTGCTGCTGCCAAAGCGTATCTCTATTACGTCGCCTATTTTCAAGTCTTTTCCCGCTTTTGCGACGTTGCCGTTTACGAACACGCGCTGCCTGTCGCACGCTTCGCTTGCCACCGTGCGGCGTTTTATTATCCTGGACACCTTTAAAAATTTATCGAGCCTCATATACACTCCTTCGCTGCACATTATAGCAGAAAAACAGCCGGGCGTATATTTTTATATACGGCCAATAGTTTAAATGGTAAAGACAGGAAAATTTGGTGTGCTTCGCGTAAAAACACGATAATATTACAAATTTATACACAAGCCTTGAAAATAAACTATTTGCATTATATAATACAGCCTATGCATTATATGTTAACTGATAAGATTAAGGCTTAAGCGCAATCAGGCGAGGCAACGGCGAAGCCGTCATTATGCGGCAGCGCTTTTGTGTCATAAAATCGAAAGCAGATATTGATATATGAGTTTAATTATAATTTTTTGCTGTATACTGTCACTGCCGCTCGTATTATACAGCTTGTATTTTATAGTACTTGGGCTTGCGGCGTTTAAGAAGAGACAAAGTACTTTAGGTTCGTACGCGCCTCAAAAAAGGTTTGCGGTGCTTATTGCGGCGCGCAACGAAGAAAAGGTGATCTTCAGCCTTATCGACAGCTTAAAGCGCCAGGCGTACCCAAGAGAGCTCTATGACATTTTCGTTATCCCCAACAATTGCACGGACGATACGCCGCGTGTTGCGGCGCAGGCGGGGGCGCGCATACTTGAAATACAAATGCCCGTTAATACAAAAGGCGACGTGTTAAAAAAGGCTTTCACCGCATTGCAGAATTCGGGCTATGACGGCTATTGTATATTCGACGCGGACAATGTAGCAAGCCCCAACTTTTTGCAGCGCATGAACGACGCGCTTTGCGCGGGATACCAGGCGGCGCAGGGAAAGCGCGACAGTAAAAATTTGAAGGGCAACTGGGTATCCGAGTGCTATACGATTTATTTTGGCACTATAAACATATTTATAAACCGCGCGCGCATGAACCTTGGGCGCAGCGCAAATATATACGGCACCGGATACATGGTGTCGGCAAAGCTTCTTAAGGAAACAGGGTTTTCTGTAAATACGCTGACCGAGGACATGGAATACACAATACTATGCGTGTTGAAAAACAGGCGTATAGTGTTTGTCGAGGACGCGGTGATATACGACGAGCAGCCGACAAAGTTTTTAACTTCGATGCGGCAGCGCAAGAGGTGGACGGCGGGTTCTTACATGTGCGTGTATTCTTATTTCTCAAAGCTGTTTTCTGCGGCATTTAAAAGGAACAACAGGTGCGCGCTCGACGTGTTACTTTTCGCGCTTACGCCGTTTTATCAGGTGCTGCTTACAGTGCTGTCGGTCGTCACATCGCTTGCGTCGCTTATCGACATGAGAGCTTACGGCATGGCAGCCCTGTTGGTTGCTGTTGCGAGTTTTATAGCCGGATATTTCGGGCAGGTGTTGTTTTCGGCGTTCGTTCTTGCGCTGCATGGTGCAAAGCTGAAGAACAATATAGCCGGCATTTTTATGTTCCCTGTGTTTATTTTAAGCTGGCTCCCGATAAACTTCTATTGCCTGTTTAAAAAAGACGTGGTATGGGAGCCCATAGACCATTCCTGCAACGTGAGCATACGCGAGCTGTATGATGGCGGCGCGTATTCGCCGCTCGACCGCGCGTCTTAAAGCCCGTATAGAACAAGTAATGGTATACACCTCATCCGGCGCGGCGCGCCGCGCCACCTTCTCCTCAAGGAGAAGGCTTTATGGAATCGAGATAAAAAGGCTTCCCCTCTGAGGGGAAGTTGGCAAATGCGAAGCATTTGACTGATGAGGTGGGATAATATATGAACGAACAATGCAATCCCAAACTGACGAACAATGCGCAAAGGCTGCGAAGGGAAATGACAAAAGAGGAACGGCATCTGTGGTACGATTTCTTAAAGAACCTGCAAGTTCCTGTAAAGCGTCAGAAAATATTCGGGCAGTATATAGTTGACTTCTACTACGCTGGGGCAAAGTTGGTCATCGAGATTGACGGTTCGCAGCACTATGAAGAAACGGCGGCAGCCGTGGACAAAGTCCGGGATGAATATTTGGAGAGCCTTGGACTGAAAGTTATGCGGTATTCCAACGCAGACATAAACCAACGGTTTGAGAACGTCTGCAATGATATTTATAACATGATATTTCCAACAGGTGATTAAAACCTCTGTGGAATGCATACACCTGATCCGGCGCTTCGCGCCACCTTCCCCTCTAAGGGGAAGGCATACATGTGCGCGCGGCATGCGCGCGACCTTGACGGTGAAAGTCCGTTACGGGGGTTGATAGCACCAACCGTTAGCCAAAGGCAAGGGTGTCCATCGTGAGGTGGAATCTGAAGGAAGCCGG
>JBLNCA010000054.1:0-27080 GCA_050260375.1 Burkholderiales bacterium | reverse complement strand
GCTTCCTTCAGATTCCACCTCACGATGGACACCCTTGCCTTTGGCTAACGGTTGGTGCTATCAACCCCCGTAACGGACTTTCACCGTCAAGGTCGCGCGCATGCCGCGCGCACATACAAAAAAGCGCACCATGCGATGCGCTTTTGCTATTCTATTCAACTTCGGCCTTTGTTTCGTCCTTTAATGCCACGACTACGCTCCTGAAAGGGTCCTCGCCTTCGCTGTACGTCGTTATGCCCGGATGGTCCTGCAGCGTAGCGTGCAGTATGCGCCGCTCGTACGGGTTCATCGGCTCGAGCACTACCTTCTTGCCCGATTTAACAACCTTATCCGCCAGCCTTAACGCCAGCCGTTTTAACGCCTCTTCGCGCTTCTTGCGGTAGTTTTCGGTATCGAGCATCACTTTTAGGTACTCTTCCTTGCCGTTGTTTGTTACAAGGCTCGTTAAGTACTGCAAAGCATCGAGCGTCTCGCCGCGGCGGCCTATAAGCATCCCCATCGCCTTGCCCGACATATCTATACGAAGTATGTCGTCCTGCAGCTTCTCGGACTTTAGCGTCACATTAACGCCCATGCGCTCAAAAAGTCCGTATAAAAACTTCTCGGCGTCGTTCTGAGGCTCCTTTGGCGTTACAAGCTCCGCTTCTTCCGCCTTGCGCTCATGCCTTTGGTCATATTCCCTGCGGTGAGGGCGGCCCTTTTTGTCGTCGCGGCGCGCTTCATAGCGCGGCGTTTCGCGCTTTGCGGGCGGCGCCTCCTGCTTTTCGCCGGCCATCTCGATCTTGCCGGGCAGCTCGGAGTCCTTTTTCTTCGTCATCCTTACTCTCGCGCTTTTAAACAGCCCGCCGCCTTCGTCGAGTATCTCTATGTCCACTTCGTCTATAGACAGGTCCATCTTCAATAGACCGCTGAAAACGGCTTCGTCAACCGTCTTTCCCTTGCTTTCAATAACATCCATCAGGGTGCCTCCTCGATAATGCCTTTCGCCTTTTGATCGCGTTTTTTATAGATATAATTCAGAACAAGCACCTGCCCCAGGGCATAGATGTTTGCAAATACCCAGTATACGGCGAACGCTGCGTTGGACGTCGCGCAGATGTACACGGAGAATATCGGGAAGAACCACAGCATAAACTTGCCCTGCCCCGCGGCCTGCGGCGTCTGAGTCATAGTCAGTTTTTGCTGGAAGAACAGCGTAACGCCCGCCAGTATCGGAAGTATGAACCACCCGTTGTTGTACCCCGTAAGCCCGTTTGCGGAGATTATCTTAGCCGCAAGCGCGTCATACGCGGGCATCGTAGTGCTCAATACTCCGCCTGCATAATCGAAATTCAACAGCCCGTTCTGAGCAAGCATATGCATAGCCTGCGGCGTAATGTACGTCGCGTTGGTCTGCACAAATCCCACAAAATCCTTAGCGGCGGGCAGTATGGGCGAAAACCCCGAGTCTGCCTGCCAGAAGTTGTTTACCCAGAGCCATTGCGGCAGAGCCGTCTGCCCTAGGTACTGCGCGTTGAGCATCAGCGACACGGTCTGCTGCGCCGCGAGCACGCGCATCGCTCCGAAGAACGCGAAGAATACAGGCAGCGTAATGAGCATAGGCAGGCATCCTGCAAGCGGCTTTACGCCTTCCTTCCTGAATAATTCCTGCTGCTTTTTCTGCAGCTGCTGCGGGTTGTTCGCGTAGCGTTTCTTTAAGCTGTCAATCTGGGGCTGGAGCATAGCCATCTTACGCGCGCTGTTCTTCTGCCTTAAGTCAAGCGGCAGCATCAGCAGCCGCAGCGCTATCGTCACTACAATAATAGCTACCGAATAGTCGTTAACCAGGCTGTATACTCCTTTTAATACTATAAGAAAAAAATCGGATATAAAGTTGTTGCTTAAAAAATCCAAATTCGTTATCCTCCGAGTCTATTGAGGCATTGCTTGGCCCCGGTTCAGGGAACGGGATCGTATCCGCCTTTACAGAACGGGTTGCAGCGCAGTATGCGCCGTGCCGCCATGCCGAACCCTTTTAAAGCGCCGTATTTGCCGATAGCCTCTATGGCATATTCGGAACACGTCGGAGTGAACCGGCATGCGTTCCCCAGGTAAGGAGATATAGCCCGCTTGTAAAACCATATTATTGCCAGGAGTATGCGCTTCATGCTATTTCTCCATCAGTCCCGCTTTTTTTAAAAGAGCGCCTATCGAAACGAGCAGGTCTTTGTATTCCGCCTCCCGCGCCGCCTCCTTAGGCACGAACACCAACAGGCACTTTTGCGATACGGCGTCCAGCATAGAAAAAAAAGCTTCTTTCATCCTGCGTTTCAACCTGTTGCGCTCAACACTGTTTCCCAACTTCTTCGACACCGAAAACCCCACTTTAAGGTGCGGCGTTTTGGTGATCACATATATAAGCGTAAGGGTGCTGTCCGAAACGGACCGTCCCCTTTTATATACATACCTGAACTCTTTGTTGCGCCTCAGCGAATATTCACGCCTCAATATACCTTCCATCCAACCACAAACTGACGATACCGTAAAAAACATCGTTCAGAAGGGAATTAAGCGGTCAGCTTTTTCCTGCCTTTCGCGCGCCTGCGCTTTAAAACGTTGCGGCCGTTTCTCGTGCTCATTCTTTTCAAGAAACCGTGCTCCGCTTTGCGTTGCCTTTTCTTAGGCTGAAAAGTCATCTTCATGTAAGTTACCTCTTAAAGTATGTTTAGCCCGCGATGCGGGCAAATCCGCATAGTCAGACGCATATATTATATTTAAGTGCCTTTGCAATGTCAACAGCAATGATGGCTGTAACGTTTTTCCTGCACTAGAAGACTTTGAGCGCCCACAGCGCCGCTCCCGACTGCAATAATATTAATAGCGGCACTATCAGCATGAACTTTAACCGCCTCGTCTTGTGCCGCAGCGTAAGCATCGCAGCGTATACCCCGACTGCGCCGCCCAATGCGGCGATAAGCAGCAGCTCCCGTTCGCTCACCCTTGTTTTGCCTTTTATAGCCGCGCGCTTGTCATGTGCGCATACGCAAAACCCCGCGGCCGACATCACCGCCGCGTACGCTGCCAAAAACACGATACATCCTCCCGAAGCGGCAATTAGTTAATTGTATACGTTAGCCATTTATTGTGCAAGCCGCTATATATTGTGGCCGCGCATATGTGTTATAATATTCAAAACGCATATGGGAGCATAGAAAAAGCATGAAGTTTTCCGATCTCATGGACCGTCTCGAGTCCGGCATATTCACGCAGCTCGCAAGGGAGAAAGCATTGCTGCTGCGGCAGGGCGTGGACGTTATAGACTTAAGCGTAGGCACGCCCAACATACCGCCCGCAAAAAACGTGAAAGACGCGATAGCCGCGGAAGCTCTGAAGGAGCAAAATTACATTTACGCGCTGGAAGATTTACCGGAATTGAAACAGGCCGCCTCCCGTTGGTACAAAAGGCGTTACGGCGTGGATATAGACCCCGAATCGGAGGTGTGCGCGGTATTAGGCTCGCAGGAAGGCCTTGCGCACTGCTGCCTGCCGCTCGTTGACCCCGGAGACGCCGTAATACTTCCCGACCCGTGTTACCCGGCGTTTTATACCGGCGCGGTGCTCGCGCGATCCAACGTATATTGGGCGAAGCAGCGCCCCGAGAACGGCTTTGTCATAGACCTTTCGGAAATACCCGAAAGCGTTGCGCGAAAAGCAAAGCTTATGATAGTATCCTATCCCAACAACCCGACTACGGCCGTCGCTCCCGATTCGTTTTACAGGGATCTTGTCGCGTTCGCGCAGGAAAACGACATATTCATAATACACGACAACGCCTACAGCGAGCTTGCGTTCGACGGGCTCAAAGTCGGCAGCTTTCTCGCATACGAAGGCGCCAAACAGGTGGGCGCGGAGTTCAACTCGCTCTCCAAAACGTTCGGGTTCGCAGGCGCGCGGCTTGGGTTCTGCTTCGGCAACAGCGAATACATAGGCATGCTCAAGCGCTTCAAGTCCAACACGGATTTCGGAGTGTTCCTGCCGATACAAAAGGCGGGCATATGCGCGCTGTCAGGCAGCCCCGCGGACATCAGGCAAACGGCTCTGGAATACGAGCGGCGAAGGGACGTGCTGACAGAATGCTTTGCGGACGCCGGATGGAACATAACGCCGCCCAAGGCCACTATGTTCGTCTGGGCTAAGATACCGGAAGCTTTCGGCAGCGACGACATTGCTTTCGGCAGGCTGCTCGGTCGCAGTACCGGCGTGATAGCCGTGCCGGGAAGCGCGTTCGGTGCAGGAGGTAAAGGCTATGTGCGCATGGCTTTGGTGCAGTCGGAGCAGCGCATACGCCTCGCGGCGGAAAGGATAAAGGCATTTCTTAAGGAAGCGTGAATGAGTATTATATTTGAATCGGAGCGCCTTTTGTTCCGGCTCATGGAGCATTCAGACCTCAATGCGCTTTGCGATATATGGGGCGACGCCGAAACGATGCGCTACTGCGGCGGAACCACCAGCAAAGAGCATATAACAAAGATAATAGAGTTTAATCGCAAAAACTACGCGCTGTACGGCAACGCCATATTTGCAGCCGTCGAAAAGAGTTCGGGCAGGCTCGCTGGTCTGTGCGGAGGACAGTTTGATAAACAGTGCCCGCTTCATGTCGAAGCCATACTCCATCTTAACAAGCTGTTTTGGGGTAAAGGCTACGGAACGGAAGCGCTGAGGTCATATATCCGCTGGCTCAGAGACAACGAAAAGGCGCGGCTGGTGTTCGCCTCTGCCCATCCCGACAACGCCGCGTCGATAAACATGATAAGCAAGTGCGGGTTTATACAAAAAGGCTATAAGCAGTTCGAGGACACAGGATTCGTAGACGAGCCGTATTTTGAGCTTGAATTACGGTAACAGTAAGCATATGAAAAAACCGAAGTCGAAAACCGAATTATATAAAACGCTGCGCCGCGAGTGGACGCGCAAACCCGTTACGAGGGTCAAGCAGAGCGGCAAGCTCTACAGCCGCAAATGGAAGCGCGAGGATGAAGAACTCAAGTGAACCACGCGCATTTACCATAGATAAGAAATGGAGCATTAGATGAAAATCGCTTTTCTTGTATACGACGGTATGACGCTGCTGGATTTCGCAGGTTTTTACGACCCGGTCACGCGGCTTAAAACGATGGGCTTCGTCCCCGATTTGGAGTACGCTGTCTGCGCACGCAAAAACATAATAAAATCGTTTGAAGGCGCCGTGCTTACGCCGGACGTGGCGGGCGGCGGCCTTAACGCGTACGACTATATATTCATACCGGGCGGCAGAGGCATTCAGGCGCTGCTGGGCGACGCGACGTTTTTGGAATGGATAAGAAGCGTATCCCCTGCCGCGGTGAAGACAGCAGTATGCGGCGGAGTGCTCGCGCTCGGAGCGGCGGGATTACTTAACGGCAGAAAGGCTACGACGCACCCTAATCATATGCAGCAATTAAAAAGGTTTGCAAAAGAAGTGTCGGCTGAGCGCGTCGTGGAAGACGGCGACATAATAACCGCCGGAGGCGTTACATCCGCGATAGACTTGGGGCTCTATGTCTGCGAGCGCATCGCGGGAAAAGAAGCGCGCGAGCGCATACAGGCTCAGATGGATTACCGCGCGTACCCGTATTAACCCGCAAAGTGCAAACCGCGTTAGCCTCTTTCCGCATCCCTTTTCTGACATTAAGAATGATAGCGTCCGCACTTCGTAAGCGACGTATATAATATAATAGGAATTTAACTATTTTGCGAACTTCCTCTTCAAAAACCTGCAGAGCACAGCGATTGCTATCGTTATTGAAATATACAATAATATATTGAGAATATGCACTGCTATTTCAACAGCACATACTGCATTTTCAATCATGGCGTCCTCTCATGCATAATATATCCACTAATGTATATATGCTCCAGCTCTATTATTGCATATTCCCTTTGCCGCGTCAATGCTTTTTCCGGCAACTTCCCGAATCGGCGCGTTGTGGACAGAAAGCGCCGCGCGGGTGTATTCTATCCATGCCCCGTACGCCCCGTTTGCCGGGGATAAATCACATCAGCGCGCAGAAAGGCAGCGATATATGATACACGAATTTTGGCCGCATGTTTTTGACAACTGTTACCGCAATGAGGCGCCCGGCCCGGGCAGCTTCATAATGTTCATAAAGGACAACGCCGTTCTCGCAAAGGAGACGGAACAGGGCGTAGCGTTCCCGAGGCTCGGCGAAATACCGCTGCCGCTTTCTTCGTACACCTACCTGTTCGCCGTTGACGGTGAAAAGTTCTTTCTCGCCCCCGCGGCGGAGCCCTGGGGAGGTTTTGACTGCCTCGACATTGCGGCTTTCCGCAGCAAACAGCCAAAAGCGCTTGCTTTTGCGGCCGCGACGGCATGCCAGCTTTCCAGTTGGTACGAGAGCAACCGTTTCTGTGGGAGGTGCGGCGCGGACATGTCAAAGGACGGCAAAGAGCGCATGCTGCGCTGCGAAAACTGCGGCAACATGGTGTATCCTAGTATAGCGCCAGCGGTCATAGTCGCGGTAACGGACGGGGACAGGCTGCTGCTAACCAAGTACTCGGGGCGGCCATATAAAAACTACGCGCTTATAGCAGGGTTTGCGGAGATAGGCGAGCCTATAGAAGATACCGTGCGGCGCGAGGTTTTCGAGGAGACCGGTATACGGGTTAAAAACATACGGTATTACAAGAGCCAGCCGTGGCCGTTTTCCGGCTCGCTGCTGATGGGGTTTTACTGCGACCTTGACGGCAGCGACGCCATTGCGCTCGATAAAAACGAGCTTTCCTCAGCCGAGTGGGTGCATCGTGACGATATCGACATGGCGGCGGACGGCATCAGCCTCACCAACGAGATGATAATCAACTTCAAGGAACACAAGGCGTAATTCGCTTTTCGTGTTGACGCACCATATAGGGAACGACCCCCGTGTCGTTCCGTTTCGTGCTTCGCACTATGAGGGCGCTGCCCCTATTACCCCGTTCGTGCTGGCGCATTTATGAGGGAGCGTTTTTCGTGCTTGCGCACTTATGATAGGGCACTTTTCGTGCTTCGCACTATGAGGGCTCTGCCCTCATACTCCCGCCAAAGGGAATAATCCCTCGTGCGCCCCGGATGGGTATTTGAATTCCATCAACAAGAGCGAAGTTTGCCAAGTATAATAAAAATATGGTATAATATGTTGAAGGTATCTTTATTCAGTTTTGCAACATGTTTTATTACCTCCAAAATTAAAATTAGGGTAACGAATGAAAATATTTGATTTTATTAATGCTGTTGATTTGAAGAATAAAAACATACTAGAACGCGCAAAACTATTGTGTTTCTATCATTATAAAGAGACTGGTGTATCTAAATTCACCATGTCGATTGTTTCAGAACTTATGTTGCAATGTGGTTTTAATGCTCCAAACTCCTCTAGACTTAAAAATAGCCTAACAACAGGGAAAACAAAAGTCATGCTAGTAGTTAAAGGAGAAAATAATTTACTAGAATTCATACCAGTAATTTTACAAGGTCTAGAGAAGGAATTTGGGGGATTATGGAGCGATACGGAAACAATAGAGTCTTCTAGTGAGTTGATTGATGAAACTAAATTTTGTGGTAAACGCAATTATTTAGATCGTTTGATTAAACAGATTAATCATTGCTATGCCAGCAATTGCTATGATGCCTGTGCTGTAATAATGCGTAGACTATTTGAAATAATACTTGTTCTTGCTTATCAAAAACTTGGTATAGATGATGAAATTAAAGATGCATCAGGGTCGGGCTATATAACACTTGATGGTATTGTATCAAATGCAAGAAGCAATTCAACATTAAAACTGTCTCGTATAAAAAATGAATTCGATAACTTTAGAAAAATTGGAAATTTCTCTGCTCATAATATTACCTATACTGCTGGAAAAAAGGATATTGATGATATAAAACTCAATTATCGTGTAATGTTAGAAGAACTTTATAATAAAGCAGGATTAATGTAATAAAGGAGTGTAAGCTATGGAAAATGAAGTCAGAATTAAAATTGGCGATATAGAATTTGAGGCAAAAGGCGATTCCGCTATTATCGAGAAAGAGAGGACCGCTTTCTTTGAATGTGTATTGCCTTTCATTTCAGGGAAAAAAACGCCATACTCTACTCACACACATGAAGAAAAACCAAACCTAACTACTGCTGAAAAAACTCAAAATGGTAAGGACACCTCTTCTAATTCAGTACCCAAGAAATCAAAAAAGGTTAAAGCATTTATACCTCAACTTGATAAAGAATTAGATTTGAGAGGTAACAACAATATTAAATCTTTTAAAGATTTTTATGAAGAAAAAAAACCAAAAACTAATATTTAAATAACTACAGTTGCAGTATATTATCTCAATAAATTATTGAATTATGAAAAAGTAGATGCCAATGCTATATACACTTGCTATAAAGAATTACCAGTTAAGGTCCCAGAAAATATAATACAAAATCTGAGAGATACATCGAGTTCAAGATATGGCTACATAGATTTTAAAGATGGTTTGTGTTCTATTACTGTACGAGGGGAAAACTTAGTTGAGAAAGACTTACCTGAAGTTAAAAAGTCATAAGTTTTACAAAGTAAACCCCGCACACCCCCATGCCTTTCATCTGCGGCTCTGCTAGTGAAAGGCACACGCAACGCTGTAGGAAGGTCCCCACAAACGCCCCGCTGCCCGCGCGTTAAGCACAAGCGTGGCATAACCCCGACGGCAATCGTGAGGTTGCCGTCGGAATAAAAAGCACCTACATCTTCCATAACTTCTAACTTAATTCCAAAGCAACTAAGTGTCATTCAGAGGGAGCGAAGCGACCGAAGAATCTTAAGATAATTAGCTGTTTTAAGATTCCTCGCTTAGCGCTCGGAATGACGCCTGTAGTTTTGTGCGGCCTCTGAAGCCGGCTGCCCTGCGGTTCGTGATTTCTGCATCCCCCACCTCATACAAAAAGAGCCGCCCCATACTGAGCGGCCTTTTTCCATCACCAATTAAACTTTTTACCGATAAACTAAACCCCGCACACTCACATGCCTTTCATCTGGCTCTGCCAGTGAAAGGCAACGCAAAGTTTGATAAAGGCACTCACAAACGCCCCGCTGACCGCGCATTAAGCGCAAGCGGGGCGTATCTCGAAGACAATCGTGAGATTGTCTTCGAATCAATTCCCAATATACATATTCCCGTACGGCCTCTTGCTCTTCGGCTGGTATTTCTTAAAATCCTCTATTTTCACTCCGCTTAAGTCTGCGCCGAAAATCGAGGCGTATTCGTCTATAGTCTGCTTAAGGAAAGCCTTGTCTTCGTCGTCGAGCGGCGAGCGCTTTATCTCCTTGCCCGCGAGCGCCTCGTTTACCGGCCCTCGTATGAACATCCTGCCGCCGTGCATGCCCGTGCCGAAGAATCTCCCTGCCGCAAGCTCGCCTTCGCTAAGCCCGAGTCCCAACACCACTATCCTGCCGCCCGCCATGTATTCGCCAAGGAAATCCCCCGCCTTGCCGCCTATTACTATCTTGGGGCTTTTGTCCATGTACTCCTTCATGTGTATGCCCGCCCTGTATCCGGCATAGCCTTTAACGTAAAGCGTGCCGCCCCTCATAGCGTAGCCCATTATGTCGCCGCAGTTGCCGTGTATTATAAGCGTGCCGTCGTTCATGGTGTTCGCTATGCCGTCCTGCGCGTTGCCGAATACCTCCAACGTCGCGCCGTCCATGTAGCACGCCGAGTCGTTGCCCAATGTTCCGTGCACGATAAGCTTCGTGTGGTTTTTAAGGCCGCAGCCCATATAGCGCTGTCCGAACACGCCCTTAACGACTATCTCTCCCGGCTTTTCGGCAAGCGCCTTTATCTGATTGTTGAGTTCGTAATATTGCGTTGTCTCCGCGCGAATTACCATTTTATGAAGAGATCCTTTCTTTCATTCTCTGCCGCCCCAGCGCATTAAGCCCGAAGCCCGGGTCGGTAAGCGGCTTTTCAAGGCTCGATACGGGTATCTTTTCGCTCATGATGTAGGTGTATATGCCCGCCCTGTCCACATCGCCTACCAGTATGAAACCGGTAAGCCTGTCGTCCTTTACGAAAAAGCGTTTCATAGCGCCTGTTTTCTCGTCGCTTTTGGATATCATCTCTACGCCTTCGCCGCCCTGCACGCCCGCAGTTATCAGTGAGAGTCCGAAAAAGCCGACGGCGTTCATAGGAAACACGCCCGAAAAGCCGCTTTTTGCCCCCGCCATATCCGCGCCTGCCGCGAACCCTTGAGCGTACGCGTTGGGCCACAGCGCCATTATCTTCTTCTCGCCCGTCACCATATCGACGCTCTCCGTGACGTCTCCCGCCGCGTAAATACCCTCTACGTTTGTGCGCATATTATCGTCCACTATTATGCCGCGGTTTACGTTTACGCCCGCCGCCTTTGCTTCCGCCGTGTTGGGACGTACGCCCACTGCCATTACGAGTATGTCGCAGTCAAGCTCGGTGCCGTCTTTTAACACGACTTTCTCCACGCGCTTCTCGCCGATTACTTTTTCCGCGGTCATGCCAAGATGGAACACTATTCCCTGCTGCTCGATGCGCCGCTTAACCGGCTGTGCCGCCGCGTCGTCGAGTATCATGGGCAGCACGCGGGGAGCAAGCTCCACGACGTGCACGCTGCCCGCCACGGGAGCAAGCCCTTCAGCAGCCTTGAGGCCTATAAGCCCCGCGCCTATTACGACCACGCGGCTTTGCTTATTAACGAGCTTTTCTATTCCCAGCGCGTCGTCGTATTTTAAAAACGTAAATACGTTGTCCTGATTACCCAGTCCTTCGGTGGGAGGCACGAACGGCGAAGAGCCCGTCGCAATCAACAGCTTATCGTACTTTACCTCTTTGCCGTCACCGAGCGTCACCGTCTTAGCCTCAGGGTCTATTGCAGTCGCTCTTTTCCCGAGCAATAACTTAACCCCGTTTTTGTCGTAAAAGTCGGCTTTCCTGTATACCATGCTCTCCGGCTTCACCTTGCCCGCGAGGTAATACGATATGAGCGGACGCGAATACACATGGTGCTTCTCGTCGGAGATTATCGTGATGCTGCCTTTTTTATCATGCTTGCGTATGCCTTCGACGCACCCTACAGCCGCCGCCGAGTTGCCTATTATCACGTACTTCACTCGTTATCCCCCCTGTCCTCGTATTTAAGGGCGTTGTTGGGGCAGTGCTTTACGCATTCCGGCTCGCCCATCTCGCAGCACAAATCGCACTTCGCGGCCACCTTCTTTTTGCCCTCGTCGCGCACTATTGCGCCAAAAGGGCACACAAGCACGCACGTCCAGCACCCCACGCACCGCTCCACCTCGTTCGTTACGAGCCCGGTTAACGGGTCCTTCTGCATCGCGCCCGTTATGCAGCTTTGCACACACTTCGGGTCGTCGCAATGCCTGCACTGCAATGCGAAATTAAACTTATCGCCCGTCTCTATGTGCAGGCGCTCAACGGGCCTTGGGTCCTCCAGCTTGTGCGCCTTTATTATATCCTTGGTGAGAGAATGCGACGTCCTGCAATACACCTTGCATAGGCCGCACCCCAGGCACCATCTTTCGTCAGCGTAAACCTTCTTCATATATTACTCTCCCGCGTGCTTGATGCCGAGTATCTCAAGCTCCTTCTCGTTAAGCCCCACGCCGCGCAGCATCAGGCGGTTGCCGCGAAGGCTCTCTATAGCGTTTATGCCCATGCCGCCCAGCATCTCGTCTATCTCGTGCTTCCAGCCTGTAACGAGGTTGACTAGCCGCTCCGTAGCTATGTCGGGGTTGAGCCGCTTAACGAGGTCTTCCCTCTGCGTCGCTATGCCCCAGTTGCATTTGCCGGTGTAGCACGTCTGGCACATATGGCAGCCCATCGCTATCAGCGCCGCCGACGCTATATACACCGCGTCCGCGCCGAGAGCGATCGCCTTTACAACGTCCGCGCTGCTCCTTATGCTGCCCGCGACTACCAGCGACACCTCGTTCCTTATGCTCTCTTCCCTGAGTCGCTGGTCGACGGACGCAAGAGCGAGCTCAATCGGTATGCCCACGTTGTCCCTCGTCCTAGTTGGCGCGGAGCCCGTCCCGCCCCTGAAGCCGTCTATCGCTATGATGTCCGCGCCTGCGCGCGCTATGCCGGAAGCTATAGCCGCCGCGTTGTGTACTGCCGCTATCTTTACGCATACCGGCTTTGTATAATTCGTCGCTTCCTTGAGCGAGTATATCAGCTGCCGCAAATCTTCTATTGAATATATGTCGTGGTGCGGAGCGGGCGACAGCGCGTCGGAGCCTTCGGGTATCATCCTCGCCTTTGATACCGCTTCGCCCACCTTTTCACCCGGCAGGTGGCCGCCGAGCCCCGGCTTCGCGCCCTGGCCTATCTTTATCTCGAGTATCGCGCCCGCGTTAAGATAATCCGGGTCTACGCCGAACCTTCCGGACGCCACCTGCACAATGGTGTTCTTGCCGTATCTGTACATCTCCTTAGCGAGCCCGCCTTCGCCCGTGTTGTAAAGCGTTCCGAGCTCGGTCGCGGCACGCGCAAGCGCTTCATGAGCGTTGCCGGAAATGGAGCCGAACGACATCGCCGAAAACAATATTGGTACATTCAGCTTTACCTGCGGGGGCATCTTGGTCAGCAGCTTGCCGTCCCAGCCGAATTCCAGCTTTTCGGGCTTGCGCCCCAATATTACGCCCGTTTCCATAGGCTCCCGCAAAGGGTCTATCGAAGGGTTCGTCACCTGCGAAGCGTTTATCACCATCTTATCCCAGTACACCGGAAAAGGCTGCGGGTTTCCCATGCCCGACTGAAGCACGGCTCCCGAAGCTGCCTGTTTGTACACCTCTTTTATCAGCGTAGGCGTCCAGTTCGCGTTGGGCTTAAACTCCAAATCGTTGACGCATATCTTAAGCGCGCGCGTGGGGCACATTGCAACGCAGCGCTGGCAGTCGACGCATTTGGTCTCGTCGGATACCATTTTGCCGGTATCGGGGTCGAGCTTGTGCACTTCGTTGGCGCACTGCTTTGCGCACACCTCGCATTGTATGCATCTGTTTTCATCTCTTAAGACCAGATAATCCGGCCATACAAGCTGTAAGCTCATTTATGTCCCTCCACAAATCCGAATACCGGCTCCCCGCCTGCCGGCGACCACACCCTGTCGGGCGACGGGCAGATTACCCTTATCGCCGCTTCTTCGCTCGCCACATACAGCATGTCGCCTTTCTCGGCGGCCACGAGCGGACGGAGCTTTATCCTGTCGTTTAACGCCATCATGCCGCCCTCAAAGCCGAGTATTATCGAGAACGGCCCGTTTATCAGAGCCGAGCCGTAAACGGCGCGTATGGCCTCAAACTTGCGCTTTTTTTCCTCGTCCATCAGCTCTATCTCGCTCCAGAAAGGCGCGGCCATTACGCTTACCGCTTCGCGGAGGTTCATGCCGTGCTTGCGCACCAAAAGGTCTATTATATACGTTATGACTTCGGTGTCCGTCATCAGCGTGCATTCGTATCCGTACATCTCGACGAACCTTCTGTTGGCGTCGTAGGACGATATCTCCCCGTTGTGCACCACCGACCAATTAAGCAGCGTGAAAGGGTGCGCGCCGCCCCACCAGCCCGGCGTGTTAGTGGGAAATCTGCCGTGCGACGTCCAAAGGTACGCGTCGTACTGCTCGAGCATGAAGAAACTGCCTATGTCCTCCGGGTAGCCGACGCCTTTAAACGCCCCCATGTTCTTGCCGGACGAGAATACGAACGCGCCCTTGAATTCGCTGTTTATGCGCAGCACGCACTTTGCGACGAACTCCTGCTCGTCCATCTCCGCCTCTTCCATCCGGAACGCTTTGGGCAGAACGAAATATCGCCATATAAGCGGGCTTCGTCCAATACCGGGCGCTTTTCTCGTCGGCATTTTACCTGAGCTTTCCACATCGAAAAAACGGTTGATAAACTCTTCGACGGGCTGTTTAGAGTCTCGGTCGTCGTAAAATATATGAAGCGCGTAATAATCCTTGCGGTCAGGATAGATACCGTAACCCGCAAAGCCTCCGCCCAGCCCGTTGCTTCTGTCGCGCATGAGCGAAATAGAGCGCATCACAGTCTCGCCCGAAAAGCGCTCGCCCTTGCGGTTTAATATGCCGCTGATGGCGCAGCCGGACGGTATCCTTATCTCTCCTTCATGTTTCAAACGGTTATCCCCCTTTATGCCCTCCGCAAACTGTATTACGGGGCTTTTAAACAATCCTTTTTTGGGTCAAAAAAAAGACGCTGACAAACCTCCCTTGTTTCCAAGGACCTCGAAACGCCTTTGTTTCCCTTCCCGGGCAACCCGGGATATGTCTTTTGTTTTTAATTATACTATCCGCATTTTTAAAAATCAATAAAAAAATTCGTCAATTTGCATTTTCTAAGAATATTTATTGCAAATTTTATAGTTGTACTCGCATCGTGGCGCCTTTTTTATCGTTTACTTGAAACAGCGCAGCGCGTTTCTTGCATTTTTATATTTATACCTTTTCAAAATGCCCTCCGGAACAATTTGAAGAAAATGCGTCAGCTAAAATAAATATTTCGCGCGAAACTACATAAAATATTATCGTAAAGTAATGGCCGCCTTAGCCGGAGCTGACAATGCTGAACTTTGAATAGCGCTTTGGCGCTTATGTTGGAAGACTGGTAGAAGGAAGTATTAATGCACTGGACGTGCATGTAGGCGAACGTATTTTTAGGCCATTCGGTTTTACCGGCTACCGTGAGAGGCCAAGAATCCAGGCGGGTCGTTCCGCTTTAGCCGAAAGCAAGACAAGACATGTCAGCGGCGGCCAGATCTTTACTTAAAAGCAGCGGCACGGTACGTTAAATATCGTGTCGCTGTTTTGTTTTACCTCTTTGCCACCCTCTCCATCTTCTCTATACTCTCCTGGTCGCCAATAACGATAAGCAGGTCTCCCTTTTCGATTACGTCGACACCTTTGGGCAAGGTGTTCATTGTTCCGTCCGCTTTCTTAATCGCTATAACGTTGACGCTATATTTTCTACGGAAATCGAGTTCCATAAGACTTTTATCTGTCCATTCTTCCACGGCGAATATCTCAACTACCCTTATATCTCCCGTTAACTCGATATAGTCGAGTATGTTGGCGGCGGCAAGGTTGTGCGCCACGCGCAGACCCATATCGCGCTCCGGGTATATTACCTTGTCCGCGCCCGTCTTGTGAAGCATCTTGCCGTGCAGCTCGCTCTGAGCCTTTGCGACTACGAAGTTCACGCCCATCTCCTTGCACAGCATCGTTATGAATATGCTTGCCTCGATGTCGGTGGACATCGTGACGACAGCTACGTCAAAGTTTCTAATTCCCAGTGCTGCAAGCGCCTTTTCATCAGTAGCGTCGGCCTGCACGGCGTGCGTGACATATGGCGCAACATCGTTGATGCGCTCCTCGTCTATATCGACGGCGAGCACCTCTTCGCCGAGCCTTGATAGCGATTTCGCGACGGCTTGCCCGAAATGCCCCATTCCTATAACAACAAACTGTTTTTTAATCATGCTAACCTACCATAAACCTTTCTTCCGGATACCGTATTTTCCCGCTATTTTGAGATGTCCTTACCGCGAGCGCGAACGTCAGCGTCATAAGCCCAACCCGCCCGCAATACATCACAAATATTAATATTATCTTGCTCGCCGCGCTCAATGACGGCGTAAGCCCGCACGATAGCCCAACTGTGCCGAATGCGGACAGCACTTCAAAGAATATGTTCTCAAATGAAAACAGCCCGCCCTTATACTGCTCAATCGCAATCATTGCAAACGCTGCAAAAAACACAAGCAGCAGCGACAATGCGAATATGACCATAGCCTTCCTTATTGTTTCGAGCGCAAGCCGTCTGCCCATTATATTCGCGTCCTTGCGGCCTGTCGTTACTGTAAACACATTCATAAGCACTATTGCGAAAGTCGTCGTTTTTATGCCGCCGCCAGTACCCGCAGGTGAAGCGCCTATGAACATCAATATCATTACGAGCAGTTTAGTCACCGGCATCATGCCGTTCTGGTTTATCGACTGGAACCCCGCCGTCCTCGGCGTTATAGACTGAAACACGCTGCTTAGTATCTTCGTGCCCACATCCTGCGGCCCCAATGTCTGCGGGTTCGAGTTCTCGAACAGGAATATGAGCGCCGCACCGCTTGCTATGAGTATACCGGTCATTATAAGCACTAGCTTTGAGTGCCTTGTTATGCGCATCTTTTTCCTTATACGTTCAGGGCTTAATATGTTTGTGATAACAACGAACCCCAGGCCTCCTGTCACTATTAGCGCCGCTATTGTCAGTATTACAACCGGGTCGGACTGGAACGGTATAAGGTTCGCAAACGGCTCGTTTACCGTGCCAAGAACGTCGAACCCCGCGTTGCAAAACGCCGACACCGCGTGGAACACGCCAAAATATATGCCCTTAAGGCCATACAGAGGCACGAACCTTGTCGCAAGTATCGCCGCTCCCAGAAATTCGGCTACGAAAGTGACCTTAAGTATCCTTATTATCATTTTAACGAGCCCTGAAAGGTCGAATTCGTTTAGCGATTCCCTTATTATGAGGCGTTCCGAGAGCGTTATGCGTTTTCTTACAAATATATAAGCGAGCGACGTCACGGTCATAAACCCGAGGCCCCCCGCCTGTATTAGCAGCATTATTATGATCTGTCCTAGCAGCGTATACGTCGTGCCCGGATCGAGCGTCACAAGCCCGGTAACGCATACTGCGGATGTGGACGTAAAAAACGCGTCGAGGAACGACACGTGTTTGCCGGACTGCACAGAAAAGGGCAGCCAGAGAAGCACGGCCCCCGCCAGTATGAGCATAAAGAATCCTGCTATTACTACCTGAGCCGGATGCAGTTTTAATTTTCTTCTTTGCGTTAACAATTTATTACACCTTTATGAGCGGGAATTATAGCACAACGCGAATATAAATACAATATCGTTTAACGCTGAAATAATGCGCCAGAACAAATTATCCGCTCTTTTAACGCCCGTTTCTCTTCGGCTATTACCGCAGCTTCATTTATATGATATTGACATAGCTCTATTTATATAATATGGTAAAGTGAATCGGTATATAGCTCAATGCGCGGCAGCTCATAATTGAATAAATGCCGGTTTTTGCTTAATTAAAAGACTATCTTTCAAGAGGGCTTTAACGTATGAAAATAATCATTGTCGGCGATGGTAAAGTCGGCTATACGCTGTCTGAGAGCCTGTCGCGGGAAGGGCACGACATTACGATTATCGACAACAGGAACGACGTACTGCAAAGGTCATTAGAATCGCTCGACGTCTTTACCATCAAGGGCAACGGCACGAGCGCTTCCGTATTAAAGCAGGCGGGCATAGCGAAGGCCGACCTTCTTATTGCAGCCACCTCAATGGACGAAGTCAATATACTTTGCTGCCTCATGGGCAAAAAGCTGGGCGCCGAGCAAACCATAGCGAGAATAAGAAATCCCGAATACCGCGAACAGCTTAATATGTTTGAAAAAGAGATGGGACTCAGCATGGCGGTCAACCCGGAGTTCGCCTCGGCAAAGGAGATAGCGAGGCTTGTCAGTTTTCCCTCCGCCTTGAGCGTGGGCACGTTTGCGGACGACAGGGTATTCATGGCCGAGTTCAGAATAGAGGAGGACAACCTTCTTGCCGGCAAGCCCGTTTCCAGCCTGCATAGTATGAACATGGATATTCTGATAGGCGTCGTTGACAGGCAGCATGAAGCTTTCATACCCAACGGCGATTTCGTACTCAACCGTGGAGATCATATACACATTATCGGGGATTACGCGAATATCGAAAAATATCTTAAATTAGCGGGCCATTACGAGAAGAAGGTTCGTTCCGTAATGATTGTGGGCGGCAGCCTTATTGCCTACTATCTGAGCAATATGCTCCTAGACCTCGGCATTGACGTTAAGATAATCGAAAAAGACCAGGACAGGTGCGAGCATTTAAGCGAGATTTTGCCCTCGGCGATGATAATAAGCGGCGACGGCACAGACAAGGAGCTGCTTGATGCCGAAGGGCTTACCGATTACAGCGCATTCATCGCTCTTACCGACATGGACGAGGAAAACCTTATTATATCGCTGTATGCGGCATATAAGGGCGTGCCTAAAGTAATAACGAAGATAAACAGGCTTGGCTATGCCGACGTGATAAGCAACGCCGGCATAAACAGGGTTATAAGCCCAAAAAACATCGCCGCCAACCAGATAATACGTTATGTCAGGAACATGGCGAATACAAAAGGCAACCGTATAAAGACGCTTTACCGCGTCGTCGGCAACTCCGCAGAAGTCGTGGAGTTCAGCGCCAGCGCGTCCACCAAAAACCTCGGCGTTCCTTTTTCCAGTCTGCCTATCAAGAACGACGTTTTAATAGCCACGATAGTGCGGAATAACGAAATAATAATACCCAAGGGCAAAGACTATATAGTCGAAGACGACAGCGTGGTAGTGGTTACGACGATAGAGCATCTAAATGACCTCAACGACATCTTCATATAATCGGGGAATGCAATGAACTTTGGTATGATAAGATACATATGCGGTCAGGTTATACGCTTCGAGGCCGGCTTCATGGCTTTGTCCGCCATCGTCGCCTTATTATACAGCGAATATCATACGGCGATGATGTTTTCGGTCACGATATTGGGCGCGCTCTTATTAAGCCTGCTCCTTGCCCCTACAAAGCCGACGGACAAGTCGTTTCACGCAAAGGAAGGCATAATCACGGTATCAATATCCTGGGTCATAATATCGCTTATTGGGGCGGTGCCGTTTACGCTCACAGGTTCTACGCCCACTTATATCGATAGCATATTTGAAACTATCTCAGGGTTTTCGACAACGGGCTCCTCTTTAATACCCAACGTGGAAGTAATCGACAAGGGCATACTGTTCTGGCGCAGCTTTACGCACTGGATAGGCGGCATGGGCGTTCTTGTATTCGTTATGGCGATATTGCCCATGTCGGGCGCAGACCCTTTCAACGTAATGCGGGCCGAAAGCCCCGGTCCCACAAAAGAAAAACTTGTACCTAAAGCACGACAGACGGCGTCGATACTCTACAAGATATACATCGTATTAACGCTTGCACAGATAGTATTGCTGCTTTTTGGCGGTATGCCTCTCTTTGACAGTGTCGTCCATACGTTCGGTACGGCAGGCACGGGGGGGTTCTCGATAAAGAACCTTTCTATAGGCTATTATAACAGCGTCTATATCGATGTGGTGATAACGGTATTCATGATACTGTACGGAATAAACTTCAGCGCGTTTTTTCTGCTGGTGGCAGGAAAATTCAAAAAATTCCTGCTACACGAGGAGATGCGTACATACCTCGGCATAATAATCGTCGCTATACTGATAATCGCGATTAACCTTATGGGTCCGGCATATTCAAATTTTGCGGAAAGCCTGCGCTACTCGTCGTTCCAGGTTGCGTCTATTATCACGACGACCGGTTACGCTACCACAAACTTTGATTCGTGGCCGACGCTGAGCAAATATACTCTTGTTTTCCTTATGTTCATAGGAGCGTGCGCGGGGTCCACCGGCGGCGGCATCAAAGTCTCGCGCATATTGATAATGTTCAAGACGTTAAAAAGGGAGGCTTTCAGGCTGCTGCATCCCAACGCCGTGAAACTGGTAAAGCTTGAGGGCGTACCCTTAAGTGAAAACATAATCCGCGGGACCGGCATATTCGTCGTCACCTATGTGGGGTTAACCGCAATCTCCATAATGTTCGTATCAATTGACGGTTTTGATATGGAGACTACGGCAACGGCGGTTATCACGTGCATAAGCAACGTCGGGCCAGGGCTCGGGGGCGTCGGCCCAATAGGCAACTTCTCCGGCTTCTCCGCTTTCAGCAAGATAATACTTTCGTTCGATATGCTGGCCGGCAGGCTGGAGATATTCCCCGTACTTATGCTTTTCTGGCCGGCTGTCTGGCGCAGAAGGAATTCTTAAGGCGTAAGGCGTTAAGCCTGGGTTATTGCAATAAAGCGCGGCTCCCGTGCGTCAAACGCGCATACGTACTTAAAGCCTATGTCCGCAAGCTGCCGCATCGTTTCTTCGACAGCGCGCCCAACCGACGCTTCGTCGTGCGCGTCCGAACCCACCGTGATTATTTCTCCGCCCAGTTCGAAGAAGCGTTTAACTATGGGCAATTCGGGCATCACCGAGCCTGTCGGCTTAATGCCGCTAGTGTTCACCTCGAGCCCCTTGCCTTTTTCCACGAGTATCTTTAATAGCTCGTCTATAGCGTCCCCGTAGTCCGCATAGCGCATAAGCGAATCTTCAAACGGGCAGAACTTAGATATATAGCCAAGATGCCCGAACACGTCAAAAAAGCCGCATTCCTTCGCGCTTTCTATGCATTCCTTTAAATACGCCTCATATGCCTCGCGCTGGGAGCACATCTTCCAAAGCTCGCTGCCGAACGGGTCAAGCCCCGTCACAAGGTGCTTTGAGCCTATCACGTAATCGAGCTTGTGCTTTCTGACGAGCGCGCTCATCGTGTCCTTCGTCGCAGTCTCAAGCCCGGCTTCCAGGCCTTTGCGTATATTCAAATCTTCAAACGCGGCCTTTACTTCGCCAAACGCTTCGTCGTATTCGCTCATGTCGAACACGAAGTCTATATCGCCGGGGAAATCAATATCGATATGCTCGGTAAAGCATATTTCCTTAAGCCCTTTGCGACGCGCGGCTTCGGCCATGCGCATCATAGGTACGCTGCAGTCTCCCGATATATCCGAATGCATGTGGTAATCTATCATGCTCTGCCACCCCTCATCCCGTACTCACTCTTATCCTCTTTTGCGGGCTGCCCGCTTAATAAGCTTTATGATTTCCGATATAGGTATTATTGCGAACGCCGCGATTACCGAAAACAGCCACTGCTCGCCACTGAGTTGCGTTACGCTGAAGAAAGCTTCGAGCGGCACGACGGCAACCACTACCACCTGCAGCAGCGCGGAGACCAAAAGCGCACCGAACATCCACTTGTTGCACCCGATCCCAGAAAACACGGGCCGGGTTGTAGAGCGTACGTTGAACGCGTGAAAAAGCTGCGTAAGCCCAAGGGTCAGGAACGCCATAGTGGCAGACACCTCAGGGTTGCCGTACCGCTGCAGCGACAGGAAGAATATCAGCAGCGTCTCTATTGTCATCATTGTGCCGAAAGTCACGAGATTCGCGGTCATGCCCTTTAAAAAGCTCTGCTTTGAGTCGCGCGGCTGCCGGTTCATTATATCGACCGGCGCGGGTTCCATGCCGAGCGCCAGCGCGGGGAACGTGTCGGTAACGAGGTTAATCCAGAGTATCTGCACCGGGTGCAGCACCGTGTATCCAAGCATGGTGCCTACGAAAAGCGTCAGCACTTCCGAGAGGTTCGTGGACAGAAGGAACTGCACCGCCTTTTTGATGTTGCGGTATATCCTGCGCCCTTCCTCCACCGCCTTAACTATAGTCGCGAAGTTGTCGTCAGTCAGCACCATATCCGACGCGTTCTTCGACACCTCCGTGCCCGTTATGCCCATGCCAACGCCAATGTCCGCCTCTTTTAATGCCGGGGCGTCGTTGACTCCGTCGCCCGTCATAGAAACGACGCTTCCACGCGAGCGGAACGCCTTCACTATGCGCACTTTATGCTCGGGCGCGACTCTCGCGTACACCTTTATTCTGTCTATGTTTTCCGCGAGATCACTGTCGTCCATGCCGTCGAGCTCCCTGCCCGTTATCGCCTTCGCGCCCTCCGTCAGTATGCCGAGCTCGCGCGCTATCGCAGTCGCAGTGGTCTTATGGTCGCCCGTTATCATCACCGGCGTTATGCCCGCTTTTCTGCACGTCGCGACTGCGTCCTTCGCTTCCGGCCTCGGCGGGTCCATCATGCCCGCAAGCCCTACGAATACGAGGTTTTCTTCGAGTCCTTCTATGGACTCCGGCTTTTTGTCGAACGGCTTATACGCCGCCGCTATCACGCGCAGCGCCTCGCCGGCCATCTTCTCGTTAGCCGCCTGTAATTGCGCTTTCGTATTGTCGTCAAGCGGGTATACTTTGCCGTTTATCGATATGCCCGTGCATCTCTCTATCAGCGCGTCGGGAGCGCCCTTTACGTACAGTTTATATTCGTCGCTGCCGTTTACGGTGCTCATAAGCTTGCGCTCCGAGTCAAAAGGTATCTCGAGCACGCGCTCAAACTCATTTAATGCGGCTTCCGGCTCAAGCCTCGCTGCTGCAAAGGCATACAGCGCCGTTTCGGTCGGGTCGCCTATCAGCCGCTTGCGGCCTTCCTCCACCGCAACCTGCGTATCGTTGCACAGCAAAAACACGCGGTCAATCAGCTTAAGCTCCGCGCTTCCCTCCAACGCGTCCGCTGCGTACTCGCGCCCGTTGTAAAACGCTTTAAGCACGCTCATGCTGTTCTGCGTAAGCGTTCCCGTCTTGTCGGAACATATTACGTTGGTGCACCCAAGCGTCTCCACCGCAGGCAGCTTGCGCACAATAGCGCCGCGCCTTGACATCTTCTGCACTCCCATAGTGAGCTGCAGCGTAACGACGGTAGCGAGCCCCTCGGGTATCGCCGCCACCGCAAGGCTGACGGCCACAAGGAACATGTCTATGGCAGGCCTGCCGGTTAGCACGCCCACGGCAAATATCACGGCGGCAATAACGAGCACAGCTACCGAGAGCAGCTTCGAGAGCGAGTCCATGCGCTTCTGCAGCGGCGTATCGCCTTCCTTTGCTTCTTTCAGCGCTCCCGCTATCTTTCCTATCTCGGTTCGCATGCCGGTATAACAGACTATTCCCTGCCCTCGGCCGTACGTCACGTTAGTGCCCGAATAAGCCATATTCACCCGCTCCGCGAGCGGAGTATCCTCAGGCAGCACGGCCGACGCGTCCTTCTCGACGGGCAGCGATTCGCCCGTCAGCATCGCTTCGTCTACCTTCAAAAGCGCGGACGTCGTGAGCCGTATATCGGCGGGCACGCTGTCGCCCGCTGCGAGCAGCACAAGATCGCCCGGCACGAGCTCCGAAGCTTTAACGGACAAAGGCTTGCCGTCCCTTATTACATTCGCAAACGGCGCGGACATCTTTTTAAGCGCGTCGAGAGCGTTCATTGCCTTGCTCTCCTGCACCGCTCCCATCAAAGCGTTCAGCAGTATCACGGCGATAATTATTATGAAATCCGCGTTGAATCCTTCGAGTATCAGGCTGACGAGAGCCGCGCCGAACAGCACTATCAGCATCAGGTTTTTGAGCTGATCGAGCAGTATCCCAAAAAACGTCTTCTTTCGCCCCTCGTCCAGAGCGTTGCTGCCCCATTGCTCACGCGCTTTTATAACGCTTTCGGAATCAAGCCCGTGAGTTCCCGTTGAAAGCTCTTTGTATACGTCTTCGATTTTCAGGCTGTGCGGCGAGTTTGCACCTGTCATTATTATACTCCTCGTAAAGTTACCCCCTCTAGCAACTGCCTTAAGGGGCACGGTTTACCACCCGATAATATACTCCAGTTTGTAATTCTATCCGTTATATCCGTTTGTTGTCAAGTTTCGGAGGCGGCGCTAAAAAGGCCTCGTTCATTATATTATTGGCATCCGTTTATATAAAAACTCACATTCATACAATTATATTACTGCCTTGCCGCTTTGCTCACGCAAGCCAAACCTTGGTATTGATAACGGGGTCCCCAGCAAGTCGAAAGACTTGATGGGGTGTGTATTATTCTTTGGTATATTTGCTTCTCTTATGTTATACTTATTATATGATTCACCTGATTTTTACTTTTGCACGACATACATTGTTCGTAATTTAATGCCGCTTTTTAACTAGTGGAGGTCAACCATGCTTTTTGAAACGATACATACAATCACGATAGTGCTGTTCGCCGCGGGCATATTGCTGCTGACGATAGAGATGTTCCTGCCGGGCTTCGGCATATTCGGCGGGCTGGGTCTTATAGCGCTCGTGCTGTGCATCGTATTCCAGGCGACTTCGCTAACGGAAGCTCTTATTATGATTGTGATAATAGGCGCAATAATCGCGCTGTTCCTGCTTCTAATTCTGCGAAGCTTCAAAAAAGGAAGGATATACAAATCCTCAATAGTGCTCAAAAACTCGGCGGACAGAAACGAGGGCTATGTATCCAACGCCGACTACTCGCGGCTGCTTGGCAAAAGGGGCAAAAGCGTTACGGTGCTGCGCCCTGCCGGCATAGCGGAGTTTGACGGCGAAAAGGTGGACGTCGTAACGGACGGCGAGTTCCTGCCAAAAGGCGCAGACGTTGAGGTCATTGAGGCAGCGGGGCGGCGCATCGTCGTGCGCGAAGTAAAAAGCATCGATAAAGAGGCACAAGCCGACGTTTCCGGCAGCGATCAGAATTTATAATTTTCCCGAGGTGCATGAGTGGGCATATCATGGAGCGCCATGCGCAAAAAGCGATAGTGAGGATGTGTGCCGTTTTGGATAAAAGAACAGGCAGGCGAACGCTGGAAAAGCTGCTGCCGGCGGCAGCCGGGCAGCCGGAGTGGCTCAAATTTTTTTACCGCTTGAGGATGCAAGCCGAGAACATGGACATATCAGCGCTGAAGAAAGAACAAAGCGAATGAACACAGGCCTTATCATATTCATTACCGTAATGGCCGTTATCGTACTGACAGGAATTCTGCGGTTTCTGCCATACATAAAGCTGCGGCGCGCGGCAAGTGCGGCGGGCGTTGACGTAAAGCTCTCAAAGATAATGGGCATGAAGATGCGCAAAACCAACCCGGCGAATATCGTATCGCTGCTTATAAAGGCAAAGCGGGCGGGTGTTGAGCTAACGTCCGATATGCTTGAAACGCTCGTGCTCACAAGGGGCCGTCCGGGCAGCGTGGTCGACGCGCTGATTGCCGCAAAAGCTAAGGGCATGCCTTTAGAGTTCCGCCTTGCCGCGGCGATAGACCTCTCGGGCAAAGACCCCAATGAATTCGTCGCTTCCGTAAACGGGCCATATACGGAGCAGGGCCTTCGCGAAGCCGCCCGCAAGTTCTTAGAGCCGCCTGGCGAAGAATAAAGTACGCCAATGCTTTGGGCATAATATATAAATTAAATAAATTAAAAGGAGTGATTAGTATGGAAATATGGCTGCTCATCGTCATTATTGTGGCGGCGTTCATCTTTCTTGTGTTCTTTTTCAGTTTTGTACCCGTCCGCCTGTGGATAGCCGCGAGGGCCGCGGGCGTCAAGCTTAAGATATCGTCGCTCGTCGGCATGAGGTTAAGAAAGATAATACCCGCTTATATCGTAAACCCGCTCATAAAGGCCATTAAGGCCGGCATAGGCATGACTACCGACATGCTCGAGCAGCATTATCTCGCGGGCGGCAACGTGGACAGGGTAGTCGACGCGCTAATAGCCGCCCAGAAAGCGGACATACCGCTCGACTTCAAGAAAGCCACCGCGATAGACCTTGCGGGCAGGGACGTGCTTACGGCGGTTAAGATGAGCGTCAACCCGAAGGTGATAGAAACGCCTGTTGTCGCTGCCATAGCCAAAGACGGCATAGAGCTGCGCGCCAAGGCGAGAGTGACGGTGCGCACCAATATCGACAGGCTTGTCGGCGGCGCGGGCGAGGAAACGGTAATCGCGCGCGTGGGCGAAGGCATAGTCACGACGGTGGGCTCGGCGGATACGCACAAGCAGGTGCTCGAAAACCCCGACCTCATATCGAGGACGGTGCTCGCCAAGGGCCTTGACGCCGGAACGGCTTTTGAGATACTTTCGATAGACATAGCGGACGTGGACGTAGGGCGCAACATAGGCGCACAGCTGCAGATAGACCAGGCGCAGGCCGACAAGAAGATAGCGCAGGCTAAAGCCGAAGAGCGGCGCGCTATGGCTATAGCGAGGGAGCAGGAGATGAAGGCCGCGGTGCAGGAGATGAGGGCGAAGGTCGTCGAGGCGGAGGCCGAGATACCTATTGCTATGGCAGCGGCGTTCCGCGAAGGCAACCTTGGCGTAATGGACTACTACAACATGAAAAACATAATGGCGGACACGAACATGCGCGACGCGATATCAAACGCGGCGGACCCGAAGGAAGAAAAGCCTCAGGTGCAGGAGTAGCGTTATGGACGACTTCTTAGTCATCGCGATCATATTCGTCGGTGCTTTACTGGCGGCTTTTTCTTCCGCCGCGAAAAAGAAGCAGCACGATGACGACGGCGAGGGCAAGCTTCCCCGCAGGCCGATGAGCGAACTGCAGCGCGCGTTTATGATGATGTCCGGGCCGGAAAGCGAAGCAGGCAAACGCAAAGAAAATACGGTAACCCCCCGATTTACACCCCAAAAAGTCTCACGGCTTTTTGGGGACCCCGGATTCAACGCAGCCCGGCCGCCCGCCGGTACCGCCAGCGCCCGGGAGTTTACCAGTGAAGGCCGCGGCAACTACGAGGGAACGGGCGAAAGCGAAGGTAGCGGCAACTTTGAGGGCTTGAGCGATTACGGCTCTGTCCCCCACGGTTCCATTACGGGTAATTCGCTTATAGAAGAAGAAATCCGCGTTCAAAGATACCGTGATATGGTTTCAGACAGCGCAGACTCCGCGTTTGAATCTGGTGGACCTTCTCTTGAGCACAGAGCCGAAATTGAATACCGGCTCGACGAAAGCGCGCAGATGTCCGACTTGGCGGAGAGCAGCAGCATGTTCACCGAAACGGTCAAGCCGCGCCCTCGGCTCAAGCTGTTCGAGGATAAAAACGACCTTGTTAAAGCCGTCATATTCTCGGAAGTGCTTGCAAGAAGGTCTCCATTTAGCCGCACGGCAAAACGGTATTAGCTACCACCCCCATCAAGTCTTACCCCGAAAACAAGGGCATTAAACCCTTGTTTTTTGTTATCGTAAAAAAAACCACACGCTAAGCGTGTGGAGGAACGGATAGCTTTAGCGTTTTGAAAAGAAGAACCTCCAAAAGTAGAATAGAAAAGGTTTCGCCGACCGTTTCTAAAA
>JBLNCA010000053.1:0-16415 GCA_050260375.1 Burkholderiales bacterium | reverse complement strand
GGTTGGAGCCTTTCATGAACCATCGTGTGGTAGGAGGAAAAACCAATCCACAGCATCCCTTACAGTGTAGCACAGCCCTTGGAGAGGGGCTTAAATAACTACTACTCTATAATACAAGGAGCTTTTATAATGAAAAAGGGAAGAATCATTCTATTAACTGTAATTTGTCTTCTTGTTTTAACTAGCGTCGCATATGCGGCTAGTTACAATGTAACTGTACCAATACTTGGTAGTTCATACACTTCATCGCTGACAAAGCAAGTAACCGGATCTGCTGCAACTTTACATTCTACAAATGTGGGAGCCGATTATAAGTTTCAGTGCAGACAATATGACTTAGCCGGACATGCCGGAGACCTTGTTACCGGTATTGATGACGGTTGGGATGGTTATATTGATGGTAGTTCTGAACACACAGCCGGCGAAAGTGTAAGATTACGCTTTGCTGTTGACGGCGGGGCACTTGTATCGGTAAACGGTTACGGAACCTGGTACAGTAATTAATACTTGTAACGTCGGGGGGGATAGTATTATCCCCCTCCCATATATAATATTGATTTAAACTATGTAATAGTTGATCCATTAATCATTTGTTACGGAATATGAAAGGGTTTTATATGCTTAACCTAATAAAATTGGAGATTGCTAAAATAAAGAATGCATATCTGTTTAGCATAGTTTTTGGATTGCTTTATAGCGTGGTCATTATTTTACCATATACTACCGGTTATATTTTTAATCATAATATCCAACTTTGGGATATGTCAGGACAGATATTTTGCTATATTTATCCTTTGTTTGCTGTTATGCCGATTTGCTGGCTTCTATACTATGAACGAAAGAATCATTTTTTAGCATACACGCAAACCCGTGTATCAAAAAAGAAATATTTACTATCAAAGTATTTAACAGCTTCTGTTGGCGGCGGTTTTATAATATTTATTATGTCATTGGTCTCATTGATTATTTGTTTATATATTATTCCGGATATTAGTTCTTCTTTAAACCCTGTGGAAAATGTAATAGCCTCTACATTTCAAGGTGAGTATTATATAAGCCACCCATTTTTCTATGGTCTAATATTAAGCTTTTGGAGATTTGTGATCGGTTGTGTAATTGCGACTTTTGGTTTTACCCTTTCCTTGTACATAAAAAATTTGTTTATTATATTTACGTTACCATTCGTTTATACTATTGGCGAGAACTTTACTCTATCTGTACTTGGCCTAGCACGATATAGACTATTCACATCTTTTTGGCCGGGTCAGTTAAGTGCAAAAGAAATTACTTATGGTGGACTCCTCATTGGCCCTTTATTACTGATCGTTATAATCGCGATGACCCTATTATATTTTGTAATAATAAAAAAAGATAAAATATATGATATATAACAATAAAAAGGTAATATTATGATTCTATGCATGGTTAAAAAGAATATTAAAATATTTATGGGGAAATGGTTGTTCATTATATTCATTATATACACCATATATATTTTGCCAATATTACAATACTCACATTTTTCTCATCTATCCTATTGGGAATTTATACTGTTAGCAATTACAGATATGTATTATATCTTGTATGTGTTAGTGCTTTCATATATCTGTTTCGTTTTTAAAAATACTATATCGGAAGAAAAGGAGATTTTAATACGATCCAAGAATTATCTAAAATATTTTTGGGCGCAGACTATTTCGTTGATTGCAATTTCTGCGTTATTCATATTTCTTCATTTATTGATTGCAATGATTTTGGGGTTTAGATTAAGTTGTGGTAATATTTTTACAAACAGTATGAATGAAGACCTGGCGTTTTATGCTAAGTATTTTTATACTCCTTTTGAAGGAATATTAAGTAGCATTGCATATATGATATTAGGCTTATCGATTTTTAGCATACTAATTATCTTTTTATGTCATTATTTTAAACCTAAAACTGTTGTAATAATTGTTATACTTTTCTTTTTGTCAGCAATGCTTAACTATCAAATATTTCTTAACGAAAGCACAATACCATATATTTTTCTAGATAATTATATAATTTTGTCACATGCTATTTATTCATTAGGTATACACTTTTATAATTTACTGTTATGTGAATTCTCCTTTGCTATAGGGTTAATGTTCATAATAAAAAAATTCTGGTTTAAGCAAATAACAAGTAAACTTTGGACGAAAAAGTATCAGAAGAATGGATGTTAATAAAAATGTATTTTCAAAAATATTATCTCAAAATACTGTTCACTAAAAAAAACATACTAATTCCAATAATTACTTTATCAATGATTACATTATCTGTGTTTTTATTGTATAGTAAATTATCTTTTAATGATATCCTAATTTGGGAATTTTTTGGGCAAGGCAATGGTGATTTTGTTCTCATGCGATTTTTAACGATGCTTATATATAACAGCGTTCCGGTTTATTTGTTATGTATATTCATAGAAAAAGATTGTACTGAGCGAAGCATGCATTTGACAATAAGATTGAAAAGCAAAAAAAGGTGGATGAAGACAATTCTTTATTCAAGCATTTTGTTTGTTATTTCTTATATACTAATATCCATATGCATTACGGCAATTACTGCGTTTATATTCGGTATGGATTTTATAGGATATAATGGTTTTAATGATATATTTGTAATTTGTAGTATTAAACCGGTAACGCCATGGTTTTTATATCTGGTTATAGTAGTTGGAAAGAGTCTTGAACTTCTATTCTGTTTTTTCATAATACTTTTAATATATTGCTACACTCGAAAAGTAACCATTGGCTTTTTGATTTTACTGATGAGTTATTTTCTAATTTTTATACCAACGGAGATTGTAACATATTTGCCGACCGGTATGAGTTCTTTATCAAGAGTACTTGAATTTTCTGGAACAGGACTCTCCCTTTGGCAAGTGTTGGCTATATTAATTATAATTAATGGTATACTTTACAACTATATCAGATTTATTTCTTATAAAAAAATATTTGATTAGAGGTGACATTATGGAATTCGTTATTGAGGCTAAGAAAGTATGCAAATCATTTAACGGTGTATCTGTATTAAGCGATATTAATTTACAGATACAGAAGGGGAAAATTGTTGGAATTATTGGAGCTAACGGGAGTGGGAAATCAGTACTATTTAAACTTCTAACCGGCTTAAACAGGCCTGATTCTGGAGAAATATATATCAGAGGAGAAAAAATTGGAGAAAAGTTTGATTTTCCAAGTGATGTTGGTATACTAATTAATTCTCCTGGTTATATAGAAGTGTACAATGGCTTTGACAACTTGAAATTTCTTGCACAAATCAATAATAAAATTAATGATGATCAGATCATTAATGCCATGAATCTCGTCAAGCTAGATCCAAAAAGCAAGAAGAAAACAAAACATTATTCTATGGGGATGAAGCAAAAATTAGGTATTGCCCAAGCTATTATGGAGAATCAAGATATAATAATACTCGACGAACCATTTAATGGATTGGACTTTGAAACCGCGAGTGATATTCGAGATGCCATAAAGGAATTAAAAAATAACGGGAAGACGATATTGATGACTAGCCATACTCATTCTGATATTGAACAGTTATGTGACGAGACTTATATTATACTTGATTGTAGATTGCGTCCTTTAACTATGGAGCTTAAGGCAAAGTATTTTAATAATTGTAGCCAATAATTAATCAATAAAAAAGCGGCTTTTTGAGTTGTATATGGGATGATAAAGTTAAAGAAGGTAAGTTGTTTTAGTTCAATTAGCGTCCAAAGACACAATGTGTCTTTGGACGCTAATTGACTATTTTTTTGTTTACATATAGAATATAGCCATTATTAGAGGTATTGGGTTCATATTTGAAAAGGATGGTTGAATGCTATGCATCAAACTATGAACGTTGCCTCTAACGCGAAGCTGATAGAGGTGCTCAAAGCCGAATTTATCGGAGAAGCGTCGGACGTGATAAGGGCGGCTCTGTCGCCCAACGGAAGGACGGAGATGCTGGACACATTGAGCGCTTGCGTGCTGCTTGCTTACCTGCTCGCAAAAAGGTGCGGAGTATCATATAGCGAGCTGGACGCCGAGGTTCTCAAAAAGGCCGAGACCGGCATAAAGGAAAAACACGTTCTCGAAAGCAATTACGGAGACCTGTCTCTGTTGAAAAAACATTTTGAAAGCGGTATTAGGAGCTTTGGACAAGAGAAAAAAAGAAGAATATAAAGCTGCGGTTTTGGCGTATCTGCTGACTGCGGCGCTGCTGTATGCGGGGCTGCTGCTGCCGGTGTTTCTCATCGCCGTGCCGTTCGTGCTCGTTTACGCGATAGCCCGCACGGGCTACCTGCTGGGCGGCGGAGCTATGCTTCTGGGCTTTCTTACCGTAGCGTACTTTGAATTCTTCCCGGCCGTGCTGCTGGCGGGGGCTTTCATGCCCGTCGCTTTAGGGACAGGCTATATGATAAGAAGTAAAAAGCGCTTCCACGACAGCGTTATTGTATCCTGCGCTATGGCGCTGGCGGGCGCAGCGCTGTCCATAGCGCTGCTGTCGCTGTTTACGAAAAGCGCTGCAACAGACGTTATCGTAAGCTATGCCGGGAGCAGCATGAAGGCTATGGGCGACGCCGATATAATGTCGCTTTATCAGCTCGTGCGCTCTCCCGACCTGCTGACAGGAGCGATAACACAGCAGGCCGTGTGGTCCACGCCGCCCGCCGAGGCGGTAGCCATAATGCAGGAGCTGCTGCGAAACATGCTCAGCATTTGGTTTGTGACAATAATAGGGCTTTATTCGCTGCTGAGCGGGCTGCTTTACTACATCATACCGCGGGCGATAGTCAAAAAGAGCATTGAGGTGGCGCCCGTGCCGGCGTTTTCGGATTACGCGCTGCCCAAAAGGTTCTGGCTGGCGTTTCTTGTGTCGCATCTGTTCGCTATGACGGGAGCGAGCTTTGGATGGCGCTCGTTCGATATAGTGCAGATTACGGTATACAACCTTTACGCGTTCGTGTTCTCGGTGCAGGCGCTGAGCGTTTTTGACTACTTTTACAGGAAACGCAACATGAGCACGGGAGTCCGTGCTGTGCTGCATGTGCTGACGGCGCTTATTTTGAGCATGCTGCTCATGTGGATAGGCATTATTGAAAACATTTCGTCGATGCGCAAGCGGGCGGAGGAAAGAGAGGTTTAAGGTATGAGAGTCCGGTATCTTACGTTGGATTTTTGGTACCTCATTGTTGCTCTTGCTGCCGCCGCCGGTATCGCATTTTATCACAGCCTGTTTTTGGGCGTCGTTGTCTCGATATTCTGTATCGCGTACGCGGTGCTGTATATCGCTTTCGGCATACTTCAGAAGATAAAATGGCAGCAGCTTGTTACCGATACGCTGGCCGACAAGGAAACGTTCGCCACGTATATTGACACTATGGCGCTGCCTATGGCGCTTGCGGCTCCATCGGGCAGCATTAAGTGGGCGAACCTCGCTTTTAGAAGGCTGGGCGGTTACGGAGCGCTGCGCAACATAAACCGCATGATACCCGGTATAAACGTGCCCGACCCCAACAAGAAGATAATAATAGGCGATAGGGCGTACAAAAAAGAGCTGTTCAAGGTAAAATACAGGAACAAAGAGATGCTGCTCTACAGGCTGGTTGATCTGGAGAACGCCGTTGAGATAAAGAAGCTCTACTTAAACTACCTGCCTGTCGTATCGTATATACAGATAGACAACTACGACGAGCTTGCCGCGGACATGCTTCAGTCGGAGCTTTCCGAGATGGTAGCGTCGGTGGAAAAGCGCATATCCGAGATGGCAAGGAGCCTTTCGTCCGTGTTTTTAAGGATAGACCGCGGAAGGTATCTTTGCGTGTTTGAGAGGCGTTTCCTCTCGGCGCTGCGCAACTCGAAGTTTCGGATACTCGACGACGTGCGCCAGCTGAAGACGAAGTACAGCCCTACGCTTTCTATAGCTGTGGGCGTGGGCGAGACGCCCGAGCAGTCGGCGGACTTCGCTACGCGGGCGCTGGAGTTGGCGCTGGGCCGCGGCGGGGACCAGGCGGTCATTAAGCAGGGAGACAAGTTCATATTCTTCGGCGGCACGGTAAAGACGCCTTATAGAAGGAGCAAGGTAAAATCGCGCATGGTGAGCCACGCGCTGCGCAACCTGATGGAACAGTGCAGCGAAGTTTTCATAATGGGCCACAGGTCGCCCGACCTGGACAGCATGGGAGCTTCGCTCGGCATAGCGGCTTGCGCGCGGTATGTGGGCAAAGACGCCTATCTAGTGATAGACGATACAAACCCCTCAATAGAGCCGCTTATGGAACGGCTTAAAAGCCTTGAGCAGTACAGCAAATGTATAATCACCGGGCAGGAGGCGGGGCTTGCGATAAGCTCTTCTAGTCTGCTCGTCGTAGTGGATACCGTAATACCGTATCTTACGGTATATCCGCCGCTTATTGAGCTTGCCGAGACGATGGTCGTAATTGATCATCACCTGAAAGGCGCTTCGTCGATAGAGGAGGCGGCTCTTTACTACCACGAGCCGTACGCGTCTTCGGTATCCGAGCTCGTGGCGGAGCTTCTGCAGTATTTCGACGAGGATATAAAACCTTTAAATATAGAGCTCGAGGCGCTGCTTTGCGGCATAACGCTGGACACTAAGGGGTTCTCGTTCAACACGGGCGCGCGCACATTCGAAGCGGCCTCGTTCCTGAAGGAAAGCGGCGCGGATTCTTCTGCCGTGAGGCTGCTGATACAGGACGACCTTGAGACGTACAAGGCAAGGACCGAGATAGTAAAGAGCGCCGAGATACTTAAGGACGGCATAGCGGTGGCGTACTGCCCGCCCGCACAGAATTCTTCGCTGGTAGCGGCGCAGGCTGCGGACGCGCTGCTCACGATAAGGGGCGTAAAGGCGTCGTTTGTGCTGAGCGAAAAGGGCGGCGACATACAGATAAGCGGAAGGTCGCTCGGCGAAGTCAACGTGCAGCTTATACTCGAAAGCCTGGGAGGCGGCGGCCACGCCTCTATGGCGGCGGCCAAGCTCATGGATTCGAGCTTTGAGACCGCGCGGTTCAGGCTTAAAGAAGCGATAGATAATTATGTAAGAGAGGGAAAACTGCCATGAAAGTGATATTGATTCAGGATGTTAAAGGCACGGGGAAGGCCGGAGATATAGCAACGGTGAGCGACGGGTACGCGAGAAACTTTCTGCTCCCCAAAGGGCTCGCCAAGGAAGCGACGGAACAGAACTTAAACATAGCAAAGCAGCAGAAGAAAGCCCTGGAGAAGCGGCGCATGCTTGAGCTTCTGTCTGCGGAAGAAGCGGCAAAGAAGTTAAACGGGCTTAAGGTTGTAGTAAAGGCGAAGTGCGGCGAAAACGGCAGGCTGTTCGGTTCGGTGACGGTAAAGGAGATTGCGGACGCGATACTTGCGCAGCACGGCATTGAGATAGACAAAAAGAAGATAGTATTGCCCGAGCATATAAAGGAGCTCGGCGAATTAAGCATGCAGATAAAGGTGCACGCCGGCGTTACGGCGGATATGATACTTTCCGTGGAGGAGCTCAAAGAGTAACATATGGCTGCGGAGGTTGCAAGAGCGGCGGCTTATAAGCCGCCCAACAACATAGACGCGGAAAGAAGCGTTCTGGGAAGCATGTTCCTCGACCCGAAGGCTGTGTATATAGCGCTCGAAAGGCTGAACCCTGCCGATTTTTACTCGAAGCGCAACAGGGAAATATTCGAGGTGATGCGCGAGCTCTCCGAAGCGGGCAAGCCGATAGACACCGTCACCGTAGTCGACAGGCTCGAGAGAAAAGGGCAGCTCGACGGCCCGGACGACACAATATACGTGGCTGATTTAGCGTCCGGCGTGCCCAGCGCGTCAAATATACTGCATTATATAGACATAATAGAGCAGGACTCGGTTCGGCGCATGCTTATTGAAGCGGGCAACGAGATAATACGCGATGCTATGACCTCGGAGGACGAGGCGCCCGAGATAGTCAACAGGGCGGGCGACATAGTATACCAGATAGCCGTAAAGCGCAAGCGCGACTCATTAGAGCACATAAAGCAGGCGCTGCTTGAAGGATACACGCGCATAGGCGAGTCGATGAACAGGGAGTCGGGGCTGCTGGGTATACCTACCGGCTTTAAAATGCTGGACAAGAAGCTTTCGGGGCTGCAGGGCTCGCAGCTCATAATAATAGCGGGGCGCCCCGGAATGGGCAAGACGAGCTTTGCGCTCAACATCGCGCAGCACGTGGCCGTAAAGGAGAACATACCCGTGGCGATATTCTCGCTCGAGATGTCGCGCGAGCAGCTTGCGACGAGGATGCTGTGCAGCGAGGCGCTCGTGGACAGCCAGAAGACGAGGCTTGGAGGGCTTACGGACGACGATTTCGACAGGCTGTCGGAGGCGGTTAATATACTTGGCGTGGCGCCTGTGTATATAGACGACACGCCGTCAATAACGGTGCTGGAGATACTCGCAAAAGCGAGGCGCTTAAAGCAGGAAAAAGGCCTCGGGCTGATAATGATAGACTATCTGCAGCTGATGACAGGCAAGGAGCGGCGTGAGAACAGGCAGCAGGAGATATCCGCTATGACGCGCAGCTTAAAGATAATGGCGAAGGAGATAGACGTTCCGGTATTGCTTCTATCGCAGCTTTCAAGGGAGAGCGAAAAAAGGGAGTCGAAGATACCTATGCTCTCTGACTTAAGAGAATCGGGCAGTATAGAGCAGGACGCCGACGTCGTCATATTCCTGCACCGCGACAACTATTACAACGCGGAGGCGGGCAACGTCACAAGAGTCATTGTCGCCAAGCAGAGGAGCGGTCCTACGGGCGAGGTAACCTTGGGATGGCGCGGGGAATTCACGCGTTTTGTGGAGCTCGCAAATCAGGAGCCGGAAGACGCGTATTAAAGAAAGCAGTATAAAAGGCAGGGAAACTGCCTTTTATTTGTACGGGAAGGGGGTTTATCCGCTTATGCTGCCGCCCCTTTTCTTTATGCACTAATATCCTAAGTTTCTGTCAATAACGCTGCCGTCTATCGAGTTGACAGTTAAGAAACTGTGAGCCTCAACAGCGTTTGTGTACTCGTTGTTTTCGTTAAGTGCATATCCGCCTGGCTGCTGCGCATCGTATTTATCGACTGTATTGCCGAAAAAGTCCCAAACCGGTATTACCATATATTTATCGATGCTGTCCTTTATACTCACACGCATCATGCCAAGTTTGACTTCGGTGATAAATAGTTTTCGCGATATGATATGGTCATCTTTATCGATCCAGGCGTTGGAATACCCGATCTGATCCTTAAAAATCTTTTTAACCTGATCAAATGACAGCATTGCAACGTTTTCCGACAATGTCTTTACAATTCTTGAAGGCGAATACCACTGAAAAAACCACACTCCAAAGTTGTCAACCCTTACAATTATTTTTTCATAAAACCACGGACATGTGTATGTTTTTTCATCTTTCCTGATATCGGCCTGATCCTGTTCGGTATATGTTTCAGGTATTCCATTATACGTTTTTGTAAATATTACATCATAGCATCTATAATTCTTTTCATCTATTTTATTTACCAGTATTGTGCAATACAACGACATGTCAGCGCCCAAGCTGTTAACCAGCTCACTGGCGATATCTTCTGCTTTTTTTTCAGATAGGTCGTCATATTGCTCCATGCTTTCTTCAGAGGGATGCGGATAGTAACAGGTAATTGAATTATGTCTGCCCATATCGTCATCCACATCTGATACATAAAAGCCAACTGTACCATTTTCCTGATTGATGATTGAAAACAATCCTTTTTCCAAGGTCTCCTGTGTGATTTCAATCGGGTCGTATTTAATTTTATCAGGAGCTTTATGGTATTGCTCTTTTAGGTATCTCAATTCATCCTCTAACCTCTGTCTCGCCTTTTTTCTTTCCTCTTCGCTGCCAAAGTTCTCGTTTTGATTGATATTTGAGTTCGGGTCGCTTAACTGTTGTTCTATTTTTATAATTTTGTGTTCGATTTCTGTTTTTGTATACAACCTTCCTGCTGAAGGATCATTATGGTATAACTGCGCATCTTTAAAAAGCGTTTTCTTTATGCGAGTAACCAAATCAACATTAAACTTATCGGGCTCAACCTGATAAACGGGAAAACTTGCAACGCCGGGAATACTGACTTTTGCATTTACAGAAACGCTCAGGTTTTCACTGATAATAAATTCTTCCTTCCAGTTCGTTGATTCAGGCTTTACTGTTTTGTTTGTCGAGTCAGGCTTTGATTTTTCGCCGCCTTCAATTATTTCCATCAATTTATCATCGTTTTTACTGACGATTATTACGTTCTGAGGCGTCGGCTGGCATGCGGCAAGGATGATAATAACAAAAAAGAATACAGTAATAAGATGTTTTCTTAATGTTCCCTCTTTTATTTTAATCACAATATTTTACTCCTGCCAACAATTAATTAAATTAAGGCTATTTTATACTTTATGTGAATAAATGGCAATGATAAAATGTAATTTTTACTAGCTAAAGAAAGGCGCAAACGAGTGAGGCAACACATGAAAACTAATGCCTTTTGGTAAGTCTGCGGCTGGCGTCCCAAAGAAAAGGCAAGGTAGACTTGTATGCAATGCAAAAAACAAGCGGCTTTGAGCCCTTTTGGTCTATATGTTTTCCGCAAGCTTTCTTCCAAGCTCAAACAGCTCTATAAGCTGCAGGGGGAAAACTTCTCTTCTGCGGCGAATGCGCTCATTTTCGTCGAGTATATCGTATACGTATTTTGAATAGTCGCTAAACTGCAGCGTCTCTGTGCAGTAGTAAGAAGCAGACTCTCCCTTTAACAGCATGTTGCTGATATGTTCGTTGCCGGAAAGCGTTTTATATATACCCGCCGTCTTTAACGCGCTTTGCGTATCGTGTGTTGTATATACGAATAGCGTGTTTAACCTGCGGGGAAACAGCGACTTGTCTTCGCGGTCCGTATAGATCAGATACGGAAACCACAGCCGTTCCAGAAACGACCGCAGCGCTCCCGTAACATTTCCAAAATACACGGGGGAACCGAATATCGCGGCGTCCGCCTCTTTAATGGATTCGAGTATGGGGGAAAGCCCGTCACGTAAGGCGCATCGCCCGTAATTTTTACCTCCCTTTCTCTTGCATTCAAAGCAGCTTTGGCATCCTGTGTAATCAATGTCGTATAAGTGAATCAGCTGTGTTTCCGCGCCGGCCGTGGCAGCGCCCTTGAGCGCCGATTCGAGCAGCATAGCTGTGTTCCATTGCTTCCGCGGGCTTGCATTGTATGCAATTATTTTCATGTCTTACCTCCGATGTGTTATATTATAACATTATAACACATAACTTGGATTACAGCGAAACATTTCGAAAAAATGTTACACATGAAATAATGGAGGCAATAATAATACAATATGTAAAAGAGCGGCGCCAAGAATACTTAAAACAGGCGTACTGCCCTCTAACCGTCAGCTTAACAGACCTTCGCCCAGCTCATAAAGGTCGAGTAGCTGCTTGGGGAACACCTCGTTTCTGCGGCGGATGCGCGCTTTTTCGTCGAACATGTCGGAAACATATTTTGAATAGTCGTCGAACTGCAGCGTCTCGGTGCAGTAATACGAGCTAGATTTGCCTTTGAATATCATCGTGCACGTGCGCTCGTTGGCGGAGAGAAATTTATCGAGGCCGCTTATCATTATCTGGCCATCGGGCGCGTTGGACGTATATACGAACAGCGTGTTCAATGTGCGGGGAAACAGCGAACGCTCCAGTTTTTTAGTGTACATCAGATAGGGGAACCACAGCCGTTCAAGGAACGATTTCAATTCTCCGCTTATGTTGCCGAAATAGAGTGGCGAGCCGAATATGGCGGCGTCCGCTTGCCCAAACAATTCAAGCACGGGGGTAAGAGCGTCGTTTATCGCGCAGCGCCCGTAGCTGTTTGAACCGATACGCTTGCATTCAAAGCAGCTTGTGCAGCCCTTGAAATTGAGATCATACAGATGTATGAGCTCTGTATCCGCGCCAGCCGCCGCCGCGCCGTTGAGCGCCGACTGCAGTAGCATTGCGGTGTTCCATTGCTTTCTTGGGCTGCCGTTGATAGCAATGACTTTCATATAAGGCCTCCATTTCTATAATAATATACATAGTATACCACGCATTGGAAATATATTAAAGGTTATAAAGCCGTCTGCCGGGTGGCAACACATACCCTGAAAAGCCTCACTTTTTACCCGTAAAAAAACGCAGGCATTTTTTCCTGCGTCTTGTGCGGATAGTGTTCATATAAAGCCGGGGCGTGATTAATGCGTCATTCCTGCGCCGGGTTGTTCACCGCGCCAAGGAACGCTATGGCGCCGTCCTCCTGAGAGTAAATGGCAAACACGAAAGGCCTGTCGGCGTGGAACTCGCGTATCTCCTCCGGCGGCATAGCGCTTGTCTCCATCATTACCGCGGTTACGGCGGCGGCTTCCGCGCCCAGTTCGTCTATTTTAATGTAACATTTGTGCAGCACGTCGTCTATAAAGAGTTCGTTATCGCCGCCTGTCATGCCGGAAAAATCCGCGCTTTCTTTGAAGGCCTCGTTCATGCCGAGCGATGTAAGCGTCTGTTTGAACGAAGTAGAAAACGAGTATTCAAACTTTGGCAGCTTTATATCCACCTGCTGTTCTATCATGCCGGAAAGCGCCGCGGAGAAGCTTTCCGCGGAGAGCGACGAGAGCATTGCGGCGACGTCCGAGCCTTCGGCGGGCAGCAGGAAAGCCATCGCGTATTTGCCTTCGCCCTCCTCGCTTTTGAACGAAAGAGATATCATTGAGAATTTATCGTCGGAGTAATAGGGCAAGCTGCGTTCGTCGTTCATGAACGATACCTTAACCTTACCCGACGGGGACGCAAATTCGTCGTCGTAGGTGTTATTTGCGTCAAAAGGCACCGTCCAGTCGCCGAGGAAATAAAGAGCGTTGCACAGCACGAGCTTTGTTAACGGATCAAGTTCCTGAGGTATTATACCGTCTATCTTTCCATGCGTCTTTTCGCTTGCCCACTCGTTTATCGCGTCCATAGCCCCGGGTATCTCGAGCGGGAACGCGTCGGCCATGAAGTCGCCTGTGCATGTGTTAACAAAGTCCTCGCTGAACGGATAGCTACTATCTAGCCATATCGAGTTAGCGGCCTCCATGCCGCCTGTGTTGGCGCGCCACATCAGCGAGCGGCACGCGGCGGTTATATCTTCGTCGCTCAGCCCGGAAAGCCCGAGCGCTTTGGTCATCTCCTCCGCCGTTAAGCCGCCGGCGCCCATACGCGCCATTGCGAGCGCGAGCTCCAGGCTCACTGGAGAGACGGCGAGATTATGTTCGCTGTTGTAAAGCAGCCCGGCGGATTTAAGCCCGAACGAGTTTATTCCCGCCACAAAGTCGGCGCCCAGAGCCTCTATGGGCTGCGCCTTGAGTTCGGCTCGGTAGTTTATGCCTTTCACGCCCTGCGAAGGCGACGTATCGGAAGCCGCCGGCGAGCACGCGGAAAGCAGCATCAATACGGAAAATACGGCAAATAAAATCTTTTTCATTTTTTCATTCTCCCTTCTTCTTACCGTAAGACGGAAAGAATTGAGCGTATGTTCCATGGCTTGTATTATTGTAATACCATATATTTTAAAAGCAGTCAAAAACATCGCAGTATCTATCATAAGTAACCAGCCGTTCCTTCTTTCGCATAGTATATAAGGGTGATGTTATGGGGAAGGCAAAGACTGGCATAGCTTTCGGCGGGGGAGGTGCGCGCGGCATAGCGCATGTGGGCGCTATAAGGGTGTTTCAGGAATACGGCGTGGATTTCGACTATGTGGCGGGCAACTCGGCTGGCGCTATAGCGGGGGCGCTGTATGCGGCGGGCATACCGTGGCGAAAGCTGTACGAATACGTGCTCGACATAAAGCAAAAACTGCCCGCAAAAACGCTGTTAACATACATAGATCCGCACGTCGTGCAGGATTTGGCGGACCACTTCCTTAAAGGCAAGACGTTTGACGATTTAAACAAGCCCTTTTGCGCGACGGCGGTGGATTTGGAGCGGGGAACGCTCGAGACTTTAAATCGCGGCAGGGTGTCCGCGGCGGTATCGGCAAGCTGCGCCGTGCCCGGAATATTCCGGCCGGTCAGGATAGGGGACAGGATTTACATAGACGGCGGCACGCTGCGCAGCATACCCACGGAAGCGGTTCGAAAGATGGGCGCCGAGAAGGTGGTGGGCATAGACTTAAACTCTGATAAGACAAGGGGCACGCACAGCACGAAAAGGCTTAAGGTGATGATAACGGCGCTCAACATAAGCACTAACGCCAACAGCCGCCTGTGCGAGCAATATAGCGACATAATGCTGAAGCCCGCGCTCGAAGGATACCCCACCCACAGCTTTAAGAGCGTGGAAAACGTGCTGCGCATAGGCGAGCGCACGGCGATGGAAAACCTCGCCAGGATAAAAGAGCTCGTGGGATAACGCAAAAACGTTCGCATCATCTGTTTTTACATTTGACGCTTGCATATTCATACGCTGTATAGTAATATACAGTTGGAAGAATTGTAGTATGGCAGGTGTTTTTTTATTTCCTAAAAACCGTAGTATGGAAGGAAGGTTTTCTTATGGTTGAACAGATCGTCATATTTTGCATCTATGTACTCATCATTGCCGCTGTTGCGGTATATTCTCGTCGCAAAGCAAAAACGCTTAACGATTTCTTTTTAGGCGGCCGCAAAATGGGCGCCTGGATGACGGCGTTCGCATACGGCACGACGTATTTTTCCGCGGTCATATTCATGGGATATGCAGGAAAATTCGGCTGGAGCATGGGCGTAAGCGTTACGTGGATAGGCATAGCCAATGCTATTTTAGGCACGCTTGTGGTATGGCTGCTGATGGCGAAGCCCACGCGGGAGATGACGCAAAGGCTAGACGCCTCCACGATGCCCGACTTCTTCAAGAAGCGCTACAAGTCGCAGAACATGAAGATACTCGCGGCGCTGCTGATATTCATTTTTCTTGTGCCCTATTGCGCGAGCGTATACCAGGGGCTCGGCTACTTCTTTGAAATGATATTCAAGCCGATAGGCCTCACATATGAATACTGCATGGTCGCGATGGCGCTCATTACGGCTTTCTACCTGCTTATAGGAGGCTACGTAGCGACTGCGCTCGCCGACTTTGTACAGGGCCTCGTAATGATAGTGGGCGTCGTGATAATGGTGTTTATGGTGCTGGGCAACGAAGCGGTCGGCGGGCTTACGGCAGGGCTCTCAAAGCTTGCCGAGATCCCGGAAATAGGGCCGGGGCTTGCCTCTCCGTTCGGGTCGCCGGAAAACGCCGTCGGGCTTGTATCGCTGATACTGCTGACGTCGCTCGGCACGTGGGGGCTGCCGCAGATGGTGCATAAGTTTTACGCGATACGCGACTCAAAGGCTATAAAGAGGGGTACGGTTATCTCCACGCTGTTTTCGCTCGTCATAGGAGGCTGCGCATACTTTGTGGGCGGTTTCGGACGGCTTTTCCCCGGTATTGACGCAACGAACCCCGACAATATAATGGGGCAGGTTTTGGGGCAGGCGCTGCCGCCGGTAATGCTCGGGCTGATACTGGTGCTGCTGCTCTCGGCTTCTATGTCTACGCTGTCGTCTCTGGTGCTCGTATCGTCGTCGTCGATTTCGATGGACCTTATAAAGGGCGTATTAAAGCCGAATATGGAAGACAAAAAGGTGATGGTGTGGATGCGCTCGCTGTGCGCGGTGTTTGTTGCGGTATCTCTGCTGATAGCGCTGTTTCAGCCCGCCGCGATCGTTACACTGATGTCTTATTCGTGGGGCGCGCTTTCGGGCTGTTTCCTCGCGCCGTTTTTGTACGGCGTAAGATGGAAGGGCATGACGAAGACGGGAGCATGGAGCGGATTCATCGTAGGCCTCGGCATAACGGTGCCGCTGATGATACTAAACGCGGTTGGCGGCATACTGCCCAAGTGGATGAGCCCGCCTGCTATTGGCGCTATGGCGATGATAGCGTCGCTGATAATAACGCCTGTTGTAAGCGTTGTGTCCGCCAAGTTCAGCACGGAGCATATAAAAAGCGTGTTCGGGCAGGAAGTGCCGGAAGCGCAGGTTTAAAGTTGTATAGAGGTTTTACGGGAGGCTTCGCCAACGCGGAGCCTCTTTTTGTATAAGTAAAAAAGGTACTTTTGTCATTTGGGTCAGCTTCGCAGCATATTACGGGTTTCGTCAACTGTATGGGGTTAAGATTCTTCGTCGCTTCGCTCCTCTGAATCATCATGCACTACCCGCACCACAATAAACGAAAACATCTTCCATCTACGCACAACCCAGCTATAATTGAGATATGGCAAGAGTTCGCAT
>JBLNCA010000052.1:0-30848 GCA_050260375.1 Burkholderiales bacterium | reverse complement strand
AATAACCGAAAGGTATTTATTAGTACACTAATTCCTATTTGAACCGCCGTATACCGAACGGTACGTACGGTGGTGTGAGAGGTCGGTAGGTGAAATAATCACCTACCTCCTACTCGATTGGCGTGAAAAAACCACACGCTAATCGTGCGGAGCAACGGAAGCTTTAGCGTTTGAAAAGATTTTAAAATAATAAAACAATGTTCCAGGCTTAAATAACAAACAAAAAGAAAATTAAGATATAAAGTTAAAAGCAATTCAAACAAATATACACCGGCAAGCCTCATGTCTTGCTTTACACCCCAAAAAGTCTATGGTCTTTTGGGGACCCCGCATTTACACCCCAACAGGTCTTACGTCTTGTTGGAGACCCCGTATTTACACCCCAAAAAGTCTATGGCTTTTTGGGGACCCCGGTTTAAGATTCTTCGCTTGCGCTCAGAATGACAAAAGTAACTAACACCGTAAAACATGCTTTTTATAAACGAAGGCTCTTATGTCATTCTGAGGACCGAAGGGACGAAGAATCTTACTCTCCGTACGGTTAGCCGAACCGCAATATGCCGAGAGGCTGCCTGGCAATAGTCGGATAGGGTTCAAGAAAAACCACCCCTTGAAAGGGTGAATCATTTGCGTGTGAAGAAGTGCTGAACAAATGTGCATCAATATAAAAAACATGAAATAATATGCTTGAACACCGCGGCGCGCTGTAGTATCATTAAGCAAAAGGGCGGTGGTTGAAACGGACAGGCGCGATTTAAAGATACAGGTTGCAAAGATGTATTATATAGAAGGGCTTTCGCAGGAGGAGATATCGAAGAAGATACACGTCTCACGGCCCAGCGTTTCCCGGCTGCTTAAGGCATGCATAAAAGAAGGAATAGTACAGATAAAGATAGACGACGTATCTTCATACGGCAAGGAGCTGGGAAAAAGAATTGTCGAAACCTACGGCATTGATACCGCGATAGTCGTGCCGCAAAGCTACAGCGTCGAGTCTGACAAGGAAAAAGTAGGGCAAGCCGCGGCGTCATACATAGAGTCTCTGCTGTCGCCGGGCATGCTGATAGGAATAGCCTGGGGCACTACGATTCACAGCATAGTCAAGAACATAAAGCCGAACAGCTTGATCAAGGCGGACGTCATACAGCTATTGGGAGGTACGGACAACAAGACGAGCGATACGGACGCCAACATGATGGCAATGAACCTGGCAAAGGCGCTGGGAGGCGACAGCTATCTGCTGCAGGCGCCATTCATGGTGCAGAGCAAGATATTGCGCGATCTTCTGATGGAAGAGCCGCATATCAAAAACCACTTTCAAAAGATAAAGAATACCGACGTCGCTATAATAGGGCTCGGGTCTACCAAGCCGGAGCTCTCCGCGCAGTTCAGGTCGGGCCATATAACGATGCAGGATTCGGAGAAGCTGATAAGCGAAGGCGCCGTAGGCGATATCTGCGGCAGCTATATAGATATAAACGGACACCTGTGCCACTCGTCGCTCAACGACAGGATGATAGCCGTGTCGCTCGACGACTTAAGAAGGATCCCCAAGGTGATAGGCGCCGCGGCGGGAGAGAAAAAAGCGGACGTCATAGTGGGAGCCTTGCGAGGCAGGTATATCGACGTTTTAATAACCGACGAGAAAGCGGCATTGAGCGTGCTCAATTACGGCATGGCGCGGTAATACTTTTTAGCTTCAGACGTACATCATACTCCATCCGCATACAGTCTTTTTTTTATATTCCAATATTCCGCAATACGCAAAATAACAAGTGAACAAATGTGCAATATTACGTATGCATATTGACAAGAGTGTGTATGCGTATTATTATCAAATCGTAGTTGACAAACGTCATGGAAAATGTAAAGGAACATATTGTAACATGAAATTATCCGCATCGATACTTTCCGCAGATTACCTGAACCTTGGAAAAGACATTGAAAGAGCGTATGAGGCAGGCTGCGAACTGTTGCATCTTGACGTGATGGACGGCCATTTCGTACCGAACATAGCGGTGGGGTTATGCACGGTGGAAGCGCTTAAAAACGATACGCGGATGCGCAAGGACGCGCACCTTATGATAAGCAACCCCGAGACAATGATACGCCCCTTTATAGAGGCGGGCGCGGATTCCATTACGATACATGCGGAAAGCACCCCTCACCATGTACGGCTGCTTAGGGACATAAAGCGCGCGGGCAAACTTGCGGGCATAGCGATAACGCCCGAGACGCCTGTAGAGGCGATAAGGTGCGCTATCGAAGAGGCGGATATAGTGCTGCAGGTGGCGGTCTGCGTGGGTTTCGGCGGGCAGGGCATAATCGAGAGCGTTTTCAGAAAGCTCGAGGCGCTCAAAGATTACAAGCAGCGCTACGGCTACGGCTACGAGATACAGGTGGACGGAGGCATAAACCTGGCGACGTACGCTAAAGCGCTTCAGAGCGGGGCTGAGGCGCTGGTAATGGGATCGGCGCTTTTCGGAGCGCAGGACATGAAAAAAACGGCGCAGATGATACGGTCATGGAAAGCTTAAAGCTTTAAATGCGGCCGGGGCGGCGTTTTAATAAACGTTCAAGTAAGAATGGAGGATAAAAATGAGCTTATATTCTGACAGGCTGAAAGGAAAGGTTTGCGTAGTTACGGGAGCCGCGAAAAGCATAGGCTTTGCCATTGCGGAGAAATATGCCGAGCAGGGCGCTAAGGTTGTGCTTATAGACATCGATCCTCTGGTGGAACAATCGGCGGCGGGGCTTTGCGAGAAAGGCTATACTGCCAAAGGCATAATACTCAACATCACCGACAGGCAGGCGGTGCTCGACTGCTTCAAGAAAATTACCGAAGAGATGGGCGACATATACGCGCTCGTCAACAACGCGGGCGTCGTGGACCAGCGGCCGTTTGAGGAAAACGACGAGGCTGTTTTCGACAGGATGTTCAAAGTCAACGTTTACGGCACGGCGTACTGCATACAGGGCGCGATAGAGAGCATGAAGAAGAACAAGGAAGGCCGTATAATAAACTTCGCGTCGAAATCGGGCAAGACTGGTTCCGCTCTTATGGCGCCGTACAGCGCCGCCAAGGGCGCAGTGATAGTGCTTACACAGGCGCTGGCTTATGAATACGCTCCTTACAACATCAAGATAAACTCCGTCTGTCCCGGCATCACGGACGCTACGGGCGTATGGAGCAACGTAAGCGCGGGTTACATAGAAAACTTGAAGCTCCCTCGCGAAGAGGTAATCAAGAAGTTTACGGCGAAGGTGCCTTTGGGAAGGCTGACGGACAAGAAAGACGTAGTGGAGTTTGTATTTTTCCTGACCGTTTCGGGAGATTATTGCACGGGGCAGGCGTTTAACATCACGGGCGGCCGCGAAATGCACTAAGGAAGGAGCCTAAAATGGATATTGAAAAGATAGTGAGGGAAATAACCAGCGAAGTACTCAAAGAAGTGCAGGGCGGTCCGGCAACGGCGGATAAAAAAGGGTCGGGCTTTGATCCCTCATACGCCAAGTATATGGACCATACGGTATTAAAGCCGGACACGGTAAGAAGCACCGTAAAAAGGTTTTGCGACGAGGCTAAGGAATGGAAGTTCGCGAGCGTCTGCGTAAACCCGACGCATGTGAAGTATGTCGCAAATGAGCTGGCAGGTTCGGGCGTTAAAACGTGCTGCGTAATAGGCTTCCCGCTGGGCGCGAACACTCCGTTTGTAAAGGCGGTAGAAGCAATGGAGGCAGTAAAGAACGGCGCGGAAGAAGTGGATATGGTAATAAACATAGGAGCGCTCAAGGACAAGGATTACGACCTTGTTTACGCCGACATAAAGGGCGTCGTCGACGCCGCGCACCCGAAAGCTCTTGTTAAGGTGATAATTGAAACCTGCCTGCTGACGGACGAAGAAAAGGTGCGCGCGTGCGAACTGGCAAAGCAGGCGGGAGCCGACTTTGTAAAGACGTCGACGGGCTTCGGCTCGGGCGGCGCGACAGTGGAAGACGTGCGGCTGATGAAGCGCACGGTGGGCGACAGCATGATGGTAAAGGCCTCCACCGGCATCAACGACCGCAAGATATGCGACGCGATGCTTGCTGCCGGAGCGGTGAGAATGGGAACGAGCAAAGGCATAAAGATAGTCATGGGCGACGGGGATTCCGGCTGCACGAACTGCGGAAAGTGCAGAGCCGTCTGCCCGAGCGGCAACGTGACGATAAGCAGAAACGAATATTAAGGGAGTGAAGCAATATGGATAAACAGGCATTGGGAATGGTGGAGACTAAAGGTCTCGTAGGAGCTATAGAAGCGGCCGACGCTATGGTGAAAGCGGCCAACGTTACGCTGGTCGGAAAAGAAAAGATAGGATCGGGGCTTGTGACCGTAATGGTAAGAGGCGACGTGGGAGCGGTGAAGGCGAGCGTGGACGCCGGCGCGGCTGCCGCAAAGCGCGTAGGCGAGCTCGTATCGGTGCACGTAATACCGCGGCCTCATCAGGACGTGGAGAAGATTCTCCCCGAGAATAAGTAAATAGGCTGAAATCTCGCATAAAAGGAGGGCATAACATGGATCTTGGTTTGAAAGGGAAGACCGTGATTGTCACGGGAGGCGGATCGGGCCTCGGCGCCGGCATATGCGAAGTGTTCGCGCAGGAAGGCGCAAACGTAATAGTCAATTATATCATTGACGAAGCGAACGTTCTCAAGTTCGTCGACTCGCTGGGAGAGCGTTACGGCGGCAAGCATACCGCGATGTACGGCGACGTCACAAAGGCGGAAGACATAGATAAAATGCTTGAAAAGGCAGTGGAAAAGTACGGGCATCTCGACGTAGTGGTAAACAATGCGGGCATATGGCCCACGACGGCTATAGAGGTTATGCCGGACGACGAATGGAGAAAGGTAATAGAAGTGAATCTCACCGGGCCGTTCCTGCTGAGCAAGAGAGCGTGCGTCTACTACAAAAAGGCTGGAATAAGAGGCAGGGTAGTAAACATAACGTCCAAATCGGCGTTCGCGGTAAATACGGGAGAGCACGCGCATTACGTATCGGCAAAAGGCGGGCTGGTGCTGCTCACCAAGGCGCTCGCGAGGGAGTTCTCGCAATACGGCATAGTTGTAAACGGCGTCATTCCGGGAATGGTAAGGACGCCGATAAACGAAGATAAGCTTTCAAAGCCGGAGATTCTGGCGTCGTATGTCGAACGCATACCTACGGGGCGGATATCGACCGCGCAGGAAGTGGGATACACCGTAGCGTTTCTCGCGTCCAATAAGGCCGACTTCATAAACGGAACGTGCGTGGACGTTACCGGCGGAATGCTTATATAGAATATGAAAGAGATAAAAGTTGCCGTGCTGGGTATGGGCTTTATAGGTAAAGTCCATACCTATGCTTATACTTCATTGCCGTTCTTCTACGCCGATCTGCCCTTTAAAGTAAAGCTTGCGGGCGTGTATAACCGCACGCTTGAAAAGGCGCTCAAAGCAAAGGAAGAATACGGGTTTGAATTCGCAACGGACGATATGGACGACATACTGCTAAGAGCGGATATCGACGCAGTAAGCATATGCCTGCCTAATTACCAGCACGCCGAGGCGGCTGTCAAGGCGGCAAACAGAGGCCTTCACATATACTGCGAAAAGCCTCTCGCGGCGAACGACGACGAAGCGCAAAGCATACTGCAGGCAGTTAAGGGCAGGGATATACGCCACCAGATAGTGTTCCACAACCGCTTCTTCGCGGCTGTTATGCGAGCCCGGCGGATAATAGAAGAGGGGCGGCTGGGAAGGATACTGAGCTTTAACGCGTCATACGTCCATCCGAGCAATATAGGCGGCGGACGCGGGTGGAAGTTCGACAGGCAGTACGCATGCGGCGGCACGCTCGTCGATATGGGCTCGCACGTGCTGGATATGCTCTATTACCTTATAGGCGAATATAAAAGCGTCTGCGCAAGCATGCAGTACGCTTACCCGGCAAAGCCGGATGATAAGGGCGATTGCAGCGCCTACGTCGAGGACGCCGCGTATATAATAGCGGAGATGAAAAACGGAGCCAAAGGCACGATACACGTTTCAAAGATAGCGACCGGAAGCAACGACGAGTTTTCCGTAGAGATATTCGGCGAACTGGGCGCGGTCAAGTTCAATCTGATGGATCCAAATTGGGTATGGTTTTACGACAACACCGCCCCCGACGCGGGACTCGGCGGATATAAAGGATTTATAAAGATTGAAGCGGTGCAGAGATATGAAGAGCCCGGCGGGAGCTTCCCGTCGCCCAAGCTGCCGGGAGGGTGGCTGAGGGCACATGTGCACAGCCTTTACAGCTTTTTGGATTGCGTATATCAGGGGAAACCTTGCGTGCCTGACCTTTTCGACGGCGCTTACATACAGCGTGTTATGACAGCCGTGTATGAGTCGGACAGCACGAAAACCTGGGCTTATGTATAGTTGCCAAAGTCGCGTTGACAAATGTAATCACATATGTTATTGTAATCATAACAAATGTTATATCAAATGTTAAACCAAATTTTCATTGGGGGCTTACCATGTACGAAAAAGAGAAACAGATGGTCATTGATACCGCGCTGGAGATTAAAAGAAGCGGGCTTGTCAGCCTTTCGGGCGGCAACGTCAGTATGCGGCTTGGCGAGCATATACTCGTGACGCCGTCGGGCATGAGCTATGAAACGATGAAACCCGAAGACATAGTGGTATTGGATATAAAGGGAAATCGCGTAGAAGGCACGCTGCGCGCATCCGTCGACACGGCGGCGCTGCTGTATATATACGAGCGCATGCCGGAGGTGAACGCGATAATCCATACCCATCAGCCGTACGCTACCGCGGCAGGGCTTTTGGGAGACGTGCTGCCGGTGGCGGTTACAACGCTTGCCAACGTTACGCTTGGGGCCGTTAACGTCGCGCCTTACTGCTCGGCGGCCAGCGTGGATATGGGAATACAGACGGTGAAATACATCGGCGGCAAGCGCGCTGTGATATTGAAGCATCACGGAGCAATAACGGTGGGAAAAGACTTGAAAGAAGCGCTGTACGCCGCAGTATACATGGAAGAAGCGGCAAAGACGTATCTCGCCGCAAAGGCGGCCGGAGAGCCGGCGCTGATGACGGAGGAACAGATACAGGACGCGGTGGAAACACACAAGACGTACGGACAGCCTCACAAATAAGCGCGGCGAAAAAGGTTGTTTTCTATGGAACAGGATTTAAAGCGCCTTGTTACGCTTGCGGTGGTGAAGCGGCTGGCGCGGGAAAACGAATACTGGATACCTGCGGCGGCGTCAAACAGGCATGTGCACATATCGGCGGCGGACAGGGAGAAACTTTTCGGGCCGGGGTATGCGCTGAAAGTGCTGCGTCCGCTTTCGCAGCCGGGGCAGTATGCGTGTGAAGAAAAGCTGACCGTAGTCGGCCCGAAAGGGCGTATAGGCGAAGTAAGGGTGCTAGGGCCCGAACGCCCCGAGACGCAGGTGGAGGTATCGCTTACCGACACGTATAAGCTCGGCATAAAGCCTTACGTGCGCATGTCGGGTAAGCTTGAGGGCACGCCGGGCTGCACGCTCATAGGGCCCGCGGGCGAAGTTGCGCTCGATAAGGGCGTGATAGTGGCGGCGCGGCACCTGCACATTTCGGGCGAGGAAGCGAAAGCGTTCGGCCTTAAGAACGGCGACATAGTGAACGCGAGGAAGGCGGGGCTTAGGGAAACTGTTTTCGGCGGTATAGTCGTGCGCGCGGGCGAAGGGCATTCGCTCGAGCTGCATATAGACACGGACGAAGCCAACGCCGCTGGAATAAAAAACGGCGACCTGCTGGAACTATTGCGATGAACATTGACGAAAAGCAACTTAAGAGCCTGATACGCCGGATAGCGGAGCAGGAAATAAGGCGCCTGCTCGAGCCGGAGAAGACGGAACGGGGCGCGCTCGCGATAATACCTGCGTTTGTGCCCGGCCCGGAGCCTGTGAAGGCATACCTTAAAAAAGAATACCCGGACATAACGCTCGTGGGCGAAGGCGCGCAAGACCTGGGCGCAGAGTTCAGCGTTGCAGGCGCCGCGACGCGGCAGGAAAAGCAGCTGTTTATGACGTCGCTGAAAGGGTATGCCGATATACTGCTTATAAACCCGCCGCTGTGGATGATGAAAAACATAGCGTGCGGCGACGACAGGGGATTTTACGAGCAAGCGTTCTTGAGGGCGCTGCTCTGGAACAAGAACGTTACGGTAGTGCTGGACTATGAAAAACCCGGCTTTAAACGCGGCACGTTCTTTGAAGGAATAAACGACGCGCTCAGCGCGATAGAGGGCATGGGCGCTGGCATAGTAACGCTTGAGCTCTCGGCAGCAAGGGCGGAAGAACTTGAGCTGGTAACCGAAGCGGAAGTTGCTGACGCGCATAAACAGGGCAGGGAGCGCGTATTATGCGCGCCGGGAGCGATAGTAACGCCGCTCGCGCGCGACAGGGCGAAGGAACTCGGTATAGAAATACTGGAATAGGAGAATCCGTATGATACTTGCGCGGGTAAGGGGCAACGTGGTAAGCACTACAAAGGCTGAAAAGTTAAACGGCTTAAAGCTTTTAATAGTGGTGCCGATAGACATAGAGACGTTTACCGAGAAAGGCGCGCCGCTCGTAGCCATCGATACCGTAGGCGCGGGCGAAGGCGAGGTAGTTATGTGCGTCTCGGGAAGCTCGTCGAGGCAGACGGCGCTTACGGACGGCAAGCCCTCGGACCTCGCGATAACGGCGATAATAGATTCGGTGGAGCTTAAGGGCAAGCTGGTGTTTAAAAAGTTTGAGGAAGAAAAGGCTTAAAAGAATATATTTATGGTTGAGGTCAGCTTATGGGATTAACTGATGAGCAGATAAGGCGGATAGTGGAAGATACCGTAAGGCAGATAAAAAAGAGCGCCGAGCCGGAAACTGCGGCTTCGGGCTGCTGGCTGTGCGATACGCCCGAGGAGGCCATTGCTTCCGCGAAAGCTTCGCAAAAACAGCTTATGCGCATGTCGCTGGAGCAGCGCGGAAAGCTGATAGAAGCGATGCGCGAGGCTGGCAGGAAGCATGCAAGGCGGCTTGCGGAGCTCGCCAACAGCGAGACGGGATACGGCAGGGTGGAAGACAAGGTGTTAAAGAACCTGCTGGCGGTAGAGAAGACGCCTGGCATTGAGGACCTGACTTCTGAAGCCGTATCGGGCGACTTCGGGCTGACGCTGGTGGAACGCGCGCCGTTCGGCGTGATAGGCTCTATAACGCCGTCGACTAACCCGCCTTCGACGGTAATCAACAACTCGATAAGCATGATAGCCGCGGGCAACGCGGTAGTGTTCAACGCACATCCGGCGGCTAAGAATGTATCAAGAGAGGCAATGAGGGTGCTTAATGAGGCAATAGTCTCGGCGGGAGGACCACCCGCACTCATATGTACGGTAAAAGAGCCAACCTTGGAGACCGGCAAGCGCATAATGGAGCACCCCGACATACCGCTGCTGTCGATAACAGGCGGCGAGGCCGTGGTTAAAGTCGCGATGAAGACAGGCAAGAAAGTTATAGCGGCTGGCCCCGGCAACCCTCCGGTGATAGTCGACGAAACGGCGATAATTCCGCAAGCCGCAAAGGACATAGTGGATGGCGCGAGCTTCGACAACAACGTGCTGTGCATAGCCGAGAAGGAAGTGTTCGCGTTCTCGGGCATAGCGGAACAGCTGATGAGCGAGATGGAGAAAAACGGCGCGTTCCGCATATACGGGTCGGATATAGACAAGGTAGTTAAAACCGTATTTGAGAACAGGGACGGAAAGTACGTCGTTAACAGGAACTTCGTGGGCAGGGACGCGGCGGTGATACTGAAGGCGAGCGGCGTAAGCTTTTCGGGCAATCCGAGGCTGGTGATAGCCGCGGTGGACGAAAACCACCCGTTCATAACGGTGGAGATGCTTATGCCGGTGCTCGGAATAGCGCGGGTGGAGACCATAGAGGAAGCGATTGAAAAGGCGATAAAGGCCGAGAACGGCTGCCGCCATACGGCAATGATGCATTCGCAGAACGTAACGCACCTTTCGATGGCCGCAAAGGCGCTTAATACCACGATATTCGTAAAGAACGCCCCGTCGTACGCAGGGCTCGGGTTCAACGGCGAAGGGTACACTACGCTGACCATAGCGACGCCCACGGGCGAAGGGCTGACAAGCGCGAGGACTTTTACCCGCTCGAGGCGGTGCGTGCTGTACGGTAACTTCAGGATAGTGTAAGGGGATAAGCATGAACGCAGCAGAAGCTATCCGCGAAGCGGGCGTGGTAGGCGCGGGCGGAGCGGGTTTTCCGGCGCATATAAAGGCGCAGGGCAAAGCTGGTATTGTGATAGGCAACGGCGCCGAGTGCGAGCCGCTGCTTAAAGCCGACAAGCTGATGATGCGGCATTACCCGGAAAAGATAGTACGCGGGCTAAAAAGCTTGATGGAGTCGGTGGGCGCGCGCGAGGGAGTGCTGTGCGTAAAAGGCAAGAACAAAGACGCGGTGGAGGCGCTGCAAAGCGCAATTAAAAACGAAGACAACGTGCGGCTGCACCTGCTTGATAACTACTATCCGGCTGGCGACGAGCAGCAGATAGTATACGAGGTCACAGGCAAGATAGTGCCTACAGGGGGCATACCTCTCGACGTGGGCGCGGTAGTAAGCAACGTAACTACGCTCGCAAACATATCCGACGCGATCTCCGGCATACCGGTTACCGAGAGGCTGGTAACGGTGGCCGGCGAGGTGTTTCGTCCGGTAACGCTTAAGGTGCCTATAGGGACGCCTGTAGAAACGGCGCTTGCTGCGGCGTGCGGGCCGGACAGCATCGAGGGATACACGCTTATTATAGGCGGGCCTACAACGGGCAGGCTCAGCCGCGACACAAGCGAGCCTGTAGCGAAGACGACTGGCGGGCTGATAGTGCTGAAGACGGACCACCCGCTGATAAGGAAAAAGACGGACGACGGCGCATTGGACTTAAAGCTGACAAAGGCGGCTTGCTGCCAGTGCAGCATGTGCACGGAAATGTGCCCGAGAAACGCTCTTGGGCTGGGCGTTGAGCCGCATAAGGCAATGAGGGCGGCGTTCACGGGGCTGGGCAATCTGCTGGGAGACGCAAACGGAGTGTTCTCGTGCTGCGACTGCGGGCTGTGCAGCTATTACGCCTGCAACTTCGGCCTTTCGCCGAGCCGCATGATGACGCGCATGAAGCATGGGCTTTCCGCCGGAGGCATGAAGCCCGAGAAGAAGGTAAAGGGAAGCGTATCGCCCGAATTCGTCAAAGTGCCCACATACCGGCTGATGGCGAGGATGGGCATATCGCAGTACGACGTCGATACGCCGCTTGAGGAACTCGACGTAAAACTGGTGCGGCTGCCGCTTAAAGGCCATATTGGAGCGCCGTCGGTGCCTATCGTTAAGCAGGGGGACATCGTGGCAAAAGGGCAGCTCGTTGCCGGCATACCCGAAGGCAAGCTGGGGGCAAATGTGCACGCCAGCATAGCAGGCAGAGTAACTGCGGTTACCGACAAGTTTATAGAGATAAGGGCGGAGAAGTCATGAATGCGCTTGGAATGATAGAGACGAATTCCATACCGGCGGGTATAGAAGCGGGCGACGCGATGATGAAGGCAGCAAGCGTGAGGCTCGTAACGGCGCAGTCGGTATGCGCGGGCAAATACATAGTGATAGTTGCGGGCGACGTGGCGGCAGTAAGGTCGTCGGTGGAAGCGGGCAGGAAAAGCGCGGGATACGTGCTGGTGGACAGCATCGTGATACCGAATATCCATGAGCAGGTGATAGAGGCAATGAGCGCGGCTTCCGAGGTTCACGACCCGGACGCGCTGGGCGTTATAGAGACGTTTTCGCTCGCATCGGCGATACTGTGCGCGGACGCGGCGGTAAAGGCGGCTGCCGTTGAGCTTATCGAGATAAGGCTGGGCAGGGGACTCGGCGGCAAAAGCTTCGTAGTACTGACTGGTGAGGTGGCGGCTGTCAAAGCCGCTATAGAGGCGGCAAAGAGCCTTGAGGAAACGCAAGGAATGGCAGCGGGGACGGCTGTGATACCGTCGCCGCATCCGGATATATTACAGTCTGTATTTTAAAGAATAAAAAGGAGAAAAACAATGGCTAAGGAAGCACTCGGAATGGTCGAGACGAAAGGGCTCGTAGGCGCTATAGAAGCCGCGGATGCTATGGTAAAGGCGGCTAACGTTTCGCTGATGGGCAAGGAGAAGATAGGCTCGGGGCTCGTTACCGTGATGGTAAGGGGCGACGTGGGCGCGGTAAAAGCCGCGGTAGACGCCGGCGCAGCGGCAGCCAAGAGGGTTGGCGAGCTTTACAGCGTGCACGTGATACCTCACCCGCACGACGACGTGGAAGGCATACTGCCCGGAGGCGACGTAAAGCCGGCTAAGGCCGCAAAGTAAGCATGTATACGGGCAAGGTCGTAGGGTCGGTAGTATCGACTGTAAAGGACGAGGGACTTTTGGGCATAAAGCTCCTGCTCGTGCAGACGATAGAGAACGGCAAGCCGGGCAAGATTATAGTAGCCGCCGACTCGACGAGGCAGGCCGGTGAAGGGGACTTCGTGTACCTGATTGGCTCAAAGGAAGCGAGCCTCATTTTCCGCAAAGGGCTTGTGCCCGCAGACGCGGCTATAGTTGGGTTTATTGACGAATACAACGAAAGCATGTAATGAAAGGGGAATTTTAATGGAAAAGCAGGCACTCGGGATGGTCGAGACAAAAGGCCTCGTGGGCGCTATTGAGGCCGCGGACGCTATGGTTAAGGCCGCAAACGTGACGCTCATTGGCAAAGAGAAGATTGGCTCGGGGCTCGTTACCGTGATGGTAAGGGGCGACGTGGGAGCGGTAAAGGCGTCTGTGGACGCGGGAGCCGCCGCCGCCAAGAGGGTAGGCGAGCTTTACAGCGTACACGTTATACCGCGCCCGCACGACGACGTGGAAGGCATACTGCCGGGGCAGCAAGGGTGAAGATAGCAAGGGTCGTGGGCAACGTTGTCTCCACGGTAAAGGACTTCAAGTTTTCGGGCCACAAACTGATGATAATAGAGTTTGTAGGCCTTGACGGCGCGCCGCTCGGCCCCCGGGAGATAGCTTTTGACCGGGCCGATTCAGGGCCGGGAGACATTGTGCTCGTAAACACGGACGGCGGAGCCGCCAAGATGTTTTTTGACGACAACGACCTCATTGCCGATTGGACTATATGCGGCGTAATAGACCACTGCGCCGTGGACGGTGAAGTAATACTCAAAGGACGCTGAAAGAGAGCAGGTGTTGGATTTGGATATAGAGGGCATAATATCGCGCGTAACGGACGCGGTAATGGCTGAACTTGGCAATCAGGCTGCGCCACGCTGCAGCGCAAGCGAGCTTGCGCGCACGATAGAGCATTCGCTGTTAAACCCGGACGCTTCGGCCGAGGTTATACGCAAAGGCTGCGAGGATGCGAAAAAGTACGGGTTTGCGAACGTCTGCGTATCACCCTATTATACGGCGATGGCGGCCGAGCTGCTGCGCGGCAGCAACGTCGCGGTGTGCGTGCCGGTGGGCTTTCCGCACGGCGCGGCGTCCACTAAGGCAAAGTGCGCCGAGATACGCGAGGCGATAATGAACGGCGCGACCGAGCTCGACGTTTCAATGATGATAACGGCGATTAAGTCGGGCGATTTTGACGGCATGAAAAAAGACCTTTTAGAGATGGTATCCGTCGCGGGCGGCAGGGCGAAGGTAAAGGCGATATACGAGCAGGGCCTGCTTACCGACAACGAAAAGGTAAAGGCGCTAAAAATAGCCGCCGAATGCGGCGTAGATTATATAAAGATTTCAAACGCGCTTACAGGCAAGAAAGCATGCGCCGAAGACGTTAAATATGTGCGCTCGGTAATAGGCGGCAGCATAGGCATAAAGATTGACGGCGGCATAAAAGACGCGGCTAAAGTAAGGGAGCTTATGGCGGCTGGAGCCCAGCGCTTCGGATGCAGCGCGTCGGTTAGCATAGTCACGGGCCAATGAACCGGAATAACATATAAATAATACAGATTTTGCCATTTTAAAGCGGCTATGACAGCACGGGCTGCGGGGGCATTCCTTACTCCTCCTTGTTGCGGGAAGGGCGGCTTTAAGTCACCAAAACGCTCTTTCCGGTCACGTGCGATCGTTACTGCGGCATATGCAATATATACGCGGGGCGATCTTTATTTTTTTCGTCTGTTATTTGGGTAGTGATATTAACTTCGACAAGTTACGCTATTCCTCATTTCGCAGGCGGCCTTATTTTGCCGCGTTTGCGCCTTATGTTAAGACGCTTTATCTGCTCATACACGTTATTTGCGTCCTGTTTTATTTTAGCTGCGTCATTGCCCTCGTGCGCAAGCCTTTCCAAAACCGCGTCCGCCGCTTTGCCGTATTGATTTTTATACGCCGTATTCAGCTCTTTCCAGTTGACGCCTTTAAAGCATGCCGCCACGGTTTTGTCGTAATCAAGCATGCCCTTTTGCATCAGCACGGCAATGAGGGGGTAGCCCATGTACCCCTGCCAGTAGGACGCGTTATCGTTGGAGGAATAGGCGTCTTCGCTCCATTCTACGGTATATGTCTTTTTATAATCCGAGGAAGAAACGGCGGCGCTGCCGTCGCTGATTGTTACGCGGCCGTCCGCTAAGGCGCTGTAAGCCTCATATATCTTCTCTATGGGCGGAAGCGCCCAACCGTCCTGAGCCATTTTAATACCATCCATTATCTATATTTTTCCGGTATACGTATTATATTATATCACATAAGCGCTTAAGACATATCCAGAGCAGGTGAAAAAACAATTGCTTTAAACCAGAAATCGGGTTTTAATATAAACGGAAGGGCACGCAGATATCAATATACGGAGGGTATAATATGAATAATCCTGCTGACACTTTTATTTTAAATAACGGCGAAGGCATACCCTGCTTGGGCTTCGGCACATGGCAGACGCCGAGCGGCAGAGTATGCGTCGAGTCGGTGAAATGCGCAATTGAAGCCGGCTACGCGCATATAGACACAGCGGCGGCATACGGCAACGAGCGGGACGTGGGCACGGCGGTAAAGGAAAGCGGCGCGGTCAGGAAGCAGCTTTTCATCACCACCAAGCTGTGGAACTCGGAGCGCGGGTACGACAGGACTATGAGAGCGTTTGAAAAATCGCTTAAATTGCTCCAGCTGGATTACCTTGACCTTTACCTGATACACTGGCCGGCTACGGCGCGGCGGGACGCAAATTGGCAAAAGACCAACATCAGCACATGGAAGGCTTTTGAGGAGCTGTATAAGAGCGGCCGCATACGCGCAATAGGCGTGAGCAACTTCCTGCCGCATCATTTACAACCGCTTATAGACGAAGCGGAGATTAAGCCTATGGTAAACCAGATTGAGCTGCACGTGGGACAGATGCAGCAGGAGACCGTTGCGTTCTGCAGACAGCACGGCATAGTGCTCGAAGCGTGGAGCCCTCTTGGTTCCGGCCGCATGTTAAACAACCCGACGCTTAAGGGCATAGCTCAAAAATACGGAGTTTCAGTGGCGCAGCTGTGTATAAGATGGTGTCTGCAGAACGAATTTCTGCCGCTGCCCAAATCGGTCACGCCTTCGCGCATAAAGGAGAACGCAGACGTGTTCGGCTTTGAGATAAGCGAAGAGGACATGGCATTTTTGAACGGCATGGAATACATCGGCGGCTCGGGGCTTAACCCAGACGAAGTATGGTTTTAGCAGAAAGGAAATGGAATGGACAAAAGGTATGACGTCGTGGTGCTGGGCGGAGGCCCGGGCGGGTACGCTGCCGCGATAAGGGCGCTGCAGCGTGGGCTCAGCGCAGCGGTGATAGAGCGCTCCGAGATGGGAGGCACGTGCCTTAACAGGGGGTGCATACCCACCAAGTCGCTGCTTAACAGCGCACAGCAGTATCAGGCAATAAAAGCGGCGGGCAGGATAGGCGTGAGCACCGGCGCCGTAGAGTACGACTTCTCAAAGATGGCGGCAAGGAAAGACGCCGCGGTAAAGCAGTTAAGAAGCGGCGTGGAGTACCTCGTCGGCAGCAACGGCGGCGTAATATACCGCGGCGAAGGCTATATAAAGGACAGAAACACTATAGAAATAACGGGCGGCGAGACTATACACGCGGATAAAATAATAATCGCGACAGGCTCAAGGCCCGCAGTGCCGCCGTTTATAACCATTGACAATAAGAGCATACTCAATAGCGACGGGCTGCTCAGCATCGTGCGGTGCCCTCAGAGCGTAATAATAATAGGCGGGGGCGTAATAGGCATAGAGTTCGCGACGCTGTTTGCGGCTCTCGAAAAGCGCGTGACGGTAATAGAGATGCTGGAGAGCATACTGCCGGGCACGGACCCGGAAGTATCGTCGATACTCAAAAAAAGCCTTGAGAGAAAGGGAGTCAAGTTTTACACGGGTTCCCGGGTAACGTCGTTGGAAGCGGGAGAAGGAGTAACGTGCGAGTTTGAATGCCAGGGCGGGGTTGTTACGGCGCAGGCGGAAATAGCAGCCGTAGTGACGGGCAGAAAGCCCAACAGCGAGAACCTGGGGCTTGAGAACTTAAGGGTGCAGACCGAGCGGGGCTTTATAAAGGTTAACGAGCGCATGGAGACCTCCGTGCCGGGCGTATACGCGGTGGGGGACATTACCGGCAAAAAGATGCTGGCGCACGTGGCCACCGCACAGGGCATTGCCGCCGCCGAGAACGCCGCAGGAGCAAACAAAACGGTAGACAGTTCGCTCTCTCCCGCGTGTATATATTCTGAGCCGGAGATAGCGTCTGTCGGCCTGACCGAAGAAGAGGCAGTAAAGAACGGCTTTGCGGTACGTATCGGCAGGTTTCCGGTAAGCGCGAACGGCAAATCCACGGTAATGGGCGAGCGCAGCGGCATCGCAAAGATAATAGCGCAAGAAGGGACTGACAAGATACTCGGCGCGCATATCATAGCGCCGCGGGCGACGGAAATGATATCCGAGATAACCCTTGCGATGAGATGCGGGCTTAGTGTACATGACATCGCGGACACGATACACCCTCATCCCACGGTGAGCGAGATAATAATGGAAGCGGCGCACGACGTTTACGGCGTGTGCATAGACATGCCGAAAGCGAAGAAGTGACGTTTCAGCAAGCGGGAATGAAAGTTAAGCGCTTGCCTGTTGGAAGCGTTACCCGGTAACGTTGATCAGGGGCTTTTATAATGGAGCCCCATAAAGCTAAAAGCTTTACAGGGCGTAAAGTCATGGTTTTCCATAAGGGAGAAGCTTAAAGCTCCTTCATCATCAGCGTCTCCGTGACGCCTTCCTTGTAAAGGCCGGGTATGTTGCCTACCTCTTTGTACCCGAGGTGTTCGTAAAGGGATTTCGCTTTTGGGTTGAAATCCGCGACGACAAGAAACGCTTTGGTATTTTCCCCGCGCACGGTATCCTCAAAGAACCTTATAAGTATCTTTCCTATGCCTATGCCGCGGTATTCCTCCCTGACGGCCACCATGTGCAGATACGGGAACCTTGAAAACATGCCGTCCGGCTTGAACCAGACAAAACCCAAACACTCAAGTTCGTTGTTGACGGCTACATATATTTCGCCGCTCTGTATGCCGCCCGTTAGAGCCTGCACAGCCCGCTTTTTATCTTTAAAATATATCTTTCCGAGATCGGAATTCAATACGGCTGACGTACAGTCCGCGAGGTAGCTGTCGTCGGCCTTAATAACGTTTATATTCATATGCGCCACCCTTTACAACCCCAAAAATCTCAACCTTTTTTGGGGACCGCCAATATATATTGTTTAACAAACTCAATCATTTTACACCAAGCGGGAAATTATTCAAGGGGTTTTTGCAATTATATTTTTTTACGACAAAAAGCGAGGTTTTGATGTCTATAACGAAGTCTCGCGTTCGAGCTTTACTTTAAAGTTTATATTGCGCGGCGTGTCGAGTATATCGAATTTTATTACGTATGCGGCCTTGTCGCGGTCTATATCCACTATTACCCCTGCGCCCATTATATTGTGCACGACGCGATCGCCTGTCTTGAAGGCGAGCCCGGAAGCAGACTCAAGCGCCAGTTCGCTGCTGCTTATGCTCCAGTTTGTTTCCGCAACGAGGCTCTCGCTGAGTTCGTGGGTGTATTCAAGCAGCGGCTTGTCCACGTTGAATATGAAGCGCGACGGATACCTGTATGTGCCGTCAAGGTTGCGCCCCTCCGAGTCGGAGAGAAACAGCCGCTGCTTAGCGCGCGTAAACGCTACGAAAGCGAGCCGCCGCTCTTCCTCCATGGCTTCGAGCGTTGAGGTCTTCTTGGACGGGAATACGCCTTCTTCGAGCCCGCAGAGGAACACGTTATCAAATTCAAGGCCTTTGGCGGTATGCACAGTCATCATCTTTACTGCGTCGCCGGCCGGGCCGGCGTCCATGTTGGTCATCAGCGCGACATGCGAGAGGTAATGCTCCATAGTGCTCTCTTCGCCGCACGATATCTCGTATTCGTGCACCGACTGCTTGAGCTCGGCGAGGTTGTCAAGCCGCTCCTGGCTGCCCTCTGTGCGCAGCATCTCCTCGTAGCCGCTTTCGTCGAGCACCGCCGACAACAGCTCGGATATGGGCATGTCCCTGTAGGCTGCCGAGAACCGCTCTATCAGGGAGAGAAGCCGCTTGGCCTTTGTGTTTTTGAATATATCGTCCTCTATAGTGCGTTCGAGCGCGGTATAAAGCGAGCAGGCGTTACGCTGCGCGTATTCCTGAAGGAACCTTATGCGCCGCTCGCCTATGTTGCGCTTAGGCACATTGGCTGCGCGCAGGAATGAAAGGTCGTCCTTATATACGATAAGCCTTAAGTAGCTTAACGCGTCCTTTACCTCCATGCGGTCGAAGAACTGCACGCCGCTGTATATTACGTAAGGCAATTCCTCCTTCAAAAACACTTCTTCGAGCACTCGCGACACGAAATGCGCTCGGTAGAGTATCGTTATATCGCCTAAAGCCGTTCCGCCGTCAACAAGCTCCCTTATCCCGGACGCTATCCATTTCGCCTCTTCCTCGGCGGTTTTAGCGTGGTGGTACACGACGGGAGCGCCGCTCGGCAACGTGGGCTCGAGTTCCTTCCTTACGCGGTGGCGGTTCTTGTCTATCAGCGAGTTGGCGGCGGCTAATATCTGAGGCGTAGAGCGGTAGTTCTTCGTCATCATTATGGTGCGCACGCCCGGGAAATCCTTGTCGTAGTCGAGTATGAAACGCACGCTCGCGCCGCGCCACGTGTATATCGTCTGGTCGGGGTCGCCCACTATGAAGAGGTTTTTGTGATACCCGCACAGCACGCTCATCAGCTGGTACTGCAGCTCGTCGATGTCCTGATACTCGTCCACCATTATGTACTCAAGGTGCTTCTGCCACTTTAGCTTTATCTCCTCGTCGGTGTTGAATATGTAAAGCACGTACTTGATAAGGTCGTTGTAATCGAGCCCGAAGCACTTTTTTTCCTGGTACAGGTATCCCCAAAATATGATATCCATCGTTTCCGTTGCGTCCATATACTTTTGGCGCAGCTCGTCCAAAGGCATAGCTATCATGTGCTTGTAGTAGTCAGGGTGCTTATCGAGCTTGTAAACTTCTATCATCTCGCGCGCTTTAGCAAACGTCATGTGCCGCAGCGTAAGCCCGCGCTCCTCGTATATTATCTTGAGCATCGCGTCTATGTCGCCGTTGTCGAGCACAAGAAAGCTCTTCGGGTACTGCACGGCGTGGCTGTCCTCCTGCAGCACCGTTACGCAGAAGCTGTGGAAAGTGCTTATATAGCCCGTGTCGCTGTCGCCCGTCAGGCGGCGTATGCGCCGGCGCATCTCTGCGGCGGACTTGTTGGTGAACGTTACGCAGAGTATGTTCCCCGGCATTATGCCTATCCCGTTAACGAGGTAAGCGAACCTATGCGAGAGCGCGCGCGTCTTGCCGGAGCCCGCGCCCGCTATCACGCGTATAAAGCCTTCGGTGGCCGTAACGGCCTCTTTCTGCTGTTCGTCGAGGGAATCAAGTAAATCGCTCATGCTCACATATTACCATGCAAAACTGATTTGATAAATAGTATTTCAGCATCCATTGTAGAGAAGGACATGTACGGGAAAATGGACATCTGGGCAGACAACAATTCTACTGTTGAGCAGTTATTTTCTATAGGGTATTATATAGAAAACAACGGAGGTTATCTATGAACAGAAAACTAGGCCTGTACTCTTCGATAGTCACGCTCGCGGCGGTGCTGGCGTTCGCGGTCTCAATGCTGGCGAGCACGTCGTATGGCGCATATCTGTCGAGCCTTTTTATAGCGTGGGGGTTCGTGCCGCTTATATGCGCGTTCGCGGCCGCGGGCGGTAATGAGAGCAAAGCCGCGGGATATACGGCTGCGGCGTTTGCGTCCGTTTACGCCGCGCTCAACACGGCGGTGTATTTTACGCAGCTGACCACAGTCGCGCTGACCCGGCTTGATGAACAAGCCTCCGTACTGCTCGATTACTCAAAATTCGGGCTCATGTTCAACCTCGACCTTTTAGGCTACGCGTTTATGGCGCTCGCAACGTTTTTCGCCGGCCTGACGATAAAGCCTGAAGACAGCGCGGACAAATTGCTCAAAAAGCTGTTGCTCGTTCACGGCGTGTTCGCCGTCTCCTGCACCGTGATGCCTATGCTCGGGGTGTTCAGGCCGGGCATGGCGGGAGGAGACCTTATCGGCACGCTCGTGCTGGAGTACTGGTGCGCCTATTTTACATCGGTGTGCATACTCGCGTTCAGATATTTCAGGAAGCAGAAGATATAAGTGAGATATTGCTAAAGCAAGCCTTAAACAAAGGCTTGTTTTTTCTTTTCTTGTAGACAGGCGTTTCGGCATGCCGCACTCCTCACAAAAGCGGCGCTGGTAAAATATATTGACAGTATCACATTACATTTAAGGGGAGAATCGTATGAATTATATCACTCGGAGCGATACCGGACCGGGCAGGGGATACCCGAGGCGGAGGCCGCCGGACCAAAGGCCGCTCAGGACGCCTGCCGGAAGGGATTTTCAGCTGTCGGATGAAATAGGCGAAGCGGTGATACGGGAAGTTCACGCGTACAATTATTATACAAAGCTGGCCGCGCTTGCCCCCGGCTTGCGCTTAAGGCAAGCCATATTGCGTATACGGCAGGACGAAGCGGAGCATTACGGCTCGTTTACGACGGCGTTGCAAAGGCTGGGCGCAAGGATGCCCATGATACCCGCGGGCGCTGCGCCCGCGTCGTTTCAGGAGGGCTTGCGGGAAGCGATAAAGGCCGAAAACGAAGCCGCCGCGTTTTATAACAGCGTTGCGTCAAGGGCAAAGTCGCGCAGCATACAAACGCAGTTCATGAACGCCGCGCGGGACGAACAGCAGCACTCGCTGCGGCTTCGGCATATGGTCGCCGGCGCGTGACCTGCTTTAAAGCGGGCAGGCGCGCCTCTAGTCTCCCGCTTTATAAACTACGCTGCCGTTTATTATCGTATACAGGCAGTGCGTGAATACCTCCATAGGGTTGCCGTCGAATATCGCTATGTCCGCGTCCTTGCCCTGTTCGAGGCTGCCCACTCTCGAAGCGACGTTGCATATTTCCGCCGCGTTTATCGTTATTGCCTTTAAAGCTTCGTCTATGCCGAGGCCTTCTTTTGCGGCAAGCCCCGCGCACAGCGGGAGGCATTGTATTAGCGACACGGGGTGGTCGGTCATTATGGCAACTTTTACGCCCGCTTTATGAAGCACGCCCGCTGTCTTGAACTCCATGTACTTTACCTCAACTTTGTTTCTCGACGCGAGGCACGGGCCTACGATGACGGGGAACCCCGATTCCTTTATCTCCTGCGCTATAAGATGGCCTTCCGTGCAGTGGTCGAGCGTCATGCGCAGGCCGTATGCTTTCGCTATCCTTATCGCGGTAAGTATATCGTCCGTGCGGTGGACGTGGGCTTTGAGCGGTATTTCGCGCCTCAGCACGGGCAGCCAGCACTCCAGCTGGAATTCCTCTGCAGCGCCGTCTTTGGAGTTTTGCCTTTTTTCGGCGTACTGCTTTGCTTCGAAAAGCTCCTGGCGCAGCATGGCGGCTATAGACATCCGCGTTGAAGGCATCATCCTGTTGTCGCCGTACGTCCTCTTGGGGTTTTCGCCGAACGCCACTTTCATCGCCGCGGGCTCGAGCACGGCCATATCGTCCACCCGCCTGCCGTGCGTCTTTAAAAACACGAACTGCCCGCCTACGACGTTCGAGCTGCCGGGCCCTGCCATTACGGAAGTTATGCCCGTGCGGATAGCGTTATGGAACGCCGAATCCATGGGGTTTATCGCGTCAATCGCCTTTATATAAGGCGTTATGGGCTTAGTGCTCTCGTTGCTGTCGTTGCCCTCGATGCCCATCTTCTCTTCCTGAATGCCTATATGGCAGTGAGCGTCTATCAGCCCGGGCATCACCCAGCACCCGCGCGCGTCTATCACAACGCCGTCTAGGTTTTCGCTTTCGCTTATGCTTGCCCTTACGCTCTTTATCTTGTCGTTCTCCGTAAGCACGCAGCCCTCTTCAAGCACGGCTCCGGCCATCGTCAGTATTTTGCCGTTTTTTATCAGCATGCTTTCTCCGTAAAAATTATCAATGCAATGATTATATTCTCCTTTTGCGCGTAAAACATTACGGCGCGAAACAGAAAATATTAACGTGCAAAAGGCTGAAAAGCGCTCGAGACGCGTGTTGTTTTTCACTGCATATAAATAAAGAAGAGGATTACTCTTCTTTATTGGGAAAAACTTTAAATACGACTATACTATTGGCCGCTTTTGGGGCCGGGTACGGAAAGATTGTTTTCTGCGTACTGTATCATCCTTTTTACCATATTGCCGCCCACTCTGCCCGTTTCGCGAGCCGGTATGTCTCCGTTGTACCCTTGCTTAAGATTAACGCCAAGCTCGCTTGCCACTTCGTATTTTAATGCGTTGAGCCTTTCTTTTGCCTGCGGAACCACTGTCTGATTGCTGCCGCTGCGTCCTGCCATGGTTTTGCCTCCTTACAAAAATGATTTTTCAGTAGTAATATTTTTCCGCAAATTTGCTGTTTTACGCATAACAGTAAAAGGGAAAAAATGGGCATAATGGCGACGCCGATGCTGCCCGGCACTGTACTTTGAATACACAATTTGCCGGAGTATTCTTTGTTGCGGTATGCAAATAATAAATACAGAACTTAAGAAAGGAGCAAAGCTTTGATGCAAGACGATCAGAACAGGCAGAACTGCAACAACCGCAACAGAGAAAACGACAAAAATCGCAACAGAAATAAAGACAATCAAAATCAGGATCGCAACAGGAACAGGCAGAACGAAAGATAGCGGCTTTTCCTTTTGGGTTAATTTTTAATCCGCAGTGTTTGTCGGCAAATGAGGGGCTTAAAATCAAGCTCCTCATTTTAATACGGGGTCCCAAAAGAGACGTGAGGCTTTTTGGGTGTAAATCGGAGACTTGATTGGGCGATAATATCTGACGTGTTAGAACCGCTGATTCTTCAGGCAAAAATAAAGCCTTCCCCTTTGGGGGAGCCGGAGGCGAGCGCGCTCAGTGAGCGATGAAGCGAGCTGTAGGCTCTGTAAGCAAAGGAGAATGCCGAACGGTAGTGAGGCAGACGACTATTGCGAACAGAGGAAGGTGGCGCGAAGCGCCGGATGAGGTGTTACCCACTTTCTTATTTGATGAATCTTATAACAGGCGCTCTAGAAGCATCAACTTGTGCTTAGTTGATTCTGTTCGCATGATTGCTTATCTTTTATCCACCTCATCAGTCAAATGCTTGGCATTTGCCAGCTTCCCCTCCTGGGGCCCCCGACGATCACCCCAAAGAACCTGCGTTTCTTTGGGGACCCCGGCGAACAAAGTTCGTTGGGGTGGGTAAAGGGGAAGCCTTCAAGAACGCAAAAATGATGTGGCGAAAAGACGAATGAGGTGATTGCCGGATATTAAGCAACACCTCATTGACTTAACTATAAATGTAAGCGGCCAAACAACGTTTGTGGCGTATTTGGCCGCGTGTTTTATTTCCTGCCTTTCGTCTCGTCGCGCATTTCGCTGCGCATGCCACGCAGCGCTTCCCGCCTTCTCTCGTTCTTTTCGGCAAGCGCGCGCTTCATTTTCTCGTCGTCAGTTTTTTCTATCATCTCGTCCGCCGCTTCCATGTTCTTAAGCGTGAAGTTGATGTTGCGCTGTATGCGCTCGGCGTTGTCGGAACGGTCGTCCGGATTGGGCTTGTTGCCCCTGCCCGAGTTGTTGCCTTTGTTATGGCTCATGTTTTATATCCTCCTTAATTGTATTCAATATGCGTTTTCTCAAGTTCTGTCTTCGTACTTGTTTACGGGCTTTAGGTCGGCGTCTTCGGAAAACTCCGTGTTCATGCCTGCGGCAGCGGGGGAAATGCTGCTGCGCGGCCTGCGGCCTTCCTTATTGCCTCGCGCGTTTTGCGCCACCCGTTTTTCCACTTCCAGCGCGTAGTCAAGACCGAATTCCATGCCCGCTTTTGTAATGTCCTTGCTCCATTTCCCTATGTCCTTCCCTTTTTCGTCGGGAGAATACATCTTGTCAACGAACTCCAGGTCATGGTTTGCCGTTATCTCCCGCCCGGCCTCGATGTTTTGCGCGCGAAGGTTTTTGTTGCCGTCGTCCCTTATGCTGTTCTTCCATGAGGCGTCGACAGCCTTGCCCGCCATTTCAAGGCTGTATCTTTTCATATCGGCTTCCATAGACTCGCCGAATTCCATGTCCTGCCTGGCGTGCTCAGGACTCTTAACGGTACTTATCTCTTTATCCGGGTCAGCGCCGAGCCTGTTTCGCCCATTTTTTCTGCCCATGCTTAAGTTACTCCTTGCAAAAAGAATGTTTTTGTTATTATCTGCCGCCGCGATATATTTATGCCCGGCTGCCCCGGCTTTTTTGAAACGGCGGTAAAATTACATATTCCACATTGACTGTAAATGCGCTCAATGGTAGAGTATATGGCATCCGTCTTAAACACCGTCAAATATCTTAAGAAGGAAAATTTATATGGAAACATGGAAAAAGAACACCGCGCTGTTTCTTGCCGGCCAGGGCGTTTCTTTGCTTGGCTCTTCGCTGGTGCAATACGCCATTATATGGCACATAACGCTTACCACGCAGTCGGGCGCTATGATGACGGTCTCGATACTCTGCGGGTTCCTGCCTTACTTTTTTATGTCGCCTTTTGCGGGCGTGTGGGCCGACAGGTTTGACCGCAAGATACTTATAGTGCTCTCCGACGGCATGATAGCCGCGATAACGCTTATTGCCGCAGTAATCTTTCTTTGCGGCTACAGCGAGCTTTGGCTGCTGTTCGCTATATCGGCGGTGCGCGCGCTGGGCGGCGCGGTGCAGGCGCCCGCGGTGGGTGCGTTTCTGCCCCAGATCGTGCCGCAGGATAAGCTGACGAGAGTAGGCGGCATAAACAGCACCCTGCAGTCGTCCATAATGCTGGTATCTCCCATGCTCGGGGCGTTTTTGCTCAGCGTCGCGCCTGTGAGACCATATTCTTCATTGACGTAGTAACCGCTGCGGCAGCGATATTCATACTGCTGCGGTTTCTTAACGTGCCCGCGCATAAACGGGCTGGAGAGGCAAATGCTACGGGGTATTTCAGCGACTTGAAGCTGGGCGTTAAGTACATAATGAGCCACGGCTATATCAAGCTGTTCTTTCTTTTCGGGGCGGTATTCAATATACTGGTGGCGCCCGTCGCGTTTCTTACGCCGCTGCAGGTTACGCGCAGCTTCGGCGGGGAATACTGGCAGCTGTCCGCTATCGAAATAGCGTTCTCGTCCGGCATGATAGCGGGCGGCGCCGTGATAGCGGCGTGGGGAGGCTTTAAAAACAAAATGTACACGCTGATGCTGTCGTGCGCGATATTCGGAGTGTGCACGTTTGCCATAGGGGTCGTCCGGGCGTTCTTTGTATACCTCGCGTTTCTTGTTGTGATGGGCCTTGGCATGCCTGCTTTTAATACGTCGTCTATGGTGTTTTTACAGGAAAAGGTGGAAGGGGAGTATTTAGGGCGCGTTATGGGTGTGATGAGCATGATAGCAACGTCCATGATGCCGCTTTCGATGCTGTTCTTCGGGCCGCTGTCGGACGCCGTGCCTATCGAGACGCTGCTCGTTGTAACCGGGCCGCTTTTGGCAGCGCTCGCTATTGTTATGCTGGGATGCAGAACGCTTACACGCGCGGGCAGGCCTGCCGCGAAGGAAGCCGCGGCTGCGCAGCTTGAATCCGGAAATTAAGAATAACGTGCAAAAAAAGGAGCCGCCTTAAAACGGTTCCTTTTTTACGGAGTTAGTAACTCCTGATATAAGGGTGAGATATGTACTTTTGCCTATACGCATCACCTCCCTTTACGCTGTCAAAAGCATTACGCTGAGTTCCGTTTCCGAGCCGTTCCTTAATAATTTAATGGACACGATATCTCCGGGCTTTAGGCTGTAAAGCTGTTTTTTAAGGTCGAACAGCGTGTTTACCTCAACCCCGCCTACGCTCGTAATAACATCGCCCGCTCTTAAGCCCTTGGCGTATGCGTCGGAGAGCGCGTCCACGTCGTATACGTAAAGCCCGCTGTCCAGCGTTATGCCGCTGTTTTCATAGTAGTTGAGCAGCTCTTTGTCGATCACTGAAACGCCGAGCTTGGCTTCGCTGAACGAGCCCGTATTCAATATCTGCTCTATAACGGGGGTAACCACGTTTACCGGTATCGCGAACCCCATGCCCTCTCCGCTCTTTAGCTTATACGAGTTGATGCCTATTACTTCCCCAGCTGAGTTAAGCAGCGGCCCGCCGCTGTTGCCCGAGTTGATGGCGGCGTCCGTCTGTATCAGGTTCTGGGCTATCTGCGTACGGCTTATCAGTATGCTGCGGCCTAAAGCGCTCACTATGCCGGCCGTAACGCTGCGCTGATAATTGAGCCCGAGAGGGTTGCCTATCGCTATCGCGGTCTCGCCCACGGCCACGGCGTCGGAATTGCCGAGCCTCGCTGCTTTAAGGCCGGTAGCGTCAATCTTTATTACCGCAAGGTCCATAGTTTCATCCGAGAAAAGCACCCTAGCGCTGTGTTCGGACCCGTCCAGCAGCGTCACAGTGATGGACTTAGGGTTGCTGGAGACGACGTGCTGGTTTGTCAGTATAAGGCCGTCGCTGCTTACTATTATGCCGGTGCCTACTCCTTCCACCTCTCTGTCCTGCCAGAAGCCCCACACGCTCTCAACGGTGCGCACGCCCACGACCGAGGGCATTACTGCCTCCGCCACAGCCTGTACGCCCGAATATTCGCCGCTGCCCGTGCTCAGCGGCAGTATGTCCGCTTCGGTGTTTTTAAGCCTTTCGGCTACGGCGGCGTCAATATAGCTGCGCTGTGCGGCGGTAAGCGCGTCGCCGTTATCGCGTCCGCTTAAAACTAGGCCTACGATGCCCCCGCCTATAAGCGAGCCCAAAACCGCACCGGCAAGCACCAGCGCCAAAGTACGAAGGCCGCTTTCACGTTTCGGCTTTTGCGGCGGCTGCTGATTGTAAGGGTTATATGAACTGTATACGTTGTATTCCATTGATATGATCCTCCTTGTACATCATTATTCTATACTGCATTTTTTACCGCAAAATGGCGGCAATATGAAACATTTTTGAACATTTAGGACTGTGCCGAATATTCAATAACGCTGCGGCTGTAAGCTTGTTTTTGGCTGTGGCTGCTGTATAATGGAATAAACAAGTAAATTACGGGAGGTCTTACCATGAACGATTTTTTAAGCGGCCTAGGCGGGCTTATAAAGGGCATGCAGCCTCTGATGGGCGAGGAAGTAAAAAAAGACGCGTCGATGAACGCATTTATTCTTAAGACCGAAGTGGGGGAATTGAACACAAAGAAACGCGAAGCGCTTGCCCGCATAGGCGAAGCCGTTTATGAAGCACATAAAAGCGCCGGAAAGTACAGCGAGTTTAGCGAGCTTTACGGCGAGGTGGAAGATATAGATAAACTGTTACAAAGGAAGAAGGAGGAAGCGCAGCAGGCCGAGCGCGAGGCAGAGGAGAAAAAGCGCGCGCAGGAGCGCGAAAGGGCGGCTCGCGTCTGTCCGAACTGCGGCATGGAAAACGAGCCGGGAGTAAAGTTCTGCGGTGAGTGCGGTACAAAGCTGGGCGTTGCTGCCGCGTACTGCCCGAGCTGCGGGTCGGAGAACGCGCCGGGTACTAAATTCTGCGGCGAATGCGGAGCAAAGCTCTAATACGGGGCCCCCATCAAGACGTGAGGCTTGATGGGGTGTAAATACGGGGCCCCCATCAAGACGTGAGGCTTGATGGGGTGTAAATACGGGGTCCCCAAAAAGACATGAGGCTTGATGGGGTGTAAATACACGCTATTTTGACGGTTTTTTATATAACAGACTGATATAAGGAATATGCGCCTCGAAAAGTTTCTTTTAAGTATAAAAAGAGCCGCCCTGGGAACGGCTCTTTTTTTGTACTCATTTATTCGAGCTCTTCCGGCCGTATGACGCCTTTGGCCAAAGCGTTGGCTTTAAGCTCCTGGTAAAGCCCGGCGAAGCTTGTGTTCCAGTAAGGCCCGACGTAGAATATCCACAGCAGTCCGCCCGTCAACCCGCTGAGTATTGCCCAGCCTAAAAAGCTCAGTATCATTACGAATATTTCGCCCTTATAGCCTTGCGTCATACGCATCGAAAGCTTAAGCGCGTCGGTCGCGGAAACGTTCTTAGTATCGGCAAGTATGTAGGGCGTCATGAAATAGGCTATGCCTTTTACGATGCCGGGTATTACAAACAGCAGCGACCACAGGAAGGTGAACAGCCACATCCAGAGCATGCCTGCCACATTGCGCCCGAAGTCGCTGAATCCTGTAAACGTGTCGCTTATGTCTGCCTGCTGGCCCTTGTAGACCTTTATGCTGAACCACACCAGCCCCACGGTAAGCGGAGGCACAAGCAGAAGCGTGCCCACAAAAGTCCAGCCCACGCACACTGTAAGAAGCATAATAAGAAAGCCTGCCCCTACCGTAACGCCGTACTGGCTGCGGAATCTTTCTTTCGCGATTGCTTTTATTTCTGCGCGAGATTTCATGGATTTCTCCTTTCAGAATTGAAAATGTTGAGGAAATACCAGATATGCCGTATATATTATATATCCCGGATTATACATATTCAAGTTAAATTAGGGATAATACCGTACTACTGTTTATCGGGTACGCGCCCGCGTTTTGATTAATTTGGCGCTTTCTGGTATACTCATATATACGTTGATATAAAAAGGGGCAATTAATGACTAAAGCTTGGCGGAGAGCTTACGGCGTACAACGCCGGTACGGGCGTAGTTCCGGAATACCGCAGGCAAGGGCTTACAAAGGGTATATTCGCTTTCTGCCTGCCGCTGCTGAAAGCGGCGGGTGCAAAGAGGTATGTGCTGGAAGTGATACGGCAAAACGAGCCCGCGCTTGCGCTTTATAAGGGGTTAGGATTTTCTGTCACGCGCCAGCTCATATGCTATAGCGTTAACAAGGACAGTCTTTACGCTGAAGAAACTGCTGCGCGTTTAGTTGACGCTGGCGGTATCTGCGTTGACGTACAGCGATTATGGGATTACAGCCCGACGTGGCAGAACACGTTCGATTCGATAAACGCTGCGCCCGGGCAGCATGCCGCAGCCGTCATAGAATATTCAGGCGGGCTTGCGGGCTACGGTATAATAAACGTTAATACCGGCAGGGTTGCCCAGCTCGCGGTGAGAAGAGATTGCCGCGGCAGGGGTTTTGGCTCGCAACTGCTCAAAAGACTTGCGCGCCAGGCCGAAACCGAATGCGTTTCGTTTTTAAATGTAGACGGCGGATGCGCGAGCATGAGGGGGTTTGCAGCGAAGCACGGGTTTGAGGAAAACATCCGGCAGTACGAGATGGCGCTGGATATCTGACTTAAGTGAAAGGAGTATTCTTATGACGCTTGAAGATCTGATGCAGGCGGATAAAGACGGCATTGCGGAATCGGCCAAAATGCTGAGCTTGGGCGATATAGCGGATCTCGTCGCGTGGCTTAGCGAGAAGAACGACGCTATTAGGTACCCGTCGCTGCTGCTGCTTGAGAGCCGATCGCGTATCGCGGGCGACGTATATCCTTACCGCGAGACGTTCAGGGAGAAGCTTAAAAGCGATAACTCGTTTCAGCGCAGCATAGGAGCGATATTGATAGCGGCTAACGCGAGATGGGACGACGGGTGGCTCGACGACGTAATTGGGGAGTATCTTGAGCTTTTGAATGATGAAAAGCCGATAACCGTACGCCAGTGCGTGCAGCGCTTAAAAGAAATAGTGCCGTATAAGCCAAAGCTTCACGGCGTTATAGCCGAAAAGCTATTGTCGCTCGATCTTGGCAGCGTGCGCGAAACGATGAGGAAGCTCGTGCTTACAGATATACTTGAAGTTTTTGCTATGATAAGAAAAGTAAAGACTAGCGACGCTGTCGAGAGCTACATAATGGACGCGATGACTGGCGGGCTGCTCGACAAAAAAGCGAAGAAGCACTTGGAGGAACTGCTTAATAGCGAGTGACAGCCGTTTGTGTAGGTTGTACAATGATGTGTAACAAAAAGAGGTAAAGAAAAAAGCAAGGATTCCAAAAATCTGATAAAGTTGTAACTGCAAAGAAAACAACATCAGAGAGAAAGGAATCCTTGTAT
>JBLNCA010000051.1:0-38691 GCA_050260375.1 Burkholderiales bacterium | reverse complement strand
TCATACAAGGATTCCTTTCTCTCTGATGTTGTTTTCTTTGCAGTTACAACTTTATCAGATTTTTGGAATCCTTGCTTTTTTCTTTACCTCTTTTTGTTACACATCATTGTACAACCTACAAATACAATATCCGAAATACTACTTCCACCACTGACTCCATTACGCCATGAACCATATACCTTAGAGCCTTTAGTATATTCATAGCCGTAAACAGTAATATAAGTTGTTTGTACGGCTGTATTTACTTCTGCAGCGTTTTCTAACCTTACTTCTTCTCCATAATAATCAAAAGGTAATTGACTTTCCTGTTCATAAACTGTTAAGTCAGAGACCTTCTTTTGGGAAGCAAGCGCCGGCACAGTTGATGTAATAAATATAGTCAGGGTAAATAGAACAACCATTAGACTTTTAAACACCTTTTTCATAATAACCTCCTATATATGTAATATATGTTCAATTTACCATATTTGAATTAACTTATCAATTATATTTTGACATCACTACTATATATTGACTAGATTGTTTTTTTATAATATATTATTCATATTACGAATAGAAGGAGAGATATCATGAAAAACAGCAAATCCATGATATATTGCGGTATTGCTTCTTTATATGTTTTTTGTCTGTTCATATTGCTCAGCAGGCTTATTTATTCCATCGGGCCCTTTGGGTATGAATATGCTGTTTGGCTCGGGCAGCAGGCGTTTTTAGTAAAGGCGGCGATATGGCTTCCGTTTATGATAGGCGTCATAATGCTTGCTATAGTATTTATCCGCTTTGTGAAGGAATATAATAAAAAGCTGTAATCATATGCAAAAGATGATTTGCAAAATGAGAGCTTAGAGTGAAATCCTATTGTATGCGAGGAGCAAGGCGAAGCGTACAAAACCGGAAAACATGGCGTGAAAACGTTAATTTACGCCAATACTACAATCCGTGTATCCTGCCCGGCGGCCAGATGATGAATAAGGCCTTGCCGAGCACCCTTTCGAAGGGTATCGGGCCGATATCGCGCGAATCGGTGGAGTCGTTCCTGTTGTCGCCCATAACTACTACGCTGCCTGCGGGCACTATGAGTTCCTCCATATCCCTGTCGTGCGGCATGCCAAAATAATCGTAATTAGGAACATCGTTTATATACAGCACGCCGTCTTCGATTTTTATACTGTCGCCGGGCTCGCCTATGACGCGCTTAACGTAAGTCTGGCTGCTGCCCGGAAACATGCATATGACTATATCCCCTCTTTTTGGCGAATTAAACCAGTACGTCACCCGCTCCATGAATACGTACTCGTTGGTATAGAGCGTGGGCTGCATCGACGGCCCTTCTACGCGTATGAACTCGAATACGAAAAACCGCAGCGTCAATGCTATGACTACCGCGGCGGCTATAGAAATTATCCAGCCTTTCGCTTCGCTTTTCCGGTCGGCTTTGGATGCGGCTTCCGCCGCCTTTTCTTCATTAGTTTTGTAATTATCTCCGGGCTGGTCAGGCATCATTTTTTCCCTTCAACGGTATTGCTTTGATTATTTGCTGTAAACTTCGCCGGAACGCTGGGCTTTATTCAGCGGTTTAGAGGCCGTGTATCTTGTCTATGGGCCAGATGACGAACTCCGCCCTGCCGAGTATCTTTTCGTACGGTATCGGGCCGACGCCCGGGTCCCTTGAATCGCGCGATTCGTTTCTGTTGTCGCCCATAACCATAAGGCAGCCTTCGGGCACAGTAATTTCCGCAAAGTCCTCCCTGTGCACGCCGCTGAAATATTCGTAATCGGGCGCGCCGTTTACATACAGCACGCCGTCTTCGATTTTTATCCTGTCGCCCGGCTCGCCTATAACGCGCTTGACGTACGATTCGTTGCTGTCCGGGAACGAGCATATGACTATATCGCCGCGCTTGGGATGGCGGAACCAGTACGTTACCCGCTCCATGAAAACGTACTCGTCGGTATAAAGCGTGGGCTTCATCGACGGGCCGTCCACGCGTATGAACTCGAATACGAAGAAACGTAGCGCGAGCGCTATCACTATAGCTGCGGCAAGAGAGATTATCCACCCCTTTGCCTCGCGCTGCCGGTATTCTTTTTTACGCAACACTCTTGACTGTGCTTCGTCCTCTTCTGCTTCCGGCAATTCAATGTCAGGTTGTTTTTTCATCCGCCAATATCCTTTTAAGCCGTTTTATAAATACCTCGTGCGGAAGCATCACTATATGGCCACAGCCAAGGCATTTTATTTTTACGTCCATGCCGACGCGAATTATACGCCACTTGTTTTCACCGCACGGATGCGGTTTTTTCATCTGTACAGTGTCGCCTAACGAATAATTCAATCAAAGGCCCCCGCTATATGATGAATAAGGATCCGCTCTTTCGGGATCGCTTAGATATATTATACCCAACGCAAAGTGTTCTTCAAGTATATTATCATGTTTTTCCATGTATTCCAACACCAGAGCTGCCCAAAGGCTCCGGTATTTAATAATAACGTTTGTGTGCCAAAAAAGCTTTGGTCCGGCAGTGCGTATGCGGCAACGCGCATGAGGTAACTTTTTGTATTTACAATTAATTAACGACGCATTGCTTGCAATAAGTTTTTATTCGTGAGAAAATACACGTATCTCAAATTACGGAGGAAACAAGTTTTGAAAAAAATAATCGCGATATTGCTGTCTGCTGTATTGGCAGCCGTGATGCTGCTCGGAGCGTGCAGCAATACGCCTGCATCAAGCCCAAGCCCCAGCGCTTCGCCGTCCGCGTCGGGCGATTCCCTTGTCGTGGCGCAGATGGACGGACAGCCGGTGTATATAAGCGAATTCAAGGAGTGGCTTGACCAGAACATACAGGGCGGTTCCGCCGTACTGGAAAACGAAGCATACGCCTCGGATATGTCCGACCTGCTGGATTCGTTTATTAGCTATAAGATATTACTCGCCGAACTGAAAAACAGGGGATACTTCGATAACCTGACGTCCGAACAGCTCGAGCAGGTAGAGCAGAACGCGCAGGACGAGATAGATTATGCCGTCAGCACATACGGCACGACGGAAGAGGAGTACCTTAATCAGACTGGCGTTACTAAAGAGCAGCTGATCGAACAGTATAAGTTCTATACCGCCGCGAATATCGCTTACACCGATACCGCGCTGACCGGCGATACGAAGCCTAAAGAGGAAGACATAAAGGCGGAGTATGACAAAAACGTCGCTTCCGACCAGAAGACAATGGACGCCGACCCGACGCAGTACGTTTCAAGCGTAAACAGCGGAGCCACAGTATACTACGTGCCGGCAGGAGTGCGGCTTATAAGGACGGTGCTTATAGGGTTCGAAGAAGACATGGCGGGAGCAATACTGACGCTGCGCGAAGCAGGGTATGACGAGCAGGCGGATCTTTTAAAGGAAGAAGCCATAATAGCCATAAAGGAAAAAGCGGAGGATATGGCGGCGAAAATAAGCTCAGGCGAGCTCAGCTTTACGGATGCGGTGGCGCAGTCGGACGACAAGGACATGCCGGCGGAAGGGTATCCGGTGGTTGCGGGAACGCCGCAGTACGACGACGAGTTTACAAAGGCCGCTATGGCGCTTGAGAGCATAGGCAAGATTTCGGAGCTTATCGTTACGGACGAGGGGTATCAGATACTGGAATTTACGTCGGAGCTTCCGCAGGGGCCGGTGGCGTACGAGAGCGTCAAAGAAATCATAAGCGCCGACCTGCAGACGGCGCTGCAAAGCGAAGCATGGAACGCGCTGCTCGAACAATGGAAAAAAGACCACAAGATTGAGTGCTACTACGACGTACTGTAATAATCATAAGAAAAGCCCGGCGAAGGCCGGGTTTTTCTGTTACGCTAAGGTGATGTTTTGTACTTGGCCGCAAAAAAAAATAGGTTTGCAGAGACACGGAAAAATAAACGAATTAACGGTAAAAAAACGCGGGTTCAATGAAAAGCGGCGCTTTGGAACATAAAAATCAGGCGTTTGAACGGCTGTTTATACAACCCGGCGGCGTATAAAAACTGATAAGTTGTATTGAATTCCATATGTGCGGTGTGTTATATTTACCGTATGTTATTCGGGAGAATATGGGCAGGTATTTTGCCTAAGGACGTAATCAGGAAACAAGTTCCCAATAGCCCATAAGGTTATTGAAGTATGGTGCCGGGCAAGGCAAACTATCGGTATGGTTGTGCTGCCGGTACCGAAAGCGAAAGACGATAATAGAGAGTTAAGGTTTGATAAGTTTATAATTCAGGAGGCGCTGATGGAAAGGTCAGAGAACGTCGGTATAATTTTTCCGGAAATACTTATACCGGATGCAAAAATAAATTTGAAGAAATGGGCGGTAATAGCGTGCGACCAGTTTACGTCCAATGAGGACTACTGGACAAGGGCGTCAAGGGCCATAGGCGGCGCGCCTTCCGCACTGCATATAATATTGCCCGAAGCGTTTTTAAGAAGCGGCGACATTGACGACAGGATAGCGCATGCAAAGGCCACGATGAACAATTATATCGAGGACGGCGTGCTTGTGCGGCTTCCGAAAGGCGTAGTGCTTGTCGAACGCCAGACGGAATACGGCACGCGCGTAGGGCTGATGTTAGCAGTTGATCTTGAAAAATACGATGTGGATCCGTCCAAAAAGCCGCTTATACGCGCTACCGAGCAGACGGTGGCCGACAGGGTGCCCCCGCGGGTGCAGCTGCGCGACGGTGCGATACTCGAGTGCCCGCATGTGATGCTGCTTATAGACGACTTAAAGAATACCGTTATCGGCCCGCTTTACGAAGCGCGAAGCGAAGCGGTACAGATATACAACACGCCGCTTTTAATGGACGGCGGCAGCATAAAGGGCTGGTTCTTCGAGGACGAGCAGATACTCGCAGGTATAGTAAAGGCTCTTGAAAAGCTTAAAGCGAAGTCTAAGGACGGCATGCTGTTCGCCGTGGGCGACGGCAACCATTCGCTCGTTTCCGCAAAGGCCGTATGGGAAAAGCATAAGGCGCGCCTTTCGGAGGAGGAGAGGGAGGTAAGTCCGCTGCGCTATGCGCTGGTAGAGGTCGTAAACCTTTACGACAACGGCCTTTCAATGCTGCCCATACACAGGATGCTGTTTAATGTCGAGCCGTCTACCGCGCTGCGCATGCTGGTTTCGATACTCAACGGCATGGGCTGCGAAGCGCGCATGATGTATACGAGAGGTTCAAGGACGTCCGTTAAACCTGGCATGCAGGTAGTATATTTCGAGTCTAAGATGTCAAAAGGGCGCATAGAGATATCGAAGCCGCAGCACGAGCTTGTAAGCGTGACTATGACGCTCGCGCTCGACAGGCTGCTGCAGGAGATGCCCAAGGGCGAAATAGATTATATACATGGCGACGACGAGTTCCACGACCTTGCAAAAGAGCACGGGTGCTTAGGGTTTTTGATGGAGCCTATCGCGAAGGAAGACCTGTTCAAGTCGGTAATAGAATACGGCGTGCTGCCGAGAAAGGCTTTCTCGCTGGGGAGGCCGGAGGAAAAGCGCTATTACTTCGAATGCAGGCTGCTCGTAGACGCAAAGCCGCAGGAAGAGGAAGCAGAGCCTGAGCAGCAGGCGGAAGCGGGCGAAGCGGAAACAGGCGAAGGGGCAGTAGAAGCCGTAACGGAAGCCGAAGAGGCGCCGCTTAAGGAGGAGCAGGAAGCCGAGGACTATAAAGCTCCCGCGGAATACGATATCGAAGATGACGACGACGCGTTTGAGGACGACTTTCTTGACGAGGACGAGCCTCCGCGCAAAAAGAGAAAAGGATTATTCGGGTTCATTTGGAAGAGAGAAAAATAAATGAAGGTTTGTAAATTCGGCGGAACTTCTCTTGCGAACGCCGTACAGATAAAGAAAGCAGCCCAGATAGTAAAAGCGGACCCGCAGAGAAGGTATGTCATTCCTTCCGCGCCCGGCAAGAGGTTTGAAGGCGACGATAAGGTGACCGACCTGCTTTACGCATATTACGGCGCGGTAAACAACGGCGGAGATCACGAGGCGATATTTGCCGTCATCTCGCAGCGCTATATTGAAATACGCGACGAGCTGGGCGTGAATACGGACATAGAGCATTACCTTGGCGACATACGGTCAAAAGTGCTCTCAGGCGCGGGAGAGGATTATACCGTAAGCCGCGGGGAGTATCTTAACGGCCTGCTTATAGCGGATTACCTGGGGTTTGAATTCATAGACGCTGCGGACGTCGTGTTCTTTGACGCTTCGGGCGCGTACGAGGGCGAGAAGACGAGGAATGTAATGCGCGAGCGGCTGCGCAGCTGTGAGCGCGCAGTGATACCCGGGTTTTACGGCAGCAAGCCGGACGGAGAGATAAAGACGTTTTCGCGCGGCGGCTCGGATATAACGGGCGCTATAGTTGCCAGGTCTGCGCGAGCCGAGGTTTATGAGAACTGGACGGACGTGCCCGGCTTTCTCGTTGCCGACCCGCGCATAGTCGAGAACCCCAACGTAATAAAAAGCATAACGTACAGGGAATTGCGGGAGCTCTCGTATATGGGCGCCACCGTACTGCACGAGGACGCGATATTCCCCGTTTTTAAAGCGAACATACCTATAAACATAAGGAATACCAACGATCCGGAGTGTCCGGGCACGCTTATTGTGCCGGACATGGACGACGACGGGACGGCCACGATAACCGGCATAGCGGGCAGGAAGGGCTTTACCGTAATATCCGTGGAAAAGGCCAAGATGAACGCGGAATTGGGCTTCGGCAGGCGCGTGCTGTCGGCGCTCGAAAAGAACGGCATAAGGTTTGAGCATATGCCTTCGGGCATTGACACGCTGGGCATAGTAATAGCAAACAGCGAGCTTGACGGAAAACAGTCGGACCTTATCGACGATATATACGCGCTGTGCCAGCCCGATTCTCTAGAAGTATTCACCGGGCTCGCGCTGATAGCCACGGTAGGCCGCGGTATGATAAGGCACATAGGCGTCGCCGCAAAGCTGTTTTTGGCTCTTGCCGAGGACGGCATAAACATACGCATGATAGACCAGGGCTCAAGCGAGATAAACATAATTGTCGGCGTGGAAGAAAAAGACTTTGAGAGGGCGATAAGGGCTATTTATCGCGCGTTTTGCGGCAAGGATAACTGCTGATGGTCTTAGCGGCAGTCGAGACGGTTATCGCCATATTCCTGATGATTGGGGCAGGGGTATTCGTAGCGGCGAAAAAATGGGTAGATTCCGAAACTATGAATATCTTCCCGAAGATAATCGTCAACATCGCAATACCCTGCATGATTGTCTATTTCTTTTCCGACCCGGAGTATATCACAAGGCAAAAACTTATTGACGCGTGGCTGCCGATAGCATTGGTTTTCATTGTGACGCCGCTCACGTTTATTTTAGGAAAACTCGTCGCTGCGGCCTTTCGTATACCCGCTACGCGGCGCGGAGTATTCGCTGCGCTGTTCCCGTTTTCCAACTCGATTTTCATAGGCGTGCCCGTGGCTACCGCGCTGTTCGGCTCAGCTGGGCTTCCTTTTGTGATGTACTACTACCTCGCGAACACCACGTATTTCTGGACGCTCGGGTTTTACTCCATCCGCCGCGACGCGGACCTGATAAAAGGAGAAAATAGCCGCGTGGGCTTAGGGGAAGTAATGAGAAAGCTCGTTTCCCCGCCGATGATAACGCTTGTAGTGATGTTCATCGTTGTGTTTTCGGGAGTCAAACTGCCCCCGTTTCTGGTGACGGCGGCTAAGGACATGAACGGGCTTGTAACGCCGCTGTCGCTTGTATACATGGGCTGCATGATATACGGCTTCAGGAAGGAATGCTTCGGCTTTGAGAGGGACGTAGTTCCGGTGATGCTCGGAAGGTTTCTGATAGCGCCGGGGCTCATGTTTGCGGCATGCACTCTCGCTGCCGGCCTTTTTGGGGGGCAGATGGGCAGCATAGACCCGGTGCTATTAAGAAACGTAGTCACCGTGCAGGCGGGGCTGCCGGCAATGACAAATATATCGATAGTTGCGGCGTACTGCGGCGCGGATTCGGGGTTCGCGACAAAGAGCTTCTTCTGGACGACGCTGTTTGCGCTGCTGACGATACCCGCGTATATGCTGCTGTTTTACAGCATCGGGTAAGCATAAAACAACTGCTATAACCATAAGAAAAACAAGAGGGCGCTAAAGCGCCCTCTCTTTGCAATACGGGGTCCCCAAAAAGACGTGAGGCTTTTTGGGGTGTAAATTTCGGTTTAATATAGTTTTGCGAATTCCTGCGTCCAGTAAAGCGTGCCGTTCGAGGCTTTGGCGACGCCCACGCCTATGTGCGTGTATGACGCGGACAGTATGTTCGCCCTGTGGCCTGCGGAATTCATCCACGAGTTCATCACTTCCTGCGCAGTCCTTTGGCCGTATGCTATATTCTCGCCCGCAGCGCTGAAGCGCAGCCCAAATCTCTCCATCATCTGGAACGGTGAGCCGTACGTGGGCGATGTGTGCGAGAAGTATCTATTGTCTACCATGTCCTGGCTCTTTACACGCGCCACATAGCCAAGCTGGCTGTCGTACTTCAATAGCCCTAAGCCCCTGTATGAGCGCTCCCTGTTTACGAGGTCTATCACCTGCTGCTCGTAGGACGCTAAGGTGTTGGTGTCGGGAATAAGTATCTTCTGGCCGACATATATCATCGATATATTCGTGATATTGGGGTTTGCTTTCTTAAGTTCGGCCACTGATATCTGATACTTTGCGGCTATGCCGTAGAACGTATCGCCGCGTTTTACTGTGTACTCGACGAATTTTGAGGACGGTATCGTTATTTTCTGTCCAACGTAAATAAGCGCCGGGTTCTTTATCGCAGGATTGGCCGCGAGAAGCTGCGATATGGTTACGCTGTAGTAGCCCGCTATTTTGGATAACGTGTCCCCTGGCCTGACAGTGTATACCTGGTCCGCCGCAAAGCTTACGGACGTCATCAGTACGCACAGCGCCAGTACAAGAAGTACAGTCCTGAGTACCCGTGATCCTAAAAAGCCTGTTTTTTGATGCAATCGTATTTTTTTCATATTCACAGTAGAAAAAAGACTTTTTTCTGCTCCTTTCGATAAATTAGTACTATTATTTTGCGTAAAACAAAAAATATTATTTACAAAAATATCTCAGCCTGTTAAAGTCGATGTATAGTAATATACTAATAAAGGGAAAAAGTATATGAAAGAGAAGGTGCCGACTTATTTTAAATTAAAGAAGAAGATATTGAAGGACATTGAGTCGGGATCGCTCGTGCCCGGAGACGTGCTGCCCTCCGAGCGCGCTCTTGCGGCTATGCACGGACTTTCAAGGATGACTGTGCGCCAGGCGCTTACCGACCTCGTTAATGCGGGGATATTGTATCGCGAACAGGGGCGAGGGACTTTCGTTTCAGCGCGCAAAATGCAGCAGAGAAACATATCGAGCTTTTCCGAGACTGTGCGTGAAATGGGCTTTACTCCCAGCACCAAGGTAATAGAGTTTGCGGTGATAAAACCGCCCGAAGACATTGCCGCCAAGCTGATGATAAAGGACTCGGACGTATACAGGGCGCTGCGCGTACGGCTTGCGGACACCGTGCCTGTAGCGGTGGAGGAAGTGTTCATACCATTCCAAATATGCCCGGGGCTGGTCAAAAAAGACCTGCAGTCGTCGCTTTACACCATAATAAACAAGACGTTCGGGCACAGGGTGGGCAGCGCGGACTGCTCGGTGTCGACGCATCACCCGACGTCAAAGCAGCAGGAATACCTCAATATATCGCGTAACACGCCGGTACTCAAGATAGACAGCCTTTATTATTCTGTGAGCGGCATAACGCTGTATTACGAGAAAGCAATATACCGGGCGGACATGTATGAAGTGAACTTCAGGATAACGACGCAGTAACAAAGAACCTACCGAAATATAAAAGACATGGCCGCAATAGCAGCACATGCCTTTTTTTGTCTGTCCGTTTGCCGCCCAAGGCGGCCCTTAGCCAAGCGAGGCTATTTATTCATCCAGCAGCACGGCTTTGATGCGGCGCACGCCCGCGGAAGACGACTGCTCCTTCTGTATCTTGAAGCGCCCAAGCTCGCCGGTATTGTTGGCATGCGGGCCTCCGCATATCTCCTTGGAGAAGCCGCCCATAGTATAAACCTTTACGAGGTTGCCGTACTTCGACTCAAACAGGCCTATCGCGCCCCTGTTCTTTGCGTCTTCTACGCTCATTTCCACGCAGGTGATATCAACCTTAGCGTCTATCGCTTCGTTAACAAGGCGCTCTACCTCTTTTAATTCGTGCTCTTCGACCTTGCGCGGGAACGAGAAGTCGAAACGCAGTCGCTCGGCGGTTATGTTGCTGCCTTTCTGCGCGACTTCGCTTCCCAGCACCTTGCGCAGCGCGGCGTGCAGCAGGTGCGTAGCGGTGTGCAGCTTGGCTGTTGCCTCGCCCGTGTCGGCAAGGCCGCCCTTAAAGCGCTGCTCGGCGCCCGCGCCCGAGATTTCCTGATGCTTTTTAAAGGCTTCGTCGAAGCCTTTTGTATCGACTTCGAACCCATTTTCATGAGCAAGCTCGAGCGTAAACTCCAGCGGGAAGCCGAACGTATCGTACAGATGGAACGCGTCCTGGCCGGAAATTATCTTCCCCGAAAGCCGGTTTTTCAGCTTTTCGAACTCCTTAAGGCCCTGGCGGATGGTGCGCTGGAAACGCTCCTCCTCGAGGTTAAGCTCGGTTATTATGTGCTTCTCGTTGCGGCCCAGCTCGGGATATGTATCTTTGTACTGGTCTACTATAACCTTTGCTATATACTGAAGCGACAGGTCGGGTATACTCAGGCGCAGCGCGTAGCGTACGGCGCGGCGTATAAGGCGGCGCAGCACGTAGCCCTGGTCGACGTTGGACGGCGTGACGCCCTTCTCGTCGCCCAGTATGAACACGGCGGTGCGCACATGGTCGGCTATTATGCGAAACGCCTTTGTCGTTTCAAAGTCGTCGCGATAGCCCTTGCCCGAAAGCTTCGCTATCCTTGCGAGCACGTCCACGAACAGGTCGGTGTCGTATACCGACGTTTTATTCTGAAGCACGGCTATCGTGCGGTCGAGCCCCATGCCGGTGTCAACGTTTTTCTGGGCAAGCGGCTCGAACGTACCGTTTGCCGTCTTGTTGTACTGCATGAAAACGTCGTTCCATATCTCGAGATACTTTCCGCACGAGCAGGCAGGGCTGCATTCGTCGCAGCACTTGGGCAATCCTTTGTCTATGAACATCTCGGTATCGGGGCCGCACGGTCCGGTCAGGCCTGCCGGGCCCCACCAGTTGTGCTCCTTGCCCAAAAAGAATATGTGGCTTTCTTCGACTCCGAGGCTCTTCCATATTTCCGCCGACTCGGTATCCTTGGGCGCGTCGGCGTCGCCCGCGAAGCAGGTGAAGTAGAGCCTTGACTTGTCAATACCCAGCCATTTTTCCGACGTCAGGAACTCGAAGCTAAACTCTATCGCTTCTTTTTTGAAGTAATCGCCCAGCGACCAGTTGCCCAGCATCTCAAAAAACGTAAGGTGCGACGAGTCGCCCACGGAATCTATATCGCCTGTGCGCACGCACTTCTGCACGTCGGTCAGCCGCTTGCCTTCAGGGTGCTTCGCTCCCAAAAGGTATGGCACAAGCGGGTGCATCCCCGCGGTGGTAAAAAGCACGGTAGGGTCGTTTTCGGGTATTAGCGACGCGGACGGTATTACCTTATGCCCCTTAGATTTAAAGAATTCAAGATACATGCTGCGCAGCTCGGCGCTCTTAAGTTCTTTCAAAGTTTATCTCTCCTTGGTGTTTTATGATTAGCCTTGCGGTTTTTGCGTTTTATAATCGAAACGATTATACATTATTATAATAAAGCAAGTCAATCAGCCGCATACTTATTGGCGGCTTGCTTACCCCCCGGTAAAAGTTTCAAAAGACTTTTAAAATATGTGCGCCCTTGCTATTGATTTTATCTTTGCAGACTGGTATAATATTTTGCCTTGAGGGTCCATAAATGTTATTAAAAACTCTTTACAAAAAAGTAACAATTCTCGTTAATTTTCTGTTGACACTGGATATTGATTATAGTAATATGTTATATTGCATTAACGTGCACAAAATAGGGGTAAATCTAATACCGATAAGGTTTCTGGGCGCCAGTTCACTGACCTTGTATATTATTTCCGAGTATTGGGAATAATTAGCGAGTGCCTCTGTTGTAACATATCGAATCATTTTTTATCATTACAGGAGTGTGGTTTTAAGCATATGGCGCATGAAGTCAGAATCGACAGTCAAGGCAGAGTAGACTTTTCCAAAATCAAAGAAGTTCTGGCTATGCCGGATCTTATCGAGATTCAAAAGGATTCCTACAAAAACTTTATGGAAGTCGGGCTCCGCGAAGTACTGAACGACATCTCTCCCATCACCGACTATTCCGAAAACCTGATACTCGAATTTGTGGACTATTATTTTGAAAACAAGCCCAAGTACACTGTCGAAGAATGCAAAGAGCGCGACGTTAATTACGCCGTACCGTTGAAGGTCGTCGTACGCCTTATAAACAAGGAAACGGGCGAAATGAAAGAGCAGGAAGTCTTCATGGGAGATTTCCCGCTGATGACCGAAAACGGTACGTTCATTATAAACGGAGCGGAGCGCGTAATAGTATCACAGCTCGTGCGCAGCCCGGGCGTTTATTATGACGTAACGATAGATAAGTCGGGCAAGAAGCTTTATTCGGCTACCGTGATACCCAACCGCGGCGCGTGGCTCGAATATGAAACGGATTCCAACGACTGCTACTGGGTGCGCGTAGACAGGACAAGGAAATTGCCTTTGACCGTGCTCGTGCGCGCTATGGGCGTGGGCACCAATCAGGAGATAATAGACCTGTTCGGCGACGAGGATGTGCTGCAGGCTACCTTTAAAAAGGACAGCGGCAACAGCGTGGACGACGGACTTATAGAGATATACAGGCGACTCCGGCCCGGCGAACCGCCCACGGTCGAAAGCGCAAAGATGCTGATAGATTCACTGTTCTTTGACCCGAGAAGATACGACCTCGCGCGCGTGGGCAGATATAAATATAATAAGAAGCTTTCGATAGCCGCCCGCATAGAGGGGCAGCGCAGCGCGGAAAACGTTGTCAGCCCGGACGGCGAGGTGCTCGCGCAGAAAGGCGAGATTATCTCGCGCGCCGCTGCCGAAGCGATAGAAAACGCCGGCGTAAACAGCGTTACGGTGCTCGTGGGCGAGACGGAAGTGAAAGTGGTGGGCAACAACTTCGTAAAGGCTGACGGCTACCTGCCTTTCGACCCGAAAGAAGCGGGCATAAACGAGAAGGTGCATTATCCCACGCTTAGAAGCCTTATAGCGGAATTCGGCAAGGACACGGAGGAACTCAAAAAACAGATAAAGAGCAATATTGACAAGCTGATACCCAAGCACATAATCGTGGACGATATAATCGGCTCCGTTTCATATGAGCTCAACTTAAAATACGGCATCGGCAAGACGGACGACATTGACCACTTAGGAAACAGGCGTTTAAGGTCGGTAGGCGAACTGCTGCAGAACCAGATAAGGGTCGGGCTTTCAAGGCTGGAGCGCGTAGTGCGCGAGCGCATGTCGATACAGGACATGGACGTTGCGACGCCGTCCAACCTTATAAACATAAGGCCGGTTACCGCGGCGATAAAGGAGTTCTTCGGTTCTTCGCAGCTGTCGCAGTTTATGGACCAGACGAACCCGCTTGCGGAGCTTACGCATAAGAGAAGGCTATCGGCTCTCGGGCCCGGAGGCCTCAACCGCGAAAGGGCGTCGTTTGAAGTAAGAGACGTGCACCATACGCACTACGGGCGCATGTGCCCGATAGAGACGCCCGAAGGCCCGAACATAGGGCTTATAGGCTCGCTGTCCACATACGCGCGGATAAACGAGTACGGTTTCATAGAGTCTCCGTACCGCGTTATAGACAAAGAGAAAAAGCTGGTAACGGATAAAATAGTCTACCTTACGGCGGACGAAGAGGATAAATACGTAGTCGCGCAGGCGAATGAGCCGATAGGAGAGGACGGGTTCTTCGTGCACAGCCGCGTCATGTCGAGGCGGCAGGAAGAGATAGTTGAGGTGTCGAGAGACGAAGTCGACCTGATGGACGTTTCGCCCAAGCAGGTTGTTTCCGTCGCAACGGCGCTGATACCGTTCCTTGAAAACGACGACGCCAACCGCGCGCTGATGGGCTCGAACATGCAAAGGCAGGCGGTGCCTCTCATCACGCCCGAAGCGCCGATAGTGGGCACGGGCATGGAGCACAAGGCCGCGCGCGATTCGGGAGCATGCGTTATCGCACGTGAGGACGGAACAGTAAAGAGCGTTTCGGCCGACCATATAATCATTCAGGAAGAGCAGGGCCTGCATGATTACAAGCTCATAAAGTTCTCGCGCTCCAACCAGGGCACGTGCATCAACCAGTTCCCGATAGTTAAAATAGGCCAGAAGATCAAAAAAGGCGACATAATCGCGGACGGCCCGTCTACTGACAAAGGCGAGCTGGCATTGGGCCGCAACGTGCTCATTGGCTTCATGACGTGGGAGGGCTACAACTACGAGGACGCGATACTGGTAAGCGAGCGGCTCGTACAGGACGACGTATTCACGTCAATACATATTGAAGGCTACGAGGCCGAAGCGAGAGACACAAAGCTCGGCCCGGAGGAGATAACGAGGGATATACCTAACGTCGGCGAGGACGCCTTAAAAGACCTTGACGAGCGTGGCATAATACGCATTGGCGCGGAAGTGCGCGCGGGCGATATACTCGTAGGCAAGGTCACGCCCAAGGGCGAGACGGAGCTGACTGCCGAGGAGCGCCTGCTGCGCGCCATATTCGGCGAGAAGGCAAGGGAAGTAAGAGATACTTCGCTGCGCGTACCGCACGGCGAAGAAGGCATAGTAGTGGACGTTAAGGTGTTCACGAGGGAGAACAAGGACGAACTGACCGCGGGCGTAAACAAGCTCGTGAGATGCTATATAGCCCAGAAGAGAAAGATATCTGTAGGCGACAAGATGGCGGGACGCCACGGCAACAAAGGCGTTATTTCGCGTATACTGCCGGTAGAAGACATGCCGTTCCTACCGGACGGCACGCCGCTCGATATAGTGCTCAACCCATTGGGCGTGCCTTCGCGTATGAATATCGGCCAGGTGCTGGAAGTGCACTTGGGATACGTCGCAAAGGCGCTCGGCTGGAAGATATCCACGCCCGTTTTTGACGGCGCGACCGAGAAGGATATACTTAGCCTCTTCAAAGAGCAGGGTATGGACCCGGACGGCAAGAGCATGCTTTACGACGGGCGCAGCGGAGAGCCATTCGAGAACCGCGTTACGGTGGGCTACATGTATATAATGAAGCTGCACCACCTTGTCGACGACAAGATACACGCGCGCTCCACGGGCCCGTATTCGCTCGTCACGCAGCAGCCCCTGGGCGGCAAGGCGCAGTTCGGCGGCCAGCGTTTCGGCGAGATGGAAGTCTGGGCGCTCGAGGCGTACGGCGCGGCGAACACGCTGCAGGAGATACTTACGGTAAAATCCGACGACGTCGTAGGGCGCGTAAAGACATACGAAGCGATAGTAAAGGGCGAGAACATACCCGAGCCGGGCGTTCCCGAATCCTTTAAGGTGCTTATAAAAGAGATGCAGGCGCTGGCGCTCGATATGAAGGTGTTGGGCGACGTAGGCGAAGAGATACAGATAAAAGAGAGTATCGACGACGACGTCTCCGGCCTCGAGGTCAACATCGAAGGCACGGAAATGGATGCCGTTGCCGAAAGGCGCATACCATCAAAGGAGCGCGATGAAGACTACGAAGACATAACGTTCGACGAACTCGACGTGCCCGAGATAGACGGGCTCGACGACATAGACATAGACATCGACGACGATATACTGAAGAAGAGGGCGCCGGTGCCCGACGAACTCGAAGCCGACGATGGCGAGCTCGATTTCGACACCGATTTTGAGGATGACGAGGTTGACGAGGACGAATTCGGCGAGGACGAGGACGAGGCCGACAAATATTACGACAATGACGAAGACGACGAATATATCGACGATTTTGAAATTGAGTCTCTCGACGATCTGCTGGATGAAGACGACAGATATGACGATGATGAAGACGATTATTAATGCGTAGCCCCCAAAAAAGCCGCGAGGCTTTTGGGGGGCGTAATTTAAAGTTTTAGATTTTCAGCGTATGAGAGGAGAGAATATATTTGTACGAACTTGGCAATTTTGATTCCATACAGATAGGTCTAGCGTCTCCCGAAAAGATCAGGAAATGGTCGAGGGGCGAGGTAAAAAAGCCTGAGACGATAAACTACCGAACGCTTAAACCCGAAAAGGACGGTTTGTTCTGCGAGAGGATATTCGGGCCCACGAAGGACTGGGAATGCCATTGCGGAAGGTACAAACGCGTCAGGTACAAGGGAATAATATGCGACAAATGCGGCGTTGAGGTAACGCGCGCTAAAGTGCGGCGCGAGAGGATGGGGCATATAGAGCTGGCCGCTCCCGTTTCGCACATATGGTACTTTAAGGGCATACCTTCAAGGATGGGGCTGCTATTAGACATGTCGCCTCGCGACCTTGAAAAGGTGCTTTATTTCGCGGCGTTCGTTGTGACCGACCCGAAATCCACGCCGCTCGAATACAAGCAGCTGTTAAATGACAAGGAGCTGCGCGAAGCCCAGGAAAAATACGGCGACGATGCGTTTGTTGCGAAGATGGGCGCCGAAGGCATAAAGGACCTCTTACGCGACATAGACCTCGACAAGACCGCAAAAGAGCTTAGAAAAGAGCTTGCTTCGTGCTCCGGCCAGAAACGCGTGCGCGCGATAAAGAGGCTGGAAGTAATAGAGGCTTTCAGGCAGTCGGGCAACAAGCCGGAATGGATAATACTCGACTGCATACCGATAATACCCCCGGAGCTGCGGCCCATGGTGCAGCTTGACGGCGGAAGGTTTGCGACAAGCGACTTAAATGACCTTTACCGCCGCGTGATAAACAGGAACAACAGGCTTAACAGGCTGCTTGCGCTGCGCGCGCCCGACATAATTGTAAGAAACGAGAAGCGCATGCTGCAGGAAGCCGTGGATGCTCTTATAGACAACGGCAGGCGCGGCAGGCCCGTTACCGGACCCGGCAACAGGCCGCTGAAATCCCTTTCCGACATGCTGCGCGGCAAACAGGGCAGGTTCCGCCAGAACCTTTTGGGCAAGCGCGTCGACTATTCGGGAAGAAGCGTTATAGTCGTCGGACCCGACCTTAAGATGTACCAGTGCGGGCTCCCTAAAGAAATGGCGCTTGAGCTGTTTAAGCCGTTCGTTATGAAAAAGCTCGTGGAAGACGGGCTTGCGCACAACATAAAGAGCGCAAAGCGCATGGTTGAAAGAGTAAGGCCTGAGGTCTGGGGCGTGCTGGAGCATGTCATAAAAGACCACCCGGTGCTGTTAAACCGCGCTCCTACGCTGCATCGCCTGGGGATTCAGGCGTTTGAGCCGGTGCTGGTGGAAGGCAAGGCTTTAAAACTTCATCCTCTCGTATGTACCGCCTACAACGCGGACTTCGACGGAGACCAGATGGCAGTGCACGTGCCGCTCTCGGTGGAGGCGCAGGCCGAGTGCCGTTTCCTGATGCTGGCCGCAAATAACATATTAAAGCCGCAGGACGGCAAGCCGGTAGTCAGCCCGACGCAGGACATGGTAATAGGCAGCTATTACCTGACCATAGAGCGCCCGGGCGCCAAGGGCGAGGGAAGCTATTTCTCGAGCCCCGAGGAAGCCGTCATTGCTTACCAGACTGGCCAGATTTCGCTGCAGGCGATGGTTAACGTCAAGTTCACTAAAGTTATAGACGGCGCAGAGCGAAGCGAAATATTGAAGACGACGCCCGGAAGGATAATATTCAACGAGGCCATTCCGCAGGATTTGGGCTTTGTGGACAGAAGCAAGCCCGAGAATGCGCTTAAGCTCGAAATTGACTTCCTTGTGGGCAAACGGCAGCTCGGAAAGATAGTCGATTTCTGCTACCGCAAGTACGGCGAAACCAAAACGGCCGCTGTGCTCGACGAGATAAAGCACCTGGGCTTTCATTATTCGACGCTGGGCGCTATTACGATAAGCGTAAGCGATATAGTAATACCCGAGCAGAAGATGGAGCTTTTAGCAAAAGCCGAAGAGAAAGTCGTCGAAATAGAGAAGAAGTTCAAGAGGGGCTTTTTAACCAATAAGGAAAGAAAAGATAACGTCATAAAGGTTTGGGCGGATACGACGAACCAGGTGACGGACGCGCTGATGGCCGGGCTTTCCCCGTTTAACCCGGTGTTCATGATGGCGAACTCGGGCGCCAGAGGTTCGACTAACCAGATAAGGCAGCTTGCCGGCATGCGCGGCCTGATGGCCGACCCGTCGGGCGAGATAATCGAGATACCCATCAGGGCGAACTTCCGCGAAGGGCTCACGGTTCTTGAGTTCTTCATATCGACGCACGGTGCGAGGAAAGGGCTTGCCGACACGGCCTTGAGAACGGCGGACTCCGGATACCTGACGCGCCGCCTTGTCGACGTCAGCCAGGACGTAATAGTGCGCGAGTACGACTGCTTAAAAGAGGGCGACCCGCTGCGCGGCGTATGGGTCGAAGACATAATGAACGGCAAGGAGGTAATAGAGCCGTTCGTGGACAGGATAGTCGGAAGATACTCGGCGGCGGACATAGTCCATCCCGAGACGAAGGAAGTTTTGGTTCGCGCGAACGAGTTCATTACATACGATTTGAGCCGCCTTGTGGAAAAAGCGGGCGTAAAGGGCGCATATATACGTTCGGTGCTTACGTGCAAGACGAAGCACGGCGTATGCGCAAAGTGTTACGGCGCAGACATGTCGTCCGGCAGGCTCGTAAGCATAGGCGAAGCGGTGGGCATAATCGCCGCGCAGTCGATAGGCGAGCCGGGAACGCAGCTCACGATGAGAACGTTCCATACGGGCGGCGTAGCGGGCGAAGACATAACGCACGGCCTTCCGCGCGTAGAGGAGCTTTTTGAGGCGAGAAAACCAAAAGGCCTCGCTATTATATCGGAGATAGCCGGAAAGGTTTCGGTGAGCGACAACAAGCGCAAGCTTGAAGTCACCGTTACCGGCGAGGACGGCGTTGCCGAAGTATACCAGATACCGTTCGGTTCAAGGCTTAAGGTAAAGGACGGCGACGAGATAGAAGCGGGCGACGAGCTTACGGAAGGCTCGATAAACCCCAACGACATACTGAAGATAAAGGGCGCCAAGGGCGTACAGGCTTACCTGCTGAAGGAAGTGCAGATGGTTTACCGCCTGCAGGGCGTTGAGATCTCCGACAAGCATATAGAGGTCATAATCCGCCAGATGCTCAAGAAGTGCAAGATAGAGGATGCGGGAGATACCGACCTGCTGCCGGGAGCTTTGGTGGACATACATCATTTCGACTCGGAGAACGAAAAGGCGCTGCTTCAGGGCAAAAAGCCCGCTACCGCGAAGCGCGTGCTGCTGGGCATCACTAAGGCGTCGCTTGCGACCGATTCGTTCCTGTCGGCGGCTTCTTTCCAGGAGACGACGAGGGTGCTCACCGAGGCTGCGATAAAGGGCAAGACCGACCCGCTCCTGGGGCTTAAGGAGAACGTAATAATAGGCAAGCTGATACCTGCGGGAACGGGCATGAAGAGGTACAGGAACATCGACGTAATCAAAAATATACTTAACGAAGACATTCCCGCCAAAACGGACGGCGCGGACGACAGCGAGCGCGAAGCAAGCCTGGCGGATGCGGGCATCGAACTTTAGACGAATTAAGGGGGCGGCTTATGGCGAAGAATCCTGATTGCGTTATCAGCGACAGCGTGCTCTGCAGATTTATCGGCAAGGATTGCAGCGAGTGCCATATAACAAGAACTAAGAGCGACGACGACAGGAAAAAAGCTCTTGCGGATTTTGAAGTGACCATTTCGCTGCTGCCCCCGGACATAGACGAGGTGCAGGGCGACGAGTGCCAGTTCTGCAGGGAAAATCCCCGCAAGCGCTATAGATACGCGCTGGTCGACCTTGGAAACAGCGAACCCAAAAGTGAAACGGGCATGTTTTTCGGGCTCGGCAAAAAGATAAGGCGCAGGATAGGTTCGCTGATGCCGATGTCTATTTCGATATGCCGGGACTGCAGAAGGGCGTTTATACTCTCGGATATCATAAAATGGATTGTTGCGCTTGCGCTTCTTGCGGTTGCGATTGGCGTTTTAGCCATTCCGTCGGTAGGAAGCGGCGTCAATCAGGGAGTATCGCTGTTGATACTGGCGGCGGTTGCTTTGGTGGGATATTGGCTGGGAAAGGCTGTGTCTGCGGCGTATGTTAAATCAAAGAGCAGCCGCGTGCGCTTCAACGTGTTCGAGATACCCGTATTGAAGAAGATGCGGGACTTAGGATGGTTTGTTGTGCAGGACGATTCGGCAGTAACAAGGCTTATTTTTTCGCGCAAGTCTCAAATGCGCAGTATGAAAGACATGTTGGCGCAGGACGGAGATGACGCTGCCGTTTAATCATTGACAATGTATATTGCGGGTGTTAAAATAGGCCTGCTGTGCCGTTTTTGGCGTAAATCCGGAGGGAAATCCATTGAGTCTGCAAATTTTGGGCGATTCAGATAAACGGGTGGTCGGTTTAAAGCAGGTGCAGAGGTTTGCCAGGTTAGGCAAGCTTGAAAAGATATTTATCGCAAAAGATGCCGACGAGCATATAATCGAGAAGCTGCTCGCGTTATGCGGAAAGCACTCGATACCATACGAGAAGGCGTATACGATGCATCAGCTGGGCAATGCCTGCCGTATAGAGGTGGGAAGCGCCTGCGCGGGAATATTGAAATCCGCAGAATAGCTGTGTTTTTTGGCTGTAATCCCCTTCTTTGGGTTGCGAGGGGTTTTTATAGACAAATAATATAATAATAAAATGTGAAAGGAGGTGTGCGGTTAAGTCATGCCAACTATCAATCAACTGGTAAAGCGGGGAAGGCAGACGGCGGAATCGAAGAGCAATTCTCCCATATTGAAGCAGAATCCTCAGAAGAGGGGGGTATGCCTCACAGTGAGAACGATGACGCCCAAGAAGCCGAACTCGGCGCTTAGAAAGATAGCAAGAGTCCGTCTGGTCAACGGTATGGAAGGCACAGCCTACATTCCGGGAGTCGGCCATAACCTTCAGGAGCACTCGGTAGTGCTTATAAGGGGAGGCAGGGTCAAGGACCTTCCGGGCGTTAGATATCATATAGTAAGAGGCGCTCTCGACAGCGCGGGAGTTGCCGACAGAAAGCAGGCTCGCTCAAAATACGGAGCGAAACGTCCTAAGAAGTAATTAAGGAGGAGCAGTATATGCCAAGACGCGGAAGCGCTCCGAAGCATGAAGTGCTGCCCGATCCAGTATACCAGTCCGTAATGGTGACCAAGCTTATAAATCAGGTCATGCTGGACGGTAAAAAGGGAGTCGCGCAGACAATATGCTACGACGCTTTTGATATAATCAAGGAAAAGATGGGCCTTGAGCCGCTGGAAGTATTCCAGAAGGCCATGGACAACATTATGCCCGTACTCGAGTGCAAAGCAAGAAGAGTGGGCGGAGCTACCTACCAGGTGCCTATTGAGGTAAGGCCGGAAAGACGGCAGACCCTTGGCATCAGATGGCTCGTAACAAACACGAGAAAGAGAAGCGAAAAGACGATGAAGCAAAGGCTTGCCGCCGAAATAATGGACGCATACAATGGCGTCGGCGGAGCCGTAAAGAAGCGCGAAGACATGCACAAGATGGCGGAAGCCAACAGGGCGTTTGCGCATTACAGGTGGTAGGCTTATAGCATAGGAGGAGAGTTTGCCTAGAAAATATCCGCTTGAAAAAACAAGAAATATAGGTATAATGGCTCATATAGATGCGGGTAAAACTACCACCACTGAGCGCGTGCTTTTTTACACCGGCCGTACGTACAAGATGGGCGAGGTGCATGAAGGCGCCGCCGTAATGGACTGGATGGAGCAGGAGCAGGAACGCGGCATAACGATAACGTCTGCCGCGACATCCACGCATTGGCGCGATTGTGCTATCAACATTATCGACACACCCGGGCACGTTGATTTTACAGTAGAGGTCGAACGTTCGCTGCGGGTGCTTGACGGGGCTGTTGCCGTGTTTTGCGCAAAGGGCGGTGTTGAGCCTCAGTCGGAGACTGTCTGGCGCCAGGCTACCAAGTATAACGTTCCGCGGATAGCTTACGTCAACAAGATGGACATAATGGGCGCGGACTTTATAAACGTTACCAGGATGATGAGGGAGCGCTTAAAGGCGAACCCCGTGCCCATACAGCTGCCTATTGGCAAAGAGGAAGGCTTTAAGGGTATAATTGATCTTATAGACATGAAGGCCATATATTATGAAGACGAGATGGGCGTAAAAGTCGTAAGAAAAGATATACCCGACGAGATGAAAGAGCATGCCGCCGAATACCGCGTGAAACTCATAGAGTCTGTCGCGGAATACGACGATACGCTGCTTGAGAAGTACTTTGATGGCGCCGAAATAAGCAGGGACGAGCTTGTCGCCGCAATCCGCAAGGCGACGATAGCGCTTGATATCGTTCCGGTGACATGCGGCTCGTCGTACCGCAACAAGGGCGTGCAGCCGCTTTTGGACGCTATAGTAGATTTCCTGCCGTCGCCGGTAGACATACCCCCCATCGTGGGCAAAAATCTCCGCGGCGACGAGGAAGTAAGGAAGGCAAGTGACGACGAACCGTTCTCGGCTCTGGCATTCAAGATAATGGCCGATCCTTTTGTCGGGAAGCTTGCGTTTATAAGAGTGTATTCGGGCACGCTTAAAACGGGCTCCTACACTTACAACTCCACAAAGGACAAGCGCGAGAGGATTGCCCGGCTCGTACAGATGCACGCTAACGCACGCGAGGAGATAGACGAAGTGCATGCGGGCGATATTGCGGCGATAGCCGGGTTCAAGCAGATAACGACGGGAGATACGCTGTGCGACGACAAGCACACGATAGTGCTTGAGACGATGGAGTTCCCGAAGCCCGTCATAGAAGTGGCAATAGAGCCCAAGACAAAGGCCGGCCAGGAGAAGATGACGATCGCGCTGCAGAGGCTTTCGGAAGAGGACCCGACTTTTAAGTCGTACACGAACCCCGAGACGGGGCAGACGATAATCGCTGGCATGGGCGAGCTTCATCTGGAGATAATAGTCGACCGGATGATGCGCGAATACAAGGTGGAGGCAAAGGTCGGAAAACCGCAGGTATCTTACCGCGAGACGATAACGAAGCCTGTGACGGCTACGGGCATCTACAAGAGGCAGACGGGCGGTCACGGACAGTACGGCCATGTCGTAATAGAGGTAGAGCCGCTCGAGCCGGGCGCGGGGTACGAATTCGTAGACAAGATAGTCGGAGGGGTAATACCCAAGGAGTTCATACCCAGCATCGACGAAGGCATACGGGAAGCGGCGAAGAACGGCGTGCTCGCCGGGTTTGAGGTAATGGACTTTAAGGCGACGCTTATAGACGGCTCGTACCATGAGGTGGACTCATCGGAGATAGCTTTTAAGATAGCGGGGTCCATGGCTTTCAAGGAGGCAATGAGCAAGGCTTCGCCTGTGCTGCTTGAGCCTATAATGTCCGTGGAAGTAAACGTGCCTGAAGAATACCTGGGCGACGTAATGGGCAACCTTAACGCCCGCCGCGGGCGTATAGAGGGCACTGAGCTGCGGGGAGGCGCGCAGGTGATACGCGCGTCGGCGCCGCTTGCGGAGATGTTCGGATACGCTACGGATCTTAGGAGCCGCACGCAGGGCAGGGGCACGTTTACTATGCAGTTCTCGCATTACAGTGAAGTGCCGAAGTCTATAGCTGAAAAGATCACGGGTTAGCAAAGGTTACCCCGAAAGCCGGGAGCTTTCAAGGGGTAGTAATATTTTAGAAATTGGATCATACGGTGCGCAGCACTGTTGAAGCCGTTCAAAATATAAACTATGAACCAGATTGTTTAGGAGGAAAAAACAATGGCAAAAGCTAAGTTTGAAAGAACCAAACCACACGTAAACATTGGAACTATCGGTCACGTTGACCACGGTAAGACAACGCTTACGGCAGCTATAACGATGGCTCTGGCTCAGAGCGGCCAGGCAAAGGTCATGAAATATGACGAAATCGACAAGGCGCCCGAAGAAAAAGAGAGAGGCATAACGATCAATACCGCTCACGTCGAGTACGAGACGGCAAAACGCCACTATGCGCACGTTGACTGCCCGGGCCACGCCGACTACGTCAAGAACATGATCACCGGCGCGGCACAGATGGACGGCGCTATACTCGTTGTTTCCGCGGCTGACGGCCCGATGCCTCAGACGCGCGAGCATATACTGCTTGCCCGCCAGGTTAACGTCCCATACATCGTAGTATTCCTTAATAAAGTCGACCAGGTTGACGACCCCGAACTTTTAGAGCTCGTCGAGATGGAAGTAAGAGACCTGCTTTCGTCCTACGAATTCCCGGGCGACGACATTCCCGTAATAAAGGGAAGCGCGCTGCAGGCGATGAACGCGCTGCTGGAAGGCAAGCAAGCGAAGGACACTCCCGAGTGCCAGTTCCTGTTCGAGCTGATGGACGCTGTCGACAGCTATATTCCGACTCCGGAAAGAGACGTTGACAAGCCGTTCCTTATGCCTGTTGAAGACGTGTTCTCGATCACCGGGCGCGGCACGGTTGCTACCGGCAGAATCGAAAGAGGATCAATCAAGGTTGGCGACTCGGTTGAGATAGTCGGTATGACCGATGAGACGAGAGAAGTCGTAGTAACCGGCGTCGAGATGTTCAGGAAGGTGCTCGATCAGGCTATAGCTGGCGATAACGTAGGCCTTCTGCTGCGCGGCGTTCAGAGGAACGAGATAGAGCGCGGACAGGTTCTTGCGAAGAAGGGCTCCATAAAGCCGCATACGCATTACAAAGGCCAGGTATACGTGCTTAAGAAGGAAGAGGGCGGACGCCATACCCCGTTCTTCAACGGTTACAGGCCGCAGTTCTATTTCAGAACGACGGACGTTACGGGCAGCATCACGCTTCCGGAAGGCACCGAGATGGTCATGCCTGGCGACAACATAACGATGGAGATAAAGCTCATTACGCCTATCGCCATTGAGGAAGGCCTTCGCTTCGCTATCCGCGAGGGCGGCAGGACCGTTGGCTCCGGCGTTGTTGTCAGCGTAATCGAATAATATAAGCAACGTTAAAGAGAGGCTTTTCGGGGCCTCTCTTTTGTTTTGCCTGTCGCTGGCTATACATATAGAATTACTGAGATTGACATTTGCATTTGGCATCACATATTATGGTATATACAGGCATAATATGTATCGCGGAATATCGCATTTTATTATGTGGAGGATATAAAGATGTTTTGTAGAAAATGCGGAGCGCCTGTAAACGCGGGCGAATCGTTTTGCAGCGCGTGCGGAGAGAAAATAGAGGCCGCGAGGCCTTCGCAGTTTGAGGCTCAGCCTGCATACCAGCAGCCATACGTACAGCCCGGGCAGCAGCAAAACGGCCAGACTCCTTACGGCCAACCCCCTTACGGCCAGCCTCCAAAGAAGAAGTCAAAGGCGGTTATTTGGGTTATCGCGGCAGTTGTCGCCGTACTTGCGATAGCGGCTTTGCTGCTGTTTGTGGTGTTCCCTGCGGGCGGCTTCAACTGGCCGTTTGCGGGAAACACTACGCAGACTAGGTTTATTAACGACAGCTTCAGAGTGTTCTCCGGTTCGTTCTCTGGAATGGGCGGCGGCGAAAACTTTGCAAGGCTCGCGAAAGAGCCGTTTGAGATAGGCATGGATATAACCACAGCAATGGAAGGGCAGCAGAGCAAGGCCTCGATACAGGCGGCGTACGATTCGGAGTCGCTCGGGCTGCGGCTTGATCAGGGCGGGCAGGCAACGACTGTGCTGCTGCTTGAAAACGTGCTGTATTCCGAGTCCGGCGGCATTACGAGCGGCATACGGTTTGAAACGGAAGCGGACATGTCAAAAAGCATGACGCTTGAGCAAAGGATAAATGCGCTGTTTGAAAGCTATACGAAACCGCAGACTACGGTCAATGTGGACTTCGGCAGGGTAGCGGAGATGTTTGTCAACAGCATCGACGAGGGGTGCTTTGAAAGAGCGGGCGACAGCGCCAGGCTTACGCTTGATATAGACGATATAATACAGACGCTTAGAAATTTCTCTGAAAAGCTGGAAAACGACAAGCAGCTGCTCCGTGACCTCGAGGACTATGCAAAATCGGTGTCGGGAATGCAGACTGATATAATCTCCTCGCTGGATATGGCGGTAAACGCGCTGGAAGAGCAAAAGAGCGAGTTGAATTTTAAGATAGTACTGGAAATAAAGTACAGGAACGCGGCGCCCGCTTCGCTTACAATAACGTTTGACGACGGCAGCAGCGAGTATGTTTTATATTACGGCTACGATAAAGCTGGAGACAAGACAAAGATAGATTTTTCAGTCGCGGCCGCGGGAACCGAAGTGGCTTCGGGTACGATAAACTTCGGAAAGACGGCGCAAGGCATAGAATACAGCGCTGATATAACCGCCGGAGGCGAGACGCTCTCGATTAAGGGGAGCGAACAGCGCAAGGGCGGCGATTCAAGCGGGGAGGTAACGATAACGATACCGGGCATAGGGAACCTAAACGCAACATATGAAACATCGCTAAAATTCGGCAAGCCGTCTGAGAGAGTAGCCGATAAATTCAAAGTCGATACGGATAACGCTAATATAATCGACGCCTCAAACGCTATAAACCCGATGGGATCGGCCGGTATATCCGACCCTTCCGAACTGCTTCCCTGGGGCTCTGATATAGGCGGACAGACCGATTAAAGTTGCGGGCGTGTTAACCGGCAGGTATTGCAGGCGTTTCCCGGTTAACTGCTGCGACGGGAAAAGCATTCGTTGAATTTTGGTGCACACTGCATTGGAATATAAAAAGAGAGCATACTCCGCTCTCTTTTTTATATTCCATCAAGTCTACCCCGTTGCATTGCTGGGGACCCCGTTATTTACACCCTTGATACGTATACTGAAGTACGATGTGCCACCGGCTAACATTTTGTTGACTGATGTCGAATTTTTTCATATTATGAAATAAGTGAAACGCTCAGAGAAAAAAGATAAATCCAATTACCCATAAATACAAGTAAATTATACGGAGGGAATGGTCAATGTTTTGTTACAAATGCGGGTCGCGGGTGAACGACGGCGATTTGTTTTGCAGCGCCTGCGGAGCCAGGCAGGGAGAGCCGGCTCAGGGCGGACAGCCCGCTCAGCAGCCGGTTCAGCCTCCCTATGGCCAGCTATCGCAGCCGTTGCAGCCGGCGCAGCCGCCAAAAAAGAAGTCAAAAAAGTTTCTGTGGATAGGCATTGCCGCGGCGCTCGTACTGGCTATAGCCGCGGTTGTGGTATTTGTCGTGTTGCCTGCGTTGGGAGGAGGCTGGCCGCTCTCCGGCAATACAGTGCAGACAAAGTTCATAAACGATAACGTAAAGGTTTTTTTCGGAGCGTTTTCCGGCCTTAAAAGCGATACGTTTGATAAGCTTCTTAAGGAGCCGTTCGATATAAGCGCCGACATTACGTCGGAAATAGGCGGCGAGACGTTTACGGCAAAGGTGAAAGCGGCGTATGATAAAAAGTCGTTAGGATTCAGCGCGGAAAGCGGCGGAGTTGTTACGGCGAAGCTGCTGCTGCTCGAAGATACGCTGTTCGCAGAATCTGACGGCATTGTAACGGGGCTCAAATTCGCGTCGGAAGCCGACCTTTCAAAAGCCATGCCGCTCTCCGACAGGCTCAGGGCCTTGGCGGAAGGGCTGACCGGCGGCGCGGGGGAGGCAAAGCTGGATTATAAAAAGCTGGCGGAGCTTTTTGTAAACAGCATAAGCGCAGATTGCTTTAAAAGCAGCGGCTCGGTTAACACGCTCACTCTTACGCCCGACGACTTAATAGAAACGCTCAAAACCTTTACCGATAAGCTCGGCGAGGATAAGAAACTTAAAGAAGAGCTGGAAGACTTTTTAAAAGACGTAACGGGCACGACCGTGGACATAGAGCAAGTGCTTAAAACCGCTGTGGACGTAATGGAAGCCACAAAGGACGCCGCAGATTTTGAGCTTGTATGGGAGCTTGTTTATGAGGGCGGAGTTCCCGTTTCGCTGGATCTTGAGGCGAATTCCAACGGGGAAAGCATTGGCTTTGAATTTGCTTATTCAAAGCGGGACGGCGGAAACGACATAACGTTCGCACTGCATACGCTGGAAGAGAGTTCGGACGTTGCGGGCGAGATAAGCTATAAGAAGACGGGCGGCGGCATAGAATACAAAGCCGGTATAACGGCTGCGGACGGCAAACTGAAGATTGACGGAAGCGAAAAATGGTCGGGCGGCAGCGTTGAAGGCAAAATCAGTATTTCGGTTCCGGGCAGCGGCGATTACAGACTGACATATAAAGAGTCTATTAAATTCAGCACGGAAAACGTTGACGACAGGTTCAGCATGGATACGGCGGGGGCAAATGTTACCGACGTCTCAAGCCTGCTTGACTACTTCACTGTGGCAGGCTCTTGGGGCCCGGCAAAGATTACTGATCCACTTGAGCTCCCTTCTGTTTCCCAGGAGCCAGCCGTTTCGGAAGAGCCGTCCGCCGCAGATCAAATCGGGCTGATAATACCTACCACGGACAGCGGCTATTATAATGAGCTCGCCTCAGCGATAGAGAAGGCTTGAGTATTACGGCGGAGAATTGACCATAGTCGCTACCAATTATGACGCCTCAACGGAAAGGGCGCAGGTATCGCTTATGCTCGCGGAGGGCATTGACGGTATTATCATAGTGCCTATGGCGGACAACGCTAAATTGGCGACTATGCAAAACGAGGCAGGCGCCGCAGGTGTGCCTTTCGTTGTGATAAGCGACTTTTCCGACGGAAGCTACGATGCGGTGACGCGCAATTTTGAGACGGTTGCGGAAACGCTTGCCGGATATTGCAGCGGAAATATATATGTTATAAGCGCGACGCAGGAGGCGCAGTTTTCGACGGTTTTGGAGGAAGGCTTTAAGGCCGCTCTGGGCGCCGACGCTGCGCTGCTGGGAATCGGTTACAGCCAGTTTGACAGAGAAGAGGCAGCGAATCTAACGGCGGCCGCGCTTAACGATTATCCGGACTTAAGCACCGTAGTATGCTTCGACCCGTTTGGCGCGCAGGCAGTGCTTGACACGCTTAACGCCAACGGGTTTACGGGCACGCTCGCCTGCTTTGTCGATGAAGGCGTTATGAACGAGATGACAGCCGCGGCGCAGGGCAGCACATACGTAACGTATATGTATTTTTCCGTGTCCGACGAGGCATATAACGCTGTAAGCAGGATGTACGAAATAATGGGCGGCGACACCGTTCCCCAGACGCGTTCTCTGGAACCGTATATGTATTAACATAAGAATTTACCGGGAAGCAGGTTTTTTCTGCTTCTTTTTTTTGGGTAAAGTTTTTAGTGTCAGCGGAGCAAAGCAAGTGCCTTAAAGCGTTTCAATGAGACATTTTGGGGTATTAACAATACATACCGGAAAAGCATCTGATGCTTGCCGTTTTTTCAGTATTAAAAGCATTTATGCACAATAATTGAAATGCATTCGGTTTTTATGTATACTTGTAATATTAATGATTACGGAGGAGCCATATGGCAACGAGAATAGGTATCCTGACGAGCGGCGGAGACTGCCCCGGGCTGAACGCAGCTATAAGGGGTGTTGCAAAAGCGTCGTACCAGTTGTTTGAAGACGCCGAGATTATAGGAATAATGGGCGGCTACGGCGGGCTAATTAACGCGGAATACCGTGTGATGCACAGAGAGGAGTTCTCCGGGCTGCTTACGCTGGGCGGCACGATACTCGGCACGTCAAGGCAGAGCGTACATGGGCGTGAGAACACCGGCAGGTACCTTGACACGACTAAAGCGATGGTTAAAAACTACGAGAAGATGCAGCTTGACTGCCTTGTGACGATAGGCGGCAACGGCACGCATACCGCGGCCGGGCTGCTTGCCAGGCAGGGCCTCAACGTCATTGGATTGCCCAAGACTATTGACAACGACATATGGGCGACCGAAGTGACGTTCGGGTACCAGAGCGCGATAGACATCGCTACCGACGTAATAGACCGCGTGCATACTACGGCGATATCTCACTCGCGGGTGATAATAGTAGAGCTGATGGGCAACACCGCGGGCTGGCTGACGTTAAGCGCGGGGCTTGCGGGCGGCGCGGACGTGATACTCATTCCCGAGATACCGTACAACATAAATTCCGTCGCGGATGTGATAAACGACAGGTATGAGCGCGGTAAACATTTCTCGATAATAGCGATAGCGGAAGGCGCGAGAAGCATAGACGACGCGCCCGACCAGAATCTTAAAGGCAAACACTACTCGGTGGGCTACAAGCTCGCGGACGAGCTTAACCAGGTGATAGACATAGAGACGCGAGTGGTCGTTCCGGGGCATTACCAGAGGGGAGGCCCGCCGTGCCCGTATGACCGCGTGCTTGCGACGCAGATGGGCGTGCACGCCGCGAAGCTTATAAAGCAGAAGAACTTCGGCAGGACCGTCGCGGTGAACGGCGGAAAAGTGACGTCCAACAAAATCGAGGACGTTGCGGGAAGAACAAAGACGATACCGCTTGATTCGGATCTTTTAAGCATTGGCCGCGACATAGGCATAGGCTACGGAGAATAGAATAACGCAAAAAGGCTGCCGTAAAAGGCGGCTTTTTTCTTGTTTGCCGGTTTAAGTTGACACGGAAAATATAATAAACTAATATCTATATGGTAATTCATTAATTAGTATATACCGCTTCTTAAGGCTAAAGATACCGGGTGATGCTTTATCTCCTCGTGTATTGCGGCCTTGAAGGGTAAGGAGAAAGTTTAATGTTTTCAAATTGTAACGCTATTATACTCGCCGCGGGCGAAGGCAAACGCATGAAGTCCAAAACGCCCAAGGTGCTGCATTCTGCGGCGGGCAAGCCGCTTGCCGCGTGGGTGGTGGACGCCGCAAGGGAAGCGACGGGGCAAAAGCCGGCCGTCGTTATAGGCAACGGCGCCGAACAGGTAAAGGAATACTTCGGCGACAGCGTAAGCTATGCCGTGCAGCCGGAGCAGCTTGGCACGGGCCACGCCGTCATGTGCGCAAAGGAATACCTAAAAGGCGACGGGTACGCGCTTGTTGTGGCGGGCGATATGCCGCTGCTGCGCGCGGAAACGCTGCGCAAGATAATAGATGCCGCACAGTCGCAGGACCTTGGATTATGCCTGCTCTCGGCGGTAGTGGAGGACCCGGCTGGTTACGGGCGCATAGTGCGCGGAGAAAACACGCTGCGCATAGTGGAGCATAAGGACGCTACCGAAGAAGAGCTTAAAATTAAGGAAGTCAACCCGTCCGTATACTGCTTTAAGATACCGTATCTTTTGGAAGCGCTCTCCGCTCTTAAAAACGACAATTCGCAGAACGAATATTATATAACCGACTGCGTCAAATACATATCGGACAAAGGATACGGCGCAAAGGCGATAGTATGCGCGGACGCCGAAGAATGCATGGGCGTCAACGACAGGGTGCAGCTCGCGAAGGCTGCGGCGCTGCTCAGGAAGCGCATAAACGAGTCATTAATGCTGGACGGCGTGACCATTATAGACCCGGACAGCACGTATATAGAAGCGGGCGTAAAAATAGGTCAGGACGCCGTAGTTTACCCCGGCGTTACGCTGGAAGGAAACACGGTGATAGCCGAAGATGTGATACTATACCCGGGCAGCAGAATAAGCAACAGCACCATAGGCAAAGGAACCAAGGTGCAGAATTCAGTGATACTCGACTCGAGCGTGGGCGAATACAGCACCATAGGGCCGTACGCGTACCTGCGGCCGGGCAGCGTGATAGGCAACGGCTGCCGCGTGGGCGACTTTGTGGAGGTGAAGAACTCTACGATAAAGGATGGGGCGAAGGTTTCGCACCTTTCATATATAGGCGACGGCGAGATAGGCGAGAAGACGAACATAGGCTGCGGCGTGGTGTTCGTCAACTACGACGGGCAGAAAAAATCGCGTACGATAGTAGGCAGGAATGCGTTTATAGGATGCAACGTGAACCTCGTAGCGCCCGTGACGGTTGAGGACGGCGCGTATGTCGCGGCGGGTTCCACGGTAACAAAGGACGTTGAAAAGGACGCGTTGTGCATAGCAAGGTGCAGGCAGACGGTCATCGAAGGTTGGGCAAAAAGGCGGAGAGGCGAGTGAGGAAAGCCGTATTTTTTGACCTCGACGGCACGCTGCTGCCCCTCAAAATGGACGAGTTCTTAAGGCTCTATTACGCAGCTATAAATAGGGCCGGATTTTATGACCGCATATCCCGCGAAAACGGCGAGGGCATATTTATAAAGGCCGTATACGCTATGCTCGGCAACGACGGGAAAAAGACCAACGCCGAAGTTTTCTGGGAAACGATTGAGAAGCTGTCGGGCAAGCCTTCAGATACTCTTATACCGCATATGAACGCTTTTTACAGCAACGAGTTTAAGCTTGTAAAGGGCTGCACGCGCATAGAACAAAGGGCGGTCGAGGCGGTAAGGGAGCTTGGGCGCAAGGGTTACCGGCTAATACTTGCCACCAATCCGATGTTTCCGGCTATAGCGACGGACCAGAGAATTGAGTGGGCGGGCCTTTGCCCCAAAGATTTTGAATACGTGTCGTATTACGAGAATTCGTGCTGGTGCAAACCGAGCCTTGGATATTTTGAAGAGATACTCAAGAAAACGGCTCTTAAAGCTGAGGAATGCTATATCATAGGCAACGACATAATAGAGGATATGTGCGCGGTCAAGCTGGGATTCAAGGGTTTTTTGGTGCTTGACCACGTTATCGGAGATATGGAAAGGGCGTCTGAATGCGAGCGGGGAGACTATTCGGGTCTGTTGGATTTCGCAAGAAGTCTGCCGGACTTAAGGCTGAATACTATATAATAGGCCTCGGCAATCCGGGGAGCAAGTATGAGCATACGCGGCACAACGCGGGGTTTGACGTTGTCAGCATACTCGCGCAGCGCCACGGCATACCCATGCGCATATTCAGGTATAAAGCGCGCCTTGGCACGGGCATTATAAAGTCAAAGCGCGTGACGCTTGCAATGCCGCAGACGTACATGAACTTGTCGGGCGAGTGCGTAAAGGAGCTGGCGCAGGCGCTCGGCATATGCAAAGAGCAGCTTATTCTCGTTTACGACGATGTGGATTTAAAAGAGGGAATGGTAAGGATAAAAGCCAAGGGCAGCGCAGGCACGCACAACGGCATGAAAAACGTAATATACCATTTGCAGACGGAAGATTTCACGCGCGTAAGGGTGGGCGTGGGCAAGCCGGAGGGCGATATAGTAGACCATGTGCTGGGCGAATATACGGACAAACAGGCGGCGTACGAAACGCTTACGCGCGCGGCCGACGCTATAGAGACGATATTGGAGGAGGGCGTTTACGAAGCGCAGAACCGCTTCAATTAACTACAAAGATGCGCATTACATCGCATATAGCGAAGCTTGAGGCGTTCTCAAAGCTTAAAGAGCATATACGGGCAGGGAATGTTCCCTGCTCGATTTTTGGCGTTCCCGACAGTATGAAGCCGCACCTTGCGGCTGCTGTTTCGGAGGCTTTCGCGCGCCCTGTGCTGTTCGTCTGCGATTCGGACAACCGCGCCGCAGCGCTTGCGGAAGGCATGCAGCGCGCAGCCTTTATACCAAAGCGCGCTCTGCAGCTGCATTCGTCCGTCGCGAGAGGCCGCGAGATTATGTTTGCGCGCATAAACGCCATATCAAAGCTCGTTTCAAACGCCGCCAGCATAGCGTTTTTAAGCGAGGAAGCGCTCTCTGCAAGGCTCGCGTCAAAGCAGGACTTTGAGGGCGCTCACATCACTATAAAAAAGGACGGCACATACGACCCCGAGGAGCTTTTGCATCGGCTCGTGCTGGCGGGATACGAGCGCGTAAACGCGGTGGAGACTATGGGTCAGGCCGCGCGGCGCGGCGAGATACTCGACGTGTTTTCGCCCGGAGAAAAGACTCCGCACAGGATAGACTTCTTCGACGACGTAGTGGAGAGCATAAGCGAATTTGACCCGGTAACGCAGCGGAGAAGCAAAAAGACGCTAAACGAGATAACGCTTAAGCCCGCTATAGAGCTTGTGATCGGCGAAGAAGCGGCGCAGCGCGGCGCGGAGTATTTTAAAACGGCAAAAACTCCGGGCCCGGGGCTGACGCTTAAATTTCAGGATTATGCGGACAGCCTTTTAAAGCACAGGTTTTTCGAGGATATGGAGAACTACGCGTACGCGCTATGCGACGCGGGGATACTTGAATACCTGCCTTCGGCAATAGTGATATTCGACGACTACAAATATATAAAGACCGCGGGCAAGGACAGGGTGGAAGAGTTCGCCAAACGGCTTGAGCAGGTAAAGGCGACGCACGAGGGCGTAGACGACCAGAGCCGCCTGTACTTTTCACCGGCGGAAATTCTGCAGCGCGCGAAAACGCACTGCGTACTCGACCTCTGCATGATAGACAGGTCGCCTGACCTTGGCGCGAAGGAGGAGGTAAACTTCCATGCGAGGGCGGCGCTCGCCTATAACCGCAAAATAGACATGCTGGGAGAGGACGTAAAGGCGCGCGTTAGAAACGGCTGGAGCGTTTATCTTGTCTGCGGCGGCATGCAAAAGGCCGAGAAGCTCTCGAGTGAGCTTTCGGATAAGGACATAACGATACCGTGCATAAAGGACGGACGCAATCTTTTGCCCGGCGAAGCGGCGACATACCCCGACAGCTTAAAGTCGGGCTTCGAGCTTACTACGCGCAAGGAGTATTTCCTCGGCGAGTACGAGATATACGGGTTCGCGAGGAAGAAGGTGCGTCCGTCCGCCCGAAAACAGCTCGACATATTCTCCGATTTGAAGACCGGCGATTTGATAGTACACGACATACACGGCAAGGGGCGGTTCCTCGGCCTTGTAACGCGAGAGGTTCAGGGAATAACGCGCGACTACATGGAGCTGGAATACCGCGGGGGCGACAAGCTCTTTATACCTACCGACCAGATAGACAGAGTACAGAAGTACATGGGCGGCGACAACGAGAGGCTCTCAAAGCTGGGCGGCCGCGAATGGAGCGCGACGAAGGCGCGCGTAAAGAAGTCGGTAAAGCAGCTTGCGGAAGACCTTGTGTCGATATACAGCGAGCGCATGAGCAAAAAAGGCCACAGCTACGGCGAGGACACCATATGGCAGCGGCAGTTCGAGGACAACTTCCCGTTCGAGGAGACGGAGGGGCAGCTAAAAGCCATAGAAGACGTAAAAAGGGACATGCGCAGCGATAAGGTGATGGACAGGCTGCTGCTGGGCGACGTGGGTTACGGCAAGACGGAGGTTGCGATGCGCGCCTGCTTCAAAGCAGTGATGGAAGGCCGCCAGTGCGCCATACTCGTGCCTACGACGCTGCTTGCGCGGCAGCATTACCACACGTTCCTCGAGCGGTTCACCGACTTTGCGGTGCAGATAGAGACGATTTCGCGTTTCGTATCGCAGAGCGAGCAGGCAAGGATAATAGAAGGCCTTAAAAACGGCACGGTGGACATCGTTATAGGCACGCACAGGCTGCTGTCCAAAGACGTAGTGTTCAAAGACCTGGGGCTTTTGATAATAGACGAGGAGCAGCGCTTCGGCGTATCGCACAAGGAGCGCATAAAGGACATAAAGCGCACGGTGGACGTGCTTACGCTGTCGGCGACGCCGATACCGCGCACGCTGCAGATGTCGCTTACCGGCATACGCGACATGAGCATAATAGACACCCCGCCCGAGGAGAGAAAGCCGCCCGAGAGCTATGTTATCGAGTATTCGGGGCAGCTTGTGCGCGAAGCCGTTTTAAATGAGATGGAGCGCGGCGGGCAGGTATATTTCGTGTGCAGGCAGATAGGGCTCATGGACAAGCTGACCGGAGACTTAAAGCGGTTCGTGCCCGAAGCGAGGGTAGCGATGGCGCACGGACAGATGGGCGAAACGGCTCTTGAAAACGTGATGGTGAGCTTCCTGGAGGGCGAGTATGACGTGCTGCTTTGCACGACTATAATAGAGTCGGGAATAGACATACCCAACGTCAATACGGTAATAGTATACGAGGCGGACAAGTTCGGCCTCGCGCAGCTTTACCAGCTCAAAGGCAGGGTGGGCCGCGCTACAAAAAGCTCTTATGCGTACATGACGTACATACCCGGCACGGAAATGACCATAGAGGCGGAGAAGCGCCTGCAGACGATAGCGGAATTCACGGAACTGGGCGCGGGCTTCAAGATAGCTATGAGGGATCTTGAGATAAGGGGTGCGGGCAACCTTCTGGGACCCGAGCAGTCGGGACAGATGGCGGCGGTAGGCTACGATATGTACTGCCGGCTTATGCGCGAAGCGGTAGCCGAGCTAAAAGGCCAGAAGACTGAGAGCTACAATGAAGCGTCCGTCGAAATTAAGATAAACGCGTACGTGCCGCCGTCGTATATAAGCGACGAGATACAGCGCATAGAGGTATACAAAAAAATAGCGGCGGTGGATGGCTTAGGCAGCGCGAAAGCCGTGCGGGAAGAGCTCAACGACAGATACGGAAAAGTACCGAAAACGGTGGAGAACCTTATACTCATATCGCTGATAAAGAGCTTTGCTTCAAAGGCGGGCATATCGTCGGTGACGAGGAGCGGCAGGGCGTTTGTGCTCAAATACGGCGATGAAAGCCGAATCAGCGTTAAAAAACTTATAAAGGTGCTAGAGCAATACAGCGGCAGCGCGCAATTAAGGTCCGCGGTGCCGCCGTTCATACTGTATGATCCGCGCGAGCGCGCGATGGATTCGCTGCTCAAGTTTTTAAAGGACATAAGGCGTTGCATAATTCATTAGCTTAAAGTATAATAAATGGCTGAATACGGTCCGCGCGCGTAAGCGGGCCCACGGAGGTAAACGCGTTAAATGAAAAAACTGAAGGTTATCGCACTGGTGCTTGCCTGTGCGCTCATTTTTTCGGGATGCTCTCTGATATCCGTAGACCCTGAAAAGGTTCAGGCTCAGGTGGTGGCTACCGTCAACGGCACGCCGATAACAAGGCAGCAGGTTGAAAACGAAGCAATGTCTTCCGAGGATTACTTAAGCTATCGCAAATCCGGGGATAAAGGGGATAAATATGAGGAGCTTTTAAATAAAACGCTCGACACTATGGTGGAAAACGAACTGCTGCTGCAAAAGGCGCCAGAGCTCGGCATATCGCTTACCGACGAGGAGAAATCTGATAAACGCGCGCTGGCTGACCAGCAGCTGAGCGCATTAAAAGATCAGCTGAGAATACAGGTTGAGAGCGAATTGAACCCCGAGCCTTCGCCTACTGACGAAGCAAGCGCGACACCGTCGCCAAGCCCGTCGCCTGAGGAATCGGCGGAGCCGACTCCCACGCCTTCGCCCGACCCCGCCGTTGAGGCCGAAGTCGAGAAAAAGTACCAGGAGGCGTTGGAAAAGTCGGGATATACGGCCGACACTTACTACGAATATCTCTGCAATCAGGCAATAGTCGAGAAGGTGAAGGAACACATAAAGAGCGAGGCTTCGGTTTCGGACGAGGACGTTAAGAAGTGGTATGACGAAACGCTGGCGATACAGCAGAAGGAAATGGAAGAAGACCCCACGGTTTTCTCCACGAAAATGTACAGCAACCTCATCTGTACGTACGTGCCCGAAGACACGATAGCGGTAAAGCAGGTGTTCGTAAAGTATAAGGACACCGACCTGCAGGAAGTTGCGCAGAAGCTGTATACTGACGGCAAGACCGAGAAAGCGATGGAACTGCTGGAAGGCGAGATTGCTTCGCTTATGCCTACAATGAATGAAATCCAGCAGAGGCTCAATTCCGGCGAGAGCATAGACGCGCTTATAGAGGAGTACAATGAAGACCCGGGCATGACGTCGGGAACGTCGGCTACGATAGGGTATCTCGTGAGCGCCAGCACAACGAGCTATGTCAAGGAGTTTACCGACGCGGCGCTTAAGCTGAAAAGCGTAGGCGAAGTATCGGCGCCGTTTGCAACGTACTACGGCGTGCACGTGATGCAGGTGATAAAGGTATACAATAAAGGCGTTGTGCCGTTTGACGATATAAAGGACCAGATAAAGACGGCGCTGCTGCCCTCCAAGCAGGAAGAAAAGCTCGCTGAAACGACAAAGCAGTGGCTCAGCGAAGCCAAGGTGACTTACGACCGCGGCAGGCTCACAAACGGATAACAGACAATATGAAAAGCAGCCGTATTAAAAAAAGCGGCTGCTTTTGTATGTGCGCGCGGCATGCGCGCGACCTTGACGGTGAAAGTCCGTTACGGGGGTTGATAGCACCAACCGTTAGCCAAAGGCAAGGGTGTCCATCGTGAGGTGGAATCTGAAGGAAGC
>JBLNCA010000050.1:0-31999 GCA_050260375.1 Burkholderiales bacterium | reverse complement strand
TAATTCCTATTTGAACCGCCGTATACCGAACGGTACGTACGGTGGTGTGAGAGGTCGGTAGGTGAAATAATCACCTACCTCCTACTCGATTCTCATCCTTTTTTCTGAGGACTCCGTTATTATAACCCTATCGACGCTTCGCGCCACTTCCCCTATCAGGGGAAGCTTTGAGTTCAAACGCACCTTTGAGCGAGTATTGCCAAGCTTTGCGCCAAGTTCACCAGGTATTTCGATGTTTATTGTTGTGCGTATAGCGTATGTTGATTCTGTACTTGCGAAGAATCCCATGGAAGGTGCTCTATACAAAGGAATTCTTTAGTACACTCCTTCAAGCATAGCTGATGGAATGACGGCATATACATTTTTGACAGTTTAGCCTTTTACTTGAGGGGAGGCGAAAGCGAGCGCGCTCAGTGAGCGAAGAAGCGAGCCGGAGGCTCTGTGAGTAAAGGAGCATGCCGAACGGTAGTGAGGCAGGCGACTATTGCGAACAGAGGAAGTGGCGCGGCTTGCCGCGTCGGATGAGGTGTAGGTTAAAAGCTGCTTTAATTCACACCTCATCAGTCGCCTACGGCGACAGCTTCCCCTCGGAGGGGAAGCCTTTTAATAATGCTAATATCTACTATCGTTTTAATATATCCGACACAAGGCCCGCGAGGTAGAACGAGCCGCAGACTACAAGCAGCGCGCCGTCGCTCTGCGCCTGAGCTTTAGCCATATCAAACGCAGCCGACGCGTCCGGCTCGACGGTGCATTTTATATACAGCGGAAAGCGCTCGCAGAGCGCTTCGGGCGAAGCCCCTCTCTCCCGTTCGGCTTGCGTTATAAAAGCCTTATTGAAAACCCTGCCCAGCTTTTCTATTATCGCGTCGTAATCCTTATCCTTCATGCACGCGAACAGCAGCACAAAATTGCCGCCGGGAAAGTGCCTGTCAAGCGTACGTATAAGCTCGTCCATCGCGGCGGCGTTATGGGCGCCGTCCAATATGATATCAGGGCTGCCCTTTATGTATTCTATACGGCACGAAAGCAGCGCGCACGCGACGCCTTTTTTTATGCTTTCATCGTCTATTCCAAGCTGCTTTGCCGCCATCGCGGCGAGAGCGGCGTTCTGCGGCTGGCTTTCGCCTATCGCGTTTATGAAATATTCCTCGCCGTCGGATATGAATGTCTGCCCGTCCACTGAGCTTGACAGAACTTTAACTGGCCGCACGAACTTCAGCGGGGCTTTTCTTTCCCTGCAATGCTCGTATATTACCTTTACGGTTTCGCTATGCTGCACCGCGGATACTACGGGAACGCCGGGCTTTATAATGCCGCACTTTTCGGCGGCTATCTCAGCCAGGCTTCCGCCCAGCACGTTCATGTGGTCGTAGTCTATGTTCGTGAGAACCACAACGGACGGCTGTATAACGTTCGTGGGGTCGAGCCTCCCCCCCAGCCCTGTTTCCATTACCGCGATATCGACCCCCTGCCGCTCGAACCATAAAAGCGCGGCAGCGGTATACGCGGCGAACGGCGTTTCGTTGACGGCAAGGCCGTTATCCTTTACCTCGCGAAGCAGGCTATCGAGTTCCTGCCTGCTTATGCACTCGCCGTTTATGCGCATGCGTTCCGTTTCGGATACTATATGCGGCGACGTAAAGCACCCGCACCTGTATCCGGCGGCGATAATTATGCTGCTTATATACTCGGCTACGGAGCCCTTGCCGTTTGTGCCCGCAATATGGACGTATTTCATTTGCGAAACTCAGAAAGCCTTTGGTTTATAGCCGCGAGCATATCGCTGTATTTTGCAAGCTTGTTACGTTCTTCCTCCACGACTGCGGCCGGAGCCTTGTCCACGAACCTGCTGTTGGAAAGCAGCCCTTGGGCGCGCTTTATCTCGCCTTCCAGCCGCTTCGCCTCGCCCTCGAGCCGCGCAATCTCTTTGTCTATATCGATAAGCTCTCCAAGAGGCATGAAAGCCTCCGCCCCCGTACCTACGACTGAAACGGAGTTCTTGGGAACATCCTTCTTGCTTTCTATGAACTTTATTCCGGAAGCGTAAGCCAGCCTTGCGATGTACTGCGCGCACATCTCGTAATCCTGCCTTGATTCCCCGGAAGCGAGTATGCTTATTTCCGCCTTCCTGTTTGCAGGAACGTTCATCTCGGAGCGCAGGTTTCTTATGCCGCGCACCATCTCCATAACGTTCTGCATAGCCTTTTCTTCGACGTCATATCTAGTGCCGGCCTCGGGCCATTTCGATACCATTATGCTTCCCGTAGTCGCGGGCAGCGATTTGTATATCTCCTCGGTGATGAACGGCATGAAAGGATGAAGCAGCTTAAGCGTATCCGCGAGCACGAAATTCAGCACCGAAACCGCAGTGTTTTTATCCGCCTCGTTATCCGAGTTAAGGCGAGGTTTTGCCATCTCGATATACCAGTCGCAGTATTCGTTCCAAAGGAAGTCGTGCACCTTCTGCGCCGCCATGCCGAGTTCGAAGCGCTCAATAAGATCGGTTACGTCCGTTATCGTATCCGCGAGCCGCGTAAGTATCCACTTGTCGGCTATGTCAAGTTTGCTCTCGTCGATAGGCGCAACGCTTTCGCCGGTGTTCATAAGAACGAACCTTGCCGCGTTCCATATCTTGTTGGAGAAGTTGCGTGCGTTTATTACCTTTTCGGTCGAGAAACGCATATCGCCGCCCACCCTGACGCCTACGGCAAGGCTGAACCTCAGCGCGTCCGCGCCGTATTCTTCTACAATATCAAGCGGGTCTATGCCGTTGTTAAGCGATTTGCTCATCTTGCGGCCCTGTTCGTCGCGCACGAGCCCGTGAATGTTGACGTACTCAAACGGCTTTTCACCCATGCACTCATAGCCCGACATTATCATCCTCGCGACCCAGAAGAATATTATGTCGTACGCGGTAACGAGCACATTGGTGGGATAGAAGTACTCAAGATCAGGCGTTTTGTCGGGCCAGCCGAGAGTAGAGAACGGCCAAAGCCCGCTGCTGAACCACGTATCGAGCACGTCTTCGTCCTGGTTAAAGCGCCTTGAGCCGCATGCGCATTCTTTGGGCTCTTCGCGCGCCACTATCATATTGCCGCAGTCCGCGCAGTAATAGGCGGGTATCCTGTGGCCCCACCAAAGCTGGCGCGATATGCACCAGTCGCGTATGTTGTCCATCCACGAGAAATATATGCTCTGGCTGTGCTCGGGCACAAACTTTATGTCGCCGTTTCTCACGGCGTCGATAGCGGGCTTAGCGAGGCTTTTCATTGAAACGAACCACTGCTTGGAAACTATAGGCTCCACTACGGTATCGCACCTGTAGCAATGCCCTACGTTGTTCTTGTGGTCTTCCGTCTTTACGAGCAGCCCGAGCTCGGCAAGCTCCTTTATTATAAGCTCCCTTGCCTCATAGCGTTCCTTGCCTTCAAACTTGCCGCCCATGCTGTTTACATATCCTTTGTCGTCCAGCACGCGGATAACGGGAAGCTTGTGCCTTGCGCCTACTTCGAAGTCGTTGGGGTCGTGTGCGGGCGTTATCTTAACGGCGCCGGTTCCGAACTCCATATCGACATATTCGTCCGCAATAACAGGTATCACGCGGTTTACAAGCGGCAGCACCACGTTCTTTCCTACTATGTTTTTATATCTTTTATCCTTCGGGTTTACTGCGACGGCGGTATCGCCCAGCATCGTCTCCGGCCGCGTGGTAGCGACTACAACGCCTTCCCCGCCGTCCTCCGCCGGGTAGCGCATATACCAGAGGTGAGAATCGTGCTCCGTGTATTCCACCTCGGCGTCGGAGAGCGCGGTTTCGCAGTCGGGGCACCAGTTGATTATACGGTCTCCCCTGTATATAAGCCCCTTCTCGTAAAGCCGCACGAAGAATTCTTTTACCGCTCTTGAACAGCCTTCGTCCATCGTGAAGCGCTCGCGCGACCAGTCGCACGACGAGCCGAGCTTTTTGAGCTGCTCGACTATCCTGCCGCCGTACTGCTCCTTCCACGCCCAAGCGCGCTTTAAGAACTCCTCGCGGCCTATCTCCTCTTTTGACGTACCCTCTTCCCTTAGCTTATCCGCTATCTTGACTTCGGTAGCTATGCTCGCGTGGTCCGTTCCGGGCAGCCACAATGCTGCGTAGCCCTGCATGCGCTTAGTCCTTATAATAGCGTCCTGCATCATGTTGTCGAGTGCGTGCCCCATATGAAGCTGCCCCGTTATATTAGGCGGAGGTATGACTATAGTATACGGCTTTTTGTTTTTGTCTATCTCCGCGCGGAAATATCCGGCGTTTACCCATTCGTTATATAAGCGCTGTTCGACTTCTTTAGGATCATACACCTTGCTCAGTTCTTTTGCACACATATTCCGTCCTCCAATAATCTACAAATAAAAAACCGCCCGACAAAAGGACGGTAAACCGCGGTGCCACCTTATTTCAGGCAAATAGCCTGCGCTCGCCCGTTATAACGCACGGCTGCGCCGCATGCTACTCTAAGATTTCGCATACGAAGCTCCAAAGCGACTTCCCGCACGCTTGCCGAAAGGCCTTCTCAGCCGATGAAGCCTTTTCTCTTATACCGGCGCAATTTGCAGTACTACTCTTTGTCATTGCTGTGGTAAAATTATAATATAACTGGATTACGCTGTCAACAACGGCAATAATAAAAGAATAACGCGTAAAGGAATTGAAATGGAACAGATTTATCTTATTTTGCTGGCCGTACTGCCGGGCGTCATATTTTCTCTTTTTATAATAATACAGGACAGGTTTGAGCGCGAACCGGTTTTGATGCTGGTAAAAGTGTTTGTAATAGGCTTGATAGCCACGCTTCCTACCATGATCGTCGAAATGCTCGGGCGGGGCTTCAACATATTCACGGGCCTTTGGGGAGTACTGTTTGAAGCGATAGTTATCGTAGGCTTTTCCGAGGAGTATTTCAAAAGGCTCGTAGTGCTTAAATTTGCTTATAACAACCCCGCGTTCAACGAGAAGCTGGACGGCATAGTGTATTGCAGCATCGCGGCTTTGGGGTTTGCCACGCTGGAGAATATATTTTACGTAATCACGTATTCGGCGCAAAGCCCGGATATCTGGATAACGCGCGGGCTGTTAAGCGTGCCGGTGCACATGCTGCTCGGCGTCACGATGGGCTATTACCTCTCGCTTTCAAAGTTCTGCCCCGACCCGAGAAAATGCAGGTCGTATTTTTCAAAGTCGCTTTATATACCGGCGCTGCTGCACGGCGCGTTTGATTTCATACTTATGACTTCGATTCCATTGCTTTCTCTTGCATTTATACCGTTCGTGGCGTTTTTATGGATAACTTCGCTTATAAAACTTCGCAGGTATTACGTCGAATCAAAGCGCCAGTTTAGGAGCGAATAGCATTTAATGGTTTATTAATACGCGTTTTACACTTGGTTCATATATCCCCATTATATTGTCATTGACCGCTTAAGCATAAATATATAAAATAACTTAAAGGGGATTGCACGCTATGCGGGACGAAGGTTTCAGGGTGAGGCGGTTAATAAAAAAGATTCCCTGGCTCCTTGTCGGGCCTGTTTTTTATCTGTTGTTCAGGCTGTTTTTTCTGTGGCCTGATTTCACCGAAAAAGTTTATTCGCGCGCTGTATACAGAATAATAAGCCAGGGTTTATCCGCTGTAACGGGACTGCTTCCGTTTTCGCTCGCGGAACTGCTGCTGTACGCCTTTTTGCTGTTTGTCATCGTATATATAATTGTAATGCTGATAAAAACCGTATTGGCGAAACGAGAATGGTGGTATGAGCTGCTTAATTGGCTGCTTGCGCTGCTGTGCGTGTTTTCCTGCATATACGCGTTGTTTGTTGGGCTGTGGGGCTTTAACTATTCGCGGGAACCCTTGGGCAGCATTTTAAAGCTTGACACATCGCCCGCTTCGGTCAGCGAGCTCTATTCCACCTGCGAAGCGCTTATCGCAAAAGCGAATACTTTAAGAGCGGCTGTGCCCGAAGACGAAAGTGGCGTATACTCCCCCGATTTTACAAAGAATTATATGATGAACGCTACGGCGCAATATTACAACCTTGCGGCCGAGCTTACCGGAAAAGACTTTTTAGGCGGCAGTTACGGCGGCGCAAAGCCGGTAATCTACTCTGCCGGACTATCGTACGCCCATATCTCCGGCGTATATTTTCCGTTCACCGCCGAAGCCAATTTAAACATAGACGTGCCCATGCTGTATTTTGCGGCGTCAACCCTTCATGAATCTGCTCACCAGAGAGGCTTCGCAAGAGAAGACGAGGCAAACTTTCTTGCCTATTACGTCGCGTCATATTCCGGCGACGCGTCTGTGGAATATTCGGGAACGATGCTCGCGCTTTCCGAATCGATGAATCAACTGTATGAAAACGACAGCGACCTTTATTTCGAACTGCGGCGTAAATATTCGGAAGGCATAAACAGAGACCTTCAAAACAACCACCTTTACTGGCAGCGCTACGAGAGCCCGGTAAATGAGACGTCTAAGGCGGTCAACAACACGTTTTTGAAGGCCAACATGCAGAAGGAAGGCGTAAAGAGCTACGGGCGCATGGTAGACCTGCTTATAGCGCTCTGGCGTCAGTGCGGCATAACAAATTCCCGTGCAATACAAAAGGCCGCGTAAAGCGGCCTTTATAAACTGTTTAGTTATAACTTTGGAAGATCTATCATATCGGACGCAAACGCCACAACGTTGCCGTCGTTGCCCCATATAAGGTTTTTATTGTCCGCTTCAATATACTCGAACTTCTTGCCGTATTTTTGGTATACACCGTCCGTCTGGCTGCCGTAAAGCGTGGGCGCGCATGATATGTATCCCACGATTTTTTCCACGCCGCTTGTTTTGCCCGCAATGTTAAAGTCCGCCGAAATCGTATCGTTCGCTTTGTTTTGCGTTACTGTGACGGAATCAATAGTCATGCCGTTCTGCGCGACTACCGATATGTTTATAAGCGCTCCGGAGTCTAAATCCGTCTTGCCCGAAACGGTGACTACGTCTCCGTTTATCGCTATTTCGCAGCTGCCCGTTATCTTATATGTGGGTACGCCCGGAAGCGGTGTCGGCTTTGCCAGCGTTACCGTGCCGCATCCCGAAAATACCGCAACTGCAGCGGCAAGACACAGCATCAAAGCAACTATCTTAAAGCTAATCTTACGCATATATTACCTCTGAAAAATGAGTCTTCATACAGCCGCGGTAAATTAAGCGGCTTACACAAGTATACATAAAAGGCGCCGCCATGTAAAGCAAAACGTTGCATAGGATTTTTTATCGCCACAACGCCTTATTATGTTTTACCGGAGGCCAGAATGTTTATATTATCATATGACTGTTAATGCCGTGAGGCCAGATGAAATAAAAACGGGGTCCCCAGTGAGCCGTGAGGCTCAATGGGGTGAAAAAGCGGGGTCCCCAGTGAGCCGTGAGGCTCAATGGGGTGTAAAAACGGGGTCCCCAGTGAACCGTGAGGCTCAATGGGGTGTTTATAGGTTTGTGTATATATGGCTATTAAGAGAAGATACCTTGGGGCGCTGCTTATAGACATAGGGATGATAACGCACGAGCAGCTTGACGAATGCCTGAAAGAACAAAAGAATACGGGCGAGCAGCTTGGCAAGATACTGAAAGCGAAAGGGTACGTCACCGAGCAGCAGCTCATGGAGATACTCGAGTTTCAGCTTGGCATACCGTCCGTCAACCTTGAAACGATGACGCTTTCCCCCAAGCTCGCTAAATACATACCGGTAGCGCTTGCGCGTAAGCATCAGATGGTGCCTATTAAAGTAGAGAACAATTCGCTTTACATAGCGATGGAAGACGCTCTCGACTTTATTGCGCTTGAGGACGCGCGCGTGGTATCCGGCATGGAGATAATACCAAGGATTGCTTCCGAGCAGGCCATAGAAGCAGCGATAAACAAGCTTTACGGCATAGAAAACGCCGAGACTGCAATTAAGGAGCTTTCCGAAGAGAGCGCTTCGGGCAACAAGGACGACGAAGACGACTTAAATACCGACATATCTAACGCGCCTATTGTGCGGCTCGTTAACTCCATATTCGAGCAGGCTGTAAAGGCAAAGGCGAGCGACATACACATAGAGCCCGGCCCCAGCAACGTAAGGGTGCGCATGAGGATAGACGGGCAGCTGCTGCCGGTACTCACTATACCCAAAAAGGCGCAGTCCGCCGTTATAACAAGGCTGAAGATAATAGGCAATATGGACATAGCGGAAAAACGCCTGCCGCAGGACGGGCGCTACAAGCTCGTTGTGGGCGGCAACGAAATAGACGTGCGTATGTCCTCACTGCCCACGGTGCACGGCGAAAAGGTAGTAATGCGGCTTCTTGACAAGCAAAACTTTTTGATATCGAAGGACCAGCTTGGATTTTCCAAAGAAAACATAAAGAAGTTCAATTCGCTTATCAGCAACCCGCACGGCATAATACTGATAACGGGACCGACGGGCAGCGGCAAATCGACTACGCTATACGCAATGCTCAGCGAGCTTAACAAGACCTCGGAAAACATAATTACAGTCGAGGACCCCGTAGAATATTCGATAGAGGGCATCAACCAGGTGCAGGTCAACACTAAAGCTGGGCTTACGTTTTCCACAGGGCTGCGCTCGATATTGAGGCAGGACCCCGACATAATAATGATAGGCGAGATAAGGGACCAGGAAACGGTGGACATAGCGATACGCGCCGCGATAACTGGCCATCTCGTGCTCTCCACGATACATACAAACGACGCGCCGGGAACTATATCCCGGCTTGTTGACATGGGCGTGCCGCCGTATATGCTCGCGGCTTCGCTGGTGGGCATACTCTCGCAGCGGCTGGTGCGCAAGATATGCCCTTCGTGCAAGACCAAGTATACTCCAAGCAAGTTCGAGCTGAGCGCCGCCGGCCTTCCCCCGTCTTACAACAAGGACATATTTATCGGCAAAGGCTGCGCGAACTGCAACAACACAGGCTACAAGGGCAGGACGGCCGTGCATGAAATACTCGTAATAGACCGCGAAGTGCGCGACATGATGACAAACGGCGCGACGGTGGACGAGATACGCGACTACGCGATATCCAAGCAGCATATGAGCACACTCGCAGCGGAATGCATATCGCTGATGGGAAAAGGCGAGACGACAATTCAGGAAGTAATAAGGACTTCTTATTCAAATAAAGGAGAAACGCAATGAACATAAGGATGCTGCTCGAAAGCGCGGCGCAGATGGACGCTTCGGACCTGCACATCTCGCCCGGCATCCCCCCAATGCTCCGCGTCGGCGGCGACTTGCGACCTGCGTGCGATACCGTTGTAACGTCCGATATGTCGGAGGAGTTCGCAAGGGAGATAATGAACGACGCACAGTGGAACACGCTTAAGGACAAAGGCGAGTGCGACTTTGCAATATCCGTGCCCGGCAAATACCGGTTCCGCGTAAATGCTTTCATGCAACGCCAGAGCATAGCAATAGCGCTGCGCCTGATAAAAAGCATGCCTCCCGATATCAACGAACTCGGACTCCCCCCCATAGTCAGCTCGCTGTGCAATTATACAAGGGGGCTGATACTCGTTACAGGCCCGACGGGTAGCGGCAAATCGACGACGCTTGCTTCGATGATAGATCTTATCAACAGCACGCGCAAGCGGCACATAATAACGCTTGAGGACCCTATAGAGTACCTTCACAGGCACAAAAAAAGCATCGTCAACCAGCGCGAGATAGGCGCGGATTCAAAGGACTTTTCGGTGGCGCTGCGCGCCGCATTGCGGCAGGACCCCGACATAATACTCGTCGGCGAAATGAGAGATTTGGAGACTATAAGCATAGCTATAACGGCAGCGGAGACGGGCCACCTTGTGATGTCGTCGCTGCACACGACGGGCGCTGCCAAGACGATAGACCGCATAATAGACGTGTTTCCGCCGTACCAGCAGCAGCAGATACGCATGCAGCTCTCTATGACGCTCGTAGGCATAGTTTCGCAGCAGCTCGTGCTGAGCACGGACGGCAAGAGCCGCGTAGTCGCGGTGGAAACGCTGGTCGCGAATTCGGCGATACGCAACCTTATTCGCGAGAACAAGGTGCATCAGGTAGCGAGCGCTATGCAGGCCGCTTCGGGCAGCGGCATGCAGCTGATGGACAACGCGCTTGCAAACCTGTATAAAACGGGGCGCATAACAAGGGAGACGGCGCTCTCCTACTGCATAGACAGGAACTATATATCCACACTGCTTTAAACAAACGCTTTTAGGGGTGATAGACATTAAATATCTATACAAGGCGGCGAACAAGGCCGGGCAGACGCTGGAAGGAATAATAGAAGCTAACGACAAAAAAGCCGTTATAAGCGCACTCAGGGCAAAGTCGCTTTATCTAATCGAGCTTACCGAAGCGAACCCCAATGCGTCGATAGACATAACCTTAGGGTCGGCAAAGATACCAAAGAAGGTGCTTGCCGTATTCTGCACGCAGTTCGCGAGCATACTCAAGGCAGGAGTGCCGCTGATACAGGCGCTCTCGATACTCGGCGAGCAGATTGAAAACAAAATGCTGAAGAAAATAGTGTTAAGCGTCGAGGAAGACCTCCAGCGCGGCAGGAGCCTTTCCGACGCCTTCTCGTCGCATGAACGCGCGCTGCCCACTATGATGATAAAGATGATAGAAGCGGGCGAGGTAAGCGGCACGCTCGATTTATCGCTGAAGAGGCTCGCTACGCAATTCGAAAAAGAGAACCAGATTTCAAAGAAAATAAAATCGGCGATGATGTACCCCGTTATCGTATGCTGCGTTGCGCTGCTCGTCGTGGTGTTTTTGCTGCTTTTCGTCGTGCCTAAGTTTACCGCGATATTCGAGAGCACGGGCAAGGAGCTGCCCGGAATAACGAAGTTCGTATTGTCGCTTAGCAAGGGCATATCGGAAGGGTGGATGTTCATACTTATAGGGCTTGCTGTGATTTACGCGCTTTTCAGGCTTTTAAAGTCCTCCAAGGCGGGCAGGCTTCAGCTGGACACGATAAAGCTGAAGGCCCCCGTAATAGGAAAGGCGAGCCTTCGCATACTCACCGCGCGCCTTGCAAGGGCGCTCGCCACGCTTACGAGCTCGGGCATAACGCTTACGCAGTCTATAAAGATAGCGTCGAGGGTCGTTGCCAACAAGCTTGCCGAAGACAAGCTGCTCGACGTTGAGGACAGCATAAAGCAGGGACATACGCTGCACCAGTCTATTAAAGCGGCGGGCCTATTTCCCAGCATGCTTATGCACATGACAAAGATAGGCGAAGAATCGGGCACGCTAGACGACATGCTGGAAAAAGCCGCGTCATATTTCGAGGAGGAGGCTGATTCCGCAATATCGAAGGTTACGGCGCTCATACAGCCGATATTGCTCGTTATAGTGGCGGTTATGGTGCTGTTCATAATACTGTCCGTAATATTGCCCATGTTTGAACTGTATCAGAGCGTAGCCTGAAAAATATTTTGCCGTAATGTTTCAGTTTGATAATTCTGTTTATATATGTATATATAAACTTTATTCACACTAAAGGAGATATAATATGAACATGTTCTCAAGAAAAAACCGGAAAGGCTTCACGCTCATCGAGCTTATAGTCGTAATCGCGATACTGGCTATACTTGCGGCGATAGCGATACCGAGCTTTATCGGCGTAACGGAAAATGCAAACAACACTGTTGTTTTGGCTAATGCGAGGACTCTCGTTTCGTCAATTAACGCGTACAATACTCTTGTAGATACGGGTTCTGGCGGTACGAAAATTACGAGCATTACTGCTTCCGAAACAGGCGCAGCTACGTTAAAAAGCGCGCTTGGCACATGGTGGCCCGGCTCGTTGACGACAAAAGATGCTGCCCTTGCTATGGCTAAGATATCAATTACTTCTGATGGAGCTGCATCAATAAAAGAGGAAACGGCGTCACCATCATCAACCTGATAAAACACATGTATAAAAAGAGTGAAAGATTCATCTTTCACTCTTTCTTATTTTTCGTCGAATTATACATAAACCTTGTTTATGCCCGCTCTATAAGTGTTATATATTATTATAGTAATCTTAAGGGCATACAATATGGAATTGTTTTTTGGTATATGCGTTTTTCTGTTCGGCATGATAATAGGCAGCTTTCTTAACGTCTGCATATTGAGGCTGCCCGAAAGCAGGTCTATCATCACGGGGCCCTCCTCCTGCCCCGCGTGCGGAACACAGCTTACAGCCCGCGATCTTGTGCCGGTATTCAGCTATATTTTCCTGCGTGGCAAGTGCAGGCATTGCGGCAAAAGGATATCGGCACAATATCCGCTGGTGGAGCTTATGGCAGGAGCTTTGTTCCTGCTTTTGTACGTAAAATTCGGTCTTGCGTGGCAGCTGCCGGTTAACGCCGCGCTCGTTTCCATACTCATAGTGGTTGCGCTTATCGACTGGCGGCATATGGAGATACCCAACGGGCTTATTATCGCGCTGCTCGTTTTAGGAGCCATACAACTTGCCGCTGCGATATTCACCGGCGTTTTCGGAAGCTGGACAAGCTACGTGATTGGCATGTTCGCTGGCGGGCTGCCGCTGCTGCTGATAGCGTTACTTTGTCAGCTTATACTTAAAAAAGAAGCGTTCGGAGGCGGCGATGTAAAGCTGATGGCAGCGGCCGGGCTCGTTATAGGCTGGAAGCTAGTCATAACATCTTATGCTATAGGCATAATCAGCGGCGCGATATTCGGAGTGATACTGCTGTTAACCGGCAGCAGGAAGCGGGAAGACGCGATGCCGTTCGGGCCTTTTCTGGCGCTCGGCATTACGGCCAGCGTTTTCTTCGGCAACGAACTCATTAACTGGTATCTGGGGCTGATATAACGTATGAAAAAGCTGCGGGAAACACGGGGCTTAACGCTGGTCGAAGTTATAGTATCCATCGCGATTTTCGCGGCTATTGCGCTGCCGCTTTTTTCCGTGTTCGTGCAGTCGATAAAGACGGATAAAGCGTCGGCCGACGTATTGAACGCAAACTATATTGCGCAGGACTACATAGAAAAGCTGGACGGAGCGATATATAAGCAGGCTCTTGAAAACAGGCCCTCCGGCGCCGCAGTGGGAAATTACAGGCTGTCCGCGGTAATAAAGCCTTACGGCACGTCGCCTTTCGGCAGCGCGTGCGGCTTTGCGCACATTAACTTAAGCAGCGACGGCACAATGCTCGCCGTGATGCCTGACGGCAAATGGAGCTTCTTTGCCAGCCTGCCCTCAACTATATCCATGAGTTTATCGGGCAGCAATTACACTTTTAAAGGTGGGTCGGTTACGCTTACGGGAAACGCGGGCTACGATTATTGCTCTATTGTAATAAACGCTACAAAAAAACCCGCGGATACAAAAGCAACGATAACGCTAGGCACTAACTGCAAAGCGGCTTATTACTGCAAAGAGCTTATTAAAAACGATATAACGATAAACGGAACGGGCTCGCAGGAGACGTATACGAACAATATTATAGGCGATAAGTCGCTTGTGTACGTAAAGGCAAGCGTTTACGACTCGTCCTCAAAAGAAGTGGCTTTCTCGGAAAGCTATATACATATCAGGAACTGGTAGGCTATGAAGAACAGAAAAGGATTTACATTGATAGAAATGATCATAGTCGTCGCCCTTGTAGGGGCGGTTTCACTGTTGATGTATTCCTTTTTCGGCCAGGGGTTCAACCTTTATGTTGCTGAATCCAAATCGGCGGACGAGCAGACAAGCTTAAGGCAGGTGCTCTCCGACATAACGAACAAGTCAAGGCTCACGAAAGCGGACCAGGTAACGGCGGACGCTGGTCTATTGACAATAGGCGCATACGTATACAGGCTGTACGGCGAAAAGATAACGAGGAACGGAACCGTAATTGCGAGCGGCATAGCGTCGTTCAGCGCAAGCAAAACGGACGGCTTGCTGGAAATCGGGCTTAAAAGCGTTTCGGGCAAAAGCATATCGACGTCGGTATCTCTTTTGGGATAAGGGGTGAAATTTGATGAAAAGATTGTGTTTTGTTAAAAAGAATACCCGCGGCTCGGCGATCATTATGGCGCTCGTTACGATGACGCTGCTTGTATGCCTCGGGCTTGCGCTGATAACCGTCTCTATGGGCAACCTCAATGTTACCGTCGCCGACGCAGCCAACAACGACGCGTATTACGCGGCAGCGTCGGGCGTGAACAGTGCGATTGAACAGATCAAGTCCGAAGCCGCAGATTACTACAACGCTATGCTTCAGGCGCAGGGCACGACTTACACTCAGCTGTACAACAACTTCTTTGACGGCATATACAACAACGCGCAGAGCCGGTTTAAAGAGCCGTCGATATCCGGCGTTATAACCTCTACATCATTTACCAAAGGCGCGTTCGACCCCGACAAGAACGAGTGTACGTATCTCGTTTCCTGTACCGCGACAGCGCCTAAAGACATGAAGTATAAAGTGAACGGCTCGGTTAAAATCAGGCGTGTGGACGTTAACGCGGGCGGCGTTTGGAACGTGCCCAACAACGGCAGCGCAGTAATTGCCGGAGGAACATTGAACGTACCCAGCGGCAGCGGAATCAATGTAAACAAAAACAGCAATATAAGCGTGGCAAACCTCAACATACAAAATTCATGGCAGATAAATTACAGTAACGGCGGGCAGACGATAATCGACCCGAACATAGGATTGACTATTAACGATAACCTTAAGTACCCCTCGTATACCGTGCCGGCGGGCGTAACGGAACAGGGCGACGTTAACTTGACGGGCGGAACCCATTACGGAGACGTCTACTGCACGAGCTTCAGATCCAACATAGAAGTTCACGGAAATATATATTGCCGGGGTAACGTCACTATAGCGGGAGGAAACGTATACGGCAATATTATCTGCGACGGTTCCGTTACTTTCGGCAGCGCTACGCTTGTAGGAGCGATACTTGCCAAAAACGGCATAACCACGAACGGGGGCACGATACACGGCAGCCTGTTCTCCCCCGCCGCTATTACCACGCAAGGCGGCACTACGTTCATACACGGCATAATATATTCCTCGACCAAGATAACGGTAGGCGCAAGCGGCTCTAACGGCATACTTTACTCGGGCGGCGGCGCGGGAGGAAATTCGGGAGACATAGAGATTACGGGAAGCCCGACTTTTAACCTCATAGTTGCGAAGCGAAACATCACGCTTAACGGCGTTTGGGCGTCGGTGGCGTATTCAGCACAGACTATAATCGATATACTCGCGGACCCCGTAAACAGCTTCTTCGTTTCCGGCTCAAGGCCGACGCTGTTAGACGTAATCGTAAGCGAGGAAGTTTCGCCCGCGGGCAGTACAAGCTAAGGAGTTTTTATGGCAATACGACAAACGTCCACGCTGGCGGTGGACATAGGCAACTCAAACCTTAAACTTATACAAACGTCTTCTGACGGCAGGATACAAAAATTTGCCGTTCACAAGATGCCGGAAGGCTGCGTGGACGACCTTAATATTTCCTCCGAAGAGGCGCTCGTGCGTTCGCTGAAAACTGCGAGAAAGATTTCAAGAATGCCGGGAGGAAGCTGCAACCTCGTATTGAGCGGCAGCGATATCATTATCCGCCATTTTACGCTTCCGGTGCTTGAGGAAAAGCAGCTTTACCAGAACATACTCAACGAAATGTCGGGTTATCTTCCCGTCGATACCGATAAGTATTATCTGGACTACAAAATTGAGGGCGTGGTCAAGGAAGACGGCATAGACATGTACAACCTGCTTGTGACCACTGCGCATAAGCGCACTATAGATACGTACAGAAGGGTGCTGCGCTCGGCGGGCTTCAACGTTAAGGTGATAGACACGTGCGAGAACGCCAAGGAAAAGCTGCTGCGCTTCAACCGCGAAAGGAACTCCGATTTCAATATAGACGGCGGGATATGCATCCTGGATCTTGGCACAAAGCACACGCGCATCAATATATACAACAACGGCTTTTATTACGTCAGCAACAATATCAAGCGCTGCGGCCAAAGCATAACCGACGTTATCGCGCAGTACTCGGGCAAGGATGTGCTCGTTTCGGAAATGATAAAGCGCGAAGTAAACTTCTTAAGCGGCGATTATCCCAATAAAGAGCTCAAATCCGCAGTCGTTTACGAAGTCGACTCAATGCTGCTTGAAATAGCGCGCGTGTTCGAATATTTCAAAAACCGTACTAAAAACAGCGTAAATACGGTATATATCTCGGGCGGCGGCGCGCTCATGCCGGGGCTTAAGGATTATATGGAACAGCATCTGATGCTGCCGGTTAGGTTCGCGTCCGACCTTGTAAAGGCCGCGTCCAACATCACGATGGATACAGGCGGGCTTACGTTCCTTATCAATGCTTATGCAGCGGTGTTCAGGGAGGAACAGAAATGAAAAACGACATCAACCTGTTATACAAGCGCAGGATAAAGACATACTCGGGCAAAAACATAGCTATCGCACTGCTGCTTATAGTGGTTATAGCGGCAGGTATGTACGCGGGCATAGCCATTCCTTCCGGCACGATAAGCGCGATGAAAATTGAGGCCGCGCAGCTTGACAGCCATCTAAGCTCCTCAAGTGAAACGCAGCAGGACTTAAAGGATAAAACGCAGCGGGAAGCGGTGCTTTCGCTTCAAATAGCCGAGCTCGAGGCTATAGAAAATTCGCGGCTGGATATAGCGAAATTTCTCAGCGCCGTTGAAGCGTCGCTGCCTACCGAGGCCAACCTATCGTCGCTTCAGTTCACTGACGAAGCGATAAACCTTATTGGCACGGCAAACAGCGACAACGACATATCGACATTTTGCCTGAGGCTTAAAGAGCAGAACGTGTTTAAGGACGTCTACATAACAAACAGCACGTCCGACGGGCAGACATTGGGCTTCGGCATTACCGCCACGCTGCCTTCGCCGCTGAGCAACATAGAGCTTATAAAAGCGATAGAACAGGCGGATATAACGCAGGACGCGGCGGCAGCGGCCCAGCAGGCTAATACAACGGAGGCGGCGGGCAAATGAGCATGACGAAACGTGAAAAGATATTGATTGTCATAGTACTTATACTTGCGGTATTTTTCGTATACTATATGTACCTGCTTAAACCGCGCCTCGACGAAAGCGAAGCGCTGAAATTGGACATAGAAAACAAAAAGCAGCTTATAGCCACAAACGAAATGATGCAGCAAAACGTTAACGAAATAGACAAAAGGAACTCGCTCTTTGAGGGCCGCTTAAGCCAGTACGGCGGCAGTATACTTGAAGGTTTTGACCAGCCGTCGGTGCTCGTATATCTTGCCGATATAGTGTCGGATTATGCTGATAAGCTGACTATAGCCTTTGAGCGGGTAAACGAGACCAGCCATGTCAGCATAAACAAAGCGATGCTATCCATGAACGCCACATACGACGGCTTGAAATCCGTGCTCAAATCACTTGACGAAGGCTCTTACTTCTTAAAAGTAACAGGGCTTACCGTTACGCAGGAGCGTCCGGAAGAGATTTTGGCAGGGGAAATAGCAGGCGCGGAAGGTGAAACTTCTACACCCGAAGAGACGTCCGAGCCCGCGGAAAACTCACTTAACGTAACGATGACGCTGGAGTTCTACAACTTCGGCGCGGATCTGCCGCCCGATAAGCAATACCCGTTTACCGAAGGCAGGTCTTACGGCGGAGACATATTTTACTGATTGGTTTACAGACAACAAGGAGCCGTTCAAACGCGCGGCTCTTTTTTTTTATCAACGCTTATCTTATTTCAGCGCTTGTCGCCTCCGTATAATCTGCTGAGAGAATCGGCGAGGGCTTTTATGTCGCCGCGAAGGTCTTCGGGAGAGAGCACCTCCGCCTTGTCGCCGAATATCGTAAGCCAGGAGAGAAACCCTGGGCTTACCCTGACGTTCACCGATACGGTAAACCATCCGTCTTTTATGTTGGAAACGCTTACGTCGAGCCCGAACCTGTCGTATACGGCGGTTGCAAGCTCGTCGCGGAAGCGTATGCGTACGGTGCGCATTTCCCCGCCGAACATGCTGAAAACGCTCCGGTGGTACTCGTCAAAGTCTATGTAGTTCTTATACTCGGACACCTCGTTTATATTCCTTACCGTCTCCCCCGTCACCTCCACCTTTGTCATACGGTCCAGCCTGAAATGCGAAAGGTTGTCATACTTGTCTATGTTGCACACGAGGTAATACGCGTCTTCAAACCACATCAGCGAGTAAGGGCTCGCAAAATACCTCCTGCCCTCTTTTCTCAGCCTCAGAGTCTTGTTGGGCATGTATTCAAAATAAAAGAAAGATATCTTTTTCGCCGCGGAGAGCGCCTGAACTATCTTGTCGATGTTGTAGTATATCTCTTCGTTCTTCGTTTTAAGCGTCCGCACAAGCTCCAGCCGCTCGCGGAACGTTCTTTGCTGCGCATTGCTGAAAAAGCTTCCAAGCTTGTTTATAAGCTGCGCCGATTTCTTCTGCGTGATGAACCTTGCCGCTGATACGGCGCTCGCGCATATCTCCGCCTCCGCTATCTCCATGGCGCGCTCGCCCAAGAAATACGCCGCGCCGCCGTCCGAAGTTTTAACTATATCGTAGCCGAGGTCCCTTAAAAGATTTATGTCGGAATAAATGGCTTTGCGCTCCGCCTCTATGCCATTGCTCCTCAAATATTCGAGTATATCGTTCATCTTTTTAGGATTGTGTTCGTCGGTATATTTAGTAAAGTAATCCAGCAAAAGCAGCAGCTTTGCCCGCTTTGGAAAATCAGACATCAGCATCCCCCCCAAAAAAAATCTTTACCACAAACTATACATATAACATAACTATACCATTTATTTTTATAAGAGCAAAGCATGAAAAAAAGCGCGATACCGTATGAATACGCTTAAATATGTTTAATATTGCGTCGCAACGTTATTTGGGAAGCAGTTCAAGCAGGCGCAGCGTAGCCTTGTCAACGACTCTGTAGCAAACGTAATTGCCGTTGCGTTCGCCCGCCACTATTCCCGCCGCTTTGAGTTTTGAAAGATGAAGCGAAATAACGGGCTGCGGTATGCCAAGGTCCTCGCATATCTGCTTTACGTTACAGCCTTTTTTTGATATGCCGTTTATAATACAAAGCCTTATCGGATGCCCCAGCACTTTAAGTTTTGAAGCGAGCTTTTCGTATTCAGTATAGTTCATTGCTTATTTGCCGCCTTTTTACTGCCCAATATTTCATACAAGCTGTAGCCGCCCGAAAGATATTTAACATCGTATCCGCGCTGCTTGAGCATCCTTTCCGCCGTATATGCCGCCTGTCCGTTTCCGCAGAACAGTATTATCTCCTTGTCTTCGGGAAGCTCGCTTATCCTGACTCGCAGCTCGTCGGCGGGTATGTTGACCGCGCCGCTTATAGTGCCCGACTCATACTCGTTTTTCGGGCGCAGATCCACCAACAGCGCATCTGTCGTTCCGTCTATATCATGCCAATGCACTATGTCTGTCAACCCGTCCATTATATCGGAAGCCACGTACCCCGCGATGTTCACCGGGTCTTTGGGAGCGCCGAACGGAGGCGCGTAAGCGAGCTCCAGCTCCGAGAGTTTGTCGGCGGTTAACCCCGCTCTCATTGCGGTGGCAATAACGTCTATGCGCTTATCCACTCCGTTGCTGCCCGCAATCTGCACGCCGAGTATCCTGCCGATGCGTTTTTCGAACATCAGCTTTATAGTCATAACGCCGGCACCGGGATAATACGGAGCGTGAGAATAAGCGCGTATATATATCTTTTCATAGTTCTCTTCGCGCTCTTTAAGTATAGCTTCTGAAAGCCCGGCGTTTGCGAAAACCGAATCGAACAGCTTCAATATCGTTACGCCCAGCGTTTTTCTGTATTTTGAATTGAGCCCGCAGATATTGTCTGCGGCTATCCTGCCCTGCTTCTCGGCGGGAGACGCGAGCGGTATTACCGCCTTGCCTCCCGAGAGGCATTCCACTTCCACGGCGTCTCCCACCGCGTATATATCCTTATCCGTCGTCTGCTGATGCTCGTCCACGAGTATGCCGCCCGTTACGCCTATGCCGAGGCCCGCTTTTCTTGCCAACGAAACCTCGGGCGCTACGCCTCCTCCCAGTATTATCATATCCGCGGAAAGCTTACCGCCGTTGGAAAGCTCTACGCCCACGCCGTGTTCCGATTCGTTCATTGAAACAAGCGTGGCGCCCGTGATAAGCAGCATGCCTTTTTTCCGGAGCTCCATTTCTGCGAACACGGCCATATCTTCGTCAAACGCAGGCAATACGTGGCTGCTTTCCTCGACCAGTGTAGTGGTTATTCCGCGCCTTGATATGTTTTCCGCAATCTCCAGCCCTATATATCCGCCGCCGAATACTATGGCGCGCCTAACGTCGTTTTTTTCTATATGCTCCGTGATGGATATCGAATCGGCCATGGTTCTTAATACAAAAACCTTATCAGTGTCCATGGCTGTATCGGGCTTTAAGGGCACCGCTCCCGTCGCAAGCACGAGCTTGTCGTACGTTTGCTGATATCTTCTGCCTGTAGAGAGGTTATGCAATTCGACCTTTTTCTCACGCCTGTTTATGCCAACGACCTCTGTATTGACCTTTACGGTTATGTTGTGTTTCTTTTTAAAATCGCCCGGCGTCTGCAATATAAGATCGCCTGCGGATTTTATCACGCCTCCCACATAATACGGAAGCCCGCAGCTCGAAAACGAAACAGCCGGACCTTTTTCAAATATCGTTATCCTTGCGCGCTCGTCAAGCATGCGCAAACGCATCGCAGCGCTCGTGCCTCCCGCAATACCGCCCACTATAATGTATTTTTTTTCCATATTCCGCCTTTCGAATATTTGTTTATCATAATATTCGATTATTTATGCATTTCCCCTTTTTTATTATACCTTATAAATGACAGTTTATGTTCTGTTTACATTTTGATATAATCAACCAAGGAGGCAGCGTTATGGTATTCGGAATGTCTACGGCATGTTTTTTCCCAAAAGTATTATTGGAGGACTCTATAGATATTTTGGGCAGCATGCAAATTAAAAACATAGAGATATTCTTTAACTGTATGTCCGAATACAAAATGCCTTTCGTTAAAGAACTGAAAAAGCGCGCAGACGACAACGGCATAAACGTATATTCTATACACGCGTTTTCAATACAGTTTGAGCCGCAGCTTTTTACGCTTCAGCAAAGGGCGAGGCATGAAGCAGAAGACATATATAAACAGGTGATCGAAGCGGCCGCGGAGCTCGGCGCCGACGTTTATGTTTTTCATGGCCCGCCTAATTTAAAGCGCGCTAAAAAAACCAAGCTGAATTACGAGCATATTGCAAATACGATAGGCCCGCTCTCCGATATGGCAAAAGCCCACGGCGTAAAGCTAGCCTGGGAGAACGTATACTGGTGCTGGTATGCAGAGCCCGAATTTGCGGATAACCTCTTAAAGCTGCCCGGCACGGAAAACCTGTATTTCACGCTTGATATAAAGCAGGCCGCTCTGGCCGGGTTTGCTCCCGGCGAGTATTTGAAACCTACTGCTGGAAAGCTTGCCAACGTACATATATGCGACTGCGCCTATAGCGAAGAGCGCGGCGGCGTGCCCGCGCTGCCTTTCATGGGCTGTATCGATTTTGATTCTTTCAAGCAGGAGCTTGACAAAACGGGATACGACGGCGGAATGATACTGGAAGTATACGCAAACAATTATTCCGACACCTGCGAGCTTAAAGAAAACTACAGCCTGGTAAAATCGTTCTTTTCAAAATGAAGCAATCGCGGCAGCGAAAAGCATATTAAACTAACTGCTTTTTCACAGGCGCTTTTTATTTGCGGCCGCAGTAGCGCGCTCAAACTCGTCTTTGCGCACATAGATAACATATTCAAGCGATGTTTTCATATCCTGCCCTGTCGCCCCTTATCTTGCCCATGTATCGCTTAACACAGTTGGGCTTGTTCTGCTTATCGTCTTTACAAGGCAGTCAATGCCGGCGCCTGCCAATATATCCCTTATTTCCGATTGCTTCTTCATGGAATACGTCGCGAATATCTCTTTGCGGTTGAAAAACGTAATCATACACTCTGCCGCTCCAAAACGTTTATTGCGGTTAGCAATATATAAAGAATATATAAAAGGCGCTCTTTTTCCGAACGCCTTTTTGTCTGTTATCAACCGAAGCTTTCTTTTTTTGCCTTGGGCAGAGCCTTTTGCTTTGAGTCCTTCTCTCCGAGTATGAGCATGGGCACCATCGCGTTCTTTACGGTATCCTTTGTAATAACGCACTTCTTGATGTCCGTTCTTGACGGTATCTCATACATTACGTCGAGCATTATGCTCTCTAATATCGCTCTTAAGCCCCTTGCGCCCGTCTTGCGTTCTATCGCAATCCTGGCTATCTCGGCAAGCGCGTCCGCTTCGAATTCAAGCTGTACGCCGTCCATCTCCAAAAGCTTTGTGAACTGCTTTACAAGCGCGTTCTTGGGCTCGGTGAGTATTCTTACAAGCGCTTTTTCGTCGAGCTGATGGAGCGGCACTATTATCGGAACCCGTCCCACGAACTCCGGTATAAGGCCGAACTTCAAGAGGTCTTCGGGCAGTATCTTCTTATATATCTCGGAGAGGTCTTTATTGACGTTGGACACTATCTCCGCGCCGAAGCCCATCATTTTGTTGCCTATTCTTCTTTCGATTATCTTTTCAAGGCCGCCGAACGCTCCGCCGCATATAAACAGTATATTTGTCGTGTCTATCTGCAAAAACTCCTGATGCGGATGCTTCCTGCCGCCCTGAGGAGGAACGCTGGCCACAGTGCCCTCTATTATCTTGAGCAGCGCCTGCTGCACGCCCTCGCCCGAAACGTCGCGCGTTATGGAAGGATTGTCGCCCTTCCTCGCTATCTTATCTATCTCGTCGATATAGATTATGCCGCGCTGCGCGCGCTCTATATCGTAATCCGCCGCCTGTATGAGCTTTAATAGTATATTCTCGACGTCTTCGCCCACATAACCGGCTTCGGTAAGCGACGTAGCGTCCGCCATTGCAAACGGCACATTCAATATGCGCGCCAGCGTCTGCGCGAGCAGCGTCTTGCCGCAGCCCGTCGGCCCCAGCATTAAGATGTTGCTCTTCTGAAGCTCTACGTCGTCCTGTTTTACGTCGGAATTTATCCTCTTATAATGGTTGTATACCGCAACGGCCAGATTCTTTTTCGCATAATTCTGCCCTATTACATACTCATCAAGAGAAGCCACGATTTCTGCCGGCTTCGGAATCTCCCCCATATCGAACGTTACCGCGTCCTGATAGTCCTCTTCGATGATCTCTTTACACAGCTCTATGCACTCATTGCAGATATAGACCCCCGGTCCCGCAACAAGGCGCCTCACCTGCTCCTGCGCCTTGCCGCAGAACGAACATTTCAATTGTTTCTGATCATCATAATTTGCCATTGATTCACCTCAACTACTTGCTCTTTGGCCGTATAATCTCGTCAATAATCCCGTATTCGAGCGCCTCTTCCGCGCTCAGGAAATTATCCCTTTCCGTATCAGCCGCTATCTTCTCTTCGGGCTGACCTGTCCTTTCCGCCAGTATCCTGTTCATTTTCTTTTTAATGTTCACGATATGTTCGGCATGTATCTGTATATCCGTAGCCGGGCCCTGCGTACCGCCTGAAGGCTGGTGTATCATCACCTCGCTGTTGGGAAGCGCTTTGCGCTTGCCCTTCGCGCCCGCAGCCAGCAGGAACGCTCCCATAGAAGCGGCCATGCCGATGCATATCGTCGATACGTCGCACTTTACGTGCTGCATCGTGTCGTATATGGCCATTCCCGCAGTCACCGAACCCCCGGGGCTGTTGATGTAAAGGAATATATCCTTATCCGGGTCTTCAGCCTCGAGGAATATCAGCTGTGCCACCACGAGGTTCGCCATGACGTTGTCCACTTCGCCGCCCAGAAATATTATTCTGTCCTTAAGCAGCCTAGAATATATATCATAGCTTCTCTCGCCTTTGCTTGTCTGCTCTATAACATAAGGCACTAATGTCATGCTTTGAAATCCTCCGTTTTTATATACTATACTATTCTATTCACCGTCGGTGTTTTCCTCCTCGGCGGATTTCTTTTTGCCCTTTTTGGAAGGCGCTGCAAGCTCCGCGTTCTCCACAAGGAAATTGACGGTATTGTCGTAAGCCAAATCTTCTTTGATGTATTCGAGCTCTTCGTCTTTCAAGGATTTTTTATATTCTTCCAAATCCTTTTTCACGGCCTGCGCCCTTCTTTTAAGCTCAGCTTCAATCTGCTCTTTAGACGCCGTTATGTTCTCGGCTTTCTTTACGGCTTCCACAACGAGCTGCGCGCGCACATTTCTTTCCGCAGGCTCCCTGTACTCCTTGCGAAGCTCTTCCATGCTGCCGCCTGTCATCGCAAGATAGTCTTCCAGCCTGACGCCCTGGTACATAAGGCTGTATTCTATCTGCTTTATGTGGTTGTCAATCTGGTTTTCTATCATGCATTCGGGCAGATCTATTTTAGCGTTTTTAATGACCGCCTCGATTACGTTGTTCTGGGTGTGCACTTTAGCGTGCTCCTCGGCATGCTCCTTTAAATGCTCGCGTATGCTGTTCCTATACTCTTCAATCGTGTCGAATTCGGAAACGTCCTGCGCAAACTCGTCGTTAAGCTCGGGCAATTCCTTTTCCTTAACGTCATGAAGCTTTATATGAAAAACGGCTTCTTTTCCCGCGAGATGTTTTGCCCTGTAGTCTTCCGGGAACTTTACGTTAATATCCTTTTCCTCGCCCTTTTTCATGCCCACCAGCTGCTCTTCAAAGCCGGGTATGAACATGCCTGCGCCTATCTCTATAATCTGGTTCTCGGCCGTTCCGCCGTCAAACTTTTCCCCGTCTATGCTGCCCGAATAGTCGATGACAACCTTATCCTTTTCGCGGGCTTCCCTGTCTACGTCCACCCATCTGGCGTTGCGCTCGGCGATGCGGTTAAGCTCCGCTTCCACCTGCTTTTCGTCAACGTGCGCTTCTTCCTTTTCGGCCTTGACGCCCTTGTACTGTCCAAGCTCGACTTCCGGCTTAACGTAGAATTCAGCCGTATATGTTACGCCTTCCTTCTTGCCTATCGTCTTTATATCTATTTCCGGCTTTGAAACGGGCACGAGCCCAAGCTCGTCTACCGCTTTTGTATAGCTTTCCGGAAAAACAATCTCAAACGCTTCTTCAAAGAATATGCCTTCGCCGTAATGACTCTCTATGACCGGCTTCGGAGCTTTTCCCTTCCTGAAACCCTGTATGTTGAATTTGCCCCTGCTTTTAATATATGCCTTCTGCAGCGCATCTGCAAACTCTTCGGGTGAAACCTCTATTTCCGCTTTAACCTTATTTGCGCCGACGTTTTCTACTTTAGCCAATTAAAAAAATCCTCCTGCCTTATAATACCCAAAATGGCTGTTTCATAACCCCGCCAAAATGCCGGAATTTATATTAACATATATACATAGTCAATGCAACGACAAAGCTTCAAAAGTTAATTCTTTTTTCACATAATGGTTATCGGGCGTCTTTGGCATCATTACTTAATATTTACTATCGTAAGGCCCCGCCAGGCGAGGCGCTTAATGCCAAGTTGATAATAACATTATGGATAGGCTATAGTCTTTTATCGCATAAACCCTTCTCTATATATATCGAAAAGTTTTTGCGTTATCTTGATTGAAAACGCAAATCATATTTCAATATTAATTATATTGCCTGCCGGGCTTGATGTCTTGTCTTTTTTGAGAATATAATTATCATTATCCGCAATTATATATTGCATAATTATACATTATAACGTATAATTATAAATACAATGGAGGGAAAATGCTATGAGTAAAACAAAAGTATTGCTTGCCTATTCAGGAGGGCTTGACACATCGGTAATAATACCGTGGCTTAAGGAGAACTACAACTGCGAAGTAATCTGCATGGCGGCGGACGTCGGCCAGGGCGAGGAGCTTGCTCCGCTCAAAGAAAAGGCGATAAAAAGCGGCGCCAGCAAGATATATATCGAGGACCTTACCGAGGAATTCGTTACGGACTTCATATATCCTACGCTTAAGGCGGGAGCCGTATATGAAGGCGTATACCTGCTCGGCACTTCTATGGCTCGCCCGCTTATCGCAAAGCGCCTTGTTGAGATAGCGAAAAAAGAAGGATGCGAAGCAATATGCCACGGAGCAACGGGCAAGGGCAACGACCAGGTACGCTTCGAGCTTACGATAAAAGCGCTCGCGCCGGAGCTTAAGATAATAGCCCCGTGGCGCGTATGGGATATAAAGTCTAGGGAAGACGAGATAGCTTACTTAGAGCAGCGCGGCCTGCCCGTGCCCGTATCCAAGAAGCGCCCTTACAGCATGGACAGGAACCTGTGGCACTTGAGCCACGAGGGCGCGGACCTGGAGGACCCGTGGAACGAGCCGACAAAAGACCTTTGCCTCATCTGCACGCCGCCGGAAGACGCTCCCGACTGCCCCGCGTATATTGAAATAGGGTTTGAGAAGGGCGTGCCCGTTTCGATAGACGGCAAAAGCTACTCCCCCGCAGCGCTAATAGAAAAGCTCAACGAAATAGGCGCGGCAAACGGCGTGGGCATAAGCGACATGGTGGAAAACCGGCTGGTCGGCATGAAGTCGCGAGGAGTATATGAGACCCCGGGCGGAACGATACTTTACGAGGCTCACCGCGCATTGGAGAGCATAACGCTCGACAGGGACACGCTGCACTATAAGCAGGGTGTTGCGCTGAAATTCGCGGAAATGGTATACTATGGTCAATGGTTTACCCCCTTGCGCGAAGCGCTGTCGGCTTTTGTCGACTCAACGCAGCAAAACGTGGCCGGCACGGTGCGCATAAAGCTATATAAAGGCAACTGTGTAGCCGCAGGCATTAAGTCTCCTTACTCACTATACAGCGAAGAACTGGCAACGTTCGGAAAAGACGAGGTATACAACCAGCAGGACGCCGAAGGCTTTATAAACCTGTTCGGCCTGCCTTTGAAGGTTAAGGCGATGCTGGATCAAAAGAGGAAGTAGCGATGAACAACAAAAAGATGTGGAGCGGCCGTTTCTCGTCGGATACTGACGAGTTTGCCGCGGGCTTCCATTCGTCTATATCGTTCGACTGCCGCCTTTACCGCGAGGATATACTGGGCAGCATTGCGCACGCCCGCATGCTCGGCAAAACCGGCATAATAAGCAGGCAGGACAGCGAGGCTATAATCGAAGGGCTGCGCGGCATACTGAAGGATATCGAAGCAGGGCTCGTCACGTTCTCTGAGTCGGACGAAGACATACATATGAACATAGAACGGCTGCTCACTCAGCGCATAGGCGAAGCCGGCAAGATGCTGCATACCGCGCGCAGCCGCAACGACCAGGTCGCGCTCGATATGCGCATGTTCGCAAAGCGCGCGTGCGAAGATATATTCTCGCGGCTTAAGGCGCTTATGGGCGCGCTGACGGAAATAGCCGACGAGAACCTTGAATCGATAATGCCCGCTTATACGCATTTGCAGAAAGCCCAGCCCACGACGCTCGCACATCATATGATGGCGTACTGCGAGATGTTTTTCCGCGACTATATGCGGTTTGAAAACACTTACAGCGCCTGCGACGTTATGCCGCTGGGTTCCGGCGCGCTCTGTTCGACTACATTCCCTATTGATCGCGGCATGGTGGCAAAGGAACTCGGATTTTCCGGGATAACTAATAACAGCATGGATGCCGTGAGCGACCGCGATTTTGTGCTCGACTTTCTATATGCATGCGGCATTTGCATGATGCATCTTTCACGCTTCTGCGAAGAAATCGTGCTGTGGTCTACCGGAGAATTCTCATTTTTGCACTTGAGCGATTCGTATTCCACAGGCTCAAGCATAATGCCGCAGAAGAAGAACCCCGATATGGCGGAGCTCATACGCGGCAAGACGGGAAGGGTGTACGGCGACCTTTTTACGCTGCTCACCGTAATGAAGGGCCTTCCCCTTGCGTACAACAAGGACATGCAGGAAGACAAAGAAGCGATGTTTGACGCTTATGACACGCTTGCAAGCTGCCTTACCGTATTTACCGGCATGCTGCAGACAGCCGAGTGGGATTTGGAGCGCATGTATAAGCTGGCGGGGCTTGGCTTTACCAACGCCACGGACGCCGCGGATTACCTCGCTAAAAAAGGCGTGCCGTTCAGGGAAGCACATGAAACTGTCGGCAGGCTCGTAGTTTACTGCGAGCAGCGCGGCAAGGCTATAAATGAGCTTTCTTTGGACGAGTTAAAACAGCTCTCCCCCGCGTTTGAAGACGACATATTCGACGCAATATCATTGGAAACGTGTGTTGACGCGCGCTCGTGTTACGGCGGCCCGGGCAAGGCGAGCGTAAAGAAGCACATAGACAAAATGAAGGAATTTCTGATGCAATAGAAAAAAGCTGCGGATAACGCAGCTTTTTTGATGTCGACAATCACTTTTTGTCATTGCTATGTATATTCCGTATCTTCCATAATCCACGCAGATAAGCTCTCCGCAGCACCGGAAATCCAGATGTGTCTATATCCTTATCTGCCCGTTTCCTCTGATTATGTATTTGTACGTCGTCAGTTCTTCCAAGCCCATAGGCCCGCGGGCGTGCAGCTTTTGGGTGCTTATGCCTATCTCGGCGCCGAACCCGAATTCGTTGCCGTCCGTAAAGCGCGTGGACGCGTTAACGTACACCGCTGCCGAATCGACCATTTCGAGGAACTTCTCGGCGCTGCCGTAGTCCTGAGTAACTATTGTCTCCGAATGCTTGGTTCCGTACTTGTTTATATGCTCTATCGCCTCATCTATGTCCTTTACTACCTTTACCGCGAGTATATAGTCCAAATATTCGGTATAGTAATCGTCTTCCGTTGCTTCGTTGGCGTCTATGATGCTCCGAGTCTTTTCGCAGCCCCGCAGCTCGACGCCGCTGAGCTTTTTCGCCATCTCAGGCAGAAAAGCCTCTGCGATGCCTTCGTGCACAAGCAGCGTTTCCGCCGCGTTGCAGACGGAAGGCCTGCTTGTCTTCGCGTTCCATATGATATCGACGCCCATGTTTATATCAGCGCTCTTGTCTATATACACATGGCAGTTGCCCGTGCCGGTTTCTATCACGGGAATCGTCGAATTTTTGACGACGGACTGTATAAGCCCCGCGCCGCCCCTCGGTATAAGCACGTCTATTATGCCGTTTAAGCCCATAAGATACTTCGCCGCTTCTCTTGAAGTATCGTCTATAAGCTGCAAAGCGCCCTCTGGCAGCCCCGACTTATACGCCGCTTCCTCCGCCACCTTTACTATCGCCTTGTTGGAGTTTATGGCGTCGCTTCCTCCGCGCAGCACTACGGCGTTGCCTGTCTTTATGCACAGCCCAATAGCGTCCGACGTAACGTTGGGCCGCGCTTCGTATATTATACCTACGACGCCCAGAGGCACGCGCTTTTTGCCTATAGTAAGGCCGTTGGGGCGCTTCCATGAGCGTATTACTTCGCCCACGGGGTCGCTCAATGCCGCTATGCTCTCCAGCCCCTGCGCCATGCCTTCTATGCGGGCGGCGGAAAGCGACAGCCTGTCAAGCAGCGCCTTGCTCATGCCCTTCTCTTCGCCTGCTTTTACGTCTTTTGCGTTTTCGGCAATTATATAATCCGCGTTGTTTCTCAGCGCGTCCGCAATGCTTTGCAGCACGGCGTTCTTGCCGGCAATGCTCATGCCTGCAAGCTTATACGACGCCTGCTTCGCTTTAAGCGCTTTCTCTCTTACATGTTCCATATCAAACGCTCCCGTGTCGGTTTTATTACAAGCATTATATCATCGTTTACAAACAATGTCACCGGAATGTATAATACAAAGCGCATACAACTTGAAATTTCTTGGGAGGACGCATGACGCTTGACGGATTGACTCTGCATTACATAGTAAAGGAAGCGGCTGACGCGCTTACGGGCAGCAAGATAGACAAGGTGCACCAGCCGCAGCCTGACACGATACTGCTGTCTTTGCGCGCTCCTGGCATAAGCAGCCGCCTGCTGATAAGCGCCGGCGCAGCCGACTCGCGCATGTATATTACCACAGCCAAGTATTCCAATCCCAAAGCGGCTCCTATGTTCTGCATGTTTCTGCGCAAGCATATAACGGGCGCAAAGATAAAGGCCATAGAGCAAATCGGGCTTGAGCGCATAGTCAACATAACGCTGGAAACGAAGGACGAATTGGGGCTGCCTCGCGAGCTTACGCTTGTTGCCGAGCTGATGGGAAAATACTCGAATATTATACTTAAGGACGAGCAGGATGTTATACTGGACAGCCTGCGCCACGTATCGAGCGCCCAGAGCCGCGTGCGCTGCGTGCTGCCTTCGCTGAAGTACGAGCTTCCCCAGTCAACCAAGCTTAACCCGATGACCGTATCGGAGGCTACGCTTGTAGAGATGCTAAAAAAGCGCGGCACGAGAAAGCTAAAGGATTACCTCTCAAAGCTGCTGCAGGGCGTTTCGGGGCAGACTGCGGACGAGATAATATATAGATATATGCCCCAAGGTTACGAGCCGCAGCCGCGCGAGGCGGAAAAGCTCGCAGGGCTTATACTTTCGTTCTTCAACGGCCAAACGCCCGAACCCACGATGTACTTTAGCGGCAATGTGCCTTTCTTTTATTCGCCGTATAAATACATAAGCGTATCCGCAAGCAATGTAAAGACTTTCGGCAGCGCCAACGAGCTTGCCGACGCTTTTTATACCGCGTTGAGCGAGATACGCGAATTCAACGCAAAGCGCGATTCGCTGCAAAGGCTGGTTTCAAAGCGGCTCGAGAAGCATAACGCGCTGCTCGCAAAGCAGGCTGAGGCAATAGAGCAGGCTAAAAAAGCGGACAGCCATAAAGCAATAGGAGATATAATAACCGCAAACATATACCGAATAAAAAAGGGCATGACTTCCGTTGCCGCCGAGGACTACGCTACGGGACAGATGATGCTTATTGACCTTAATCCACGGTTATCCCCCGCCGCAAACGCGCAGGCTAATTACAGAAAATACGCAAAGCTTAAATCGGGCATGGATATAATGAAGAAGCGCATGGAAGAGAACAAAGCCGAGATAGAGTTTCTCGAAAGCGTTTTGGTTTCGCTGGAGTCTTCCGAAACGTCGGACGAACTTTCGGAGATTGAGTTCGAGCTTTCAAGGGCGGGCGCCATGCCCGTAAAGGCAGCCGCGGCCAAAGCGACGGAAAAGCCTTCAGCGCCCCATAAGTTTATTTCATCCGACGGGTATACGTTCTTCGCGGGCAAAAACAACCGCCAGAACGATACGCTTACAATGAAGACCGCTTCGCCGGACGATTTATGGCTGCACACAAAGGGCATACCCGGCTCGCACGTTGTAATTATCCGCCCCGGGGAAAGCGTGCCCGACAATACGCTATTTGAAGCCGCCACCGTCGCCGCGACGCTAAGCAAAGCTAAGGGGACTGCCAAGATTGCCGTTGATTACACTCGCGTTAAAAACGTGCGCAAGCCCGGCGGCGCAAAGCCCGGCATGGTAGTTTACGATAAATACAACACCGTGCTCGTAAGCCCCGATAAAACGCTTTTTAATGCGCTTCTCGTTAAACAGGAATAAACCATCATGAATACTTTAAATGAAGCCGAATTGTCGGAAAGTCTATTGCCGGACGGCCTCACAGAATATTGTGGCAACCCCAACAGCATTAAATTTACACCCCAACAAGCCTTACGTCTTGTTGGGGACCCCGTATTAAGATTCTTCGTCGCTTCGCTCCTCTGAATCATCATGCACTACCCGCACCACAATAAACGAAAACATCTTCCATCTACGCACAACCCAGCTATAATTGAGATATGGCAAGAGTTCGCAT
>JBLNCA010000049.1:0-69012 GCA_050260375.1 Burkholderiales bacterium | reverse complement strand
AAATGTGTATAGAGCTGCATGGCGGCCTCCGTGTGATTTGTTGTGTGGTAACTTCATTTTACACCTTGGCTGCTTTGCAGTTTCTTTATTTAATTGTTGCACTTGCTATTGTAATCTACCGGCCTGTATGAGCCGCCTTGGCTCAGTTGGTTATTACATTGCCTGTTTCCGCGTCGAATATATGAGCCTTTTGAGCATTGAGTGCAAAATATACCGGCGAGCCGGACTTTAAGCCCGACGACGCCGGGAAGCGCGCTATCATCTTGCTTCCCGCAAACTCGAAGTATACGTAAAGCTCGGCGCCCATCATCTCGGATATATCGACTGCGGAGCCAAATGTATTGGGCTCCCGGTCGTCCGTGCGTTCTTCAATGTCCTCGGGCCGCAGCCCGACCTTCACGGCCTTGCCAACGCTTGCCTCAAGCGCGCCTTCTTTATTCTTGCTATCCGGAAGCACAAGCGTATTGCCCTGCATGTCTACCGTAAATCCCTTTGCCGTTTTAACCAGCGTGCCGTCCACAAAATTCATCTGCGGGGAGCCTGTGAATCCCGCGACGAACAGGTTACAGGGGTATGCGTACAGGTTTGCGGGCGTATCTACCTGCTGAATAACGCCGTCCTTCATTACAACTATCCTGTCGGCCATAGTCATAGCTTCCGTCTGGTCGTGGGTGACATATACGAACGTCGTCCCTATCCTGTTGTGCAGCTTCGCTATTTCCGCGCGCATCTGCGTGCGCAGCTTCGCGTCGAGATTGGAAAGCGGCTCGTCGAGAAGAAACACTTTCGGGTTGCGCACTATGGCGCGTCCCAATGCTACGCGCTGCCGCTGCCCGCCCGATAGCGCCTTGGGCTTGCGCTTTAAGAGGTGTTCTATATCGAGTATCTTGGCCGTTTCGTGCACCCGCTCGTCGATTTCCTTTTTCGGCGTTTTTCTTAAGGAGAGGCTGAACGCCATGTTCTGATATACGTTCATATGAGGGTACAGGGAGTAATTCTGAAATACCATCGCGATATCCCTGTCTTTGGGCTGCACGTCGTTAACCACCTTATCCCCTATCCTCAGCTCTCCCGACGTGATATCCTCAAGACCCGCGATCATGCGCAGCGTGGTCGACTTTCCGCAGCCCGAGGGCCCAACCAATACCACGAACTCCTTGTCGGCTATTTCAAGGTTAAAGTCCTTAAACGCATGAAACTTTTCCTTTTTGCCGAAGTACACCTTGTTTAAGTTCTTAATCGATATACTCGCCATAGCCCATTCTCCTTTATTTAATGTTTACCGATCGCCCAAAAGAGGCTTTTTTAATATAAGCTAACAACGCATTTCGATACCGTTAAGTTTTATGACTCTCTCTTCGCCCGCTATCCTTGTTATGCTGGTTCCTTCCCTTTTCACCATCACTTCAAAAAGGCTGCCTTTATACCTGAACCTGAAAGAATATGAGCGCCAGTTTTCCGGAAGCACAGGCGAAAGGCTTGGGCCGCTTTCGTCTATTATGAGCCCCGCAAACCCGCTTAGCACGCAAAGATACGCTCCTCCCATGTTTGCCATATGCAGGCCGTCCTTTGTGTTCTGGTGAGTGTCGTCAAGGTCCGTCCTCAGCGTGCGCATGAAATAATCGTATCCTTTTTCCGTATCGCCGAGCCTTGCTGCCATTATAGAAAACGTGCAGGCTGAAAGCGAAGAATCATGGGTAGTTATCCTCTCGTAATAGTCATAGGATCTCTTCATAAGTTCCTTATCGTGCTCTTTTAAAAACAGGCTGTACGCGAGCAGCACGTCCGCCTGCTTGCATACCTGATGCCTGTAAAGCGTCATAGGATGGTAGTGGAGCAGCAGCGGGTAGTTCTCCGGCGGAGCAGTAAAGTCCCACTCTTTTTTATTGAGGAAGGAATCGTCCTGCGGCGTTATTCCCTTTTCATCGTCATACGGCAGGTACATGTTCCGGTACGCCTGCTCGAACGCCTCTATTTCGCTGCCTTTGAGCCCTATTCGCCTAACGACTGCGCTGTCCGGCCCAAGGCGTTTGTATATGCTGACCGCCCATTTCAAGTTGTGCCTCGCCATTAAGTTCGTATAGTAGTTGTTGTCCGCAAGGCAGGTGTATTCGTCCGGGCCGGTGACGGTATCGATCCTGAACTTGCCGCCGCAGAAATGCCCTAAGTCCAGCCATAACCTCGCCGTTTCGAATATTATCTCGGCTCCTTCCCCGAACAGCAGCTGTTCGTCCCCCGTAGCCAGATAATAGTTTATAATCGCGTACGATATATCCGCGTTTATATGATACTGCGCCGCGCCCGCCGGAAAGAACGCCGAGCACTCGTCGCCCGTTATCGTGCGCCACGGGTATGCCGCTCCGCATTTGTGGCCTAGCTTTTTTGCGTTTTTACGCGCGGCGTCCAGCGTACTGTAGCGGTAAAGCAGCAGCTTCCCCGCGGTGTCCGGGTCGGTAAGCGTATAAAACGGGTGTATGAATATTTCCATATCCCAAAAATAATGCCCCTCGTAGCCCTCGCCCGAAAGCCCTTTGGCAGGTATCGAGCTGCCGCAGAAAGCGCTCTGGCATATCAGCTGGTATATGCAGTACCTAAGGCTCAGCCCCGCGCCGTCTGAGGAGTCTATTTTGACGCACGCCGCGTTCCACTTTTTCTCAAGAAACGCCCGCTGCTTTTCATATAGACCGTCAACGTTTTGCGTATGCCGCGCCGCGAGCTCAAACGCGGTTTTCTTCAAATCATCACAGCTGTTTGAATCGATAAAAAATACATACTTTAGTAGCCTAACCGCCTCGCCTGCCGCCGCGCTTGTCTTTATCGTCGTCTTCGCGCACATTCCATCAAGCGAGTATTCAAAACCGGCTTCTTTTGAAACCGTGTGGCAGGAACACGTTGCGACGCGTATGCCTGAGCGCACGGTCTCCGACTCGAGGTATACCCTGCCCTCGCTTACCTCGCCGCGCAGAAAGTTTAAATTCCTGTCCTTTCTGCTGTTCGTCCTTGGGTCTTCCCCGTCCGAATAGTTCATTACGTCGGCGCTGTCGAGCGATATAAAGCATATTTCCCCGTCAAAGTTAAGGGGCGTGACGGTGTAATCTATAGCGAAAAGCTCCCGCACGGCGAAAGACGCCATCCTTTTTATCTCTATCTCAACGCGCCTGCCTCGGGGCGATTCCCATACCACGCTCCTTGTCGTGACGCCGTTTTTCATGTCAAGCGTCCTGTCAAAGCTTATAACGCCGCCGCTGAAGACGCTGAACGTCTCCCCTTCTATGCTTAAAATTATCGTCTGGCAATCGTGTACGTTTACAATCGACTGTTTTTCTTCGGGGAAACCGGACAGCTTTTCTTCGTACCTTATGTCGCGCGTGTCATAGCATCCGTTTATGTACGCACCTCTTATGGTATCAGGCGAATCGTACCCTTCCTCGAAATTTCCCCTTACTCCGAAATATCCGTTGGAGACTGAAAACACGGACTCGTTTTTAAGCAAAGCCTGCCTGCCAAGCTCGCAGTCCCTGATGATCCATTCGCAATGCCGCATATGTTGCTACTCCTTTACAGCGCCCGAAACAAGCCCCGATATAATTTTTCTCTGAAACAGCAATACCAGTACGAGCGTAGGTATGGCCACTATGATGGTAGCGGCGGTAACTTCGCCCCATAGTATCTGGAATTGCGTACGCAGGAATGATATCGCTACAGGCACCGTATGATAGTTGATATTTGTGTTAAGCGTTACCGTCAAAAGGTATTCGTTCCATGCCGCAATGAAGCTGATTATCGCGGCGGTGAATATCCCGGGCGCCGCCAGCGGAAAGACTATCCGCCATAATATTTTGAATGGCGGAGCGCCGTCTATCCTCGCCGATTCTTCTATGGATATCGGTATCTTCTTAAAATGCGATACCATTATCCATACCGCCAGTGGCAGCGTTATAGTCGAATAAGGCAGCACGACCCAATAGCTGTTGTTCCAGCCAAGAGCCATGAATATGTTGTATACGGGGCCTACGATTATCATCTGCGGAAACATGGATACCGCGAGCACGAGCCCCAAAATCAGGTTCTTTCCCTTGAAGTTGAACCTTGATATTGCGTATGCCATCATAGACGCGATTACTACCACGTAAACCATAGTGATAGTTGAAACCACTATGCTGTTTATTATAGAGGTCGTTATACCTTTATCGAGAATCGTGCCGTAGTTCTTAAGCGTAGGATTGCTCGTAAATACGTTATACGCTCCCTCGCCGAACACCTCGCTGCCCGGCTTTATCGACGTTATCAGCACCCAGAGAAATGGGAATACGATTATTATCATGAATACGGTCAGCACGATATAAAACAGCCAATTTGAACCGCTAAGCTTACTATTCATAGTTCCCGCTCCTTAATCATCGCCTATGACTTCAGCGCCCAGCACCTTGATAAACAATACGGCAATTATCGCGACGAGTATAAACATCATTATTACGACCACAGACCCGTAGCCGAAGTTAGTCTGGGCAAACATGTTCTTATACGCGTATATCGACAGCGTCTCCGTCGCGCCGCCCGGCCCGCCGTTAGTAAGCACCGCAATGAGGTCGTACACCCTGAAAGCGTCCAGTGTGCGGAATAGCAGCGCAACGAGTATCGCGGGCTTTAACAGTGGCAGCGTGACCCTGAAGAACTGTTGCGTTTTTGTAGCGCCGTCTATTCTCGCGCTCTCGTAAAGCCCCTTGTCTATAGTCTGCAGGCCTGCGAGCAGCAGCAGCGCCATATACGGCGTAGTCTTCCAAACGTCGGAAAGTATGGCCGACGCCATCGCGCCGCCGGCGGAAAGCAGCATATACTCCGGCCCCTCGATAAGCCCGAGCTTAGATACTATGAACGATATAATGCCGCTTGAGCCGTCGTAGAGATAACTCCATATAAGCGCTGAAACGACGGTAGGTATCGCCCACGGTATAAGAGCGGCAGTTCTTACGCCGCCTATGCCCTTAATCGCTTTGTTCATCACCATCGCCAGCGCGAGGCCGAGCACGAACTCGCAGCTTACCGATATTAAAGTAAACAGCACCGTGTTCCACGTAGCGTTCCAAAAGCGGGTATCGCGCAGCACGCGCACATAGCCGTTTACGCCAATGAAATTGCTTACTATGAAGCAGTCGTCCATGCTGGCAAGCACCGAAGCCATACCTTCGCGGTTATAAAAAGCGACATCGGGGTTGCGGCCGTAAACCGCTTCGGACGTTTCTTTAAGCTCGCCCACCAGCGACCTTAATTCTTCGGAGCGGCTTGCGGAAAGCGCCACGGTTTTTTCATTATCGGTTGCTCCCAATTGCGGCAGCAGCGCGAGCCCTTTATCGGAAAGCTCCGTCAGTTTTTTAAAATCGTTTACCGATTGCTCGTCTGTAACCAGCGTCGAATCGTCTCCTGCGAAGAATTTAACGTATTTGAGGTTTTCTTCGAAAAGCTCGACGTTGAACCTGTCGTTTAAATAGAGCCCCGCCTTAAGAGGGTCGTTGAGCTGATAATCGAACAGCGAATATATGGCGGTCTGCACAATTGAATATACCGAGAAGATCAGCAATATTACCAGTACGGGAAGGACAAACAGCAGTTCTTTGAGTTTTATTCTGTGCTTCATACATATCTACCCCTTCCGGCAGAAAAATTGCCCGGACAAAACAAACGGCTGAATCGTTTAAATCGATTTTATATAGTTATCCCTGCTTTTTTATGAAGCTAAGGGGCGCGCTCACCGCACGCCCCATGTTTTTATCATGATTCTTTTATCAGCCTATCGCAGCCTGTATTGCAGAAACAGTTGTGTCTATATCCTGGCTTCCCGAAAGGTATTTGTGGGCGTTTATCTGTATAGTATCCGAAAGTTTGGAATATTCCGCCGATACAGGACGCGGTATCGTTTTTGCAACCGCCGCCTTGAAGCCGTCCATCGTCAGCATGGGATTCTTAGCCGCTACTTCGGCGTCGTTAAGCAGCGCGTTCCAGCCGGGCACATAGCCGTTGGTGGCCATTATCTTCTGCCCTTGCTCGCCCGAGAGAAACTTGATAAACTCGAATGCGCCTTCCTTGTTTGCCGACTGTTTGTTTATAGCGAGCAGCCAGCCGCCTACGGTGTCGCCCTTCGGCAAGGGAGCAACGGTGACCTGTTCGGGTTTAATGGTCACGTCTTCTCCGCCCATTGTTATCACGCCGTATTGATAAGGCCAGTTGCGGGCAAACACCGATTTTCCTTCGATAAAGCTCGTATTCGTCTCTCCTTCGGTATAGTTGAGTATGTCAACCGGCACAGCCTTTGAATCCACGAATTTCTTCATAGTCTCCAGCCCGCCCTTAACGTCCGCAAACCCGCCCGAGAACTCGGTGAGGTTGCAGACAAGCCCTTCATACTGTTTGGCCTGGAATACTATGCCCGCTTCGGTTCCGCCCTGCCCGGCGTATTTTTCGGCCATCGCAAGCAGGTCGTCCCATGTGTAACTGCCCGATACCAGCTTGGATATGTCCTCAGCGCTCACGATATCGGAACGTATGTAAAGCAGCCCGAGATCGGGGAAGAAAGGAAGCACGTACTGTTTCCCCTGGTAAGCGCCTGACGCCATTGAGCCGGAGTTGTAGTCCGCTTTTTTGAGCCCCGCGTCCGACATCATCATGTCAAGAGGCTCGATATACCCTGCCGCCGCGAATTCCCCTGCCCATACGACGTCCAGAGAAACGATATCATATTCCGCCGAGTCTCTTAATGACGTAAGCAGCTGGTCGTGCATCTGCCCCGAATCGTTAGTCATTTCAACCCACTCGACCTTGTAGGCGCTCTGCGATGCGTTGAACGCGTCAATGGCCGCCTGAGTCGCGGGAGTGCTGTCGGCCTGCGCCGCAAACTTCAATGTTACCGTCTGCGCTGCCGGAGATTCCGTTGCAGGTTCGGGCGTTGATACAGCTTCGGGCTGCGAGGGAGCTTCGCTTGCGGGAGACTCTTCAGCAGTCTGGGGAGTACAAGCTGCAAACACTACCAAAGATACCAGAGCGATTATTAATACCAGTATTCTTTTCATGTTACACACTCCTTTAATTTTAATGTTTTGGGTTGCGGTACAAAATTCCGTGCGTACCGGATATTAAGCATACCAATTATACTTCATATAAACAGTATTTGTATTTAAGTATATTCACTATAATGTAATGATATTAATATGTTATTGCGGAGTTTAATGTTAATATTTTTCGACGTAATATCTGGTTTTTCTGATAATTATCGTATTTTAAAAGTTTTAATTACTTTTTTACCGGATATGCGTTATAATATATATAGTACTATTAATATATTGATACAATGCTTTTTCCTGCGGAATAATATTAACATTTTAATACTCAAACGAAGCGATATGGGAGGCGCGCTTTGAATTATACGTCCGGGTACAATATAATAGATAAGGATTTCCATTGGATGAAGTCGCGAAACCTTGACACAATGTATATCCATCCCCCTTACTTCCTTGAGCGCGAGATGATAGACATGATAAAAAAAGGGGATAACAAGAACGCCCAGCGCCTTCTTATCGAAACCAACAAGCAGCAGCGCGCCCAGCTCGCGGACGACCCGCTGCGCTCACTAAAAAACTCCATCATCTGCTCGTGCACGCTTTACGCGAGAGCCGCTATAGAGGCCGGCTCGCTCCCCGAGGAGGCTTTTACTTTAAGCGATACGTTCATAAACGCTATAGAGCGCGCTTCGACAGAGGCTGAGCTTACCCGGCTGGAGTCCGAAATGCTCAAGGCGTACTGCGATATGGTGAACGACGTCAACGATTCCAAGTATTCCAACATAGTGCTGCACACGATAAACAACGTAAACCAATCCCTTACCGAAAAGATAACGCTTGCGCAGCTTGCCGAGAAGGTGTTCGTTCATCCCAACTACCTTTCTTCGCTGTTTAAAAAGGAAGTGGGCATATCGCTGTTTGAGTATATACTCAAGCGGAAAGTTGAAGAGTCTATGTACTACATTAAATACACGGACATGCCGCTTGCAGCCATAGCTAACAAGTTCCATTTTTGTTCGCAGAGCTATTACATAAAAACGTTCAAAAGATACCTCGGGGTGACGCCGAATTGGTACCGGCGGCCTCTGGGCTGAGAGGCGCGCTATTGGGCAGCGAACCGACTAATTTTGCCGGAGGTAAAGCATGAACATTAAAGCGGTGATATTCGATCTGGACGGCGTACTTACGTCTTCGAGCAGAGAGCATTATCTTGCGTGGGCCGAGCTGGCCAAAAAGCTGGGACGCAAGCTGTCCCCCGGCATATACGATAAGGTAAAGGGCATATCGAGGATGGAATCGCTCGAGCTGGTGCTTAAAGACATAGGCATGTCCGCAAGGTTTTCGGCAAAGGAAAAAGAGGAGCTTGCCCGGCAGAAAAACAGCATATACGTGGACATGATATCCAGATTCGACGAAAGAAACCTTGCCCCCGGCGCGATCGAACTATTGGAGTTATTAAAGCGCAGCGGTATTAAAATAGCTCTTGGCAGCGTGTCAAAGAACTCGGGCATGCTGCTGAAAAACATGAAAATACTGGACTATTTTGATTATATAGCTGACCCAGCCTCCGTTAAAAACGCAAAGCCAGCGCCCGATATATTCCTTGCGGCGGCGAAGCACTTCTCGTTCGACAGCAGAAGCTGCGTAGGTATTGAGGATGCTCCCGCCGGAATAACCGCCATCAAAGCGGCGGGCATGTTTGCGGTCGGCATAGGCGAAAAAGAGCTGCTCAAGGATGCGGATATAGTATGCGCTAGCCTCAGCGACGTCGATATTGCATTTATTGACCGTCTGCTGGCATGATCCTGTTTTCCGTATCCTTATCGAACAAATATAACCTGCCTGTATCTATCACGAGGCTTACGCGCTTTCCCGCCTGAAGGCTGCACGACGACGCGACGCGCGCGGTTATATCCTCTCCCCCCATAGTGAAATGAAGATACGTTTCCGCACCCATGAGCTCGGCGACGTCTATTTCGGGCTCTATCGCGTAGCCGTTCGCTGCGTTCGCGGTTTGAGCGGGATATATATGCTCGGGGCGTATGCCCAAAACTATCGTCTTTCCTATATATTGCTCAAGCGCGCCGTAGAGCTCGCTATGCGGCAGAGGCAGCGTTGTTCCCGCCGTTTCGAGCATGTATTCTTCTCCGCTGCGGACGACCCGAACGTTTAAAAAGTTCATCTTCGGCGTGCCTATAAACCCCGCGACGAACATGTTGCATGGCTGCTCGTACAGCTCGTGCGGGCTGTCAATCTGCTGTATCCTGCCGTCCTTCATTACGACAATCTTCGTGGCCATCGTCATCGCTTCCGTCTGGTCGTGAGTAACGTATATGAACGTTGTGCCGAGCTGGTTGTGCAGCTTTATTATCTCGGTCCTCATCTGTGCGCGCAGCTGCGCGTCAAGGTTGGATAGCGGTTCATCCAGCAGGAATACCTTGGGGTTCCTTACTATCGCCCTGCCCAACGCCACGCGCTGGCGCTGCCCGCCCGAGAGCGCGCGGGGCTTCTTTTTAAGCAGAGGGTAGATATCGAGCTTTTTTGCCACGTCCTCCACCCGCTGTTTTATCTCGTCCTTGGGAAATTTTCTTATCTGCAGGCTGAGCGCTATATTCTGAAACACCGTCATATGCGGGTAAAGCGCGTAGTTTTGAAACACCATCGCTATGTCCCTGTTCTTTGGCTCCACGTTGTTGACAAGCCGCCCGTCTATGTAGATTTCCCCGGCCGTTATATCTTCGAGCCCTGCTATCATGCGCAGCGTCGTCGACTTTCCGCACCCGGAAGGCCCGACGAGCACGATAAACTCGTTCTCTCCCGTCTCAAGGGAAAAGTCGGAAACGGCCTGCACCCCTTTTTCATACTCCTTATATACGTGCTTTAAAACGACATTGCCCATCGCCATAATCCTCCATATCGCTTAAATCTTTTAGCGCTTGTCAGCCCTTCACCGCGCCGGATGAAAGCCCGGAAATAAAGTACCGCTGCAGCAGCACGTACAGCACTATTACGGGCACCATCGAAAGGCACGTCATCGCGAAAACATATCCCCAGTCCGTCCTGTTGTGCGCCTGAAAGAACTGCGTCAGCGCCACGGGCAGCGTGCGGAGCGAATCGGACTGCAGTATCTTCTGCGACCACCCCAGCTCTTCAAACGCGTAAAGGAAGTTGAATATGCTGACGGCGGCTATCGAAGGCGACGCCATGGGCACGATTACTCTCCTGTATATAGTAAACGCCGTACCGCCGTCCATGTGTATCGCCTCGTCGAGCTCTTTCGGTATGTTGTCTATAAAGCCTTTTATAAGGAACGTCGAAAAAGGAGTCACCCATGCCGTGTAAAAGAATATCACTCCCCACAGGTTGTTGATAAGCTTGAAAGTAAACGCCAGCTCAAACTGCGGAACGATCATCGCAAGCCCCGGAATGAGCATCGTGGTTATTATCACGCCGTACAGTACGTTCCTTCCGGGAAACCGGAAGCGCGATATGCAGTACGCGAGCATAGAGGATATAAGCGCCGACAGCAATGTCGTGGCCGTGGCGACAAATACCGTGTTGCCGAGATACGTAAAGAAGTTCTGACGCATCAGCACGTACTCGTAGTTTTCCAGCGTCATCTCACCGCCGGGAAGTATCTGCGGCGGGTATTGAAACGTCATGCCGTTAGGGCGCAGCGACGAAGTTACCATATACACCATCGGCGTAACCATCACCGACAGGCCGAGCAGCAAAAGCAGATACCGGAGCAGCAGAGGATACGACAGCATCTTTTTGTTCCTTACAAAGCTTTGCGGTTTCCTTTTCATTGTTTTGCCTCCTTCTCCGGTCGGAGTATGCGGAATAGTATAACAGCCATCACGGCAATTATCGCCGTAAGTATGAACGACAGCGCGGCCGCGTAGCCCATCTTATCCGTGGCGTTGAAAGTCTGATTGTATATCCACGTAAGCGCAACCTCCGTCTGGTGCGCGGGGTTGCCCCCCGTTATTACGGCAATCGGAGTGTATGTGTTGAAAGCACCTATTATCAGCATAACGAGCGCGAACAGTATCGTTCCCTTTATATTGGGCAGCGTTATCCTGAAGAACTTCTGCGGCCCGTTAAGCCCGTCTATAGAGGCGGCTTCGTAGTACTCGCGGGGTACTGCCTGCAGCGCCGCGAGGAATATGACCATGTTCCATCCTATGCCTTTCCATATGCCGAGCAGCGTCGTCGCGCTCAGCGCCGGCCACCTAGTGCTGAGCCAGCCGACAGGTTTGTCCGTCCAATGGAACACGTCGGTTATAATATAGTTTAACAGGCCATGATTGCTGAATATGTACCTGAAAAGCAGCGCCACGACAACCCACGACGTTATGACGGGCAGATAGTAAAGCAGCCTGAAAGTCACCGAAAACTTCTTTATACCGTTTATCAGCAGCGCAACGAGCAACCCTATTACTATCTGCAGCGGTACGGTAATCGCCGCATAGAAAAGCGTGTTTGCTATGGCCATTCCCGCCGTAGGGTCGGAAAACACCTCGCGGTAATTTTCCAGCCCCACAAAAGTTGAAACCTGGTCGTAGCCTATCTTCCAGTCGAAGAAGCTCATAACAAACATCTTTATTATCGGATAGAACGTAAACAGGGCGATGACAATAAGCCCGGGCAGAAGGAATGCAAGCATCCTTACATTGTCCTTCTTCCGGAAGAATCCCCTGCCGTCATGAAAAATCTTCATACTCATCACCCCCCCGTCTATCACCCCATAAAACCTTCGGTTTCATGGGGACCCCATTTAACACTCCACAAAGCTTTGGCTTTGCGGGGACCCCGTTTATCACCCCACAAAGCCTTAGCTTTGCGGGGACCCCGTTTATCACCCCGCAAAGCCTTAGCTTTGCGGGGACCCCGGCATTAAGCACGCCCTAAAAGCAATAAGCTTCGGGAAATCATTTTTTGCTGCAAAAGCCGCTGTGCTTTTGATATAATGTTTCCATACCCCAAAAGGAAACTTCGGTTTCCTGTGTATTCTCCGGGAGGAGCGCTGCCGCCCCTCCCGAGCATACACTTTTTAGCCCTTTATAAGCGCGTCTATTTCAGCCGCGGCTTCGTCCAGCGCGTCCTGCACTTTCTTCTGCCCGGTTATCGCTTCGGCCACCTTCGTCGCTATTATGTTTTCCATGTCTCCCCACTTGGGAGTTACCGGACGGGCTTTGGCGGTCTTCAATGCGTCGGCGAACACGGGAAGCAGAGGCATAACGTCGAGCAGCGCCGGGTCCTCTATAGCCTCGATGTTTACGGGCATCTGGCCCACCTTGGCCATAGCGATCTGCGCTTCCTTGCCGGCCATGAATTTTATGAACTTCCATGCGGCTTCCTGATGCGCTGCGTCGGAGGTCTTAAACATCATGAAATCTTCTCCTCCCAGCACTCCCACCGAACCGGTTGAACCCGGAGGCATCTGCACGGCTCCGTAGTTTATTTTGGCCTTTTCCATCTCGGTAGCGCGCCACGGCCCGTCTATTTCCATAGCGTACTGTCCTGCGGCCCAGCCGTCAGTATCTCCGAGTGCGCCCGGGTCGAGCGTCGGGCCGGTCAGCGCTTTTTCCTTATAAAGGTCGGCAAGATTCTGTATAACGGCCACCGCAGCGTCTCCGTTTATATACCCTTGCGCCGTGCTGTAATCGGGCGCGAGCACGTCTCCTCCGTTGCTCCATATGTACTGGCCTACGTTCCAGACGCCCGTCCAGGCTTCAACGAAACCTACCACGCTTCCTTTGCTCAGCTTCTTTGCGGCTTCCCACATTTCGTCCTGGGTTTTAGGCACGGATATGCCCTCCGCGTCAAACATGTCCTTGTTGTAGAACAATATCTTGGTGTTCGTGTTAGCCGCAAGCCCATAGAACTTATCTCCCATCTTGGCGCTGCTGTTGGGCGCTTCGAGCACTTTCGCGGCAAATTCGGCGTAATCGGGCAGCGAGCTCATTTCAAAGAGCACGTTGAGGCTTTGGAACTGCGGAACAAAACCTATGTCGCCTCTGAGCACGTCGGGAAGCACTCCGGTAGTCGCTCCCGCCACTACGTTGTCCTTCAGCGCCTGCCATTCGAGATACACGTGGTTAACCTTAATACCGCTGTTTTCCGACTCAAACTGCGCTATAAGGTCTTCCAGCACGTCGATCTGTCCCGCACCCGCGTCGTAGTTGTGCCAAAACTCTATTGTCACCTCTTCCGCCGGTGCTTCCGAAGGCTGCTCCGTCGCCGGCGGGGCTTCCGATTTCTCAGGGCTCACCGCAGGGCTTGGAGACTCGGTTGCTGCAGGCTGCTGGCAGCCCGCAAAGACCACGGTAAAAAGCAAGGCAAGCAGTACAGAAATTACTTTTATACCAGTACCTTTCTTCATGTTAATTCCTCCGTGTTTTTATTACATCAAGCCGGTACGCCGGCAGCACCAGCTTGAATTCGGATTCATATTCGTGAACGTCGCCGCAATAATGTGAGCCGCGCGACGTAACTTCGGACGTAAACGTACTTCCGTCCAAAAGGCTCTTCAGCGTTGTGCCCGCGCGCTCGTAAACAGGTACGGTAAGAGCCTTTTCCTGCCCGCTGTTATTGAACGCAGCGTATATTGTCTCCTCGTTGCAGCGCCGCGCAAACGCTATGCAGCCTTCGCCGCACAGCACCGTGGAAAAGTCTCCGTTTTTTAGGCAGTATTCCGATCTTCGCAGCGCTATCATACGCTTGTAGAACCCGAGCATATCCTCGTCGGGGTTATCCCAGCTCATAGGCTTGCGGCAGTCGGGGTCGTTGCCGCCGTCCATGCCGATTTCGTCGCCGTAGTATACTGCCGGCATGCCGGAAAATGTCATCTGAAACGCTGCCGCGAGCTTCATTTTTCGCTTATCGTTGCCGCAAAGTGTTAAAAACCGCTCGGTGTCGTGGCTGCCTATAAGGTTATACAGCACGGGATACACGTTAAGCGGATATATAGAAAGCATGCCTGCTATGCGGCTGTCAAACTCTTCGGCGCTTATGCATTGCTTTGCGAAAAAGTCCACCGCCGCGTCGCGGAACAGGTAGTTCATAACCGAATCCATCTCGTCGCCCCGCAAGAGGTCCCTGCCGTCTTTCCATGTCTCTCCGATGAGTATCGCGTCCGGTTTTGCCGACTTTATTACGCGGCGGAATTCCTGCCAGAATGAAAAGTCCGCTTCGTCCGCGACGTCGAGCCTCCATCCGTCTATGCCCGCCTCCCTTATCCAGTAAAGGCCTACGTTCAAAAAATAGGCGCGCGCTTCGCGTGACGCAAAGTTTATCTTCGGCATCCACTTGTAGTACCCGACGCATTCGTAATTGGGCGGGTCGGTGACAACGGGGAAACTTTCTATATAGAACCAATCTTTATATTTCGATTTTTCACCGCGCTTTAATACGTCCTGAAACGGCGCGAACTCGAAGCCGCAGTGGTTGAATACTCCGTCAAGCAGCACGCGCATTCCTCTTTTATGGCACTCACGCGCCAGCGTCTTCAAATCGTCAAGAGTTCCGAACGCAGGGTCTATCGAATAATAATCGGATGTGTCGTATTTATGGTTGGAAGGCGAAGCAAATATGGGGTTTAGGTAGATAATCTCCGCGCCGAGCGAGCATATATAATCAAGCTTTTCTATAATTCCTTTAAGGTCGCCTCCGAAGAAGTTCGTGCGCGTAGGCTTGCCGCCCCATTCAATAGTTCCTTCGGGGTCGTTCGTACTGTCGCCGTTGAAAAAGCGCTCGGGAAATATCTGATAGGCTACGGCTCCCCGCGCCCATTCCGGCACCTTGAACACATCAAGGCTGTTCGTGTAAAGATATTCGTAGCAGCGCTCTGGTATGGAATTGCCTGCGCCGTTAGGCCCGAAATATACCGTACCGCTGTCATCGATTGCCGCAAAGCAGTACCTTAAATACCTTACAGGCTCTTCGAATTCCACCTCGCAGTAAAAGCAGTCAAGCTCGCTATTGCGCGCAAGGTGCTTTAAAGCGGCGCGGCTTACCTTGTCCTCGTAAAACCGGTTCCAGTAGACTATCTCCCACCGCTTTCCCGCCGCTTTTGAGCACTTTATTTTAAGCACAAGCTTGTTTCGCTCTACGGGGTATACGTATTCCCTTACGGCATCATGCATAAAAACAAACGAGTTCATCATTGCGCCTTTCGTTAAAGCTTTATGTACTTTAAGACCTCGCGGTCGATTCCCTTTCCTCTATGCGCGTCGCTATAAGGCTCTGCTGTTCCCTTGCTGACGGGTTCTCTATGCGCTTGAACAGAAGGCTCGCGGCCTGCACGCCCATCTCGAAAACGTCGATATCCACCGTGGTAAGCGACGGCTCGGCCAATTCGGCAATAGGGAAGTTATCAAAGCTAAGCACGCCAAAGTCTGCGGGTATGTTAAGCCCCGCTTCCGCTGCGGCCTTCATCGCGCCGAGGCTTAAGAAGTTATCGCCGCATATTACGGCGTCCGGCCTTGCTTTCAGCCCTAGCAGCTCGCGAGTCATCACCAGCCCGTCCTGCTTGGAGCTGCCGCCTTCCCTCACATACTCCGGGTTATACTTCATGCCGTTTGCTTCGAGTGCTTCCCTGTACCCTGAAAGGCGGTTCCTGTTGAATATTTCCTTGCGGCTTCCGCCTATAAACGCTATTTTTTTATAGCCCTGCTTAAGCAGGTGGTCCACCGCCTGCTGCCCGCCCTGCGCGTTGTTTATGTCCACCCAGTCTATAGGCTCCCTGCAGTCTGCGGGCTCGCCCAGCACTACGAACGGGAACTCTATCTTTTTAAGCTCTTTGACCATCTGCGAATCCACTATAGCGGAAGGAAGTATCACGCCTTGGGTTCTCTTGCCGTGTATAAGCCAGCTCAGCATGTTGTCTTTCTTAACCGACGTCTGGAGGTTGGCTATAATAAGGCACAATCCTTTGTTGTATACTATCGTCTCTATGCCGTGTATCACTTCGTAAAAGAACGGGTTGCTGTAGGCTTTGGGCTCAGATATGTTCACGAGCAGCGCCACGGTAAACGCCTTCTGGTTGGAGAGCCCCCGCGCCATGCTGTTGGGCACGTAATTGAGCTCTTTCATTACTTTAAGCGTCTTTTCCCGCGTCTCCGCGGAGATAAGCGGGCTGTTGTTGATGATGCGCGAGACGGTAGAGGTCGATACTCCCGCCGCTTTTGCCACGTCTTTAATGCTTGCCAAATAAATCACTCCATTTTCCGCCCCCTAAAGCTTTATGCTTTTTGGAGGCACTTTTGTCTATTACAATCTATGCAACCGATTGCATTCTTATTAATGAATAACCAGGCATACAATCACTCGATGATAAGCTGCCTGTTACCCGCAGTCTGTTTCAAGAGCGCATTCGCACGACTCGTTAAGCAGGTATGCGTTTTTATACACCCGTATTCGGACGGCGCCGCCACTTAGCCTTGTTGCTTTTATGCCGCGAGCGGACACTTCTATCCGCATTGATGTTCCCCTGTAGTTAACCGTAAATGAATATGCAGTTAGCTGCTTCGGCAGGTACGGCCGGAATTCAAGCATGTCTCCTGTCGTCTTCATACCCGCAAACCCCTGTACCACCGCGAGCCATGCCCCCGACATCGCCGTTATATGCAGCCCGTCGGACGTGTCGTTGCCAAGATCGTCAATGTCGAGCCTCGCGGCTCTTAAAAAAAGCTCGTGCGCTTTGTCATACAGCCCCGCCCTTGACGCAACGACGGAATGTATGCCCGCGGAAAGGCTCGACTCATGAACGGTAAATTGCTCGTAGTACTCAAAGTTCCGCCTTACCGTTTCCCTGTCGTAATCGTCGTCGAGAAAATAAAGGCCCTGCACCACGTCCGCCTGCTTTATAAAGCACGAGCGAAGTATTCTGTCCCACGACCAATGCTGCCAAAGCGGCCGCTCGCCGGGCGGAATGCACTCGGTCTTTATAAGCTCCTTATCCTGCCACCCGTCCTGCTGCAGGAAAACACCCTGTTCGCTGTCGTAAGGAAGGTAAATGCCTGCGGATATTTGCCTGAACTCGTCTATCTCCTGCTGCGTATAGCCTTTGAGCGCGTCTTTATACTCTTCTGCCACAAAAACCGTATAATCGAGGCACCACTTTGCAATCCTGTTCGTATACCAGTTGTTGTTCACGTTGTTTTCGTATTCGTTGGGGCCCGTAACGCCGAGATAAACGTAAGCGCGCTTTTTATCGCTCCAGCTCACTCTGCCAGCCCAGAACCTTGATATCTCCAGCAGCACGGGAAAGCCGTATTTAATAAGGTATTCCGTGTCGCCGGTATATGTTGCGTAGTTGAATATAGCGTAAGCGACTGCGCCGTTCCTGTGTATCTCCTCAAAAGTTATCTCCCATTCGTTATGGCACTCGCTGCCGTCGAACGTCACCATAGGGTACAGCGCGCCTTTAAGCCCCAGCTTTTTTGCGTTTGCCTTCGCTTCTTTAAGCATATCGAACCTGAACTTAAGCAGATTCTTCGCGACGCTTTGGTCGTGCGTTGCGAGATAGAACGGTATCAGGAACGCGTCGGTGTCCCAATACGCCGCGCCGCCGTATTTTTCTCCCGTCATGCCCTTCGGCCCAATGTTCAGCCTATTATCGCTGCCGTCGAACGTCGAAGCAAGCTGGTATATGCAGTACCTGGCGCCCTGCTGCGCGAGCTCGTCGCCTTCAAGCTCGATATCGCACCCCCGCATGCGTTCCGAAAATTTGCGGACATGGCGCTCAAGCAGAGCGTCATAGCCGATCTCCGCGGCTTCTTCGGCGGCGCGGAGCGCTTCTTGCCCGGGCGATACGCCGTCCCTTGTCGTAAAAACCGATACTATTTTGTCTATCTGCGCGCTCTGCCCCGCTTCGAGGCTGAAGCGCATATCGAGCCCTGCGTAGCCTTCACGAAGCGTTTCCTTGACATCCGGTTCGCCCGAAGCCGATACGCTCATTGCCGCGCACACGCCGAACGTTTCCTTGCCGAACTCGTTGTCCTTCGTTGCCCCTTCTATATACCCTATGCCGCGCTGAAAGCTCTGGCATTTTGCGTTCATCAGCTTTTCGTTATAGTTGGCCGATTCATTGAATACGTCAAAGTCTATATGCGGCATAAGCGAGAGCGAAACCGCCTCGGAGGCCGTTACTTTATACCGTATGGCGCAGATATGTTTCATATCAAAGCTTAAAAACCTTTGCGACTCAACGGTTATGTTGCCGCAGGGCGACGCCAACACGGCGGAGCGCTTTAATACCGACTGCCGCATATCGAGTTCACAGTAAAACTTTACAAGGCTTTCTTCGGACATCAGCACTCGCGCGCCGTTTGCATATACGTCTATATCTATCAGGTTTAATGCGTTTACGGCCTTTCCGAAAAAATCGGGATAGCCGTTCTTCCACCATCCTACCCTCGTTCTGTCCGGGTACCAAACGCCCGCGATATACGTGCCTTTAAGTCCTGGGGCGGCGCTTCCCTCTTCAAAGCTTCCGCGCATGCCCATGTACCCGTTCGATAGCGACATGACGGACTCCAAATAGCGCATATCGGCGTTTTTGAACTCTTCGATTATGATTTTATACGGATGCTGCTTGACAATACGCTTCATATTACTCCGAAAATGCCTACCGCTTTCAGTGATATTCCGGTACTTTTTACGAATAATACTCTGGATTTGATATTATTTAAACTAATTTTACTTGAGATTATGCAACCGGTTTCATTGAATATTATAACTGAAGTTAAAAAAATGTCAACCCGTATTTTTATCAACATGGAAAATTTGATATGCGAGTCGGTTATTACATGTGTTACACTATAGCCCTGTTTGTCGATTCCCTTGCCTTTATGCGCGTAGGTATATAGCCTTTCACCCCATAAGCCAAAAGCTTATGGGGCTTCTGGCATTACAAAGGGTATTTTTCATCAGCCCGTATCGCTCCGCAGCTATAATGCGCTTTGCTTAAGCTACCGCCGCTTTCGGACGTGTCAGGTTAACTGCGCGTATTCTTCGAGCGCGAGGTAATATGCTCCGTGGGCGGGCGGTTCGTTTGCTACGGAAATATCGGCAAACGGCGCGGCGCGGTGCACCGTCGTAGTGTACTCGTCAAACAGCAGCGGGCAATCCGATTTAAACACGCTGCCTATAAGCGTCACGGCAAACCGTTCTCCCTGCATACCCAGCCTTTTTATTACGCCCGACGCTATCTCCCCCATCTCATGGCCGATTTTAATGAATATGTCCTGGCATACGGCGTCTCCTTCGCATGCCAGTGCGCCCACCAGCACCGGTATCTCATATATGTCCTCAGGGCTGACGTCCATAGTAAGTGCCGTATGAACGATGTCGTCAAGGCTGCTTACACCCATCGCTTTTGGTATCTCATGCTCGAGCGCGGTGGTTGGCCCCGTCTTTTCTTTGGAGCGGAACGCGTAGTGCAGCGCCATCCGCGCGATATCCGCGCCTCCGCCGCAATTGCCCAGCTCATAGCTTAAGTTTAAAAGCCTTACCTCTTCGCCCGCCTTATTCCTGCCGGCGCACGCGCCCCCCGTCCCGCATATCGATACGACGCCCCAGTTTTCACGTATGCCCGCGCGCAGGCCTATCCAGGTATCGTTAAGTATCTTAAAGCGCCCGGGCGGCAGTATTGCTGCAAACGCTTCGCCCAGCACCTCAAAGTCGGACTCAAGGTCCGCGCTCGCCATTCCAAGCACGGTGTAGCTTATATCTTTCTTATTTATTCCGATTGCTCGCGCCGCTTCGGCGACAGCGCTTTCAACGGCTTTCTTTGCCGCGTCCAAACCGACTGTATGATAGCTCGAACCGGATGATATTCCTTTGGAGAGTATGCGCCCCTGCTCGTCGCCTATCACGCAAAGCGTCTTTGACGCGCCTCCGTCCACTCCCGCTATGTATTTCATATCGCACCAACTTTCATATTCGCTACAATAAGTTTCAGGTGTTTTGGGCACCCCTCATAAACGCGCCCAGATAATCCTTATTCTCCGCCAGTATATCCTCAAACAGCGCTTTTGCGAGCTTTACGTCCCGCACGAGCGGGTTGCTTGCCAGCGCCATAACCCCTTTTTTAACGTCGCCGCTCAATGCAGCCTCAATCGTCAGCCGCTCGTAACACTTTACGTGATGCACTAGCCCGCTAATCTGCTTGGGAAGCGGCCCGTAGGCAAGCGGAGTCGCCCCGTGCCTGCCAATTGTGCAGTTGGTCTCGACAACCGCGTCATACGGCAGGTCGGTTATAGCGCCGCGGTTTAACGTATTGACCACATGTATTTCCCCGCTGTCGTTCCATATGCTGTTCATCAGCGCAACGGCGGCTTCGGAATACAGCGAGCCTCCGCGCTTCGATAGCTCCTCGGGCTTTTCGGCCAGCGTTTCGTCGCGGTATTTTTCAAACAACACAGCCTCCGTTTCCCTTACCTCGTCGGCCCTCGTTTTCCCCGTCTGCCTGTATTTTTCCATCTCTTCTTCGAGCATGTCGCGCTCCATATAATAGTACCGTAAATACGGCGACGGTATCAGCCGAAAAGCGTCGATTACGTCCGCCGGTATTTCGGGTCCGGCGATGTTTTTGACTACGCTTTCCCCTATGCGCGGCAAGTCCCCGGACAGAAGCACGTCCTGCCCGTCCACGAAAAGCTTTCCTATGAAGCTCAAATGATTGAGCCCGGCAAACATGCAGCGCACGCGCGATTTATTTACACTCCAAAAAGCCTCACGACTTTTTGGGGACCCCGTATCCATGTTAAGCGCTCTTATTATCTCGCGCTCCATGTTAATGGGCACGTTGCAAAGGCCTATGCATTTAACGCCCGTATGAGAGAGAACAGCTTCGGTTATTATGCCCGACGGGTTGGTAAAGTTTACTAGCCACGCGTCGGGGCACTCTTGCTGAATGTCCCGGCACAGAGCGAGCGCTTCGGGTATCGTTCTCAGAGCGTTCGCAAACCCGCCCGGGCCGGTTGTCTCCTGCCCTATTACGCCGTATTTTAAAGGTATCTTTTCGTCTTTCGAGCGTGCGGCAAGCCCTCCGGCCCTGAACTGGGATATAACGAAGTCTGCGCCATTCAGCGCGCGGCGCCTGTCAAGGGAAGCGCTTACGTCTATCGGCAGGCGCGCTCTTTTGAACATGCGCTTTAAAAGTGCGCAGATTATCTCGGCTTTTTGCCGGCCTTCCTCTATGTCCACAAGCGTAATCTCAGTCACGGGGAACGTAGCGTAGTTTTTTATTACGCCGTCCGCCAACTCGGGCGTGTAGCTGCTGCCTCCGCCTATTACCGTCAGTTTCATTGCGCACTTCCTTTACAGATTTATCGTATCGACATTCATATGCAGATGGTCGCAGCTTAACACCTTGAACGCCTCAGCCCTTTCACACTGGCACCGCTCCGCGTACTTCGCTGCCTTAAAATCAAAATACATGCAGAGCCTTTCAAGCATCTCCTTGGAGAACTGGCTTTCGTGCATGGCAAGCGCCTTTTTCTTCATATCCCACGTAGCGTCCACGCCGATAAACGTGTTTGGGTATGCCGTACTGTGAAACGCTATGCCGCCGACGGACCATGCCGCGGTTTGTTCCTGAGTCTTAAAGCCGGGGAACGGGCTGAAAAGGCACGCTTCGACGGCAGCCATGCCAACCTTTCGGTGGTCCGGATGAGCCTCGTATGGCAGAAAAGGATCGGGCGCCATTACGATTTCTGGCTTAACTTTGCGTATAACGCTTACGATGCTTTGGCACAGCAGCTTTTCGTCGGGATAGCTTCCGTCGGGAAAGCCAAGGAATATGCATTCCGACGCTCCAAGATAGGACGCCGACGTCCTCGCCTCGTTCCTTCGTATCTCGGCTATTTCCCCCAGGCTCGCCGATGCGTCCATGCTGCCCAAAGAGCCGTCCGTTACCGTCAGATAAGTGACGTTGCATCCTTTGGCCGCAAGCTTTGCTATCGTGGCGCCCGCGCCCACTTCGTTGTCGTCCGGATGCGGCTGTATGCAAAGAAGGCTGCCGCAGTGCTCAATATCCGGCAAAGGCAGTATATCGCTTATATCCATAAAGGCGTCCTCCGTACGTATTATATGCCAGTATATTATCATATAATATACCGGAGTGTCAATTTAACCGGTTTAATATTTATTGTATATATATTGACTAATGCTCTTTTTATTCGGTATAATAGATACACATTTTAGTATCTTAATTTAATCGGTTTAACTTCTTTAGGGTCTTGTCGCTGCAAACTTTTTTATAGGAGGGGCAATATGGAAAAGGTCTCTGGTTCTGAGAAATTCGCATATAGCATGGGAGCGTTCGGGCAGAATTTCGCGTACGGGCTGATGATGACGTATCTGATGAACTTTTTAACGGACTCGGTAGGCATCGGGCCCGCCGTTGTTGCAACGCTTTTCCTTATCGCGCGCATATGGGACGCGGCAAACGATCCGCTTACCGGCTTAATAATAGACCGCGCGCGCCTAAAGTCGGGTAAATACCGCCCGTTCGTGCTTGTCGGCGGAGTGCTGATAGGCGTTACCACCGTTCTTTGCTTCATCAACCCGGGTCTTGACACAACCGGCAAAGTCGTATACGCATTCGTAACATATCTTTTATGGAGTTCGGTATACAGCTTCATGGATATACCGTATTGGTCGATGGCCCCTTCGATGACGGACGACCCGGGCGAGAGAACCCGCATCGTATCCTGGCCAAAAATAACGGCAACGATAGGCTCGCTTATCGCCTATGTGGTGACGATACCGCTCGTCTCGCTGCTGGGCGGCGGCAACGATTCAAACGGATTCTTCTTTACCGCTCTGATATTCGGTTCGATATGCGCCGGAGGCGCGGTGATTGCGGCCGTATTTACGAAAGAGCGCATAAAAGCGGTTCCCAAGCGTAACGAGAAATTCAAGGATACGCTTAATCTGGTGGCAAAAAACAAGCCCCTTATACTTGTACTGCTCGTAACCCTTACCTCCGGCATCGCCATATCCATCAAGCAGACAATTGGGGTTTATTATTTCGATTATATAGTCGGCAATAAAGACCTCGTTTCGATATTTGTGGGCGTCGGGCTCGTGCCTATGGTTGCGGCAATGATGCTGACGCCTCCTGTCTCCAGAAAGCTCGGCAAGAAAAAAACCATTATTGCAGGCGGCATATTCGGCGCGGTGTTCAGCGCCGCGATCTATTTCGTGCAGGGCTGGCTGGTGTTCGCATTCAACGCGCTCTCGATGGTGGGCATCGGCGTTATGATGGTAATGACGCTCTCTATGCAGGCCGATACCGTAGAATACGGCGAATGGAAGACAGGCAAGCGTTCCGAAAGCATCATATTCTCAATGGGTACATTCGCAACGCTGCTTTCCGGCGCCTTGGGAGGAGCGATACCCGGCTATTGGCTCGAGTGGTCGGGGTATGTGGCAAACGCCGTACAGAAAGCTTCCGCGCTTGACGCGATGAACATGATGCTTTCATGGGCTCCGGCAATCGGGCTCGCGCTCATGGCAGTTATAATGCTGTTCTACGACCTGTCCGAAAAGCGCTACGCGCAGATTTTAAAGGAGCTTGAAACAAGAAGGCTCGAAGCATAATAAAGCTCTTCGGCGAGCCGGTATTTGAATAACGCGCAATAGTAGGGTATAATGGGGAAACAAAACGCCCCGATAAATTTCACGGCTTTTCGGGGCGCGAAGTTAATACCGGCTCGTCGGCGGGGAGCGTTTCATGGCTGTAAATATTTACGACATTGCTAAAAAGACCGGGCTTTCGGTAGTTACGGTATCGAGGGTACTTAACAACAACCCGAGAGTAAGGCAAAGCAACAGAATAAAGGTTGAAGAAGCAATTAAAGAGCTTGACTACAGGCCTAACGCGGCAGCAAGGTCTCTTTCCAGCGGAAAGACGGGCATGATAGCGCTCGTCGTTCCGCATCTGGCCGACGCTTTTATAATTCAGGTGATGTCGTCGGTCGAAAAGGCTTTAAAAGACTGCGAAATGTTTATGGTGGTAGTCTCTGCCGCGAGCGACGCCGATTTCTCCGAAAGCGTATATGCCTCACTCGTGATGGAAGGCCGCGTGGACGGCGTAATAGTGCTTACGCCGGTATATAACACCGATTACTTTTTCGAGCTGAAAAAGCGCAACATACCCGTCGTGCTGCTCGACCAGCATAAGGTCAACCTCCAGGCTCCCACCGTCTCGGTGGACAACTTCACCGGCGGATATGAAGCCACGATGAGCCTTATAAAAGCGGGCGCGCGAAAAGTAGCCCACATTTCCGGCTCGGAGCATTTCGAGAGCAGCCAGGAGAGAATGCGCGGCTATATTGAGGCGCTGCGCGACAGCGGCATTGAGCCCGACAACAACCTTATTGTAAAAGGCGACTTTACTGTCGCCTGCGGATTCGAAGCGGTCCAAGGCTGGGTAACGAGCGGCAGCCTTCCCGACGCGGTGTTTGCCGCGGATGACAATACCGCTTTCGGCGTGCTTAACGCGGCGCAATCGTTCGGAATATCCGTACCGAAGCAGCTTGCGGTGATAGGCTACGACGACCACCCGTTTGCGTCCATGCTTCGCCCCCGGCTAAGCACTGTAAAACAGCCCGCGGAAGAAATAGGCGATTCGGGCGTACAGCTTTTGATGGATATCATAAACAAAAAGCCGCGACGCAGTTCAAAGGTCACATTAAAGCCTACCGTAATACTGCGCGAAACAACGCTTTAATATATCCGCCCGAATAATCATCCAGCCTACATATAAAAAGCGATGTGTACTCACACCGCTGTTTTTTTATGTTAGCAATATCAAACAATTTACCGGCCTTTGTCTACCGTATCTTTCTGCCTTCCGAGTATACCGCTTTTATCTTTATATCCCGGGACATGTATATAGCCCTCTCCAGCCGCTCTGAAATGCTGAGCACCGGCGTATTTACCATATGCGCGTCGTCAATTACCACGGCGTGCAGCGGAGCCCCTGCCTGGAAGCCCGGCTTTTCGCCAAAAAACATAGTGCCTGCCGATGTCGCAAGGTAAAATGCTTCAGGCACGGTAAGGCTCTTGCCGCCTCTTGTTGACTGGCGCAGCTTTGAGACTCTTATAGCCTTTGCGGCTACGTCCAGCATCGAAAGCGTGCTGCCTCCCGCAACGTCCGAGCCCAGCACTGCGGGCACGCCCGCGTCCAGCATGCCTCTTAAATTGGCCATGCCGCTAGCAAGATTTGAGTTGGAATCGGGGCAATGCGCCATCCATACGCCGTTTGCCGCCATCAGCGCTTTTTCTTCCTCTGTGCTGTGCACGCAATGGGCCATAATAGTTAATACGCCTTTGCCGAAAAGCCCGTACTTTTCATATGCATGCCCGTAAGACGCCGCGTCGGGCTCCAGCTGCTTTATCCATTCGACTTCGCTTAAGTTTTCCGACAGATGCGACTGCACCGGCAGGCCGTACTCCGCCGCCATATCCCCCAGCGATTTGAGCAGAGCCGGCGAGCACGCGGGTATAAAGCGCGGCGTAAGTATGGGCTTTACGTGTTTAAACCTGCCTTCGCACGCCTTCAGCCAGCGTTTCGTTTCGCTTATTGACCGGCTTGTATCCTCGCAAAGCGGCTCGGGCGCGTTCCTGTCCATATTCACCTTGCCGACGTATGCCGTAATGCCCGCGCTCTCCAGTATATCCATCAGCATCAATACCGTATCCGTATGTATAGTGCCGAATACGCATGCGCGGGTAGTCCCAGCCGCGACAAGCGCTTTTGCGAACGCTTCGTATACGTAAGCCGCATAGCCCGGGTCGCTGTATTTGCTCTCCTCCGGAAACGCGTAGGTTTTGAGCCATTGCAGCAGCTCCATATCAAGGCCGAAACCGGCCATGGCGTACTGCGGCGCGTGCACGTGCATGTCGCAAAGGCCGGGTATTATAAGGCTGTTGCCGTAATCCGTTACTTCCCCGTCGTATTCGCGCAGTATCTCTTTTACATTGCCGTCCCGTACGACCAGATAACCATTCTCCGCAACGGAAAGCTCACCCGGATTTACCGCATGTACGATATTGCCTTTTAAAACGAAATCCTTCGTCATGGCTGCGATCCTTTTCGAATATATTAACAGATATATAATAATACTATCCATGGCAGGAATAAACAAGTAAAAATACAGCGTCCCCTAAAAAAAAGTCTTTAACCTTGATTTTTTTTGTAAGCCGTGATACGCTCAAATAAACAGCATATCCTGTAATAGACTTAATATACATTTATACGATATCCGCAGACTTATATAACAACAATCAAAAGGCCGGTTTAACCCGGCAGACGTTAAGCGAATCGCCGGATGCCGGTATCTTAAAAGGAAGTGAGCTATGCAAAGCGAAAGCAGGTTCTGTGAATATACAGGCGCACAAAGCATATGCAAACCGGTAACCAAAGTTGACCACTATGAAAAGACGAGCGGCCGCGCGGTATACATAGCGGACATGCATATCGAAGGCGTTCTTTATGCCGCGATATTCCGTTCGTCAAAGCCTCACGCCCGCATAAACAGCATAACGCTTCCTCAAATGGACGAGGGTTATACGGTAATAGATTACCGTGACGTGCCCGGAGCCAACGAGCTTAAAGTCGTCACCTGCGAGCAGCCAATATTCGCGGAGCATACCGTCACGTATATAGGCCAGCCGATACTTATGATAGTCGGGCCGGATGAAAAGAAGGTAAATTCCTATATAGATCAGGTAAGCGCGGATTACACGGATTTAGACGCCGTGCTTACCATTGACCAGGCAAAAAGCATAATAAGCGAATACGGCTATTGCCGCGGAGACGCCGACGCGGCTTTCGCTGAAGCTGTCGAAGTGTTTACCGAAACTTACATATCCGGCTATCAGGAACAGGCTTATATAGAGCCTAACGGCGTTATAGGCACCTGCGACGGAGAAACGGTAATGATATACGGTTCGATGCAGTGCCCCTATTATGTGCACGCCGCAGTGATGCACGCATTAGGTTTCCCTGCCGAAAAGGTGCGCGTCGTGCAGACTACTACGGGCGGCGGCTTCGGCGGCAAGGAGGATTACCCCTCGCTTATAGGCTGCCAGGCGGCTGTCGCTTCATACAAAACCGGCAAGCCCGTGCGGATAATACACAAGCGTCGGGAAGACATGGCCGTTACCACGAAACGCCACCCTTCGAGAATTACAATATCAACGGCGTTAAACAGCAGCGGAGAGATAACAGGTATAAAGATAGACACCACGCTGGACGGCGGCGCATACGACGGGCTTTCCACCGTTGTGCTGCAGCGCTCGCTTATCTGCGCGACCGGCGTATACAATATACCGAATTTGTCCGTGAAAGGCCGCGCGGTTATAACGAATACGGTACCCACCGGCGCGTTTCGCGGATTCGGCGCTCCGCAGAGCTTTTTCGCGATAGAAACGCATATGAACCACCTGGCAAAAAGGCTGAACGTTGACCCGCTGGAACTTAAGCGCAGGTACCTCGTCCACGAGGGCGACCCTACGCCCACCGGCGGCAGATTTCACGACCCAATCATATTGGAACAGATGATAGCCAAGGCTGACGAGATTTCCGGCTATACGGAAAAATATAAAGCGTACGAAAACCAGACGGGACGTTACCGCCGTGGAATAGGCATATCGCTGTTCCTGCACGGCTGCGGTTTTACCGGGTCCGGCGAGCGCGATTACATCAAATCCGTCGTACAGCTTTTAAAGCACGAGGACGACACGGTAGAGATACTGGTGAGCAACGCCGAAATGGGACAGGGAGTAAGGACAACATTCAGCAAGATAGCCGCGCAGGTTCTCGGCCTGCCGCTCGATAAGGTGATATACAAAAACCCGGATACGAGCAGGGTGCCCAACTCGGGGCCTACCGTCGCCTCGCGCTCGATAATGGTAGTCGGGCGGCTCGTTGAAAAGGCGGCGTTAAGGCTAAAAGCCGAATGGCAGAGCGGCCAAAGGCAGCTTATTGAGGAGCACTACGTTCATCCCGACCTTATTCCATGGGATCTCGAGACTTTCTCGGGCGACGCTTACCCGACGTACGCGTGGGGCGTAAACGTTGTCGAAGTGGAAGTTGATACGATGCTTGCAGAGACAAAACTGCTGGGCGCGTGGGGCGTATTCGACGTGGGCACGCCGATAGACAGCACCGTAATGCAGGGGCAGATCGAGGGCGGCATGCTGCAAGGCCTCGGATACGCTTCGACAGAAAAGATGGAGTCGGCAAACGGCAAAGTGCTTCAAAACAGCTTTACCGATTATATAATACCCACCGCTATGGATACCGTGCATTTTGAGACGGTAATGATGGAGAACCCGTACCGCAACGGCCCGTTCGGCGCAAAAGGCGCAGGCGAGCTGACGCTCGTCGGCGCGGCGGCCGCATACACCGCCGCTGTGGAACATGCTACCGGCGCGCGCACCAACTGCATTCCCCTGACGCCCGAGAAGCTCATGGAGGCTATGATATGATAGAATTTACGCTTAACGGCCGCACCGTTTACGTGGACTGCGACCCTTCGATGCGCCTTCTCGATATACTGCGCAACTTTTTTGGCCTTACCGGGCCCAAAGAAGGCTGCGGCGAAGGCGAGTGCGGCGCGTGCAGCGTGCTGCTGGACGGCCGGCTTGTCAACTCCTGCCTTGTGGCAATGGGCAGCATACGCGGCGCCAAAGTAGTTACCATAGAAGGTTTCCGGGAAACAAAACGCTATGCGGCGCTCGAAAAGGCGTTCGCGGAGGCGGGCGCGGTGCAGTGCGGATACTGCACTCCGGGCATGGTCATGGCTGCCGAGGCGCTGCTTTCCCGTAACGCTCATCCCACCGAACAGCAGATAAGAGAGGCTATTTCGGGTAACCTTTGCCGCTGCACCGGGTATAATATGATAGTCGATGCGATACGCGCGGCAAGCGAGGAGAGTGATTTATGGTAGGCTCTTGTTATCCCAAAACGCTGGAGGAAGCGCTCGCTGCGAAAGCCGAGCGTCCGTCGCTCGTACCTTACGCAGGCGGCACGGACTGGATGGTAAACCGCCGTGACGGCACTCCCCTTTTGTTTCTCAACTATATCCCCTCGCTGCGCGAGATAACAAAAACCCAGGACAGCATAAAAATCGGCGCGTGCTGCACGTACACGCAGCTTTTGGAATCGGACGCGACGCCCGATATATTGCGGCAGGCAATTGTTGAGGTCGCCTCCCCCGCCATACGCAACATGGGCACGCTGGGAGGCAACATATGCAACGCGTCGCCCGCGGGAGACACGCTTCCCGTGTTATATATACTGGACGCGCGCGTGGTGCTTGCGTCCGTCAACGGAAAACGCGAATTGCCTATATCTTCTTTTATTCGGGGAGTGCGCAGCATAGACCTTAACCCCGACGAGCTTCTAGAAAGCATAATCATACCCAAAGCGGAATTTACGCGAACATACTACAAAAAAGTTGGCGCAAGGCGCGCTCTGGCGATATCCAAAGCGTCGTTCGCCGCGGCGATGCGCGTGGAAAACGGGGTTGTCACGGCTATGCCCGTTGCGTTCGGCTCCGTGGCGCCCACCGTAGTGCGCAGGCCGGAGATAGAATCGGCGCTTATCGGAAAAACTCCCGCCCAAATCCGGGACATGAAAGACAATATAGCGGACATGTACGAGCCGCATATAACGCCCATAGACGACCAGCGCTCGACCGCCGAATACCGCAAGAGGGTGTGCCTTGCGCTGCTACATGATTTTCTCTCGCAGCAGGGCTGACTGATACGAGGTAATATAATTAGCTGTAGATAAGCGATATTTGGCGGATGTTGAGGCGATATTGTCACATAGATACGACAACGGCGCCGACTACTGGACCACTCCTGACAAACGTTTAATAATAGGATCTCCCTTCACCACTCTTAACAGCGTGCTTTTCCTGCTGGAATTGGGCATGGACCCTAAAGAGCCCTTGCTTAAAGAATGCGCCGACCAGATATTCAGCACCTGGAAAGAGGACGGAAGGTTTAAACTAACCCCTAAAGGTTCCATTTATCCATGCCATACCATTCATGCCGCCGAGGTTTTGTGCTATATGGGGTATGCTTTCGACGCAAGGCTGCAAAAGACCTTCGAGCATCTTTTTGATATACAGCATACGGACGGAGGCTGGCGCTGCAACAAGTTCATGTTCGGCCGCGGCCCGGAAACAGAGTTTTCAAATCCCTTTCCGACGCTTCTCGCATTGAATGCTTTTCGCTTCAGCGATTATCTGAACAGCGAACCGGCGCTTGACAGGGCTGTGGATTTTCTGCTGGAGCATTGGGCCATAAAGAAGCCTATCGGCCCGTGCCACTATGGAATCGGCAAATTGTTTATGCAGATAGAATACCCTTTCTATAACTATAACCTCTTTATTTACGTATACGTTCTGTCGTTCTATGACCGGGCAAAGAATGACAAGCGGTTTTTAGAAGCCCTCGAAGCGCTGAAATCGAAATTGGTCGATGGGCAAATCATTGCCCAGCGCGTCGTTCCGAAACTCGCCGGGCTTTCCTTCTGTGAAAAAGACAAGCCGAGCGCGCTGGCAACATTGCGCTATAACGAGATTATAAAAAACCTCGGCGGAATCGGGTGACAGCCATTTCTCTATATAACGCCATATATAAAGAGGCAAGCCCTATGGCCTGCCTCGTCTTGATACGGGGTCCCCGGCAAGACGTTAGGCTTGCCGGGGTGTAATATGCTAATACTTTGCACTTACCGTTCCTCGCGGAAATAGTTCTGGCCGCAGCTCGCGGGCTGCTGGTTTTCCTTATACCGGCGCACCGAGCTTATAATCAGCACCAGCGCAGTAACGATAAACGGCAGCATATCGTATATAGCGTTTGGCATCGGGAGCAGCGATTTTGGTATGTAGAACTTCAGCACCGAGCAAGCGCCGAACACAAAAGCGCTCAATATTGCCTTTGACGGCTTCCAGCTTGCGAATATTACGAGCGCTACGGCTACCCAGCCCTGCCCGTTGACGCTGTTGGGCAGCCATACGCCGCCGTTCGTTATCATCGAAGCGTACGCGCCGCCTATGCCGCATATTCCGCCGCCCAGCATCACGTGCAGGTACTTTAATTTTTTAACGTTGATGCCCGCCGCGTCCGCCGCCGCGGGGTTCTCGCCGATAACGCGCGCGTGCAGTCCTGCCGTGGTACGGCTGAAATAAAAAGCCAATATAAGGGCTATAACAACGCCCAGATATACGAACATATTATATGAGAATAAAAGCGGCCCGGCGACGGGTATGTCGCTTAAGCCAGGAATATTAATGTTCGCTATCTGCGCATTTATCGTTTCGCCCAGCTTCAATACTTTTTCAGGCGCGTTACTCAGCATAAGCTCGCCTACGAAATTCGAAACGCCTACGCCGAATATCGTAAGAGTCAAGCCGGTAACAGTCTGGTCGGCCATGAATGTTATGGTGACTACTCCGTAAATAAGAGCCCCCAAAGCGCCCGCAACAAACGCCGCGATAAGCGCCAGCACTATGTTGTCGAACGCAAGGCCTATCATAAAGCCGCAGCAGGCGCCAAGCGACATCATGCCCTCTACGCCTAAGTTAAGATGGCCCACGCGTTCGTTGCATATTTCACCCAGAATTCCAAACAGCAGCGGCGTGCCCGCCAGCATAGAATTGGCCAGAAAATCGACGATATTCATACTTTTCTCCTACCTTTGCGTCTGAATGAAAACTTATAGAATATGAAGAACTCGCAGGCAAGCACGAAAAACAGTATTATGCCCTGAATGACGTTTGCCGAATACGTGGATATGCCGTACGTGGACTGCATTACGCTGGAACCCTTCTCAAGTATGCTGAAAAGGAACGATATAACGAGTATGCCAACAGTGTTAAGGTGGGCAAGCCAAACGACTATAATGGCCGTAAAGCCTACGCCGCCCGCTACTGCCGTCGCCAGCGTGTAGTCCGAGCCCGAAGACTGCACCATGCCCGCAACGCCCGCTATTGCGCCGCTTATGAACATTGTGCGCAGCACTACCTTCTTTACGTTTATGCCCGCGTATGTCGCGGTGGATTTGCTTTCGCCCACCACGCTTATCTCATAGCCGTGCTTCGTATATCTCAAATAGACAAGTACAGCAACAACGAGCACCAGCCCTATAAGCCAGCCTATCTGTATGCCGAAAAGCTTATCAAGCTGCGCGTTATCTACAAACCGCGATATCTTCGGGAACCCCTGTGAAGTCGGGTCTGCCCAAGGGCCGTCGCGCAGCAGCACTATGATATTGAGCGCTATATAGTTAAGCATCAGCGTCAGCAGCGTTTCATTCGTGTCAAACTTAACCTTGAAAAAGGCGGGTATAAGCCCCCACAGCCCGCCGCCTACGGCGCCCGCAATAAACATTATAAGCATCAGCAAAGGATGGGGCAGGTCGCTGCAAAACAGCGCGAAGTAAGAGGAGCATATAGCGCCCATTATTATCTGCCCCTCCCCGCCGATATTCCAGAACCTCATTTTAAAAGCAAGCGTTACGGCGAGCGACGATATAAGAAGCGGTATCATTATCTTGATAGTCGCCTGAAAAGCCATTTCGCTTCTGAAAGCGCCTGAAATAATAGTGCCGTACAATTCAAAAGGGTTGTGTCCTATAGCGATCATAAAAATGCCGCCGGCTATCAGCGCAAGCAATACCGAACCAAGGCGCAGCAGCAGAGACTCTCTCGGACCCAACTCGTTGCGTTTTTCTACATGCACAAACGGCTCTTTTGATTTAAGCTTTCTAGTTTGCATTAGCAGATACCTCCTCGAAAGAAGCTCCCGTCATCAAAAGGCCGATCTGCTCTTTTGTAACGCTGCGCGGGTCCACTATGCCGGTCACCTCTCCGTGGCAAAGCACCATTATCCTGTCGGCAAGCTCCATCAGCACGTCGAGGTCCTCGCCGACAAACATAACGGAAACGCCCTTCTCCTTCTGAGCGTTCAAAAGATCATATATCGTGTATGAAGAGTTTATATCAAGGCCGCGTACGGGATATGCCGTGATAAGTATAACGGGATTGGATTCTATCTCCCGCCCTATAAGCACTTTTTGAACATTGCCTCCCGACAGGCGGCGTACGGGGAAGTCTATCGAGGGCGTCTGCACCTCCAGCTTTTCGATGAGCTTTTCGGCAAGCTCCCTAGCGGGCCGCCGGTCTACAAAGAACGATTTGCCTTCGTTATATGTTTTAAGCAGCATGTTGTCCGCCATGCCCATCGAGCCGACAAGCCCCATGCCCAGCCGGTCTTCCGGCACAAACGCGAGCCTTATGCCCAGCTTTTGTATCTCGTACGGAGTTTTCCCCAGTATATCCTCGTCGCGCAGCCTGACAGCGCCGCCTTGCGCGCGCAACAGCCCCGTAAGCGCCTCGCACAGCTCTTTCTGCCCGCTTCCGGCGATACCCGCTACGCCGAGTATCTCCCCCGTGAACATTTCAAAGTTTACGTCTTTTATGCCCCTCGTGCCGTCGGGTTTGTTAGCGGTTAAAGTCTTTACCTCGAGCACCTTTTCCTTGTCGCGCGTTTCCGGCCGCTTTATGTGAAGGTTTACTGCTCGCCCTACCATAAGCTCGGTAAGCTGAAGCTCGTTAGTCTCGGACGTTATCACCGTTCCTATGCTCCGCCCTTTGCGAAGTATAGTCACGCGGTCGGATATCTCCATCACTTCGCCCAGCTTGTGCGTTATTATTATTACCGCGCAGCCTTGCTCTTTCATCTTTCTTAATATGACAAACAGCTTTTCCGTTTCCTGAGGCGTCAGCACCGCGGTAGGCTCGTCCAGTATGAGTATGCGCGCTCCCCTGTAAAGCAGCTTTAATATCTCGACGGTCTGCTTCTCGCTTACCGACATGTTGTATATCTTTTTTTCGGGGTCTACCTCGAGTTCGTATTTTTTGCATAACGACAATATCTTCTCTTTTAACTGCTTTGGCTTCAAGCGCTTTTCCCGTATGCCGAGAACGATATTGTCCATCGCGCTGAGTACGTCCACCAGCTTAAAATGCTGATGTATCATGCCTATGCCGAGTTCAAAAGAATCGGCGGGCGAGTTTATATGTACCTGCCTGCCTTCCACAAATATACTGCCCGCATCCGGGTGGTATATTCCGGAAAGCATGTTCATAAGCGTAGTCTTGCCCGAGCCGTTTTCGCCGAGCAACGCCAGTATCTCGCCAAAATGAACGTCGAGATCTATGCTGTCGTTTGCAAGTACTTTGCCGAAAGATTTCGATATGCCTCTGCACTCTATTGCAAGGCGCCCATCCTCATTCGCTGTTTCCACGAAATCCATATCTCACCTCATTGTCATATAATGCAATGATCTATACCCCACAAAGCTTTGGGCTTTATGGGGGCCCCGTTATTTACACCCTATAAACTCCGCGACTTTGCCGGGGGTATAATAAACTGACAGTATTCATTATATACTAACACATAGCATTTTTAATAGTAAAAAGCGTCAAAAAGAACAAACTTTTTGACGCTTTCACACTATATCTTAATCATGCTTTAATTATTCGGCTATGACATTTTCGAAATACCAGTTGAGCTTTCCGGTAATCGTCGCGTCGTCCAGCGTTTTGCCTTCTTCGCCTATTGTCTGTCCGTCGTTCGTCTTGAGTACGCCGTCAAATACGTTGAAGCCTTCGTTCAATATCTTGGCCTTGGCAGCGTCAATGGCTTCCTGCGTTCCTTCGGCAGCGAGGTCACTCAGCGCCGTAATGCCTACCATGCCCTCTTTCATGCCGCCGAAGTAGTTCGCGTTATCCCATTTTCCTTCTATGAGCGCCTGGACAGCCGCCGTGTAGTATACGCCCCAGTCCCAGACAACGGAGGTAATGGTCGCTTTAGGAGCGTCTTTGGACATATCCGAGTTGTATCCTACGCCCCATACGCCGGCTTTTTCAGCCTCGAGCTGCGGGTTGGGAGTATCGCAGTGCTGGCCTATAACGTCGCAGCCTAAGGAAATCAGAGCTTTGGCGGCGTTGCTCTCACCGTTCGGGTCATACCAGCTGTTGGTGACCTTTACATAAACCTTGGCGTCCGGGTTAACTTCCTTCACGCCTATAGCGAAAGCGTTAAGGCCGCCGGTGACCTCGGAGTTGTCTTTGCCCATTGCGGCTACATAGCCTATCTTGCCGGACTGCGTTTTCATGCCGGCGGCTATGCCCGAGAGGTAGCGAGCCTGGTAAATACGTCCAAAGTAGTTATTGAAGTTTTTATCGTTGCTCTTGTAGCCTGACGCATGCGAGAAGATAACGTTCGGGAACTCTTTGGCGAGCGCTTCGCAAGTATCCATATAGCCCCAGCTCGTAGCAAATATTATCTGGCAGCCTTCCTCAACGCATTCCCTCATCGCGGACTCTATAGCGGCAGGGTCCGTGTCGTTAACGTTGATCTTGCGGTCTATTTGCTCGTCCTTAAGGCCGAGAGCCTGCTGCATCTTAATAATGCCCTGATCGTGCGCGTAGGTGTAGCCCGAACCCGCGGACGGGTCTCCGATGTGTATAACGCCGACCTTCAAATCCTCTTTAGCGACAGCAGGCATAACGCCTGTTCCGCCTGAAGCGGGAGCATTCGAAGGAGTTTGTGAAGATTGCTGTCCGCAGCCCGCAAACACAAAGGCCGCCATCAGCAGCGCAAGCACAAGCACCAATAGTTTTTTCATATGTATCCCTCCTGAAAAATTATTAAAATGTGAAATTCGAACCGGTTTATTCTTATCTCACAAATTATGGCTGTTGCCTGCGGTTTTTCATGAGAGAATCTGAATCCCAACCGTTAACCGCAGTTTCTTCCCGCATATGCAATATAAAAAACAAAGATCATCCTTTTTAGAACATCTTTGTCTCTAATTATGTAAAAAGCGTAGCATAAATATAACGGAAATACAAGTGAATTTTCAAACGATGCAAGCTAAAATTAATATAATGTTCGGAAAAAATACTCTTAACCGTCCGGCAAATAAGGGCGCGTTCAGCCGCGGCCCGCGTTTCCCGGAGCAACTTCCCCTTCATCCTTTTGATCGATGTAGTTGTACAGCGTATACTTAGATATGCCGAAGTATTTTGATACCCTGTCGCTGGATTTTGTTATCAGGAAAGCGCCTTCGTCGTAAAGAAACTGTATCGCGCGTATCTTGTCTTCCCTGTTCATTTGAAATACCGGCTTGCCGACCAGGCGCACCGACTGTTCGATAAGCTCTTCGAGCAGCCCGTGCACGCTGTTGCTTATCTTTTCGGGCTTTTCCACTTCGTTCGTGCGCAGCAAGCCTTTTATTGCATGGTCCATCATCATAAAGTTCGTAATATCGTAATTTATGCCAAGTATGCCCACCACGTTGCCCGAGTTGTCGCGTATGTATATAGTGCTGGACTTGAGTACCCTTCCGTCCTCCGTTTCAGTCAGGTAGTTTATGCGGTCACAAAGCTCCTCCGGCTTTTTCTTAAGCGCTTCCAGCACTACCTTGGACGCGCCTTCCCCCGCACTGCGGCCCGTTACATGCCCGTTCTCGATATAAACGATGCTGTGCTCGGGGTCTTTGGTAAGATCGTGTATCACAACCTCGCAGTTCTCGCCGAAATGCCCCGCTATACCCTTGGCAAGCTGTTCCCAGAACGGCTGAGCGAATGTCTTATGCATAATTACTCCTTTCCTGCGAAGGGATACGCGCCGTACCACACTATATCGCGGTAGTTCTTCATATCAGTATCCCCCTCCGTGCTGAACACGAGCACCGAAGACGTATCATCAAGGCCAATTGAGCGCGCAAGCTCTTTTTCATGCCGCATTATGTAATCTATAAACCCCGCGCCTATCGCGCCGGATTCCCCCGATACCACGCGCTCGTCTCCGCTCAGCGGGTTTCCCAGTATGCGCATGCCGTTTGCCGCCAGCACGTCGTCGCACGAGAAAAAGCCGTCCGCAAAGCTGCGTATTATCTCCCACGAAACGGGGTTGGGAACTCCGCACGACAGCCCGGCCATTATGCTGTCCAAGTCTCCTTCAACGCTGCGCGGTTTGCCGTCCCCGGCGAGCCCGGATTCGTAGAAGCACGCGGCCTTATGCGGCTCCAGCGTGTAAATGCGCGGGCAGCGCTCTTTGTAGTGGTTCACTATTACGCCCGTAACGGCCGCTGCCATTGAGCCTACGCCCGCCTGAAGGAACACGTGAGTTGGCGCCGTATCGCCAAGCTGCGCTATGGCTTCCCTCGCCATCGTGGAATAGCCCTGCATTACCCATACGGCAACCAGTTCATCGCCTTCGCTCGCCGTATCGGGCACGACTTCCCAGCCTTTCTCCTTGGCAAGGCGGTTCACCTCGCGCACGCACCAGTCGTAGCTGTAGTCGGAAACTACGACAGTGCCGCCCAATGCCTCTATCGCGGCAATCCTGTCAAGCGCGGTGCCTTTGGGCATATATACAATTGACTTCTGGTTGAATTCGTTTGCCGCCCACGCGACGGATTTGCCGTGGTTGCCGTCGGAAGCCGCCGCGAAAACGAGGTCGCCCAATCTTTCCTTCACCTCGCGGGATTTTAAGTAGCCGAAATCTACGTCGTCTATCGATACGCCGAGCTTGGCGCATATGCTGTTTGCCACCGCGTATGCGCCTCCCAGCAGCTTAAAGGCCTTAAGCGTGCCGCGCCGCGACTCGTCCTTAACAAAGAAGCTGCCAAGCCCCGCGCTTTTCGCGAACGCATTAAGCGAAATAAGCGGCGTCTCGTTGTACGCCTTTCCCATCGAACGGTGAAAGCGGTACACCCTCTCCGTCTGCTGCCGCGAAAAAAGTTCCGTCTCCTTCGAAAACATTCTGTTCTTTTTTGTGTTGGGCGCGAACTTTAAATACTCCATACGCTTTAGCCTTCCGCAACAGCTTTGTTGAACTGTTCTATCAGTTCGTCAAGCGCCGCCGCAGCCTTGGGAATATCCGTCCAGTAGCTGTCGTCTTCCCACTGCGCCAGTATCTCTTCGTAAGTCTTGCCCTGCTGCTCAACCCACGTGTAGTATTTTAAGTTATGTACCGCCTTGCGGTCATAGTAATTGAGCTCTTTTACGTAATCGACGCCCAACCCGTCGAAATACCGAGCGTTTACTTCGTGCGCCGCATACTCGTCGAATTTGCCCCTTTCCTCGTTAAGCTCTGCAAGGCGGCTGCGGTACATGTCTATTGAATCAGTAAGTATCGTAACGACAACGTCGTTTTCGTTAAGCTCGAAGTATTTAGCGTATTTTATTGCCGCTATCAAATTCGCCGCTCCCGAAATACCTATCCACGGCAGCCTGTCGATTGTCTCCTGCCTGACGCCCTTATCAGCGAGCAGCTTTATGCCCTCCTCTTCGTTGAACATCCGTATCCACTGCATCGGTATTTCGTCGTCCACGTCTATCACTACGTCGGTATTTTTGGTGTTGTGTATCCACGGTATATGCTTGTCGCCTATTCCCTCTATCCTGTGCGCGCCGAAACCGTTCATGTATATCGTCGGGCACTGCAGCGCCTCGGACGCGGCTATACGGCTCTTAGGGAATTTCTTCTTTAAAAAATCCCCCGCGGCTATTGTGCCCGCCGAGCCTGTGGCGCTGATAAACCCGTGGAAGTTCGATTTCTCACCCATTTCCTTTTTCAGCACGCTTTCAATCGCTTCGCCTGTTACCTCATGGTGCCAGAGGTAGTTGCCGAACTCCTCGAACTGGTTGAATATCATCAGGTCCTGTCCGGAATTCCTAAGCTCCCAGCATTTGTCGAATATCTCTTTAACGTTGCTCTCCGTGCCCGGCGTTTTTATCGTCTCGCCCGCAACGGTCTTAAGCCATTCGAAGCGCTCGCTGCTCATGCCCTCGGGAAGTATCGCTATCGACTCGCACCCAAGCAGCGCCGAGTCGTACGCGCCGCCGCGGCAATAGTTGCCGGTGGAAGGCCAGACCGCTTTTTGAGTCGTAGGATCGAACTGGCCGGTAACGAGTCTCGGCACGAGGCATCCGAACGCAGCGCCAACTTTATGCGCGCCCGTTGGGAACCATTTGCCGCTGATCGCTATTATTTTGGCTTTTACGCCCGTTATCTCGCGCGGCATCACGATATAATTAACGCCGCCGTAAAGCCCGCCCTTTTCTACCGGCTCGTTTTTCCACGTTATCCTGAAAAGGTTCAGCGGGTTGACGTCCCATAACCCTACCTCCGTTAATCTCTGTTTTACGGAATCGGGTATAAGAGCGGGGTTCTTCATCTGCGCCAGCATCGGTATCACTATGCCTCTCTCTTTGGCCCTGCGTACCGCCCGTTTCAGCCTTTGCTCGTTTACCGTTAAATCGATAAGATTGTACTTGCTCATATTTGCCCTTCCTTTACCTAGAATTGATCATAAATCCAATATCGGCCGGCCGCGCTTTATGAAGCGTCCCCTTGCCTTAGCGCCTATATATTCATTGCCCCGCACTATGACTTCCCCGCGGGACAGAACCGTGTCGACGGAGCACAGAAGCTCCATTCCCTCGTACGGCGTGTAGTCCACGTTTTCATGCAGTTCGGTATGAGTGATCGTATGCTTGCCGCCCGGATCAATTATTACAATATCCGCATCGCCGCCCAACCTTATCGCGCCCTTTTTGGGGTACAGCCCGAACAGCTTCGCCGGGTTTGTGGCGCAAAGCCTCGCGCACGCTTCCGCTGATATCCTTTTCTTTAGCACGCCCTCCGAAAACATCAGCGGGTATCTTAGCTCAACGCCCGGCAGGCCGTTGGGGCATTTAGTAAAATCGCTGCCCCCTAGCTTAGCTTTGAGCGTGTAGTCAAAAGGGCAGTGGTCGGTCGCTATTGTATCGATAAGGCCGCTGCATATGTCCTCCCACAGCAGCAAGTTGTTGCTTTTATCCCTGAGCGGCGGGCTCAATATGAACTTAACTCCGTCCTCGCGCAGGTAATACGACTCGTCCAGCATGATATACTGCGGGCATGTCTCCACGAACACGTTGCCAAGACCGCCGCATCTGGCAAGTTTGATGTATTCCATGCCGAGATGCGCCGACAGGTGCACTATGTAAAGCGGCGCGTTGCCCGCCATTTTTGATATCATCATTACGCGGTTAATTGCCTCGGCTTCGCACTCCACGGGGCGGCTGCGCTCGTGGTATATTGGCGCGCCCATGCCCAATTCTATCAGTTCTTTGCGCCTCGAAGCGACGACTCCGTCGTTTTCCGGGTGTACGGCTATAATAACGCCCAGCTCTTTTGCGCGCTTCAACACAGCGTAAATGCCGGCGTCGTCAATCTTAAAGTCGTACGTCATGTATATCTTAAAGCTCGTTATTCCCTCGTCCGCGAGCGTTTCCATGTCGTCAAGAACGCATTCGTCCACATGCTGTATTACGCCGTGAAACGAATAGTCTATTACCGCTTTATCCTTAGCGAGCTCGTGATAACGGCTTATCTGGTGCCCGAGGCCGCAGCCTTTCGGGCCGAACGCGGGATGGTCCACTATGGTCGTCGTCCCCCCGCAGGCGGCTGCAACGGTGCCCGTATAAAAATCGTCCTGCGCTACAGCTATGCCGACGTCCAAGTCCATATGCGTATGAACATCAACCCCTCCGGGCAGCACGTACTTGCCCGAGGCATCGATGCTTTCTGCATCGTCAAGGTTCTCCCCCACCGCGGCTATTACTCCGTCCTTGATAAGCACGTCTTTAATGCCCGCGCCGTCTTCAGTTACCACGATACCGTTCTTGATTACCAAAACAAACGCCTACTTTCTATAAGCGGTTTCCTTTAAAGGCAGCTCCGTGCGGAACTTGCCGTCCAGCTTAAAATACGCGCCCGCGACGGCGGGAGCAGTCGGTATTACGGATATCTCGCCCATTCCCTTCGAGCCGTAGGAAATGTCCGACTTATAGCCCGTCGATACGAATTTCACTTCCAGTTCCGGCGCCTGAGTTGAGCGCCACAGCCCCAACGTGCCGTATTTTGCCTGCGGTATGCAGTCTTTGAGCGGGTAATCCTCGGTAAGGGCGTACCCTAATCCCATCACTATTCCGCCTTCCGCCTGGCCTTCCGCGCTTTTGGGATTTATGACCTGCCCTACGTCATAGGCCGCGACAACTTTTTTAACTTTGCCTGTCTCGTCCAGTATTACGACCTGCGTAGCAAAGCCGTATGTCAGATGGCTGAACGGATGCTCCTTGTCTGTATCTATAGGGTCGGTAATGCATGTGAACTCCCCGTAGAACTCCCTGCCTTCGAGCTGCTCCAGCGTGCCCCCCTTGTCTAACTCTTGTTTCAGCTTTGCGCATGCGCGCCGTACGGCTTCTCCCGAAAACACCGTCTGCCTTGACGCAGTGGACGTGCCCGAATCGGGAGTGCGCAATGTGTCCGGCGGCTCAACCACTACGAGGTCAGGGGAAATCCCCAGCGTATGGCAGGCAATCTGCAGCGCCACCGTTGCGAACCCCTGTCCCATGCACGCGGCGCTCGTGCGTATATGCACTTTTCCCTGTTCCACCGAAGCTATGCACCTGCCCGTGTCGGGTACGGCCACGCCCTTCCCGCTGTTTTTAAACGCCCCCGCTATGCCCGCGTACGGGCTGCTCTCAAACGCGCCCTTCACCGCGAGCAGGCATTGCTTGAAAGCCGTGGAATTATCCGCTATCTGGCCGTTGGGCAGTACATCCCCCGGCTCTACGGCGTTGCGGTACCGTATCTCCCAGGGCGATATGCCGACCAGCGCCGCAAGCTCGTTTAAGTTGCACTCTGTAGCGAAACAGCTCTGCGTTACTCCGAACCCCCTGAAAGCTCCGCCCGGCGGGTTGTTCGTGTAAACCGCCATTCCCTCGATGTCTACGCTTTCGTACTTATACGGCCCGGCCGCGTGCGTGCACGCGCGCTGTATCACCGGACCGCCGAGCGACGCGTAAGCGCCGGTGTCGGAAATAAGGCGGGCTCGCATGGCAGTCAGCCGCCCGTTTTCGTCGCACGCCGTAGTCATCTCTATCTCGGTGGCGTGGCGCTTCGGATGTACGTTTATGCTCTCCTGTCGGCTTAATTTCGCCTTTACCGTCCTGCCCGTTATGTAAGAAGCGAGTGCGGCGTAGTGCTGTACGCTCATGTCTTCCTTGCCTCCGAAACCTCCGCCCACGTATTTGCTTATAACGCGGAGCTTTTCGGGCGCTATGCCGAGTATATGTGTTATCTCGCGGTGTTCGTCGTATACGCTTTGCCCCGATGTGTAAAGCGTAAGATTGCCGCCCTCGTTAACGCATACGGCGCACTCCGGCTCCATAAACGCGTGTTCGGTCGGCGGAGTTTTATATACGTGGCTCACCAAATACTTGGAGCGCGCGAATACCGCATCCACGTCTTCGCCGCGCTTTACGCGGTCCCTCCGCAGCACGTTTCCCGTTTCGTGTATCAGCGGCGCGCCTTCTGCCAGCGCCATGCGCGGAGACGTTACCGGCTCAAGCGGCGTATACGTAATCTCGACGAGGTTTTTTATTTCCTCAAGGCTCTCCTCTTTATTCGAAACTACGAGCGCTATTGCGTCGCCGATATACCGCGTAGTGCCTCCCTTCGGTATCAGAGTATCCCAGTCCTGTACGATGTGCCCCGATACGTTGCTGCCCGGTATGTCCTCCGCCGTTACTACCGCGACGGCGTCGGGGTGCTTGATTGCTTTTGATATGTCGATGTCTTCCACCACGGCGCGCGGGTACTTGCTGCGCACGGCGCTCGTAAACGCCATGCCCGGCAGCGCAATGTCGTCGGTGTACTCGGCCGTGCCCAGCGTCTTCTCCACGGCGTCTATGCGCGGCACATCATGTCCTATCCTGCCTTCCGAGCCGAAATGCGGCACTGGCCTGTTTTCGCGGAAAAACTCCGCCGCCATTTCGATGGCTTCGAATATCTTTTTATATCCGGTGCAGCGGCAGATGTTGCCGTTGAGCGCTTTTTTAATATCGTCCCTTGTAGGAGCGTTGTTTTTATCGAGTAATGCTTTAGCGCTTATTACCATGCCGGGTATGCAGAACCCGCACTGTACAGCCCCGGCCTTGGCAAAGCAGTACGCAAAAACCTGCTTTTCATAATCGCTGAAGCCTTCTATCGTAAGCACGCTCTTTCCGTCAAGCTTTTGTACGCTGAGCGTGCACGCACGGCGCGATACGCCGTCAACTATAACGCTGCACGCACCGCACGCGCCTTCGCTGCAGCCGTCCTTTACGGACTTAAGCCCCATATCGTCTCTTAAAAAAGACAGCAGGTTTTTGTCGGCGTCCGTTTCAATCCAGTTCCCGTTCAGCATGAATCTTGACATATATTACACCCCTTAACCGCCCCGCCAGTTATGCGGCGCAGCATTTGAACTATACAATATACCGGTACGCGCCCCGTATCGCGCGTATTACGGGAGCAAGCATCGGCGGAAGCTTTTCGTCTTCAACGCCGCACTCGTACTCGTTGCCCCGTTCGTCCCTTACAAGCATCAAGCCGTCGTCAAGGAAAACAAAGCCTTTGTTATCGCTTGCCGAAAACTCTTCCCTGCTGTTGAAAAGCGTTATTTTATCCCGGTACGGCGCGCCTTGATACGGGCAGAACACGGCGCAGTTGCCGCACTCGTTGCACATGCCGTCTATGTGCAGTATCTGCGGCTTTCCATTGACAAGCAGGCTTATATTGGCCCTGTTAGGGCACACCTCGCAGCAAATCTCGCAGATTTGTCCGCAGCTTAAACACCGCGCGGCGTCGCATTCTCCTTCTCTGGATTCGCACAGCACCGCTTTGCGCTCATAAATCTCGCCCGAGTCCGTATCCGTTTCGGTTCTGTCAAAATCGTTTGGCAGCCCAAGATCGTTCAGTATATCCAAAGCTATCGTTTTGCTGTCCGCCATTGCCTGCACTATCGTAGCAGGGCCGCGGCTGCAATCCCCCGCTATGTATACGCCCCCAATGCTTGTCTCGTTGTTTTCATTAAGCACGGGGTATGTGTCGCCGGCCATGCATATGCCGTTGCGTTTAAGCGCCGCTGCGTCGGGCCTCGAGCCCACGGCGCTGATTACGGTATCATACGCAAGCGTTTCAAACCTTCCCGTCGGCACAAACGAGCGCCTGCCGTCGGCTGCCTTTTCGCCCAATTCCATACGCTCAACGACGAGGTTCTTTCCGTCGTAGCTTAAAGGCGACAGCAGCTCGTAAAACTTCACGCCGTCTAAAAGCGCAAGCTCCTGCTCCTCTCTCGACGAGGGCATATACTCCCTTGTCCTGCGGTATATTATGTCCACGCTCTCCACGCCGGGCGCTCGTTTAGCGGCGCGCGCGCAGTCCATTGCCACGTCTCCTCCGCCTATAACCGCCACATGTTTGCCGAGTTTAACTTTGCAATCATTAAGCTTTGATTGTTTAAGGAACATAAGCGCGTCAAGCAGTTTGTCCGCGCCTTCTTTAACGGGGCATGCGGTGTTCCACGCGCCCGTCGCAATAATTACGTAATCAAACTCCCGTTTCAGCGCTTTTATGTCGTAATTTTCATCGACACCGAACCTGAATTCGACGCCCGTCTTCACCGCCATATCGTAATCCAGGCGAAGCGCTTCTTCGCTTACCCTGAACGCCGGTATCACGTATTGCACTATGCCGAAAGGTTTGTCAAGCTTTTCAAATACCGTAACGGTTACGCCGTTGCGCCTTAGGTACAGCCCCGCCGACAGCCCGGCTGGCCCCGCGCCTATTACGGCGACTCTTTTACCGGTACGCAGCGGCGTTTTACTTATACGCTCTATATAATCCCGCTGCGCGTTCCGTACCGCTAAGTTCTTCGCGCTACGTATTTTGAGCGGTTCGTCGTAATCTATCCGCGTGCACTTCGTCTGGCACGCGTGGCTGCATATTTCCGACGTTACGGCGGGCAGCGCGTTATCTGCGGCTATTACCTCAAACGCTTTTTTATACTCCCCTTTTGCCACCAGCGAGAGGTACTGCGGTATCTGCTGGCGTATAGGGCATCCGCCCTCGCTGCAGGGCGCGGTAAAGCAGTCAAACAGCGGCAGCGGGCTGCTTATCTTTCTTGACTTTGTTTCCCGCGACCATTTCAGATGGTGCTTATCGCTCTTTACCTGTTCCGCGAGTTCTTTAAGAGCCGGAATGTCGATGCCTTTAAACTCGACGGCAATCGGCTCAACCTTTTCGTTCATCTGCTTGGCTCGCATGTATCCGCCCGGCTTAAGTATAGCCGTCGCTACCGTGACTGGCGCTATGCCCGTCTTGATTATGCTGTCTATGTTGAAATAATCCGCGCCGCCCGAGAACGATACTGGCAGCGAGCCTTGAAACGCTTCGCTTAATTTCAGCGCCACGTTTATGCTTAACGGGAACAGCGCGCGGCCCGACATGTACATGAATTCTCCGGGCAATTCGCCCTCCTTTATCTGCACCGGGAATGTGTTGGTCAGCTTGACGCCAAATACAAGGCCGCTGTCAGCGGCGGTCTTGCGCAGCCGCCCTATCAGCGCGACCGCGTCCTGGAATTTCAAATCCGCGTCAAAATGCCGACGGTCAAACGACACGTAGCCGTAGCCCATATCGTCGAGTATGTTTCTCACGAACTCGTAACCGAGCAGCGTTGGGTTGCATTTTACGTATGTATGCAGCTTTTTTACCATAAGAAAGTGGTTCGCGATTTTTTCTATCTCTTCGGGAGGACAGCCGTGCAATGTGGAAAGCGTGATGGACTCCGAGATACGGCTGCTTATCGATTCAATGTATTCCCTGTCTATGTTGGAGAACATATCGATATGCGAAAGAAGGTGTTCCCTGCACTCATCGAATATTGCCGTATTTCTTGCGTCCGTCATATCGCTGATAAAATCGTCTATCTTCTTTGACGTTATGCCTTCGTATGTGTAGCCGACGCTCATGTTGAATACGAAGTCGGGCGTATCGCTTATGCCAAACTCGCGTGCGGCTACGTGCAGCGCGAACCATGCCTTTACGTACTCGTCAAACGCCTGCCGGACCGTAAGCTCGGTAGACCATTCGACGTTGTAGCCCTCGTCCTGCGCGTATATGCAGGGGCGGGCGATGCACTTTCGCATCTCCTCCCCGTCCATCGTCTGCACGGTCTTAAGTTCCATAAAGCGCAAGCCTGAAACATACCCCGCGACTATATTCTGCGCGAGCTGCGTGTTAGGGCCTGCCGCAGCGCCTAACGGGCTGCCCAATTCCCTGCCGAATATCCGGTATCTGTTGCCCGATTTCTTATAGAACTTCTCCTTTTTGATACCGAACACGCTGCCTTTGGTTTTGTACTCCTCCGTCATCCAGCGTATGAGCCGGTCAAACGGTATCGGGGTCATTATCTCGCTCACGCATTTGCTCCTTAATATCAGACTCTTTCCCAGAACTTTCGCGCCGTCTCGCGGGATTCGGCGTATATCCTCTCTTCGTCGGCGGTTAGAATCTCCCTGTCCTTCATTACGAACCTGCCGTCTATAATCGTTGAAATTACGTTCCTGCCCATCATGCCGAACAATATATGCGAATTGTAATTCGACGCTGTAACGGGCGTAGGCGCCTGGTAGTCCACGACGATTATGTCCGCAAGCGCGCCTTTCTTTATTACGCCGACGGGGCTGCCAAAATAACGCGCGCAAATGGCCGCGTTGTTTTCAAACAGCATCTGCGGAGCTTCCGCCCACGCGGCGTTTGGGTCGCGGAGTTCGTGCTTGTGCAGTATATTTGCGACTTTAAGCGACTCGAGCATATCCGTCGTATAACCGTCCGTGCCGAGGCCTACGAGTATGCCTTTTTTAAGCATGCTCACGGCAGCGGAATAACCCACCGCGTTGCCCATATTCGATTCGGGGTTGTGCACCACTATCGTATCGTTTTGCTTCAGCATACCCATTTCATGCTCGTCTATATGTATGCAGTGCACAGCTATCGAACGGCTGCCGAGTATGCCAAAGCCTGACAGCCTCTCGACTACGCGCTTGCCGTATTTGCTTTGGCTGTCGTTTAAGTCCTCTATTCCTTCGGCGACGTGCACGTGAAAGCCCGCTCCGCCCGCGGCGCTGACGCACTTTTCAAGCGTATTGTCGGAAAGCGTAAACGAGGCGTGCAGCCCGAACATGCCTTTTATCATATCGCCGCCCTGCTTATCCGCGTATTTTATAAACGCGGCGTTTTCCGCTATGCCTTCGCTAGCTGTGCTTTCTCCGTCCCTGTCGGATACTTCGTAGCACAGCGACGTCCTTACGCCCAGCTCTCTTGCTATGTCAGCTATGGCAAACAGGCTGTCTCTTACGCGCCCCGCGCTCGCGTGGTGGTCAAAAAACGTAGTTACCCCGTTTTTTATGCTGTCTATGTATGTCGTGTACGCGCTGTATTTTATCTCGGGCAGCCCTAGGCTCCTGTCTACGCGCCACCAAAGGTTTTCAAGTATGTCTTTGAAAGAATGAGAAGGCTTTGAGTCCTTAAGCGCCATTCCCCGAGCAAGCGCGCTGTAGATATGGCCGTGCGCATTTATAAGCCCCGGCATGATGATATTGCCTTTTGCGTCGTAGAATTCAGCGCCTGCGTATTTCTCCCGTAAAGCTTTGGTTGCCCCGACGTCGGCTATCTTGTTGCCGTCCACGGCGACGCAGCCGTCTTCGATGAACGGGTTTTGTTTGTCGCGCGTTATAAGTATTCCGTTACCTACACATAACATATTTGAGACCTCGTTTTCCTGACGTCATATAAAACGAAACGACATATTCCCTACGTCGGCAGGGGGCGTTCCCTCTATACGGGGTCCCCAAAAAGTCGTGAGGCTTTTTGGGGTGTGAATACGGGGCCCCCAAAAAGTATGAGGCTTTTTGGGGTGTGAATACGGGGTCCCCAAAAAAGTCGTGGGGCTTTTTGGGGTGTGAATACGGGGTCCCCAGCAAGCCATAAGGCTTGATGGGGTGTGAATATTACTTTTCAATAACCGTTCCCGTAATCCCTTTGAAACCGTCCGCAAGTTTTTCTATCGAAGTAATCAAAGTCCTGCAGTTCGGGTTCTGCGTCGCGGCGAGTATCGCGGCCTCAACTTTAGGCTGCATCGAGCCTTTGCCGAAATGCCCCTCGGCCATATACCGCCGCGCCTCGTCAATGTTCATTCTGTCGAGCAATATTTCATTCGGCTTGCCGTAATTGAGCGCGACCTTCTCCACGGCTGTAAGTATCACCAGGTAATCCGCGTGTATCAGCCCCGCCAGCAGCGCGCTCGAGAGGTCCTTATCGACAACGGCCTGCGCGCCTTTCAAGTGGTTGCCCTGCTGTATGACAGGTATGCCGCCTCCGCCGCATGCTACTACAAGCTGCCCCGCCTCGAGCAGCACCTTTATCGTCTCCCACTCTACGATATGCTTTGGCTTAGGCGAGGCTACCACCTGGCGGTATCCCTTTTCGCCGAAATAAACAAAAGTTTCGCCTTCTATGCTGCGGTTTTCCACCTGTTCTTTGGTAAGGTAAAGGCCTATCGGCTTTGTGGGCTCCAAAAACGCCGGATCGTCAGCGTCCACGATCACCTGAGTGATTACGGTGGATACCGGAACGTGCAGCCCCTGGTTGAGTATTTCCTCGCGCATCACATTCTGCAGGTCGTAGCCTATATACCCTTGGGTTATGCTGACGCACACCGACATAGGGAACGCGTCTATGTCGTGGTCTATCTTATAGCTGTCAAAGCAGTCCATAACAAGCCCGACCTGCGGGCCGTTGCCGTGAGTCAGCACTATCTCGTGGCCTTCCTTTATCAGCGCGACGATATAGCGGCTCGTCTTTTGTATTGCCTCCATCTGTTCGTGCAATGTTCTGCCAAGCGCGTTGCCGCCGAGCGCGATAACCATCCTTTTTTTGCTCATATCATCCGTTCCATCTTATTGAGCCCTTTTCCTTAAGCTCACATAGTTTCGCGGCCGGGTCGCTTACCTTCGCAAGGAAAATCATCGCCGCTATTATATACGGTTTAAAGCCCGCTTCCTTATAAAGCGGAACCCTGTACCTGTCGAATACGCTTGAGGCTACTTCGCCTTCGCGGCAGGAGACGCCGGTGATATCGGCGGGCAGGCAGTGCAGGTAAAGCGCGCTGCCGCCCTTGGTGAGCTTCATCATCTCTTCTGTGCACTCCCAGTCCTTATGCAGCGCGTTGTGCGCAAGCATCTCTTTTTCGAGCTCTTTTATTCCGTCCATGTCTCCGTCTGCGTAAAGCTGCGTACGCTTTTCCATGGCGGCGTACGGCGCCCAGCTCTTCGGGTACACTATGTCGGCGTCGCGGAACGCTTCGCTCATGCTGTTCGTCTTTGTAAAGCTCCCGCCCGAAGCGGCGGCGTTCTTACTTGCAACTTCTTCTACGCTGCTCATCACTTCGTAGCCCTCGGGATGCGCCAGCGTCACGTCCATGCCGAACCTGGTAAACAGTCCTATTACGCCTTGCGGAACAGAAAGCGGTTTTCCGTAAGAAGGCGAATACGCCCATGACATAGCCACCTTCTTGCCGCGTAATTTCTCCGCTCCTCCGAAATGATGTATTATATGCAGCATGTCTGCCATGGCCTGCGTCGGATGGTCTATGTCGCACTGTAGGTTTACAAGCGTAGGCTTTTGCGGCAGTACTCCTTCTCTGTACCCTTCGCTTACATAGTCGACGATATCGTGCATGAACTTATTGCCCTTGCCTATGTACATATCGTCGCGTATGCCTATAACGTCCGCCATGAACGATATCATGTTAGCCGTCTCGCGCACCGTCTCGCCGTGCGCTATCTGCGACTTGCCCTCGTCGAAATCCTGCACGGAGAGCCCCAGCAAATTGCACGCCGAAGCGAAGCTGAAGCGCGTGCGCGTAGAGTTGTCTCTGAACATTGATATGCCGAGTCCGCTGTCGAATATCCTGCAGGAAGTGTTGTTTTCGCGCAGCGCGCGCAATGCGTCGGCAACGGCGAAAACTCCTTTTATCTCGTCGTCCGTCTTCTCCCACGTAAGGAAGAAGTCGCCGTTGTACATGCCTTTTAAGTCAAGATGTTTTATCTGCTTTATAAGTCGTTCAAATGTGCTCATATAGTCTCCCCTTTTTTATTTGTCGAGCTGCCTGTAGCATGTTGGCAGCGCAGCATAAACGGCGGCGCATTTTACAAGGTCAGCCTTCCACGTCTTTTCGTTGGGCGCGTGCGCCTGCGCCTCTTTGCCCGGCCCTAAGCCTATGCAGGGTATGCCGAACCTGCCCATAATCGATACGCCGTTCGTTGAAAACGTCCATTTGTCTACGACGGGCTTGCCGTAAAGCCCTGAAAACGCATTTACCATAGCGACGGTTGCGCTGCGGTCTGCCGGTATTACCCATGTCGGGAAGTAGCAGTCGGTAGGATATACAAGGTTTGTATACGACGGCCGGTCGTATTTATACATCGATACCTGCGCGTTGTATTTTTTCACCGACGGCAGCTGCCTTATCTCCTCCAATGCTGATTCGTATGTCTCGCCGTCCGTCAGCCGCCTGTCTATCGATATCGCGCAGCTGTCAGCCACTGCGCAGCGCGACGGCGACGTGAAGAATATCTCTGATACCGCAAGAGTACCTTTGCCTAAGAATTCGTCGTACTTTAGCTTGTCGCCCAGCGCGCGCACCTCCAGCAGTATTTCCGCCATCTTGTATATTGCGTTGTCGCCGCGCTCGGGCGCGGAACCGTGACAGGATACGCCCTGTACGTCCACGCGTATCTCCATCCTTCCGCGCTGCCCGCGGTATATATGGCCGTCCGTAGGCTCGGTGATGACCACGAATTCAGGCTTGATACCGTCCTCGTTTATTATGTACTGCCAGCAAAGGCCGTCGCAGTCCTCTTCCTGCACCGTGCCCGTCACAAGCACCGTGTAACCCGCTAATAAGCCCAGTTCTTTCATTATCTTTGCGCCGTAAACCGCGCTCGCGATGCCGCCCAGCTGGTCGGAAGCGCCTCGCCCGCCTATCTCTGTTTCCGTCTCATAGCCTTCGTAGGGGTCAAAAGTCCAGTTGCTCCTGTTGCCTATGCTGACCGTGTCTATGTGCGCGTCGAACGCTATTATTTTCGGGCCGCCGCCCATAGTGCCCAGTATGTTCCCCATAGGATCTATTTCAACCTTATCAAAGCCCACAGCCTGCATTTCCTTTTTTATGCGCTCGATAACGTTTCTCTCGCCGCAGCTCTCGCCCGGTATAGCTATGAGGTCGCGCAAAAAACGCGTCATCTGAGGCTCATAGCTCTGCGCTTTTTGTTTTATTTCGCTCCAGGGAATTTCGCTATTCTTGTGACACATCGTACTTATGCTCCTTTTAGTTTTCACCCCCATCAAGCCTCATGGCTTGCCGGGGGCCCCGTATGCCGTTGCCTATAAATCAATTTTGCGGTTTTATTGTTTCGCGGCTCGTGAAGAGTTGGGATAACTGAGTTACAAATTTTTTTTGGTTACCAAAATAATATTTATGCTCAAAATATAGCACTCATGCAGCAGGCTGTCAAGCAAAACGCCTGCCTTTAAGCTTTTCGGCGCGATGTTTCAGAGCATAAAAAAGAAAGGCCCTGCTATATCGGTTGCCTTCCTGTTCATATCTTCTATTGATTGTATATCAGCCCGCTGTCAAGGCTTCTTTTCGCTTTTCATGCTAAGCGCGACGCGCTTTCTTTTAACGTCCACATCCAGCACTCTTACGTTTACTATGTCCCCTACCTTTACTACTTCGGAAGGGTGCTTTATGAACCTGTCGGCCATCTGCGATATGTGCACAAGGCCGTCTTCGTGAACGCCTATGTCGACAAATGCGCCGAAGTCAATTACGTTGCGCACCGTGCCTTTCAGCTCCATTCCCGGCTTTAAATCCTCCAGCTTCAGCACGTCTTTGCGCAGCATCGGCTGCGGCAGGCTTTCCCTCGGGTCGCGGCCCGGCCGCTGAAGCTCGTCCACGATATCCAGCAGCGTAGGCACTCCCACGCCTATCTGCTCGGCCAACGCTTCCGCGCCGGCGGCTTTGAGCTTTAACGGAAGCACCGAAAGCCGTCTCTTTCTCACGTCTTCCAGCGAAAGCCCGCTTATGGACAATAGCTTCAATGCCGCGCCGTAGCTTTCCGGATGAACGGCGGTATTATCAAGAACGTTGTCGCTCTCCGCGACGCGCAGGAAGCCCGCGCATTGCTCGAACGCCTTTTTTCCCAGTTTGGGGACGTTAATCAATTCCTCGCGGCTTTTAAAATGCCCATTTTGCTCGCGGTACGCAACGATATTCTTCGCCGTCTGGCTGTTGATGCCCGCGATATGCGAAAGCAGCGAATGCGACGCGGTATTTAAGTCTACGCCCACAGCGTTCACGCAGTCTTCCACGACGGCTCCCAGCGCCTCTTCCAGCAGGTTCTCGGGCATATCGTGCTGGTACTGCCCCACGCCTATCGCTTTGGGGTCAATCTTCACGAGCTCGGCGAGCGGGTCCTGCAGCCTCCGCGCTATCGACACGGCGCTGCGCAGCGAAACGTCGTATTCGGGGAACTCCTCGGCGGCAAGCTTCGAAGCCGAATAGACCGACGCCCCAGCCTCGCTGACCACCATATATGAGGCGGGATACCCCATGTCCTTCAATACGGACGCCACAAACTCCTCCGATTCCCGCGAAGCCGTGCCGTTGCCTATCGAGATGGCGGTTATGTTAAACCTTCTTATCAGGTCTTTGAGCGTTTCGGCAGCTTCAGCCACCTTATTCTGCGGCGGCGTAGGATATATTACGGCCGTGTGCAGCACTTTGCCCGTTTCGTCCACTACCGCGAGCTTGCAGCCGGTGCGGTACGCAGGGTCGAGCCCGAGCACGTTTTTTCCCTTTACGGGAGGCTGCATAAGCAGGTTCTTCAAGTTTGAAGCAAATACTTTTATCGCTTTTTCGGCGGCTTTTTCGGTAAGCGCAGCCCTTATTTCGCGTTCCAGCGCAGGCAGCAAAAGCCTGGAGAGCGCGTCCTCGCCCGCCGCCTGCACAAGCGTTGAACTCTCGCTCGCGCCTTTTACGTACGCTTTATTTAAAAACACAAGCAGCTTTTCCTTATCGGCCTGCACCTTGACTTTCAGTATTCCCTCGCGCTCGCCCCTGTCTATCGCGAGCACCCTGTGGCTCGCTATCCTGTAAACCGGCTCGGAGAAGTCCCTGTACATGGCGTAAAGGCTGTCCTCTTCGCAGTCGGAAGAAACTACGACGTCACCGTTGCGCCAGATATACTCCCTGAAAGTTTTTCTTAAATCGGCGTCGTCGCTTATTATCTCCGCTATTATATCCGACGCGCCCTGCAGCGCTTCTTCCGCGGAAAGCACGCCTTTTTCTTCGTTTATGTACTTTTGGGCTTCTTTAAACGGAATAAACGAGGCGTCCTGCAACAGTACGGCTTCGGCGAGAGGCTCCAAGCCCTTTTCCCTCGCAACGGAAGCGCGAGTCTTGCGCTTTGGCTTATACGGCCTGTAGATATCCTCGACTTCCGCCAATGTCTTCGCATTCTCCAAAGCTTTTGAAAGCTCGTCCGTCCATTTTCCGGCTTCCGTAATTAAAGCCGCAACTTCCTCCTTGCGCTTTTCAAGATTGCGAAGGTAAGATAGCCTGCCTGAAAGCTCGCGCAGCGCCTGGTCGTCCATAGAGCCGGTCATCTCTTTGCGGTAGCGGGCTATGAACGGTATTGTGTTTCCGCCGTCCACGAGCGAGATTATGTTTTTTACATACTGCTGAGGGGTTTTGAATTCTTCGGAAAGCGTTTTTATGATGTCCAGATGTTTGTTCTCCTTTTGCTGATATTCATGCAGCGATATTATACCAAAAAGCGTTTCAGCGCGTCCATATGCAATTACGCCGCCTTTTAAAACGAACCTCATGGAAAATGTAAAATAATTGAGGCAAAAAATGATATGGCAATGGGCGCTAAATAATGTTATAATATGGCGTATTTTCAGCGTAAATTATTCATTTTACAGCTTTGCTTAAACCATTATCATTTTCATAAAAAAACAACAGAGCCATCGAAAGGACTATAGCGGCTATGACCGAAGTAAACGAAACCCTCGATTTAATACGGCGCATAAAAGATAATATCGCAAAAGTCATTGTCGGCAAGGAGCGCGCAATCGAGCTCGTACTCTGCGCCCTTATCTGCGGCGGGCATGTTTTGATTGAAGACGTTCCCGGCCTTGGTAAGACTACTTTAGTTTCGGCGCTCGCGCGTTCGCTTAATTGCAGCTTCAAGCGCATACAGTTCACGCCCGACGTGCTGCCTTCCGACGTCACCGGCTTTACGAGCTTCAATTTGAAAACAGGCGAACGGGAGGTAAACTTCGGCGGCGTGATGGCGCAGGTAGTGCTTGCCGACGAGATAAACCGCACGAGCCCTAAAACGCAGTCCAGCCTGCTGGAGGTAATGCAGGAAGGCCAGGTTACCATAGACGGAGTATGCTACAGCGTGCCGCAGCCGTTTATAGTGCTCGCCACCCAAAACCCGGTGGAGCATGTAGGCACATATCCGCTGCCCGAAGCCCAGCTTGACCGCTTTCTGCTGAAAATCTCCATGGGCTACCCTAAGCGCAGCGAAGAGCTTGATATATTAAAGCGCAACAAGGGCTCAAAGCCGTTGGAAACTCTCACCGCCGTGGCAAGCGGAGAAGACGTAATGCGCTTAAGGGAAATTCACGCCGCTATAAAGTGCGCCGAGCCCGTGCTGTCTTATATCGTCTCTATAGCCGAAGCGACGCGCAGCAACCCTAAAATCTCGCTGGGCGTAAGCCCCCGCGGTTCGCTCGCGCTGATGAACGCCGCAATGGCAAACGCAATGCTGAACGGGCGCGACTATACGCTTCCCGACGACGTTCAAACTATGGCCGAGCCTGTGCTCGCACACCGCATAATACTCAATCTGCAGGCTAATCAGGACAGGGAAACGCCGGAATCGCTATTGAGCGCGATACTGCGCGGCATAAAGGTGCCTGGGGTGTCATGAAGCTTTTCAGATGGATATACTATTCGTTTATGGCTATTGTCTTCATTGCGGGCATATACTCAGGCCTGCGCGTATTTTTCATTGTCTTTTTAACGCAGCTATTAACCGTTATATCCGTGCTCGCAATAAGCCTTTGGACGATCAAGACGTTTAAATTCAGGCAGGAGCTTTCGCCTAAAAGCTGCGTCAAAGGCAAAGAGGTAACGCTGCAGCTTGAGATCGCCAATGAAAGACCTTTTCCGCTGTCGCTTATCGAAGTGCATGTAGAAGTCGTATCATACGGCGAAAACGTGCAGCTCGTATTCAGCGTTGCGCCTTACTCCGGCAGGACGTTTAATATACCCATAGCGACGCCATACCGCGGGCGGTACAACGTTGGCATGACAAAGCTTAAGATAACCGATATATTCGGCCTTATTTCTTTTCCGTTTGATATGCGCTGGTTCTCTTATTACCGCATGCCCGAGCTTATTGTGCTTCCCAAGGCGCAGATGCCAGCGGCGGTATCGTACGACATACCCGACACCAAGCTGTTTGGCGACGCTTACCTCAAGCAGGCGGAGCAAGGCGACAGCGTTTCGGGCGTGCGCCTTTACCACCCGGGCGATTCATTGCGGCGCGTGCATTGGAAAAAGAGCGCGCAGCAGAGCGAGATTTTTATCAAGCAATATGAGTATCCGGAAAAGGAGCGCGTGCTGATATTCGTAGACACCGGCACGCACGGGCTTACCGGCGAAGACGCTCTTATATACGCCGATACGGTTTGCGAATGCGCTGCGTGCATAGCGCTGCACAACCTGTCCCAGAACCGCGCCGTGCGAGTTGTAAACAGCGCCGATTTTTCAAGGCCTGCGGAATGCGCGGAGCTTGCGGATTTTGAGCGCGTCCGCAGGTATCTTGCGGTACTGCCTTTCAGCGATAAAGCCGGCCTTTACGGCATGCTTGCGAAAATCGGCCGCGATTTTAACGCCCACGCGATTTTTGTGCTCACCAGAATCGCCGACAAAGACGGCATGCTGAAGCTTGAAAAGGCGCTTGCGCCCTATAATTCGGTGACGCTGGTTGCCGTAGGCGGGGTAAAGCCCGGCGGCCGCTTGCACACGCTGTACGTCGAAGTGGGCGCAAACGCCGCGGAGTCATTGCAGAGCCTGTTCTAGTTTGGGAGGGACCGATGAAGTTTTTAAAATCAAAACTCGCCGCTTTCCTTACGGATATGTTCTGCTGCATACTGCTCGGCGCTTCCGTCTGCTCGATTTTTCTGCCTTCCGCGGGATTTGCTGTAGGTTACGGCGACTGCATTTTGCTGACAATGGCCTGCCTCGGGCTGATTGTATTGTTTACGCGCAAGTTGTGGGTGTTCCCCGCCCTGGCAGGCGCCGTTTTAGTACTCACGCTGCTCATATCGACAATACTCGACTTGCACCGGGAGCTTTGGGAATACATAGACGGCTTCGTGCGCTGGTGCGCCGCGTCTTACCCCCCAACCGCGCCTTATTCTACGAACGGCAGCATCATTGTTGTAGAGATTGCCGCGGCGTTTCCCGCCGCCGCCATTTCGTACCTGTATTTCCGCAAACTGTTTTTCTTTCCCGCCCTGCCGCCCGCCGCGCTCGGACTGCTGATATGGGCGCATTCGGTCAACTTCCCCGCATTCTGGCCCGTATTTTATATGCTTCTTGCCGTAGTCTTTTTGTCGATTGCAAAGGCGACGGGCAACCGTATAAATAAGAAGCTGCCCAAAGAAGACGGCATTTCGAGCGCGCTGCTCGTTATGACAGCCATAGTAATCGTGCCCGTAGTCATTTTCCTGTCGGTCGTTATAAGCCCCAAAAATGACGGTGAATGGCAATCTAAAGGGCTTTTCAACATGGTCGAAGACATAAGCGATTATTTTGGCTGGGGAGACAGCAGCGATCCGGTACAGGGAAGCTTTAATATAGGCGTATCGGGTTTTTCGCCGCTGGAAAACCGCTTGGGCGGGAACGTAACGCCAAGCAACGAAGTGGTTATGACGGTAATAACCAATTCGCCCATGCGCCTCAAAGGCGCCGTATACGACGCTTACGACGGACAGAGGTGGTATGACACGGCTAAATTGCGCAGGTTCAGGCTTACTAGTTCAATATGGCAGAATATGCGCGACGAAGTGTTCGGCCTTCCCAATACGGCAGGCAGCGAAGCCAAAAAGCTGCTTGACAAGCTTACGCACTCCGCAAAACTCAGCATAACGTATTCTGAGCGCGGAAGGACACTTTTTTCCGCAGGACGGCTGCAATCGATTGAGAGCAGGACAATGGACATATCCGGCGTGTTCTTTAACAGACAGTCCGAGCTTTTCACATCGGTTTCCCACAGGTCGATGCGCTACGTTGTCAATACCGTGATATTCAACAGAAACCTGGAGGACTTTGACGCCAATATGACGGCGCTCGAATCGCTTACGGAAAACGAACCCGACGGCAGTTGGGACGGAATATGCTCAGAATACTTGCAGCTCCCCGACTCTCTGCCAAACAGCGTATACGAGACGGCGGCGCAAATTACAAGAGGCTGCAAAACGCCATATGAAAAAGCAAAGGCCATAGAAAACTGGCTCGCAAAAAACTGCAGATATACGCTAACCCCCGGCATCCCCCCGGAGAACATGGACTTTGTGGAATATTTCCTTCAAAAGCGCGAAGGCTATTGCGTCTATTTTGCGAGCGCAATGACTGTACTTGCGCGCGCCGAAGGCCTTCCCGCCCGCTTCGTTACCGGCTACGCGCTTAAGAGAAATCCGGCTACCACCGCCGGCAATTCATTCCTTGCCACCAACGCCACCGCGCACGCATGGACTGAAATCTATTTCAAGGGTATTGGATGGCTCACGTTCGACGCTTCAGGCTGGAACTTCGACGAAAACGCAGTGATAGACCAAAACACTCCCGGAGGGCAGGTAGCCTCGCCAACGCCCGCACCGACGCCCGACGTATTATCTGAAAATGACGCCGATGCTGCCAATGGCGGCGGCATGTCCGCAGAGTTTAAAGCGACGCTCGTTGCGGTAACGTGCATTGCCGTTGCGCTCGGGCTGTTTATGGCCGTTCGCGTATTTCTGCTGACGGGCTCCGGATATTACAGGAGGCTTTGCCGCAAATATCCTACGGCAGGCGAAAGGCTTAGCGCCTGCTACGCTAAAATACTGCGCCAGGTATCTTTCCTCGGCTTGCGGCAGGAGACCTGCGATACGATAACGAGCTTTGCGCGGCGCGTCGACGAGTACCTTCGCTCGGAAGAAATGACGGCCGCGTGCATTCCCGTCATTAAAATGCGCTTCCGGCTCGAAGAGCCGAGCGACGCCGATGTGGAAAAGATGTGCGAATTCAGCGCCTCGCTCGAAAAGCGTTTAAGAGAACATCTCGGCTTATCGGTATACCTGTGGCGGCGCATACTGCTGGGTCGTTAGTTCTCTCGCGAAATCAAAATATAAATTCATATAGAACACTTGTACGATATCCCTTTCTGTCTTATAATGGGTAAAGTATGGAAACCTGCATTTATGCAACATTATTAAGGGGATAACAAATGGTCATTCAAAAAAGGTATAATTACCCGGCAAAGTATTATGAAAAATGCCTTAAGGCGCTTGATACCGCTTTGGGGACGGCTCCGCTGTATAAAAGCTGGAGGGCGTTCGATCCCGGCCCGGACACCGATATAGACGAGCGGTACGCGGCGCTGCCGGAGCTGACAAAGAAAGCTATGAGAGAGCACTTCCCGCAGGGCCTTGTCCCGAACGGCCGCAACATCGAGGAAGGCCTTGAAAGGGACGAGATAGAGTATACGTTCACAAGCGGCACTACGGGAGAAAAGGTGATAAATCTCTGGAACCAGGAATGGTGGTACGCCTCCGAAGCGGTTTCCTGGAAGCTTAACGCCCATACGGCGGTGCTTGATTACCCGCAAAACGACGCGAAACTGGCTAGCTCGCTTAACATAGGCATACACTGCGAAGAAGACCTGCCTATGGGCCACCGCATACTCGGCAACCATTTGTATCTTAACGAAAAGATAAACGTGATATCGTGGCAGACGCGGCACCTAGAGCGCATGGCACATGAGCTCAATGTTTACAAGCCCGCCGTGCTGGAAGCCAACCCGTCGCTGCTGGCGCGGCTCGCGTGGTGGGCGTGGGACAACGGCAAAGAGCTCTATTCCCCCGCCGCGATAATATTCACATACGAGTATCCTTCCTGTATTCATCTAGCCGCAATAAAACGGGTGTTTTCATCGCCGCTTATCAGCTCATACGGCAGCACGGAAACCGGTTTTGTGCTTATGCAGTGCGAAGACGGGCTGTTCCATCAGAATACGGACTTCTGCAGGATAGATTATTATCCGCTTGCCGAGCGGCACGGAGGGCCGGAGCTTGGACGCATACTCGTTTCGACTTTTGACAACCCATGGACTTGCATACTCAGGTTCGATATGGGCGACCTTATACGCCTGCACCCCGCCAAAGAATGTTCGTGCGGAAGGCATGAAGGCCTGATAGCGGAAGCAGTAGAAGGGCGGGTGGCCAACGCTACGTTCACGACGTCTGGCGACCTTGTGACTACTATGGCTCTTGACAAGCGGCTCGCCGATATCCCCGAAATACGCGATTATCATCTTGAGCAGCATACGCCCACAAAGTATGAACTGCAGCTGATGCTTACCGACAAGTCTCAAAACGTGCTTGACAGCACGCGCGAAGCGCTCACGTCTTTGTACGGCCGTGACGGCGAGTATATGCTGAGGGTTGTTCCGGGCATATTTCCCGGCCCTGCGGGCAAGTACCGCCGCACGCAGGCGAATTTTAAATTCGACCAGAAGGGATTGTTCGTATGAGTGAAACAAAGCCGCTGTATCTGTTGGCGGGCGGCAATTTCGGCAACCCGAGAAGCATGCTGCCCTTACTTAAGCGCGCTCTTGCTGAATGCGGCGATAAGCCGCGCGTCGCGTACATAGGCACCGCGAGCGGCGATAACGTGATATTTTTTTGCATGATGAGGTCTCTTTTAAAAGAGGCGGGAGCGGCGAAAACATATTTGGTAAAGCTGGCTAAGAATAATATAGACCTGCCCGCCGCGCGGCGGGCGCTTGAGAGAGCGGACGCAATATTCATATCGGGCGGTGAAGTGGACGACGGTATGCGCTGGCTCGAATTCCACTGGCTCGCCGTTTTTCTTCGTGAGCTGTACGGGCGCGGAAAGCTGTTTATCGGGCTATCCGCAGGCAGTATAATGATGGGCGCTCACTGGGTCCGCTGGGAAGACCCCAAAGACGATCAGACCGCGGAGCTGTTCGACTGCCTTGGATTCGTGCCTGCGACGCTGGACACACACGCGGAGGACGAGGACTGGAAAGAGCTTAAAACGGCGCTCCGGCTGCAAAGTTCCGGCGCTATAGGGTACGGCATACCCAAGGGAAGCATGGCCGTCGCTGACAGCGCGGGCATTTTAAGCTCCGAAATACCGCTCATAAGGTTCGTAAACAACGGCGGCGCGGTTCAGCGGGAATAGAATTATCACCCCTTTACCATCCTGTCAAAAGCTTCCCTTTTACTCACCCCAGCGAACTATGTTCGCCGAGGGCCCCGGCAAGGTAAACGGCGCAACGCGCCGATAGGGGCGTTTCTGCCCTTCTGCTCCACGTTCGGGCGACCACAGGTCGCCCCTACACACGCTGACGGTTCTTCCATATCGTTGGGGCGTCCTTCGGACGCCCGCACGTTGATTCATCTCGAGAGGGCGTGCATTCCTTCGGGAGGGCATGGATGCATTGCGGGAGGGCGTGGAAGCCCTCCCCTACACATGCTGATGTTGCTATTCCGTTCGTAGGGGCGGGTCTCCGCACCCGCCCGCTAAGCTTCCCCCCGTAAACTTATACCGTATCTGGCGGGCTGGGAGTCCCCATTATGTGCAGTTTGGGTAAAATTAATATACCGCACATTATCGGCGTTTTTGTTTAAAGTATTTGTTTCCGGCACGCTGATATTTTAAAAATATATTTGCATCATCTATACTGCCACCATATAAACAGCCCAAAACCACTGAAATCAGTGGTTTTCACGAATGTAATTACTTCTCAATTTCCGCCAATATATGCGGGAATATGGCTATGCTTCTCTCCAAGATTCCCTGCATATATGAAATAAGGATGCCATAATTGGTTATGGACACATGCTGCTCCGCAGCACATTTTTGACGGTATTTCATCTCTCTTTCGTTGAGCATGCAACCGCCGCAGTGAACAATCAATTTATATTCAGACAGATCATCAGGGAATTCCGTACCTGATGTAAATTTAAAATTCAGCTGCTTTTTGGTATAATCTTTGATCCAGCGGGGCAGCTTTACCGTGCCTATGTCGTCGCACTGCCGGTGATGGGTGCATCCTTCAGAAATGAGAACAGTGTCGCCATCCTGAAGATATTCCAGCGTTTTTACACCTTTTATGGCAATTTCAAGGTTGCCTTTGTATCTAGCAAAAAGAATGGAAAAGGAAGTCAGAAAAATATCCTTCGGCGTTTCAGCCGACACCTTCGCGAACACCTGACTGTCCGTAATGACAAGCCTTGGCTTTTTACCGAGGTTTTCAAGTGTTTCGCGAAATTCAGACTCTTTTACTACAATAGCGGTAGCACCAGCCTCCAGAATATCACGGATAGTCTGCTGCTGAGGCAGTATTAACCGTCCTTTGGGGGCAGCCTTGTCAATAGGTACAACAAGCACAACAAAATCCAATGGGTTAATAAGGTCACCCACTATTCTCAGTTTGGGTTCTTCCGTTACAGCCAAGGCTGCAATTCTTTCCTTCAGTGTTTCGATGTTGTACCCTGTTTTGGCACTGACAAGAATTAAATTATCGGTTTCAGGTGATTTTTGTGCAAGTAAATCCGCTTTATTGTAGGCAACGATATAATTGATCTTCTTTTCACCAAACAGTGCAATCAGTTCTTCATCTTCCTTTGTTTTACCAATAACAGAATCTATTACCAGAACCGCAACATCGGTTTTGTTAAGTACCTGGCGGCTTTTTCTTACGCGAAGCTCTCCCAGAATTCCTTCATCATCAATTCCAGGTGTATCGATGATCATAACGGGACCAAGAGGAAGCAGTTCCATGGATTTGTATACCGGATCTGTGGTTGTGCCTTTTACATCGGAAACAATAGCAAGATTCTGACCCGTAACGGCATTTACAAGGCTCGATTTACCTGAGTTTCTCTTACCGAAAAAGCCTATGTGAATACGATTTGCTGACGGTGTCTCATTTAGTCCCATGCAGTTTCGCCACCCCTTAAAACCTGAAATCGCGGGTTCCGTTACTAATTTTTATCAGGTTTTCTTCTACAATCTTTTTGACCCTATCATTTGGAATTTTACCTATCTCATTTTCAATAAGCGCCTCGCCAACCGCCTTTGTTTCTGGTGTGGTATAATCCTCCAGATACTCCTTAAGTGTCATGATAGCATTTGGGTGGCAGCAGTTCTGAATCTGCCCACTCTTACAGAGACTCATAAATCTGTCGCCGGTCCTGCCTTCTCTATAGCAGGCAGTACAAAAGCTGGGGATGTATCCAAGCTCCATCAGCCATCTTATAACTTCATCAAGAGTTCTCGTGTCATTTACATCAAATTGTGCAGAATTTTCATCTTCCGGTTCAGGCTCGTAATATCCCCCGACACTTGTCTTGGAGCCGCCGCTGATTTGAGAAACACCCAAATGAAGTACACGTTCCCTGGTTGCCTTGCTTTCCCTGGTTGATACTATCATTCCCGTATAAGGTACTGAAATACGGATGCATGCTACAATTTTAGCGAATATATCATCATTTATTGCGTTATCAAATGACGACGGATCAATGTCATCAGCAGGACGGATTCTTGGCACACTGATAGTATGGGGGCCAACTCCGAATACCGCTTCAAGATGCTCTGCATGCATTAGCAAAGCTGCAAATTCATAGCGATACTTTTCAAGTCCAAACAATACACCCAGGCCGACATCATCTATGCCGCCAAGCATGGCTCTGTCCATTGCTTCGGTGTGATAGGCATAATCATGCTTTGGACCAGTCGGATGCAATTTTTCATAGCTTTCCTTATGGTAAGTCTCCTGGAAGAGTATATAAGTACCTATACCTGCCGCTTTAAGCTTTTTATAATTTTCAACCGTGGTTGCAGCAATATTGACATTAACACGACGGATTGCTCCGTTTTTATGCTTGATGCTGTAAATTGTGTCAATACACTCAAGTATATACTCAATAGGATTGTTTACAGGGTCTTCTCCGGATTCTATTGCAAGGCGCTTATGGCCCATATCCTGAAGTGCCATAACTTCCCGGCGGATTTCCTCCTGTGTCATTTTCTTTCTGGTGATGTGTTGGTTCTTCTTATGATACGGACAGTATATGCAACCATTTACACAATAGTTGGACAGGTATAAAGGTGCAAATAATACAATACGGTTGCCATAAAAATCTTTTTTAATTTGCTCGGCAAGTGCATAGATTTCATTGTTTTTTTCTTCAATCTCACAAGCGAGCAATACCGAAGCCTCCCTGTGAGAAAGTCCTTTGCGGAGCTTTGCCTTTTCAATGATACTGTCAATAAGCTCAGTATTATTTTTGTTCTTGTCCGCATACTTAAGCGTTTCAAGAATTTCTTCGTGAGAAATAAATTCTTCTGCTTTGGATGATTTTGGATCGTACATAATAAAACTCCTTTCTTATTCGGGTCAGAGACTTCTTCCCCTTCAGCAATAGAATCCTTTTAAAGGATAGATTTATGATCTCCTCGGGAGGTAGTCACATGATAACCGATACCTTCCATCCGTTTTTGCATACAGTATCGGCATTCTGCAGCTTCATCCCCCGTGCAGATTTTGTTGTCATAGAGCAAATATTTTTGCCTTACGCTTTTGGGTGAAAGATTGGGCATAACTACATTTGCTCCGGCAAGAATACCAAGTTCCCTGCCTTTGGGGTGAATTGTCCCAAGTGCAGTGGTAGCAGGGAGCAGAATAGGCGGAAGCATTAAACGGATAATTCCAAGTAAAAATAATGTCAGCTCAAGAGTTCCCGCTTCCCTTTTGGCAAACGGCGTTTCGTGATGCGGTATAAACGGTCCTATGCCGACCATGTGTGGATTTAGTTCTTTTATGAACAATAAATCCTCAACAATGCAGTCTGTGGTCTGAAACGGAGAACCCACCATAAATCCGCATCCTACCTGATACCCAATGTCTTTCAGGTTATATAGACACTGCTTTCTATTATCAAGCGACAACGTTTTGGGATGCAACTTTCCGTAATGTTCGGCATTTGCAGTTTCATGGCGCAGCAGGTAACGATCTGCGCCAGCATCAAAAAACGCCTTATAGCTTTCATAACTTTTTTCACCTATAGAAAGTGTAACAGCACAGTCTGGGTAATTAGTTTTGATGGAACGGATGATATCAATCATTTTTTCATCCGTATAATACCCATCTTCTCCGCCTTGCAGCACAAAAGTACGAAAGCCGAGATCATATCCGACCGAGCAGCACTCAAGAATCTGTTCCTTTGTCAAACGATACCGCTCCGCTTTACAGTTACTTTTTCGGATACCGCAATAATAGCAATCATTTCTGCAATAATTTGTAAACTCTATAAGCCCCCGTATATACACATCATATCCGTAGTTTTGCACCCGGACGGCTCTTGCTTTTTCAAAAAGATATTCCGAAAGCTCAGTATTGCGGTTGTCAATAAGTTCTTTGTATTCTGCCGGTGAAAGAGTATTTGTTTTATAAAGTTTATCAATGAGCTTCTCCATTATATACCTCATTACCCGTCTTACCGGTTACTTTTGAATAAAGTGCTTTTGTGTTGACCCCAGGCAGCCTTCCGAGCTTCCCTGAAAGTGCACTGATTATGTCCTGAGGCGCATCAACTGCAATACTAATTATACTGATACCTTTCTCGTGACAAGGCAAACCCATTCTACCGATAATGTAATTCCTATAATCATGTAAAATACTATTTAGTTTTTCAACAGAATCACCATCTTCAACAATAATACCGATAATAGCGACTCTTGTTTCCATTTACAAACCCTCCAATAAATAAGAACCCCACCCTACACGCGATCGAAGATTGCTGCCTAAGTCCCGTGAACCTTGTTGTTTCACAATAAAAATACGCCTTCGAAAGGCGCAGAAATTTCTTGGTAAATATATAAATTATCTGTACCTTCCGCCTAATAACTTCGTATTTGGCGTCAGAAATAATTTGTTATTTCCGCTTTGTCGTAAGATTACTCTTTTGACTCAGCAACCATATCATAATTTTATTGTTTTTTTATCTATTTGTCAAGAATTTATCAATGTGATCCTAAATTATTCTTGTGTTTAACTTATGATAATGTCACTGCAATCCCTTTCCTCCGATATTCAGGTAATACGTCCGCACCAATCTGCCACATCCGATCACAATCAGCAGAACAGCAAGTCCAATAAGCTTATTTTTATCATAAAGCTCCAACCCCAAGTACATCCAGTTGCCTGCTCACATGTCATATTTCGCACCCCTCCAGTTCTTAGTTTTTAAAGGTTACATCCATCCTGTCTCCTCAACCCTATGAAAAATGCCCGTTATCTAATCTATCAACTCAACCCTTCCTATTTTCTAGCTTAAAGTTCACCCAAAAAATGTACGCATTTTGGCCCTTTAGGTCGAGTAAACAGCATGGATGTAATTCCGGAACCCCAGTAAAATAAAGGTTTATGCTCTTGTAATCAATACTACACACTCCACGTGTGATAGTTAGTCTAAAGTACATTTCTAAATTTTTCACCGCAGTGCAAAACGATCAGTCGTTCAAACGTGGATTGTGCTTATTTAGTGCTTGATTTTCTTGGTTTATAGATTAATTATCAGCGGTAAAGAATGAGTTAATAACAAAGCGAAAAACAATAATATACATACTGTTAAAACCAAAAGAACTATATTCAAGACTTTATTAGTTCTGCATTTTAATATTTTGAATGATAACTCATAAATACCAATTCCAATTATTCCACCCAGCGTATTGCAGAGCAAGTCTATTACGTCAGTTCTTCCGATTGCAAAAATAAATTGAAGAATTTCAAAAGACAAACTAAAACAAAGAATAATAATAACTTTTATTATAAATGACCATTTGTTTTTTAACATGCAGATATAAATTCCAAAAGGAATAAAAAAAGTATGTTATAAATTTTGTTAGCATCAATGAAAGCAGAACCCTGAAATGGAATCAGATTGATATTTCTTACCCTATCCATTTCCGCAAAAGAAAAATGTAGTTTAAAAAGAATTATCCATATCAATACCAATACGTAAATGATGAATAGTAAGAAAGTAAGAGTGTCGTTTCGTTTAGCCTTATCCATTATCTTAGCCTTATCCATTATCTTAGCCTTATCCATTATCTATCCCCAAACCTTAAAACTATTGTTTATGATGTAACATCTTTGGATTTATAACTCACCAGATGTGCGGAATGAGACGATATCTCACCTTTTGCATGTACTCTTTATATCCTGACAACTCCTCTTTTAAGGTCTTCTCTTCATCTAAGATTCTTAATATAAGACCGGGTATTACCAAAAATACAATAAACCCAATACCCGACCATGACCCTAATGCAAAGAGTACTCCTATTAGCATAACCAGAACTCCCATATACATAGGATTTCTTACAAGAGCATATAGGCCTGTTGATACGACTTTTTGGCCCTCAAATGTCTGAATATTAGAAGCTCCATAACTATTTTCTTTGAATACAATTAAGTTTATGAGCAGTCCAAATGCAACCAGTGCATCCCCCACTATTGATATATACGGTGACACTGAAGACCATCCAAAACGGTGGTCAACTGCACAGAAAATCAGCAATACGATATTTATTATAATTGCAAAAGACATAATAATTTTTTGTAGTATTTTCTTTTCCGCTTTTGGCCCTATGTTCTTGCGTCGCTCAAGAAGTTTTGGGTCTTTAATAGACAGGTAAATGCCGATAAAACTTACCGATGTCATAAAGACAATAATGAAAACCCAGGCTTGCCAATAATTTAACGTCCATACAGGCAGAAACAACAGTACTCCCAGTACAATTACACCTAGAATAAAAGTTATTAATGTTTGAATAATTAGCTTACCCATATATTGTACTCCTCCCTTATGTTATATCTGGTGGTTACAATATTTATTTATTTGTTAAATCATTATATTAAAATTCCTGCTACGACGCCAAATGCGCCTTTCTTCGTTTTTTGTCCCATAAAGTAAAATTCTCCAAGTTTGAGATCATCACTCTTTAAGAATTTTTTAATAACCTCTTCTTCGTCAACGGTAAAATCCAATCCAAATTTAAATCCTTCGTCCGTTGCTTTTACTCCTTATTTGGCATACATCACCCTTGGTAGAGGTTTAAGATGTATCTACTATAACACCACATTATTACGAGATAAAGAGTGATTTGTTTTTATCAGTGTATATCTATGTTGATTTTAGCTTAATGATAAGTGGCCTAAATTGCTTTAACAAAATTTAGTCAACTTATGTTCAACTAGGCGTCGTATGCGGAAACATGTAGTATTTTATAGTTTAATCATCATATAGTGCCCTATCCATCGGCACTTCTACTATATATAATGTTTAAACTCTTTTGAGGCTTACTACTGTCTCCACGTGTGTGGTCACTATAATATGAACACATGTTTTTATTTATACTTCCCTTGTTCTCATTCTTCCTTCTCTCTTTAATTTTCCTACCATCAATATCATCCGTATACCCGATTTTATAGACAAAAGTAATTTTATATGGATCTTTGTTGCCAAACTCATCAATACCACCAATTATTACTTTTTCAATAATACTTTCAAAAACAGACCGTTCAAAGCATTCTAATATTTCGTTCTGCTCAAGCGCTAATCTAAACTCATTTAATCGTCTTTTTATATTCTCCTCATCGTTTGATGTTTCTTGAAGCCTCTCCCTTTCATCTAATAAGTATTCAAGCTTTTCTGATATTTCAGCATACTTTTCATTATGAGTTTTTTTATCAATTGATTTGTCAAGGAGCATATCAATTAATCTATTCTTTCTTTTTTCATAATCAAAGATTTCCTTCTCAATCTTTTTTAGCTGTTTATTAACATTACTATTGCTTAAAACATTTTTCATTCTTTCTAAAAATTCATCCAAAACATCTTTATTATCACCACATAGAATACGAAAGCTTTCTATAAATGCATCCTCAATAATTTTTTCCGGAACGCCTTTACTATCCGGACAAAATGTTTTCCCTTTTTTTGTTGCATTTACACATTGCCATGTTACTTTTTGATATTTCGAGCTACTATGCCACATTCTCCTGGACAGGTTACTATTGCAAAAACCGCAACAAAGCATACTGCTAAAAGCATATTTTCGACTATACTTTTCCCTTTTTATTATTCCATCGTTATTAAGTGTCTTAGCTTTCTTTTTAAGAATTTCTTGAGCCTTTTCAAATACTTCTTCACTTATTATCGGCTCATGGTGATTATGTATTTGATATTTGTCTTCCTCTCCGAAATTCTCTAATCTTCGTTTACTAATTGGGTCAACGGTAAACGTCTTTCCCATTATGACATCACCTTTATATTTCTCGTTCTTAATTATACCAAGCACTGTAGATGGAGCCCATTTTGAACTACCCTTTTTTGTTTTATATCCAATGACCTGATCCCCAAAAACTTCGTCAATAGGAATGTTAGTCACAATATGATAAAATACAAAAAATAGGAGTGATTAACATGAAGAAGCGGTTTACAGAGGAACAGATCATCAGGGTTTTGA
>JBLNCA010000048.1:0-3195 GCA_050260375.1 Burkholderiales bacterium | reverse complement strand
ATACCTCCTTTGTAGTTTTAGAAACGGTCGGCGAAACCTTTTCTATTCTACTTTTGGAGGTTCTTCTTTTCAAACGCTAAAGCTATCCGTTCCTCCACACGCTTAGCGTGTGGTTTTTTTTACGATAATAAAAAACGGCTTTTCGCCGTTTTCTCGCTTTATTCGAACATCTCCATACTCTGCTGACAGTCGTTGCAGTAACCGTTATACAGATTGTAGCAGTCCTGACACATATACGAGTTGCACGCCTTGCAGTTGTGCATGGATCTCGTATCGCTCATCTTGTTGCAGCACGAACAGTTCATCTTCGACATAATACATCCGCCTTTCCGCTTATTCTATGGATATATTATTAACTGTAAGCATCGTTTTATACCGCCAAGGTTTTATCTTCTTTCTAAAGCTACAGAGTTTCGCCTGCAAAATTCTTTTCGCCGATAATCGCGGGCAGCTCGTCCGCCGTTCCGTTTATGTAATCCATCATGAACGTTATCATGCCCGCCGCCTCTTCGACGCCCTTTTCTATCATCGCCTGCATGCTCTTGTATTCTTCGCGCGTAAACAGCGAATCGTCCCTTTGCTCTGGATAGAGCATCGCGCTAAGGTCGTAGCTGGACACTATTTTGATAAACCGCATAAGCGCTTTGTGCGGCAGCCTTACGTTGGCGAGCGCGCGCCGCGCTCTTGCGAGGTGAAGCTGCGCCTGCTTTAACGCGTTGTTCGCCAGCTCCCAGCCGTATACGTCCCTGCACGCCGCGCCGTACCAGTCTTCCACGCTGTCCGCTATGCTGGCCGACATCACGTCGGAGTAAACGTCGAACTCCTGCGGCTCAATGCCCCATTGCTCCTTGGCCGTAAACGAGTCCCACATCGATTCGGTCGCGTGGTGTATGTTCGAGTTGCCTCCCGCCTTGCCATATACAAAAGGATGCGCGTTTTTATCTATCGCATAGTGCGTTAAAAATCCCGCCATATACGAAGAAAGCTCGTCTTTGTCCTGCTTGTCGTACCCGCGCAGAAAGGCAAGCGCGTGCGCGAAAAGCTCCCGCGTTTTCTGGCCGTGCATTGCGAGCCCCAGCGGCAGGCTGTCCTTTGAGTTCTTCCAGGGCTGGTAGTTCCTGAAAAACAGTATATCCGGGCCCTGGCATCCCAAATAGAATGCTTCCTTTATTGGTATCATGGCATTTTTAAGTTTTTCAAACACCCGCTCGCCCGCGGCCCTGTGAGTCAAATAAGCCGGCATTTATGTCCCCCTGACTATACTCCAAAACCTGTGCTTCGGTTTTCTTCTATTATTATAATACCCCGTGCAAAAAACACGTTTCTTCATGCGCTTCTATGGCGCCTACGCTTTGCAGGAACGATTCGCATATCGTAGGGCCGACGAACCGGTACCCCTTTTCTTTAAGGTCTTTTGAAAGCGCTTTTCCGTCGCTGAAAGAATACGCGTACCGCATGAATTCACCCTCTTTGGCAAACAGCGCGGTATGTATTTTCGCGTTGTTTATTACGGCCTCTATTTTTCTCCTGTTGCGCACGATTGCGCCGTCGCCCATAAGGCGCTCTATATCTTCAGCCGTCATATGCGCTATTTTCCGGGCGTCAAAGTTGTAAAAGCACCGCCTCAGCGCGTCGCGCTTGTAAAGCACGGTGCGCCACGAAAGCCCGGCCTGAAAGCACTCAAGGCAGAGCTTCTCAAAAAGCTCTCTGTCGCCGTTCCGTTTTCTGCCGTACTCGCCGTCATGGTATTCAACCATCAGCGCGTCGCTTTCATTTGCCCAGCCGCATCGTTCCATAGCTCCTATTCTAGCACATACTTAAAAAGTAATCGTAAACTTTTTGTGATTTATGATATAATGGCACTGGTTTTTATATCCTGAAATTATAACGTTTGTTACCTGTATGGAGGCCGCAGATGAAAGATTACTTAAGCAATCGGGCAAGGAGCATATCGCCTTACACCGCGGGCGAGCAGCCAAAGGGCACAAATATAATAAAGCTAAACACCAATGAAAACCCGTATCCTCCGTCGCAGAAAACGCTGGAGGCTTATAGCGGGTATGCGCCCGCCGAATTGCGGCTCTATCCCGACACGCGGGGCGGTGAGTTCAAGGCCGCAGCCGCCCGCATAAATAACCTGCCCGAATCGCACGTGTTCTGCGGCAACGGCAGCGACGACGTGCTGGCGCTCGCGTTTGCGGCGTTTTTCGACGACGGGCTGATGTTTCCCGACATAACGTACAGTTTCTATCCAGTATGGGCGAAGCTTTTCGGCATATCGTACGAGCTGCTGCCTCTTAACGACGATTTTACAATACCCGTCGACAGGCTGCGCGCAAAAAGCATAGTGCTTGCCAACCCCAACGCGCCTACCGGCGTCGCGCTGCCGCTTGAAGATGTAAGAAGAATACTCGAGCAGAACAGGAACGGCGTAGTGCTCGTCGACGAAGCGTACGTTTTTTTCGGTGCGCAGAGCGCGGCGGCGTTGGTACCCGAATACGACAACCTGCTCGTCGTCACTACGCTCTCGAAGTCGCACTCTCTCGCCGGGCTGCGGCTGGGGTATGCGCTCGGGCAGCCTCATCTGATTGAAGGCCTCGAGCGCATAAAGGACAGCTTCAACTCGTACCCGCTGGATTCGGTGGCGCAGCGAGTGGGCGCAGCCGCCCTGCTAGACTCAGAATATTATAAAAACATCGCGCAAAGAATAATCGCCACGCGCGAAAGGACAGCAAATACTCTTAAGGGATTGGGCTTTATAATTCCTCCCTCCAGCGCAAATTTCATATTCGCGTCAAAGCCCGGCGTAAGCGGCGCCGAACTTAAATCGTATCTTGAAAGCTGCGGCATATATGTGCGCCACTGGAACGCCCCGAGGATATCGGATTATTTGCGCATCTCGATAGGCACCGACGAGCAGATGGACGTGCTTATTCAGAAAATAATCGAATTCCTGAAAAGCAAACAGTAAGGGCGCACATCGTGCGCCCGCGTGACTGTCAAAAAAGTAAACAAATATTCAATATATAAAAGTAAAATACATTTTAAATAAATAAAAAGATTCTTCGCTTGCGCTCTGAATCATCATGCGTTATCCGCACCACAATAAATGAAAACAGCTTCCATTTTTCCGTAATTCAGTTATAATGAAAATATGGCGACAAAGTTCGCGTGTCATTGACCCATTGAGGTCGA
>JBLNCA010000047.1:0-14998 GCA_050260375.1 Burkholderiales bacterium | reverse complement strand
TACAGCGCTATCAGAGATGGGACAACAACTTTCCATTGCTGGTCTTGGGACGAAAATCGCCCCTCCAGTACTGGAGGGAGAACTTTGCCAAAAGTGTAACAGATCAATTGACAACGTAGAGAGCAAACATTACACGGTATTTGCAGTTTCACCTTGTATGTGATAAACTGTGTGCAACTTCATGTTAATTTTCCTCCTTTTGATTTATGGTAGTGCAGTTGCCAGACCGCACTTCATTTAAATCAAAAGGAGTTTTTATGTCTTGCCTCATCGCTTAAGCTTTACTGGAACGTCTAACGCGGGAGCTTATACAAAAACAGGAGGAGCGTCAGCTCCCCCTGGTCTTGCACTAGCTGTTTTTTATCATTTCCGCGCTACGCCGGAGTCCCGAGCCGCCTGCGCCACCGCTTTAGCCACCGCGGGGCCCACACGCGGGTCAAACGCGGCAGGTATTATATAATCCGCTGTCAGCTCATCGTCCGAGATGAGTCCGGCAATTGCATAAGCCGCAGCTATTTTCATCGCGTCATTGATATCGCTTGCCCGCACATCCAGCGCTCCGCGAAATATGCCGGGGAACGCGAGCACGTTGTTGATCTGGTTCGCGAAGTCGCTGCGCCCGGTTCCCACCACCGCCGCACCCGCCTCTTTGGCAAATTCCGGCATGATTTCGGGTACCGGGTTGCTCATCGCGAAAATCAGCGGGTTCGGGTTCATGCTGCGCACCATGTCAGCGGATACGATTCCCGGCGCGGAGACGCCTATGAAAATATCCGCCCCCTTGATAACGTCGGCCAAAGAGCCTTTTTTCATCTCGCGGTTGGAGATCTTCGCCATCTGTTCTTTAAAGGGGTTGAGCCCTTCGCGGCCTTCCCAAATCGCACCCTTAGAGTCGCACAATACCACGTTGCGAAGGCCCATGCTCATCAGCAGCTTGGTCACTGCTACGCCCGCTGCGCCCGCACCCGAGACAACGCATTCCTGCTCCTCGATTTTGCGTCCCGTCAGCTTCATCGCGTTCACCATCGCCGCCGCTGTTACCACCGCGGTGCCATGCTGGTCGTCATGGAATATCGGAATGTCACAGCATTCTTTCAGCTTCTGTTCAATCTCAAAGCAGCGCGGCGCTGAGATATCTTCCAGATTAATTCCGCCGAAACTGCCGGCAAGCAGCCGTACTGTGTTCACTATATCGTCCACGTTCTTGCTGCGTATGCACAGCGGGAACGCGTCCACATTGCCAAACGTCTTGAACAATACGCATTTACCCTCCATCACCGGCATACCCGCCTCAGGGCCGATGTCGCCCAAGCCCAGCACCGCCGTACCGTCCGTTACCACAGCAACCAGATTCCAGCGGCGCGTGTAAGTATACGAAAGATCCACGTTTTCGGATATCTTCAGGCAGGGTTCCGCCACTCCCGGCGTATACGCCACAGACAGATCGTGCCGGTCTTTGACGGGCACGGTGCTGACGACCTCAATTTTGCCTTTCCACTGTTCGTGCAATTGTAAAGATTCTTCCTGTATATTCATTATTTTATATCCTTTCTGTGCTGTCAATTCATTGCCGGCTGATAGACTTCGTACAATACAGCTTTAAGCTTTCCTGCCGATTCGCTAAGCTGATTGAGTTCTTCGTCGCTGATGCGAATTGAGCCAAATTTATTTATATCGGCTTATAAAGCCGTACATATCTGTTTATCCGCGTATTTTGCCGCTTTAACGGGAGTGCTGCGCAGACCATGTGAAAGTTCCCCTTAGAGTATCAGCGCGTTAACAGGCGCTTGTCGCGTTCCTCCGGGTTTATATGCACAAGCACGTCGAGCACCTGCGGATTGCTTTGCATTACCGCCTCCGCGACGGAGTCGCCTATGCTGTGGCCTTTTTCTATAGTTATGCTGCCGCTCACCTGTATCGCAAGGTCCACCAGCAGCCCTCTGCCCATTGCGCGGCACTTCACCCAATCGGTTTTGACAACGCCTTCCACGCAGGCCGCAGCCTGTTTCATGCTTTCTATTGTCTCTTTCTCGGGCGCGGCGTCGAGCAGCATACGGCAGGCCGCGGCTATTATCTCAACGGCGGTCTTTATTATCAATGCGCTTATCAGCATCGCCACTACCGGCTCGGAATATATAAGCAGCGCAGGCGAGTTGATTGCCTGTCCCAAAAACGCAAGCAGTATGGCAATAACCGCGCCCGACGTTGCGAATATATCGTTGCGGTGGTCTTTTGCGTTCGTCACAAGCGCTATCGAAGAAAGGCGCTTGCCCACCGAGTACGTCACCCTGAACATAACGCTCTTTGCCGCTATGGATACCGCGGCCGCACCGAGCGCTATTAAGCTGGGCGGCGCCGCGCTGGCGTTTATTATGGACAGCACTACGTCGCGAATCAGAAACCCCGTGCTCACAAGTATCATGGCGCCCACGGCGAGCGAAACGAGCGCCTCCATCTTGCCGTGGCCGTAATGATGCCCCTCGTCGCGGGGCTTTAACGCATAGCGCAGCGCCAGCATCACGACGACGGTCGTCACGACGTCTCCCGCAGAGTTTACGGCGTCCGCCTTCAGCGCGGCGCTTTCTGTAAGCAGGCCCACAGTTCCTTTGAGCAGCGCAAGAAAGATATTGCCGAAAAGAACGTATCGTACTACTATTAAGCCTTCGTCCTTTTTCATACACTCCATACCGAATTTCAATCTGTCAGCAGATAATGCTCTATATATTTCGCCGCGCCGTCGTTATCGTTCGTATCCGCGACTGCATCCGCTGCCTCTTTTGCCTTCTTAATTGCGTTTCCCACGGCAACGCCGAGTCCGCAGCTTCTTAGCATTTCAACGTCGTTATGGTCGTCCCCGAACGCGGCCGCATCCTCAAGGCTCATCCCCCAATGGCCTGCAAGCGTCTTAAGTCCGTTCAGCTTGGTAGAGCACTTGTTCATAATAAGATAGATAAGGCCTTCCGACATCTGGCAGTAGATGTCCGGCGTAAGCAGCGGCGTTATGTCTTCATACTTTATTTTCAAGTCCGCTTCTATCAGTATTTTGTCCGCGCCTGTCTCGGGCAAGTCGGAAAAATCCGATAATATATAGCTTGTATAATTCCATACGGACGATACGTCAAAGTTGGCGTACAGCACGTCGTCAATCTCTACGGACAGCCGTTCGCCCGGGTATTTAGCCTGCAGCGTGCCAAGTATTGTTCTTGTGGTTTCGACAGGGACGGTATAGGCGCTTCCTATACGCTTCCCGTCCGCTATGATGTGCGCCCCGTTGTGGTATATTATAGCGTCGCACGGCGTACGGCTCAAATACGGCGTTATCGTTCTAAGCGGCCTCGCGGTTGCGAACACTATTTTCATGCCCCTGTCGCGGCAGCGCTTTAACACTCCGGAGGTATACTGCGATATCGACTTGTCGCTTTTAAGCAGCGTATTGTCAAGATCCAATGCCAGTAGTTTTGTCATATTAAGGCCCTTTTTATGTTGATTCAAATAAACTATACTAAAGGTATTATAAAAGGCCCGGTGAATCCGAGCCTTTATTTACATGTATTAAGCCCTCTCCATGTACTCGCCGGTGCGCGTATCCACCCTGATTATGTCGCCTTCGTTTATGAAAAGAGGTACCATTATCTTATAGCCCGTCTCGAGTATTGCCGGCTTGTTGCCCGCTGTTGCGGTGTCGCCCTTAAACCCGGGCTCGGTCTGGGAGACGGCAAGTTCAACGAAGTTAGGAGGTTCAACGGAGAACGCCTCACCCTTGAAGAATTTTATCGTGACGGTCATGTTCTCTTTAACGAAGTTCATAGCGTCTTCCACCTTGTCCTTGTTGAGCGGAAGCTGCTCGTACGTCTCGTTGTCCATGAAATAATACAGCTCGCCGTCGTTATAGAGATACTGCATTTCCTTCTTGTCGACATGAGCGTTTTCAAATTTCTCCGTAGGGTTGAACGTACGCTCCAATACGTTGCCCTGCATAATATTCTTCATCTTTGTGCGCACGAAAGCAGCGCCTTTACCGGGTTTAACATGCTGGAAATCGACTATGACCCATACCTGGCCGTCAATCTCAATAGTGAGTCCTTTTCTAAAATCTCCGGCTGATACCATACATTCCTCCAAATTTAAATTATTATCATTTCACGCGGCGCGGCTGTGAGGTTTGTAAACCCTTGTTCGGTGACAACGCAAAGGTCCTCAATGCGCACCCCGTATCTGCCCTTTAAGTATATCCCGGGCTCTATTGTTATAACCATGCCCGGCTCAAGCACAGCTTCCGATATCGCGTTCAATGTCGGCGCTTCGTGTATAAACAGCCCCACGCCATGCCCAAGCCCGTGGCCGAACTCGTCGCCGTATCCTGATTCAGCTATGTAATCCCTCGCGGCGGCGTCAACGCTCTTTGCGTCCGCTCCCGGTTTGAGCGCCTCAAATGCTTTTTCACCAGCGCGGTTCACTATATCATATACTTTTTGCATCTCTTTGTCTATATGCGAAATGGCGACCGTCCTCGTGAAATCGGAACAATACCCGCCAAATTTCGAACCGTAATCCATCGTCACGAAATCCCCGGCAGCTATCTTGCGCCCCGTGGGCGTCGCGTGCGGCAGGCTGGAGTTAGGCCCCGAAGCGATTATCGGGTCAAACGCGGTTTCGGCGCCGCGCTTGTTCATAAAGTACACTATCTCCGCCTTTATGTCCATTTCGCTCACCCCTGCTTTCAGCAGTCCGCAAAGGTGGGCAAACAACTCGTCGTTGCATTTAGCACCTTTGGCGATTAGCTTTAGCTCTTCTTCGTCCTTAACGCACCTCTGCGCGAAGACCGCTGCCGAAAGGTCTATGATATTGTCCTCTTCGATATACCCAAGATAGCCCTTATAGGAAGAATACAAAACGTCAGAAAGGTCTACTCCCAACCGTTTAGCCTTGCACTTCTTCACATGTTCGAATATCGTCTTTATGCGTTCATTCGCCTTCGTCTCGACTACGGTAAAATCGGTCTCTGCCTCGGCCTGCTCTGAATATCTGAAGTCGGTAAAAAACAGCTTGCTGTCCTGCGTAATCAAAAGCTGGCTGCTGGTTCCAGAAAACCCGGAATAATACCTTACGTTTGCGTCCGACGTGATAAGCGCGGCGTCTGCTCCCGCTTTCTGCATCGCCTTCCTTAGCCCATCTACCCTCATAGCTTTTCAAGTTCCTCCGTGTATTGTTTTTTCATAGCGGCGGCGTCCTCCGCCATCGTCCCCTTTGACTCGCAAATAACCACCGGCTCCAAACCCCGCTTTGCTATCAGCTTGGCAAACGGCCGAAAATCCGGCCCGAACTCGCTATCCGCGAACGTCCTGTGAGCCTTTTCTCCCGCCGCAGTATATTCTATCCTTGAAAAATGCACATGAAAACGCCTTGCTTTATATCCGCCAAGCCGCTGCTCGAGCCTGTCCAGTATACGTGCATAATCTTCCTCCGAATTTATTGCGCCCCTGCCCCGTGCGTGGAGATGCCCGAAATCTATAGCGGGAACAATTCGTTCGTCAATGCCGCAAAGCTCTATTACTTCATCAAGGTCGCCTATCTGCTTTATCCTTCCCATCGTTTCCGGGCAGAGTTCAACTTCCCATAACCCGGCGCTCTTAAGCTCTTTTACCACGGCGGCAAGGCTTGTCTTAACGCGCGCAAACGCTTCTTCGCGATTGCCCGCGCCCTGCGAGCCGGCGTGGAACACTACCCGCCTTGCACCCATCCATACCGCCGCCTGCGCCGATTCGGTCAGATACCTTACATTCGCCTCCGCTTTGTCCGGCTCTTCCGTAGCGAGGTTGATGTAATACGGCGCATGAACGCTTAAAACAACGCCTGCTTCCGCCGCTTTTTGCCCTATCGCCTGCGCGGTCTCCTGCCGCAGTCGCACGCCGCGCCCGAACGAATATTCATAAGCGTCGAGCCCCATATCCGCTATCCATTGAAACGCCTCTACGGTATGCTTATACCCTTGGCTGTAGAAGCTGTCCGAGTTGCCCGCAGGCCCGAAATGTATCATAATATCTCCTTCACGGAATATTAAACCATTCCAAGCCTTGAAAGTCCAGCATTTTTGAAATCGCGATGTCTAAATGTAGCCTTTAAAATAACAAAAGAGCGGATGGGAAGCTTTATTCCCTTCCGCCCTTCAAAATGCATCCGTTTTATTTCTGCGGGGACAACTCTATCCATGTGTTGCCCGGCCTTAAAACTATCTGGCTGCCTTTTGAGTCGTAAAACACCGTCTTTGAGTCTTCAGACTCCTTTTTCCACGTTCCCTTAATCAGCTTGCCGCCGATATATATGTCGGCGTTGCCTTCCCCTACAAATTTCCACATTTTAAATATATCCCGTGTTTCGTACGTGCTGTACTGTACTATTATGTTCTTAACGCTTACCTGTTTGTCGGTCTCTGCCGACTTGAACTCCTTGCCGTTCATAAAGCGCAGGTATATGTCGTTTGCTGCGTCATATGTGTAAGATACAAAATCTTTGTCGTTCGAGCACAGGGACAATTCTATCTCGGTTACGTCAGCTCCATCGTATGAAACATCGCTGTCAAACAGCCAGCCCAGAGGCTCGGGGCTGTAATCGTATAGCTGCTGCGCCAGCTTGGGCTTGCCCATCACGTTATGAGGCGCTTTTTTACCTTTTACCCTGTAGTAGTAGTCGTTCCATTTACCTTCCATACCGTCTATGTCAATCTTAATCGTACCATGCAGCGCGTTTCCATAGAACGTATAATCAAGACCTGTGTTTTTACCCGAGCCGCCGTAATGCATGAATGCTGCGTCCCATTCATGCTGAATATGCAAAAACGGCTCCCGCCCGCTTCTTACGGGCATGACTTCTTCAGGAACGTTATCCGAAAAAACGCATACAAAGCGCGTTATGGCGCCTTCTACAGGCACTTCGTATACAACGTCGGCCGTCTGCAGCCCTCTCTGAGGCCTGGCCGCGGGTGAATTCTCTATTACTACCATTACGGGCTTATACTCGCCCGTAAAGGGCAGCCCCGTCGTTTTCGATATGTTAGGGTCAATAGTAGGCACCGGCTCAACGGTCGGAACAGGCGTCGGGCTGGGATTGGGTGACGGAGTAGCCTCCTGCGTTGGCGAAGGGCTGGGCTGCTGGGGCTGTGCGCCGCATGCAGCCAATGCAAGCACTGTCACGGCGGCAACAATTACCCACAAAATTTTCTTCATAACAACCTCCAAAACCATCTTAAAAGCGATTATTAAAAATTAGCATGAGAGTATTTTAGCATTGATGGTTTATGTTGGCAATTGTATTTCTCGCTTAATAGAAAACAAGAACGTTTTCTTTGACCATCCCAATCAGTATCATGCAGATGCCTGTTTGCCCTTTTTACGCTCGTTCATCTCGTAACGTATCGTATACGTGCAAAGAACTATAGCCAGTACTCCCAAACCTATCCAGCCCGCGAGGTATGCTTTGCAGAAATAGATTAACAGCCCTAAGCCCGCAAAAAGCAGCTGCGCCAGCGATAGTATCAATACGACTACTCTGTGGTTTTTAAAGCGCTCGTTGAGCTTATGGTGGAAGTGGAGATGATCCGGCTGCATTATCGACTGCTGATTTATTATCCTTCTTAATACCGACACGCACATGTCGGATATCGGCACTATCATGAAATATATCGGCACTACCAGAAAAGCAAGAATATCTTCCTCGTCCGACAAGCTCATAATAGACTGCATCCCGAGCATGAATCCTATAAACATGCTTCCCGAATCGCCCATGAATAACTTTGCCGGGCTGATGTTGTAAGGCAGGAATCCCAAAAGAGCGCCGCCTAAAGCTACCGCTGTGGGCAATGCGAGCTGACCCCTGCCCTGCGCTCTGAAGACAATTGCGAACGCTACTACGGAAATAAACGAAAGGCAACTGGAAAGCCCGTCGAGCCCGTCCGAAAAGTTTATTGCATTGGTTATCGCGACTATCCAAACAACTACGAACAGCGACGTTACGGCCATTACAAAAAAGCTCTTTTCTAAAAACCTGTTTTCGAAATAAGTTTGCAGGCATCCGATGAGTACGACAAGAGCTAATATGAAAAGAACCACAAGCCGCCTTCGCGCGCTTAAGGAAATTATATCGTCGATAAGCCCCATAAACGTTACGCCCGATATACCGATTACAAACGTTACAAATATGTTCATCTCAAGATTTATTCGAAAAATCAGTATAAACAGCACCAATGTAACAATGGTGGCAAAATATATGGCGATGCCGCCGAGCAGCGGCATCGGTTCTTTATGGCATTTCCTTTCGTCAGGCATATCATAGATCTTTAATTTTATCGATACCAGCCTCATTAGCGGCGTAATGAGCAATGAAAGCAAAAAAGGAGCGCCTATAAGAAAAATAGCTTTTATCATTTTATCCAAGCAGCATACCTGCACCCCAAAAGTTTTACTTTATTGGGGCTTATCCTTTTTAATTTCTTTACATATATCTTCCGATATTATATTTTAACGCCTATAATAAGTCAAACGCGATACCTACAAAATTACCTGCATGGTTTACTGTGCATCTTGAATTCCTATAGCATCCTTTTGCTGTGCAAACAACAAAGCGACGGTCACGGCAAACAGCGAGAATCCTATAGGGCTTGTAATGTAAGGGTTAAAGATTGACGCCATATATATGCATACCATAACGCACATCATTACCCCGGAAAAATTGCCGCTTTGCTTTTGCCTTCGGCTTCGCAGCGCATAAAAACAGGGCAACAGCAATACTATTAGGAACGAAACAAACCCGAACACGCCCATTTTGCTCAGAACGTCAAGGTATGTGTACTCTATTTTTCCGCCATAATTTCTGACTGTAAGTTCCTGTCCGAAACCGCATCCGAGCACCCAGTTCTCTTTTATCTGCTTGTGAACGGCTTTAAGCCTTTCTGCTCTGATATCTTCGGAATCCAGAAGTATGGAAACCTGAACAGCCCTTGGATCGTCGTCATCAAACTCTTCCATCAGCATATCTTTGTCTTCCTGTGGGAGCAGCACGCGGTTTACCGCGTTGGTTATCACTCCCTCAAACCCGTAGCTGGCCCACGAGATGAGAACAAATATCAGCAGCCCCGCGGCCGCGATGCCAATACCTTTAAACAGCTTTTTAAATTTCTTACGGTTTATCAGCATGAAGGCTATCACGGCAAAAAACACACCGAACCAGAGCGACCTTGTATACGTAAGCACAATGGCAATCAGGCTTATCGACATAAACACGTACGGCCAAACGGACGTTTTTTTGTCGTCATTGCTATTTATCACTATATTAAGGTTGTACAAAAAAGGCAGTATAAAGCATACAGAGCTCTTAAAATATATCCTGTAGATCCCGTCTCCAAAGCCAAAAAAGCCGCCAAGTCCCATGAAATTGATTGCATAGTTTATTTCTTCTTCCGTCTCTCTGCTTACGAACAGCAGAATAAAGTGGAAAATAATCGTGACTATCGCCAAAGCGAGCGAAGCATAGCTTGCATATTTGATAAGGCGCTCCACACTGTACTGCGTATTACATACAACGATATAGCAGGGAATGATAAGCAAAAAAAGAAAGCTCGTAAGGTCGGCAACCAAATACCTTGTATCATTGCCCTTGACATAGCCGTAGACAGTTGAAAAGCAGATAAACAAAAACAGTACGAGAATAGACTGAATTATCCTGTTTTTGATAAGCGACGTAATGTTTTGTATTATGGCCGGCAGCGTTACAACGGCGGCGATGATGAATATTACCATCCTTATGCTCAGGCTGCCAACTTCAAGCCACCTTCCGCTGGAACCTGCTACGCATTCGCAGACAAGTATGGTCAGCAATATGTATGACAACGAATTCAGCTTTGTTTTCGGCTGTTCTTCAATCATGTTTACCCCTAATGGTTTTATATAAAACTTTTATCATAATATGTACCCTTCTTGCAAGCAGGAATAACCGGCACCGCACAATTGAGACGCCGTACTTGCGGCAGAAATACAGCAAATCCTTTTTAAATGTTCTGTACCGGTTTAGTATATCTTCTTTGCTTACGCTTTCGCTGCCTGAAAAGCTCTGCTTAAGTGAAATGTTCAGTATGTGTATTTTTGATCCGTCGTTGTCCGCGACGTCCCTGATGAACGCGTGATCTACGTAGTCAAGGAAAAGCCCTTCGTCATACCTGTAGTTCCGGAATACTCTTAACCGTATTGCGAGCCCTGAGTTTATCGCCGAGACTCCGCGACGTTGTATGTTTTCCAGCCGCTTTACGCGTTTTCCCCTTATGCCGTTAAATATGCAGGGCGACAGTATGCCCTTTTTATCTTTCACTACCGGGGCAAATATATCGATGTGTTTGTATGCACTTGCGTCTTTCTTTAGCACGTCAAAATACGCTTTGTCAATCGTGGTATCGTCGTCGAAAAGGCATATCAACCCGTCGTCTTTTTCAAGCGCGGATATAACGCGGTTGTACGCTCTGCTTAAACCCGCGTTTCCGCCCATATCAAAATAATGATACCCTCTCGCCGAAGCAAATTCCCTGTTGCCGCAATCAACCGTGCTGTTATCGGCTATATACACCTCTATCCCATGGGCGCCGCTTAAGGAATGTATGGTTTTGCTTTGGGATAAGGGCTTGTTATAGACCACCACCAGCGCTTTCACCGCTTGTCCCTCTTTCTTGTATTGATAGAGAGAATGTCCCATATTATGCTTGTCCGCCACTTAAGCTTTTTTATAATTCCGGCTTTTTCCTGGCCTGTTACCGTATCCTGATGACGCCGGTAATAAAGAAGCGGTTTTGGTACAAAAACGACTTCGCCGAGTTTCCTTGCTATAATACCGATCCATTGGTCGTGCATAGGCAGGTTGCCGGGAAACGGCAGCGCATATTGAAGCACTTCCCTCTTAAACGCCATGCAGCACCCTATATACCTGTTCTTAATAATGTTCTTGATCATTCCGGGATAAAAGCTTATTTCAAAGAAGGTATCGTTTATGATTTTCAAGTCCTCGTCTGTCACATACGCGTCGTGCACCGCTGCGCATACGTTTTGTCTTTCAAGCACCGAAAGCATTTCGCTTATCTTATTTTTATCCCATACGTCGTCCTGGTCGGAGAGGAATACATAATTGCCTTTAACGTGGCGCAAGGCGTTTTCAAAATTCTTTATCGCGCCCCTGCCCGGCCCGTCGAAAACCCGGACCCTGCTGTCTTTTGCATATTCAAGCGCTACTTCCTTAGAGTTGTCGTCGCTTGGATCAACTGAGATTACCAGCTCGTCGTTTGCGCCGAGCTGCTCAATTATTGAATCTATTTGCTGCTGCAAGAACTTCTCGCCGTTATAGACAGCCATTGCGACAGATGCGCGTATATTCATCTTGCACCTCTATACGCTTTCCATTTGGCAAAATACTTAAACATGGATATTACCTGTAATATGAACAACCGCAGGTTTTTCGCTCCGGCGCGCTGCCAGCTGTGATAAACGTAAAATTGAGGATTGTACTGCACGCGTGCAAACTCGCGGATTTTCCTTGAAAGGTCGGCATCCTCAAAATACAGGAAAAAACGCTCGTCGAAACCGCAGACTTTTTTAAACAGTTCAGTTCTTATGAACATAAAGCATCCGGTGGCAAATTCGATGTCGAACGTCTCCTCTGCGCCTCTTTCGGCCATCTCATATTCTTCTCTGTACTTTCTTAAAAAACCTAAAGGTATTCTGCGTGAAAGAAGATATCTAAACTTCGGATCCCTTTTCGGCAAAATTTGAATTCTGCCGTCAGGGTGCTTAACCATAGGAGTGAGGATGCCGATATCGTCGTTTATGTCCATATAATCGGCCATCGCTTTGACCACATCATAGTCGATAAAGACATCGGGGTTTATGATTATATGATATTTTGAATTGATTTTATCAAGTATTTTGTTATGCGCGCTGCCGAAGCCGATATTTTTTTCGCATTGAATAAAGGTTAAATTATCATATCTGCTCCCCGCTATATCAATGCTTCCCTCCGGACCGTTGTTTATAACATACAGTTGAAACGGAACTCCCCGGGTGTGCTCATATAAAGAATCGAGCATTTTCTGAATGCACTCGTCGTTTTTATATGTGACAACGGATAATGATATAGAATACCCTGCCAAATCGTTTCTCCCAACGCTATTTCTTGCCAGCTTAATTATCATACAGAAAAGGGAGTGGAACGTCAATATATGCAGCGGATAAATACGCTTCCGCTGCCCGAAAAGTATTATTGATAATATTCGCTATTGTATAATTTCCCATGCAGGCATCACTTCTCGAAATTTCATCTTGTGGGGGTTGACGGTTTAATATGTCTATCATACGATATAGTCAGATAAACTCTCTTGTCACTTGGTGTGTAGTATAGGTTAGGAGCAAACGATGAATTTTAGAACAATAAGGGATTTAAACAAACTAATTAGCGATAAAATATCTCTTTTACCGGATGATATTGATATTGTTGCTGGCGTGCCAAGGAGTGGGATGCTTCCAGCATCAATTATTGCGCTGTCACTTAATTGTCAACTGACGGACTTGGATTCGCTCTTAGAGAATAAAATTTATATCTGTGGCACGACAAAGAATTGCACAAATTTTGTGCCTTCACCCGAAAAAGCACGTAAAATATTGATCGTTGAAGATAGTACATCTTCCGGCGAATCGTTAATGAGGATAAGAAAGAAGCTTAATAATTTCATTTATAAAGAGAAGACCATAATACTGGCCGTTTATGCTTGCTGTGAATCCATTGATTTACCTGATATATACTTTGAACTTTGTGAACATCCAAGACTATTTGAATGGAATTATTTACATCACAATATGCTTAGAAACGCCTGCATGGATTTAGACGGCGTATTGTGTCGAGACCCCCTACCGGAAGAAAACGATGACGGTGAAAAATACCAGGATTTTATAACAAATGTTGGAGTTAAATACAGACCATCAAGGACTATTGGAACAATTGTTACTTCAAGGTTGGAGAAATATCGTAGTCTTACCGAGAATTGGCTTTATAAGAATAACATTCAATTTAACGAGTTAATAATGATGCAATATAAAACGATGAAAGAACGGCAGGAAAATGGCAATTACAGTGAATACAAAGCTGAAGTCTATCGTAAAAAAGAGGATAGTATTATTTTTATCGAGAGTGATGCCGAGCAGGCTTTTACAATAGCAAAACTATCATCCAAGCCGGTTTTTTGCACGGAAAACCAGATTTTTTATACAGGCAATCAAAAAATAATACAAAACAATGCTGTACATGATGTCCACAATGATAATGATACTGGTTTACTTGATAAATTAATTCAACTTAGAAAAGATATGCGCTTACTACAAGAAGGTAAAAATTGGCTTGAAGGGCAATACTATAATTACGTTTCCGAATGCAAGCGCCTGGAAGAGATTATCAAAGAGCAGCAAGCCTGGATAAGTCAACTTGAAGAGGCTAAAAAGTGGTTAACTGAACAATATAATAGAGCTATTTCTCACAAATGAACACAAAGGGGACTTAAAATGGAATTAAGAAATTTCGCCGAACTTCTTGTATATGTTAATAATAATACAACTGACGAGTTAATAAAGTCTATACTTCGTTATCGCTTAGAAGAATGCGGTATTGATACGCCTAAAGAGGAGGTTACTTTAAATGAATTACGTATATTATTTGAGTCATATTATCCTGATTTTCAGCAAATAGCCGATGAAGTATGTGATATAAAAGATAATCTTGATAAATATGACCATCTATATAGAAATGTTTTTAAGGATGATATATCAAAAAATGTTTTATTCCATATACTTGCCTATCGGATTACACATCTAATACATCATCGCTATTTAAAATATTGCTTAGATTCAACACAGTATTTCGATAGCCGTATTGTACATTATAGAAAAGATTGCACATTTGTAGATTGTGGTGGCTTAGACGGGAAATCCTCTGTTGAGTTTGCACTGCATTGCCCTGACTATAAACGTATTTTTATATATGAACCAATAGACGAATATTATGATGATTGCAGAAAAGCAGTTGAAGAATTAGGTCTGAATAATGTATCAATACGCAAAGCGGCAGTAAGCGATAGTGCTAAAACGCTTTACTTTGATTTACTTACTCCCGGAAATTCTAGGGCTTCGGAGAGAGGAAATATTGAGGTCAAGGCCGTTAAAATAGATGAAGATATTAGCGAGCGAATAGATTTTATAAAGATGGATATTGAGGGTAGTGAATTGCAAGCGATAGATGGCGCCTCAGAACATATCAGAAAAGATAATCCTATGCTCGCAATATGCGTTTATCATAAGCCTGGAGACATATGGCAAATAACAAATAAAATAAATTCAATAAATTCAAAATATAATTATTATTTACGCCATCATAAGTTAAATCAATCAGAAACAGTCTTATATGCGGTACCATGTTGTGATTCAGCTTCTGATTCATATGAATTATCAATAACACAAAAACGGATAAAATATGTATTGATGCACCCGGGGTATGAACCACAAAAAGTAATCATGGAAGATGTGTTTTACTTATACAACCAATTCCAGAACCATAAGAAAGCTTTAAAAAACTCTGAAAAAGTAGTTCATGAGTTGCGGGATTGGGTTTCACAACTTGAAGAAGGCAAGGCTTGGCTTGAATCTAAAATAAACGACTATAGAAATGCATTACAACAAAAAGATAAAGAGGTTGATGAGTTACGTAGGCAGATAGAGGGTATTAATAAATAGAATAATAAGGCTGAAGTATGCAAAAAATGCACCTGCCTCTAATAATATTGCCTCTCCTTTGGCTCAGCTGAGTGGTAGCGTCGAAAACTTTGTGTATTCTCCGAATGCCAGATAATTAAAGTGGTTCCGTAGGGCAAGATACATCCTTGCCCTATATCGTTACCGTAACACTGCGGCGATGAACAGTCAAGACC
>JBLNCA010000046.1:0-28273 GCA_050260375.1 Burkholderiales bacterium | reverse complement strand
TTTGAAAAGAAGAACCTCCAAAAGTAGAATAGAAAAGGTTTCGCCGACCGTTTCTAAAACTACAAAGGAGGTATCCAGAAATGGATGAAAGCAGTTTATCACATACGAGGTGGGACTGCAAATATCATATAGTGTTTTCCCCGAAATACCGAAGGAAAGAGATATTCGGGAAAATAAAGAAGGATATTGGGCAGATACTACGAGAGTTATGTGATCATAAGGGGATAGAGATAATAGAAGCCAATGCATGTGTAGATCATATCCACATGCTGGTGAAGATTCCGCCAAAGATGAGTGTATCGTACTTTATGGGCTACCTAAAAGGAAAAAGCACGCTGATAATCTATGAGAGGCATGCAAACCTAAAGTATAAACACGGGCGGAAGCAATTCTGGTGCAAGGGCTATTATGTAAGTACTGTGGGGCTAAATAAGGAAAAGATAAGCCAATACATCAGAGAACAACAAAGTGAAGATATGATGAATGATAAGGCAACAATAAAGGAATACGTAGACCCTTTTAAGGGTTGCCGGTAACAGGCCCCATGCGGTTGGCGGAACCGTAATATGCCTTTAGGCATTGCCAGCAAGAGTCCCTTATAGGGTTCAAGAAAAACCACCCCTTGAAGGGGCGGATGATTATTTATATGTACTTTCTGTTTGATAGGACGCAAAAAGATGCTTCCCAGAAAATCACAAATAAGGTAAGATAAAAAATGTATCTAGAAGAATGGGCTCACAATAAGGATATTATAGCTATGATACTTTACCAAGGCTAGCAAAAAAGTTTAATCCAATTAAATTTATTTTAGTTTTACCAAATATTATTTCGAAAATTTAAGAGGTTAATATATGACTGATGAACATTCCGAGATCTTAAAGAGATTATTTCGCTATAATTCGTTTAATTGCGATATTGTAAAACTTATTGATAAAAATAATAAAATCGAGAGAAGTCAAGAGAAATGGAAATATATTGCGTTAGATGGAATGGTTTTTCCTGTGTCACCCCTCTATTTTAACGATCCTTACGATTGCGATTTTTGATGAGGTTAAATTAGAGCATCATTGAATACAGGCAGGCAGCAGAGTATATGAAGAATAAAAAGCATAATAAGATATTGAAGAAGAAATGAGACAATTTTTTAGAGTAGTCTGTTTTTCTGAAAAAAACGATTCTATTTTAATGTGGAGTCATTATGCGGACTACATAAGGAATTCTGTGTTGAATATGATTTTTCTGATTTCTACTTCAAGGATAATATTTTTAAGGTGATATATTCGAATGAGAGAATGATCACAATAATGAGTGAGGAAAGTTGGTTTTTGAATTCGGTTCTTAGAAAGTCGAAAGATTGGAGTTATGAAATTGAATGGCGACTAATTATTCCAACTTATATGTTGGAAAATCCACATAAAGATTAATTATTAATCTTAAAGAATCTATCAGAGCAATTTATGTAGGTGCAAAAGCTCCAGTTGAAAAAGTTAATCAAATAAAAGAATACTATTTACAGACAGATGTTAAGATTTTCAAGATGGAACTTGATAGATATAATTACAAACTTATACCAAATGAGATCTAAATATATAGAAGTCTATACAAAATTTAATCAAAGATAAGGATTTTGCACCTTTGCTTACAACTTGACGATGTTGTTGATGAACTCACAAAGGCGTATAAAGCTGCCCTACAGGAGGAATAAACTTTTAATTCATGTTTACAGAACATTTTAATATTTAATGAGGTTAAAAACAATGGAAACTGCTCTTTTATAATACTGCTCTTTTCTTATCCATTTAGCTTACTGAATCTCTTGAACATGCAACGCCCCGCTTTCTGTTGAAAACGAGGCGTTTGTCATTAGCTGGCCTGATAGGTTAGCGTTAATCGTTTTGTTTACCCGGACTATTTGGCTTTTTCGTATTTTCCGGCTTGTTCGGGTTTGCCGGTTTGCTCGCCTGCTCCGGCTTATTCGTCTTTTCCGGTTTGCCTGCTTTCTCCGGATTGCTCGTTACCTCTGGCTTGTCCGTATCTTCAGGTTCGCTCGTATCCTCAGGTTCGCTCGTTTCGTCCGGGGTGTCCGTATCCTCCGGCTCATTCGAATCGACCGGCCTGTTTTCTTCTTTCCTGTTCTTTTTGATTTCCTTCATGATTTCTTTTACCGGCTTGCTTAACCATGTGGCTGTATCATATTCCTCCTGATTATCAGCACTTGCCTGAAGCTTCTCAACCAGATTAAGCTTCCCGGGCGTTACGCCTAAAGCCCTGGCTCTTTCAACGCGTTCTTCACCTACCGCCTGTGCTTCGACCTCGGCTTCTTTATCGTTTTCCGCTAATTCTTCATCTGCTGAGTCCTTTAACTGTTCTGCCAGTTCGGCGGCTCGTTTAAGGTCTTTAGCAGACGTTGTAATCACGATGCCGCCTTCCGTCTCGCCATCAAAATAACCTTCCTCGGAAATTTCCTTGATCGTTAATTTAATGGCTTCGTCAATGGTTTTATTGCTCATATTCTCCAAATTAACTTGTTTTAAGATTTCCAGCCCGTCATCGTTGACGGCTTTTACCGAAAGCACCCGATCAAACATGTTCAGAGAGTACTCGATGGATGGATTTACATCAAGGCTGACATACGTTGTTGGTGTCATATAAGCATATGTTCCCAAGCCGACCAATCCTAAAACCACGACGATGCACGCTGCTACTGCAACCTTCGTTATTCTGTTGATTTTCGATACTTTCTTTTCCACTTGAATCACCTGCCCTATTGTGTAGTAACGATTTCTCATCCGTATTATGCAGCCATCGTCGGTTAGAGCCGCAGCAAAATTGTCTTTGATTTCTACCACAACCGCTTTCATTTGCCAGACTCCTCTCTAAACGGCCGCATGTACTCTGCAAGGCAAGGATACTCTCCGGAAAGTATTTCGATTGCCGCTATTATATATTTTCGGTGGTGTTCCAGGATTTTTCGGCGTACGTTTGCATTTTTTTCGATAATTTTTATCGGGAGCATCCTGGAACTTCTGATTTTATTTAATATGATCGGGTTATTGCAAATATATGTAACTGCTCTGATACAAGCCTGTTTTGTTTTTTTGGCCTTTGGCGAGCATTCAATAAGGTCGAAAAAGGAAAAACCATAGCGTGCAAACACGCTATTGATGGCTTCGATTTCATCCTTAATGCGATTATCGGGCATATATGTTATTTTGTCATGAATACGAATCTGGATATTGAGATTTTCCTCATCCTCATCGGGCTCTCCGTTAAAGACCGAAGGGTTGGTCGGTATTTCGCGGGAATAATTTTTATTTGAGTTGTAATAATCCGTGAGCCTTCTTTTAATCACCATCTCGGAAAAGCTTAAAAAGCTTCCCTTATTAACGTCATAGTTTTTAATCGCTTCCATAAACGCTTTCAAAGCGATCGCCCATTCATCATCGCTCTGGGTAATATATCTTTTAGAAAAATCAGATGCGCACTTAAGTATAAAGGATTTGTATTGAAAAACGATTGCTTCCGCTTTTTCAATATTATTTGCTGCTTCAGCTATAACATTATCCAAGTCGCGCATAATTACCGCCAACAACAGAATTTGATATATATTATAATAAGCGGCTTTTTTGGTCAAGTCCTTAAACTGCCGGTAAAGTTATTAAGATGGACATCTAGCATATTTTAGGTCAAACAGCCAATATGCATAAGCCGATGAGGAAACGATTAAAGCTTTTAAGTAGAACGTATAAGGCATTACCACACATCAATATTAGGGCCATTGGCCGGTAAAATGATACAAGAATGCCGTTGTTTGGGCATTCTTGTAGCGGAGGACTCCAAATGGGCTTTTTACGTATTAGTATGTTTTTAGCAGCATTTATTTCCGACGCTGCCGAATCCGAAACCATTGCCACAGCAGCAACAAAGCAGAATAATTATCCAGATCCAACTGCCGCCAAATCCATTGTCACATCCTTTGTCTCCAAAGCCTATACCGCCGAACCCGTTTCCACAGAAACAGCAAAGTAATAGAATTATCCATAAGCAGGAACTACCGCCTCCAAAAAAGCCATCCATATATGGCTACCTCCTTTATCGTTTCTACTTTACGATATGCGAAGAGGCGCATATGCGTTACAACGCATATGGGATTCCAACATTTTTCGTATTAAGGAAAAATATAATTCTTATAGTTATAGCTTTAAGAGGTGAGGCTAATGCGTTTATCGAATGTTTTATATATACTGGGGGATGAAACGAGACTAAGGATTTTAAACCTGTTGACCAGACAAGAACTTTGCGTTTGCCTGATTGAAGATACGCTCAATATTCCGCAATACAATGTTTCAAAACATCTTATTAGATTACGCAATTCAGGTATTATAAGGTGCAGGAGAATAGCGCAATGGTGTTTTTATAGTATCGATGAAAGTTTTAAAGAGCAATTTCAAGAACTATTCGAATCCTTTATAAATCTGTGGAAAAAAGATAAGCAATACATTGAAGACCTTAAAAGACTGGAATATCAATTGGAAACCAATGATTGCTGCAAAAAACTTTTACTAAATTTAAACAACTAAGATTCTCCAAGCCGTTCATATAAATTTTTTTTATTTGCCATCATTGACATAAACTGTACCCGCCGCATATAATATCATATAGAAGTACTTCTATGATATCAAAAAGATTCTATGTGATAGAATTTATTCTATATGTGTATGGAGGTGAAAAAAGTGGCCTACTGCTATGCGGAATATGTACCCATGTTAAAAGCAATATCCGATGAGACAAGACTTATGATTGTTGACATGTTATCCTGCGGAGAGCTATGTGCATGTGCTATTCTTGAAAAATTCAATTTCACGCAGCCAACGCTGTCATACCATATGAAAATATTAACCAAATGCGGTATCGTAGTTGGTAGGCGGGACGGAGCTTGGATGAATTACAGCCTAAATCCAGATAAAATTAACGATTTGATCAAATTTATGTCTATGATCTCGTCCCCAAAGGACGATTGTATTTGTCATGAATGTAAGAGCGGTAAAAAACAAAAGTTTGCGGGTCAATGTAAAAGCTTTATTGAAAGAGGTTTGAAAGATGAACAAAAATAAAATCCAAATTGGGTTTTTCGAAAAATACTTGACTGTATGGGTTATTCTATGCATGGCTGTGGGTGTCGCAATTGGATTATGGCTTCCCGGTGTCCCGAATTTCTTAGGTCAATTCGAATACTATAATGTCTCCATTCCGGTTGCAATATTGATTTGGCTTATGATTTATCCCATGATGCTTAAAGTTGACTTTGCGAGCATCAAAAACGTGGGCCGTAATCCTAAAGGCTTATTTGTGACTTGGGTTACAAACTGGGCGATCAAACCGTTTACCATGTTTGCTCTGTCATATTTGTTTTTCTTTGTTATATATAAGGCGATAATGCCGGTCGAAATAGCAAAAGATTATTTGGCAGGAGCCATTCTCTTGGGCGCGGCTCCTTGTACCGCAATGGTTTTTGTATGGAGCTATCTGTGCAAAGGAAACGCGGCACATACGTTAGTTCAGGTTGCTACGAATGATCTTATAATACTTCCTGCCTTTGCACCAATCGTAGGTTTACTTTTTATGTTTGGAGGAATCAGCGTAGAGGGGGTTGGTGTTCCCTGGGCGACGTTGTTCCTATCGGTAGGTCTCTTCGTTGTAATACCCCTCACCGCAGGTTGGCTGACCCGCAACATTTTAACAAAAAGGAAAGGCCAAGAGTATCTCGAGAAAAAGTTTATTCCTAAGTTTAATAACGTAACGATTATCGGACTTCTTTTAACATTGGTTATTATCTTCTCATTCCAGGGTAGGACCATTGTCGAACAACCCGTTGATATCATACTGATTGCAATACCGCTTACGTTACAAACGTTTTTAATTTTCTTTATAGCGTATATTTGGTCAAAAGGTTGGAAGTTGCCGCATGATGTTGCCGCTCCGGCAGCAATGATAGGCGCCAGCAATTTCTTTGAGCTGGCTGTGGCGGTTGCGATTTCTGTTTTTGGGTTGCAGTCTCCGGCAGCGCTGGCCACGATAGTTGGCGTACTCGTGGAAGTACCGGTAATGCTGACTTTGGTGAAGATTGCAAACAAGACTCAGCACTGGTTTCCCGGCCCTGTATGCATTGACAATTTAAAAGAGAAACCAAAAGCAAACCCTGAGGTTGAAAGTATTACTCAGAGTGAAAGCAGCGAACAATAATTTAAAAATAAGGAGTTGGTATGTTATGAAAAAAATGATTATTTTTGACCCCGCAATGTGTTGCTCCACAGGCGTCTGCGGACCTTCAATTGATCCCGAACTATTAAGGGTTGCGACATTAATAAGCAATCTGCAAAAGAAAGGAATCATAATTGAAAGATATAATCTTTCGGGAGATCCACATGCTTTTATTGCCAATGAGAATATAAATCGGTTGCTTAAGAAATATGGTCCGGAAATTCTGCCAGCTACGGTGGTTGACGGACAAATTGTAAAAACAAAAGCATATCCAACAAATGAAGAGTTTGCGAAACTGCTGGGTATAGCAAAAAAAGACATTGTTACTGAAAAACCTGCTTCAAATAGATGTAATTGCAAACCGGGCAGCTGCTGCTGACAGGATATGAAATAATGACTCAAGTATTTGATCTGGAAACACTTAATCTTACTAAATACTTGTTTTTTACCGGTAAGGGCGGCGTAGGGAAAACCTCCGTCGCCTGCGCTATCTCTGTATCCCTTGCGGACCAAGGCAAAAAAGTATTGCTTGTGAGTACAGACCCCGCATCAAATCTGCAGGATGTTTTTGAAACAGATTTAAACGGCAAGGGAGTACAGATCGCTACAGTGCCGAACCTACTGGTAGCGAATCTCGATCCGGTAAAGGCTGCAGCAGAATATAAAGAAAGTGTTGTCGCACCGTATCGCGGGACGCTCCCGGACTCTGTGATTAATAATATGGAGGAGCAGCTATCCGGTGCATGCACGGTTGAAATAGCGACCTTTAACGAATTCACCGCTTTTCTTGCGGATAAGGAAACCGAGTCGAAGTATGATTACATTGTTTTCGATACGGCTCCTACGGGGCATACTCTGCGCATGCTGCAACTCCCATCGGCATGGACTAACTTTATCAGTGAAAATACGCACGGGGCATCCTGCTTAGGGCAGCTTTCCGGCTTGGAAGAAAAAAAGGATTTATATAAACAGGCGGTGGAAACTCTGTCCGATAAGACAAAAACCACGCTCATGCTCGTCTCGACACCGGAAAGCACTCCGCTTGCCGAGGCAAGACGTGCATCCAAAGAACTAAAGGATATTGGCATTGATAATCAAATGCTATTGTTGAACGGTGTGCTTTTTTCCTTTAATGAAAGTGACGAAATAGAAAAAGCTTTTTATATGAAACAACAGGCGGCTTTAAACAACATACCGGAAGAATTAAAAACCTTATCGATATATCAAATACCGCTAAGAGCTTACAACATCATAGGAGTACCGAACGTACGGCGGTTTCTTAAAACCGATGATGTAGAGGGGGCAGAGCAAAAAGATAGAGTTGATATTAAGTTTTCCTTAAAAGACGTGATTGAGGATATATTCCAAACAGATAAAAAAGTTATATTCACTATGGGGAAAGGCGGCGTTGGAAAAACTTCAATCGCGGCTGCAATTGCGCTTGGACTTTCACAAAAAGGTAAGAAGGTTCATCTGGCGACGACTGATCCTGCAGCGCATTTACAATATGTAATTAGCCAAAACGGAAACATTACTGTAAGTAATATTGATGAAGATAAAGAGCTTGCGAAATATAAGGAAGAAGTGCTTTCTAAGGCCCGAGAGACGATGAGCGAGGATGATCTTGCTTATATTGAGGAGGATCTGCGTTCTCCCTGTACACAGGAGATAGCCGTTTTCAGAGCGTTTGCCGAAGTTGTTGACCGCAGCGAAAACGAGGTCGTGGTGATTGATACAGCCCCTACAGGCCATACATTGCTTTTGTTGGATGCGACACAAAGCTACCATAGGGAAGTAAAACGTACTCAGGGGGAGGTCGGGGAAGCAGTTAAAAAGCTGCTGCCCAGGCTCAGAAATGCCTGTGAAACGCAAGTTGTCATTGTTACATTGCCAGAAGCAACGCCTGTTTTTGAAGCGATGCGGTTGGTCGAAGACCTGAACCGGGCAGAGATAAAGAGTAAATGGTGGGTTATTAACAAAAGCATATATTTGACTGAAACCAACAGTTCATTTCTTAAGGCGAAGGCTTCGAACGAAGTTAAATGGATACAAAAAGTAGCGGAGATTTCAAAAGGTAATTATGCGGTTATTGGATGGAAACCCAATGAAATCAAAGGAGAATACCTAAAAGAATTATACAAATAGCTGATCAAGATGATGTTGCTCTTGCGGCAGTGATTGCGATTGCAGAGTATGAACCTATCAGGAAGAGGAATATAAGATACCACCTAAAGCTCTGATCGTAAATGCAATTCTGGCAGAAGTATATGGGGTGGACTGCCTGTACAAGAAAAATAATATACGGAGAAATTATGAGCAAGCCAAAAGTAGCCTTTATTTGTGTACACAATTCATGCCGTTCGCAGATGGCTGAAGCAATTGCCAAACTATTAGCGTCCGATGCTTTTGAGGCTTATTCAGCGGGCACTGAAACAAAGCCCGAAATAAACAGGGATGCGGTTAGAGTTATTAAAAACATTTATGGCGTTGATATGGCCAAAACGCAAAGATCAAAGTTGTTGGCTGATATTCCTCCGGTAGATGTTGTAATAACCATGGGATGCAATGTCGAATGCCCCTGTCTACCAAGCACGTATAGAGAGGATTGGGGATTGGAAGACCCGACCGGCAAGGATGAAGCAACTTTCGTTTGCACTGCAAGAATCATAGAGCAGAAAGTTCTGGAGCTAAAGAGTAAAATAAAAGAAATTCTAAAAGTAAAAAGTGAAGTCGAAAAGCCGGTATCCGATGATCAAATATGAAATTTGTGTTGAGCACGGGCTTCTATAGGCATGTGTATCATCGGATGGTTTACTAAATAAATCGATAATTTCAATTTAAATGTGAAGAATTAGGCACGTTTGTATTAAACCTTTCATACAATAAAATAGTTGACGATGGAAACTAAATGCAATAGAATAGTTGACGCAGGAAACTGTTTTTAAAGGTGGCTCTATGGATAAGAACATCACAGATATATATAAATCAATTCTGGAATTGTCTTGGCGGTTTGGAAACCGCGGTTTTAACGGTGAATGCTGCGGCGATTTATCTTTAGTAGAATTTATGGCTTTGAAGAAAATTCTAGAGATTAATGAAATTACAGTACAAGAAATAGGAAATGCAATTAACTTTACAAAGAGCGGCGCAAGCAAAATCATTGGCCGTTTGGAACGCAAAGGATACGTAAAACGAATGACTTCTCCGGTCGATGGGCGAGTATGCTGTGTATTGGCGACCGAAAAGGGCAAAGACACCATAACCCGGATTATAGAGAATTACACTCAATATCTGAATAACGTATTAAATGAGTTAGGCGCGAAAGACGTCGATCAGATCAGAGAAGCATTGAAGATGCTTGTGGATGCAATACAAAAGAATCAGCCGCCCGAGTCAATAACCAATATTTAAGGAGGGTATGTTTCTTGAATACGCTTTTAGATACAATCCAATACTTTCTGATCATCATGGCAGAACTTGTGGGGCTCTTTCTGGCGATCAGTACAATCATCGCGTTCGTTTTAATGCACTTACCGCAGGATAAATTAAAAAAGTGGATGTCTGGTAAAGGCATATGGGGCAATATTATGGCGGTGCTTTTTGGCGCAATTACCCCATTTTGCGCCTGTTCCACGGTTCCTATTACGGTAGGCCTGATACAAGCCGGAGCGCCTTTCGGCGCAATGATGTCCTTTGTTATTGCGTCTCCGCTTATGGACCCACTAGTCTTTATTATGCTGGGCACGTTTTTAGGTTGGGGTGTAGCGATAGTGTTTCTTGTTCTAACCTCCGCTGTATCTATAATAGCAGGCGTTGTTCTTGATAAGATGGGTTGGGCCAAGTACGTTAAAAATGTCCGCATTAAAGGGGGAGAACTTGAACAAAGCGAAGAGATACCGAAGAGATTTCTGACAAAGGTAAAAGTATCTTTTCTAAAGGCATGGGTTGATTTTAAACGGGTATTTTGGTATATGATTATCGGCGTTGCAATTGGCGCATTGATTTACGGGTATTTACCAGAGGAATTGCTAGCTCAGGTCGCTGGCCCGAATAATCCTTTTGCAGTGCTTGTTGTGTCGCTCATAGGTCTGCCGCTGTATATCCGTGTTGAGTCTGCAATACCTGTTGGCCTCGCTCTTCTAGGAAAAGGTGCCAGTATGGGCTCAATAATTGCCTTGATTATTAGCGGTGCAGGTGTAGCTATCCCTGAATTAACAATGTTTGCGAGCATGTTCAAGAAAAAGATTATTATTTCGTTTATTATCATAGTATTTATAATGGCCGTAGTATCGGGCTTGATTATTAATCTGCTCAGTCTATAAAATACAGAAAGGAAGTTGAACCATGGAAAAGGGTAAAGAGAAGAAGGGAATATTCGCGAGGTTAGCTGAAAATAAGAAAGCTAAAAAAAGCTCGTGCTGCTGTTGCAATATTGAAATTGAAGAAATACCTGAAGACGAAAAAGAAACTAAACCTACCGGGGCAAAGGATACGGAAGGAAAAGGCGGCTGTTGCTGTTAAGCGGAGTCATCATTTAAAAGGCTGCGAAATCAGTACAAAGGATTTCTTGATTGTAAGGCCTATTTTCAACTGCTATTATATAAACATATAGTAGTTCTATTTTGATTTTCAATTTATAATACGGGCCTCCAAGGGCTGAAGCGTGGGTGACAGTAATGGCGATTTGTCTGGTTGATTATTGGGAAGAAGCAAAAGCACCGCTCAAAAAATTCATTAGGAATCGTGTGTCAAATGAAGAGGACATTGAAGATATTCTTCAAGACGTTTTTCTGAAACTCATAAGCAACATAGACAAATTAATGGACAATAAAAAGGTTCATGCCTGGCTATACAGAATCACTCGAAACGCTATTATAGATTACTACCGGAAAAACCATAAGATTTTAGATTTAGATAGCATTCCGGAAGAACTGCCGCTGGTTCTGGATGAAGATTTAACTTCTAATAAGGAAATAGCTTATTGCCTAAAAAACATGGTAGATAAGCTTCCGGAAAAATATAAGGAGGCCATCATAATTACAGTTTTTGAAAACCATACCCAGAAGGAATACAGCGAAATGGTTGGTATTTCACTTTCATGTGCAAAGTCGCGGGTGCAGCGCGCAAGGGATATTCTTAAGGAAATGGTACTGGGATGTTGCAGTTTGGAGTTTGATAGTCTGGGTAATATTATTAATTACAAAAAAAGAAGCTCGAACTGTCAATTTTGTTAAGAAAAATTTTATGGAAGCTGCGTCCTTTTTCAACTAAGTACGTCTTTATAGATAGACGTATTTTTTTTTAAAAGGAGGCAGATTATAAAAAAAAATAGAGAAGATATTCGAAACGCAATCCGAAAAAACTATGCAGAAGTGGCTAAAAGCGGTTCTGTCGGTGGATGTTGCGCGGGAGGGTGCTGCTGCAGCGGTGCTCCAGTTGATATTGAAGATTCAGCTAAGAAGCTTGGATATACAGAAGCGGATCTTAAAAATATGCCCAAAGACGCCAATATGGGGTTGGGATGCGGCAATCCTATAGCAATTGCTCAATTAAAAGAAGGAGAAACTGTACTTGACCTTGGATGCGGCGGGGGCTTTGATTGTTTCCTAGCCAGCCGCCGTGTTGGAGCAACAGGCTTTGTGATCGGCGTTGATATGACGCCCGATATGATAGCGTTAGCAAGAATGAATGCCGAACAAGGCGGATATAAAAATGTGGATTTCAGATTGGGCGAAATAGAGCATTTGCCGGTTGCGGACGCGTCGGTAGATGTAATTATTTCAAACTGTGTGATCAACTTGTCTTTAGATAAAGAGCAGGTATTCAAAGAAACATACAGGGTACTAAAACCTGGCGGGAGACTATCGATATCGGATGTTGTCGCTACGGCTCATATGCCCGAAAAGGTGAGACAAGATATGCAGCTTGTCGCGTGCTGTATTGGCGGAGCCGAGCATGTTGATGACGTAAGGGCAATGTTGAAAAAAGCAGGATTCACTGATATTCGCCTGGTACCAAAAGAAAACAGCAGAGAGATCATAAGATCTTGGGGATTTGGCAAAAACATAGAAGACTATGTAGCATCCTATATCATTGAAGCATTTAAGAATGTAACAACAAATTAAAATACTGGAGGTATGAATATGAAACGCTCAAAATTGAATGGAAGCATCTGGACGTAGAGGGTGAAACCTGCGAACGTTGCTATGATACGGGTGAAAATCTTGCAAACGAAGTAAAAAGATTAAAAAGGACACTGGAGCCGCAAGGTATTGTTATTGAGCTAATCGATACCAAACTTGATGACAAACAAATCCCGCAATCGAATACTGTGCTTTTTAATGGAGTTCCCATTGAAGACATAATCGATATAGAAGTTTATGAAAACTATTGTGAATCCTGTACTGCTCTACTGGGGAAAGAGATATATTGCCGGGCGGTTAAATTTGAGGGTAACGACTATGATGATATCCCTGCTAAAGCAATCCGTCAGGCCGCGTATAAAGCTTTAGGGATAGAAGATGCGAAACAAGAAACGTCAAAGAATTCTGGTTGCTGCTGCGGCGGTAATAGTGATTGCTGCTGTTGAAATTTATTATAACCGGTAAGACGAAATAGAGAAAAATATATGACCAAGGTATTGGTTGAGACATTTATCGATAAGGTTATTGTCTATAAAGACAGAGTTGAGGTTGTGTTCAATTTCTGCAAGGATATATCAATAACCCAAGAGATCGAGGACATCGTAAATTTTAATCTGCATTCGAGAGGATGTGATAAACAGCAGCAAAACACTTCTGATCAGGGCAAGAGTGCAATATTGTGCGACGGGGGCAATACTCCCCTCGCCTCCACCAAAAATAAAAGTGACACCGCAGGTGTTGCTTTTTATTTTTGTATGGAAATGGAGGAGTCGAAAATACAAGCACCGCTGCCAGTGGCAGATGAAGGGAGAGAGGTTATCTGTGAGCAATAGGCGAGGGCGAGCAAAAGCGAAGCACGAGCCCATAGTGAGAGTAATCCCTTGAAACATGCGTTTCAGGGGATTTTTTTGGTTGCTTTAAATTGCCTGGCTGCTTTAATGCAATATAATCCCTTACTGCTGCCATATGCTGTTTTTAAAAGTACGATTGATGATGAGAATTCTAAGCTGGTTAAGGCCCGGAGTTTTCTATTGCAGAATTACCGCACAAATTTGAATTTATATGAATACCTTATTATAAATAACTTATTATTGATAGATTTTATATCATAAATGGAGGGAGGAACATGATACAAAAACGCTGGAAAAGTAAAGTACTCTGGATGTCCATTATCGCCCAAGTCATTGCTTTGTTGTCGGTATTTGGCCTTTGGGAATGGATCGGCGTGACTGAAGAATGGGTGAATAAGGTTGTTGTTATCGTCATGGGAATACTGACCACACTCGGTATTGTCAACAACCCTACCGACCCTAACAGCTTATAAGGAGGCGTAAATATGCTTGATAGAATGAACTTGCTTAAGAGAACTGAAGAATATGTCAGAAAGCACCCGCCTGATACCGGATATACTTTGAAAACCATGCAGGCGGTATGCAGTACGGAGTATCCTAAAGATACAAATCTGATGGTTCAATTTGCCCTGCAATTTGACGGTAAGGATACCATAGAAGACTTAACGCAATGGGACAGCCCTGAACGCAGACTGCCGTACGGCGATTCAAGGAGCCTTGACTACAGGTCCGATTGTTCTTCGTTTGTACAAAATATTTATGATATCTTTTTCGGGTTTGATATAGGAACCTGGACGGAAGCTATCTGGGCAAAATATAAAAATAATCAGGTTGTATATACAGACATGAGGCCGTGCGATTTAATGTTCTGGAATTTTAAAGTCGGCCGGAACGTGTCCCATGTAGCGATGTATATCGGTGACGGAAAGATAATACACACTACAAGCCCAGGCAATCCTCTGCGGGTAGATAAAGTGACGTATGCTTCGTCATCCCGGGTTGGGTGCATACGAATATTGACAAACGAACAGTATAACAGCTTGTTATATTCTCCGGATTCGAAAGAAATACCGCCTCCGCCTGAAATTCGATATAAATATGCGGGCGCTACTTTTACTAACCTCCGCAGAACAGCCGGAGGAAAAATAATCGGAAGGATATGGCGCAATACGCTCGTTAAGTATATTAACTCCGTAAAGAAGGGGAAAACAGTTTGGTGGAACGTTGTCCATTTGGCAAGCGGAAAAATCGGCTGGTGCGCGAATACCGATAAATTTAAAAGGGTGTAATTCAATATTCCCAAAAATCTTTGCGGGATAAAGATAACATCAGGGCCGGAATATAAGAACAATGGCTCTTTTATGGATCTCCCAAAAGCCGTAAAGCTTTTGGGGCGAATTTACATAGCCGCCTTTAGCTGAGCTTTATATGCTTTGTTATTTTTCTCAACACGCACCGCTTAATTTTTAAAAGCACTTTTTTCACGCTCTTTTGGCTGTCGCCGTACGCCTCGAAATATATTTTAATTTTTGATTCCGTGCCCGAGGGACGTATGCAAAACCAGCCGTCGGGCAGCTCATAATAAACCGCCTCCGTTTTTGGCAGTTTAAGCTCCGTGCATACGCCGCTTATAGCGTCGCGCCGCAGCTTCAAAGAATAATTTCTTACGGCGGTAATGCCAAGCTCTTTGAACATCGCGCCTTCGGTATCGCAAAAAAGAGCCTGTTTCAACAATGCCAGCTGCTGGTCAGTACGCACAGGGTATGTGACCAGCTCTCCGGAAAACCAGCCGTATTGCCTGTATAGCTGTTTTAACCCTTCGTACAGCGACAGGCCTTTGGATTTATACCAGGCGGCGGCCTGCGTAATCAGCATGCAGCCGATCACTCCATCCTTGTCGCGCACATCCGTTCCTATAAGATAGCCGCAGCTGTCCTCCATGCCGAATATGAAATTCTTTTTACCGGTATCGTGTAGCGTTCGTATCAGCGCGCCTATATATTTAAACCCCGTCAACACTTCTTCGACGTCTATGCCGAAATGCCGGGCGATCATGTCGGCAAGGCGGGTGGTGACTATGGTCTTTGCGATAAAACCGTTGTCCGTTGCTTCATGATGCTTCGTGCTTAATATATAGTTAAGCATAAGCGCTCCCACTTCGTTGCCGGACAGTAAAACATAGCGGTTTTTTTCGCGTTTTACCATAACGCCCACGCGGTCGCAGTCGGGATCCGTCGCGAGTATCAGGTCTGCGTTTTTCTCTTTTGCCAGCATAAGGGCACGCTTATACACTTCTTTGTCTTCCGGGTTAAGCGTAGTATCCAACGTAGGGAAACCGCCGTCCGGCAGATACTGTTCCTCCGCGACATGGTAGTCATTAAAGCCTGTTTCGCTGAACATACGCGTAACCATTTTACCGCCTGTACCGTGCAGCGGCGTGTATACGATGCGGATCCGGTCCGCGTATTTTATTACATTATCGCCGCAAACCATAAGAGACTTGACATAGTATATATAAGCGTCGTCCATTTCTTTGCCCAGCATGCGTATTAACCCGGTATTGACTGCGGCGCCGCTGTCAACCGTCGGAATGCGGGTGATATCGTTGATTCCGGCGATCTCGCCTGATATAGCGCTGGCGTCGCTCAACTGCGCGCCGTCTTCGCTGTATACCTTATATCCGTTATATTCTTTGGGATTATGGCTGGCAGTTATCATTACTCCTGCCGCCGCATTTAAATGCCGTATCGCAAAAGAAAGCATAGGGGTCGGGCGCGGCTCGCTGAAAAGGTATACGGGGATACCGTTGCCTGCAAATACTCCGGCAGCCTCCCGTGCAAACAGTTCGGATTGACGGCGCGAGTCATAACCGACTACTACCCCTGAACATACTGCGTTCTTTTTAGCTATATGGTTTGCCAGCCCTTGAGAGACTTTACGAACAATATATACGTTCATACGGTTGGTTCCTGCGCCTACGATACCTCTTAAGCCCCCGGTGCCGAATTCGAGCTCTTTACCAAACCTGTCCTCGATTTCGGCAGCGTTATACTTTATATCAGCAAGCTGTTTTCTTGTTTCAGTGTCAAAATACGTATTGTTCAACCAAAACATATATTTATCGCGACTTGTCATAAGCCCTCCCATAAAACAAAAGATAAGAGCATAAAAGGATTTTTCGTAATAACATACTATGCGAAGGGGGCTGTTATCGTTACATATATGCAATGTAACCAACCGGTGTGTATACGCATAACATAAAGTACACAATACAAAAACGTACCTGGAGTGGTATGAAGATGAACAGATATGCGGTCGTTATGGCCGGAGGAGCGGGCCTTAGGCTATGGCCGCTGTCCCGGCAGTCAAAGCCAAAGCAGTTTATCAGCGTGGACGGGGACGAATGCATGCTTGTGCAGACTATACGCCGGCTTTTCGGTACAGTTTCGCCTGATAATTGTTTTATAATCACAAACGAAAACCTGTTGGATATCACACATGAAACGCTTGAGGGTTTGATACCGGCATACAACATCATCACGGAACCGATGCGCAAAAACACTGCCGCCTGCGTCGCGTACGCGACGATGGCGATAAGCGAAAAGCGCGGGCGCGGGGTATTCTGCTTTGTGCCTGCGGACGGCTATGTGAAGGAAACGGAAAGCTACAGGAAAGCGATAATTCAAGGGTTCGAAACCGCGGAGCGCACCGCGGAGCTTGTCGTAATAGGTATCGTGCCGGCGTATCCAGCAACGGGATACGGCTATATTCGCGTTGACCCCGGTAAGGAAGTGTCAAAGGTATACGGATTCACCGAAAAACCCGATGCGCAAACCGCAAAGAATATGGTCGAATCGGGCGAATATCTCTGGAACGGCGGAATACTGCTCGGCCTTGGCGACGTTATAGTTAAAAACGTTGAAACGTATCTTCCGGGACACTTTAAGCCGCTTGCCGATGCGGCGCTGCACCAGGGAAAAGAGGATTACGGCAGGCTGCTGCGCGAAGCGTATTCGCAGCTTGACGATATATCGTTCGATTACGGCGTTCTTGAAAAATCGCAGGGCATTTATGCCGTAAAGGGGCATTTTGACTGGGACGACGTAGGTAGCCTTGACGCGCTTTCGCGCACGCTCCAAAAGGATGAAAACGGTAACGCGGTATCCGGGAAGCATTACGGCATAGACACCGGCAACAATGTGATATACAGCGAAGGAATACTGATAACAACCATAGGGGTGCATAATATGATAATAGCCGCCGCAAACGACGCCCTTATCGTGTGCCCGAGGGACCGGGCGCAGGAAATAAAGCCGTTTGTCGAAAAGCTTGGAAAGAGCGGCTTCAATGAATTCATGTAAGCTAACGTTTATATACACACTTTTCCGGCAGTTCCATAATATAAAGTATATATATTATGGAAAGCGGAGGAGTGTTTATTGTTTATGCCAGGAGACAGATTCCTGCTTATCAAGGCAAGCAGCTCGGAGCTGTGGGAAAATGTACACCACGCAGTCGTGATGCTGCTCGCCGCCGAACTGACGGGAAGGACGCCCGTCATATTCTGGGGCACAAACTGCCTGTTTGACGGCAAATTGTATAACGACGCTTTCAGCATGTATTTTGAGCCCGTTTCGCAATACACGATATACGAAGTTATGAGGCGCGATTATTCGTATTATCCGCCGATATGGAAGCACGACAACCTGATGTCGGACGATCCCGACAAGGAGAGCAATATATACAGAAACATCGGGGATCTGCTCGCTAGCGACGCAAACGTAGTAGTCAGCGATACGAATATATCCGTAAAACAATTGATACCGTGGATCGGAAAAGATCATGAATTGTACGGCATGACGCCGCTTATGATGTACCGCCGTTTGATGGACAGGTACATACGCCCGAAATCGGATATAGCGGCGGCGGTTAAAAGTTTCCGGGATAAATACATCAACGGCTCGCAGCCTGTGCTTGCCGTACATATGCCCGGAGACTTACCATTGGGCATATATCCGCAGATCAGCGCATTTACAAAACTCAATATGTCCTATCACTCCAACATGCATATAACGCGAAACGACGTATTCGAAGTGGATGAAACAATAGACCAGCACCAGACCGTCCGGCTGATGGACGCGGCAATTCCTCAGGACCCGTATAAAGCGTATCATCCCGAAATAAGAAAAACGCTCGGCAGGTTCGCTATTAAAAAAATGCTGCTGATAACGGACCGTGAAGACGTCATTGACGAGTTTAAGGAAGAATACGGGTCTATGGTTTTCTGCAGCGATTGCGAACGTATAGCGGCGGGAGACGCGTGCCGGTCCGGAGGGCTCGAAACGTTTTTAAGCATGCGGAGCAAGGGCGTCGAGACGCTCGTCGATACTTACGCCGCGGCAGCGTGCGACTTCTTTATCGGTTACGGCAGCTCTGAGCTTTCGCATGCCGTAATACGCCTCAGGGATTGGCCGGAAACGAATTTCAAACTCCATTACTGGATGTTTTCCAAATTATATAACTTTACTTACCAGTTTGTTAAGACCGGGCGAAAGTCTCCCGAAGAAGCGGACGGAAGGCTGCGGCTGATCATAAAGAACGCAGAAAATTCGCTGCGGCGCGTCGCGAGCGTATTCAAATAACGAAATATAGGAGGTGAAACAAGCGGCATGCGGTTTTTATTGATAAAGGCATACGGGTGGGGATTCTGGGCCGATATGGAGCACCTGATAGGCCAGCTGTTGATCGCGGAACTGACGAACAGGATACCCGTGGTGCATTGGGGCATGAACAGCCTTTACAGCGATACCATCAGCACTAACGGGTTTGAATTGTACTACGAGCCGGTGTCTTCCTATACCGTAAGGGACGTGCTGAGACCTGAATATACGTTCTACCCGCCCATCTGGAATTATAAAAACGCCCTGGTCGAAGATATAGATAAAACGACAAAGCTGTACCGCAATCTGGGCGATATGATGAACAGCAGCGCGGATGTCGTTGTCAGCGATACCCACAGCTTTCCGCGCCCGATAATCGATTATATCCCGAGCGACCACTGGGCGTACGGCATGACGCCGTTGTTGATTTACAGGCGCATAATCAAAAAGTATTTAAAGCTTAAGCCGGATATAGTGAAGGAAATAGACGATTTTTACGAACAGAACATCCGCGGCAATGAGCCGGTGCTGGGCGTGCACGTGCGCGGCACCGATAAGGTGATAGAGGTCGCGAACCTGCCTGCGCTTAACAGAAGGTATCACTCCGAGATACGCCGGCATATCAGGGAATACAAGATAAAGAAGATATTCCTGATGACGGACAGCAAAAAGATATTGAACCAATACAGGCGCATATACGGCGATATGATAATATCGACAGACTGCAACAGGAGCAGCGGGTCCGCCGACAAAGCGGTGCAGATCGAGAACTATATAGACCGCAGGAGAAAGGGGATAGAGATAATCAAGGATACGTATTTAGCCGCAAGATGCGACTATTTTATAGGCAATGGCTATTCAAACGTATCTTTTGCCGTAAACCGCCTGAAAGACTGGCCTCCGGAGCATATCGTATTGTTTTACAACACGCTTAAGCAGGAAAAAAGGCTTGCCAAGAAACGAAAGAGCCTCGAACTGCTGCGAAAGAAAAACATGGAAAAAGAACACAGACTTAATTATCCGGAACTATATGGAGGTAGATAAACATGCGTTTTCTTTTGATAAAATCCTGGGGGTACAGCCTCTGGGCGGATATTGAGCATGTAATGGGGCAGCTTCTTGTCGCGGAGATAACAGGGAGAATACCCGTCGTTTATTGGGGAATGGAGAGCATGTACAGCGATTCTCTCAATTCCAACGCGTTCGAACTGTTCTTTGAGCCTGTCTCGGAATATACCGTTAACGACGTCGTACATCCGAGCTTTACGTATTATCCGCCTTTATGGAATTTTAACAACGTTATGCTGGAAGACCCAGACCGATTAAGGTGGAAAGACCGCGACTTAAAAGGCATGATAAGCAGCGGCGCCGACGTTGTAGTAAGCGACGTGTATTACCACGTAAATTCGATATTGCCGTGGATAACGCCGGGGTCCACCTATTACGGGAAGACCACGCACCAGATATACAGGATGCTGTACGATAAATATTTGAAAGTAAAGCCGGAAATCAGGAAAAGGGTAACGCATTTCATACATGCCAACCCGTCGTTCCGCGACGAGAAACCGATAGTGGGCGTACATGTCTGCGGAAACGCGCTGGTGAACGAAGGAAACCAGCTTTACAGCAACAACGATTTTTACCACCCGAACATATGGCAGTACTTCCATAAATACAACGCGCGCCATGTGTTCCTGATTACCGATTCAAAGCGCATAGTACACGAATACAAGCGGCAGTACGGCTTTAAGGACGTGCTGATTCTTTCCGACAGCAGGAAGGAAGGCTTCCGCGGACCTGTCCGCCAGTGCAATACGGACTTTCCGAATAAAAGGCGGAAAGGCGTCGAACTGATAAAGGACACGTTCGATATAATCAAGGACACGTATCTTGCGCTCGAGTGTGATTTCTTTATAGGAAACGGGTATTCGAGTCTTTCGAACGCGGTCATGCGCCTCAAAGACTGGCCGGAAACAAACATAAAGCTGCTTTATTAGCTTTGGGAAGGTGTTTTTGCTATGAGCCTGCTCACGGATATGATAACAAACAACGCGCTTAAGATATTGGAGAGCACCGACCTTTCGGCGCTCGACAACAAGACACTTCTGGTAACGGGCGCATCCGGCCTTATTGGCATTCATATGATCACCTGCCTGCGTGAAGTAAGAGAACGCGTAAGGCCGAAGAAAATATACGCCCTTGTCAACCGTGAGCCGCTGTCGTTTATAAGGGAACTGCTGGATTTCGAAGGCGTGCAGGTTTTGCGCGGAGACCTTACGAATACCGGCTTTTGCGAGAGCCTGCCTGCCGCGGACTGCATTATTCACGCGGCGTGTTACGGGCAGCCGATACGTTTTATGGAAGACCCGATAAAAACTCTTAAGCTCAACACACTTACAACATTTTCGCTGCTTGAAAAGCTTGAAGTCGGTGGTAAGTTCCTGTTTATCAGCACAAGCGAAGTGTATACGGGATTAAGCGACCCTCCGTTTGCCGAAACCCAGATAGGCACAACAGACCCGGGACATCCGCGGGCATGCTATATCGAAGCGAAGCGGTGCGGCGAAGCTATAGTCAACGTATGCCGTTCAAAAGGCGCCGACGCAAAATCCGCAAGGCTCGCGCTGGCTTACGGGCCGGGCACGCGTATGGGCGATAAAAGGGTGATAAGCGAATTCATACAAAGGGGCTTTGACAAAGAGATCAGGCTTATGGACCAGGGCGCTGCGCGGCGCGCATACTGCTATGTTACGGACGCGGTGGAACTGATGTGGAAGATACTCATTTCCGGCAGGGAAAGCGTTTATAACGTAGGAGGCGTCTCCGAACGCTCGATAGCCCAGCTTGCGCAGACGATAGGAGACATGATGAACGCCAGCGTCGTATTCCCGGATACGCCGCAGGAGGTAAAAGGAGGCCCGATGAACGCGTGGGTTGACATGACAAGGGCGAATACCGAATTCGGCAAGAAAGAATATGTGAGCCTAGAAGACGGGCTTGCGCAAACAATTGAGTGGTATAGGGTTCTTCGCGCATCATGACATACATGTAAATCATATACTGTTGGGAGGATGTATAAATGGGATTATTTGATAAACGGATGGAAATCGACAGCGATTATGCGTATAAGGCGTTTATAAAAAGCGGCGGAGCCCCTGCTGCGTCCGGCAAGGCAAAATATATCGGCGGCCATACCGCAATAAAAGGGGAACGGAAAGGCGAATTAGCGGTAAACAACGCGGGCGTATTCTTTAACGGCAAAAAAACCGGCTGCTATTTCTTTCTGCCAGCCGAGAAAATACTTCGCGCCGCGTTTGAGACGGGCGAAGCGGTATCGAAAAACGCGGCATTTTCAAGGCTGCTGGCAATAGGCGGTTTTGCATTTGCCTATAAGCAAAAGACAAGAGAAAAACATATGTTTTTAACGATAGACTATGTGGAAAACGGCCTCGAGAACGCCGTGCTGTTCGAAACGGCTCAGGCGGGCGATTTCGCGGGCGCGATAGCAAAAGCAAGGCACGCGGCGCAGGAAGAGGCGCGGAAAAAAGCTGCAATGGAGCCGGACAGGAAAAAAACAGTATCTGAACTGATGATAGAGATAAACGAACTGCATGCATTGGGGATATTGACCTCCGAAGAATTCACGGCGAAAAAGAGGGAGTTGCTTTCCAGAATCTGACCAATTTTATGAAAGGAGAAAACATGAACTATTCTCTGACTGACCTTGAACACCTGGAGCTGAAGAAAGAACTATTTAACGGATATAACCGTGCGCAGGTCGAAAAAATATTAAGCAAAGTAAAAGAGGATTACTACGAACTTTTGCAGGCTAACAGCGATCTGCAAAATGAAGTCTCCATCATGAAGGAGACGGTGCAGCACTACAAAACCATAGAGGAATCGCTTCAGCACACGCTTATAATAGCGCACAGCACCGGCGAGAGCATTAAACTGAACGCAACCGAAAAGGCGTCAAACATAATAAGGGAAGCCGAAAACAAGGCAAAAAAGATAATCGACGAAGCGGAACTGCAGGTAATAAAAATAAAAAACGAATATGAGGAGATAAAGAGCAGCCTTAATAACTATAAGCTGAAGACCCAGTCGCTGCTCAATACGCTGCAGGACCTTCTAAAAACGCCGTTTGAGGAAAGCGCCGAGTAGGTAAGGGCTTTAACCGGCCGCGATACCGGCCTGCACTTATTAAACTTACGGTTTTAGGGGCAGGCAAGACCCCGCCCCCTGATTTGCTTTGCCGCTTACCCGGCCGCAGACTTTGCGGCTTTAATGGTATTCAGGTAAAAAGCATACTCTCTTTTGAGCCCTTCTTCGAGATTTACCTTCGGCGCCCATCCCAATGCGCTTAAAGCCGACGTATCCAGCACCTTGCGCATAGTGCCGTCCGGCTTGCTTGCGTCAAATACGATATCGCCTTCATATCCGACAATGCTTTTTATCATATGAGCAAGGTCGCGTATGCTTATTTCAATGCCCGTGCCCACGTTAATATGCGTGTCGCCCGTGTAGTTCTCCATCAAAAACAGGCAGGCGTCCGCCAAATCGTCAACGTAAAGGAATTCACGCAGAGGCGCACCTGTACCCCAAAGAGTAACACTCGGTTCGCCGCGGAGTTTGGCGGTATGCATCTTGACGATCATGGCCGGTATCACATGCGAATGGTTTATATCGAAATTATCGTTTTCTCCGTAGATGCTGGCAGGCATAAGCGTTATAAAATCAACGCCGTATTGAGTGCGGTAATGTTTGCACATCCTGATTCCCGCGATCTTTGCGAGCGCATACGCCTCGTTGGAGCTTTCCAGCGGGCCTGTCAGCAGGTATTCCTCGCGTATGGGCTGCGGGCATACCTTGGGATATATGCACGAGCTGCCCAAAAACAGCAGCTTTTTAACTCCAAACCGATACACGCTTTCTATAAGATTACATTCAATCAGAAGATTATCCGTGATATATTCGGCGGGATACGTCTGGTTTGAAATAATGCCTCCCACCTTTGCAGCCGCTATAAACACATATTCGGGTCGCTCGTCTGCGAAAAAGTCTTCAACGTTTTGCTGACGCTTAAGGTCGAGTTCCTCGTGCGTTCTTAAAACAATATTTTCGAAGCCGTTATGCAACAGGCACCGGACTATCGCGGAACCGACCATGCCCGTATGCCCCGCAACATATATCTTGCTTTGTTTGTTCATAGTATCAATTCCTGTCCGTTATTTTCTATATTATCAGCGGATGGTTAATATCATGTTCCACCATCATCTTTACCAGCTGTTCATAGCTGACTTTAGGCTCCCAGCCAAGCACATGCTTTGCTTTTGTGGGATTTCCCAGCAGCAGATCCACCTCGGTCGGGCGGAAAAACTCGCTGCTTATGCTGACGCGCTCTATGCCCGTATTCGCGTCAATGCCTTTTTCATCGACGCCCTCGCCCTGCCATACAAGATTGATTCCGGCATGCTTGAAGGCAAGCTCGCAGAATTCCCGCACGGTATGCGTTTCACCGGTGGCTATCACGAAATCGTCGGGCTTCGGCTGCTGAAGCATCAGCCACATCGCTTCGACATAATCTCCCGCAAATCCCCAGTCGCGTTTGGCGTCTAAATTCCCGAGAACTATTTTATCCTGTGTTCCCTTCAGTATATTTGCGATGCCCAGCGTGATTTTGCGCGTAACGAACGTCGCTCCCCTTCTTGGCGATTCGTGATTGAACAATATGCCGTTGCATGCAAATAGGTTATACGCCTCGCGGTAGTTTACCGTGATCCAATAGGCGTACAACTTTGCAACCGCGTACGGGCTGCGCGGGTAAAAAGGCGTTGTTTCCCTTTGAGGCGTTTCCTGCACCATGCCGTAAAGCTCGCTTGACGACGCCTGATAAAACCGGGCTTCAGGGCATGCGTCCCTTATTGAGTCAAGCAGCCGCAGCGTTCCTAATGCGTCTACGTCCGAAGTATAGTCCGGCGCTTCAAACGATACTTTAACGTGGCTTTGCGCGCCGAGGTTGTAGACTTCATCCGGTTTTATTTTATAAATCAATCTTGAGAGGCTGCACGCGTCAACAAGATCGCCGTCGTGCAGTATTACTTTGTTGTCCCTGATAAGATGCTTAATCCTCTGCGTATTGTCAGTGCTGCTCCTCCTTACAATACCGTGGACCTCATACGTTTTGCCGAGGAGGAATTCTGCCAGATACGATCCGTCCTGACCGGTAATGCCTGTTATCAACGCTTTTTTCATTTTTTCTTTCACCTGCATAGATGCTGTTAATATAATCTTGTTTTTTATAGGTTCAATAACATAGTATGTTGCACTATACGGTTTTGTTAATGTGCATCACTGCAGTCTGAAAGAGCGCTGCCGAAGACACCTTTTGAGTTTTCAAGCTTGCATTTCCGTTTGTAACTTTACGGACACATTTTTTATGAATCCATATTATGTAGTATCACTGTGTAAAAGGAAGAATGTATATGCTGTATCCGTTTGTAATGCAACCGTATTACAAAGATTATATTTGGGGAGGCAGAAATCTGGAGAAATATAAAAAAGACTTGCCCGAAGGGAAAATTGCCGAAAGCTGGGAGGTCTCCGTACGGCCGGAAGGGGAAAGCAGCATTGTCAACGGGCGCTGGTCCGGAAAGAAGCTTAAGGAAGTCATTGGTATGTTTCCGGAACATATGCTTGGCAAGGCTGTCAAAACCGGTACGGACAACATGTTTCCATTGCTGTTTAAGCTTATTGATGCAAACGAGCCGCTTTCCGTACAGGTGCACCCGGGCGATTCTTACGCGCAAAGCAATGAACATGAGCCGTTCGGGAAACATGAAGCATGGTATATACTCGAAGCGGCGCAAGGCGCGAGTATCGTATATGGGCTTTCTCCCGGAACAGACAAAGAACGCCTTGCGGAGCTAATTGCGCGTAACCGTATTGAAGACGGTTTAAACACCGTTTTCGTACGGCCGGGAGACGTCATAGATATTCCGCCGGGTACGGTGCACGCTTTGGGAAAGGGCATCGTCGCTGCGGAAATACAGCAGAACTCCAATCTGACGTACAGGATATATGACTATGGCCGGAAGGACCCCTCGGGCAAGCCGCGGGAGCTGCACATTGAAAAAGCGCTCGACGTAATAGATTATTCGCCATCTGCTCCGCTTATATCAGGTACTATATTGTGTGAGACGGATGGCTCAACCATAACAAGAATGCTGCGCAACATGTATTTTGAACTCGACCTGCTGGACATCCACGGTTCGCTCGAGATGAAAGCCAAAGACCGTTTCTGTTTGCTTTTTGCCGTATGCAGCGACGCGTGTATTTCGTACGACTGCGGAGAGCTGATTGTCAGCCCGGGAGAGACAGTGTTTATTCCGGCTTGTCTGGGGGAATATGCGATTGCCGGAAACTGCCGCATGCTTAACATGTATGTGCCGGCGGACGCATGATTATTCTGGCTGAAAAATTAAGCCTTCCGTATTTATATTAATGCGGAAGGCAAGGTTCGTTTAAATTAAGGTTATACTTTTTATCAGTTTCCCGTCCAGACGCCGCCGAGAGCTTTGACTGTTTCCGGGCCGACGACGCCGTCGGGTTTAAGCCCGTTTTGTTTCTGAAACTGTTTTACGGCTTTTTTTGTCTCTTTGCTGTATATACCGTCTGATAATCCGGGTGAAAATGCATTCAGGGTCAGCGCGTCCTGTACGTCTCTGACGTCGCTGCCATTCATCCTTTTAAGCTTAAGCCGAAGTTTTCTTCCCAGATTAAACGAACTCAATTGCATATCTTCGTCTCCGCGATCGACCCAGACGCCGAGCAGGGAGTAAGTGGTGTTTATATCCACTATGCCGTCGGGTATCAGACCGGCATACTGTTGAAAGCTTTTTACGGCATCCTGTGTAGCCGAGTTATAAACGCCGTTGATCTCTCCCGGTGAAAAACCTTTCGACGCCAATGCCGCCTGTACATGGGATACGTCGTCGCCGCTCATATAAGGAATTTCCGGTTTAAGGGTTCTGGACAGCCAAAAGTTTGCGGGCGGTTCCGTTGGCGGAGCTTCAGATACAGATGAATAATCCACGCCCTGCAGCTTGCCCCAGTCTGTCCAATTAACGCCGGTTGCAGGCGCGCTGAGCAATGACAATACGACGCCGATATTCGTGCCTGCCGCTTCAATCACCTTATTATTGCCTATATATATACCGATATGGCCGTTTCGCCATACGCAAATTCCGGGTATTTCGGGAATCGTGCTTAGTTTCCCTTTTTGCGGCGATTGCAGGAACAGCGTATTGGCCGATTTATACTCATTATTGGAATCTTTGCTGCGGAATGCCGCATTAACAAGTCCGGAAGAATCCACTGCTGTTTTTTCGAACCAGCGGGCGCACTGGTTTACGAAATAGTCATAGCTTCTGCCCGCGCGTTTTTCATATCCCCATTGCTCCGCAAGCTCGCGAGTATATAGCTGGCCATGTGCAGAATACACATACCCCCACCCGGCTTCTTTTGCAGCAATAACGAAACTAACAAGATCAGACGAATTAATGACCGCCATAACTTCCTCCTTTATCTATGCCCTTTTCTTTGTTAAGCTATTCAAGAAAAAGAACACGTATCACTATAATTTAAATTATGTATATATAATTGAATATGTTAATAAACGTACCAAAAACGCCGGCGCGGAATTGCTGCCGGGTACGTTAAAATACAAAATTCATCCATCATATTCTTATATGACTGCACAGGAAAAATAGATGAATTCGAAAGCCAACTATTAAACGCGCTACAAGGGCTACGACATGTACGTGAACTTTGACATGTCGATAAGCTCTGCTGAGCAGATGTTCACGCTGGTATATAAGAAAGCCGACGGCGCCTATGAATACTTTTACGCCAATGCGGACGCAGAAGGGTGCGTGCAGTTTGGGCCGATCCATGAGCTTTCAACTACCCTGCTCGCTAAAGGATTGCTGCCAAATGAGCCCATGAGCGTAGAAGAGATGAATACGCAGGCGGGCGTATTCGAGATGTATATACTGGGCATAAACGTCTGGTGGTTTATAGGCATAGGCACGGCATTGGTAGTAGACACAGGCGTTGTGGTTGTGGTAGTGCTGCGCATAAGAAAAAGAGGAACGGATAAAAGAGCGGCGTAAGCAGGCGGAGGCGATCCGCCCGCTTATGCCAATGAGCGCGCACAATTTAAAGTTGGGTGCGCTTTTTTCATGTGCGCGCGGCATGCGCGCGACCTTGACGGTGAAAGTCCGTTACGGGGGTTGATAGCACCAACCGTTAGCCAAAGGCAAGGGTGTCCATCGTGAGGTGGAATCTGAAGGAAGCC
>JBLNCA010000045.1:0-242988 GCA_050260375.1 Burkholderiales bacterium | reverse complement strand
ATACCTCCTTTGTAGTTTTAGAAACGGTCGGCGAAACCTTTTCTATTCTACTTTTGGAGGTTCTTCTTTTCAAACGCTAAAGCTATCCGTTCCTCCACACGCTTAGCGTGTGGTTTTTTTTTACGATAAAAAAAACAGAGCCTGTACCATAAGCACAGGCCCTGCTCTATTTACTTTTTCACCTTTGCCTTCCCCGTTTTTGCCTTGCCCTGTATCTCGGGCACCGGCCTTGCCGTGTTCCTTTTAAAGTTCTGCCCAACGTCGCCTTCGGTGCCGTGCGGCGCTTCGGGGTCGGGGCGGCGCATTCCTGCCTTTGCCATGCATGCCTCCTGTTTTTATATTGCTGCTATTATTATCCGCAAAGACACGCCGGCATATCAGCGAATCATTTGCTATTTATTCTGATGGTCGCGCGAACGTATTACGTTGCGCTGTATCTTGTCGCTTATCGTCTTGGGCAGCGCGTCCACAAACTCTACTATCCGCGGGTATTTATAAGGGGCGGTCGTCTTTTTCACGTGGTTCTGCAGCTCTTTTTTAAGCTCCTCGCTCGGAGTATAGCCTTTGGCGAGCACTATAGTCGCCTTGACCACCTGCCCGCGTATGGGGTCGGGCGCTGCCGTGACGGCGCATTCGAGCACGCACGGATGTTCAAGCAATACGCTTTCCACCTCGAAAGGCCCTATGCGGTAGCCCGAGCATTTTATTACGTCGTCGCTTCTGCCCACGAACCAGTAATAGCCGTCCGCATCGCGCCACGCCATATCGCCCGTGTTGTATATGCCGTTGCTCCACGCCTTGCGCATAGCGCTTTCGTCCTTCCAGTACTCCCTGAAAAGCCCCAGAGGATGCTGCTTGTCGGTATCGCGCACTACTATCGAGCCTATTATGCCATCCTCGCAGCTCGCGCCGTCCGCGTCGATAAGGTCTATGTTATAAAGAGGCGAGGGCTTGCCCATCGAGCCGGGCTTTACGTCCACCCACGGGAAGTTGGCTATAAGCACCGACGATTCAGTCTGACCGAAGCCTTCGTATACCTTAAGCCCCGTAAGCTCGCATATTTTTCTGTATACCTCCGGGTTGAGCGGCTCGCCCGCAAGGCTTGCGTGCTTTATAAAGCTTAAGTCGTAACCCGAGAGGTTCTCTTTGATAAGATACCTGTATATTGTGGCGGGCGCACAAAAAGTAGTCGGGCGTATGCGCAGCAACGCCTCAAGCAGCGAGTGCGGCACGAACTTTTGGGTATCGTACGCACCTATGGCCGCACCGCATATCCACTGGCCGAATATCTTGCCCCACGCGAACTTCGCCCATCCGGAGTCCGTCTGCGTCATGTGTATGCGGTCGTCCTGCACGCACTGCCAGTACTTGGCCGTGACGATATGGCCGAGAGGATACACAAAATCGTGCAGCACCATCTTGGGCCATCCGGTGGTACCCGAAGAAAAATACACCAGCATCGGGTCGGTATTGCATGTCGCGGCTTCTCCCGTCGGCCGCGCGAACTCCGGGCTTGCTTCGCTTACCTCTTTGCGGAAATCCGCGAAGCCTTCGGGTATATCGTCGCCTACCGCCATCAACACAGGCTTGTTTTCGCACTCGGGCAGTGCACCCCTGATATGCTCTATCACCTCAGCCTCGTCCACGCTGACTATCATTTTTACTCCCGCCGCGGCGCAGCGGTACGATATGTCCTTGGACGTAAGCTGAAAACTCGCGGGAATGCAGACGGCGCCTATCTTTATCAGCGCGGTCATGCAAACCCATACCTCGGGGCGCTGGCGCAGTATCAGCATCACCACGTCGCCCTTCTTTATGCCGTGAGCGGTAAACACATTAGCCACGCAGTCGCTTAAGCGCTTTATGTCGTCAAACGTAAAACGCTTCATGTCGCCCGAATCGTCCGTCCAGACAAGCGCCAGCTTGCCCGGCTGTATCTTCGCCCATTCGTCCACGATATCGTAAGCGAAATTAAAATTCTGCGGCACGTTGCAGCGGTAATTCTGTTTGAAATCCTCGTACGAGTCAAATTCTATGCGCGGGCAGTATCTTCTTAACAGTTCGCTCATATTTCTACCTTTCCTTGATAACTGTGAGGAATTTTGCGGTGCCTCCCACAGCCGTCTGGCCGTGCGGCTGCTTCGGGTCAAAATATATGCTGTCTCCCGCATAAAGGTCGTAAGAATGCTTGCCCAGCGTTATGCGCACGCAGCCCTCCAGCACGTAATTGAACTCCTGGCCGCCGTGCACGACGAGCGGCGCGGGGCTGTCGTCCGGCTCTAATGTCACGAGCAGCGGCTCCATATCGCGGTCCTTGAAATTGAATGCTATGCTCGAATATCTGTAGCCGGGGAAGCGCTCTACGTCTATGCCCTTGCCCGCGCGCACTATGCAGTGCTTGTCCATTCGCGGCGACTCGCCCGTTAGCAGCACGGTCATGTCCGTGCCCAGTATCGACGCTATCTTATACAAAATGCTTATCGGTATGTCGAGCGTCCCCTGTTCATACTTTACATACGTTTCTTCGGGTATGCCGATGCGCCGCGCTATATCGCCCGTGCTTATATCGAGTATCTCCCGCAGTTCCTTTATGCGGCTGGATATCATAAGCAGGTTTTCGTTCATGATAAACCTCCCCTGTGTAATTATCTTTGTATATATCGCATAATTATTCATGTTATTTTATATCAAAAAACAGCCCGGCGCAACGTACAATTCATGCGTGCCGCGGCTGCAACTTTTACTTAAAAGCGCGTCACTTTTCTCCCTTAAAGCGCTTTAAGTCGAACCAGAATAACGCGCCGCCCGGCACGTTCTTTGCGACCAGCACGACTGCCGCAGCCGCTATTCATACGATAAACCCGAGCCGTTAATGGCTTCCTTCCTTTTTTTATTGAGGCCATTATACGGACGGTTGTTAACAGTACGTTGTTAGAAAAATTAAAAAAATATGAACAAAAAAGAGCCGTCCGCAAATTACAAACAAGCTCTTTATACACCCTAAAAAGTCTCATGACTTTTTGGGGACCCCGATTAAACCTTAAGGCTTACTTTACGGCCTTGATCACCGCGTCCGTTATTTCGGACAGCGTCTTTTTTATTTGTTCGTTTGAAACCTCGACGCCTTTTGAGGTTATGTTTGCGACGTCCGAGGACATCGGAAGCTCGCCCAAAAGCTTAATGCCAAGGCCGTCATAAAAGCTTTTATCCTGTCCGCCGAACATGTTAATCTTTTTGCCGCAGTCTGGGCACATTATATAGCTTAAATTCTCCACCGCGCCGATGAGCTTTATATCCAGCTCTTTTACCATATTGACGGCTTTGGCGACTATCATCGATACCATATCCTGCGGCACGGTAACAATCAGCATGCCGTTTAACGGTATGGACTGCATCACGGTTAATGCAACGTCACCCGTGCCCGGCGGCATATCGATTATTAAGTAATCAAGGTCGCCCCAGAAGACCTCTTCCCAAAACTGCTTCACCGTGCCCGCTACCAGCGGTCCGCGCCATATAACAGGCTGCATTTCGTCCTGAAGCAGCAGGTTTATTGACATTACGCTTATGCCGTCGTCCGACTGAACGGGCAGTATGCCGAGCTCGTTCTTGCCGCACTTCTTATCCTTTACGCCCAGCAGCCGGGGTATGCTCGGCCCCGTTATGTCGGCGTCCATTATGCCTACCGAAAAGCCGCGTGACTTAAGCTCTTTGGCGACGAGCACGGATATTGTGGATTTTCCCACGCCCCCCTTGCCGCTCATAACGCCTATTACTTTCTTTATGCTGTTATAAGGGTTGTTCTTTATACCGCACGTTTCCTGTTTGTTGCATTTCCCTTTTGAGGGGCAATTGCTGCAGTCTGCCATACACCGCTCCTTAAATTTACTTGCAGTAAATTCTATTCGTATTTTCCGCCAATGTCAACCAACGGCTGAATATCCTTGATATTATAAACGATACAGCGCCTTTTATGACAGCCGGACGTTGATAAAAGGCTTTGGGGCTGTTATAATATTCATAACTTGATTCCCCCGGAAACTTCATATTTTTGGGCTTGCTAACGGGAGTTAAGTAAGTCGTTAGGCTTGCCGATATAAATAACGGGGTCCCCGGCAAGGTGAGGCTTGCTGGGGTGTAAACGTGACCCCCGGCAAGACGCAAGGCTTTCTGTGTGTAAATAAGGAGAAAACCTTGGAAGAATCTGAAGTAAAGCCGCTCATTACCTGTTCGCTTACATACGAAAAAAACGCGGAGAGGCACGACAAAACGATCGCCTCGCTTTTTGACGAATATATAACGCTTAATGCGCCTGGGTTTTCCAAAACCATAAAGCTTAACACGTTAAGCGGCGTAAGCGCGTCCGGCTATAAAGTGGTCGCCTCTTCGGCAGGCGGCAACATAGTGTTTTCGATGATAGGCCATTGGTACGAGGACTTTGCGCACAAGTTCCTCCGGGCTTACAACGAAGTCATTTTCAAAGAGTCGCTTATGAAGGAAGCGGTGCACTTCGAGGCGGACGGTCAGTATATATCTCCCGAAAACGATACTTGCCGCGCCGTGTTCCGCATATGCGAAACCGCCCTTGTAATACTTCCCGATACGCATTCCCTTGTACGCATACCGCTTTGCATGATGCGCGATACCAAAGTATCGCCTTACCGCTTTGAGGTGACCGACAGGCTGGGAAGGCGCTTCGTGATGCAGAAGCTTGGGCGACTGACCGACGCTTTTCTCAAGGCGTATGAGACGCGGTTTGCCGCGCTGGTTAAGCAGACTAAAGATAAACTAGGCGGGATAGCGCCGGTAAGCGATTCTCTTGCAAGGCTGCTTATGGACGGTATGGTCGCAAGGCTTTCGGACATACGCGCCGAGTCTCCCGCCTTTGCCGACGCTTTAGCCGAGAAACTTTCGTCTTCGGATATAGCGCAGGAATACGGGTATCTTGCATCCGTTTCCCCGGATATAGCCATTGGCGTAAAGCGCGGGCTGCTTGGAGAGCTTACCGGCGAGAGCATACTGCTGCTGGCACCCGTGTTTGAAAAGAATATAATGTTCTTAGAGAGCCTCGGCGACGCCGCGGCGGCGACGTACGTGTTTAAGCTGCCGGGCGAAGGCGGCGTATCCGAGCTTGAGTGGAAGGATATACTCTTAAGGTTCAACTATTGCATGCTGGGCGTAAACTTCCGCCGCGAGCCTATTTACTTAAGCGACGACGCGCTCAAAACCGAGAAATACGAGCAGTACAGGCAGGCGCTTCATCGCGTTCCTTATCTTAAAGAGCTGCGCACTATGTTTGCAGGCAGGGTGATACACAGCGGTTTCGAGTCATGGAAGAAATCCATGGACTCATATATAAAATAACAAGGGGGTCTTTTTATGGCCGGATACGACAAGCCGTGCATAGGCTGCGGCAACTTCATAGCATACGACAGCAAATTCTGCCCGATATGCGGGCGCTTAAGCCCGTTTTACGACGCCTGCCCCAGCTGTGCGGCGGAGGTTAAGCGCGGCTGGCTGAAGTGCCCTTCGTGCGGCAGGGACTTGAACATAATTTGCCCGTTCTGCGGCGCGGTGACGTTCGTTGCCGAGCGCTGCGACGCTTGCCGCGCCTCGCTGATGATACGCTGCGAGAACAAGAACTGCATGGCTCCGCAGTTTTTCCAGAACATTAAATGTACCGCTTGCGGTAAGAAAATAAAAAATAATCAGAATTTCGGGAGGAAGTAAAAAATGATGCAGGCTTTTACGCGTAACTATGAGGACAACAGCACGGAGGCCGGTTTCCAGTTTACGTTTTACTGCGACGTGTGCCATGACGGGTTTCGTTCTTCCTTTATACAGTCGGAAACATACAAAAAAGGCAGCCTGCTGCGCGGCATTACGCGCGGCGCAGGAGCCGCAAGCAGCCTGCTCGGCGGAGGCGGAATACTGGGCGGACTGCACCACGCGGCATATGAGGGCGAACACGTACTGTCCGAGCGCTTCACCGGCATGTCCCCCGCGTGGCACAAAGAGCATGAAAAGGCGTTCGAGGCTGCCCAGAACGAAGCCAAGCAGCATTTTCACCGCTGCAACAAATGCCACAGCTGGGTCTGCGACTCGTGCTGGAACGACGAAGTGGGCCTTTGTTCGGAATGCGCGCCGCGCGTCAATGTAGAGATAGCGGCTGCGAGGGCGGACAAGATGAAGCGGGATATATGGGACAAAGCGGAACAGACGCAGGTGTTCCATGGCGAGATAGAACAGAAAGCGACGTTCTGCCCGAGATGCGGCAAGCCTGCCGGCCAAAGCAAATTCTGCACAAACTGCGGCGCGAGCCTCGCGCTTAATATCTGCCCCAACTGCGGCGCGGAGAACGACCAGAGCGTGCGTTTCTGCGGCGAGTGCGGAACAAGGCTTAAATAAAACGCCAAAAGTTAAAAGATGCGGAATGCCGCATCTTTTTATTGCCCCCGCTTGAATGTTACAGGCAACGATGCTACACTGTTTTAGGCATTGAGTAATATTGCATTCATGGCTGTAATGCATGCGGCGCAGGTAATATTCAAGCGATACGGTAACAATTAATAGGGGTATATATGGAGAAAAGTTTAAGATCCCTCGTGGTGCTCATACCGGCTTACAAGCCCGGGGACGCGCTTATAACGCTGGCAAAAGAGCTGGTTGCGCGGGGGTTCAACGAGATAGTAGTAGTCGACGACGGCAGCGGTCCGGAATACGCTGATATATTCGAGGCTGTCGGGCAGTCGGGCTGCCGCGTGCTAAGGCATGAAAAAAACATGGGCAAGGGCCGGGCGCTGAAGACGGGCTTTCGCGATATTCTCGAAAACGGCTCCGGCTTAAGCGGCGTGATTACGGCGGACGCGGACGGTCAGCATCTCGTTAAGGATATAGTAAACGTAGGCCTTACGCTGCTTGATAATGAGAATACGCTCGTGCTCGGTAAAAGGACTTTCGCGGGCAAAGTTCCCTTAAAGAGCCGTTTCGGCAATACGATAACGCGGCATGTCTTTAACTTTGTGAGCGGCCAAAAGGTTCACGACACGCAGACGGGCCTGCGCGGCATACCCTTCTCGTCGCTTGGTGATATGCTCACATTAAAGGGCGACCGCTACGAGTACGAGATGAACATGCTGCTCGAAGCAAAGAGGTTCGGGCTGCGCGTTATCGAGGTTGACATAGAGACCGTATACCTCGACAAGAACAACACCAGCTCGCATTTCAACGCGTTTAAGGATTCATGGCTTATTTACCGCCTGATAATAATGTTCAGCGCGTCGTCCATAGTATCGTTTCTTGTGGACGCGCTGATGTTTGCACTGATTACTCTTGTTTTTCCCGCAACCAAGGATACGGGTATCATATGGATACCAACGCTCGGTGCAAGGTTGATAAGCTCCGCAGTCAATTTTACGATAAACCGTAACGTCATATTCGCCAGGGGGCGCAAAGGGAATCTGCTTAAGCATCTAATTGGCTACTATACGCTCGCGGCGTTCGTTGCCGCAGGCAACATAGCAATAATAAGCCTGTGTCATAGCTGGGGTATAAACCTGTATCTGTCGTATTTCATATCGCTTATTATGTTCGTGATAAGCTTCCCGATACAGAAGCGCTATATATTCAAATAACGCTATAGCCCCAGTTCCCGCAGCAGCTCCGAAGGGCTGTATACCGGCTTTCGGCATGCAAAGTTTTCGCAGACGTACCCCGAAAAGGGCGCGTCTGTTTTATATTGCGACAGCCCGGGAAATACCTCGTCCATCTGCGCGCTCCTGTCGTAGTATATTACAGTCGTAAACGGTAGGAAGCGCCTCGTGATGTCCCGGTACGCGGCAGCTGCTTCTGCGTCTCCGCTGTCTGCGGCTATTACCACCTGCTTGTGCGGCGTTGTGCTTTTAATCAGCACGGACGCAAAATGCGCGTACGCCGCGGGCGAGGCGAAAGCTGTGGGAGCAAAGCCCTCTATCACGGCGTCCAGCGCGCGCTTTGCCCAGTCCGCGCCGGTTATGTTGTACAGCTTAAAGAGCAGCATCGCGGCGGCGGAGTTGCCGGACGGCATGGCGCCGTCGTAATCCTCGCGCGGCCGCATGAACAGCTCTTCCCCGCCTTTTTTTGTCATATAAAACCTGCCGTCTTCTTCGTCCCAGAACAGCTCCAGCATATCCTTTGCGAGCGCAACGGCTTCTTTTATATACCTTAAGTCGAGCGCCGCCTCGTAAAGCGAAACGAGCGCACCGCCGAAATTCGCGTAGTCCGCAAGGAACCCTTGTTTTGAACGCACGCCGTCCTTATACGTGGCGTTGAGCCCGTCCTCGCCTTTCATGTTGGCTAATATGAAATTCGCCGCCCGCCGGGCGTAATCTACATATTCGCTGCTGCCAAACACTGAGCCCGCGCGAGCGAACGCCTCTATCGCAAGGCCGTTCCATGAGGCCGATATCTTCGTATCGGTAAGCGGCGGCACGCGCTTTACACGCTCGTTATACAGCTTTTGCAATACGGCGTCCTCCGCCTCCGTTCTCTCGCTTTTTGAATCTATAAGGTTCAATATGTTCGCGCCTTCGAAGTTGCCGCGCCTTGTTACGCCGTAGCGCGACTCGAGCAAGCTAAGCTCGTCTTCCCGGAGCAGCGATTTAAGCTCGCCGTACGTCCAGACGTAATACTTCCCCTCCACGCCCTCAGAGTCGGCGTCCTGCGCGGAATAGAACGCGGCAGGCGAAAGCATATCGCGCGCAAGGTACTCAGCGGTTTTCTCCGCGGCGTCACGGCAAAACTGTCTGCCCGTCGCGACGAAGCATTCCGTTAAGCAAAGCATAAGCAGCGCGTTGTCGTAAAGCATCTTTTCAAAATGCGGCACGAGCCATTTTCGGTCGGTGGAATACCGGGAGAACCCGCCGCCCACGTGGTCGAATATGCCGCCGCGGCAAATCGACTCCAGCGTCTTTTCCGCCATTGCGAGCGCTTCGGGCTTGTCATAAGCTTTCCAGAAGTTCAGCAGAAAAAGCAGATAGTGAGGCGTCGGGAACTTTGGGCTGTGTGAAAAACCGCCGTACATATCGTCGAACGATTCGCGCATATGCGCGTACGCTTCTTCTATTATCTCATGCAAATCGGCGCCCTTGCCGGAGCGCTGAGCCCGCTCGGACAATATGCCCGTTATCTCCTCGCCGCTTTGCTCAAGCTCGTCCCTTTTATCCCTCCACAGCTCGGATACCTTGGAGAGCAGCTCAATAAGCCCCATGCGGCCGTACGTCGTCTCTTTTGGGAAGTATGTGCCTGCAAAGAACGGCTTTTTGCCGGGCGTCATTATTACCGTGAGAGGCCATCCCCCGCTGCCCGTCATTGCCTGGCAGGCGCTCATGTACACCTCGTCAACGTCCGGCCTTTCCTCCCTGTCGACCTTTATCGGAACAAACGAAGCGTTGAGCATTTTGGCCACATCCTCGTCCTCAAAGCTTTCGTGCGCCATGACATGGCACCAATGACAAGTGGAATAGCCGATGGACAGGAACACGGGCTTATCCTCGGTTTTGGCTTTTTCGAAGGCTTCTTCTCCCCAAGGATACCAGTCTACGGGGTTATGGGCGTGCTGAAGTAGGTAGGGTGAGGTTTCATTAATCAATCTATTGGGTATTCTTGTCGTGTTCATGGCATCACCTCCCCCGTCCAATTATTTTTGTTTTAGTATTTTCGATTATGAACTAAAAAATACGACTTATAGTAATAAACAACGCAGCTGTAACAAATATTGAGTCTTTGGAAAAAACACAGACTTAAAAAAATATTCTTATTGTTTTATAAGAATTATTACAGATTATCTAAGTAGCACTCAAAGTAAGGGCGTTCTCTATAAACGAAATCTTTATTATCATTTGTAAATACAGAAATATCATGACACGATTTAATTTCACCCGTTTGTAATGTATAACTGTGATTTATTATTTCCTCAATATCTTCAACAGAATAACTTTCCGGCATATCGAAAAATTCCGTATCAAATACTGTACCAAAGCTAAAGCATTTTCCATCTTTCATTTTAGCAACAAATCCTGTCCAAACCATTCGGGTTTCCCCGTGAATTTGTTTTAATATTGAAAGTGGGAAGGCATATTTGCTCTTTTCGACATTGCTAATATCATAGGAGTTTATACGGTTCCCTCGTGTTACAAAACTTTTTACTGTATCGTAATATCCGAATTTCGGTTTTTTTTGCTCTTCTTTAAATCTCTTAATAGCCAACTCAACTTTTTTGTTAGTACCGTAAAAAACAACACATGGTAAAAATGTGCCGTCTAATAGATATGCTGAAGCCCTATAGCCAATACCATATGCATTATGCTCTATCGGCTCAATATTCTCTTTTAAAAACTTAATAATCTCGTCTTCCTGCATTTGTTTCATTTATAGCGCAGCCTTTTCCATACTTCTCCAGTTTATAATATCACTTCATGTTGCATTAATCAAATGGGTAGTATCAAATTCTATTTACGTCATGTAATGGAGACAAATGCATATTTTTGTGAATAATCAATTAATACTAATTCGACATTTCTATAATTATGCATAATACGCCTGATTTTAGCACCAGTGACAGGTGGAATAGCCTATCGAGAGGAATATGGGTCTATCCTCTCCCCTCGCTTTCTCGAAGGCTTCTTCGCCCCACGGGTACCAGTCGACCGGGTTATGGGCATGCTGGAGTTATTTACTTGATGCGATAATATTCAACATACCAGTCCGCAAATTTCTGCAGGCCTTCGTCTATAGTTGTCTTTGGCTCAAAACCGACCGCTTTCTGCAGCAGATCGACTGACGCGCACGTCATAGGCACATCTCCCGGCTGAACCGGCAAATATACCTTGCTGAAAACTATTTCTCTGCCGACGGCTTTCGTCAGGCATTTCTCCAGTTTCTCAATAAAGCTCGTCAATTTAACCGGCGTGTTGTTTCCAATGTTATAGACTTCATTCGGAACTGCACCGGCAGGGGGATTGCCGATTATTTGTACCATGCCTTCAACAATATCGTCGATATAGGTAAAATCCCGGTACAAGTCGTTTTCAAAGTCGCCGTTGTTGAAAACCTTTATCGGTTCGCCTGCAAAATATCTGTTTGTAAAATCGAAGTACGCCATGTCGGGACGGCCGTATGGACCGTAAACCGTAAAAAAGCGCAGCCCGGTAGCGGGTATTTTATAAAGGTAGCTATAAGTATACGCCATCAGCTCATTGGACTTTTTGGTCGCGGCATATAACGATATGGGTTTATCGACAAAATCCGTCTCCGAAAACGGCACTTTGTTGCTCAGCCCATAAACCGAACTTGAAGATGCATACACAAGATGGCTGACAGGATATCGCCTGCAGGCTTCAAGAATGTTATAGAAGCCGGTTATATTGCTTTTAATATACGCGTCGGGATTCTCAAGAGAATATCTTACCCCCGCCTGTGCCGCCAGGTTTATTGCTATATCGGGTTTATATTCCCGGAAAACATTCAGAACCGTATCTTTATCCGAAATATCTCCTTTGAGGAACGTAAACTCCTTGTACTGCTTCAACTGCTTTAATCTTTCGTATTTTAGATTTACGTCATAATAATCGTTGAGGTTGTCAATGCCGACGACCCGGCAGCCGTCGTCAAGCAGCCTTTTAGATAGAAAATATCCTATAAAACCCGCTGCGCCGGTAACGAGACAGACTTTATTCGACTCTTTCTCCAAATGACCATATTCCCTTCGCCGTTTTATTCGCCTTATTATTGTGACATCAATTATCAGAGCCGGAATCCCCGCAGTTTTTTGCGGCCCGTATTTGAATAAGGATGTTCTATTACCTGCCCTAGAACATCCCGTTTCACGTTATATTAATCGATTCTGTTATCTAGTCGTCTTCGTCGTCCATCGTTTCTCCGATTTCCTGGGCAGTTGTATCTTCCTCTTCCGTATTGTCCTCGGATTGTATGACCTTTACGTTTAATGCGGTCTGGCCTATAATCTCCGCACCCAGCTCATATTCTACCCGAACCGCGACGCCGGTTTCTTCCTGCCCGCCGGCTATTGCTGTCTGGGCAGTCTCCGGCGCTTTTTCGATCCAGGCTCTGACTTCCTCGTTGCTGTATTTTTCTGCACCTTTAGCGTGAATCGCTACGACGTCGGAGAAGTCCGCGCTTACTTTCGCGACCTTGGTATCACCGCTTACCCCGTACCACAGGTTGACGTCGAATTTGCCGTTCACCCTGACGCCTTTTCCGTTTTTCACGTTTTCTTCCAGAGAGCAGCTCAAAATTTCGGCTCCGGTTATGATACAGCCCAATATCTCCGAAGGTTTTTTTCTGTCATATGTATTAATGTGGATTTCTTTATTGAAAGACTGTATGTTTTGGCCATATGAAGCCTTTGCGATTATCTTTTTGATTACTTCCATTACTATCCCTCTTTCCTGCATTTTCGTTAATCGCTAAATCAGCAGCCCAAAATGTCTCACGCCTTTTTGGGGACCCCATATTTTCACCCCATCAAGCCTCATGGCTTGCCGGGGACCCTGTATTTTCACCCCAAAAAGCTTCATATCTTTTTGGGGACCCCGCATTTACACCCCGTATTAACTTGGTTCCGCGACTTCAACCAGAAGCCTTGAATCTCCGATTACCTCTGCCGAGATACAAAGCAAAACAACAACCCGTATCTTGTTTCCTTCGAGCTCAACGCTGCCGACTACGGGTTCATCTTCATATTTTGCCGTAGCTACCACAGGCCCTACCGGCCTTCCGCTTCTCTCCGATATAGGTATGGTTTCATGATATACCACATTTGTGCTGACAACGGCCGTTTCCATGTCGTTATTGTAGGAATACCATACGTGGATATCAAAAGACCCCTTCACAGGCACATAATAACGGCTTCTTTCGGGAACTTTCCACTTAAGCGCCTTTGGTTTTCCAACATTGGTAATAGAGCAGCCCAATATACGGACTGGCGTCGTATCTTTTTTCGGTTCTATGTATTTAACATACTCGATGTCTTTGAACCCCCTCCCGCATGTAGTTTGCGCTATTATTTCACGAGTAGCTTGATTGACGGATTCCACAAAACTCTCTCCTTCCCCCAAAATCACTAACATTCTTTTATGCATCAGTTCATTCTCGTATTGATATGTTATATTCTATTCGCAAGCCATACTTATGTTACTCGCTTCTTTCCATCCCGATTTAAAAGTATAAGACCCATCGTTATATGGATGAGTCTTATTACCACCCCAAAAAGCCTTGCGTCTTTTTGGTGACCCCGGTATGCACCCATCAGCCTCACGGCTTGCTGGGGACCCCGATTTTACCACCTCAAAAGCCTTGCGTCTTTTTGGGGACCCCGTTATTCGCCCCATCAAGCCTCGCGGCTTGCTGGGGACCCCGATTTTACCACCCCAAAAAGCCTTACGTCTTTTTGGGGACCCCGTTATTCGCCCCATCAAGTCTCACGGCTCGCCGGGGACTCGATAAAATATAACAAGTCTTCTAGGATTCAAACAATTCAATCAGTTCTGCGGCTACCCTTTCCCAGGAATACCTTTCTTCGGCCAGCCGCCTCCCCGCCTTGCCCATCTCCAGCGCGATGTCCCGGCGGTCCAGCAATAGTATAATAGCGTCGGCAAATGCCTGAGGCTGATTATAGTCGCTTATGATAATGCCGTTGCCGTTCCCCCTTAATACTTCGGCGTTACCTCCCTTATCGGTGGATATAATAGGAAGCCCCGCGGCCATTGCCTCATAATGTACTCTGGCAAGAGGCTCCCGCCATTGAGACGCGCAAACGAATATATCTCCCATATAATAATAAGATATTACGTCCTTCGGAGGGATAAATCCGGGCATAATCACTTTTGTGTCCAAATCATCCGCCATCTGCCTGACCTGGCGCACATAGCTGTCTTCCTGGTTTTCGCCGTACCATTTGCTGCCCACAATCACAAGCGCCGTTTCAGGATGGCTTGGCAAAACTTTACCGATTGCTTTTATCAGAATATGGGCGCCCTTTTTTGGGCTCAGCCTGCTGACAAAAAGTATGACCTTCTTACCGGCCAAACCATATTTCTGCCTCAGTTGGTTCCTTATACGCGTCGCCTCGGCAGACCAGACAGGCTGATAAGCATTGACGTCAACGCCGGAGTAAACCGTGTGCAGCTTCGGCGCCGCTTCCGGATATAGTTTCTTTACCCCATTCTCAACAAACTTGCTCACCGTGGTTATAAATTTTACTCTTTCGATGCATTTTTCCCCCTCCTCTTTAGATATCTTAGAGGGCTGAAACATCTCGTTATGGAGGCTTAAGCTTATCATGGTTTTCGGAAGCTTTTCCCCAATCATGTTTACCCACCGTGGCCTGTTGAAAACGTGGATAATATCATACTGATCATTTAAATTATCGATAACATTCGAAATATAATCCTGCGTTTGCTTTCCGGGAACCCTGATATAGTGGACATTGTTGTCGTCTTCCCTATTTTGTAATCTTTCATTCTCTATGCAGAACACGGTGACATCATGCTTTTTCTTTATATACGGTACTACAGCGTCAATATATTGTTGAACCGCTCCCCCTCGAATCGAGGGGACCGGTAATTTTTCTGTACATATTAGCGCGATTTTCACTTCTTCAACCCCTTTTTACTACCCCGTCAAGCCTCATGGCTTGCCGGGGACCCCAGTATTATCACCCCAAAAAGCCCTGTGGTTTTTTGGGGACCCCATTTTTTCACCCCATTAAGTCTAACGACTTACTGGGGACCCCGTTATTATCACCCCAGCAAGCCTTACGTCTTGCCGGGGACCCCGTTTTTTTACCCCGTCAAGCCTTACGGCTTGCTGAGGAACCAGATATTAACCCAGTCAGAATAGTTTCCTTTGACGTTTCTAACCTGCCGATCTTCTCTATACTTTCACCCTTGACAGGCTTATTCTTTAAAAACTGGTTCTTTACCGTCCCGAAAAAGCTATGCGGGAACAGCGTATCAATATATACCAACTTTTTCTCGTCAGCCGATAGCTTGTTTCCCCTTTCATACCAGGTTAATATATCCCTTAAGGTTTGTTCGTCCCACTTCCCTCTGTCCTCCGCCGTTTTGAGTATTATTTTTCTCAGATCCCTCGCTGCCAGTTCGTATGTCACCCCGTCAAGGTCCAAAACGCATATGCCTTTTTGAGTTAAAAGGGCGTTGCCTTTGCCGTAATCCTGATGGCACAGCACCACAGCCGGCGAGCCCGGAGATGACAATGTGCTGTATTGTGAATCTTGGAGGAATTGGATTGCTTTTTCACCCAACGCAATAATGCGGTCAACCCATTTCAAATAAGCGTCATAAACGGGTATTCCGATTTTCTGGCACGAGATGTTCTTCCAGTCGCTGAGCCTGGTTAGCATCGAGCGGTACTGGTCCGGCCATTTGGCGAGCTTGGTGGACACTCTGGCGCCTTCGGGAGGGATATACCCCTTAGTACATTTGTGAAAGCGCGCCAGGCCTTCAACGGCCGCCGTAAAATCTTCCTGTCTGTTAAAGTTAAGCTGCTTTCCTTCCACCCATTCATACAATACAAAAAGCTCGTTGTTATAACAGGTTATTGTTTCATTGGCTTTATTCGCTATTATGCCGGGCACATGCCCGCCGTTTTCCTTGATATACTTTTGAGCCCCTACAGAAAATAACGCCTTCTCCAGCGTATGTTTTAATCTTTTCAGACAAACCGCAGCATTATCGCAAGTCACTTTCCAGACGGTTTTGACGCCGCCCTGCTGAACGACCTGTATTTGCTTCGGGCGGACGTCGTATTGCGTCAGCACTGCGCGGGCAATACCCTCCAGACTTTCATTCTGCATATATCTTTAATCCCCCATAAAAAACCTTATTGAATCTTTCTTATTATTTCATCATATTTAGCCAGCACTTTTTCGCCGGACTGCTCTATAGCAATCATCTCTTTTAGACGGCTTAAATATTTATCCTCCGTCCAGTCTTTTTCCCTTCTGCGGTAATATTTATCCATTATGCCTGCAAACAGGTGCGGGAAAGTAAGGTCAAGTTTCACCACCGCCCACTCATCGGCTGTAAGCGGATTCTCCTGCTGATACCATCCAATAATGTCCTGCAGCAATACTGCGTCCCATTTCCCGTTTTTCTTCATTACCTTATTCAACACTTTGCGAATATCCCTTGCGGGCAGGTCAATCGTCAGTGAATCCGTGTCCAGCACGTACACCTTGCCTGAAGGGTTTATTAAAATATTGCCCGCTGCAAAGTCCTGATGGCACAGGCCTCCTTTTGCCGCGATTTTATTTACCCATGCAGTATATTCGGAGCCTCTTAAGCCTGCAATAGAGGTTTCCATTCTCATATAAAACGAATCGAATGCATTTAATATTATCCTGCCGAATTCCCCGTGTGCGGCTTTATTCTTTTCCTCGTCATAAAACGCTTTTAAACGGCTGGCAAAATCGCTGTAGTCCTCCGGCCAGTTCCCGAGGTGCTGGCGGACCTTTGATTCCTCGGGCGGAACGAAGCCTGCCGACGCCGAATGAAACCTTCCCAGTTCCCGGACAAAAACCTCCAGTTCCTTCGGCTTATTGTAGTCCGGGTTTTTTCCTTCGACGGCGTCGATCAGTATATAGCAAGTTTCTCCCACCTTTACATAATGGCGGCCGTCAGCCGTTGTGTTGACCCTCGGGATCTCAATGCCTCTTTCCTGCAAATGCTGTATGGCCGCCAAAAGATAATGCAGCATGGCTTCCGAGTTTGGGTGTTTTTTTAGTATTTTTGTTCCTTTTGTAGTCTCAACCCACCATACCGCCTTTTTTTGCTTATACGACTCCGTTCTGATCTGCTTGACGGTAAAAGGATATTCTCCTAAAATCTCAGCCAGCGGTTCGGAGCTTTGATTCTTTACCATTTTTACCTCCTCTTCAATAATAAAAGGATGCTCTATATATGTAGAACACCCTTCGGCAAGGTTTATGTCAGGCTATCTTAACCATGGTATTATAAGACTCCATAAGTATATATCCTTTTTAGTATGTCTGTTCTACCGTTATTTTCGTTATTCAAACACCTTGACATTGATCACTGTCTGGCCAATGACTTCCGCTTCAAGCATATACTCAATTTGAACCGCAACCATGTTTTCTTCCGCCTCTATGACTACAGGTTTGCCTATGCATTTAGGCGTGCCTCTTATCCATACATAAACGTCCTCATGGCTGAAGTCTTCGGTTCCCTGCTTCTCGATATCGATGATATCCGTTAGTACTGCATTGACCTTGGAAATTCTGGTATCGTCTTTTGATTTATACCAAACATGTATGCCGAAGCTAAGGTCCACTTTTACTTTTTTGCTCTTTCCATCATACCCTTCGATGGAAGACCTTAACACTTTGGCTCCGCTGATTTTACAGCCCAGTATATCAATATCCTTATCCTCTTCATTGATTGCGATATTGACGGTATTCCGGAACGTTTGGTTGATATGGCCGAATACGGCTCGTGTAATTATCTTTTTGGAATCCTCCACAGTTTTTCGCCCCCCTCCATAAATAGCTTTTATTTACACCCCAAAAAGTCTCTCGGCTTTTTGGGGACCCCGTTATTCAGGCTGCTTAAAGCCCTTTTAAACATGTATAAGTATATACCCGGTTAAGATATATACTTCACCGGGTATTATTTAATAATGCAGCCGATTACTCTTCCTCTTCTTCCTCTTCTGGTTCCTCTTCCTCTTCTTCTTCCTCTTCTTGTTCGGCATTCACCCAGGAAATTTTGACTGCCAGAGCCCCTTCATATTCGTCATTTTCATATTTGATTTTATACTCTAATTCTTTGTCTTCCGGAATGCTCACATTCTGTGATTCAACAACAAGACTATTTTTCAGGAATTTTGAAGCTAATTCCTTTAAATAGGCGTATATTTCATCCTGTGATCCTACATATTTGTCTTGATATTTCATATAGCTTTCGACCTCTCCAAAAGTTAGTTTGTTATTAATAATATTATTCTTGATACAATGAAAATGTGAGTTGCAATTGGAATATTTGAGCTATATTCCTATTCCAGTATAAACAAAACCCTCATTTTCAATCGCGTTTCTCTCAAACATGTTCCTGAAATCAAAGAAAAGCCGCCCCTGCATTCTCTTTCGTATTTCCTTTAAGTCCATCGCTTTAAACCGGGCCCACTCCGTAAGAACAACAAGCGCGTCAGCCTCGTTTGCCGCGTCGTATTCGTTTGCGCAGAAGCAGATGCTGTCCTTTATGCCATTAAGCCTCCATTTGCCTTCCTTCTCACCCTGCGGGTCAAAAATCCGCAGCTTTGCGCCCGCATTTGCGAGCTTTTCAAGTATAACCAAAGACGGCGCGTCCCTCATGTCGTCTGTCTCTGCCTTATAGGTAATCCCCAGAATCCCTATCGTTTTGCCCTGCAAACTGCCAAAAGCATCTGTTATCTTTTGAACCGCCCACAGCTTCTGTTTTTCGTTGGCTTTAATTGTTTGCTCTATAAGCGAAAGAGCCACGCCGTGTTCCTTCCCTATCATAACCGCCGCCCTGGTATCCTTGGGAAAACAGCTGCCGCCATAGCCGGGCCCCGGTTTTAGAAAATCGGGCGCTATCCGCTTATCCATGCCTATGCCTTTGGCTAAAAGCCGTACATCCGCGCCCACCTTCTCGCAGATTTGCGCCATTTCGTTGATAAAAGTCACCTTCATTGCTAAAAACGCATTGGCCGCATATTTTGTCAGTTCCGCTGTTTCGATATTGGTAAAAAGAAACGGCACGCCTTTTGCATATAGGCTCTCATAGACCTGCAACATTATTTCTTTGGCTTTTGAGGATTCCACTCCAAGTATAATACGGTCGGGCTGTATAAAATCCTGAAGCGCCGAGCCTTCCCGCAAAAACTCGGGGTTGGAAACAACGTCAAAGAAACAGTCAACCGCCCTCTCGGCAAGCATGCCGCTGATAGCCGCTTTAACCTTTTGCCCTGTGCCGACAGGAACGGTTGATTTTATAACGACAGTTTTATACCCTTCCATAAAGCGGCCGATATCCCGGCCTACCTGCAGCACGTCCTGAATGTACGCGCTTCCATCGTCCATGGGAGGCGTTCCTACGGCAATGAAAATAATATCGCTCTCCTTCACCGCCTCGGCCATATCTGCGGTAAAAAAGAGCCTTCCGGCTTCAATATTTTGTTTTACTTTTTCGTCTATGCCCGCCTCATATATCGGTATAATCCCTTGGTTTAGTTCGTCTATTTTATTTACGTCATTATCTACGCATATAACTTTATTTCCCATGTCGGCCAGGCAGGTGCCTACTACAAGTCCCACGTACCCCGTACCGATTACCGCTATTTTATTCATCAAATGTTCTCCTCTATAGATTGTTCAACAGATTTATGTAAGCGTGTTTTGCTGTTCGGAGAACATTACTATGAGGCCCCTAATAAGCCGCAAGACTTTTTGGGGCGGCAATAAATGCGCTACATTAATATATTCCGGAAATAAAATAACAGTGTCAGCCAACACGAAAGAAGCCGCCGTTGCTTTATATAACGCGGCTTATATTGTCATCATCGAAAAACTATCATTTGGGGGATTATGGATTAACAGAGCTGTCGAGAAGCAATGGATATTCTAATACCTACTACCCGACAGGCAAAATAAAAGCGGTAGATAAGCTACCGTCCTTTTTTGCCAATGCCTATACAATGGCTGCTTATTCCCATCAGGCTCTTTTCTTTCTCCACTAGTTTTATTGTATCCAATAAAACGCTCCGATAATTGTTGTCTTTAATCTTGTTCCCTATATCCGGTAACATCCATCCGAAACTTGTAACAGCTATCAGTTCCTCAAATATGAACCCCGATTCTTCAATCTCACATGATATTTCATCCGCATGATGGAAATACGCATTGGTAAAGTAATTCTTTGCTTTGCTCGTATCCCTGTGTATCCCTGTTTTAATGTCTCTATGCATAATTTCAATGAAGTCCGGATCGTTTATTAATCCAGATTGAAATCCGTCAATCATTGAGGCAAACCTTGATATAAATTCGCATATTACCTTGCCTTGAGGCAACAATACCCTATATGCTTCCCGTAATGATTTTAAACGTTCCGGACTTTCTGTTAAGTGATACAGCGGCCCCATAATCAGAACCAAATCAAAACTATTATCTTTATAAGGTAATTCTCTTGCGTCTCCAAGTATTATCGACGCCAGTTTGATTCCTTTTTCCTGTTCATGTTTTCTTGCAATATCAATATGTTTCGGAACAAAATCTATCAGGCTTACATCATGCCCCTGCTCGGCAAGCCAAAATGAAAAAGCCCCGGTTGCTCCGCCTATATCAAGTATGCTCATATTATTTTTCGTCAGGAAACGTGAGATGATCTCTTTACAGCGAATGTACTCCAAAGGGTTCTGTGACATGCGGCTTTCTTCGTCACAATTCTGATAATATTTAATTACATTTTTCGTATCCTCCATCACAGAACCTCACTTCATAAAACAAATAGCACGCTTTACCTGCTCCTACCATTATCATGCTTTTCTATTGATGCGTCAAGCAAAAGGTACATCTGCCTGCTTAAACAGATTTGCGTAAAATTTCGCCGCTCGAAATATCGTTTCCGTTTAATAGCTTATCGAGTATGTAAGTAAACAGGTACATCGACCAAATGCAAATCGACGAGGAAATAAGGAACCAGCCTTCTTTGTATATTATTAGATTTAAATGAGCATGCTCGCTATCCATGTAAGCTGTGTGTTTTGAACCGGACGGAACATCAAAACGCCGGGTATCAGCACGGCGGTATCGCCCATAAAATTGTTGGCAATCAGCAACTTTAACCCCTGGTCCAATACCGTTAAACCGGCGGATAACAATACTATCTTCTTCAAACTTTAGCTCCGAATAAGTTTACTCAATCCTCATCTTGCTCATCGGCTGTCTCTTTCAGCTCCTCGTTGATTCTGCGCACTACTTCACCGCGCAGCTTCATTACCGCGCGATCGTACGTAAAAATGCCGTTTATCTCGTCCTCAACGTCGCTTACCTGCGTATATACGGAAACGGCAAGCCCTTCTCTTGCGGCGGGAAGCACCTCATTTAAATACAGCCGCTCATAGGCTGCCGTAAGTTCGTCCTCGCCCTGATACATGCGGTATCCGAACAGCACGTCCGAGGCCATATGGTCCGTGGCCGGGCAGCTGTAGCCTCCGAATTCGGTGAGAGCCTGTACGCGCCCGTATTTATCGGGCCGCATGCGGTACTTCTTATAATAGATATGCCGGCTTTCAAAGTCGCCGCCGCCCTGGTCGTGCCAGCCGCTCGCGTGGTCGACAAGCCTTGTCGGGTCCATGTTCTTAAGCGTGCGCGATATGCGCAGCGCGTCGAACTGCCCCCAGCCTTCGTTAAAAGGCACCCATACCGCGATGCTGACTACGTTTTGCAGCAGCTTAATCGTGCGCGCCATGTCGCGCAGAAATGCGGCTCTGCCCTCTTTGCCGCGGCGGCCGAACAGCCGCAGGCGCTTATCGTTAAGCCGTATGTTCAAAAACGGCAGCACCTGCGTTACTAAAGGCTTATAAGGCCCGCCGCCGCTCACGAAGTCCTGCCACACCAGCATGCCCAGCCTGTCGCAATGGTAATACCAGCGCAAGGGCTCAATCTTAATATGCTTGCGCAGCATGTTAAAGCCGAGCTTTTTTAGCTCGGTTATTTCCCATACGATGGCTTCATCGCTCGGCGCGGTATAAAGCCCGTCGCTCCAGTAGCCCTGATCCAGCAGCCCGGTCTGGTAGAGCGGCTTGCCGTTGAGCGTAAAACGCAGTCGGCCGCTGACGTCGCGCACGGCGTCGAACTCACGCATGCCAAAATAGCTCTTTACGGTATCTTCCCCGGCTGTTATCTTCACCTTGTATAAGAAAGGATCGTCGGGGCTCCAGAAGCGAAAACCCTTAACCGGCAGCCGCGCGGTGGTTTCTGCGAACACTCCTTCCGATACGAGCCGCCCGTCCTCAAATATCTGAACGCGGTATTCCGGTATGTTATCGCCGTCCGCAAAGCCGACACAGAATTCTGCCTCTGCGTTTTTGCAGTCGGGCGTAATTTTCATATCCGTTATATACTGCCGCGGCACGTACTCCGCCCACACGGTCTGCCAGATGCCGCTCTGCGCCGTGTACCAAATGCCGCCGCGCTCAAGTTTTTGCTTGCCGTAAGCCTCAGAGCCCAAGTCCGAATCGTCAGTAACGGCCAATGTCAGCGTGTTGTTGCCTTCGCCGACGAGCTCCGTTATGTCAAAGCAAAAAGGCCAGTAGCCGCCCGAATGTGAGCCCGCTTCCCTGCCGTTGCAATATACGGTGCAATGCTGGTCCACCGCTCCGAAATGCAGCAGCAGCCTTTTTTGCTCCAGCTTTTCAAACGATACGGTACGTTTATACCAGAGCGTCTCACCCGGCTTAAGCTGCCTTTTCACGCCGGAGAGCAAACTCTCCGGAGAAAACGGCACTACGATGTCGCCGTCGTAAACCGCCGGCTCAGGCTCGCCGCTCTTGCGTATCGCGTACTGCCATATGCCGTTAAGGCACAGCCAGTCGTCACGGCGCATCTGCGGCCTCGGGTATTCGTCCAGCGGGCAATTCTTATCGAGCTTCTCCCCCCAGCGCGTATATAAGTCGTTTACTAGGCTGCTTTTCTTCTTCATGTTACCATCTGTTTTCGGCGTGCTCGCAGAAAGCCGTTAAGTCCTTTACCTCTATTACCTCGCCGCCCGGCAGTTTGGCAGTGCCGTTGTAGCTGCCGAATATCTGGTGGCAGTGCGTGTTTACAACGAGCATTTTGTTTTCCGTATAGCGGTCGTATATGGGCGTCATAGTAAAGTCGAACATGCCTTCGTTGTCCGTAAAATGCCACGGTTTCATGTAGTCCTGCTCATCCCGCTCGACGTTAAGCGTATCAAGCTTATACGCTTTGCCGTTCCAGAAGAACATGTTCTCGGTGGCGTATTGAAGGTCTCCGAAGCCCCAGCCTATGTTGAAGCCGAACCTTCCGCCGGAGACGTAGCTCGCTCCGTTGCCCCAGAACCACTCGTGCTTGAACGGCCATACGCCCCTTCCCCAGTCAAGAAGCGCCGTGTCGTTTTCTCCCGGCTGCATGCTCATGCTTCCCACCTGCACGCGCCCCTTAAGGCCATAATAGCTCTCCTTGTAGTTAAGGTAGAACTGGTTGCTCTTAAAGAACGGCGTGGCGATTACCATCTTCTCGTTATCGGGGTCGTTATTTAAAACTATGTCTATGTCTATATTGCCTAGCTTCTTATCTTCCGCCTGCACTATAAGGGCGCGCTCGCGCTCGCGCGTCTCAAAGCGCATGAAGTAATCCTTGCCAATAACCTCAAGCACATTCGAATTTTCGGGGTTGCGCGGAAACTTAATACCGCTGCGCAGCGGAAGAAGCTTCATCCGGGAAAAGCTGTTCTTCTCTCCCGTCCTTATATTGAACAGCATCACGGAAAAGCTCGCGACATACGAGACGTGCCCGATAGTCAATTGCAGCACGTTATCTCCCGAAATGGCCTGGTAAAAATCCCATTCTTTGAGCGAGAAAGGCCCCGCTTTTATCTGCTCGCGGTTGTACTCGAACAGCATCTTTCTCGCATAGCCGGGCTTTATAATAGCACCGTTTTCATCGAGCAGCTTTTGCGGCTGCGTTATCTCTCTTTGCATCGCGATCTCCTTTCCGTTATGCTTTTATTTCTGCGCCTTTTAAACGCCTGTAGTACCGCCTGCCCGCGAAATAAAGCGGTATGAAAGCGAGCAGCACCAGCACTGCGGCCCAGAGATATATGGATTCCGTCGGTATGTTCTCCGTTATGCCGTATTCGTTGACTATAGTGCCCGCGCCGCCCTTTATTACTTCGTTGCCTATGCTCGTACCTATTATCATAGGTATCAGCGTGAAGAACATAACGCGTATGCCTTCATACTGCCCGCGGTTGTGCGCCGGGTAAAGCTGCTTAACCCACATTGTCATGGACTGCATAATGAGTATATAGCCCGAGCCCGCCATGAATATAGCGAGCAGCAGCGGCACGTTTGCCGCGGAGAATATACCTCCCGTGTCCACCGTGCCGGGCCTTACGAACAGGTAAAGCACCCACAGGCCTATCATATTGATTACTATCGCCGCCGCGCCCACATGCGGAGTCCTGTTGCGGTTTATAAGCCGCGCTGCGGGTATCGCGAGCAGCATGGCGGCTATCAAGCCTATTCCCTGTATGAGCCCCATCGTATCGGGCGAGAAGCCCATGTAATATATCATCCAGTTGCCCATCTGTACGAAATAAACGTTAAAAGCAATGAAAAACAGCGTTGTGGTAACGCAGACAAGCACCAGCTCGCGCTGTGCAAAAAAGCCTTTGAAGTTGAACACGCTGCCGAACTGGCGCCAGAACGGGCCCTCCTTGTTTGCTTTCAGCCCCGGCGCTTCTCGCAGCGTAAGAAGCGATAGTACGCCCATAGCGATAACGAACAGTCCCATTACCCAGAAAAGGCGCTGGTAGTTGTCGTCGCTGCCTATAAGCATGCCGCCCAGCACCGTACCCACTATTGTGCCTATGACCGGCTGCGTGGCAAGAGCCGCTCCTATCTGCCCGCGGTTTTTATCCGTCGTTATATCGTTAGTCCAGGCGTTATAGCCCGAATCGTTGCCCATGGAGCCGAAAAAGCTCATTATGTCGTCCATCAGTATTACGAGCACCGCCGCAAGCACGCCTAATTTGCTCGCCGCGCCTACCGTGCCGCTCCCTATAAACTCGGTGAGCCCAAACGCAATGGTAAACAGGCCCCACGCGATATAGCCTATGGAGATGAACTTGCGCCTCGAACCCTTGCGGTCGGAAAGCGTGCCAAAGAAGAACGTTGAAAACGTTGTTACAAGCGCGCTCGTTATCACCATAAGCGTTACGATGTTGGAATCTTTGGCTATTTTCGCGTATACGAAAGTGTTGAACCATTGGTTTTCGACGTTCCAGCAAAGCTGGCCCGCAAGCCCCAAGCCCCAGATAAGCCCCCATAATCTTAAGCTCCCGTATTTCTTATCTTTCATCGTTTCCTCCATGACATCTGCCTTAAAAGCCTTAATGCTTTATAAGGGTACTCGCATTTTCACCCCATCAAGTCTTACGACTTGCCGGGGACCCCGTATTTTCACCCCATCAAGTCTTACGACTTGCTGGGGACCCCGTATTAATTACCATGGCTTTTATTTATTTAGAAAGATTAAAGAACTTAAATTACCTTGTCAGGCCAAAGAGCCTTATTTTAGTACTTTCATGGCTGCGTATAAGCGTTGTATCAAGCCTCGTGATTTGACGGGGGCTTAGTTGTTAAATTTAATAAATTTATTATATACCAAAACAGCCGGTAAAGCTATAAACAAGGAAGAAAATATAAATGCCTTGAAGAATTTATGAAGTGTTGTTACTTGTGCAAAATAAAAAAACCGCTTTAAAGCGGCTCATAAAATAACGTTTATTTTTCGGACAGCAGTTTTTCCATCAATTCAAACAGCTCCCTTTGTTTTGGGTACATCAGCCGTTTCGGCGTAGCTTTAAGCTGCGCGTCGCGTATGCGCTTCAAGTCGCCTTTGGCCAGGTATGGCAGTAAGCATGCGCTTTTATACTCGGCTACTGTAAGATACCATTCCGCAGTAGTTTTTTCACGCGAAGGCTTTGGCGACAGCATAATATCCGCCGCCTTTGCGGCATAAGCGCTGCACAATTCGGGATCGCTTTTTATAAGCTGTTCGAGCGCGGCGGCAAGCCCGGAGGTTATGCGTTCTACGTTATCCAAAAACTCCTGATTTAAAGGCTCTACCGCCTCGGCGTTATAGCTTATCCACTTTTTAAAAAGCCGTGCAAAGCCTTTCAGAGATCTTCCCTTTGGCTCACTACTTTCAACGTAGCTTTTGTAGACGCCGCTTAATTGCTCAAGCAATGCTTCCGCGTCGGCTTTTGCGCGCTCGGTATTGTTTTCTCCCAAAGACAAAAGGCTTATCCCCTTTCATTTTTACGCTTTGCGTTGTTGCCGCACCGGTCTGCTAATCTTCCAATAAAAAATCAGGTATGATCATACGTAGAGTTTACCATACCTAATAAAATAATTACAGCTGAGCTTTTGTTATGTCCATGGCATTATTCTGTTTTTCTGTTATCGCTCAGCCGAATATAACTAACTTTTTACTGCTGCGCCGCTTCGTATTCATGTATTCTGTCAACTTTGGGCTGCGATGCGCACCCTTTCTCGAACTCGGAAGTAAGGAATACCTCGGCAAGCTTCTCCATGTGCTTTATGCCCAGCGTAAACGCCCCGAAGCACGCAATATTGGCGTCGTTGCTCTTGCGCGCGCGCTCGGCAGAGTATACGTCCGTAAGCAGCGCCGCATATGCGCCTTTTACCTTATTGGCTACAATCGAAACGCCGATGCCTGTGCCGCATATAAGTATTCCTCTGTCGTACTTCCCTCCCGCGACTGCGGTGGCGACTTTTATTGCCACGTTCGCGTAGATAGGGTCTTCGCTGCCCATATCGGTCACAGCGTAGCCTTTCTGCGTAAGATATTTGATAATTGCCTTTTTGGCTTCCTCTGCGTTAGGGTCACAGCCTATAGCAACCGTATGCAAATCGTCCCCCCACCTTTCTATAAAATTGTCAGTCTTCCAATACGCTCTTCATTCCGTCGGCCATAGCGCAAAGTATGATGCAGCAGGACGTTGCGCCCGCGTCCAGAACGCCGCGGGAACGCTCTCCGAGCCTGGCGGAACGGCCGTATTTGGCCACGAGGTCTTTCGTGGAATCCTTGCCTTTTTCAGCCGCGGATATCATATCGTCCAGGGCTTCGCCAAAACTCTTACCCTCTTCCGCCGCAGTTCTTACAGCCCGAGCCGCAGGATAAAGGGTATCGACCAGCGTCTTGTCGCCCGGGCGCGCGTCGACTATGCCGTAAAGGCCTTCAAGCCCCGCTTCCAGCATGTCCGCGAACAGCTCGAGCGTTATGTCTTGCGCGTCGTCGGCCTTGTCCGACATCTCCATGAATATCGTGCCGTAGATGGGCCCCATCGAGCCGCCTATCCTGTTGAGCAGCACCGTGCCCAGATCGAACAGCCCGTCGGAAAACGTTGTCTCTTCCTCGCCCAGCTGCTCGGCATACATCGTAAAGCCCTTGTTCATGTTCATGCCGTGGTCGCCGTCTCCGATAAGCCCGTCAACATCGCCGAGATATTGCTTGTTTTCCTGTATGGCTCTTACCATCGAAAGCAGTATCTCGCGTCCTTTATCATTCTTTACAACCGACATTTGAGCATCTCTCCTCTTAAAACTGTTTTAAGCCCATGCAGTTTGTTTCCAGGTCCAGCAGTTCCTTCAGTTCGTCGTCCAGCTTCATTATAGTGAGCGTCGCGCCCATCATATCGAGTGAAGTGAAATAATTGCCTACGTACGAACGGTAAACGCTTATGCCCTTTTCTTTTAAGAGCTTTTCCACTTCGTTATAAAGCACATAAAGTTCCATTACGGGGGTAGCGCCCAGCCCGGAAACAAGCACCGCCACCTCGTCTCCCGATACGTAAGGATAATCCGGCACGACTACGTCTACCATGCGCTTTGCCATCGAAGCCGCGTCTTCCAGAGGGCAGACCTCAATGCCGGGCTCGCCGTGATGGCCTATGCCCACTTCCATAGTGCCGTCTTTTATCTCGAAATTAGGATGCCCGACTGCCGGAAGCGTGCAGGGCGTAAGGCCAATGCCTACGCTGCGCGTGTTGTCTATAGCTTTTTGCGCAGCAGCTATGACCTCGTCGAGCGTGCCGCCTTTTGCGGCTTTCGCTCCGCCGCATTTCCACATGAACACCTCGCCGGCCACTCCGCGGCGCTTTTCCCTCTGGTCCTTGGGAGCGGAAGCGACATCGTCGTTAGCTACGACGGTCTTTACCGTGATGCCTTCGCGCTTGGCCATCTTAGCGGCCATCTTCACGTTCATGTTGTCTCCGGAATAGTTGCCGTAAAGGCACGCTACTCCTGCCCCGCCGTTAGCGGCGCGTATAGCCTCCAAAAACGCTACCGCCGTGGGTGAAGAAAATATCTCGCCCACCGCTACCGCGTCGCACATGTTCTTGCCTACATACCCTATGAATGCGGGCTTATGTCCCGAACCGCCGCCGGTAACAATTCCTACTTTGCCCGCTTTAGGCGCGTCCACGGCAGCCACAACGCCTCTTTTGTTGTCCTCGCTTGTCTTTACAAGCTTTACTATGTCGCCGTGGCATTTAACAAATCCCTCCAGCATCTCGTCAACGATGTTGTCGGGGTTATTCAAAATGCGTTGCATGATTGTCCTCCGAATTTATTTTATCGTATATCCGCCGTCTATAAGCATGTTATGTCCTGTGATCATGCCGGCGCCCTTGCTGCACAGGAACGCTATGCAGGCCGCTATCTCTTCAGGCTCGGCAAAACGCTCGGACGGCATCTCCTTTTTGAATGCGTCGCCCACAGGGCCGTCCCACGCTTTGTGCCCCAGCTCGGTAAGCACAACGGTCGGCGAGACCGCGTTGACGCGAATACCGTATTTGCCCCATTCAAGCGCCAAAACCTTTGTCATGGCTATAATGCCTCCCTTGCTCGCGCAATACGCCACATGCTTGTCCAGCGCTATTACGCCCGCCTGGGAAGCGATGTTAACGATGCTTCCGCTTATGTTGTTGTCAATCATATATTTCCCCACGGCCTGGGCCATGAAAAAGCTTGCGGAAAGGTTGATGTTTATTGTTCTGTTCCAGTCGTCTGCGCTGATTATTTCGGCTTTTTCCAAAGCCACTATGCCGGCGCAGTTTACGAGGATGTCTATCTTACCGAAGGCTTTCACGCCCGCCTCGATAACTTTGCCGGGATAATCTCTGTCGCAGACGTTTCCGGCGACGCCTAAGCAATTTTCCCCCAGCGCTTTTGCAAGCTCGTCTACCTTGGGATTAAGATCGGCCAATACAAGGTTCACGCCTTTTTCATGAAAGAATTTAGCGGTGGCATAACCGATACCTGCGGCTCCGCCGGTTATAACGGCTGTCTTTCCGGCCAGAGAAAAATCCAGATCCACGCCATCGTACTTAAGCATTTTAAATACCTCCAGTAATACTCTTAGTTTTTGAGAAACGGATGGGCGCGCGGCCCATCCGCTCTCCAGAAGTCGGCGCCGGTCCCGGCGCCCGTGCCGCAATACACACCCCATCAAACCTGACGGTTTGTCGGGGACCCCATTCTCACCCCATCAAACCTGACGGTTTGTCGGGGACCCCGTATTAATGCGGAGTCCCCATAATTACCTTAAGACTTTTTGGGGCAATAATTAATACTTGTTTACGTAATCAGCCGCGTTGTCGGGCGTGATCATCTCAAACGGTATCCAATAGAACTTCTCGACCTTTTCGCCGTTGATGACTTTAACCGCAGTATCAAGAGCGCCGGTCATCTGGCCTTCGGCATTCTGGAAGTCGCTGGCGATCATGCTGCCCTTCTGTATAGCTGCAACAGCGTCCGTTATACCGTCGATGCCGATGGCGGGAATGTCTTTGCCCGCAGCTTCAACAGCTTCGCGTGCGCCCAGAGCCATCTCGTCGTTTTCCGCTATTATCGCGTCAATGTCGTCACCGTAAGCCGTAAGCCAGGTCTCCATCAGCGTCATAGCTTCGGAGCGGGACCAGTTTGCGGTGTCGCGTGCGAGTTCTTTGATCTTCGGGTACTCTTTGAGAACATTCGTGATACCCTCGATACGCTGGAGCTGAGCGGACTGCCCCATGGGTCCTTCGATGATTACTATGTTGAACTCATCTTTGCCGAGGTAATCTATCATGTATCTCATGATGTCTTCGCCCGCGGATACGTCCTGAGAACCTACATAAGAGGTCAGCAAGTCGCTTTCAACCATCGTGTTAACCCCGATCACCGGGATGTTGGCGGCAGCTGCTTTTTCAACGGCAGCAGCGCACGCAACGGCGTCCTGCGGGTTGAGTATTATAGCGTCGCAGCCGTCCGCTATCATCGTCTCTACCTGAGAGAGCTGCGTAGCGGCGTCATAATTACCGTCATAGGATACATATTCAACTCCGTTTTCCTCAGCCCATTTCTTGCCGGCATTGTCCATGCGCATCGTGAACTCGTTCTGCAGGCTGTAGAACGTAGCCCCGATCTTCAGCGTCTTAGAAGGCTCGGTCGAAGCAGCTTCCGACGGTTCAGCCGCCTGAGACGGTTCGGTTGAAGCCTCCTTGGACGGTTCAGGTGTCGTTGCGGTGTTGGCGCATCCGACGAATACGAATACCATCGCCAGCAACACCATCAAAATTGCGAGTGTCTTTTTCATTTTAATCCTCCCTTGTGATATTTATTCATTCGCTTTTCACGAATGAAACTTATATTCTTTAGTTAATTGAGACTCAGTCTGAGCTCAGTCCGTCGAGCATGACCGCGCCTATGACGACGAAACCTTTGATAATAAGCTGGTAATAAGCGTTTACGCCCAGCATATCAAGACCGTTCGTCAGGCATTGCAGCAGCAGTATGCCGATTATGGTTCCCCAGAGCCGCCCGCGGCCGCCCGCAAGGCTCGTACCGCCTATAACGACCATGGCTATAGCGTTTGTCTCGTAACCGTCGCCGGTTGAGGTAACTCCGGAGGTAACGCGCGCCGTTGTTATGATACCGGCTATCGCGGCCAGAACGCCCGATATAATGTATACGGAGCAGATGATCCATTTTGTGTTTATGCCTGAAACGTGAGCAGCGTTAAGGTTGCCGCCCACCGCGTATACATAACGTCCATAGCGCGTCTTATAAAGCAGTATGAAGCAGATCACCAGTACGAAAGCCATTATAACGATAGGAACCGGGATCCAGTCGGCTATATTGCCGCCTCCTATATATTTGAAATCCGCGTTTAGGCTGGGTATGGGTTTTGCGTTGGTCAGCAAAAACGTAAGACCTTTTGCTATGCTCATCGAGCCCAGCGTGCCAACGAATGCAGGAACCTTGAGGTAGGAGATGCAGACGCCGTTGAAAAGCCCTATCGCCAGGCCGATGCCTATGCCGACCAGCACTCCCACAAACCACGGATATCCCATGCTTATCTGGGCGAAATATGCGGAGAACATGCCCGCACAGCCCATTATCGCGCCCACCGAGAGGTCGATGCCGCCGGTCAGTATGACAAACGTCATGCCAATCGCCAAAAGACCGTTTATCGACGCAATGCGCAGAATGTTGCGGATGTTATCAAAGCTGACGAAGTTAGACTTTATGGAAGTCATAACTATCACCAACAACGCCAGTCCGATAAGGGACCCGAACGTGGAAACAAAATGCCTTGTCGACGCTCTGCGCCTTTTCACCGCCACACTGTTAGATTGATTGTTCATTTCTATCGCTCCTATCGTTCCATTAGTTTTTTATTACATGTACTTGAACTGCATCTGTACGATAGCTTCCTGAGAAAACTCACTGCGTTTTATCTCACCGCTGAACTTATGGTTGCTGAGTACGATGATACGGTCGGACATTCCCAGCGCTTCAGGCATTTCCGAAGATACCATTATAACGGCGTTGCCCTTTGATACGTACTCGCACATTATCTTGTAGATCTCCGACTTTGCCCCCACGTCGATGCCGCGCGTGGGCTCGTCAAATATAATTATCTTCGGGTCCGTAATCATCCATTTGGCCAATACCACCTTTTGCTGGTTTCCGCCGGAAAGGGATTTTACCGCCTGCCGTGTGTTATTGACCTTTATGTTTAGGGCATTGACCTGCTCGTCAACCGCCGCAGCCTCTTTACGGTTCTGGAGAAGCCCGGAATTCGTAAAGTTTTTAAGCGACGCAAGCGTTGTGTTATGATGGACCCCCATCGGAAGAACAAGCCCTTCGCCCTTTCTGTCCTCAGTGACATAAACAATGCCGTTTTTTATCGCTTCCTGCGGGCTCTTGAACGATACCTCTTTGCCGTTCAGGTATATGCTGCCTGAATCGGCGCGGCTCAGCCCGAACAGCGTGTGCATAAGCTCTGTCCTTCCCGAACCTATAAGGCCTACAAACCCCAGTATTTCGCCCTTGTGCAGCTCAAAGCTGATATCCTCGTACTGGTCCGCAAGGGTAAGGTTGGTTACCTTTAGCACCGGCTCGCCGATGGGCACCTCAATCTTGGGGAATTGAGCCTTGAGCTCGCGGCCGACCATGCTGCTGATAATCGTTTCCGCATCCACCTGGTCTGCCGGCCACGTGTTGACGTTGGTGCCGTCGCGCAACACGCTTATCTCGTCCGCAATCTGGAATATCTCGTCCATCTTGTGAGAAATATAGATGATGCCTGTTCCGCGCTGTTTCATGTTTCTTATCATCTTAAACAGGCTTTCAACCTCATGGTCGGTAATCGCGGACGTAGGCTCGTCCATTATCACTATCTGAGCGTTCTGCGAAACCGCCTTGGCTATCTCGACCATCTGCTGGTCCGCGACCCTCAAGCTTTTCATTTTCGTCCGCGGATTGATATTAAGATTCAATACGTTTAACAGTTCGCTCGTCTGTTTATAAAGCTTCTTATAATCTATAAAGCCCATACGGACGGGCTCGCGCCCGAGATATATGTTTTCAGCCACCGACATTTCAGCAACTGCGGACAGTTCCTGGTGAATCATCGCGATGCCAAGCTCGCGCGCTTTGGAAGGAGAGTCTATATGAACTTCTTTGTCGTTGATCTTTATGATACCCGAATCGCAGCCGTGCACTCCGGCAATAATTTTGACAAACGTAGATTTGCCTGCGCCGTTTTCGCCCACCAGCGCATGTACCGACCCGGGGCGCAGCTTAAAGTTAACGGCATGCAGTACCTCAATGCCGTAATAGCTCTTCCGAATACCTGTCATCTCAACCAAATTCATGATTTGACCTCCCTGCTTTGTCTTTTTGGCAAACCTTAAATAACCCGCGGCATATATTTCATATACAAGGCAGTATTATGAAACATGCGATTACGGCGAATAAATCTCATCACATTTACTAATAAGTAAAGTGGGTCAACGCTACCGGATGCGCCGGGAGATCCAGCAGCTTTTTAAGCTCGTCGTCAAGGTTCATGATGGTCAGCGTCACGCCCATCATATCGAGTGATGTAAAATAGTTGCCAATAAACGTATGATGTATGCCTATGCCCTTTCCCGTAAGAACGTCGCACACTCTGCTGAACAATATATTGAGCTCGCTGCGCATCGTGTTGCCTAGCCCGGAAATCATGACGGCAACTTCATCGCCTGCTCCGATGCGCATATCTTTGAGTATTTCGTCTACCATGATATCCGCGGTAGCGTTTGCAGTTTTAAGTTTGCATGTATCCTTGCTGGATTGTCCGTGATGTCCTACTCCTATCTCCATCGTGCCCATTTCAATGATATAATTGGGCCTTCCCACCTCGGGTATGATGCAGCTTGCAAGCCCGATTCCTATGCTGCGGGTCCGAAAGAGCGCTTTCTCTGATACGGCAACCACGCCGTCAAGGTCATATCCAAGCGAGGCAGCCGCCCCGCCTATCTTCCAAAGAAATACTTCGCCCGTGTTTCCTCTTCTGGTTTTCGGGTCGGGAGTCGCGACGTCGTCATTCGATATCACCATTTTAACGACGATGCCTTCCTTTGCGGCGCGCTCTGCTGCTATTTCCGCGCTTTCGATGTCTTTGGGGTAGTTGCCAAACAGGCATACTACGCCTTTTCCCGAGTCCGCCGCTTTAAATGCGTTATAAAACGCATCCGGCAGCGGAGGGGTGAATATATCGCCGATAGCGACCGCGTCCAGCATGTTTTCCCCGATATAACCCATAAACGCGGGGTCGTGGCCGGACCCTCCGCCGGTTACTATGCCGACCTTTCCGGCTACGGGAGCTTTTGCGTATTTGAGCGTTCGCGCGTATTCCGTATGAGCTACAAGTCCGCTGTAGCATTTGACAAATCCGATAATCGACTCGTCTACCATGCGTGCCGGATCATTAAACAGCTTTTGCATATGTCCCCCAATCAAAGACTACCTTGCCGATTCAACAGCGGCGACTATTTTGTAATAGTTGATATAGACCGCAATCTCCCTGTCGTTAAACTTGTTGTTTCTCTTGCCTACAAACACGAAAGGCTTCATCTGTTTATACGTAACTGCGAATCGTTCTTCGTTCAGAAACTCCGCGTTTCCCTCGGCGGCGGCGCTTATATGGTTAAACAACGCGCCCACGTCAAGCTCCTTTTGCGTAATCAGATCATCCAAACGGATCTTTGTCGCAACGACGCTGTCCAGCCCCATTTCAGCTTCTTTTTCTGCAATTAAATCTGCCAGCGCAACGTATATCTTTATAAATGTCGTTATTCGTAAATCATTGCTTCTGTTGTATTTCTGATTAAAGCCTGCAGGGTCCCATCCTATCCGCTTGCTTATTTCCGCATTGCTTATGCCGTATCTTCCCGAAATTACGTTCAGTCGGTTATAAACGCAATCTACCAAGTAATCCTTAGTCATTTTTTTAAGTGCCAGCTCTTCAAATTCAGTCACAATAACCTCCCGCAAAAATAAGAAGATACATTGCGGTAAACTCATAATGTTATTGGCCCATTATATGGAGCCAGACCTTAAGCTTTATGCGTTATTATCGGTAATGACGACTACACATTTCGATGTTAATCGATAACATCATACTTTCATCGCGCGAATGTGCCTAAAGCGCACAATATGAGCTTATTCGCAAGTATTTTTTATAATTTGTTCTTATAGTATCAGATTTATTCATGCTATGGATGTTATAAATATAAGCAGTTTACGTGAATATATGAAATATATGTTAACTTCTGTTATAATTTCCGGCGCAATTACTAGTTAAAGTGTAAATTTTCCATAAACCTTAAACTAAATAACCGGAACGGCATGCCCCTACGGGGCACACGGCAGGGGCCGTTCCCTGCAAATTATCCATGTTTTGGTATTTACAGCAGACGTATAAGCTTTCTTCTAAAAAGCCTGTTTTACGGTGTCAGTTACTTTAGGTCATTGAGCGCAGGCGGGGAATCTTTAATAACGGGGTCCCCAGCAAGTCGCGAGGCTTGATGGGGTGTAAATATATCGTCCATTGCTCCGTGGTTTTTTACGACAAGAAAAACACAGGCGGTAATCCGGCCTGTGCCTTATTTATTGCTTAATATTATTATAAACGAATTATGAGCCGCCTACCGAGCCGTCCCATGTGTCGACTTCGGTGCCCCCCTGCTCGGGTCGTATATGTCCATGTATGTATCCGCAGCGGATTCGCGCCATTTTTCGTTTATAAAGCACTTAAGCTTCTTTACCTCGTTCAATGCAAACTCTCCTTAATTTATCGTCTTGACTCTTCCCAAAAAGCGTTTCTGCTCGTCGGGCGTATCCAGCCCCAATGTGCCGCCCGGGTTCATTATGTTGTCCGGGTCGAAGTGGCGCTTTAGGGCTTTTATCACTTCATATTCGTTCTTTCCTAACGAGCCCTCAAGCCACGGCCCGAACATCTTGCCTATGCCGTGATGGTGGCTCATTGCCGCTCCCGACTTCTGTATCGCGTCGAGTATTCCGGCATGGAACTCACGGAACTCCTCCGGGTCCGTCATCTTAACGATGAATATGAAGTAAAGGTTGGCGCCCTGCGGGTAGACGTGCGACATGTGCGTCATGCATATAGTATTCGGGCGGGATTTGCAGTACGCGCACACCTCGCTGTGCACCTTTGACATGTTGCTCCAGTTGACGCTGCATTCCATTGTGTCGGTTATTACGCCGAAATCGTGCATAGTGTCGCGCATATACGGGTCGTTGAACCGCCCTTTCTCCCACGCCTTTGTGACCATGCCGGTAAGGCTCATGCCGCCAAACCTTCTGCATACCCTATGCACGTTGCGCGCGCAGTTTTTGGAGAACCCCTTTTCACCGTTGGTAAACCCCAAAAAAAGGCACATCTCGCCTTCGTTGAAGCCCTTAAAGCGGAACAGATATTTAAGCGGGCTTTCGTCCACGCCGTACATGCGCATCATTATGCTTGTCTCCTCCGGGTCGGACAGCCTGAACACGGACGGATACCCCGCCTCCGACTGCATTATCTCCCTAGCCGCCTGCTGCGCTATTTCCCAGTTTTTAAACATGTACGAGAATCGCTTTATCGTTTCGGGCATGTGGCGGAAGAAGCGCAGCGACACGTGCGTAAGCACTCCGAAAGCTCCCTCGCTGCCCATCATTATATGGCCGATATCCGGGCCCGTCGCCTTGCGCGGGTAGCAGTCCGTTTTTATTATGCCCGCCGGCGTCGCGTACTCCTGACCTATTACGATGTCCGATATTACGCCGTAGTATGTGGAGTTCTGCCCTGCGCCGCGCGTCACCACCCAGCCGCCGACGGAAGAGTACTCAAAGCTCTGCGGAAAGTGGCCGCACGTATATGCGCGCTTTGCGCCGAAAAGCTTTACGGCGTCGTTTAAAACCTGCTCGAGCTTGGGGCCGCTCATGCCCGCCTCTACGGTTATTATCTGGTCGGTTTCATTAAAATCCACGACCTTGTTAAACCGCAGGCGCATGTCGAGCGATACGCCCCCTTTTGTGCACTCTACGCCGCGCGTTACGGAAGAGCCGCCGCCGTACACATATAAGGGTATCTTCTCGGCGGCGCAGTAAGCCACTATTCTTTCTATCTGCTCCCTGCTTTCCGGGTAGAGCACCGCGTCTGGTACGCTGTCTATGCGCTTTTCCCTTAGCCGCATTATGTCGTACATCGTTTTGCCGTAAGCGACGGAAAGGCGCGCGTAATCGTCCGTACGGACAAATTCTTCTCCTACAATATCGCGGAACGAATTAAGCTGCTCCTCGGAAAGCTTGCAGGGTATATCAAACTTTACTTCGTCAAAGCCCAAATCGACTTTATAATCGCTGAAAAACGAATCGTCGAGCCCGAACGTTTCTTTGAGTATCTTATACAGCGACTCTTTGGGCGCTTTTATCTCCAGCGGATCGCCCCATTTGAAAATAGACCTATAGGAGTTGCCCGGGAACTCGCCCTTTACCCATTTCGGCTCAAAACCTTTATACGGATGCGACACTTTTCATACCCCCTAAATTGATATTTTTCTTATAGAGCGGCAGAAGCTTGCCGAATATCTTGCTGAACACCTCGTCATACAGCGCTTTATAAGTACTGTGAACCCGCATATCGGGCAGGAATTCGTCCTTTATATGCACCATCGCTTCTGTAGCTTCCTGTATGCTCTTATATACGCCCATAGCGGCAAACGCCACAATCGAGCTTCCCAACGCCGTCGCCTCGTAAGTCTGTATCCTGTACAGCGGAAGCCCGAACATATTCGCCGTTATGCGGCATATCTCGTCGCTCTGCGAACCGCCTCCCGCTATGAACAGCTTCTTTATGCTCACCTTTCCCCGCCGCTCCATAGTATACAGCCCGTCCATAAGCGCAAAGTTTATGCCCTCTATTATTGCCCTGTAAATATGCGCGCGCGTGTGTATGTCCGAAAAGCCTATGATAGCGCCTCTGGCTTTGGGCATTACTACGCCGGGCGTGAAATACGGCTGGAACACAAGGCCTTCGCAGCCCGGGGGTATCTCGGCAAGCCGCGCGTTTAAAAGCTCTTCGGCGGATACGCCCTTAAGCTTTGCTTCTTCCACCTCTTTTGAGGCGAACTCGTTCTTGAACCACGATATCAGCCAGTAGCCCCTGTATACCTGCACCTCGGGGTTGTAATGGCCCTTCATCACTGCCGGGTACGCCGGTATGAACGGCAGCGGCTCCATGTACCTGTCTATCGTAAACTGCACCGTAGCCGTCGTGCCGAGGCCTATGGACGCCTTGTCGGGCGTAGTGCAGGAAAGGCCAAGCGTCTCGCAGCCTTTATCGGAGCCCGTCGCTATCAGTGGCAGCCCTACGGGTATGCCCGTACTAACCGCCGCTTCATGGGTTATTTCGCCCAGCGTCTCCCCCGGCTCCACGAGATCCGACAGCTTCTCGATCGGAATATCGAATATGCAGCGGTTGAGCTCTTTTGGCCCCATCCACTTGCGCGTTCTTGAGTTGAACGGTATATGCCCTATCATGTTCGCTACGGAATCTATAATCTTACCCGTCAGCATGAACGTAAGATACCCCGATATCATTACGTACTTGTACGTTTTTTCCCATATGTCCGGCTCGTTCGCCATTATCCAGTTGCATACCGACACCTTGCGCTGCAGCTTTACCGTGTCGCTCATGCCTGCGAGCGAAAACAGCGCCGAATTTACCGGCGGCACGGGCTTAATTGGAGTACATTCGCGCTTGTCAAGCCACAATATCGCGTCGCGAAGCGGCTTGCCGTTTTCGTCAAGGCACACGCATGTGTCGCGTATGGTAGTTACGGTAACGGCGATTATCCTGTTCCAGTCGCCTGCGGCTTCGGCTTTAAGCTGCTGCGATATTTCGCACAGCGCGTCCCAATACACTTCGGGCTTTTGCTCCGCCCAACCGGGATGCAGGGAATAGTAGGGCTTCTCATATACCTTGCGCACTTTATAAAGTATATTCCCCGTTTTGTCCACCAGCGTCACTCTGATGCTTTGCGTCCCCAAATCCACCGTAAGCACAAGCGGGTCTAACATGGCATTTCCTCCTTACATGAAGCTGCTATCATATCGCTCGCAGCTATTACGTCGCATCCTGTGCCCAATATGTTTGCGACTATCGTATCGCCTATGCGCGCCTCATGTGATACCACTACGCCAGCGAGCGCGCGCATCACGTCCTTTATCATCTCCTTTGGCACTTCGCCGTTCGTTCTTACGGGCAGCGCGGGCATGCCCCGGAACGCAGTGCGCACCGTGGTGCATACGGAGCGTTTCGGCGAGGTAAGCTCTGTTTTTGCAAATTCCAAGCCGCGAGCGCACTTATGCCCGGAAAACACATACTCGCCGCCCGAAAGCTCCGCCGATATGCGGCAGCCGTTAGGGCAGACGATACAGGTCAGCTGTTTCATTTCACTTCACCTCCGCAAGCGAAAAGTATACTTCGCTCCCCTCCTTAAGGCCCGCATTTTTTAAATCTATCTCCACCCTCTCCATCTCGGGCGGACGAAGCTGATTGTACGTCCTTTTGTATATCTCGTTTCCGTTTACCGTTACAGAAAGCCGCGTTTTTCCCCGCTCGGCAAACGAGCGGAAATACACGGTAACGGGCGCGCCCAAATCGCAGACGTCAAGCTTCTGCGGCACGACGTAAAGGAAATTTTCGTCCGCTTTTATATCGGCGTACTCGCGCTCGCCGGGCGAATAATGTGCTGCCGCGCGGCCGGCCGTCTCTCCGCTTTCCGAAACGTAATCCACAAGGTCGTTGACATGCAGCGCGTTGCCGCAGCAGAACACTCCTCCCAGCATCGTCATGCAGCGCTGGTCGGATACCGGCCCTTTTGTGCGGTAATCTAGCGGTATCTTTAAGCTTTCCGCAAGCTCGTTTTCGGGTATGAGGCCTACGGAAAGTATCAACGCGTCGCACTCTATTATCTCGCCGGTGCCCGGTATGGGCGTCATGTTATCGTCAACCCTGGATATTTCCACCGCTTCGAGACGCCCGTTGCCGATTACGCGCGTAACGGTTCTGCTCGTGTAAAGGGGAATGTTAAAATCCTCAAGGCACTGGTATATGTTGCGCGTAAGCCCGCCGGGCGTAGGTTTGGCTTCGTATACGCCCACTACGTCGGCGCCTTCGAGCTTTAAGCGGCGCGCCATTATAAGGCCTATGTCGCCCGAGCCGAGTATCACGCAGCGCTTCGTAGGCAGCTTGCCGAGTATATTCGTGTAATACTGAGCCGTGCCGGCCGTGAATATACCGGCGCAGTGGTGGCCGTGCACCTCTATCTGTCGGGACGTGCGCTCGCGGCAACCGCACGCAAGCACCATGGCCTTTGCGGTAATATTAGCTATTCCTTCGCGGTTGACCAGCGTTACGCCAAAGCCCTCTGACAGCTTTTCCACTTTTGACACGAACGTAAGCGTCGAGGTCTCAACGCCTGCGTCAGGCAGCTTTTCAATGAACCTGTGCGCGTACTCCGGCCCGGTGAGCTTCTCGCCGAAACGTATCAGCCCGAAACCGTCGTGAACGCATTGCTTGAGTATGCCGCCCAGCCTTGCTTCGCGCTCTACGAGCAGCACGCGGGCGGTGCCCGAAGCCGCTGTTGCGGCTGCCAATCCTGCCGGGCCCGCGCCTATAACAACGACATCGTATCCTAGCGCTATCATATGCCCTCCTTGACGTCGCCGAATACCACATTCGAATCGTACGAGCTCTTGCGCACCTGCTCTAGCGGAATGCCCAGTTCATCGGCTATTATCTGTGCGACAAGCGGACCGCAGAACCCGCCCTGGCATCGCCCCATGCCAGCGCGCACGCGGCGCTTTACGCCGTCTATCGTATCGCACGGCACGCTCCTTCGTAGCGCCGAGAGTATCTCGCCGCGGCTTACCTCTTCGCACCGGCATATTATTACTCCGTAATCCGGATCCCGCTTTATTAGAGCATCGCGCTCATCCCGCGGCATGTCCGCCGTGCGCAATATTGGCTTTCGTACAGGATTGAAATCGCCGTTCTTTTCCGCGTTCAAGTATTCTGCTGCCATGGAGGCAACGTCTACGGCTATCGCGGGCGCCGCGGTTAAGCCCGGCGACTGTATGCCCGCCGCGTGTATTATGTTTTTTGTGAATCTCCCTTTGGATACTATGAAATCCTCTTCGTAAGTCGCTGCGCGAACGCCCGTAAAATACGTTATTATATCGCTTTTGCTCAGCCTTGGGCTCGTGCGCCGCTGCTTGGCCAGTATGTTCTTTATGCTCTCCGCGTTCGTAGAAAAGTTTTCCCGCTCATAAGTCTCCACGGCGTCGGGGCCGACCAGCAGGTTGTCGTCCACCGTGTGCACTATGCCTCCGCCCTTGGAGTGCGAGGTCTTCTTGTCCGCGACGTTGAGCGGCGAAGCTATCGTCCTCACCTGGTACGCGCACTTTCTATCCATTATCATGTTTGTGCCTTTTCGCGGATGTATCGAAAAGAAACGGTCGCAGGCATACTTTGCTATATCCTCCGCGAACACTCCCGCGGCGTTTATTACGAGCTTAGGGTACACCCTGCCCCTGTTCGTCAATACGCTCTTTATTTCGCCTCCGCTTAAGTCCATGCCGACAACGGCGGTATCGAGCGACAATTTCGCGCCGTTGTCCACGGCGTTTTCAGCATATGCGATAGCGAGGCCGTAAGGACACACTACGCCCGCATCGGGAAAGTACAATGCGCACGTTATCCTGTCGCTCAAATAAGGCTCTTTTTGCTTTAGCTCTTTGCGGTTTACGTACTTCGCCTTTATGCCCATCGCCTTCCAGTAGGCAAGCGAAGCAAAGGCTACCGGCTTAAGCCACCGCTTTGAAAAGCACAGGTATTGCCCTATTCGCCGGAATGGCACGCCGAGTTCCGAGCAAACTTCGGCATACATGCGGTTGCCCGCGTCGTTGTATTTCTTTTTAAGCTGGCCGGGGCGGAGGTCGATGCCCGGATGCACCATGCCGTCGTTGCGGCTCGATGCGTGCAGCGCTACGTCGTGCTCCTTCTCCGCGACGAGCACTTCGAGCTTATACCGCATCAGTTCACGCGCGATAGCGCAGCCTACTATGCCCGCGCCTATAACAAGCACGTCGGGGCTTGCTCCCTCAAGTTTATCGTCGTTGAGCGGCGGCCGCTTCATCGGGGGTATCTCGCCGCCAGTAAATTTAATGTCGTTCACCAGCCCTGCGTATCTCTTTTTATTTACCGACATAAGCCCTGCGTGCACTATTTCGTTCCAGTCCGGCAGTTCGCCCGTAAGTATAAGAACGCCGTCCCGCTCTTCGGCGCGCACACAGCCGTCAAACCTTTTCTTCAGCTTTTTATTAAGCGCATCAATATAAGACATACCCCTTGGCGATAATGCCTTCCCCCCGATTATCATCTACACCCCAGCAAGCCTCACCTTGCTGGGGACCCCGTATTCAAAAAGTATTATCTATTGAACTTTATTGGCTTTTAGTCCCCGGCCTTTATTATCGAATACTGGTTTTGGTCAAAGTCCATCGCCTGCAGCCCGAAGCCCAGCACCAGTACCGCAAGGCCGCTCGCGAATTTTCTAAGGAACGTAGTCATGCCGCTGTATATGCCTTCGCGGCGCTTGCCGGTGCGTATTTCGTCTATGTCGAATATTTACGTTGATGCGGTAAGGGTTTTTCATTTCGTTGTAGCCTTTGCGCGCAACCGCCCAATACCAACACATTCATATCGACCTTCCTCCTTATTATTGGAATAACAAAGCGTCTTTAGGCCTTTAGTAAATAACTGCGCATATTTTAAGCAACAACGTTTGATGCATGCGAAATGGATTTATACCTTAACAACATTGATGCAACATTCGGTAGTATAAGCTCGCTTACAATTTATATTTGTTAATCCGGCTTTTCTTTTGAATACTCTTCGTCATTAATTTGTAATGTGTCGTCTAAGAAGCAATAGAACTTGTGAATCCGCGGTATCAAGAAACCAGGCATAATAATCCAGCCTTCCATTTCCCGTGAATCGTAAGAATACTTTCCCACACCCGCATTATATCCTTCCATTTTTATAGTTCCGTCGTCATAAAACACCATAAAGCTTTCATCATCGGATGTATTATACCACGTCCCTATAACGTCGGAGTTATCATGTCGTTGGCCGTTGCAACCGGGCAGCGATACAATGGTAATTATAATCGCTATAACCACAGACAGCTTTCTCATATTCCATGGCATCCTTACTGAACGCTATTAATAGTTTTACTTCCTATTTCTATAATAGTTAAAAAAATCGAAAACAAAGCATTCCTTATTTTAATAATATTACATGGTCTCAAAGCAGTATGGCATGGGGTGCAACACGTTATTCAAAAACTCATGCGTTTTCGGTATCCAATTTCTATAATACTATATTTTTAATGTAAATTCAATGATGCTCGCGGCGGCTTAAGTTTATAATAATACCGGCAGGAAATCGGCCTTAATATAAGCCGGCTGCCCGGCGAAAATGCGGCTTAAGTGAGCGCCTTAGGGCCCGGCAGCTTTTTTACGCCGTGTAAGGACTGCGGCAGCGTGCGGGCTTTGAGCTCCTCGCGGGCAAACTCGGTCATGCAGTTCCAGTACCGCTTCGGCATATGGCTCATGCGGCAGCGCGGGTTATGCCGCTCCTTAATCTCTATCGTGTCATAGAACAGCCGCCACAGTTCGCGGAACTTAAGCTCCTCCGCGTCCGGACGCGGCTGCTCAAAGGCCTCGACGTCGCAGATCGCCGTATTGCCGTTTTCGTGCAGCAGCGCCATACCGTGCGTTTTGTCATAAATAAGGAAGCGTTCGCCGGGGAACCGCTCGCAGAAATGGGGCGATATTAACGGCAGCACTATGTTTTTAGGCTCTATCTGCGAAGTCAGCACACCGTTCGTTTCGGAAAAGCGTATAAACCCCGTATAAAGATGCGCCTCGCGCTTAAGGTGGTTGACCGCCTTAAACAGCGTATTCACCGTTTCGTCTGTCAGCATATCCATAACGGACGGGCCGCGGCTAAACCCCAAGCGCAGGAATTTGAGCGTAAGCAGCTCCTTTTGCGGATGGCACGTCAGGAACGCGTTGCGCACAAATTCCGCCGCTTCCCTGCCCAACTTCCGGGGTATTGACGCTTTTACCCTATTCGCGCGTTCGGCGTCCGTAATGATAGTTTTAACCGGCAGCAGCATAGGAAGCTGTGCGCCTTCGGGCAGCACGTCCATAGGCATCTCTTTGCTTTCGTAGCTCTCGAAAACGCAGCACATCAGCCCGTCAAAGCTGCCGTCGTATTCGTAACACACCCCATCAGGCTTCGCCGCTTGATGAGAACTCGATATCATAACTCCCCGGTCAGGCATTTTCGTAACTCCTCCTGTGCAAGCGCCGGATGCTCGAACAGCGAAAGCTGTCTCGGCATGCCTATAATATTCTGCTCCAGCCTGCCTCGCGCCTGCTCGGACAGCAGCGCGCAAAGCAGCGCGTCCTGAGCCGTGTCAAGGCCGTCGGGCCGCTTGCCCGAGCACGTTATGAAATACTGCGCGCGCTTCAGCACAACACCCAGTTTTTTAAGCCCCGCGAAGTCCAGGTTGCCCGTACGGCGGGCGGCCATTATACGCTGCGCGCTGCGCACGCCTATGCCCGGCACGCGCAGCAGCATCCTGTACGATGCGCGGTTTACCTCAACGGGGAAATACTCGGGGTTGTGCAGCGCCCAGCTGCATTTCGGGTCGAGATACTGGTTGAAATTCGGATGCTGCTCGTCAAGCAGCTCGGAAGCGGAAAAGCCGTAAAACCTTAGCAGCCAGTCCGCCTGATACAGCCGGTGTTCGCGCAGCAGCGGAGGCTTGGTATCCGGCGAAGGCAGCAGCGAGCTTTCCACCGTCGGTATATAAGCGGAGAAAAACACGCGCTTTAGCTTATAGTTGTTATACAGCGCTTCGGTAAGGCTCAATATCTTTAAATCGCTCTCGCCCGACGCGCCCACTATCATCTGCGTGCTCTGCCCCGCCGGGGCGAACCTCGGGGCGTCTTTATAGCGCACGAGCTCTTTTGAGCTCTGCTCTATGCGCTCGCTTATAAAGCGCATCGGCTTAAGTATCGACTGCCTGGTCTTTTGGGGCGCAAGCAGCTCAAGGCTCTCCCGAGAAGGCAGCTCTATGTTTACGCTAATGCGGTCGGCGAGCGTACCCAGCCGGGCTATCAGCACTTTATCCGCACCGGGTATGGACTTTGCGTGTATGTAGCCGCAAAAGCGGTATTCCTCGCGCAGCAGCCGCAGCGTTTCTATCATTCGCTCGACGGTGTAGTCGGGGCTTTTAAGCACAGCGGAGCTTAAGAACAGCCCCTCTATGTAATTGCGGCGGTAAAAGCCTATCGTAAGCTCCGCAAGCTCGCGCGGCTCAAACGTAGCGCGCGGCGTATCGTTGGAGCGCTTGTTAACGCAGTACGCGCAGTCGTAAGCGCAGGCGTTGGTCATAAGCACTTTAAACAGCGATATACACCGCCCGTCGCCCGCGAAGCTGTGGCATATGCCAAACGAAGCGGCATTGCCTATGCCGCCGGGCGTAGCTTTTTTATTTACGCCGCTCGACGTACAGGCGACGTCGTACTTCGCCGCGTCCGTGAGAATACTCAATTTCCCGAACAGATCCATCCGCTTTTTTCGCTCCTTACACTCTTAAATGCCGCTATATGGACATTTAAATTATATACCCGAACAAACGTTCTGTAAACAGCTTTTCCCAAAGCGTCAGGTTTTATTATAACGGTACATGTGGGTGAAAAATGGTACAAAAAAACCAGCCCCTGGCTTGTTTGGGCTGGATGATTCGAAGTTATTTGAAACACTCTATGGCCGCAATCGTTAAGGTTAAAACAACATGCTTTTGTATATGTTCATGTTCTGCCTGTTGACTTCGTACGTGCCCGTATCGACGAACTTTTTCACCTGTTTGCCCGAGAAGCTTTTGTCTATGAAATCAATCGCCATGCTCCCCCACGAATACGCGCGCTGTCCCATAGCGTAGTGTATATAGCCCTCGCTCATCGCCTGCTGTATCTCCTTTGTGAAGTCTATCGTAATTACCTGTATGCCGCTGCGGTGCTTCTTTATATACTCGGCCACGTAAAGCCCCCATTCGCAGTTTGTGAGGAATATGAACCGCGCGCCCGGCGCCGCATTCAGCACGGCTTCCACAGCCCTCTCTATCTCGTTGTCGTAGAGCTTGCTCTTTACCCCCACTTCGTGCACCTTAATATTCGTATTCCGCCCGAGCTCCTGTATAAACCCGTTCTTGCGGTTATCTATTGCGGAGATATACGTATCCGTCCATGTGTTGACGATTACTTCCCCCTGATTGCCCATTGCGCCGATAACCACCCTTGCCGCAGCCGCGCCTGCAGCAAGCCCTTCCGTCTGTATCAGCGATACGTAATCTACGTTGTCTATCTTCGAGTTGATAAAGACTATCTTTGTGCCGATGCTATTAAGGCGTTTAAGGCGCTGATATATAAGCTCGTCGTCTATCGGGCTTATCACAAGCCCGTCGTACTTTTCCTCTATGATGCGGTCGAGGAACGAAGCCATCTCCCTTATTCCGCTAACCCCTCTCGTTTTTGGCGCGAAGAAATCGACGTCATAGTTATACGTTTCCGCGGCCTTTATAGCCTCCTTCTTTGTCGGGTCCCAAAAGCCTATTTCCAAATCGAATATCATCGCTATTTTCCTTCTTTGGGCGTTTACCTTGCGCACTTTGATGGCTTTGCTCTCATTGCCGAGCGAAGCTACGCCCGCGCTTAAATCCGCGTCCAGCTTGCTAAGCAGCGAAATGGAGTTGTTCTGGTTATATGTCAGGCTGGATATCTCATGCGCGGTGGCGGACACTTCCCTCACCGACGAAAAGATATTGGAAATTGATTCGGCGAGTATGTTTTCATCGTCCTTTATCGCAGCGATCGATTCGTTGAAGCTCTTCTGCTCGCTTATATACGTGTTGATAAACTCGCTGTTTTTGGCGATTGCATTGTTTACTTCGTTGACGGTGTCCCTTTGTGCGGCAAACGCGTCCTGCGATTTTAAAGCGACGCTCTCGAGATGGCTTATCTCGTCGGTAACGCTTTTTATTATATCGCTTATATTAACGCTCGCCTCCTTGCTTTCGTTCGATAAGCGCTGTATCTCGTCAGCGACGACCGCGAACCCCCTGCCGGCCGCTCCGGCGTGCACCGCCTCCACCTTGGCGTTGAGCCCTAAAAGGTTGGTTTCGTTTGATATCCTGTTTATAAGGTTCGTGATGTCGCTTATTCTCTGCGTCTTGTTTATAAGGTTATTTATTACTTCGTTTATGTCGCGTATAGCCTCGTCGTTCTTGGCCTGATTTAAAACAAGCTGCTTTACCGAGTCGCTTACGCTCTGGTTTGTCTTTTCCATGTCGTACGCGAGAGTAATGATATCCTGAGATTTGTCGTATATCGCGTTTATTTTTACAGTAAAATCCTCGACAAGCTTCTTTGACTGCCCTATGTCCATCATCTGCCTGTCCGCGCCCTTTTTCAGAAACACCGCCACCTGCTCCACCTGGCTTGATTCGGTGAGAAAATCCTGCACCACGATGTTGAGCTGCTTTGAGATACGCGATATGTTTTCAAAATATGCGAAGAACTTTGTAAAATACTCCCGAAGCTGGTTGTATAGAGCCGCGCCTTCGCCGTCCGCAGCATCCTCCTGCAGGTCCCAGCTTGCCAGTTTGCTTAAAATCTCTTCCGACGACATTTCAAACACCCCTTCTGATATGTATAGTTATAAAAACTTTAAAGAGCTGTTAACAAACGCTGAAGCAGTTGCTTTAAGCGCGCATACAGCAACTACTCAAGTTCTTACAAAGCTGGCTGACAAAGATGTTATACCCCATCAAGCCCCATGGCTTGCTGGGGGCCCCATTTTTGCCCCAAAAAGCTTCATGGCTTTCGGGCATATTAATTTAAGCTGCGTGTGCATTAAAGGTCTGCAAAAGCTGCCCTATGTTTATGACAATATGATGTGAAAAAGGTCCGGCCGACAAAGGCAATACGGCAGCTTATTGTTGTATCCAGCGATAATGAAGTTCGCCCCAAAAGCGCATTTACCTTTGCAGCCCCGGTTTTAAGACAGTAAAAATCCTGTGTTAAATTTGGGGGACAAACGCATTATCGTTAGTCCCCCATAATATAACCACATTTGTCGATGTTAAAACAATTATTTCCTGTTAATATTTAATCAGTCGCTGAGCAGGTATTCGTTGACCAGCAGCTCAAGGTATTCCTGCCGTCCGGAGTCGTTCTCTATTTTGCTGAGCCCCGCGGCGTATTTCTCCAGCGAAGCAAAATTCGCTCTGCCGGATACGATTTCCTTGCCTATGCCCGACTCATAGCTTGCGTATCTGTTCTTTATAAACTTCTCAAACACGCCGTCGTCTATAAGCTTCTGAGCCGTAATAAGGCCTTTGGCGAACGAATCCATGCCTGCCGCGTGCGCATAGAAGAGGTCTTCATACTTGAACGAATTCCTTCTCACCTTTGCGTCGAAGTTAAGGCCGCCTTTGCCGAATCCACCCATCATAAGCACTTCGTACATGCACAGCGTAGTGTTATACAGGTCGGTCGGGAACTGGTCGGTATCCCATCCGAGAAGCATATCGCCCTGGTTGGCGTCTATCGAGCCGAGCATGTCGTTTATCCTTGCAAAGCGCAGCTCGTGCTGGAACGTATGGCCTGCGAGCGTCGCGTGGTTGGCCTCGATATTGAACTTGAAGTATTTATCGAGCCCGTACGTCTTAAGGAACGCTATACCGGACGCGACGTCGAAGTCGTACTGGTGCTTTGTGGGTTCCTTGGGTTTGGGCTCAATGAGGAACTGCCCGTCAAAGCCTATCTCTTTGGCGTAGTCCACCGCCATATGCATAAAGCGCGCCATGTTGTCGAGCTCGAGCTTTAGGTCGGTATTGAGCAGCGTCTCGTAGCCCTCGCGGCCGCCCCAGAACACGTAGTTTGTTCCGCCGAGCTCCTTTGTAATCTCCATCGCCTTCTTCACCTGCGCGGCCGCGCACGCGAATACGTCGGCGTTGCAGCTTGTGGAAGCTCCGTGCGTAAACTTGGGGTTGGAGAACAGATTCGCCGTGCCCCAGAGCAGCTTTATGCCCGTATCGTCCATCATGCTCTTTATAAGCTTTACTATCTCGTCAAGGTTCCTGTTCGTCTCGGCAAGCGTATCCCCTTCGGGAGCGATGTCCCTGTCATGGAAGCAGAAATACTCTATGCCCAGCTTCTGCATGAACTCGAACGCCGCGTAAACCTTCTCCTTTGCCGCTTCCATAGGTGACATGCCTGCCCACGGGCGCGTGATGGTTCCTATATCGAGGTCGAACATATCCTTGCCGCCCCCGCACATAGTATGCCAGTACGCCATCGAGAACTTGAGCTGTTCCTTCATCGTCTTTCCGCCCACTATGGCGTCCGGCCTGTACCGGCGGAAAAACAACCCTTCCCGCTTTTTGTCTTCCGTGTATTCTACGGTTTTTACATTAGGAAAATACTGTTTCATAATACATTCCCTTTCATAAAAAGATATTTATAAAAATCGGCAGTCGCATTTACTGCTGCGGCCATTCGTCCCTTGGAACGTTCGCATACACCTGTTCCATCGTGTAGAACCCGTCCTTTATCACGGTGTCCATCATGTTTTCTTTTGTTACGAGTATCGGGGCGTACACGACGTAGTTTATCTCATATGTGCCGTCCGAAACCTTACCGCACTCCCCTATATCCTCGCCCTTTGCCATCTTAACGGCATATTCGGCCGCGCCTTTTGCGAGCACGCTTATCGGCTTGTATACCGTCATGTTCTGCGTGCCTTCCACTACCCTCTGGCACGCCACCAATTCCGCGTCCTGCCCCGAAACGAACACCTTGCCCGCCAGCCTGTTTTCGCTGAGCGCTCTTATCGCGCCCTCTGCGAGCTGGTCGTTGGCGGCAATAATAGCGTCGCATATAACGCCTTCAGAAAGCTTTTCCTTAACAAAGTTGTACGAACCCTCGTCGCGCCATAGATCGACCCAGGTCTCGCCGACTATTGTGATATCGCCGCTCTTGATAAGCGGATCCAGTTTGCTGAAATACCCTTTGTTAAGGTAAAACGAGTTGTCGTCCCTCTGCGTGCCGTTGAGTATCAGATAGTTGCCCTTAGGCACCGTCTTTACAGCCGTTTCGCCCATCAGCTCTCCTACACGGGTGTTATCGAATGATATATAAAGGTCGGCGTTGGCGTTCTTTATCATCCTGTCGTACGCTATCACCTTTACGTTGTTGTTGTGTGCGTATTTCACAAGGTCGGTCAGCGCGTCTTTGTCGTACGCCACCATAACCAGAACGTCCACGCCTTCGTTTACAAGCTCCATGCCCAGAGCTTCCTGCCGCACGCTGTCTTCATAAGCGTTTTTTACGATGACCTCGGCGCCAAGCTTGCCCGCTTCGGAAGCAAAAATATCCCGGTCTCTTTGCCATCTTTCCACAGTCATGGTTTCATATATGAAGCCGATTTTAATTTCGTCGTCGTCGTTTTTAAACGTCTGAACCGAACTGCAGCCGCACGAAAGAATCAAAGCAAGCGTTAAAAGCAGCGCTCCTATTCTTTTCATTACAGACCTCCTTAGATTTGTTTAAGATACTCCGACGGGGATACTCCTTCATGCTTTTTAAACAACCTGCTGAAATAGTTGGGATCACAATATCCTGACATAAAACATATCTCTTTTACGGTATGTTCACTCTCCTTCATAAGCTTTTTCGCGTTTCTAATCCTGACCTCGGTAAGCCTTTCAATGAAATTAATGCCCATCTCGCTCTTGTAAAGCCTGCTGAAATACTGCGGGCTTATATACAGCTCTTTGGATATTTCGTCAAGCGTGAGCTCCTGGTTGAACCGTTCTTCGATTATCCTGTTTGCCTTATCTATTATGTTGCTTATCGCCTTTTTCTTGATAACGCTTATCTTTCCGGCTATAAGCCTTATCTTTTCGATGCACATCTGTTCGAATTCGTCCTTTGTGCGGCAGCTTAATATCTGCTTTAAATATTGGCCGTACTCTAAGCTGTTGTCGCCGCCCATACCGTTCTGTATCGCTATTCTGTGCGCGGCGACCATCATTTCAACGATGCTGTATCTTAGCCTTTCCTGTTCGAAAAAATCGGGGAATTTCCTGAAGATATCCGCGAGTTCCGTTAAACACCGCTGCACGTCTCCCGTTTCTATGTACTCTATGAGTTTATGCTCGACCGCAAGTATCTCGAACATATCGTCGCTCGTGCCCGGCGCAATGTCGTCTATGTGCAATATCTTTCCGCCCTCCTTGCAGTGCAGCGCTTTGAGCGCCTCCTGATAAGACGTCATTATATCCTGGTCGCTGTGCACCTTTCCTATTCCCACCCTGAAGTCCATGTCGTATTTTTTCTCCATAGCGTTCACTATCTCTTCAAGGCATGCTATGGCCTGCACCCGCTGCTGGTATGGGTCGTCTACGCTCTGCGCCATATACACTACCACTCTGTCCAACATAACCGGCCCAACGATGCATTTGTTCTTGCACTTTAAGTTATCCTTAAAATACGTGTAAAACTTCTGGCTCTGGGCCGCGTCGCCCAGCTGCTTGCCGCCGTCGTGCTCGCCCCTTCTTTTAAACGTCATTATAAATATGTATCCCGAGTCGTTTTGTATGTCGAAGAATTCCTTCTTATACCTGCCTATGTCCGTTTTGTGCGGCTGGGAGAGCAAAAACGAATATATGAAGCCGTGCTCCACGACAGTCATCATCTTCTCTATCTTTTCTCTCGTCTCCAGCTCCTGGTCGAATTTCTTCCTTTCTTCGTCGAGCTGGCGCGCTATGCGCGTTAAAGTCTCCACAAGGCTTGCTTTTTTTACCGGCTTTATGAGGTATTCGCTGACGCCGAGCTCAACTGCCTGCTTCGCGTATTCGAAATATTCGTATACGGACACTATTACGAACTTGACGTCATTATGTATCCTCTTTATCTCCTTTACCGCTTCAAGGCCGCTTATGCCCGGCATCTTGATATCGGTAAGTATTATGTCCGGCCGCATTGTCCTTGTCTTCTCTATCGCTTCCCTTCCCGATCTCGCGGTTTCGACAAGCTGTATATCCTTGAATTCATTTTCAACGATATGCTTTACAGATTCTATGACTATCTGTTCGTCGTCGCATACCATAAGGGTGTACATAGCTTTCAAACCTCCTTTGTCAGATTGCCATGTCCTTGGGAAGAGGAATCACGAGCGTTACTTTGGTTCCCTTGCCCGGTTCGCTTTCCACCGCTATCACGTCTTCGCAGTCAAAGAACAGCCTTAACCTCTGCACCACGTTATACAGGCCTATGCCCGTGGTATGCCCCGATTTTTCGCTCTCGAACTTATGACACCCGAGTATCTTTTGCACCGTATCCTCGCTCATGCCAACGCCGTTGTCCTGAACGCTTATGTATACGCTCTTTTCTCCCCTTTCAAGGGAAATGTATATCTCTCCGCCCGATTCCTTTTCTCCTATGCCGTGAATGGCCGCGTTCTCCACAAGCGGCTGAATAATGAGCGGCGGCACGTCTATATCCAAAAGGCTGCAGTCTATATTGTAATCGAATCTGATAATGTCTCCGAAGCGGACGTGGAACAGGTTGCTGTATGCCCGTACAGTGTCTATTTCATCCTTTATCTTTACTTTCCTGTCCAGGCTCTTTACATTATACCGGAAAATCTTCGCAATATCGTCGAGGAAGTTCGACGTCCTTTCCGCGCCTTCCAACGTTGCAAGTTGTACGCCCGCGTTTAATGTGTTGAACAGAAAATGCGGGTTTATCTGCATCTGCAGCGCTTTCATCTCCGCGTCGGCCAGCAGCGAGTGAATCTTTAGGTTCTCTATCTGCTGTTCGAGCAACATTGATTCGGTATCGGCTTTGTTGTGAAGCTCGTCTATGTATTTTCTTATGCTGTGCTTCATCGTGTTGAACGCGTTCGCCATAACGCTCAATTCGTCCTCGGAATGCACCACCACGTCGTCGGCGTCAAAGTTGCCCTTCGACATTTCTTCCGCGGAATGCGCGAGCTTTATTATCGGCTTTGTCATGTTATACGCAAGGTATGATATTACCATTACATTAAGCCCGATGACAGACAGCAGCAGCACGATGTTTGCCGTGCGCAGGTTGTTAAGATCCTCCGACATGCTTAAGTATTGCGCCGTATTCACGTCAAGTATGCTCAAATTTAGCTTGTCCGCCCACGTCTGTATATACCCGGTTATCTTGTTGGCCTCCGCATACCTTGCTATATATTCGTCCGCGTCGTTTATGCCCTTGGCTTCCGCCGCCTTGTCCGTTTCCTCGGCAAACGATTTCACCATATAGGCAATATCCTTGTATATCAAGTCGTCCTGGTTGTATATGCCGTGCGATTCGTCAAACAGCTTTTTCGCTTTTTCCGTAAACGCGTCCCTGTACAAGTAATAGTTAAGAAGGCTGTCCGAATCGTCGGTCACGAGATAATCCGTAAGCTGCGTATTTACCTTGCGCATATCGTTTAAAAACTCTTCAAGCTCGACGTTTGCGGAAAACATGTCGTCCATCTTCTCTATCGTGTTGCTTGAGAGGCCCAGAATAAGGATACTCGTAACGCTTGTAAGTACCGTCGTCAGCAGAAAGAATACTATAACCCTCGTTTTTATGCTGTTGAACAGTTTTTTGCTTAACTTTTTCATAGCCTTAATTTTGCTTCTCGTCAGCGTTTATAGTTGTCACAATTTCTGTATCAATGTATACGCAGTCTGTCTGGAATGTATTTGCCGCGTTGCTCAATACCTGCACGCTTTTTTTGCCGGCGCTGTAACCGTTGCGGTCTATAACGCCGTATATCACGCCTATATCCATGTAGTATTTCATCTCTTCCGTGTAGTCGGTGCCTACTATCACTACCTCTCCGACGAGCGCGCGCCTTACTATTTCTTTAGCGGCTGCCATCGTGTCCTTATCATTCATGCAGAATATCACATCCACATCGGGATACTCGTAAAGTATGCTCTTAGTCAGGTCTTCCGCTCCAAGAAGGGCGTTGGTTCTCGAAGGCGTACAGAGAACGTTTATCTGCTTTCCGCCCTCAATTTCCTTTTTAAGCCCGCTGAGCATATTGTTGCTTTGCGCGTCAGTTCCGCTGCTTTCCTTATCGGACAATATTACGGCGGCATTGACCTGCTTCTTGTCTCCGCCGGCCTGCGCTATCAGTTTCGCCGCCTGCTGCCCGTAATCGTAATAATTTGTGCCTACGTAATACAGACCGCTGCTGTCGACCGACTCGACATGCCCTACGACTATGTTTATTCCTCCCTGCGCCGCCGCCAGTATCGCGTCAAGATATTCGGGAGTGTTTTCACCGTTAACTATTATTCCGTCGACCTTTGATTTGTTCGCTATATTTATGTACTCTACTGTTTTGATGCCGCTGTCCGGCTCAGAGATGAGATGAACTTCAGTAGCAGTGTTGTAAGCCTTGCCCGCTTCAATGACTCCTTCTTTAAAGTCCTGCCAGTATTTCTCGTCGCCGGAGTTTAATATCAGTGAAAAGTGCTTAAAGCCGCGGCCCAAGTCGTAAGCGGCCTTATCGCCGTAAGCGCTGTTTACTTTGTCAAAGAGATAAAGTATAAACCCCGCCGATGACACAACCGCGATTATAAGCAGTATCAGAACGATTTTATAAAGCCATTTCATTTTGCTGCAGCCTCTGTTAGTTTTTCGATGTCCTTCGTACTCCTAAGCGATAAACAGACTATAGAATCGTATATGCTCTCTTTGAAAAACTCCGTGTTGAACAAAACGTCCGCCATGTTTATGCGCAGTTTGTCGCATATATCGCCGAGCGGTTTTTGCCTGCCGAGCCCGATTGCGATATCGTAGTTTTCAAAAACGCCGAGAAGCTCCTCCCCAAACTGCTTGCCCGTTATCTCGATAACCAGCATCTTTTCTTCGTTTTGCCTGCGCTTTAGCTTAAGGCTCAGCCCGAAAAAGCTTACGTGGTTGGCGTTAACGGGTATCGAAATATGCTCTATACCCGCCTTTTCAAGATAACGCTCAACAGGTTCTATGGATTGCGCCCCAACGCGCTGGTTCGTATCAATTATCAGCGTAGCGCACGGCTCGTCCTCAAGAATCTTTTTAAGCAGTACATAGCGGGATGTCTTAACTTCAAGGCTGTTGTCATACGTAACGATAGTCTCGTCAGCGCCGTTAATATTGCGCTTTTTTATTTTCATATACGTACCTGCTGTGTAATTACCTATATTTTATCACAAAGCGTACTGATTATGCTAATTAAACTATAAGCAGTAATAATAATGCTTTTTTGAGTAAAAATAATGCTTATACACACCCCAGCAAGCCTCACCTTGCTGGGGACCCCGTATTTAAATGACAACAGCACTAAGCCGCAGCCTAGTGCGTTATCATCTTCCATACATATCACACTAAATTTTGGACTTTGATTTCGACCACATATCGAACGCAACGGCGAACAGCACTATGAGCCCTTTCGATACCTGCTGCAGGAAAACATCCCAGCCTATTATCGACATGCCGTTGTTCATTACGCCCATTATAAAGCCGCCGACTATAGCTCCCCAGATGGTGCCTATGCCGCCGTAAGCGGACGCGCCGCCTATAAAGCACGCTCCTATAGCGTCAAGCTCATAGTTCTGTCCGGCGATAGGCGAAGCGGACATCGATCTTCCCGACGTCACGATGCCGGCTATTCCGGCAAGCAGTCCCATGTTCGAGTATACAAGGAACATCATTTTCTTCGTGTTGACTCCGGAAAGCTCCGCTGCCTTTATATTGCCTCCCATAGCATAAAGGTGCCGTCCGGGTATCGTCTTGGTTGTTATAAAGGTATAGAGCGCGAACAGCACAGCGGCAATTATCAGCAATATCGGTATACCTTCGTCCATTGCCAACCAGTATGAGAAAACGTTGATGATAATAAAGAATGCAATCGTCTTCCCGATGACCGACTTAAGCGACGCGACTTCATACCCGCGCGACTTCTTGCTTTTTCTGTTCAATATCACAAATAATACATATACGATTGAAAGTACAAACCCTACAATCAGCGTCGTTACATTCAGAAATTCCGGCTTATTCTTCAGGTTCAGAAAGTCGCCTATGTGCAGAAAATCCGGCACAGTGTCTGGAGCGATATCGGGAAGCGAACCATTGCCGATAACTTCATAAAGGCCGCGCAATGACAGCGTATTTCCCTTCAGTATAATGTTGTTTAGCCCGCGGAATACAAGCATGCCGCTCAGCGTTGTGATAAACGGCGGCACCTTGACAAAAGCTATCCAGAAGCCCTGCCACATACCGGCGGCAAGTCCCGTAATGATGCTGAGTATAATAGCCAGCCAGTCGGGCAATCCATACGTCGTGGCCAGAAGCCCCGACATAGCCCCCACCAAAGCGACGAGCGAGCCGACCGAAAGGTCGATGTTGCCGCCTGTTAAAATGCAGAGCATCATACCGATTGCCAGCACTACAACATATGTGTTTTGCCGTACCAGCATTGATACGTTTCTTGGCCAGATCAAGCTGCCGTTTGTCGCAATACCAAAAAACACCATGATTACTACCAGAGCAATAATCATTCCATATTGCCGCATGTTACGGTTGACGAATTCTTTAACCTTATACATTTCAATTCCCCCTGTCGCTTCTGTCTGAACTTTGTATGATTGTCGACATGATCCCCACCTGCGTCGCCTCTTCCGTTTTCATCTCACCGACTATTCTTCCTTCGTTCATGATATATAAGCGGTCTGTAATTCCCAGTATTTCCGGCAGCTCGGAAGAAATCATGATGACGCATTTTCCTGCTTCCGCCAATTGTATGATGATCTTGTATATCTCATACTTTGCTCCTACGTCTATGCCCCTCGTAGGTTCGTCGAGTATGAGCACATCAGGATCGGCAAATATCCATTTGCTCAACACCACCTTCTGCTGGTTTCCTCCTGATAGGTTGCCCACTTTCTGGAACACGCTTGACGACTTGATGTTAAGCTTTTCCCGGTAGTTCTTTCCAATCATGATCTCCTCGTCTTCGTTTACGACGAGCCTTCGGGTGATCGCTTTCAAATTGGCGAGAGTGATGTTGCGTTTTATATCCTGTATAATTATAAGCCCCGCGGTTTTCCTGTCCTCGGTAACGTAAACGATACCATTGGCTATCGCATCGCTGACCTTGTGCAGCACAATCTCTTTACCGTCTTTAATCAGCGTACCGCTAATCTTTTTTCCATACGCCCTTCCAAAAACGCTCATCGCAAGTTCCGTCCTGCCCGCGCCCATCAGGCCTGCCAGGCCGATTATCTCGCCTTTGCGTACGTTAATGTTGACGTGGTCAATTACGACCTTATCCTCATCGAGAGGATCGTGCACCACCCAATCCTTTATTTCAAATCCAATCTCGCCTATCTTTGCGTTGTGTCTGGGAAACCGGTCCATAAGCTCGCGGCCTACCATATCCCTTATAATAACGCCCTCGCTTACATGCTCGCTGTTATCCAGCGTTTCTATCGTTTTACCATCGCGCAATACCGTTATGCTGTGCGCTATTTTTATTACTTCATGTATCTTATGCGAAATGAGTATGCACGTTAAGCCGTGCTCTTCGTTAAGCGTCTGTAAAAGTGAGAGAAGGTGGTCGGAATCATCGTCATTGAGCGCCGCGGTAGGCTCGTCGAGTATCAGCAGTTCGCAGTTTTTTGACAGCGCTTTGGCTATCTCGACAAGCTGCTGCTTACCTACGCCTATGTCCTTGACCCGCGTGGTATGCTTCTCTTTCAGGCCAACCTTTTTCATGAGCTCGACAGCTTTTCTGTTGGTCTCGTCCCAGTTTATAATGCCGTTTTTCGCTCTTTCGTTTCCCAGAAAAATGTTTTCCGCTATCGTCATATAAGGGCTTAATGCCAGTTCCTGATGGATAATGGCGATGCCCGCCGCTTCGCTTTCGCTTATGTTCCTAAACCTGCACTCCGCACCTTTAAAGATGATGTTGCCGGTATACGAGCCGTATGGGTGTATCCCGCTCAAAACATTCATCAGCGTAGACTTGCCCGCCCCGTTCTCACCGACCAGCGCATGGATTTCGCCTTTTTTTACCTGAAAGGTAACATCTTTAAGAGCGACGACGCCAGGGAATTCTTTCGTAATATCGTCCATTTCCAGGATATACTCCGACATTCGATCACTCCTTGTCCGCAAAATATAGATTCATTATTCTCGTCCCCTGCTCCGGCTCATTTTAGTTTAATAAGCCTGCATTACGAGGGGCTGGCCCCCCGTTAAAATGGCGGCAGTATCTCTGCCGCCATTTCACCTACGGGTATATCAGTTTCCTTACCTTACTCAGTCTCTTCCACCGGGATATCTTCAATCTTGTAATATCCGGAGTCGATTACCACTTGTTTCCAGTTGTCTTTGGTGACCAGCTGGAGCTTGCAGCCTAATGTAGGCACTTCTTTTATCACGCCGTTGTCATATGTCGTGTTTGTCTCCGCTTTTTTTCCGGAGAGTATGGCGTCGACCATCTTGACGATTTCATCGGCAAGAATACGCGTGTCCTTAAATATGCTCATGTACTGCTCGCCACGTGCGATATGTCCTAAGTTGATCTTATCGCAGTCCTGGCCGGTAACGATCGGGTAAGGCTTGTCGGCTGTGCCGTATCCAGACCCCTTGAGCGAGGCGATGACGCCATGTGCAGTACTGTCGTTCGAGCAAAGAACGGCTTTGACATCCTTGTCAGCATAATAAGCTGTGAGCAGGTTGTCCATCCTTGCCTGAGCCGTAGCGGGATCCCACGCCTGAATACCGATCTGCTCCATTGTCGTCTGGCCGGATGTGATAATCAAAGCACCACTGTCGATATACTGCTGTATAACGTCCATATGCGCCTTATGTATTATGTGGGCGTTGTTGTCGTCAGGAGAACCGCCAAATATTTCAATATTGAACGGACCCTTTTCTCCTTTATCCAACCCCAGCGCACTCACAAGGGCCTCGGCCTGCATTTTGCCAACGCCATAGTTGTCGAACGTTGCATAGTAGTCGCACTTGTCGGTGTTTGTAAGCAGCCTGTCGTAAGCGATAACGGGTATGTTCGCCGCTTTTGCCTGCTCCAGCACACCGCCGAGCGCGCCGCCGTCAATAGAAGCAATAACGAGAATGTCTACGCCCATAGTAATCTGGTTCTCGATCTGGGTATTCTGTACGTCCTGCTTATTGTCAGCATACTGAAGGTCTACCTTGTAACCCTTAGCTTCCAGCGCAGCCTTCACGTTAGCGCCGTCCTCGTTCCACCTCTGCAACGACTTCGTCGGCATTGTCAGCCCTACGGTCTTTCCTTCCGCAGGAGCCTCGGATGCCGGCGGAGCCTCAGAAGGAGCTTCGGATGCAGGCGCAGCCTCAGAAGGAGCTTCGGATGCCGTAGCGGGAGCCTGCGTACATGCCGCAAACATCACTGCCACCATGGCGAACGCGAGCAAAAATACAACCAACTTTTTTGCCATTCAATGATACCTCCTATCATTTGATATGTTCATATTACGCTTGGTATGCATTAACATGAATAGATAAAATTATTGAACGTGGGATATATTTTAACTGTGCAAATAAACACCGGAAAACATACTGGATATTTTTGCGGTCAAAAAAATCCATGTCTTTTTATGTTAAAAAGTACAACTGTTATCATTTTGTAAAGTTTGCCGAGTTACGCCGCCGTAGCTGTTGCACGGATATGATATGAGTGCTATACTTTGATTACTGAAATTGCCTTATATATCAAATAAAGCGCAGGCATATTTTATGGTGGTGCAAATTATAATTATTTGCGGATGAATATATGGTACAAAAAAAATCGAATACGCTTGTTTTAGACTTCGACAAAAGATCGGCGCAAAGGCTCAAGCGAAGAAAAAAACGCCGTAAGCGGCGTACCGCCTTATATATTACCGGCTGCATACTCTTCTTGTGCGTCGTCGCGCTGACGGCGCTATTAATCCTCTATTCCGACATACATATAGTATTCGCCGTGGAATTGGGCGACCCCGTTCCTTCGGCGCAGGTGTTTTCGATAAGCGGCAAATCTTCGGTGGAGTATTTAACCGACCTATCCACTATTGACGTAACAAAAACGGGCAGCAATTGGATACACATATCCGTAGACGGCAACGACAGGCTTGTCAATCTTGTCGTTAAGGACACTGTCGCGCCGGTTGCTCATCCTGTCGAGCTGACGATATCAATAAACGATAAGATAACGCCTGACAAACTGATAACGGACCTTAAGGATAAGGATAAGGTGAATATACAGTGGCAGCGCGAGCCCGAGTTCGGCAAGGCCGGCGATTATTCCGTCGTTTTGACGCTTCGGGACATGAGCGGCAACACATCGACGGTTACGTCCACTCTGCATATAAGGGCTGTCGTTGACACGCTTGAGTTTGAAGCAGGCGGCAACCCTCCGGCGCTGGAGGATTTTCTCGTTGACAAATCGCTCAACGCAACGATGCTTACCGATATTTCCTCGCTGCCTCTTACTACCCCAGGGCAATACGACGTTTCGATAGAAGCAAACGGCGTTACGTATACGTCCGTTCTTTCCGTTGCCGACACGATAAGCCCCGTGATAACGACAAAGCTCGTGCATATAAAGCCGGGCGACCAGGCGAAGCCGGAAGACTTTATCGCGTCCGCCGAGGACGCGACGACGCTTTCGTATTCATTTAAAGCCGAGCCCGATTTTTCAAAGACGGGGCTTCAGGACGCAGTCGTAGTCGCGACCGACCTTGGAGGCAACAGCGCGGAAGCCAAGGCATCGCTGCTAATATCCAACGTCGCGCCAATCACCGTGGAGATAAGAAACACCCCGCTTGCCGCTGCGGAGTTCGCGGAAGCCGCGGGGAAAGCTTCGGCGTCTCTTGTATCCGAGATGATACCCAATACTCTCGGCGAATTTGACGTTGAGGTTATAATCGACGGGCAAAGAAACCTTACTAGGGTAACGGTTGTGGACACCACGCCGCCCAAGGCTGAACCTGCCGATGTGCAGTGGTATTTGGCGCATCCCCTTGCTCCCGAAAAGTTCGTCAATAACGCGTTCGATTATACGCAGATTGCATATTCCTTCAAGCAGGAGCCGGACTGGAACTCGCAGAGCGCTCAAAGCGTTACCGTTGTGCTTACGGACGCCGCAGGCAACTCGTCGGAATACACTTCAACTCTAACGCTTAAGCCCGACACCGAAGCCCCCACCCTATACGGCGTGAAGGATCGCTATGTCTATATCGGTAAGGCCGTCGCCTACTTCGCCGACGTTTTTGCCGAGGACAACTGCGACGACGAGGTGGACTTACAGGTTGACAACTCGAAGGTGAATATAAACGCGGCGGGCACGTACGAGGTGACATACATCGCCACCGATTCGTCGGGCAACACGACCCAGCAGACATGCAACTTTACGTTCGTGGAACAGACAGTCTCGGACGAGAAGCTTCACGAGGCGGCTCAGCAGGTGCTTTCCCAAATCACCACGCCCGATATGTCGATCGGCAAAAAGGCTTATGCAATTTTCAAGTATGTCAACACGCATATAAAGTACAACGGCATCTCCAACAAGAAAGACTTTAATTTCGAGGCGTATCGCGGCATCACCGAGGGCAGAGGCGATTGCTACACGTTTTACGCTACCGCGCGGTGTCTTTTAAACGAGATAGGCGCGCAGACTATGTGCGTCGAGCGCTGGGGCAGCAAGACGAAAACCACGGAACACTTCTGGGTGCTTGCAAATCTGGGTACGGGCTGGTATCATTTTGACGCAATAAACGTAGGGCCGCGCAACTTTGAATGCTTCATGAAGACGGACAAGGAGCTGCTGGGACGGGGGCCCAATTGGTGGAGCTTCAACAGAGACCTGTATCCAAAGACGCCCGCCGAATCGTTTAAACTGGAATAACGCGCAGGAGTATCGCTTAAATGATAAACGTGCTTGAATATCTGGATAAAGCCGCCGCCATGTACCCTCAAAAAACGGCGTTTGCGGACGATAATACTTCGCTTAGCTTCAAACAGCTCTACGACGGTTCAAGAGCGATAGGCTCGTTTTTGTACTCGCGCGGCATATATAAAAAACCCGTGGTTGTGTTCATGCAGAAATCGCCTAAGGCAATACTCGCGTTTTTCGGCGTAATTGCGGCGGGCTGCTATTACGTCCCCATCGACGAAGAAATGCCGGCCCAGCGTATAAGCCTCATATTCGAGCAGCTCGGGCCGCAGGCCGTAATATGCGACGAGGCGTCGAAGGAAAAGCTCTCGGGCTACGGATTTTCGGGAGACGCTCTGCTTTATGACGACATTGTGAACACTCCGGCTGACGAAGCGGCGCTTTTGTACGTGCGCGAACACGCGATAGACACCGACCCGATATACATAGTGTTCACGTCCGGTTCGACAGGCGTGCCCAAAGGCGTGGTCGCCTGCCACCGCTCGGTAATAGATTATATCGAGGCGCTCACCGAAGTGCTGCGTGTGGATTCCGAAACGGTGTTCGGCATGCATGTGCCGCTTTACGTGGACGCGTGCTTAAAGGAGATATACTCGACGCTAAAATTCGGCGCTACCACGTGGATAATACCAAAACAGCTTTTTATGTTCCCCGTAACGCTTATCGAGTACCTCAACAACCACAGGATAAACACCGTATGCTGGGTCGTCTCGGCGCTGACGCTCGTCTCTGGGCTGGGCGCGTTCAAGCGGGCAAAGCCCAAATATCTGCGCACTATCGTTTTCGGCAGCGAGGTCTTCCCCATCAAACAGTTCAACCTGTGGAGGGAGAACGTGCCCGGCGCGCGCTATATAAACCTCTACGGCCCCACGGAAGCCACGGGCATGTCGTGCTGGTACGAGGTTGACAGGGAGTTCGCGCTGGACGAAACGATACCTATAGGGCGCCCGTTTAGAAACACAGAGATACTGCTATTAGACGAAAACGACCGACTTGTGCAAAACGGCGAGATAGGCGAGATATGCATACGCGGCACGTCGCTTGCGCTAGGTTACTACCGCGCGCCCGAAAAGACGTCTGAGGCCTTCGTGCAAAACCCGCTCAACGCAAATTACCCCGAGCTCATATACCGCACGGGCGATATAGGCAGGTATAACGAGCGAGGCGAGCTTGTGTTCATATCACGCAAGGACAACCAGATAAAGCACATGGGCCACCGCATAGAGATAGGCGAGATAGAAGTCGCGGCGAACGCCCTTAACTCCGTAAACGTCGCGTGCTGTATATTCGACGACGAAAAGAAAAAGCTCGTGCTCTTCTATACGGGCGACACCGACGAGGCGCTTATTTCAAAGGCGCTTAAAGAAAGGCTGCCGCGCTATATGATGCCGAATCACATATACAGGCGCAGTTCCATGCCGTACACGCCCAACGGCAAGCTGGACCGCATCGCTTTAAAGCAGCAGTACGCGGCGCAAAGCAAGTGATACTTGCCCCGATATTCCTGCGGCTTTTGGGGCTTTGATATAACTATAAGGAGCAGACATTATGGAAGCATTGTTGAATATACTTAAAGACCTGCATCCCGACGTGGATTTTGAGGCAAACGATAAGCTCATCGACAACAGGATACTCGATTCGTTCGATATCGTTACAATAATAGCCGAAGTGGACAACGCCTACGGAGTCGCCATACCGGCCGAGGAAATCGTGCCCGAAAACTTCAATTCGGCTGAATCACTATACGCGCTTATTAAACGCCTGAGCGAAGAGGACTAAGGAGGGCGCATGCTTTTTACATCAGGAATATTCCTGCTGTTCCTGGTGGCGGTGTTTGTTGTCTACTACCTGATACCCAAACGGTTTCAGTGGATGCTTATGCTTGCCGCCAACGCCTTTTTTTGCGCATACGCCGGCTGGCAGGGATGCGTATACATAAGCGTGACGATTTGCACGACGTACGCCATTGCGCTGCGCATGGAGACGCTGCGAATAAAGCGCGAGCGGTACTTTGCGGATAATAAGGCGTCGCTTTCGCCCGACGAGCGCAAGGCTTATAAAGCCGCCACAAAGGCAAAGACGCGCGGCTGGCTTATTGTCTGCCTTTTGATAAACTTCGGCATACTCGCCGTACTGAAATACGCCAATTTCGCTATAACCCTCGTAAGCCCGCTGTTTACGGCTGCGGATTCGCCCTCGGTATATATGGACCTTCTGCTTCCTATGGGCATATCGTTCTATACGTTCCAGACGATGGGATATATAATCGACATACACCGCGGCAAGTACCCTGCGCAACGCAACATCGCAAAGTTCGCGCTGTTCGTTTCTTTTTTCCCGCTGCTGGTGCAGGGGCCGATCACGCGCTACGACGAGCTTGGCAGTACGCTTTATGAGCCTCACAACTTCGACAAAAAGCAGGTCTCGTTCGGATTGCAGCGCATACTCTGGGGGTACTTCAAAAAAGTCGTAATAGCTGACCGCATACTCGTCGCAGTGACCGCGCTTATTAAGGACGCGGCTGCGTATCAGGGCGTGTTTGTAGTGTGTTTGATGGTGTTTTACGCCGTCGAGCTGTACGCCGACTTCACGGGCGGCATAGACATAACGATAGGCATAGCGCAGGTGCTGGGCATAAAGGTGCAGGAAAACTTCCTGCGTCCGTACTTTTCCAAAAACATCGCAGAATACTGGCGGCGCTGGCATATATCGTTAAGCTCATGGTTCCGCGAATACATGTTTTACCCTATATCTGCCTCGAGGCCTATGCTGGAGCTGTCCAAGAAAGCAAGGGCAAAGCTCGGCAACGGCTTCGGCAAGCGCGTGTCCGTATATGTGGCGACTATAGTAGTGTGGTTCGTCACCGGCCTGTGGCACGGAGCCGCGTGGAACTTCGTCGTGTGGGGCGTGCTTACAGGGCTCATAATCATTATTTCCCAGGAACTCTCGCCGCTTTACGAAAAGTTCCACTCAAGGTTTCCGAAACTCGCGGACACTTTCGGATACAGGCTGTTTCAGGTGGTGCGCACGTTTTTCCTGTTATCGTCGCTTCGCATACTCGACTGCTACCGGGACGTACCCATGTCGTTTAATATGTTCTTCTCTATATTTACAAACTGGAACTGGGGCCAGCTTTTCAGCGGCGCGCTGTTAAAGCTCGGGCTTTCCGCGTGGGACTACATAGTAGTGCTCTTTGGGACGGCCATTCTTATAGCGGTTTCGCTGATACAGCGCCGAGGCAGCGTGCGCGAGCAGCTAAGCCGCAATACTTACGCGCTGCGCTATGGCCTTATAGCCGTTTTGCTGCTTGCTCTGCTGGTGTTCGGCGCTTATGGCATAGGCTACGATTCCAGCCAGTTTATCTATAATCAGTTTTAGGGGCCTTACATGAAAAGAAACAAAATGGTGTTTATATACTTTGCTGTAACTGCGGCTGCGGTGCTGGGCATATTGTACCTGCTACAGCTGCTTTTTATGCCCAAATATATGGGCGCGGTGCGCGAAGGAGCCCTTGTCGCCGAATATTATAACGAAACTACGCCGCACGACGTGATATTCATAGGCGACTGCGAAGTATACGAGAACTTCTCCCCCGTCACGCTGTGGGAGAAATACGGCATAACTAGCTATATCCGCGGAACGCCGCAGCAGCTCATATGGCAGTCTTACTATCTGCTCGAAGAAACGCTGATGTACGAAAAACCCAAAGTGGTCGTTTTCAACGTGTTGTCGATGAAATACGGCGAGCCTCAGAACGAGGCGTACAACCGCATGACTCTGGACGGCATGCGGCTGTCCTCCGCAAAAATAAAGGCGATAAAAGCTTCGATGACGCCCGAAGAAGATTTGCTGTCGTATATCTTCCCGTTTCTCAGGTTCCATTCGCGCTGGAGCGAACTTAGTTCCGACGACGTTAAATATATGTTCTATAAAAAGCCCGTTTCGCACAACGGCTACCTTATGCGCGTAGACATAAAAGCCGCCGGGCAGCCGCCCATACCGCAAAAGCTTGCGGACTATACGTTCAGTGATGTATGCTATAATTATCTCGATATGATGGTAGAGCTGTGCAAAGAAAACGGCATACAGCTTATACTGATAAAGGCGCCCAGCATCTACCCCCATTGGTATGACGAGTGGGACCAGCAGATGGTCGATTACGCGGAAAGAAAAGGGCTTACGTATATCAACTTCCTTAAGCTTAACGAGCAAACGGGCTTAGACCTTAGAACGGACACGTACGATTCGGGGCTGCATCTTAACATATACGGAGCCGAGAAGCTCTCGGCATATTTGGGCGGCATACTTAAGCGCGACTTCAATATTCCCGACCGTCGCGCCGATAAGGAGCTGTCAAAGGTATGGGCCGGCAAGGTTGCCGCTTACTATGAAGAAAAGGCCGCGCAGGAAAAAGAGCTTGCCGAGTTTGGTTTTTTGAAAAGTTTGGTGGTAGAAAAGGAGAAAGAATGAAAAAGGTTGTAAGTGTTTTATTGGTATTGATGTTCGTGATTGCTTTAGCGGGCTGCGGCAACTCAGGCGGCGTCGTCGTGGACCCGGGCGCCCAGGCGGCGAACGCTCCCGGCGCCGTACAGCAGCCCCAGCAGCCCGGTGCGTCTCCCGTCGCGCAGAACTACACTCTGTTTTTTGAATCCAACGGAGTAAAAATACGCCCGTACGACCTTGCCGAAGCGGTGCTAAATAGCCTCGGCAAACCGAACAATTCATTTGAAGCGCCGAGCTGCGCGTATCAGGGCATGGATAAGTTCTATACGTACAGCGGCTTCCAGCTCACGGTAAACGAGATAGACGGCGCCGACCATGTGACTATTATAACGGTAACGGACGATACCGTATCGATACCGCAGGGCTTAAAGATTGGCGACACGCAGGAAGCTATGCTTCAGAAGATGGGAAGCAACTATCAGGAACGCGAAGGCTCGTATGAATTTGTCGAAGATACAACCACTCTGTCGATACTCGTACAGGAAGGCAAAGTCACGCAGATAATGTATCTTTACAACTCTGGGAGCGGCGCGGCGCAGGTAAGCCCGACTACCGATGTCAACTGATAGCGCTAAAAAAACGCTGGGCATAATCGGCGGCATGGGCCCGCTCGCTACGGCGGACCTGTTTTACAAGATAATAGAGCACACCGACGCGCGCTGCGACAGCGAGCATATTCATATTGTCATCGACAACAACCCGAAGATACCCGACAGGACAAAAGCGGTGCTTGAGGGCAGCGACGCGCCTTTTGCTTTTATACTCGAGGCCGCTGAGCGTCTAGAGCGTTTAGGCGCCGATATACTGCTGCTCCCCTGCAACACGTCGCACGTGTTTTACCAGAGGCTGTGCGGGGCAATAAATGTGCCTGTGCTCAACATGATAGAAGAAACGGCAAAAGAAGTTAATGCTCTCGGGCTGAAAAGCGTTGGCGTGCTGGCCACAACGGGGGCTCTGCGTGCAAGGCTGTATGAAAACGCTTTAAGTGAGTTCGGCATAAAAGCCGTTCTGCCCTCAGAGGGCGGACAGGCGGAGGTAATGTCCGTTATATACAACGGCGTCAAGGCGGGAGCGGAAAATTACGACGCCGCAGCTTTAACTGAGGAGCTAAAGCAAATGGCCTTAAAAGGCGCGGAATGCTTTATACTCGGCTGTACCGAGCTGCCCATAGCGTTTGAAAAATACGCCATTGACTTTCCGTACATAGACCCTGCGCTGATACTCGCAAAGGCTGCCATTGCGCAGGCAGGGTACGCTGTAAAATAGACTATAACATCATAATACATACACACCCCATCAAGTCTTGCAACTTGCTGGGGACCCCGTTATTTACACCCCAAAAAGCCTCACGTCTTTTTGGGGACCCCATTATAACCCCGTCTAGTCATGAGACTTGATGGGGTGTATTTATAATTCCCTGCTATCATATACCACCCTATATGAAACGTGCCGCTCTTTCTTCCATATGGCTCTTACAGCAAACAGAACGCTTTGCGGTCTTCGTTCATAAGATAAACGAGAACCGCTTTAAGGGGAAGCAATAAACATGCCTACAGCATATTCAAAAAGAAGCGGCGCTCTGCCCGGTATTTCGGATATGCGGGGCGATACCGTGCAGGCAAGAAATGCGTTTTACGATTTTTATAAGAAAGACCCGGGCGCAGCCATAGACGCGCTTAACGACTCAAAGCTCGGCTTCCCTGCGCTTTACATACTGCGGCCGGAGATAATAAAGCTGGGCCTCGAGCCGTATTTAAACCAACGCAACGCAGCCGCGCTTAAGCTGTCGGAACAAATTGTTTCTGCCAACCGGCATGCTTTTGAGGCAGCCTCTGAATACCTGCCCGTGCTCAAATGGATGTTTACAACGGGCTGCAAGGAAACAGGACTTGGCAGCGAGTATGACCGTATTATTGACGCCGCGGCGATACTGCTGATTAAGGCGTTCGGCGACAGGTCCTGCCTCGGCGCACTTATGGACCTGATATTTGAAAGGCACAGGAGAGGCTCTTATACCTACGACGCCGAATGGGCGCTGTTTGAGAGCGGCGACGCGCAATGCATTGCAATGGCGGCGGACCGTTTGCTGTCAAAAGATAAGCGCGACGTTGCGCTTGCTCGCAGGCTACTTAAGTTTCTCCCCTGCTGCCGCGATGAGAGCACTGACCCGGCAAGCCAGCGCTGGAGCGTCCTTAGCTGGCTTAAGCGCAACAAGCCTTATTTGTTCTATACCGGCGAGTCGAACCAGATGTGCGAAGCTCCCTGCCCGTTCAGGGTATCGTACGAGTCAAAATACCTGCAGAAAAGCTTCGGCGGCGATAACGCCCTGTCTATGGACGAATGGCAGCGGCTCGAAAAACTGAGCGGTGTCGACGCGGATACACAGCGGCTGCTCGGAGAGTGTTCCCAGTATCTTTACAGCAGCAACCGCCGGCATTGGCATAATTGGATGCATAGCCCGCTGCCCGTGCAGATAGAAGCGTCAAAACGCATTCTTGGAAAGTGTGGCCGCAATGATTACTATTAACGGCGAGCGCATAAGCGCCATACCTTCTGTAGAAGGCTTCTCCCCCAGCCCGCTTCAGCGTGAAATATTCGATATAATGTCTGCAAGCCGCAAAAACTACGCATACGATTCTGAGCACGTGCTGATTGCCGAACTTAAGGTGCGCCAAAGCATCGTAAAGGCGTCGCACGATCTTGCCCGCAGCGGCATATCGTTCAAGGTGTTCCGCGATTCAAAGGCCAACCCCGAGTTCTGGAACCGCACGTCCGAAGGGGGCTTTGAATTAAGGGCTGGCGTCTTGCCTTCCGACGCGATTGCCGATATTTACGCGCGCGGCTCGCTTTACGGCACCGAATGCTCCACGGCAATGATAATAGTTTTGTATAAGGCGCTGCTTGACGTGATGCCAAAGGAACAGTTTAACAGGCTTTTTTCGAGCATATATCTTATGAACTGGCAGCACCTCGACCGCGACCTTGCATTGGTTATGGACCGGAACCCAATTGACGAGATACCCGGAGACGCCCGCTATTTCAGCAACCCCGACGTAGACCCGCTAAAGCCCGAGTGGCAGGGAGAAAACGTATATTACCTCGGCAACGGGCTTTACTACGGGCACGGCATGGGAATTAAGAACGCCGACGATATAATACGCGCGTTGAACAGGGTAAGAAAAAGAGACGCGACCCGCTCCGCATACCTTCACGAAATGGTCAAACGCCAGGACTACGGGCAGCTCGCGAGATATATGTAAGCGCGCTTTTGTTGCCTGCTGCCTCAAATCACGGGCGCGTCACCGTTATGTAATAGTCCTTTGTGTTGCCCGCCTGCGCCAATACCATTACATGCACCGTAACGCTTTGGCCGTTGAGCAGCGTAACCTTTTTGGATGACCTCTTTGCGCCGTCTATATACACCGCCGCGTTATAACCCGCGGGCCTTACGGATATGCTGGCCGTTTTCTTCGCCGCGGGCAGCGTTACCGTGTAGCTCGTTGTATACGGGCTGAACCCTGGCGACAGCCCGGGGCTTGTTCTAAGCGTTCTAAGGTTTGCGTTTGAGGACGCCGCTCTTATTACGGTTACCGTATACGTCCGCCTTGCCCCATTCTGCGCCTTAACCGTTATTTTTACCGTCTTGCTCTGGCCGTTTTTAAGCGTCAGCCTTTTCGATTTCGGAGAGATTTTTGCGGCAGGCGCCGCCGCTTTGCCCGATACCGTCACGCTTTTCGTGTTTTCATCAATCAGCAGCGTATAGTTCAGTATATTGGGATCGAACGGCTTATCGAACGTCCCGGCGGAAGCGGCGAGCGCTCCCAGCGTGTTGTCGGAGGATTTTGCGCGTGTTATTATAAACACGTAAGTCTTTGTCTTTCTGTTGTAACTGACCGCTACTTTCACTGTAGCCGACTTGCCGCTGGCAAGGCTCACAGAATAGCTGTCCCTTACGACGTTGTTTATCTTCATCACCGCGCCGTCGTATTCTTTAATCGGCGTTATTGTGACGCCGCTCTCGTGTTCCCCCAGCGTGATATTATAGCGCACGGTGCTCTTGGAAAACGGCCTAATAAGCGTTCCCGCGGAAAGCACTACGTCATCGAGATAGTTCGAATACGGCTGCCATTTCGCGTACAACGTGTCGTTGCCCGTAACAACATCCGTACCGAAGTTCCACCTTGTTTTACACGAGCTGTCCCTGTACCAGCCGGCGAACGCGTACCCTTGCCTGCTTGGCTGGGGCGGCTCTGGTATCAGAGAGCCATACGCCGCGATAATGGGCGGTACGGCGCTGCCTTCTTTTGAATTGAATGTTATGGTGTACTCGTTCACCTTCCAGCAGGCGGTATACCACCTGTCACCAGCCGAGCCTTTATACACGGTCACGCTTGTCGTAGGCTGCGATAAACCGGTTCCTATCCAGCCAAAAAACGTATAGCCTGTCCTTGAAGGGTTGCGCAGCGTGAAAGTTGAGCTCTCCACCGTATATGACGACGGGTTATCGGAGGATAATTTACCGCCGTCCAGATCGTAATGGATATTATAGATTTGCGGCCTCCATCCGGCGTACAATGTAACGTCGCCTGTTACGGCAAGGGGAAACCCGACCGGAGGCGTGTCGCACGCGGGCGTGGGATACCACCCGGTAAACACGTAGTACGGCCTTTCGGGCGCCGGAGCCGCCGTTATATTTGAACCGTATACGAATGTTTGGGTATTTACCGGATAACCGCCGCGGGCGTCGAACTTCACGGTGTAACTTTTTGGCTTCCATTTAGCGTACAGCGTAATATCTCCGGTTACAGCAGTATCAAAATCCCAAGGCGTGGTGCATGCCGCATCGGCGCACCAGTATTCGAATGTGTTGTGATCCCTTATCGGGTCGTCCGGAACGGGCAGCCTTAATGCGTTTAAACGCGCTCTATAGGTTACAGGAATACTGCCGTCTTTTAAATCAAGCGTCAGCAAACAAAACATATGTTTATTGAATCTGCCGTATGTTACTAACTTTTCCCAACTACCGGCATGGTCAATATGATAATATACATCCGTGTAAATAAACACATTATTGTTCGGATATGTTCCCAGAACAGGCATATCGCCCCAGAAATATATACGCTCCAGATCCCAGCACTCCATAAATGCTTCATCACCGATTCTTGATACCGTTCCCGGTATGTCAATCTCTTTCAGGTTCTCACACCTGAAAAATGCTTTGTCACTAATTGTTGTAACGTGCGCACCAAAGCGCACCTCTAAAAGGTTAGTACAGCACCCAAACGCCCCTGTGCTTATAACGGTCAGCGAATCTGGCAGAGAAACATATGTAAGGCTACTGCATGTATGAAACGCGTAATCGCCTATATTGTTTACAGTTTCGGGAATATTAATCCCTGTTAGAAATACAGAGTTTTGAAATGCGCGACTGCGAATTGATGTCACGCCTTCTAATATGGAATATGTCCCCATTTTTCCGCTAGGATATTGCACCAACGTTTTTAAATCTTTGTCATATAAAACACCATCTACACTTTTATAATGTTGGTTTTGGGGGCTTGCATAATAATTTTTAATTGATGTGCATTCGTAGAAAGTACTTTCGTCGATATTTTCTACGCCTGCGCCTATTGTCACGCTTGCCAGCTTGCTGCATGATCTGAAGCAATAATACTCTAAACTCACTACACAATCAGGAATTATAATCTCGGTTAAACTGCTGCATCCATCAAATGCTACAGCGCCGATGCTTTCAAGGCTTCTTCCCAAGACAACATCCGTAAGACTTATACAATTACTGAAACAGCCGTACCCTATACTTTTAACCGAGTCGGGGATCGAAATACCAGTTAGATTTTCGCAATTCGAAAAAGCTGATTGCTCAATACTTTTAACGCTGTTTCCTATTTTAATATTTTTCAATTTCGTGCATCCGGCAAATGCGCTGCTGCCAATGCTGGTTATAGTGTCGGGCACTTCGACGCTTGTCAGCACAGCTTTGTTGCTGAACGCTCTTTCGCCTATCGCCGTTACGGTATAGCCGTCTATCCTGTGAGGTATTATTATATTGCTATCGGTACCTGTATACTTCGTTATTGTTACTTTTTTGTCCGTTATTGTGTATTCATAGTCCGTCGGGTTTACGTCGAATACGGCTTTTATTATAACATCCGATTTCGGCATTGTTATCTCGGCGAACTTGTCAAACTCGTCTGATATTTCGACGTCGCCCGATACCACCTCCCAGCGCATGAACTGGTACCCGTTTCTTGCCATGCCATTGATGCTGACGGTTTCCCCCCAGGCATATGCCTCTTCCGACCCGTATCCTTTTTCGTCGCACTGTATGGTCAGTTTATATTTTTTCTTTTCAAAAACGGCTTTTATCGCTACGTCATGGTTGATCATCACAAACGTCGCTGTCGGGCTTAAGGCATCGTCCAATACAACTCCTCCTGAATCAACCGCCCAGTTTTTAAACGAGTAATGTTCGTTCGCAAAAGCCGTTATCGTTACGGTTTCAAAAAGCTTGTATGCCCCCGAGCCTTGTACAACGCCCATTTCGCTGTCGGCAGTCAGCACGACGTCATGCTGCATTACGGAAAATGGATTGCCAATAAGCTGCGGGAAGTCATACCCGGCAGCAAACGTCCATATCGTTTCAAAATCATAACCTATGTACGCCGCCTGCAGTTTTAGCTCGTCAATCGTCTTTTTATACGCCGTATATGTTTTTCCGTAGCCGACGCCAATATAGTCTTCAAATGTAGTATCCGCATAATAGCAATCGTTTATCTCAGCTACCGTGTCGGGTATGTAACCCGCAATGCTTCCGCCGTATGATTGTCTGCTTACTATTTCGCCAACGTTGTAGCATTTATTAATGCCGGAGTCTCCTGACGCATAACCCGCGATACCGCCAACTATAGGTTCATCAGAGTCGAGAAATTCACTTATCTTTCCCGCATTGAAGCAGTTTGCTATTTCTGTATTGCAAACAAATCCGGCAATGCCTCCCAAATATCCTTTAGAAACCGTGAGGCCCGCGTGTACGTCCCCAGTATTATAGCATTGACTTATATATAGGCTTCGTCCGAACCCGTTTGCTTTTCCCGCTATTCCTCCTAAAGTTGGAATGGGCATGGCAGTAATGTTTCCGTTGTTAGCGCAACGGCTTACGCTGACTCCATATTCCATATTTCCGATTACACCGCCCACATTTGCGCTGCTTGACGATCTCCCATATATCGTGCCTGAATTCACACAATTCTTTATTATGCATGTTTCATCGCTGTTGTTTGACGCATATCCAACGATTCCGCCAACACATATTACAGATACGCAATCTGCGTGGATATCTGCCGAACTGCTGCAGTTTTCTATCAAACAGCCTGAGCCGGTATACGCTGCCAGGCCTCCTGCGTTGGCGCTATAATTGCTGCTAATGCTTATGTTCCCGCCTTCAAGCTTAATGTTCTTTATCGTAGCTCCTGTTATATATCCGAAAAGCCCCATATAAACCGCCTCTTTTGGATAGTCGATATCAATATTAATATCCGCGATACTTTTCCCGTTCCCGTCATATGTGCCGGAAAACGGCTTGTCCGGCGCTCCTATAGGCGTCCAGTTCGGATATGCCGACAGGTCTATGTCCTGCGTCTGCATATAATACCCGATGTTATAATCTGCGCTGCCTGAATTGACGAGAGCCGCAAGCTGCGCAAGTTCGTCCGCGCTTGTTATAAGGTATGGGCTTGTTTCCGTCCCCCTGCCCGCAAACGGGCAGCCCTCCGGCGTCCATCCGGCATACAGCGTCATGTCGCTTGTTACGGCTTTGCCAAAATCCCATTCATTGGCACAGCTTTGTTCAGTGTACCAGCCGTTGAAAGTATAGCCCACCCTTACAGGGTCTTGGGGCTTGGGAACGGCGCTGTTTTTGACGACCCCAACGGTCACATTTTCCGTACCGTTCTGCGCATCAAAAGTTACGTTAAAATTAACGTGTATCTCACAGCTTGCAGATACGCCGCCTGCCGCAGCGGTTATTACCGCGTCACCGCCTCCCACCGCGGTTACAAGCCCGCTGCTGTTTACCGAAGCTACGCTCTCGTCCGAGCTTGTCCATGCTATGGAATATACCGCGTCAGAAGGCTTAACGTCTGCCGTCAGCAAAATGCTTTCGCCTCGGTTCAGCGTTGCCGACTGCTTATTCAGCGTTACGCTCTCAACATTGGGCGGGGTTTTGTATATCGCGTACAATGTTGTATCCCCGGTAAACTCAAATGAATCTCCGGGGAAATAATCTGTTCCGATCCCATCCGGCCGGGTATTCCACTTATAGAATACGTCTCCATCTTTTGTGAGGCCTTTTCCGTCCGAAACGGTTGTCCAGGCGCCTTCATGCCCCGTTACGGTCTCCGGCAGCGTGCCTTCACCGCCGTTTGAATCGTAAGCAAGGTCGTAGTATGTTTTAATATACGCGTATGCTTTAGTCCATGAATCGGGCAGAATATACCCGAAAGCCGTATGGTTTGTTACAGGGTCCTGTATCTTAAGCTCGTGATGAGTGATAGTCGGTTCGGTAGATGCGCCGTTCTTCAGTAATACTGCGGCTTTTCCCGATATCTTGAACCAATCGTATTCGTTCGGGGTTCTGCCTGCTCCGCAGCCTATATCGTACCCGCCGTTCCCTTCGGCCAATACCAACCCCCCTGATATGTCAAGTATTCCTCCGTTTTCTCCCTGTCCTCCTCCAATGCCTGCGGCGTTTTGGCCTCCGATTGCTCTGACGGTACTGTCGCCCGTTATATAGCTTTCTCCACCGGGGCCGTTGTATCCGCCGCCTATGCCCGCGCCTCCCGAGCCGCCCGCAGCATTAACGTCGCCGCCATTAATTTCTATAACAACGCCGCCGGTGCTGTTATAACCTCCGCCAATGCCGGCTCCCCCTTCGCCGCCCTGAGCAGTAATACTGCCTCCGTTGATAATCACCATTAATTCCCGATTGCTGTCACCGCCGCCTATGCCCGCGCCATGGAAGCCTCCTGTCGATTTCACTGTTCCTCCGGAAATCGTAGCTGCCATTTCCGCCGATTGATATGCGCCGCCTATCCCGGCAGCGTTTGCTCCGCCGTATACTTCAATGCTGCCTTCGCCTGTTATCTCCAACTTCGAACTCGAGTCCATTTTTATACCCGGCATATTATTCCCGCTCTTTATATACGAATCGCCCATTAGTATGAGCTTGTTTCTGTATTGTGTAAACGACAGTGCGCAAGCTCCGTCATATGCGCTGTTGTCTATCTTAACGCCGTCAATCGTAAGAGCGGTGCCGTAGCCGCAGATTATCCGCACATTTGTAAATGTGAGGCCGCCTGTGTTTGTAAGCGTTACGGTAAGCCCGTCTTCTATAGTAATAACGGAGTCATTGCCATAGCTCCCGATATCATACGTACCGTCGGCATCTATCGTCCCTCCCGCCGCGAACGCCGGCACGGGGAAAAGCGAAATCAGCATAGCGGCGACGACTATAAGCGATAATGACTTTTTAATCATATCTTACCTCCGGAAACAGGGTGCAAAAATGGTGTGTAGAAATATTGAAAATGTAATGATGGTTTTCACTAATTGTTTATCTTTGTATTATTTTATCATTAGTTGTCGAATATAACAAATAGTTTTTATACTTTGAATTTTTGATTTTACTGCGAAAATCCGTAAATAAAAAAGGCTTAGATTACCAAGCCTGATCCACCCCATTAAGCCTCACGGCTTTTTGGGGACCCCGTATTTACACCCCAGCAAGCCTAACGTCTTGCCGGGGACCCCGTATTCAACCCCAGCAAGCCTAACGTCTTGCTGGAGACCCCGTATAAATGTTGCCCCAAAGCTTACGGCTTTCAGGGCAACTTTTTAATACGTTGACGAGTTCCGCTCATCAGGCGCCTTTAAGCTTGCCGTCGATACGGAAATGACCGTCTACTACGTTATGATAGTACTTGTTGCGGTCGGAGGAGTTCTTTAAGTCTTCGTATATCTTCGGCGGAACATCATAATATCTTCTTGATATGCCATCGTTGAACTTTATCCTTAATACCCTGTTCTCCGCATCATAATCCAAATCGACAATTTTCCTGGAAAACATTAGCTGCATAATATATATTGCCTCCCCTAGCGTTGCATAATCTGACGAAACATTGCTCTAACAGTATAACTCATAAAAACGCAAATTACAAACACTAAATAAACTCTTATTTCGAAGCCTTATCGTTTATTACTCCCTTAATATTATTGACGTTTTAATCGGATTAAAGTTCACCGAATTTTTCATGTTACAATCAACCTGCTGCCTTAGGGCATGCTGCCGCGCCCCCTAGCTATACTAAGCAGCATTGCTCACGTAATATTCGATGTTTTTCGCAATGATAAGATCTTATTTCGCAAAAAGCATACTCTGGTGTTTATGGCGCGTTATTTTAATATTCGGCTGATTTGCAATATCCGGCAAATTGTAGTATATATATTATATAGTACTTTATTGTTTATCACCGTCAACATTACATGTGAAAGGAGGATAAATTAATAAAGGTAACCCGCACTCATAATATATTATTTTTATCGCCTTTATTAATCAAATGAAATGAAAATTGTATACGTACTCGACCAGTACGACAACCACGACAACGGCACAACCAATGCGGCGGCACGTTTTGTTAATCATTTCCGCCAAAGAGGCCACGAAGTACGCGTTGTCTCGACCGGCAAGCCCGCTCCCGGTAAGTTTGTCGTACCCAAGGCAAATTACGGCATACTCGACAGGGTGTTTATTTCTCATGGCATGGTGTTCGCCCGACCCGACAAGGCGGTGTTGCGCGAAGCGTTTAAAGACGCGGATATCGTTCATCTTCATCTGCCTTTCCGCCTTGAGATTGCGGCAAGACAGGTGGCAAAGGAAATGGGCATACCCTATATGGCCGCGTTCCACTGCCAGCCTGAAAACATAACGTACAATATACACATGAAATACCTGTGGCCGCTGTCGCACCTGCTCTATTACTGGTTCAGGCACAGGATGTACCGCCATGTAAACGACATACACTGCCCGTCGCAGTTTATTGCCGGCCAGCTTAAAGCGCACGGCTACAAGGCTAAAACCCACGTAATCTCCAACGGCGTGGACAGCGACTTTAAACCGCTGCAAATAGAAAAGCCGAAAGAGTGGCAGGACAAGTTCGTTATACTCTCGGCAGGGCGGTTGTCGAGCGAGAAACGCCAGGACATTATCATCAAGGCCGCTCTGCGTTCAAAGCACAGCAACAAAATACAGCTGGTGCTTCTTGGCAAAGGGCCGCTTGAGCGGCGCTATAAACGGCTCGGCAGAAAGCTCAAAAACAAGCCGGTCATAAAGTACGTGCACAAGGAAGAGCTTATACGGCTGTATAACCAGGCCGACCTTTACGTACACGCCGCGGAAGCGGAGATAGAAGGCCTTGTGTGCACCGAAGCCATTTCGTGCGGGCTCGTGCCTGTGATAGCCAAGTCGAAGCTTAGCGCGGCAAGCCAGTTTGCAATAGACGAACGCAGCGTATTCCGCAGCAAGGACGTAAGCGATCTTGCCCTAAAGATAGACTACTGGATAGAGCACCCCGAGGAACGCGCAAGGATGAGCGGCCTTTACTGCAAAAAAGCCGCCGAGTATTCGATAGACCGCTCGGTAGAAAAGCTCGAGGAAGTATACGCAGGCGTTATAAAGGCTCAGCGCAGCGCAAAGGCAGACCCGCTCAATATGCATGTGATACACATGCCCACGCCGCTCACCTACAAGGTGGACGAAAACTTCCGTTTCGTGAACCGGAACATATTCTTCCGTTTGTTCTCCTCGATTGTTTTCTACCTAATCGGAATACCGGTGCTTACAATAGCCTCGCGGCTGTTTCTGGGGCTCCGTATTAAAGGGCAGCAAAACCTTAAGTTTCTTAAAGGCGGCGCTATAACGGTTACGAACCACGTGCACGTGCTCGATTCGCCGATGGTAGCATGCTCCCTGTTTCCGCGCAAGCCGCTTTTCGCTTCGCTGAAATCGAACTTTGAGATACCGTTCATACGCTGGCTCGTGCGATTGCTGGGCGGCGTGCCTATACCCGAGTCGCCCAAGGCGCTGCACGCGTTTATGGAGTGCATGCGCGAGCAGCTTAAAAAAGGGCGCATAGTACACTTCTACCCCGAAGCGTCGCTCTGGCCTCGGCACGAAGAGCTGCGTCCGTTCAAGAACGGAGCGTTCCATCTCGCCGTCAAGTCGGGCGTGCCTGTCGTGCCCATGGTATTCACGTTCAGGCAGCCGGGCAAGCTTGCCTCCAAGCTGCATAAAAAACAGCTCGTCACGCTGACCATAGGCAAGCCCGAGTACCCCTCGAGTCACGGCACCGACAGGGCGAAGATACTCAAGATGCGCGAAGCCGTCGAATGCTCCATGGAAAGGATGCTAGCGGCAAAAAAGAAAACGGCGTCTTAAAGCCGATTATCACCCCGATTATTACCCCAAAAAGCCTCACGGCTTGCTGGGGACCCCTGTTTTTACACCCCATAGAGCCAAAAGCTTTATGGGGTGTAATTTTATATATCCGTATTATGGCCTCTTTTACCGCCTGCGGACGAGTCCGAAAACCGTCATGCAAACGCCCAGAAATATAATTACGCCCGTTATTATGAAAACAGTCGTCATTGGCTGTGTCCCCGCGTAATGCATTATGTCGGAATACCATCCGCTTCCGGTCCGAACGGCAAATTGCTGCTCTGCATTCCTTACTATAAGCAACAGTAAGAATTCGGCTGCCAGCAGCACAAGCCCCGCTATCGCGGTTATCCACCCTATTGTGAACTGCCGTTTCTTCATGTTCATTTTTACAGACTCTTTCAGGTCTTGCGCGGGAGTTTTGGCAGCCGTCGCGTTGCCCAGCAGTTCGTCCGTTGAAACGGAGAACGCCCTGCTTAATGCAAGCAATTTATCTATTTCCGGCGCGGACTGGTCCGTCTCCCATTTGGATATTGCCTGGCGCGATACTCCCGTCAGGTCCGCAAGCTGCTCCTGTGACAGGCCGACGCTTTTGCGCAGCTGCTGTATACGCTCACCTAACGTCAATTCAACCTTCCTCCATTTTTTCCCGTTATTGAGAACACTCTAACAGAACCGCCGGTTGCATTCAATCGGCTTTGCATGGTATTTTGTCAACCAATAGTTGCGTTCAGCAAAGCGGTATGAAATACTGGTATATTTATAATATCACAAACCCATAGCGCAAATAAAAGATTTATTTGCGTCTGCTATGTTTGTCTCTTATCAGTTCTTCCGCGTCCGAAATCTCCAGCCCGCCGTTTTCGTAGCTGCCCGTAAATATTACTTTGTTCTTTTTAAGAAATTTGATATGATACCTCGCGTCGAGGCTTTCCAGTATCACCCTGTCCATGCCGCCCGGAGTGGGCGCCTTAAGGCTGCCGAATGCGCAGCACTGCGCGGTTATTTGAAGCGTTTGGTCCCTGCGCTTGAGCACAGCATTTACCAAGCCGTCTTCTATGTTAACCGAAGCTAATTTTGCTCCGTTGTATGTCGCAAACCTGTATTGCTCCCCGTTTGCCAGAAGCACGCATATCATTCCGGTAAACTTTATCGCGCCGTAAGGTATATGCGCTATCGAACACATAAGCGCGCTTTGCTTGTCGCCGCACTGCATCCATATCCAGCTTTTCGGGAACGCCTCTCCCCAATCCTTCTCTAGATAGCCGTCCGCGTTGTCAAACTCAAAGCGCCTGCCTCTAAGGCTTATATATCCGCTGACGCCGTGTCCAAGGCTTAAAACCCCGTGATTGCACTGCATTGACGGAAGATACGAAAACGGCCCCATTATGGAAGGCATCAGTAGCGTAGATTTTAAGGGCGTTATGCCGCTGAAGAAAAGCTCGCCTTTCAGCCCTATATCGCGGATTAAAAGCGAAGCGCTTTCCAGAGAAAAACTGTTTTCGGCTATGCGTATGCCAAACCTATTTCGCTCGAACGAAAAAGCGTCAAACGGGTAGCGCACAAAAAAGCTCTGCACGGGGCTATTCAGCAGCACCTGTATGAACGCTATATCTTCGCCGCTGTTTTTGCCGCGGAACACGCCGGGAATGACGGCGCAGCTTTGCCCGTTTGAGGACTGCTTAAAAAACCAGCCCTCAAAGTAAGGTCGGCTTGAAGCTTTCCCGTGGTATAAAGCGGGGCTGCGCGGCAGCAGGCGGTGGCCCACTAGCCGCGCTCCTCCTCTATCTTCTCCAGCGGGTCCTTCGCCGGGCCGTCCAGTATCTCACCGTTCATAGAAAAGCGCGAGCCGTGGCATACGCAGTCAAACGAGTTTTCCGCTTCGTTGTATTCGAGCGGGCAGCCCATGTGCGTGCAGTGCGCCTTAAAAGCGGTTATATTGCCTTCTTTATCCTTGTATATGGCCTGGGCTTTTCCGCCGACGCGCAGCACCGCGCCTTTGCCCGCTTCCACATCGTCGTAGCTGCCTGCGGGTATCAGCGCGTTATCCAGCGTAAGCGCTTTGAGCACTGTGCCCATATGCGAGAAAAACTCCTTCGCGGACGCTCCGGGCGTAAACCTTATCGGGTCGAACTTCTCCCTGACCTCGTGATCAATAAAGCTCGTGCCCGATATATAATCCGAGAGCATCATCGCCGCAGCCGCTGAGTTGGTCATGCCCCACTTCTCAAAGCCTGTCGCTACGTAAGCGTTGGGGTTCTTGCTGAATATCGCACCGATGTACGGCATGCCGTCCAGCGTAAAGCAGTCCTGAGCGGACCACATATACGAGGGCTCGGGCGCCGCGGCTTTAAAATCGGCGCGCAGGAAGTCTTTTAGATGTTCGTAACTCGTGTCGTCCTCGTCCTCCTTTGCCGTCCTGTGGCCGTGGCCGACGAGCAGCAGCCGGTTAACGTCAGAATAGTGCATCCTTATCGAGTTGACAGGCTCATGTATGTTTATATACATGCCCGCCACATCCACGCGGTTCGCGTTCGTGCATACGGCGTATGTACGTTCCTGATGCAGCTTTATGAAAAACAATCCGGGGAAATCCACCAGCGGGTAATTGGTCGTGAACACAACCGTCTTTGCGCTTACGTCTCCGCTTTCGGTGTGTATTATGTTGCTGTCTTTCCTCTGGTAATCCTTTACCTTGGTGTGCTCGAATATCCTGCCGCCCAGTTTAACGAATTCATTTGCGAGCGCGTACAGGTATTTGAGCGGATGAAACTGCGCCTGGTTCTCCATCGCCAGCGCAGTGGCTTTAAACGGCAGCGGCGCGGTGTCGGTGATGTGGCCGTTTATTCCCAGCTTTTCGTACTCCTTTAATTCCTTTTCGAGCAGATATATGTCGTTTTCGTCTCGGGTGTAAACGTAAGCCGGCAGCCGCTTAAAGTCGCAGTGGATGTTGTATTCTGCGACGAAATCGGCGATTCTTTTGAGCCCTGCGTCGTTGGCGCGGGCGTACGCTTCCTTCTTGCTTTCGGGCAGCTTCTGATATTTCAGGCCGTGCTGAACCGTTATCTTTGCCGTAGTGTAACCGCTCGTGCCCGAGCCTACGCTCGAGGCTTCAATTACGGCAACGTCCGCGCCCGACTTTGCGAGCAGCAGCGCCGTCGTTATGCCCGTAAGCCCCGCTCCTACGACCGCCACGTCGCAGTATATATCACCGCCAAGCTTTGGGAACTTGGGCGCGCTCGCCGTATCCATCCAATATGATAAACGTTGTTCCATGTTTCGCTCCTTAAAACCGGTTTTAAGTTTATTGTTCCCGTAAAATAAAAAAAGTCGCGGCGCGGCTTTCAAATTGTCAGTGAAAAATGCGCTGTTTTGTCCCCTTTATTATGTCGGCATACCGCATCGCAACCTCGTCTACTACGTCTTCCCACGATCTGTAGAGCGTGTTTCTTGCCTTGGCTCCCGCGGCGCGCAGCAGCTTTAAATCGGAGGCGGCTTTTTGTATGCGCGAAGCAAACGCGGCTGCGTCGTTGTCTGAAAGAAAGCCGTTGCGGCCGTCCTCTATGCCTTCGGCGGCACACGAGCCTTTTATCACGAGCGACGGGCATCCGAACGCCGCAGCTTCCCTGACGACTAGCGAAAACGTGTCGTAAACGGAAGGAAGCAGGTTAAGGTCTGCGGAAGCATATACGGTTTTCATCGCGTCTCTGTCCGTTATCTTGCCCATAAACGTAAAGTCGTCCGCAAGCCCCATGCGCTGCACAAACCTCTTTATCGACTGCTGGGCATTGCCCTCACCCACCATAGTCATCTTGAATTTCAGCCCCGAGTCTTTAAGCATCTTAAGCGCGAGCACCATAAGCCTTATATTCTTATGCCAGACTTGCTGGCCTACATAGAGTAGCCTTAAGCATCCGTCGCCGCACTTCTCTTTGCTTATTTCCTCCCCGGAAAAGTCTGTGCCGTGTCCCACCACTTCCACGCAACCTTTAAAGCCGTATTCCCTTAATGTCTCCACGGCGGTCTTGCTCACCGTCCATACACAATCGACGCTGTTAAAGAACGACATGACGTATTTAAGCAGCAGCTTTGCCGCGGCAGCGCTTTTCACCGCTTCTTTAAAGTCGTCGAAGTATTTTGAATGGAACGTGGCTACAATGGGTATGCCCCGGCTGCGGGCTATGCCTAACGCTAGCCTTCCCGAGCTGAAAGGGCTGTGGGCGTGAATCAGGTCAAACCTGATATTCCTTAATTTATTTCTCAGAGACTGGTCAAAAAGCGCCATACCCGCCCTGTAAGGATAGCGCAGCGGCACGGGCACCGAGCGGTACCTCAACACCTCGAATTCCTCGTTGTCGACATACCCCGGAAAGCTCGGCGTTACCACATAGCAGTCGCAGTATTGCTTTTTTTTGAGCCAATACGCGTAGTTTTTTACGACGTTCCCCACGCCGTCCGCGATCGGAGCAAACGAGTCATTGAATTGTCCGATCACTTCAGGCATAAAGCGCTCCGTAAAAGACCGTTTCATTTTACTTGAAATCCCTTGTAAACATATTATGCCCCGCCTTTAGGCTTTCTATAGTATCAAAGCCCAGCCTCGCGAGCATTTCAAGCACGAACGGGTTGTCTGCAGGCGTCTTTATCTCGGCCTCACTGGCGTAAGAGTCCACATGCTTTGCGCCCTCATTCCTGTCTATAAGCGCTTTCGGACCGCCTACGCAGCCACCGGGGCAGCCCATGCCTTCTATGAAGTTGGCGTCTATTTTGCCGTCCATTATTTCTTTAAGCAGCGCCTTGCACGCGGGCACTCCGTCCGCCTGTATGGCCTTTACCTTTATGTCCCTTTCGGGAAACAATCGCTCCACGGTGTCCTCAACCGCCTTGCTTACGCCGCCCGTACGTGCGTATATCCTGCCTGCGGCAGAAGAATGGTCGCGCAGATCCTCTTTAAGCCCTTCGGGGTCTATGCCCGCCGCGCGGAATATATCGTCCGTTTCCTGAAACGTCAACACGAAGTCTACCGCGTCCTCTATGCCCGGCTGCTTCGCCTCGCCTTTTTTCGCTATGCACGGGCCGATAAACACGGTCTTTGCCTCGGGAAGCAGCTTCTTTATCGCGCGGCCGCTCGCAACCATAGGCGAGACGGAAGGCGGCATATGCGGCGCGAGCGTGCTGTATACCTTTCTTATCATGCCCACCCACATAGGGCAACAGCAGCTCGTCAGTATGAAATCTTCCTTTTTGGTAACGGCTTCGTTGAACTCGAGCGCCTCTTTAAGCGTGAGTATATCCGCAAACAGCGCAACCTCTATCATGCCCGCGAAGCCGAGCGCTTTAAAAGCACTGCGCAGCTTTCCGGGCGTCATTTGAGGGCTGAATTGACTTAAAAAAGCCGGGGCGATGAGTACGTAAACGGGCACACCCGAGTTTATCAGCTCAAATATCGGTACGACTTCCTTTATATCGGTAAGGTTGTTCTTTTCACAGCTGGCTATGCACTCGCCGCAGCCTACGCAGTCCTTTGCCGATATTACGACGTTGCCCTGCTCGTCGTGCGAGAGCGCTTTATAGAAGCATACGTTTTCACACGCCCTGCTCCCGTCCTCTTCGCACGTGCACTTTCCGAGTCGGACGACGGGAGGATAGCTTTTAGGGCGCAGCAGGCAGTCGAGATGGTGCTCGTCGCATTCGCCCTGCATATTGAACAGCGCGCTTAAGTTATCGTTGACCGCGGCGTTTACCGCGGCATTGTACAGTCTTTCAAACCGCTCCATGTTTACCACCTCTAACTTTCACCCCGTCAAGCCTTACGTCTTGCCGGGGACCCGAATTAAGCGCATCGAGCACCTTGCGCCAGTCGCCGAGTTTCTTCTCAAAGCTTATCGCGTTGGCGGGGCTTGTGGACGTAAGGTATGTAAAGGAGACGCCCGGAAACGCGTGCTTTGTGTGCCTCTTAAATAGGTCGTAGGCTTTGCGGCCGTTAAAGAACACATGCGCTATGCCGGGATGCTCCTTAAAAAAGCTTTGAAAGTCGTTTATCACCGGGTTTTTTATATTCGCGTCGAGGCTGCCTTCGCGTTCGCAGCTTTCTATCACGTCCCAGAGCGCTATATTATGCCGCAGCAGAAAGCGCTTGCGGTTTTCATAGTTTTCGTCGTATTCCTCGCCGAACAGCGCGTAAACTACGCGCCAGAAGCCGTTGCGTTCATGACCGTAATACTGGCGCTTACGCAGCGACGTTTCACTGGGCATGGAACCGAGTATCAGCACGCGGCAATGTTCGTCGGCTATAGGCTCGAATGAGTGTATAATCACTTTAGCTCCTCTATGCGTTCCTTGTACTTTTGTACTATCTCGCGGCTTTGCGAGGCGTTTTCAAGCGAGAGCTCGACACGGAAGTGCCTTACGCCTATAGCGTAAAGCGCTTCTACGTCCATTTCCGTTACGCTGCTGTTTAGTATATAGTTGTTACAATTATCGTCCGCCGCAACGGGAAACCTCTCGCCCGCAAGGTCCTCCAGATAATAGCTTTCGCTTTTACACAGGCCGCAATGCGCCTTTCCCGAAATAACACAGTGCTGCATCGCCATAAGCTCGTGCCTCGCGAAAACGAGCGACTCCACGCACGGCTCTTGCCCGTTCAAGCGCTTATAGCCCTCTATCATTGCCGCCGCCTGCTTTATGCCAAGCTCGGGGGAAAGCGCGATCCGCCCCGCGAACCTGGCGAAATATGAAAGCGCGTATGAGTTGAGCGCGTATACCGAGCAGTCGAGCACGATATCGTTGCCTCCGCGGTACGCGTATATGCCGCCATGGTCGGTTACCAGCAGGCGCTCGCCCGAAAAAGGCTCCGTTTGCTTTGCGAGCCTGTCCGTCCTTAATCGCAGGTTTTTATACTTTTCTTTGTTCTCGAAATACAGCCGCTTGTCCGTTACGTATATGTCGCCTGCAGTTATGTCCTTTACCGTCTCGAACTGCTCTTCCGTCCGAGCTAACACATGCAGCCGCGGCTCCCTCACGCACGCTTTTTGCTCCACTGGCTCGTGCGTATAAGAATATACCCTGCGCGGCGGCACGCTTGTGCGCGCTTCGGTGAGCCCTTTTACGGCTTCGCGCCGCAGTGCGTTGAGGCTGCTTTTAGCGATGAATATGCCATCTGAACAATCGTGGCTCAATTCGCCCATTTCATACGGCGTTCCGCCCAGCTTTCTTATGTTCTCCTCTATGTCGCCGCATGCCGTAGGGCTCGTCCTGCTTTGCTGCACTACGTCGCCTCGCGCTGAAACCCGGCGGCCTTCGGGGTCGGTTATCTCAAGGCATAAAGGCTCGCCCATTTTCGCGGTAAGCCTGCCGCTTATCGTTACTTTCCGGCTGTCCTGCGCTTTGAGCAGCTCATTTATAAGCAGCGTATCGCTCGTCTTGACTACCGTCTCGCCCGCCTGCGCACGAGCTTTGTTGTCAAGCTCGATTACATCGCCCGCATAGGCGGCGCCAATGAGCCTTCCGTTTTTGAATATCCTGTTGCAGATAAAGCCCGTGTCGCTGTTATCGAACTTTATGCCGTCTCCCTGATTAAGCTGCCCTGTGAGCCTTATGCTTATGCTGTCGCGGCTGACGGAAACCACCTTTCCAATGGGCACGCCCCTGTGGTTAGGACGCAGTATGCCCATCAGCTCTTCCCCGCGCTTTGAGAGAAGATGCCCCTTTGTAAAGCCGCGGTTAAACAGCTTATTGAGCTTTTCAATATCCTCCCGCTCCGGGCTCAGCGGCTCGCCTTTGCGGTAGTTTTCGAGTATTTTTGCATATACGCGCGTGGCCTGAGCCACATACTCGGGCGGCTTCATCCTGCCTTCTATCTTGAAACACGTAACGCCAGCTTCTATTAGCAGCGCTATGTCTTCAAACAGCGCGAGGTCTTTCGGGCTTAAAAGGTATTCCCCTTTTTGTTTCACATACTCATTGCCGCGCACAAGCTTATAGCGCATGCGACAGCACTGCGCGCACTCGCCGCGGTTGCCGCTTCTTCCCTTTTTAAGGGCGCTCATCAGGCATTGCCCCGAATAACATATGCAGAGCGCTCCGTGCACGAACGCTTCTTTTTCAATGCCGCACGTAAGGCTCTTTATCTGCTCTAAGTCCATCTCGCGGGCAAGCACCGCGCGCACTGCCCCGGCCTCGGAGACGAAGTAAAGCGACGCATCGTTATGGTTGTGCATCTGCGTGCTTGCGTGTATCTCTATATCGGGGAAACGGCGCTTAACCAGCGTCATCATGCCTATGTCCTGCATTATCAGAGCGTCGGCGCCGAGCTTGTATACCGTTTCTACGTGCTTTAAAAAGCCCTCCGTTTCGTACTCGTATATGAGCGTGTTTACGGTAACAAAAACCCTTGCGCCGTATGTGTGGGCGTAATCTATCGCCTGTTTCATCTCGGCGTAATCAAGATTTGAGGCAAACGCCCGCGCCCCAAACGCCTTGCCTCCGAAATAGACGGCGTCGGCGCCGTTTTGCACAGCCTTGTAAACCGATTCTAAGTTTCCCGCGGGAGAAAGCAGTTCTGTCCGTTCCATTAGTCACTCGTTTTTTATACAGTATACTTAAAAATACCAGGCATTTGCAAGCAGCGGCGATGAATTGCAGATTTTACTTTGCCAATGCTCTCGGCATAAAAAAGGCCGGGGGTGCCGGTCTTATAGGTGCTATTCCTTTACGAAGTGCTGGTTGGAGCCGGGCGTCGGCGGAAACGATTCGCCTTTATCGATTGAAATGCCGCTGCGCACTACCTGCCCTCTTGAGTTCACGATCTTATAGGTGCCGCTTTGAGGCGCTTTTTGACCTGATTTATATATGTCCATGTTAAACCGCCTTTCATCGTTGTTTTTATAAGTATTTTTTGCCTTATACCGATATTTATGAGATTATTTTTATAGTTTTAGAGTGTTGTTATTTTGACCGCGTTATGATAAAATAGCCTTCGCGTGATTTAATAACTTAAAACATGCTTTATTATTAACCAATAATACGCGTCTGAAAGTTTTGCTTTCAGTAGATCTTGGAGAGATGGCTGAGCTGGTCTAAGGCGCACGACTGGAAATCGTGTTTACGGGGAACCGTAACGAGGGTTCGAATCCCTCTCTCTCCGCCATAAAATGCCGTTGCCCTATTTGGGCAACGGCGTTTTATTTCTGAGAGAGGGATTCGAAGCGAGCGTAAAGCAATGAGCCAGTGGCTCATTGTTAGCGAGACGGGTTCCACGGTATTACAATGATTATATATAAATAAACGGCACGGACGAAGAGCAGGATGAAAGCCCTCAGTACATCTTTCTATAAATTCATAATAAATATAAGTTCAAAAGTATCCTTAACTTTATTTCTTTGTTATCCTTCATTGTTCTTTCATTTGTTTTATTATATTGAATGCTCTATTGTCTAACAACCTATCAACTTTAGAATTTAACTCTTTATCGGGTAGACAAGAAATAATAAGTAATGAAAACAATGGTGATAAAATTAATGATATAAAAAAGAATGCTACTCCGTTATAGCCTTTTCGGCTGGATAAATAAGCAGCAATCCCACATAAAACCAAATAAACAATTACAACAAAAATAATTAAAATTGTTAAATCAGACGATGAATCATAACTACTAGGCATTATATTCTCCCCCCGCATCAGAAAGTTTATTAGATGAGCAAGCCCATTAATATATTACAAATCTCTTCGTAAGTAAACCCAAATTTGTGGGATTATTCCCTTTATTACCTAATAATATTATTCTATATCTCGCATCCCATATGTCAACAAATATATATATTTTTTATTGTTTTGTATATTTATAATGTATATGGTAAAATACTTATATGAATTATCTGGGAGTTAGAGTTATGGAACTAGATAAATTGACAGATAAGGAAATAGCCCAGCGGATGGTTGACTATATAGAAAGAGTAGATAGGTTGATTAGTCGGATAACCCCTTACCTGAGCTCTTACAAGCGGTGTCCTGAGAAAGATTTAATTCTAGTTGAATATAAACTCCAAAAAGATTCAATTAGAGAAGATGCCCATTGGCTAGATTTACGAAGAAATTATAACCGGGATAATTCATTACTACAAACATATTTTAGATGGACAATTCCAGAAGTTGCTGCATGTGGATTAATGGCCCCTACAAATAGTGATATTAATTTAAAACTTTTAAATTCCCTAGCTGAAGCAAGGTATAGATTACAGAAGCATTTATCGTTAGAGAAATGGGGAAAATTGACTAATAAATAATATTAGCGCGAGGTAATAGCCGATGTTATATTGGATTGATGATGATCATGAAATAACAGAAATACCGAGATCACGTAGAGCTTTTTATAATGCAGGGATGAGAAGATTATCCAATGCAGGGCAAGCTGATTCAAGAGACTATATTCAAGAGCTTAGAAATTATATTAATAGAATGATTGATGAAACAATGAATAATACAACTGATACTCAATTCATTGTTCCCGGCTGGAAAACTCGCGGCAGTTGGGGTGATGCGGTTCTAAGTATTATATGGGATAAAGCTTGCGAACGAAATGAAGAAATATAGTGCTTTATGGTATGGACTGTTGGTTATGGAAACAATTATTCTTCGGGATGAAGAATGGTATGTACACAAGACAAATTTCAACAGGGCATTCGATCAAGCAGTATATTGGAGGAAAAATGAATAACAGCTTGTATTTTATGAAGAGTAAAGAGTAATCCTGTTTTGAGAAAACAACGAGAACAAAAAGCCCCGCGGTACGTCCCTTGGCATGAAGCTTTCGGGCCGCCGTGCGGGGGGCTCCCAAGCGTATCGCATTTTTAAAGCGATACCGGGGTCAGGGAGGAATCATAAAACCGGCTATAACTTAAGTTTAAGCGAACAGGTTGCGCTTTGTCTCTTTATCGAATAAGTACATCAGCGAACTGGGTATTGTAAGCCATATATCGCCGCGTCTGCCCTGGCCGTGCAAAAAATTGCTGTTCATATCAACGTTCTGTATGCGTACGATAACATCCTTTTCATCGACGACGGCATGAAGGTGGGTCTCGCTTCCCATCATTTCGCACACGTCTATCTTTGCCTTTATTGCGCCTTTACTGTCCGCGTCGGATACTTGTATGTGTTCCGGCCGCACGCCTACGGTCACTTTTCGGCCGGCCTCGGCCTGTTTCTTTAACACGCTCTGCTTGTCTTCGGGCAGCTTGATGCTAACGCTCGCAACGTTGACTATATATTCGCCGTTTGAAACAACCAACTCGCCGTCAAGGAAGTTCATCTGCGGCGTGCCTATAAACCCGGCGACGAACTCGTTGACGGGATTGTTGAACACTTCCTGCGGCGTGCCTATCTGCTGTATATAGCCGTCCTTCATTACAACGATCCTGTCTCCCAGCGTCATGGCTTCCGTTTGGTCGTGCGTAACATATATGAACGTAGTGTTTACACTCTCATGTATCTTTATTATCTCCGCTCTCATCTGGTTTCTGAGCTTTGCATCCAGGTTGGATAGCGGCTCGTCCATCAGGAACACTTTGGGCTCGCGCACTATAGCGCGGCCTATCGCGACGCGCTGCCGCTGGCCTCCCGAAAGCGCTTTCGGCTTGCGTTTAAGCAGGTCGGTAATGCCCAGTATCTCTGCGGTTTGCTTTACCTTTTTGTCGATAACCTGCTTCTTTTCCTTTCTCAGTTTAAGCGCAAACGCCATGTTCTCGTATGCCGTCATATGCGGATACAGTGCGTAGTTCTGGAACACCATAGCGATGTCCCTGTCTTTTGGCGGAACGTCGTTTACCAGCTTGTCGTCGATATACAGTTCCCCTTCCGTGATCTCCTCGAGGCCTGCCACCATTCGCAGCGTAGTCGATTTGCCGCAGCCCGACGGGCCGACTAGCACGACGAATTCCTTGTCCTCGATAACGAGGTTAAAGTCGTCCACCGCGACTACATTCTTGTCAAACACTTTCCTTATGTTTTTCAGTTCAACTCTTGCCATAAATTTCACGGCTTTACCGCGCACAGCACTAGGCCTTTTTACACCCCATCAAGCCTTACGTCTTGCTGGGGACCCCGTTTTTTCACCCCGTAAAGCTTTCGGTTAACGGGGATATTAATGCGCGGCTCGCCACTACCCGATTATGTGGCAATGGCTTTACAGCAGGTCTCCACACTGCTGCACCGCAAGCCGATGCGGGATATCTTTCCTCCTTTATTTTACGTTCTTTTGAACGATGCAAGTGGAGCCGCCCAAAAGACGTATTAGTACTAATTTTCACTCTATCAAACAGCGTTGTTATATGTTGATATGCTCCATGTTGTGCAGCTGTTTGCAGTATTCTGAATAGCTTATGCCCGTGTACTTTTTAAAGCACCTGCCGAAATAATTAGGGTCGGGTATGCCTACCGCGCTCGCGGTATAAAACATCTTTTCGCTGTCTTTCGCAAGAGCGATGGCTTTTTTCATGCGGCATTCGGTAAGATACTCTATAAAGCAGCGGCCTATCTCGGCTTTAAACCTCCTGCTTAAATAGCTCGGGTTGAACCCGAACGTCTGCGCTATGGAAGTAAGATTAAGGCTGGAATCCGTATAATGCTCTTCGACATATTTTGCTATGCGCCTTATCGTGGACGGCTCTATCTCGCGAAATTCCTCCGCTTCTTTTACAGGCTCCTTTATCAGCTGTTTGACCTTTCCCAATATATCGTATATTTCCGCCCGTACTATAGGTTTGAGTATGTAGCCGCATATAGGCAGGCCGACGCACTGCCTTGCGTATTCAAACTCGTCAAAAGCGGTAAGAATGATGACCTTTAAGTTGGGATAGCGGCTGGTAGCCAGTTTCGAGAATTCTATGCCGTCCATAAACGGCATGCAGATGTCAACAAAAGCTATATGCGGCTTGAGTTCGTCTATCATGTTGATAGCCTCTATGCCGCTGCTTGCTTCTCCAACGACCTCGAGCCCTAAATTCTCCCAGTCTATCGACTCTTTCAACAACAAGCGAGTTGGTTCTTCATCGTCTATAAGCATTACCCTAAACATCCACTCCACCTCCTTGTTTTTCCTTGGCCGGCACGATTATCTCTATTTCCGTGTATTCACCCGGCTCGCTCCTTATATAGATTACCGCGCAGTAGTTGTAATAGTAGCGTATACGCTCTATAGTTCCTTTAAGCCCGAAACCGGAAAGCGCGCTGTCGCCTTTTGCGTCGTTTGAGAGCACTTCGTTTATCTGTTCCTGCGTCATGCCTACGCCCGTGTCGTATACGCATATATGAACGGTATCGTTCCTGCCAAAGGCGCTTATGCGTATTACGCCCTTTTCACCTTTTAGCCGCACGCCGTGGTAAAGGCTGTTTTCGACGAGCGGCTGCAGTATCAGCTTGGGTATCATAGTATCGAGCACGCTCTCTTCGACCTCGTAATAATCGTCAAAAGCGTCGTTATACCTCAGCTTCTGCAGCGCCAGATAATCCTTTACTATCAAAATTTCATTGCGCAGCGGTATATCCCTGCTGCCCTTGCTTAGGAAATTGCGGTAAAAGCTGCCCAGCGTTTCAAGCGCGTCGTGCACTTTGGGAGCGTTGCTCTGCAGCGCCATATAGCTTATAGTCTCGAGCGAGTTGTATAGAAAATGCGGCTTTATCTGTTCCTGCAGCGTTCTGAGTTCGGCCTTCCTGACGCTCTTCTCCTTTTCGATGAGCTCGGCTATCAGCTTGTTGTTATGAACCACCATGCTGTTATAGCACTCTCCGAGCTTGCGTATCTCGTTGTCGGGCACCGGCAAATCTATCTCGCGCAGCAGGCCGTCCGATTTAGTATTGACCATGGATTCGCTCAGCTTGTCTATAGGCCGCGTAATGTTGAGCGTTATGAATACGCCGCTGCTGAACACCGCCAGTATGACCGCCGTGACCAGCGTTATCGCAAGCCATATAGTTTCCCAGGATTGTATGCCGCTGCCCGAAACGTCGCTTAAGCTTACCTGCACGACGGGTATCTCTTCGGTGCTGTATGAGGAAAGTATCTTGTTCCTTCCCTCCTTGCTTATGAGCTCCCAGTTGAAACCACCGCCGGTAAAATCCTGCCGGAACGATTCTTTGAGGCTCTCGCTGCCCCACAGCATGTTTCCCTCCCGGTCAAAGAAGCATATGGCTCTGTCTTTTCCAAGGTCGCTTATCGCCGAGTCGAGTACTTTCGGCATAAGGTTTATTACGAGCAGCCCAGTCTTCTGCTGGGTATCTATGTCGTATATGTACCGCGCCATTGTGATAAGCGGCGTACCGCTCCTTTTGTTGAAAGCGCCGTTGCCGTTTATCATCATTACGTTGCCGCCATTCGCCTGCTCGAGAGGATAAAGCCATTCGGGATCGGCCATCCGCACGTAATTAATATCCATTATGCCCGAGCCCGTCCGGGCGTAACTACCGTCGGTGCGGTAGATATATACGGAATCCACGTAGCTGTATATGTTCGTTATATTATAAATGCCTTCGTTGACTCTGGCTGTGTTATACGCGCTGTTGCCCGTATCGCGCAAGAACGCGATAACATTCGGATTCACCATTATCTGGCGCGACATTTCCCTGTAACGGTCGAGCACCACCTTTAAGTTCCTGCTGACGCTCGTCATCGCGAATTCACTGGCGGATACTTCGTTTTCAATCGCCGCCCTTGTCATTATTATCGTATAGGAAGCTATGAATATAACGCAAAAAGCGGAGAGCAGCACCATAAAGAATCTCCACGTTTTTCGCTTTAAGGATTGCGGGGAACGGTTCATTTTTATATCCGGCCATCGAGCTTTCATAAGCTGAACCTCAAGCGTAAACAGTATGCGTGTCAACATTCAATGCAGCATAAATTATAAGAAGCGTTAAGACTAGTATAACACAAAAACCGAATATATCACCATTTACGACAAAAAAATACTATCCCCCCCATCTCAAACGCCGTCAGCCTTTTATGGCGCCTGCGTTAAAGCTCTCATGAATCTTTTTACTTATAAGCGCGTATACAATAAGCGTCGGGAACGTAGCCAGCACGAGCGCCGCGCCTATCGGCCCCCAGTCTCTCGTATACGAGCCGGAGAGCGTTTGTATGCCCACGGTAAGCGTTCTGAACTCTTCCTTGTTGATAAATATTACGGCGAACATCATCTCGTTCCACGTCTGTATAAACGTGAATATCGCAACCGACGATATTGCCGGCCGCATCATCGGAAAGACGACGTGCGCGAACACCCCCCATATGTTGCAGCCGTCTATGCACGCCGATTCGTCAAGTTCACGCGGTATATCCTGCATAAACCCTGTGAATATCAGCGTGGCAATAGAGAGTGAAAACGCCGTATACGGCACTATGAGAGCCTGATAAGAGTTCAGCATTTTCAGGCTGGAAAGCACGACGAACACCGGGATAATAGCGGCATGCACCGGAATAGTCATACCGAGTATCATCATGCTGTTCATCATTTTGCGCCCTTTCCATATCATCCTTGTGAGCGCAAACGCCGCCATCATCGCTATAAACACCGTAAGCACTATCGTTATGCCCGTCACGATAAAGCTGTTTAAAAAGAACTTGCCCAAATTGCCTACTTTCAATGCGGCCTCGTAGTTGGACCACAGCCAAGTGTTGGGCAGTCCTATGACGTTTTCACCTAATATTTCGGCGTTATCCTTTAGCGAAAACGTAAACATCCAATACAGAGGGAACAGGTTTACAAGCGCCCAGATGCCTAAGAAAAGATAAACGAATACTTCCTTTATCCTGAATCTTCCGAAACGGATATAGGCCGTTGGTTTCGTTCTTATACGCGCGCCGGGGTTATGTTCCGTACTAACCTGCAGCTTCAATCAGTCCACCTCCGTTCTCAACGCTTTTCTCATTACTACCGCGAAGATGAAGCACAGTATAATGAGCAGCACCGCTATCGCGCTTGCAAAGCCGAAACGGTTCTGCAAAAACATCATGCTTACCATCAGCGTGCTTGGCACCTCGGTCGCGTGCGCCGGGCCGCCGTTTGTAAGTATGTATATCAGGTCGAATACTTTTAATGACCCCGTTATCGATATTATGGCGCATACCCTTAATACCGGACGGAGCATCGGAATGATTATTTTGCGGTTCACCTGCCATTCCGTTGCGCCGTCTATAAGCGCGGCTTCTTTTACCTCGGGAGGCAGGCTTCTTATACCGGCGTACATCAGCAGCATGTGATAGCCCGTGTACTGCCACAGCGTGGGTATGAATGCCGCTATAAGCGCAGTGTTTCTGTCGCCCAGCCACACCTTCGTCCACGAGTCGAGTCCTATGGATCTTAATGCTACGTTAAGTATACCGTATTCGGGATTATAGATTCTCAGCCATAGCTGGCCTATAACTACCGTGGACATGATAACGGGAATAAAGAACACCGAAAGAAAGAAACGGCTTCCTTTTCTCCCTTTGGCCAGCAGCAAGGCAAGCAGCAATGAAAAAGGCAATTGTATGAATATAGACAGTCCCGCAAAATATATGGCGTTAAGCAGCGCCTGCGGGAAGTTAACCGTTTTATTGGTGAATAGCTCGATGTAATTGCCCAGTCCGATAAACTTCATTTTACCGTAACCGTCCCAGTCGTGAAGGCTGTAATACGTCGTCATTATTATAGGAACGACTATTATGCCTATCAGCAGAATAAGGGCGGGCAACAGGAACAGCACTATAGCCAGTTTATTTCTATATAATCTGTTCATATGATTCCCCCTGACGATCTTAATTGTTGAAGACTCGCTGTTATGATGGGAGATGTTGGCCTCCCGGCGCATATTTCAGCCGGGAGGCCTGTATCGTTAAGGTTTAGTCGTTACTTAATTGCCCGCTATTTTCCGAGCTGCGCGGTCATATTGTCTATTAACTGCTGCGGAGTGATGTCCCCGAGATAAAGCTGCTGCAGGTTGTCAAGATAGACGTTGGCGTCTTCTGCCTGCAGAAGTGTGTCGAACCACAGCGTGAGCGACGTCGCGTCCTGAACCAGCGCGGCTATCTCCTGCGTGAGCGGCTTCACTTCGCTGGCGTCATAATCTACCTTCCATGCCGCGATTCCGCTGCCGGAAAGGTATCCGTACTTCGAGATGCCCTGGGATATCTCGAACATCGCCATTGCGGCTTCTTCCGGATACTTCGTGGAAGCCGAAACCATCAGCGTGTCGGACGGGCCGCCCATGAAGTCTGAAAGCTTCGCATTGGCGGAGTTCACCACCGGTACGGGTATGCAGCCGAAAGCTTCGGGCGTCTTCGATTTCGTATAGAAATCGCTTACCATCCAGCTGCCCGTTATGTACATCGCAACTTTGCCGTCGTAGAACGTCTGGGTGGCCTCGTCGTTGGTAAGGGCAATGGCGTCTTTGCTGTATGCGCCAAGTTTTACGAGATCGCTGAACGTGGTTGTCGCGGCAAGGAAATCGGGCGTGTTATATGTTGCCGTGCCGTCCTTAGTAAGAACGCTCTTTACCGTCGCAGGCCCGACCGATTTCAGCGTCAGCGCGTCGTGCGCCATGCCGAGATTCCACTTGTCCTTTGCGCTTATGCCGAACGGGGTAATGCCGTTGTCTACGAACGCCTGGCAAACCGACTTGAGTTCGTCTATGGTTGTCGGCGGCTTTAAGTTGTACTGTTTGAACAATTCCTTGTTGTAGAACAGCATCGAAACGTTCATCGTGTAAACCGAGCCGTATTTCTTGCCGTCAAAAGTCACGTTTGTGAGCATGACTTCAGGCAGAGCGTCTTTGTAGTTCTGATACGCGTCGTCAATGCTCAGAACACGGCCTGCCTCAACGAAAGGCTGTGAGAAGCCGCCGCCCCACGTGAAGAAGATATCGGGAAGCTCGTTGGCGGAAACCGCGGATTTTAACTTTGTCTTGTACGACTCGTTTTCGAACGTCTGGAAGTCTATCTTTATGTTGGGATGGGCCGCTTCAAAATCAGCGATCGCGTTAAGGTAAGGCTGATGATAGTTATCGCTCTCCGTGGCGATGGACCATAGCGTAAGAGTGATCTGCTCTTCAGGAGCTTCCGTAGCCGGCGCGGGAGCATCGGTCGCGGCTTCTTTTGAGGCGTCAGGGGGCGTTGAAACAGTTTCCTGCGGAGTGCCGCAGGCAGCAAATGGGATAATCATCAATGCGACAATCAATAAAGCAAGCACTTTTTTCATGATTGGGTTCTCCTCCTTATACATAAGATGTAAATATTGTACAAGTCGGTAATAAGGGGGTAAATGGTATTTCATTACCACTATGCGCAATGTTTTTACCTGTCATTAATGTTCACAAGTACTTTTTTGATACATATAGGTAAATATTTTACTTATCGATATGATACGCGAAACCTGTCCGGAAAGAGGAGATAAACGGCTTGCATCAACCCCATCTGCATAACATGAGGGTTGCTTTAATACGCCTCATCCGTCACGCACTAAATTGCCGAGCTTACGTTTGAGGCCGACAATTCAGCGCGCGCCACCTTCTCCGAGAAGGCTGTAACTTATAAGGAAGCGGGCGGGCGCTTAAGACCCGCCCCTACGGCGCGCAGACGGCTTTGAGCATACGCTTCGCCTTCTCTTCAACGGAGAAGGTTTTAAAAGCTCTTTAAATCCGGTCGAGCGTTATGTCTATCTTTACGCAATCGCATCCTGTAAGGCGGCAGCTCAGCTCGTCGGGCTGGCTTGTGCCCGCGTAAAGCGTGAAGCTGTCGCTGTCTATAAACTGCCTGCCGCTCGCATCCACTACTTCAAGCGACGGCGGCGCAAGCTTCAGCCTTACTTCCTTAGTCTCTCCCTTTTTTAAATGGACCCTTTTAAAGCCGCACAGCTTATGGTTGGGCACGGCCCACTTTGAGCGGTTGTCGCGTATATAAAGCTGCACGACGTCGTCGGTATCATACTCGCCTGTATTGCTTACATTAAGCGAAGCTATACCGCTTTCGCTGTCGTAGCGCAGCCCGCTGCAAACGACTTTTGAGTATGTAAGGCCATACCCGAACGGATAGAGCACGTTGCCTTCCGCATACCTGTACGTCCTGTTTTTCATCGAATAATCGGAAAAATCGGGCAGCTTGTCAGCCGTTTCATAGAACGTAACGGGCAGCTTGCCCGAAGGCGAAACGTCGCCGAACAGTATGTCGGCAAGCGCCCTGCCGCCTTCCTGCCCGGGATACCACGCCTGTATTATAGCGTCGGCTCCCTCCGCCTCGGGGTTCAGCGAGCTCCCGCTTGCAATCACTATTATAGTCGGCTTCCCAACTGCCAATACCTTTTTAACAAGCAGGCGCTGGCTTTCGGGCAAAGCGAGGCTTATCTTATCGCCCGCCGCGAACGCGTTGCCCGTATCGCCTTCCTCGCCCTCTATCGTAGCGTCAAGCCCTACGCACAGCACCACCGCGTCCGAATGCTCGGCCGCTATTACAGCTTCCGAGTAGCCGTCTCCCGGACGGGAAAGCGGCTGCAGACGGTCTTTAAACAGATGGCAGCCTTCGGAGTAATACACCCTGCCGTCAAACGCGTCCTTTATGCCGTCAAGGAACGTTACGTAGCCGTCCGCCGTGCCGTAATAGTTGCCGCGCAATGCGTCTATGCTGTTGGCGTTCGGCCCAATAACCGCTATCGATTTTATATTTTTCCTGTCAAGCGGCAAAAGGCCGCTGTTTTTCAGCAAAACCATAGATTTCCGCGCACATTCCAATGACAGCGCCTTATGTTTGCCGCAGCTTACAACGTCGTACGGTATATCGTCGTATTCGGTAGCTCCGCCCAGCAGCCCGAGCCTTGCCCTTGTTCTCATCAGCCGTACGGCGGCTTTCGTAATGTCCTCTTCGGTGATAAGGCCTTCATTGTAGGCGACAAGCAGGCTTAAGTACGTGTTGCCGCAATTCAAGTCGCAGCCCGCCTTTAGCGCCATCGCCGCGGATTCCGGCGCGGTGGATGTTACCATATGCGACGTATGAAAGTCGCGTATTGCCCAGCAGTCGGACACAAAATAACCGTCGAAACCCCACCGGGAGAGCTTGTTCATAAGATACTGGCTCGCGCATGCTGGCTCGCCGTTAATTCGGTTGTAAGCGCCCATCACGCCTTCCACGTGCGCTTCCTCAACCAGCGCCTTAAACGCCGGAAGATACGTCTCGCACATATCCTTCTCGGTAACCTCGGCGTTGAACTCGTGCCGCGTCGCCTCGGGGCCACTGTGCGCGGCAAAATGCTTTGCGCAGGCCGCCGCCATAAGGTATTTGCCCTCGCCCTGCAACCCCTTAACAAACGCCACTCCGAGCCTCGACGTAAGATAAGGGCACTCGCCGTATGTCTCCTGACCTCTGCCCCATCTCGGATCGCGGAATATGTTAATGTTGGGAGACCATATTGTAAGCCCCTTATATATGTCCCTGTCGCCGTGCTTTGACGCTTCGTTATACTTCGCGCGCGCTTCCGTAGCGACGACGCGCCCGACGGAATACAGCATTTCGTCGTCGAACATCGCGGCAAGGCTTATGGCCTGCGGGAACATAGTCGCCGTGCCCGCCCTTGCCACGCCGTGCAGGCCTTCGTTCCACCAGTTGTATTCGGGTATGCCAAGGCGCTCAACGGCGGGGGCGTCATACCTTAACTGGGACGCCTTCTCTTCCAGCGTCATAGCGCCGACAACGGCTTCTGCCTGTTCCTGAAAAGATAAGTTTTTATCATTCTCTTTCATGATGTTTTTTCCCAATCATGATATCTTACTGCAGCTGTCCCCAATGATAAGCTTAGGCTCCAGCAGTATAGTCTCGGGCTTGCCCCTGTCTCCCACGCGCAATATCTGCTTAATGAGGTTCTCTGCGGCCTTTGTGCCCAAGCCCATTGTATCCTGTTTTATCGTGGTAAGCTTCGGCGACATGTACTGCGCGGCCTCAAAGCCGTCGAATCCCGCTACGGAAACGTCCCCGGGTACGCAAAGCCCCATATCCCGCGCCGCGCTTACCGCTCCTATGGCGCTGCAGTCGTCGCTCGCTATTACGGCAGTGGGGCGGTCATTGCGGGCAAGCACCTGCTTCATGCAGGCGTAGCCGGCCTCCATAGAATAGTACTTCGACTGCATAAAGCTCTCCGCCGGCAATTTGGCTCCTCTTGCCGCTGCGGCGGATTTTAGGCCGTTTATCCTTGCGTCCGTCAAATACCCCGGCTCTCCGTGCATGTATACTATGTTCCTGTGCCCGAGATCGTAAAGGTGGTTGTAAATAAGCGCCATGCTTTTATCGCAGTCGGTCATTACGCATCCAGTTGACCCGTCGCCGTAGTCAATGGCTATTTTGGGTATGTCGCACATCAAAAGCTCGCGTGCGCTTTGCGCCGTATGATCCGCGCTGACGATAAATACGCCGTCGGCATTCCTCAAAGCGAGGTGGTCGCGGTACGAAATCCCCGTTCTGCCTATTTGGTTGGATAAAAAGAAAACGTCGAAACCATGCCTTTCCACCATGCTCTTGAAGCGTTCTATGATACCGGCATAAAAGCTATGCCTGAGTACCGTTTCGGAGCCGTCGCTGTAAAGTACGCCTATTGTCCTTATCTTCTGTCCCTTTGCGGCCTGGCGTTCGCCGCCCGAATCCCTGCCGGCGAATCTGTCGCCGCGCTGAAAAAAGGCTCCGCTTTTTCCCCTGCTCAAGGCGCATGCTGCCGAAGAAAAGCGTGCATTGCTTATTGATTTGTCGCATACCGTAGCAATAAAAACCGCCTCCTCAGGCCGTCTGGTCTTAGAATCGGTTCAGCTAACGTATGCCATTATACCAGAATATACTCTATATGTCCATAATCGCCATTTACGCCGCTAAAAACTACCGGTAATAAAAAAGCCCGATATACAATCAGGCTGAGCGGTATAATACTGCTTAAAAGCGGCTCATCTTCTGTACTTTTCCGGCCCTGTCGCATACAGGTCGCTTCCGGTTGAATCGGTAGCTACGATGCACGGGAAGTTCTCGACCTCGAGCCTCCTTATAGCCTCGGGCCCCAAGTCTTCATATGCAACCGTCTCCGCCTTCTTCACGGAGCGCGATATTATCGCAGCGGCGCCGCCTACAGCCGCGAAGTACACGGCCTTGTTTTCGATCATAGAATCAACGACGGCTTTCGAGCGGCGGCCTTTGCCTATCATGCCTTTTAGCCCAATGCCTAAAAGAGAGGGCGCGTAAGCGTCCATCCGGTAGCTCGAAGTAGGACCGCACGGCCCCAGCGCCTGCCCGGGCTTTGCGGGGCATGGCCCCGTGTAATATATTATCTGGCCTTTTAAGTCTACAGGCAGCTTGTCCCCCGCATTCAGCGCTTCAACGAGCCTCTTGTGGGCGGCGTCCCTCGCGGTGTATATAACTCCCGTTATCTCCACGCGGTCGCCTGCTTTCAGCGATTCAATTACGCCGTCCGTAAGCGGCGTAGTGATTTTTATTATGTCCGGCATATGCTAAAGCCCTCCGATTACAATACAACTTCGGCGTGGCGCGAAGCGTGGCAGTTTAAGTTTACCGCGACAGGCATGCCTGTGATATGCGCGGGGAAATACTCTATGTGCACGGCAAGCGCCGTTATTCTGCCGCCCAGCCCTTGGGGGCCAATGCCAGTGCTGTTTATCTCATGGAGAAGCTCCTGCTCCAGAGCGGCGTACCTTGGGTCGGGGTTCGGCTCGCCCGTCCTGCGCACGAGCGCCTTTTTTGCGAGCAGCGCAGTCTTCTCCATCGTTCCGCCTATGCCCACCCCCACTATCACGGGCGGGCAGGGGTTGCCGCCCGCTTCCCTTACCGCGCCGACCACGAATTCCTTGAGCCCTTTTATCCCTGCGGACGGCGTAAGCATCGCCAGCTTTGCCATGTTCTCGCTGCCGCCGCCTTTGGGCATAAGCAGCATTTTAAGCTTATCGCCGGGAACTATATCTATGTGAATTATAGCCGGGGTGTTGTCCCCGGTATTTTTGCGTTCAAACACGGGCTCAGCCACCATCGACGTTCTTAAATATCCGTTTTTGTAGCCGCGCCTTACGCCCTCGTTGACGGCGTCGGTAAGGCTGCCCCCTGTTATATGTACGTCCTGCCCGAGCTCGAGGAATAACACCGCCGCGCCCGTATCCTGGCATATGGCGATTTTCTGTTTGCGCGAATAGTCCGCGTTTTCGAGTATCTGCGAAAATATATGCTTTCCGAACTCCGATTCTTCCTTGGGCATATTCGCTCTTATACATTCTTCCACGTCTTTTGGAAGGTCGTATGCGGCGGCAAGGCACATCTTTTCCACCGCGTCAGTTATCGCGTCGATATGAATCTCTTTCATATATATCCTTCCAACAAAATTAAAAGAAGTTAACTGCTGACGCATCATTCCTCGGGGCCGGTATAAACTGCTGCTCCGTCAGCATCTTTGCAGTACTCCTTAATTTGTTTCAAGCGCTTCCCGGATAATAATAACACCAACGTCGCTTAAAGGGAACCGAATGCTTTCAAGCAGGCGATTTTCTTTTGCTTTTGTTTGCCCCAAAAAACGAACATATCGAAAAAATTAATTGCTGTTAAGCTATTTACATAATATAATAATAAATAAGGTTGATTCAATTAGTCTTATTTATTATTTAAAGTTTTATATTTACGTTTATAATTTTTAACTCGGCTAATGTTGTTTTAATTATTGACAGGGGACGAGCGATGGAACTTCACCAGATGGAATATGTCGTTGCGGTGGCTAAACATCATAGCTTCACAAAAGCTGCAGCAGAGATAAACACGACCCAGCCTTTGCTGTCGCAGCAGATAAAGAAGCTGGAGAACGAGCTCGGCGTTCAGCTTTTTGAGAGAACGACGCGCAGCGTAGAGCTTACAAGCGCCGGCAGGGCGTTTCTTCTGCATGCGCAGAAAGTGCTCGGCGAGGTAGCGCAGTCAAAGTATACCGTGCGCAACTACCTCGACGCGGCGGCAGGCAGTTTAAAGCTTGGAGTGCTGCCCGTTATAGGCCATTACGGGCTGACTTCGCTTATAGCAAACTTTCAGCGGCAGTTTCCGGGCGTGCGTATGGAGTTCGTGGAAGGAAAGTGCAGCAAGCTGCTTGGCATGCTTTCGGACGGCAGCATAAGCGCCGCTTTTTTAAGCGACGCCGACGCCCCTATGCCCGTCGATTCCTACATTATTGTCAAGGACCATTTGGTACTCGTAACGAATATACTTCACCCGTTTGCTAAACTGCAGTCGATCGACATAGCGTCGCTCTCAAATGAAAAGTTCATTATTGCGGACCCCGATTCCGGACTTTACGGTAACTTTATAAAAGCCTGCCAAAGCGCCGGGTTCGAGCCGGACATACTATATTACTGCGAGCAGGTTGAGACGCAACTGGAGCTTGTGCGCGAAGGCCTCGCCGTTACCGTACTATCTTCCAAAGCGGCCTCCCGCTATAATTACAGCGACCTCGCGATAATCGGGCTTGAACCGGAGGTGTTGCAGAAAATATCGCTGTTAACGCTGCCTGACGCCCATTTTGACCCGGCGGTAAAGGTGTTCATAAAGTTCGCTCTCGACTGGGCCCGCAGCAGCGCGTTAAGAATGCAAACGGCTTTAAGCAACTAAAGCCGCTTTGTTTTAAATATTGTGCAGGCGGCCAATCAGACAGGCTGATTAAACCTTATCGTCTTCCATTCCCCTTTGCTGTCGTCATAGCATATTATGCTTACGGCGCCCATTGTGGTTTTGAATATATACCGTTTGTAAACCGGCAGCCCTAGTATGTTGCACATTAAAAGGCGTATAAATCCGTCGTGGCTCACTACGAGTATGTCGCCCTTTTCATGCTTTATGTCGTTTAAAAAGCTGTCTTGCCTAGCCTTTACTTCTTCGCCCGACTCGCCGCCCGGAAAGCGGAAATCGCGCTCGTGGCTCTGAAAGTCGCTCCAGAGCTGCGGATATTTCGCGGCTATCTCGTCGTCCGCCATATTCCTTATTTCGCCGTTGTTTATCTCGTTTACCCTTTTATCAACCGTTATCGGTATGTTTTTTTGCTTCGACGTGGGCAGCGCCGTCTCGTACGCCCTTTTGTATTCGCTCACTATTATGCGTTTTATATCGACGTCCTTAAAATACGCCGCTAGCCGCTCGGCGTCTGCCCTGCCCGCTTCGCTAAGAGGCTCATCCAATATACCGAGCTCAGTGTTGTAGTATTCGTCGCTGTCGCTTATAACTTTGTTTCCGTGCCTTACAAAATAGACCATATGACCTCCTTCAGTTAGTTGTCATTGTACCTTAAAACGCTTCAGGCGCAGCGCGTTCGACACGACGGAAACGGAGCTTAGCGCCATCGCCAAATAGAGTATGGGCGCGGCGAATATGATTGCGACTATCAGCCGGCTGCGCATGTTTTTAAGCGCGCGCAGGCGTTTTTCGCTTTCCTCGTCTAGCCCCTTTTGTTCTATGTCTTTAGGCGTATAACCCGCCTTGACTATTGCCTGCTTTATCTCGTACAGCTTTACCTTGCCCGGGTCGTATTCGAGCGCCGCGCGGTTGGCAGCAAGATTTACCGACACGGCCGAAACGCCCTGAAGCTTTTTTAACGCGCGCTCGACGGCGGCGGAGCAGGCGGCGCACGTCATGCCTTCCACCGCAAGCTCAACGCGCTTATGTTGCCCCTCTTCCAGACCGTAACCCGCGGCTTCCACTGCCTTTTTCAAATCGTCAAACGACGCTTTGCTCTCGTCGTAACGCACTGTCAGCTTTTCGGTCGCTATGTTGACTTCGCTTTGCTCAACGCCCGGCACCTTAGCCGCCGCGCGTTTTACGTTAGCGGCGCACGCAGCGCACGTCATACCGGTAACTTTGTAGCTTTTTTCCGTCATTACGCCTCTCCGCAAGTAAGTTATGACCTGTCTATGAATTTTTCCAGTATATAGATGATTTCTTCTATCTTCTCGTCGCCGCCTCCGCCGCTGACCGCGCTTGCCACGCAGGAGTGCATGTGGTCTTTAAGTATTTTCATGTTAGCCTTTTTTAACAATGACTGAACCGCGAAAATCTGCTTGGATATGTCGATGCAACACCTGTCGTCGTCTATCATCTTCAATATTCCGTCTATTTGTCCTCTCGCGGTTTTCAGATAGCTTAAGGCCTCGGCGTCATTTTTATGGCTGGCCATATATCCTCCGTAAATGCTTTATCAATACTTTATTAATACCCCTCCCCTATAGCGGCGGGGTGTTAACTATATAATAGCACTCTCGTCGCATTTTTACAATATATTACGGGCGGCAAAACGTAAAGCTTGCTGATGCAAATGTACTCATGATTCGGTAAGAGCTGCGTCACTTGCGTTTCGTTCGTCTGTTTACTGTGGCGCGTCGTTAACGTATTTTTCCCCATTTATTTTGGGGTACTTAGCCACGTAGAACTTCTTTACCTCCAGCTCTTTTTCGTCCAAAGATAAGTAATGTATGTAGACTTGTGCGGTGGTGCCGCGGCGCGCCTTTTTGTACGTTCTCGAAGCGCCCGGCGCTATAGGCTTTCCGTCGGGCGTCTTTGCCGCCCTGTAGTACACCTTTGTCTCGGGCATTTCGGTGCGCTCGGTCACCTCGGAGGAAAAATCGAGTATTACCTCGCCGTACTTTTCATGCACGACGGGCGGGCCGTATATCTCCACCGTCACGTTTTTTTCTCCTGCGTTTACAAACGAAACTATGAATACCGGCGTATCGTACGGGTTTCGAAGCTTTAAGTCCTTGCTGCCCGTGCTTATCGTCGCGTCCAGCCCTACCGGCACATAGTTTGAGATTATGGAGTGCCTGCTCGATTCGACTATTTCGAGACCCGCACGGAGCGCTGCGTTATACAGGGTGCTTGAAACCTGGCAAACTCCGCCTCCCGGCGCGGTAACAAACGCTCCGTCGTATATGCCCGGCGCGCCCTTCCAACCTTTCTCGTACGTCCTCGGGCCCGCGTGTTTGTTTATTGACCACGTTTCGCCCGGTGCTATCACCACGCCGTTTATCAGCGCGGAAAGCTTGGCTACGTTGTAGTTCCTGTCCGCGCCGTCATGGCTTTCATAGCTTGAAGTCCACGACGATAAAAGCTGGGTCTGCCTCTCAATATCCGCGGATTTTACGGACGGCTCGAGCACGGTTACCGGTACGGCGACAGCGGAATAATCTTTGCCGTTCACCGCATTTATCACGGAAGCTGCGAGCGCGTCGATATCGACGCTGCGGCCGCTCTGTTCGGGCGTGTACCAAAAGCGCGATACGCCCGCTTCGGCGGGTATGTAGTTTTTTACGTATTTGTTTGTCTGGTAATACTGGTACCTTAACGGATTTGGCATCTTATCTTCCGCTATGCGAACGCGGTCCCCGCCGGAGTTTGTATCGTAAGGCGTTCCGTCCGCAAGATGGCCCGACGGCATGAAAACATAGCCCGCGTCTATCGGCGGCCTTTCAAGGCGCTCTTTCAGCGCGGCAGCCGCGCTCTTTACCTTTCTCTCTATTGCCCGGGCATTGACCTGAAAGTTGACAAGCCCGTTCGCTGCGGCGTAGGCGGCTCTTGAGCGCTCGTCAATTGTTCCTTTGCGCCCGTATGTTAACGCGTATTCCATTACGTCCTCGTAGTCGGTATCAACGCCGAGCTCCTCCGCGGAAAAGCTCATAGCCTCTCCTCCCACATCGACGGTAACCGATATGTCTTTAAGTGTCTCCGCCGGTATATGCGCGGTGGCCTCAAGCGCCTGCGCCCTTGTCATACCCGACAAATCTATGCCCTCAACACGGACCCCTTTGATAACGGTGCCGAAATCCAGCACTCGCGATATATCGGCCTCGGTATGGCCTGCGCACGAAGAAAGCGTTAATGCCGCAGCCAGCAAACATACGGACAGAGCCGCAGCGCGTACTGCGATGTTAATCGTTTGTAATTTACTTTGCAATCTCATTAAGCTCAAAGCCGGTTACTCTCCTGCGTTCTTCTTCAATGGTCGCAATACCCTTATGCTTTATCAATTGCCCATTATTTAAATCAAATATTCGCGGCATTACTGCCCAAAATTGCAAAAAACGTCGCGCTCGCAATTAAATACCGGACGATAGTATCTCATGCATTTTAAGGCGGTCAAAGGCCGCCCCTGCTTACACTTCGTCAAATCTCACAACTCGCCGCCTATATAAAAAACAGGCGGCGTTCATTTCACCGTCTGTACTTTATTATATGATTTTGCGGTTTACGGCCTGTAGACCGTTAGCTTCTGAATATTGAGAATTGCCCGCTTGATAAAGCTATTCAGATGCTATCGTCAAATAAGCGTATCTCGCGGGTAATGGGCCGAAACCTGGATTATTGCATTGAGACGCACATTCATGGAGAAGTATTGCTTGGCGAGGATATAGAGGCTCTCTATCTTGACGGTTCTTTCAAAGACACTGAAATCCATTCTTTAGCCGAAAAATTATCGAGGAAATATCAAATCAGCCTGTGCTGGATTCCAATAAGGCAAATACAAATTAACAGCATAGATGACAGCTTTCGGGGGCCTATGATTAAGCCGCTTGCTGAGAAAATAGATTTGCGATTTGGCGGCGGCGCGGGTGTAATCAACGCGAAGCTGATTGGCAAGGGTTCCTGCGAAAGCATATTAAGGCCTGATATATGGAGCGATATAGGGAACGACTTTGAGCTTTTTCAGTACTTCAAACAGCTGTGGCACACTACGGCTTATTATGGCTATCCCTCCCAATAACGCAAAAAACTAATCTGCTGAATCTCAATTAATTGTTGAATTATAAAAAAGCAAAGGGCTAAAATACGGCTGTATGGATAATTTCAAAATAAAAAAGAGAGAATGTATAAGCTTTCTCCCTTTAATATTTTAACGCTCAAAAATCTTCGCCATTTTGCTCCGGGCTGTCGTCTCTTTTATACATATCAGGTATTTTTTTGGCCCGTTTCTCATTTTCCATTCTCATCTTCTGCGATTTGCGGTCATCTATCTTTTTAAATTTCAATAAATCACCTCCTCAAAAGATACTTTGTCCAATTTTGCGATTATAATTCTGAATACGCGAAACCCGCGTACTTAACACCCCAACAGGTCTCAAGGCTTGCCAGGAACCCGGAATATGAAAAAAATCGGATATTGATCCGGTTTTGATATCATGTCACCGCCTGTTTTTCCTTGCTGTGCGTCATATCGTAGTAGTACTGCAGTATATCCCGGCGGGTAACGATTCCTATAAATAGGCCGCGGTCGTCCGTAACAGGCACAAAGTTCTGATTCATTGCGAGCAGAAGCAGGTCTTCTATCACCGCGTTGACGTTTACGGACGCGTTTGTCTTGCTTTTAAGTATATCCTTTATATAGTATTGCTCTTTGGTGTGGTCGTCGAATGCGTTAAGGCTCAGCACCGCCCATAAAAGGTCGCCTTCGCTCAGCGTGCCTATATATTTACCTTCGCGGCTTAGTACAGGAATTGCGGTATAACCGTAATGCTTCATCTTTTCCAGAGCCTGACGCAGTGTGAAATCGTCGTAGATAAAGGCGATGTCGCCTTTGGGTTTTAAAAAAAACAGTATGTTCATAGCGCTCCGTCCCCGTAGTGCTCCGTTAATACGGCGCACCTGCTTTATACACAAAAAAAGCCACGGTTTGAAAAGAAAAATGTCCGTCCTCGCTTGTATAATAGCATGTAAAATCTGCTGTATCAACATCAAAAATGTAAACCTTTAGAGAACAAATATATCCCAGTAATATACAAACAAAAATGCCTTAAGACTCTTCGGAGGCCTTCGAATTTACATGCCGCAAACACGCTAACACAAAACCATACGCGCGAATATTATACTATATGAATTTGGTTAATTCGGGTGGTCTTGATGTTAAATAATCTATACCGAATATTGCTGCAAACGGCGGGCGGGCAGTGGCCGACTGCCGGACAGACGCTGTTCATCATAGGCATGACGCTTTTGGGCGTGGCTGTGCTTACCGGCATAGCGGCGCTTTTCGTTTTGATAGTTAAACCGAGGATACGCAGCCTAACCCGTTTACTTAAGGGAATTTTCGCCAAAGCGTCCGCCAAAGTAAAGCAGTCGCTAGGAAAACGTCCGATAGCCGGGCTAGTGTATGAGCCGAAACAGGACATATTATTCTATTCGGACATGAATGCGTGGCAGAGAGGTTTCGGATATTGCCGACTTTACGACGAAGCCGCGGCGTTGATGAATATGATAATCGACTGCGAGCCCGTACATTTTGAATACGGCGGCAAAAAGTGGCTCATAGAGTTCTGGAAAGGGCAGTACGGCATAGCGACCGGCTGCGAAGTGGGAGTATATACCACTACAAGGCCCAGCCTCAATATCCCGGGTATATTCAACGGCACGTTTTACGATGCAGCCGCTCCTGAGGATATGCTTTTCATATCTTGTTCGCTGATGAAAAACGGCGCCGAGCTGTTCAGGAGGCAGGGCAGGCACTGGTGGCTCACAGGCTTTAAACCCGGGGAATTTTCGGAGCCTTCCGAACTTACCGCGAGTATAAGCATAGAGCTCAAAGACGGGGATATGCTGGCAGCGTTCGTTGCCGCCATGAAACGTATGGGATATGCCGACCGTGAGCTCAATGTGAACGGCAATACCGTAAGCTTTTTGTACGCCGAGCCGCGTTCAAGGCAGCCGTATGCCCGTACGACAATGATGGACACTGTCCAGGAGAACAACAAATATCTGTTCGACAGGTTCAACGAGCTTACAGGCAATGAAAAAGGCGCGCTAGCAAAACTCGAAGCAGCGAGCAGGCTGGACGCCGCGCTCTATGACAGCATAATGAAAATCGGAAGGCCGCGGGAACTGTACGACAAGTACAGTATACTGCAAGAACACCTCAAATAGCGGGGAGGCTATATATGGCATTGTTAAACCGGTTATCGAAAATATACGCCTCCTCCCCGGTGATCCCCATTTCGGACGCCTCGAAGATAGTGCTTATAAGCGACTGCCATCGCGGCGACGGAAGCTGGAGCGATGATTTTTCGAGAAACCAGAACATATACAACGGGGCGCTCGAATATTACTATGAGAATGGTTTCACGTATATAGAGATTGGCGACGGCGACGAGCTCTGGGAAAGCTATTGCTTCTCGGATATCGCGGAAGCGCATAAGGATTCGCTGGACCTCATTGTAAAGTTTCATGAGCAAAAGAGGCTTTATATGATTTACGGCAACCACGACATGATAAAGAAGGACATGTCTTTTTGCCGCAACAACCTTTGCAGTTATTACGACGCGCGAAAGGAATGCGTGCCGCTTTTTAAAGATATCAGAATATACGAAGGGCTTATACTGCGCCATGCGGAAACGGGAAAGGACATATTTCTCGTGCACGGCCACCAGGTGGACTTTTTCAACAGCAGCCTGTGGAAATTAGCAAGGTTTCTCGTTCATAACCTGTGGAGGCCTCTTGAAGCGCTGGGCGTTAACGACCCGACAAGCGCGGCGAAGAACCATAAAAAAGCGACAAAGATGGAAAGCAGGCTTATAAGCTGGTCTAAGAACAATAACCGCATGATCGTCGCCGGACATACGCACCGGGCAGTTTTCCCCGAGCCGGGCGGCGCGCTTTATTTCAACGACGGAAGCTGCGTCAATCCCTGGTGCATAACGGCTATCGAGATAGAGCAGGGAAATATATCGCTCGTAAAATGGTGCATTGGTACAATCCACACCCCAGCAAGCCTGACGTCTTGCTGGGAACCCCATATTCACACCCCAGCAAGTCTGACGCCTTGCTGGGGACCCCATATTCACACCCCAGCAAGTCTGACGCCTTGCTGGGGACCCCGTATTGAGGGCGGCGTTCTCTACGTTAAGCGCACCTTGCTGGCAGGCCCGGAAAAGCTGAGCGCTTATCTTGCTCCCAAAGAAGGAAATAAAACTTCATAAAAAAAGCGCCTCATTCAAGGCTGTCGCCGCGCTTGGGATTTGCACTTGCTTTGGTTATCGCTTTTTTGTTGACTATGTCCTTTACGCTGCCGCTGCTGTCCGAGACAGCGTCCTTGCCGAAACTACAGCGCTTTTAGCGCCTGTTAATGCAAAAAATGAGCCGAGCTGCCGGACATCTCCCATAAATGAATCGAAATTCTTAACCGCCACCAGCAACCCGCCCATTTTCTGCGCCAATTAATATTTGCTTAACTCAAGCTTGTTTTTTTTGCTGCCGCTGCGTTTTTTGCGTCAGCCGTTCCCCGGGGCGTGTTTTTAACGGAGGCACTCCTGGCGCGCCCCTGAAGGAACGCTGGTACTGTGAGCATGAGTGCAATATTTGCTGTTAATCCCCTTTACGAATAATTACTTTTAAAAGTCTTTTAACTTCCGTTTCTATGAATAATGTTTTAAAACCATCCTAATTATTATAAACGCCGGCTTAAGTACGCGTTGCATATTGTACCGGCTGAAAGCTTCATAAATTCAACAGTAATTGGGCTTTTACCCTTTGCATTGCTTTGCTTGCTGCCTTTGTCCTTATATTTGCCGTTTCCTTTATCGCCTTTATTTCTTTATCCTTGCCCTTATCGTCTTTGCCTTTATCCTTGTCTTTATCTCTGTCGCCGGCTCCGCCGTCGTTATTTCCGTTTTCGCCGCCGCCCTAGTCTTTATTATCCTTATCCTGCCGTCCCCCGCCGCGGCCGTGCTTGCCTTCTTCCTTGTCCTTGTCCTTATTTCCATGGCCGGAATCTTTGGGGCCTTTACCTTCGTCCTTGTCCTTTTTCCCGGCAGCGTTGTTATCTTCCCTGCCGTTTTCCTTATCGTTTCCTCTGTCTTCTTTGGATAGGTTGCCGCTTTTTCCTTTGTCGTGGTCTTTTTTATCTTTGTTACTCCCGTTTTCTTGCATTGCAGCCGGCTCCGCGTTCTGCTTGACTTTTTCTTCAGGCTCTTCCTTTTCCCTGCGTTCGTTTTGTTTGGCGGATTTGACCTTTCTTATGACTTCCCCCAAATTATCTTCTTCTATTCCGATTTCCCTGGCTCTGGTCAGCAACAGTTCCACTCCGGCCTTCCTGCCGGATTTTTTAGCGTTCTCGAACTGCTCTTTTTCTCCGTTGAGCACCAGCGTGCTTACGTTTTCATCCGGCAGCTGCCCGCCCACTATGGCATCGAGCTTCTGTTGGGATAAGCCTTCGCCCTCCCCGAAACGCGCTACCAGCACCTGTCCGCCCCCGGCAAGATACCGCCGCTTCACCGCAGCCCGTATTATTGCGTCGAGCGCTTCCTCAAAACGCCGTCCCTTAACGTCCAGCCCGGAGAGCAGCGCCGAAGCGTCGTCGTTCTCCGCCGAAACTTCAATCACGTTGTCGTATGCATCAACTGCCACGCTTATGCTCGGGTTGATATCTATAGTGTAATAACCTGCCGCCTGAGCAGGGAGCGCCGTAAATACCAAGGCAAAAAGCAATATCGCGAGAACCGCCGATGCTATGATGTATACAGGTTTAAACCCGGAGGAAAGCTTGTGCTCTCCGCGCTGCTTTGCCGCATCCGATACTATTTCACGCGTCTCAAGCCTTAATTTTTCGCTCGGCCTCAGCCCTTGAACTTTCAGGCCGGCAAGTGCTTTATCTATATCAATCAATTTGGCTCTTCTCCATTTCATCATGCAGCTTTTTCTTCGCAGCATTCAGCCTTGATTTGATAGTGCCAATAGGAACATTTAATACCTTCGCGCAATCTGCGTAATTCATATCCCCGAAATAGTGCAATACTATGGGCAGCCTGTGCTTATCGGGCAGACGGCTGACCAAATCAAGCAGCCGCTGCTTATCAAAGTTCTATATAACGATGCTTTCGGTTGATACGTCGTCCGACGCGGAAGCTATCGCATACTCTTTTGTTTCCGCGTCCATGTTATCGTCCGCTATCTTTTCCCTCCGCTTTGCCTTGCGCCGCTGATCCCTGAAAGTGTTTATGCATATAGTGTAAAGCCAGTTACGGAAGGACTTGTTCTTGTAGGTTTGCGCTTTCTGTATCGCCTTAAGCCATGTCTGCTGATACAGGTCGTCCGCGTCGGCAGGGTTGCCCGCTAGATAGCGGCAAAGGCCGTAAAGGCTGTCCTCATGCGTGCGAACCAACGATTCAACGGAAGAATAATCTCCGGTGCAAAGGAAATTTTTCAGCTTTTGTTCGTCTTGCAACAGCTTTTTTCCCTTTCGTTTTAATAAACGTATCGTAAACAAAAATGTTCAATACTGATTTTTATTGCGCCCGCCTCAAGCTTCACACTCAGGCGGCGGCAACGTTTATACGCCCGCCGCGGCCCCGCGTTGCTGCCAAAATGCTTAATCGGGGTATGATAGGCTGAAACTGAATATATAACGTTATAGCGGTTATGATGGTACGGGCATGGCCCCTTAGGGCTCACATTTGCCCAAAGCGGCGCTCATTCTCATCCCTTCATCCGCATACCCGTCTTAACCAGCCGCATCGCGCGCTCGGCAGCGCCGGAAAGCAATTCCCCCGCCGCCGCGACCGCTTCCTCCAACGTCATCGGCCTGCACGTGCTGCTTATCGCCGCGTCTATGCCGTATTCGTATATGCGCTCCGCCCCGTTGCCTATGCCGCCCGCTATCGCTATTACCGGCTTGCCGTACGCTTTCGCCCTGCGGGCTACGCCCGAGAGCACCTTGCCCATTGCGGACTGTGCGTCGAGGTTGCCTTCGCCCGTTATTATCAGGTCGGCGTCGCGCGCGAGCGCGTCAAACCCGGTAAGGTCGAGTATCGCTTCTATGCCGGAGCGCAGCTTGGCGCCCGTAAACGCCATCAGCCCGAATCCCAGCCCGCCTGCCGCTCCCGCGCCCGGAGTGTTTGCAAAATCCGTATGCAGCTGTTCGCGGACCTTGCGCGCGAGGTGCTCAAGGTTGCTGTCAAGAATCTTTACCTGCTCGGGCGTAGCTCCCTTTTGAGGCCCGTATATTGCCGACGCGCCGTTCTCGCCGCAGAGCGGGTTTGTTACGTCGGACATAACCGTAATGCTTGCGTTATTAAGGCGTTTGTCGAGGCCGGAGATATCTATCGTATCGATTATATGAAGGCTGCCTCCGCCGGGAGGGACGGGACGCCCGTTTTTGTCAACAAAGCGCACGCCGAGTGCCTCGGCCATGCCCGCTCCGCCGTCGTTTGTCGCCGAACCGCCTATGCCTATGTATATATCCGTACAGCCTGAATCAAGCGCCGCTTTAATAAGCTCGCCCGTGCCGTATGTGGAAGCTCTCATAGGGTCCTTTCTGCCCTTGACGAGCGTAAGCCCCGACGCCGCCGCCATTTCAAGCACCGCGCGGCCGCCGGGTGCGATTCCAAATACGGCTTCCGTTTCTTCCCCCAGTGGGCCTTTTACCCGCACCGACTTAAGGCTTCCGCCCAGCGCGCTCATAACAGCGCTCACGGTGCCTTCTCCGCCGTCGGCTATCGGTATTATATTAATACAGGCGTTTGGAAAAACCCGAAGTATGCCCCTTTTAAACTCGGCCGCCGCTTCAAGTGTAGTGCAGCATCCCTTAAACGAGTCGGTGGCTATAACGATATTCATATTTGGTGACCCCCGCTGTTATAATAAGCAACATTTCATTGTTTACATTATACCATGAACAAATAAGGGGGTTCCAGATATTTGTATTGATATGATGATATAAATTGCCGTTTATTGCCGCATCTGCAGCAGTTCGCTAAGCGTTACCACGTTGAGCGTGGCGCTGTTACTTGCTATGTAATCGACGATGCTTTGCAGCGTTGATTCTTCTACCTGCATCTTGGAATCGTCCGTTACGGGCTCAATTTTATGCAGCACGAGCAACACGGCGCTTTTGTTGTTTGCGGCCTTGTCAATGGCCGCTCTAACTTCTTTAACAGGCATGCCGCTTATTACGTTGCAGACCTCCACGTCTTCGAGCGTACAGTCAAGCTCCCTCGTCCAAACGCTCTTAAGGCTTCTTGCTGCCGCTGTGCCCGTTTCCTTAAGCGCTTCTTTCGTAAGCTCGTTGTGCCTGCCGCCCGGATATACGAGTATGTCGCTTCCCCTCAACAGCTGACGGCTGCGCAGCCAATCCCTGCCCCGTAAAATCTGCGATACCTGTTCCTCTTTGCTCAGCTCGACAAGGCTTTCATGGTTATACGTATGGTTCAGCATATCCCAGCCGTCCATATACAGCTCGGCAAGCTGCCGGTAATCCATATATCCCGCCTCGCCCACGGCCGCGGGTATAACCGCTACGGCGCCCTTTAAGCCGCTGCTTTTGAGCACATTATAGCCGCTGGTGTACTGCGTTTCAAAGCCGTCGTCCATTATTATCACCACGCTGCCTTTTTCCTCTGCGGGCGCAATGCTTTTTGTTTCATCCGCTTTGTAATCCGCGAGCTTCACCGCGGTGGCGGCTTCGGCCACCAGTGCCGACGTCCTGCCCATTATTACGGGCGTCAGCAGTATCGCCAGTACGAGAAACGCAAGTATTACAATATAAAGCTTTACAAGGTGCTTATCCATCACGCGCCCTCCTGCACGGCGGGAGAATAGTCCCGTTTTACTCTCGTCACCTTGTTCCAGTCGTACTTGCTTTTTCTCGTCCAGAAATAAGACAGCGTGCCTGCAAGAAACATTATAAGGTTGAAATACCTGTAGAACAGTATATTGAGCGCTACCGCCAGCCATACTTTTCTGAATATGCGTTCAGGGTAACGGTTGCAGCGCATAGATACTGCAAGCGCGCTTATTGAGTAAAGTATGTCGAACGCAATGCAGAAAGCATAGTAGGCCGCAAATACGCCCAAAATGCTGACGTCCCCGAAAGCAAGCACGGCGGTAAACACATACGTGAATATGGTAAGCAGGCAGGAGCTAAGGCCGACTACCATAGCTTCCACAAGGAAGTGAAAGCTGAAGCTTTTATAAAGAAACGTCTTAAACAGGAAGCGCCAGTGGTGGACAACGCAGTCTATAAAACCCTTTTGCCAGCGCATCCTCTGGTTCTTCAAGTCGCGCCAGTTTTCGGGGCACTGCGTAAAACAGAGCGCTTTCGGTATAAACAGTATTTTCTTGCGCGTTTTATGTATCATCTTCTGTATGCGTATCGTGATATCGACGTCTTCTCCGAGCGTCCTGCGGTATCCGCCCGCGAGCATGAGAATCTCCTTTCTGAACACGCCAAAAGCGCCAGAAACGATTGTGACCGCGCGCTGCATGGAAAGCGACATCTTGTATATGTAAAAGCCCTTTATGTATTCGAGTATCTGCAGCATCAGCAAGGGCTTTACCTCCGCGCGCCTCGAACCTTGAGTGATATACCCCTGTATAATGTGCACCGACCCTCCCGCGGCGACGACGTCCGGGTCTTCAAACGTGCCCGCCATGATCCTGAGCGCGTTTTTCTCGAGCACGCTGTCCGCGTCGAGCGTCACTATAAGCTCGTTTGCCGCGAGCGCAAGCCCGGCGTTTAATGCGTCGCTCTTTCCCTCCTTTGGCTTGTCTATAACGAAGAAATTAGGGTGCAAAGAAGAGCGGTACACAGTATGCCCCGGAGCGGCGTTTGCGCCTTCCATTATATACAGCCGCAGCATGCCGTTCAGCGCGCGAAGCGTGCCGTCATTTGAGCCGTCGTTTATGTATATGGCCTCGTAGTTGTCGTAGTCCATATTAAGCAGGGCGTTTACCGAAAGCGCGACGGTGTACTCTTCATTATAACACGGTATCAGTATGCTGAATTTTTTATCCCTGCTCAGCAAATACGGATTTCTTCTTTTTGATATCAGCGCGTTTATAATATGAAACAAGGGCAATACGGTGCTCAAGAAAATAAGAATCTCCATAAATATCATCATATGCTTTTATCCTCATGCGCTACGTTTATCGTATATCCTTACGTAATCCACCACCATGCTGCTCGGGAACTCGGTGGTTTCGTCCGGTTTTCCCGGCCAGTTGCCTCCCACCGCAAGATTAAGCACTATATACATGTCGTCCTGCGGCACGCCTTTTTTGCTCGTATGATACAGCTTATCGTCCATGTACCACCTGATGCAGTCCTTCTCCCATTCAACCGCATACGTGTGAAACTCGCCGGGCGTATCGTTTTTGATATTGCCTGAAGTTTTTCTGCTTCCTCTGCTTTCATAATGGTTCGTGCCGTAAATTATGTCCTCGCTGCCGATCATCTCCATAACGTCTATCTCGTATCCACCGTCGTAAGTCAGTATCCAGAAAGCCGGAAAAATCCCTTTCCCTTTAGGCAGCCTGATGCGCGCTTCTATACGGCCGTAGCGAAACGACAGCTTGTAACCGGTATCGACCATTGCGGACGTATATTCCTTTCCGCCTGTTTTCTCTTTCATTGCAGTAAGGCACAGGCAGCCGTCCTTTATGTACGAGTTTTTCGGCAGGTAATACTGCAGTTCGTTGTTGTAGCAGTGCCTTCTGTCAACTTCCGTCCAATACTCTAAGTTGAGGTTCCGCTTATCGAATTCGTCGGCCCAGACGAGCTTCCATTCGTCTTCTTCAATTCGCTCTGTCGAACTCGGCGCCTGTATTGCGTCTGCGGGCATGCCGGCAAGCGTAAACGCGCTGTATGAAGAATTTATATTTTGCTTATCCTCGATTGACTCCGAAGTATCGCTTTTTGAATCGTACTGCAGGCCTATAGTCTCGCGTTTAAAAAAAGCGTCTGTGCCGAGTATATACATCGCAAAACCTGCGGTTATCAAAAAGGCCGTGATAATAAGCAAGGTCCTCTTCATCTCCGGATACCCTCTTTAAGTCAGCGTTAAAATATTTATATGAGGGCTTTTTCAGCATAATTCGTAGAATCAAGAAGAAAAGATTGTTGACCGAAGTTTTTGCGTACGCAAAAAAGAGCGGCTCGCCCGCTCTGTCTTAATAGTTAATAGTTTATTGGTTTTTTTCGTTATTTGGAGGCAGCCGTATACTGCTCAATTCCCCGGAAATAATAAAAAAACCGGGGTTCTGTTCCCGGCTCAAAGCGCCTGCCTAAGCGCCGAATACTATATCGCTTTTTTCTTTCACGCCGAAACTGCCAAAGTACTTTTCCTCAAGCGGTATCCATTCGTCTATGAACCGTTTGAGCAGCGCTTCGCCGCTGCGAGCGCGTATCCTGTTTATCTGCTCCTGCCCGCCTGTCTGCATGAATATCTTAAGATCGTAAAACCCGATAAGCTTCGGATGCATGCTGTACGAGCCTTCGATTATATTTAGCTTATTCGGCTCGGCGAGTATTTCTTCGCCCAGCGAAAGTTTTTTGCAATCGTATCTGCGGTATGCAAATTGCCTGCCGCTTTTTATGCCCGCTATTACCTCTTGCGCAAATCGTTCGTGGTCAATGTATTCCCCCGGCTGCTGCAGCCGTTCATATGTCCTCTGCTCGGGCCGCAGGAAAAAATCGTCCATATGAAACACGTTGCAGTCATACACGCCAAAAAGCAATGACGCGAGAGCACTTTTACCCGCGCCGGAGTTGCCGTCTATCGCAACGCATACCGTATCTTTTTCTTTGAGAAGCCCGTCTATGCGGCGGAACGCTTCTATAAAGTCGCGGAATACGCTCTTAACAACGCGGTAGGCGGGCGCGTAAGCGGCGCGGTACTCTTCGCTGTGCGATACGGGAGGATAGCCCAAATCTTTTAGGCTTTGTATATACCGCTCAACCTGCCGGGGCGCGAACGGCAGCTTGCCTTGGCGGCAGCACTGCAGCAAAACGCCCAGCTTGCGCTCAAACGACGTTATGTTTCCCGCCGCGGAACTCGCGGACTCAACAAAAAAGCCGTTCGCCGTTTTAAGGGTAATACCGAGGCTTTTGAGCCCTCTTAAGTTCAATCTCAAAAAGCCGCCGCCAATATCCTCGAACGCCTGCTCCGGCACGGAAGGCGTGCTCAATGCGTCGTATTCCACACTTAAGCGCTCAAGGCTCTTTGCCCTGTCGCTTATCAGGTGGCCGCCCGCAAACTCACTTTGGTAAAGCAGTTTAACGCAGTCCGCCGGCTGCATTTTAGGATAACGTTTATAATGTTGCAATAGTATTTTTTCCGTTTTCGTCTCAGGCATTTATCGTATCGGTTTCGGTATTATTTGAACCTTTATATTCTATCAGTTTTGCTTTTCTCAGCGCAATAACTAAAAGCGGTATTAGCACAATCTGCACCGCTATGCCCGGCAGCGCTTTAAGTATGGCGCCCGACATGAATATTTCCCATGTAAACGCCGTTCCGCCAATACCGTACAGTATGTAGCTTACGCCGCCCCATACTATCCTGCCCGCCAGCATCGCGGCTATAAGCGCTACGAATATATATGCGTTTTTCTTGGGCAGCAGCTTATAAAGAAGCCCCGATACCAGGCCGTACGCCGCAAGCTCGAACGTCATCGCGACGGCTGTGGGAAACATAGGCGGCATCGTGAATATCGCGCTTCTCAACACCGGCGCCACAGCTCCCACGACAAGCCCAAACGGCCATCCGCATATAAAGCCGCAAAGAAGCACCGGCAGGTGCATGGGCAGCAGCATACTGCCTATCTCGGGTATCTGCCCCGTAAGGAACGGCAATACAATGCACAGGGCGAGGAAAAGTCCTGATAATACTATGTTTTTTGTCGACATTGATACCTCCAAAATAAAAAACCATGAAAGGCCGCCACGCGGGCAATACCTTCATGGTACGATTCTATGCTGAGATTTTTTACGCTGATTTTTTACTTTCAGCGACCGGCTTCATGCCGGCTTTTAATACGATGCTGATGTAAATGGATATTAACATGTAATTCTTTCTTAGTCAAGACGTGCTAAACCTTCTTCCTTGGCAAGCTGTGGCGGAATGCGCGCACCGCCGTGGTAATCGTATCGACAACTATGCCGAATATCGATAAGCCGACTATCACTTTTTGTATTATGCTCCATACATGAGCCGCCTCGGAAGTGGCGGCCCATTCCCAGCCGTAGGCGGTACTGAGCGACGACATGAAATCTTGGTTCCATATAGCGGGAGGAGCGAATATATACACGGTCAGTACGAGCGATATTACGTTGAATATGGCAACCGCTATCGCGAGGCGGAAATCGTATCTGCCTATGGCAAGACGGGCGACTTCCTTCAGCATGCCGGCGCAGAACATTATGTTGATAAGCGGCAGCATGCTGTAGAGCACATCAAGGTTGAAAACGGGGATAAACGTCTTGTTCGAAATGTCTCCCGCGCCGAAAAGCCAAGGCGCCGCGTTGAATATTATAATGGCGAGCACGGCGAATACGAGCCCGACTATCGGTTCGCTCTTGTGTATCACGGCTTTTGCGGCAGGAACGGGCGGCAGGTCGGAAGGCTTCCAGTCTTCCCCTTTAAGCGTCTCGTGTTTTGCGAAACGCTCTATCACTGCGAATACTATCGTTACTACTGCGAACGCGTTTATAGCCGCCGATATTACTCCCGACAGAAACTTGCCGAACGCTTCAAACACATTGATTGGCGGCGTTGCTATGAAACCAATTATCATCGCAAGCGCCGTAGCGGACGCGGCCACTATTGTAATCACCTTCATTACCATCATATAGATGTCGAAGTATTCAGGGCCTATAAGGTGCTGCTCTTCCCCCCTGTATTTCGCCGCGAGCGCCGACGGCCTTCCCAGTTCTTTAAGCACTGCTTCCGCGTCTTCCTTACTTGGCGGCGCTCCGTTAGTACGGGCTATAAGCATGTCGTCTATAAGGCCGCGCAGCTCTTTTTCTATATCCTCTCTCTGTGCCTGCGGCAAGCGTTTAGTCACCGCGTATACGTACCTGTCTATAAGTTCGGCAACCGCTTTTTCGTATGTTTCCATTACATTCACTCCTTTTTACCAGTCAGCTTGTTGATGGTAGCCTCAAGGTCTTCCCAGTCCTTAAGCAGCAGGTTGTATACTTCACGTCCTGTCGCGCTGAGCACGTAGTATTTGCGCGGCTTGGCCCCCGACGTTTCCCATTCGCTTACGAGCATTTCCTGCTTCTCCAGCCGCCGCAGCAGCGGGTAAAGCGTTCCCGGCTCTATACGTATGCCTTTTTCCTGCAAAGACTCGACGAGTGCGTATCCGTATTTCGGCGAGGTAAGCTGGGAGAGCACGCACAGCACAATAGCGCCGCGCCTTAGCTCCTGCTGCAGATTATTAACGATGTCTTTGGCTTTGCTATCTGTCAACTCCATCACCTCACGCGCATTATACTATGCACCGCACACTATTGTCAATTATATAATATTTATATTTTTATTTTATTTATTTTGCGATAATAATAAAATGCAACCCCTATCGTTAAGGGCTGTTTTTCATGGATTTTTGCCATGTTAACCAAGGGTTACATATACAAACTCGATTCAATCAAGGCAATATTAAAGTAAATATGTAAAGATATATTAATTATGTTTAGCACTAATTACCGTATTATGATATACTATCTGTAGTGTAAAAACATGAAATATGATATTTTTTACACATTAGTAAGTATTTTTTCTGTTTTCATATGTACAATTTGAGGTATATATGATATAAGTAGTGTAGTAATTATTACAAAAATATTTCGAGTGTATTACAAAAATACACCGTCGCTAAATAGATTTTTGACATCAGGAGTATGAGAATGCGTCGAAAGTTGATATGTGCAATACTATGCATTTCGTTGTTGCTGCTGCTTATGCCCGGCATCACTGTCTCGGCAGCAGATAATAGCATCGTACACGTAGAGCTTTCGCTGGGACAACCTGCCGCCATACCTTTTTATATCGACGGCAACTACAGCGTAGCCGGAATACCACTGGAGCGCCAGCTATATACCGCAAAACTTGAAGGAGGAGTTGTAAACCTGTATTTAGGCAATGCTGTTGTGGCAAGCGGCGCTTCACTGACGCTCGAGCAGCATTCGCCGACAGACGGACGCAACAACTTTGTCTGGATGAATATAAATAACAAAGCATACCTCGGCAATATTGAATTCATCGCTTCCGACGGCGGAATACGGGCGATTAACCATGTCTATATAGAAGATTATCTTTACGGCGTCCTTCCCTATGAGATGAGCGATTCATTTCCGATAGAAGCCTTAAAAGCACAGGCCGTAGCCGCCAGAGGATATGCGCAAAGAAACATAGCGGGCATACTTTCCGACACCTCCGCAGACCAGGTATACGGCGGATTCAACCCTGCATACAGCAACTCCATACAAGCCGTTAACGCGACCGCAAAAACAGTACTCACGTATAACGGACAGATCATTGAGACGTTTTACTCCGCGTCAAACGGAGGGTATACCGATATCCCGCAGCACGTATGGTCAGCAACTAATCCGGTTTTGCCCTATCATGTTATACAGTTCGACCCGTATGACGTCCAAAACCCGTACAGCAGGCAGGAAGTGCTCATATTCCCCAAGGTAATAACGGATACGAACAGGATATCTTACCTTAGGTCGGATGGCGGAACCATGGTACCGGGAGACGGCAGCGAAGCGCCCAAAGCCGAAGAGTACTTAAAAGCGGCTGCTTTGCCCGCTGTGGCGGCACAAGGATATATAGCTGGCGGCATAGGCGATATACAAATAATCGGTATAAACAGCATCGCTGCCCACACGCACGATACTACGAGAAGCCAAAAGCACGGCGGCGTGCCCGGCGTATATAACGGCAACGATTACAATGGCACAAACGGCTGCGTCGATTTTGTCAACGCCAATGTAAACATGACGGTGCTGGCAAAGAGGTATGTAACTTCAGCGGGCGCTCCTTTCGTAATGCTGGGCGACTGCGACGGCGACGGAAAGATAAACATATACGATTATACGTTTATACGCCTTGATATACTGGGGCTTAAACCCTTGACCGGCAACGCAAGAATAGCCGCGGACGTAAATCAGGACGGGATAATAAACATATACGATTATACGCTTATACGGCTTGATATACTGGGATTGAAAAAGATCGTGCAGCCCGATCCCAGTCAGGGCGTTCTGGTACAGGAGCCCATAACGGTGGATTTCACCATAGACATGCACGCTTTTGACACGGGCGGTCCATATGCAGCGTTCTATTACGGAGATTCCACGCTTCGGCTGTTTGTGGTGGAACAGACGGAAACAAGCTGGAACATATATCACAGACGCTACGGCCACGGCATAGGGCTTTCCCAGCGCGGGGCTCAGCAGCGCGCAAATTCCGGTGATCCAAATGTTAATACGTACGACAAGATACTCGGATTTTACTTCCCGAATACTGCACTTACGCAGCTCGCTTACGACAGACCTGCGCTTACGCCGATATCTTCGCCCGACAGCACAAACGCGACGGTTATTGATACCAGCGGCCCGTTGAACGTAAGATCGGGGCCCGGCACCTCCAACCCTGTTGTAGGCACGCTGCCATATGGCGCGAGGATAAAGGTCATCGACACTACCTCATATCCTGAATGGTATGTAATTGACTACGGCGGAACCGGTTGCTTTGTCGCCGCATCGAAGGTACAGTTAGGCTGAGAATGTATTGATATGACAATATGCATATATAAAAATACTATTCAAGGAGAACAAGACACAGTTTATCGAGGTAACGGGGAATATGAAAATTTCTGTTAATAAAATTATTAAAAAAGCGGCATGCATGTCGGTAGTCATGACACTGCTGTTATGCTCCGTCGGCCTCGTTGTATTGGCGGACGGGCCTGTTACCGGCGTTTCTCTCGATAAGGATACTCTTAACATTACAGTGGGTAAACAAGCGACGCTCGTTGCTACTGTCACGCCGGAAAGCGCACCGAATAAAAATGTGACATGGTCTTCTTCAGACCCTGCCATAGCTTCAGTGAACAGCGAAGGAACTGTAACAGCTGTTTCTGTTGGATCTGCAAATATAACCGCCATGACAGACGACGGGAATTTTACGGCTACATGTACCGTTAATGTTACGCCTAAACTAGCCAGTATAGCTTCGATAAGCACTACGTCATTTGATTTATACGCCGGCGAAACCGCGAGGCTAACTGCCGATCTCGAACCTGACTCTGCAACTAATGTAGTATGGTCTTCCGATAACCAAAATGTCGCCACGGTAGGCAATGAGGTTGGTAATGCTGTCGTAACAGCCATTGCGCCTGGAACTGCAAATATTACGGTAGCATCAGACGACGGCAATATCAAAGCCCAATCCACCGTAACTGTTAAGCGGCACGTTTCAGGCATTAGCCTTGACCAAACTTCGCTTGAAACGTGTGCCGGAGATACTATAACGCTTACTGCGCTTATCTCCCCTGAAGACGCTACGGACAAAACCGTAATATGGTCCTCAAGTAATGACGAAATCGCATCCGTCGCAGATGGTATTGTTACGATACTTTCAGCGGGCACGGTTGACATAACTGCGACCACACAGGACGGCAGTTTAAAAGCGACCTGTACTATAGCCATAAAACCGGACAAGATTTCCTCACCGAAATATATGGTGGGCAACGGATTACTTACGGGAGTTGCAAAGTATACAGTATTGCCCATATTCAAAGCAAACCTTTATAACACCGGCGGAGATGTGCGCTTATATAAGCCCGACGGCAGCGAGCTTACCGGAGGTATCATAGGAACGGGCACTATCGTAAAGCTGTCTGTCGGTGGCAAGGAGCGTGACGTTCTCACCGTAATAGTAAGCGGAGACGCGGACGGTGACGGAGGTATAACAGTTGCGGACTACACGCTCGCGCGGCTTGATATACTCGGTCTTAAACCCCTTGTCGGAAATTTCCGCTTTAGCGCAGATGTTGACGGGGACGGAGCCATAACAATAAAGGATTATACGCTTATGCGGCTTGACATACTCAACATGAAGCCGATAAGCACGGCGCCGCCCGACCTGCCGGCGGTGGCCGACCCGCGTATACAAAGGTTTCTTGAAGTTGCGCTCTCGCTGCAGGGCAAGCCGTATGTATGGGGTGATGAAGGCCCCGATTCGTTTGACTGTTCGGGTTATATATATTACTGCCTGAACCAGGCGGGATATTCTGTGGGGCGTTCGACAGCCAATACGTATAGCATCAATGAAAAATGGCAGTACGTGGACAGGAACGCGCTCCAGCCGGGTGACCTTATGTTCTACTGGTCGGATTCAAAGCCGGGCTATATCGGGCATGTCGGCATATACCTCGGCAACGGCTATCATATACACGCTTCGTCCGACTACGGGTATGTCGTAATATGCCGGGTGGAAGGCTGGTATGACAGGAAGCTGAGCCACGGGCGCCGCGTATTCAATTGATGGTGGTTAAAAAATTATTAAAAAATTACATATTAACAAGGAGAACTCGATGAAAAGATTTACAGCGTTTTTGATAGCAGTATTGCTTGTTGTCTCCGTATTCGGAGTATCGTCCGCTTTTGCGGGAGCGAGCATTGGCGGCAGCAGTACCGTCTATCCAGGAAAGACTTATACAATCAAAGTATCCGTTACGGAAAATGCTTCGTCCATCGGTATCACAAGCGTAACATGCGGAGGCGTGTTCAGCGGCAGTCCGTCCAACGGCTGGAAGGATTCCAACAGCGGCATGAACGAAAAGATAACCGCTTCGGCTACTATTACAGTATCCGTCCCGGCGAATGCAAAGGTTGGCGATAAGGGAACCATTACGGTTAATTATCAGGTATCAACTTTTGACGGTACGAACGTAGGCTCGTTTTCCGATTCAAAAACAAAAACGTATACAGTAGGCGACCCGAGCAAGGCATCTTCCGGCGACTCGCCCAAGGCAACGAAAGCCCCTACCGAGTGGGACATAGCCAAGCAGAACGTTCAGGCTATGGAGACAGGCGGCACGGTGGTTGTAGACATAACAAAAGACCCCAAGATACCCGCGTCGATACTCTCTTCCGTCAAGGAAAAGCAGGGCGTGCTCACGCTCAACTACGGCGGCTATACCTGCACGATAAACGGTGCGGCGCTTGGGAATATACCGGATAAGATGGACCCGATCGACTTCTCGGTAAGCATGGAGAAAGACGAGGCGCTATCGTCGGCATTGGGCGGCCAGGACGCATATCAGCTGCATTTCGCCCATTCGGGACAGCTGCCCGGGAAATTCACGTATACTTTCAAGGCCGAAGGCCACGCGCCGGGAGATACGCTGTACCTCTATTACTATTACGACCAGTCGGGCGTTATAGAAGGTATGCAGTCGGCGCAGGTGGACGCCAACGGTTTTATCACGTTTGACATCTATCACTGCTCAAGCTATTTCGTATCGGCAACTGCCATTGAGGGAGCGGCGGGCAGAGATTTTACGGCAGACGCCGCAAACGCGCAGGCGCTCTCGGAAGCTCAGGCGCAGATAGCAGACCTGCAGCAGCAGCTTACTGAAGTGCAGGCGGCAAACGAAGGGCTGCAATCCCAGCTCGACTCGTATAAAGCGCAGCCGTCGTCTTCGCCTGAGCTGATAGCCGCAAACGCGTCAGCACCGGCCGGAGAGCTGTTCGGCATACCGTACGTGTCGTTTATAGCCGCGATGCTGGGCGTGGCGCTTGTCTCCGTGCTGTTCACTATGATGGCCTGCAGAGCAGGAATATTCAAAAAGAAAAAGCCCAACAGAGAAGATATACTATAACCGTACTACACACTCCAAAAAGCCTCACGTCTTTTTGGGGACCCCGATATACACACCCCAAAAAGCCTCACGTCTTTTTGGGGACCCCGTATCAAAAGCAGTATGGCCCTTTGAGCAGTCAAAGGGCAATTTTATTTGCCGTGGCTAATCCGGTTCGGGGAGAGTTATCTTAGCCCCCTGCCTTATCTCACCCGGCATATAATTCGTATTCGCTTTGAGCAGCGAAATCACGCTTAAGCCGAACTTCTCGGCTACGGACCGCAGCGTTTCGTTGTCCTGCAATACATACTCCCTCCCCTGCCGCGGAACGTCTTTTATAAGAATCGTCTGCCCTTCACGAAGCGAGAATACATCGCAAGACTCGTTGTATTCGCGCAGGTCCTTTATGCTTATATCAAACCGCCTGAAGATGTCAAAAAGCGTCTCGTTCTTGCTGATTTTATATTCGATGCATTCGCGATTCCGCATGCTGTCCTCCTTTAGCTGTTGAACTCGTGCGCTATATATGATATGCCGCCGGTATGAGAATATTGACTAAATACCAAAAGCCTTAAGCGGGAAAACCCACAAGCTTGTCTATTCCCTGTTTTATGCTATCATTATGTTAAATTCAAACAGAGGAGGGATCGTTTTGTCGCTGCGTTCTTTTAAAAACGCGTTCTCAGGCATAGCCGCGGCACTTAAAGGCGGGAGCAACATGCGCTTCATGTACGTATGCTTCATACTCATCATACCTGTAAGCTTTATACTCGGGCTTTCAGGCCTCGAATGGGCGGTGGTGCTGCTGTGCTGCGCGGGCGTAATTTCCCTTGAGATGATAAATACCGCTATTGAGGCCGCCGTTGATGTGAAAGCGTCCGAGTTTCAGCCCCACGCAAAAAAGCGAAGGACGTCGCGGCTGGCGCGGTACTTTTATTCTGCGTCATTTCAGCCGCAATAGGGCTTATAATATTCGTACCGCATATAGTCAGGCTGTTTTCAAGGTAGTTTTACCAGCCTTCGCGACCCGATATTTACAGTTGACGCAAAATTTCTGATATGCTATATTTACAACCGGGCTTTATATGCCGAAGTGATGGAATTGGCAGACGTGCCGGACTCAAAATCCGGTGGTAGCGATACCGTGCGGGTTCAAGTCCCGCCTTCGGCACCATTGACAGCTGTGTTTAGCATCAAGGTTTTGGCATCAGTATTGACATCTTTGTACAGCTACAGGGAAAGACATCAAGTGAGAAGTTTTTGGAAAAGCTACCGAAGCAATTCGGTGGTTTTTTCATTTTTCTTACCCACGCTCATTTATCCAGGATACACACCTATAATTGCATTCGCTGAAGCAACCTTTGATTTAAAGTCCAGATGAGTATAGATGTTTGAAGTCGTCGAAATAACACTATGTCCCAGCCACTCCTGAATATTCAGTTGTCAATGTATAAGGAGTAGAAAAAAACTCCCCTAATACCCGAAAGGAAAAAATGAGGTAAGTGTTCCGCTTAATTTTTAAAATCCCATAAATTTTTTAGGAATTATGCCTTAAAGAGCAGTAAAGCATTTTAGCTTTACAGGCAGATCTAATAAAAAGACCCGTTTTTAAGCATAAATATTGACGTGTAAAGCATAATTACTTGACAGTATGAACGTTCTATAGTATAATAGATTGTGAGGGAATGTATGATATAGGCCTAAAAAGAAACGGAATTATCCCTTAAAGTGTGGGAAGGGAAAAATGACAACGATAAGGAAACGAAAAAAGCACTATTACTTCCGCTATCTTTTTTGCCTGATCCGCGTTTTCGGCCCGCATGACCGCCACAACACCGCAATCGGTTATGCGTTTTAATACCTCAGATTTTACATAATATTTCTCCAATTTTCCATCCCATAAATAAGCCAACTTTTACACGACTATATTGCCGCAATTTCTTCCTTCCAACACATCTATAACATTTTTTACCGCCATTATTCCCATTGCAGTTACCGCCTCATTGGTATGCGCGCCCGTATGAGGCGTCATAACTACGTTGTCAAGACCTGAAAGCGCAGAATCTGTTACAGGTTCCGTTTCAAACGCATCAAGGCCGATTCCACCCAGCTTCCCCGAGCGCAGCGCCCTTGCGGCAGCCGCTTCGTCGATAAGCCCGCCGCGCGCTGTGTTGATGAGATATGCTCCATCCTTCATCATTTCTATCTGATTTTCAGATATCATGTTCTTTGTCTCTGCCGTCAGCGGAACATGCAGGGAGATAAAATCAGATTCCCGTATGACGCCGTCCAGTTCCGTGCGCCTTACACCTTCCCGTTCCGCAAAAGCGGCGTCGAAATAAGGGTCGTAAGCTATTACTTTCATCCCGAACGCTTTTGCCCTTACCGCGAGGTTTTTACCTATTGCTCCAAAGCCGATGATGCCCAACGTTTTTCCTTTTAGCTCCGTTCCGCTGTTTCTCGGCCATTCGCCGTTTTTTACCGCCTTGTCGAGCCTTGGAATCGACCTCGCAAGGCAGAGCATATGTGCAAATGCCAGCTCGCATACCGCCGTGGCGTTTGTGCCCGGAGTGTTTGTAACCGTTATGCCTCTTTCCCTCGCTGCCTCAAGGTCTACCCTGTCTACTCCCGCTCCGTATCGGGATATCACCTTGAGCGTTTCAGACGCCTGTTCAATGACTTCCCGCGTAATATAATCAAGGCCGGCGATATATCCGTCCGCTCCGTTCAAAAGCGCCGCCGCTTCGTGAGCCTCAAGCGGACGTGAATACGGGTTATATAAGATTTCGTCAGCCTACGACTCAATAAGAGCTTTTGTTTCCGCGTTTTCGGGTCTTTTAAATGACGTCGGTGTGATTATTATCTTCATAATCTTACTTCCATTTCGGATTGTCTGCGATGGCGGGCGTTCCTCCCTCTTCCACTAGCAATTTGCGGAATCCCTTTGTCTCTATCGTGCCGTAATCGTGGCCCGCATCCGCTCTGAAGCAGAAAAACGTGATAAGAGGCGTTTTCCCTGTATTTATGCTTCTGTGCGCGTATCTCGGCGGAACATACAGCGCTGTCCCCGGTTTCAGCTTTGGCGCACTCCAGTCGCCTTCGGGATTTTCAAGCATCATATACCCTTCCTCGCTCAGGCAGTAATACGTCTCCGCCGTTTTCAGTACGTTATGAAAATGTCCTTTTGTCATGAAATATTCGTTCCCGACTTTTCCGGGATATGTGATACTTGTGCCGAAAGCAAGATCTCCCTCCCTATTCGGCGCTCCCATCTCATAGAACTCGTAGACCAACGGGTCGCCATTCTTGATGAGATCTTCCTCTGCCTTGCCGTCAAAGTACATTCCTCTCATCCCCGAAAGCCGTCTTTTCGAACTTTCAGCGTTTGCGGATAGCCCCGTCGCCAGGTCGAAATCCACAGTAAACCCTTTTATCCAATCAAACCTGTTTTCATTCTTATTCATTTCAATCACCTCGCCCTAAACTTCCGGGCGACATTGTCAAGTTCCCTGAATACCTTGCCGTTTATGTCCTTATGGAAGACCTCCGCGATAACCTGCGTCCAGCCATGCACGAAATATATCCAGCCGTCTTCCACTGTAAGGTTCTTTGCTTCCTTCTGTTCCAGCGCTTGATGCATGAACCGCAGTTCTCCACGGTAGTTTATTTCTCAGACTATGCTTCCATACGGGAATTCGCATGCGTCCGTAAGAGGCGAGCCCGGCCGTCTTTTCCAAGGCCCGTCGCGTTTATTATGAGCGAGTGCGGCTTCACTTGTTTCAATATCTCGTCATTGAACGCAGGTTCGGGCGTAAGGCGGTATTCAAAGTTAATGCCTCCCGGATCAAGCTTTTTAAATATACTTTCATAATGGGCGCGGGAGGAAGCGCTATTTCGATGGGAGCGTACTTGATGCAGGATAAGTTTAAGGGAAATTATCCGTCGAAGATAATAGTCGCGGAATACTTCGGCTCCGTATTTTTCCAGTGCATGCCGGGCACGAACGACTCCATCGCGAGGCCGCATGTTATAGGATCTTTCGCATGTCCTCTGAATTGTCCGCCCATTTCTGATATGGAGGACAACTCCCCGAAAGCCTGTGCGTAAGGATCTAGGTAGTCGAACATATCTTTAGCAGCGCTAAACAGGTCTATCTTGTGCGTTGTACGAGTATCGGCGAGCCAGTCGCCCGCGCAGCAAACGCCGCGGAATTGAAAAGCTTTTCATAAAGCGCGCTGGTTTTAAGGCCGGTTACAGCCGCGCATTTTATCAGGCCCGCTTTTGCTGTAAGTTTTCTTTTGTCCGAAGAGTACATTCCCTCTTCTATCTCTTCCACGTAAGCCTGCGTAATCGCTTCTTCTGTCTGTTTTACGGCCCATTCGGTATCTTCAAAAAACTCCGTTTTGTGGAACCCCGTGCACGCTATAATGTTTACTCCTGCTTGTTTGCTCGCACGGGTGAGCTTCTCAGCCATCCTGCCGCACCCGTAGGGCTGCGCATCTACAAAACTCAATCCCCCCGCCGCTTTGTAAAACTCGATCTCCGCCAGAGATTTTCCATAGTCCGACAGAATAAGGGCTCTATCCGTCTTGCCCGCCGGACCGTCGGCGATAAACAGATGCTCATGACATTGGCACCAGCCCAACTGCGCCGCATCAATATCGCCAAGCACTGTCCTTATTTTCATTTTGTTTTCCATAAATATACGGTATTTTTGCTGTCTGACATAATTTCTTATACCTTTCTTTCGCGGCCTTCCGTCTCCAAAGGAAACTCTGAAAACTGCTGACATCCGAATGGTTCTGCGGCCGCCTCAAATCATACAGCGCCGTATGCTTGATTAAAAGACAAACAGCGCTATTATGCCTGATTAAAAGACAAACAGCGCTATAAAGGAGGAAACATAAAAATGTTGATATTTCCCTGTCAAAGCAAGTCGCAGGAGCGTTAAAAGCATTCGTAAAGCATGCCGCGTAATATCATTACAATTCCTGAGAAAACTCTATTTTCTCGCCGTTTATGCCGTACACGATAAACCACTTCGCGGAATGCGGCCAGTATGTCGATACCTGCACGCTTTCGGCGCAGTCCTGCATGAAACTGTAGTTATTCTCTTTCGCAATCCTGTACATTTCGTCGATATTATCAACGCAAAAAGCTATGTGATCGATTGCTCCCGATATTCCGGCGGTATTGTCTCTCTCATAAAATTCAAAAACTACGTCCAGCATCTTCATAAGCACAACCCTGATAGGCTTTCCTTCACAGACGTCTTCCTTTTCGAACATAACGGCTGCGCCGAACGAAGCATAAAATTTGACCGTATCAGCCATATTGCTTGTCGGGATCCCTATATGGTGCAGGCCTTTGATATATTTTTTCATGATCTTACCCCTACATATCCTCAAATGGAGCAATGATGGTTTCTATCTTTGCCATATATTCGTCGGAGATATCCCATTTGATCGAGTCGATGTTCTTTTGCAGTTGCTGCAGCGACGATACACCGTTGATGATTGAAGTCACTTCCGGTTTCTGGCGCAGCCAGTTGATGGCAAGCTCGTTTACCGGACGGCCTATTTCATCCGCAATCGCCTGAATCTCTTCATAACCCTTATAGTATTTTTCATAGGTTTCACCGAAGAATTTCGGGTTTTCGTTCCTTATATCTTTCTTTGAAAACCTGTGCCCTCCTTTAAATCTTCCCGCAAGAAGCCCTTGGAACAACGGGCTGTAAGGTAAAAACGCCTGTCCTTCTTTGCGTACCGTGACGAGCATCTCTTTTTCTGTTTTATACTCCAGCGGTATCCCGTGATAACTCGAAGTGTTACGCTCAAGCATATTGTAAAGGCCTTGCTGCGCGTTTATCTCTATCATAGACATGAATGTTTCTACGTCTTTCTGCGAAAAGTTGGACAGTCCGATATATCTTATCTTTCCCGCCTTTTTTATCTCTTCCAAAGCGCTTACGGTTTCCTCGATAGGAGTTTTTGGGTCGGGCCAATGCAGTTGATATATATCTATGTAGTCGGTCTGAAGACGCTCAAGGCTTTCATCTATTTCACGAAGGATGTTCTTTTTTGAAAGGTCATTTACCGTAACGTGCTTCTCGTCCCAAACAAGGCCGCACTTAGAAGCGATCAGCACTTTCTCTCTCTTACCATTTTTCAGAGCGGTTCCCAAAACTTTTTCCGCATGATGCCATCCATAAACAGGCGCAACATCAAATAAATTTATACCGTTGTCGATAGCGGCATGAACGATGTTTATAGCCTCCTTGTCATTCGACGTATCCCAATCGCCGCCAAAATTCCAGCAGCCGATTCCAATAGCAGATATCTCTTCTTTTATCTTTTTTACCTTTTTATAAATCATCTGATTCCATCTCCATTCACTATTTTCTGTGCAGGCAGCATTTAATTGCGGCTTAAGATATATAGTATAAGATAATAAGTAATTGATTTTTCAATAATATCTGAGCGAAGCACTTTCGTGCTTCGCTCTGAAGTATATGACAAGAGGTAAAATATCAAGCCTATCTTTTATGTCGTAACCTCTTGTCAAAATGTGATTCATTATCCCTGGTAGTCAGGCAATTTCTCTTTCAGGTTCTGCGGAGTAAGTATATCCGATTCCGTCAGAACTTTCGGATCATCCGGCTTCCAGCCTGTTACGACGTTGTTATAGGCCATAATAATAGCATTGAAAGCCATAGCCTGAGGATCCTGAGAAACAGCCGCAACGATCTCTCCGCTTGCAACGTACGTTACATTGTCCGGAACCCAGTCAAAGCACACAACACCGATCTGTCCGGTCTTGCCTTGGTCCTTAACAGCTTGTGCAGCTCCAAAGGGGCCGCCGGCTGTGCAATATATCGCCTTCAGGTCAGGATTCGCAGTGATCAGATTTACAGCGGCGTCATAGGTTTCCGTAGCCGAGTCATGCGCTTCAACCGGCTCAAGTATTTTGATATTCGGGCAAAGCTCAGCCAGTTTATTCGTCATGCTTAACCTGCGCTCTTCATGCTGATTCATCGTCAGGTATCCTGTAATAACACCAACGGACCCTTCGCCTTTCGTGAAATCTGCAATAGCCTGCGCGGCAGCTTCACCGCCCGCAGTAGCGTCGGAGCCGCTGAAAGCTATACGAGTATTGGTCTGATTAGTCGACTCACTCAAATAGGTAACGACAGTGATGCCGGCGTTAACAGCTTTGTCGATATAAGCCTCAGTACCATCAGACATAGGGCAGCAAACTATAGCGGCTGGCTCTTCGAGCATCAATGTCTCAATGTAGTCCGCAATACTCTTGCCGTCAGCTTCATCGCCCATGTCAACCGGAGTAACGGTGCAGTTGAAATTCTTAAGGTAGTCGGTTGCCGCTGCAAGTCCCTCGTTAATCTGATCCCAGAACGGATTGTTCGAATAAGAAAGGAACTTGATTTCGATTGGTTCCTCAGAAGACGCCATAGCCGTCATCTTATAATGCGCGGGGGGTGTAACTTCAGGCGTCTGTGCAGTAGGCTGCGAAGTTTCTTCGTCTCCGGTCGATGCCGTGACACTTGGTGCCACAGATGGCTGGACAGGATTCTGTGATGCGCAGCCAGCAAAAAATATTGCCAGCATCATAAGCACGAGTACATAAGTTGTAACCTTCTTCATTTTTTTACCTCCAAGAATTTTTTGTATTACAGGTTTCCGGAAGCAATAGTTATGATCTTCTCTTGATCATAATCTGAAAATTCCAGAATTCCCTTAATACCGCCTTCATACATAATCACCATCCGATGGCTCAAAGAAATCAGTTCAGGTAACTCCGAAGAAACCAAGATAATGCTGATACCGCTTTCTGATAATTTATTGATTATCGAATAAATTTCTTCTTTGGCGCCGACGTCAATACCATGAGTAGGTTCGTCCAAAATCAGTATTCGAGGCTTGGTAGAAAGCATTCTGCTCAGCAAAGTTTTCTGTTGGTTTCCACCGCTTAGAGTACTTATACCTGTTGCCAGAGATGGTGTTCTGACATTAATACGTTTTATATATTCAATTGCGTTAGTATCCTCTTTTACTTTAGACAGGAACAGTCCTTTTTTAAGATGCCTCCAGCTTGCGGAATTAATGTTATCCTTTACACTATGTAAAGGCAGTATTCCGTTTACCTTCCTATCTTCGGAAACCATTCCAAGACCCATTTCTACAGCGTGTTTCGAGTTTTTAATTTTAACCGGTTTCCCGCCGATTTTTATTTTTCCGGCCGATGGCTTTACATACCCGTAGATACATTCCATAAGTTCTGTACGCCCGGCTCCGACCAGGCCCGCAAACCCTAATATCTCCCCTTCATGCAAAACAAAACTCACATTCTTAACCTTGCCCGGCCTGCATATTCCTTCCACTTCCAAAACCGTTGGAGCATCCTTTGTTCTCGTCCTGCGTGCAATTTCTTCCTGCGTCTTCTTAGGAATATTGCTGCTAAGCTCGCGTCCGACCATAAGGCTGATTACTTTCGATAACGTTATGTCATTTATATCGTATGTGCCTATATGCTGCCCATCCCTTAAAACCGATACTACATCGCATATCTGGAATATTTCTTCAAGACGGTGGGAAATAAAAACAATTGATACGCCCTTAGTTTTTAAATTGTTGATTATATCCATCAATATTTCTGTTTCTTTAATAGTCAGCGCTGCCGTAGGCTCGTCCATTATAATAACCTCAGGATTCGCGGTTAACGCCTTTGCTATTTCGATAAGCTGCTGTTCGGAGGAGCTTAAGTCCCGGATATAAGCAGAGGGGCTGATATGTGAGATCTTTAGTTGTGTCAGCAGATCTTGCGCTGTTATTATCATTTTTTCCTTGTCAACGAATATCCCTTTCTTAGGAAAATGTCCAAGGAAAATATTTTCATAAACAGTCAGATGCTGCACCAGCGAATTTTCCTGATGAATCATCGCAATGCCATGGCTATTGGCATCATTCGTGCTTTTGAAGGTTACAGGTTCCCCTTTATAGATTATCTGAGAGCCTTCATCAGGGGGAAATACGCCATCAATAATGTTCATTAAAGTTGACTTGCCTGCTCCGTTTTCGCCAACTAACGCATTCACCTCTCCTGATTTGAAAGACAGATTTATGTTTTTCAAGGCCACTACACCAGGAAATGTTTTAGTTATATTCTTGACTTCCAAGATCGTCTGTTTATCCAACTTGCTTTCCTCCTGATCTTATAAAAGCCGATTATTCTTTAACGGCGCTTTTTTCCGTTATAGCCTTCATAGCTTTACGCCGCTTGACGATAGAGTCTATACCTACCGATGCGATTATCAGGAAACCTATAGTAAGTGTCTGCATCGTAGCAGGGAAATTCAGCAGTATAAACGCATTCTTGATAACGCCCATTATTGCGGCGCCTATCAAGATGCCAACTATCGAACCCTGGCCGCCCGACATGCTGACACCGCCTATAACAACAGCAGCGATAACACTAAGTTCCATTCCGTCACCTGCGGATGCCTGGGCTACTGTAAGATTTCCGGCATTAATGATACCAGCCAAGGCTGCAAGAAGACCGGAAACGACATATGCGGTTATTTTGACTCTATCTGAATTTATACCTGAAAGCTTTGCGGATTTTTCGTTATCACCAACGGCATAAAGATTTCGGCCGAACACAGTTTTAGAGAGAACTATCAATCCGATTATATAAACCAGGAACATTATAATTATTTGAATCGGAAGCTGCAGATCGTTTCCCAGTGGTATCGAACCTGAACCCAATACTCCTGAAGCACCCAGAAACTTAACTGGAATACCTTTGGTAATCAAGAACGCAATACCTCTGGTTATCATCTGCATACCAAGGGTTGCTATGAACGGCGCCATTCCAATCTTTACGCTGATAAAGCCGTTTATGGCGCCAATAATGACACCAGTCAATAATGCAACGATTGCCGCCAGCCATGAATCCATCCCTCCCAATGAAAGAACAGCCACAGTACAGCCAGACAGTGAAAGGATTGAACTAACAGAGAGGTCGATTCCGGCAATTATTATTACCATCGCCTGACCTACAGCCATTATACCGATAGTAGATATCTGCCTTAGTATATTGATGATATTCGCTGTCTTAAAAAATACCGGCGTAAGGATGCCTATTATGATACATAAGGCCAGGAAGATAATAAATATACCCGCCTCTTGCTTGTGGAAAAGACTTCTCACTGCGTGGAAAAAACTATTACTGTGCCCTATTATTTTTTCATTATTTTTATTCATCATAACTCCTTTAATCAATTTTATCTTTGTACCCGCCCCGAGCCTTTTCCGGACACAAGGGCTTGTACTTCTTGAACAGATAAAATATTAAAATCGTGCTCTATAGTCTGTTTAAGACAGGAAGCAGCAGTTGCGAATTCTATGGCGTCCTGTGCGCCATAACCGTTGTACAGCGAATATATAAGAGCCGCGCTAAATGAATCGCCTCCGCCGACTCTGTCTACAATCTTGATGCTATACGTTTTTGAGAAGTAAGCGGATCTCCCGTCGAACAACATCCCCGCCCAGTTGTTTTCTGATGCGGAAATGCTTCCCCGCAGCGTTATCGCGCATGCTTTCAAGTCAAACTTCTCCTTAAGCTGCTTTGCGACGTTTTCATAAGCGTTGTAATCCAGTTCGCCTGCTTCTACGTTTGTATGCGCGGCATTGATGCCGAAAACATCCGATGCGTCGGATTCATTCGCTATGCATACATCAACGTATGGCATAAGCGACGACATTACCTGCCCTGCTTTCTCTTTGCTCCATAATTTGCTTCGATAATTCAAATCACAGCTTACCGTTATTCCGCGTGATTTCGCGGCCTTGCACGCATCCAGGCAGATGTCAGGCAGTTCGCCGCCCAGCGCTGGTGTGATCCCTGTAAAGTGAAACCATTTTGTATTTTCAAAAATGCTGTTCCAGTTGAAATCAGACCGCGACGCGCATGCAATCGAAGAAAACTCCCTGTCATAGATGACCTTGGACGCGCGTTGCGAGGCGCCTTTTTCGACGTAATACAGTCCTACTCTTCTTCCGCCGATGATTATATTAGAAACATCCACTCCGTATTTACGTATCGAATCGATCGCGCTCTGGCCAATATCGTTATCGGGTAGCTTTGTAACGAACTTGGCATCCATTCCGAAATTTGCAAGCGAGACGGCTACATTTGCTTCTCCGCCCGCATACGAAACTTCAAACCTGTCCGCTTGCCTGAAACGCAGATATCCTTCAGGATTCAGGCGTACCATTATTTCACCAAATGTTACTACTTTGCTCATGAGTTTATCTCCCTATTTAACGCATGCGACCATCTGTCTTGCGGTTTCTTCGATCTTATCAATGAGGCCGGCAGCGACTTTCGCTTTGCTTACAAGCTGTCCGCCGACCCCTACGCCAACGCAGCCCGCGTCCAGATACTTACGGATATTAGTTTCATTAACTCCTCCCACTGCGATCAGCCGCATTCCCGAAAGCGGAGCCCTTATTGCCTTGATATAATCGTCGCCACCAATGTTGACAGGGAATACCTTAATAAAATCAGCGCCCGCACGGTCGGCATCGGCAATCTCCGAAGCGGTAAACGCGCCCGGGATTGACACAAGACCGGCTTTTATCGTACGGCTTATTACGTCTGTATTAACGTTGGGTGAAACGATAAAATCCGCATGGGCTGAGCAAGCGATGTCAACCTGTTCTGTTGTTAAAACTGTTCCTGCGCCAACTTTAATCTCATCACCTAATAGTTCCCTTATTTGGGTTATCTGTTTAGCAATAATAAGATCGTGCGACGGTTCGCTCATGTTAAATGTGACCTCTAACAGCTTTATGCCGCTTCTGAACAGCGCTTGCGCAACGATACTGATTTCACTTTCATCAATGCCCCGGATAATTGCTATAATCTTATTCTCAAGAATGCTTTCAATCGTTTTGTTTTTTCTTTCATTAGCATATTTTCCTCTCATCCGACTCTGCCTCTCTTTATCTGATTTTTTCATTGCCCGCTGAAGCCTCCGTCACACGCAATCAAAAGATCTTACTATTTCTATTGCAGAAGCCGCATTTATCCCCAATCTTTCAACCCCCATTTCAATAAGACGAGAGAAATCTTTCCTGGTGCGTATGCCTCCTGCTGCCTTAACTTTTACATTGTCTTTACAATAACGTTTAATTTTACTGATTCGATCGATATTAGCCCCCCCGGGAACCCAGCCAGTTCCCGTTTTTAGAAAATCGGCGCCGGAATCCATGACCAAATCACATGCTTTAAACATTTCTTCATCGTTTAAAACGTTAATCTCAATAATGACTTTTGTGACTACCTTACCGTGCGTACAGGCAATGATTGAATCCAATTCTTTTTTGACATAGTCGTAATCTTTATTTTTTAAGCGGCCAATATTCATAACGATGTCCATCTCTTCGACGCCGTCATGGATAAGCTTTTCGGCTTCCAAGACCTTTACCTCGGTAGTATGTCCACCGGATGGAAAGCCTACGGGCGACCCCACTAAGACTCCCTCCACATTACGAATCATTTCCGACAGCGCAGCCACCCAGCATGGCAATACATGTACACTGATAAAATGATACGTCTTCGCATATCCTGCCAGCTCCACGATATCTGAATATGTGTTCTGTGTTTTTACGGCGCTTATATCTATATATGCTGCTGCTTCTTTGGCTGTCATCATAAATTCCTTAACTTATGTTTTACCTGCCTGTCATTTCGGCAGGGTTTGTTTTTTATCATAAACATCACATTTATTTTTTAAACATCATTATGTTTATAGAATAACACCGACCCATTTAGTTGTCAATAAAAAGTTGCCCGAAATAAAAAAATTGTATATTAAACGGCCTTAAACTTACAATTCCCGAAATAATTGAACAGGTTTTTTGTTTGACAAACATAATAATGTATTATATTATTTATTTAGTGAAAACTTTTGCAGGTTAATAAAGTGATTCGGAAAGTGATGTTTTCGTCATAATATCCGCGGCCTGATTTTGTAATAATGTTTTATCCGGGAGTAATATATGAAACTAATTTCCTATGACTTGGGTACCGGAGGGGTTAAGGCCTCTCTTTATGATCAGAATCTGATTACTTTATCTAAGATTTTTTTTGAATACCCTACATATTACCCCGATCACTTCATGCATGAACAGCGGCCGGCCGATTGGTGGCAAGGCATATCGGAAAGCACGAAGGTTCTTTTGGAGAAAGCGAAAACCTCCCCGGATGAAATCGGCATCATAGCTATTTCCGGGCATTCGCTGGTAGTCGTTCCTATAGACAATAAAGGCCTTCCCCTTTTAGAGCAGGTACCGATCTGGTCCGACACGCGCGCCGTCAAAGAGGCTGACAGCTTTTTTGAAACCATTGATCGTAACACTTGGTATCTTGCCACGGGAAACGGTTTCCCCCCTCCTTGCTACTCTCTGTTTAAACTGATGTGGTACAAAAAACATATGCCGGAAATGTTTGAAAAAATCGATAAAGTGCTCGGTTCCAAGGACTATATCAATTATCTGTTGACGGGTAATATATATACCGATTATTCGTATGCTTCGGGCACAGGCGCGTACGACCTTCTCGCGAAATGCATGCGCAGGGATTTTCTTGAAGCCGCGGGTATATCGCCAAGTATATTTCCAGAGATTGTACCGTCTCATTATATTGTTGGAACGGTCACTGAACAGGCTGCGAAATACGCTGGATTATGCCCCGGTATACCCGTTGCATGCGGAGGCGTTGATAACGCCTGTATGGCGTTGGGTGCTATCGGAACAGAAAGCGGAAAGATATACGCCTCGCTGGGTTCCTCCAGCTGGGTGCCCGTAAACTCCGATAAACCCGTTCTTGATGCTGTGAAAAAGCCGTATGTATTTGCTCATATAGATGAAAGAATGTACACCTCGGCATTCTCAATATTTGCCGGCGGAAGTTCGTTGCGTTGGGTACGCGACATACTTTGCAGCGACATTTCCGGCCCCGGCGCTTATGACCGTATGAGCGAGCTTGCTGCGTTAAGTCCATTAGGCGCGAACGGCGTCGTTTTCAACCCAAGCCTTGCGGGCGGAACCTCACAGGACAAAAGCGTAAATATACACGGCGCATTTATTGGGCTTAAGCTTGGAACCAGGCGAGAAGATATTATCAGGGCTGCGATGGAAGGCATAGCTCTTAACCTTAAAATGTCGGTTGACAATCTCAGAGGCCTTACATACGTTTCAAAAGATATACTTTTCTGTGGCGGAGGCAGTAAGAGCGATTTTTGGATGCAGATATTTGCCGACGTGTTTGATATGAATATAATCAAAACCAATATCGATCAGGATGCGGCATCGGTCGGCGTTGCGGCCATATGCGCGAGAGCGGCGGGAATATGGTACGATTACAGTGGAATATCCCGGCTTCATAAAGTGGAAAAAGTTTTTCGTCCGGATCAGGTCAATGTCGCAAAATACTCCAGACTATACGTAGTATTCAGTCATATATGCGACGTTGCGGCTGATTTAGGAGACTATATGGAGGCGGCGTATAACGAAATATCATAAATTGACGTTTATGGGTAATTGAAAGGAGAAATATATGTCAACGATACCTGCATACAGAAAGGTTTATGCAGAACTTAAACAAATGATTATTGATGGATATTATAAACCGGGGGCTTCTCTGCCAACCGAGACTGAACTCGGGCAAAAATTCAACACAAGCCGCACAACCATCAGAAAGGCAATCTCCTTGCTTTCTGCTGAGGGGTATATATCCGTTATGCAAGGTCGGGGCATGGAAGTGAGAGACTATTCTACTACACAAAAGCTGAACTGTGTTACTTCCTTTACAGAAACACTGGTACAAAAGGGTTATAAGGTTTCCACTCAGGGAATTTCAATCGAACGTATCAAAGCGGGAGAACATATTGCAGAGAAATTGAAAGTCAATCCGTCTGACTATGTATATCATATAGAGCGCGTGCAATGCGCTGACGGAAAGCCGATAGCTATCATGGAAAACTTTCTCTGCACAAAGCTGCTCCCTAATTTTGAAAACAAACACAGAACGTTTCTGAGCCTGTATTCTATTTTGGAAAAGGAATATGGTTTAAGGATAGAAGAGGCTTACCAGACGATCAGCTCTGCGAGCGCAAACTTTATTGAATCACAGATACTTTTGGTTCCGGTCGGTTCTCCGCTGCTTGTAAGTAAACGCGTTACTTATTCAGGGGGCATCCCGTTCGACTATTCTGTTTTGCGTATTATTGGCGATAAATATAGTTACAGTGTTTACCTCAGAGGCCGATGACATTAGTATGTTCAAAGATAAATGAACAATTACGCAATTATAAAAATATAAATTGTACAAGATTATTTTGATGGATGTGTTAAAGTGAACGGCGTAACGCTTGGTGGAGGAACTAATCGTTATACCTTCGGTTCAACGGCGGCGCTAACGTCGTATTATGGTATTTATGAGAAAACAGACGGGACGACAGTACCGCTATATAACAGCGATATGATGATAAACCAAGCGCTTAACGCCGTTGTTATTTCAGCTTGCTATGACGATCAATCCGGTCTTGAATCGTCTAGCGAATCTGCCCGTTGCTTGATTATAGCACCTTCAGATGATGAAGCATCGGCAGAGAGTATGTTATATTCATTTGCTCCCAGTGGATTACTATCGAAATTTTCCACCTGGAACTTTAAGATTTTATTCTGAAAATAGGTTTTTCATGGAGGTAAAAATAGAGGTGGGAACTCAGTTGCTACTATAATAATTGGATTTCGGCGGTTCTTTGGCAAGATGATAAAACATCGTATTATCAATAAATATACGCTTTCCGTAATGATTTTATCTTCGGAATAATACAATTCATTAAATCTATTTGGTTCTATTTTGATACATGGCACCAGTGCCATGTTATATAAAAAACCTCCATTATTAAATATTAATTTTATTTGACAATGAAGGTTAAGTACTTTTCACTAATTATATTGATATTGAACGAAGCCAATATAACTTATATCTGTGCTTTCAGTAATTTTTTATACTCATTATAGTGGTCACTCATAACATAATCTATTACCCATTCTTTTGGAATCAGGAAGGTAGTCTGAATATAAAAATGTTTCACTCGGTTTTCATGCATTAATTTATATGCAGTGCTTCTGCTAATTCCACCCAACATCTTTCGAAATTCCGGTAATGTAACCACATCAGGGTATGAGGCAAAAAGCTGTTCATATTGTTTTCTGGATTTTCTCATTGTATCTCTTCCCGTATATTTATTGTCAACGGCGGGTATGGCATCTACAATGATTTGATTTTTAACGTGATCGCTCCCACCGGATTCTTGCTCCGGTGCGTAGTTTATTGCTGCACTATTTTTACATCCCTCCAATGCATTCGCTGAAGCAACCTTTGTTTTAAAGTGCAGATGAGTATAGATATTTTTATCAACATCCAGAATTAAGATTTTATACTTTTAAAACATATACTAGATTCTCAATTCTTACCTTCAAAAAATGCTTAATTTAAACGGGAGCAATGATATAAAAGGGTATGACTCTATAATATCCACAGAATCATACCCTTCTCTAAGGTGTCCAGTTATCCACCCGTAGTTCATTTTTTCAAGCTATACGTTGGCCTGCGTACCCTGTTTTTTCTGAACCGCTCTTATTCATTTTGCAGCAATCCAGCTCTTTGCCTGCTCCAAATGTCGACTCATTCGCTTTCGCTAATCGTATGAGATAGTCGTTTATCTTCTTTTTGATCTTCGTAAACATTCCACACCTGCTTTCCGACTATTTATAAACTCAATGTGTCATTTTATGCCTATTTATCTTTTCCAGTCCGTAAATAATACTTTATAATCATTTAAAAATTTACCGGATATAGTTATAGTACTATCGTTTTCCGTTTTATCGGAACTCAGTATTGGAACAGGGTTGCAGCCGTTCTTTTCCTTCTCGACCTGGCTGATCTTGAACCTGTTGCCGCAATTCTGGCAGACAAGCACGTTGCCTTGCTGTACGTAATATCCTCTGCCTGAATCAAAGCAGACCTGGCATGTATTAAAAGCCGTCCTTATCGTCCCATCCGGCGCTTTAACCGCTATTACTTCCATATACGTATTTCCGGCCTTATACGGTATAAACGTGGCTGTTTCAGTAATCTCGTTTTTTTGTATTATTATGTCTTCAGCCTGAGCTGCTGCCGCCGTCGGGCTGTTTGCTGTAGGAACTGTATCATTCCCTGCTTTTGCTGTATCGCTTCCTTTTTGTCCAGAAAGCAATAATATCACCGAAACAACCAGCGCTGCCGCTATTCCGATAACAGAATATAAAATTTTATTAGATTTCTTTTTCTTAACCGGTTTCTTTATTGGTTTCTTCACTGGTTTCATAAGCCACACTCCTGAATGCTTTTTTTAGAGCATATCATTAATTTGTGTGGTTTTTATGAAGTTTCGTTTGAAAAGTTAAAAAAACTGTAAACGTGCTCCCCTTGCCTTCTTCGCTTGCCGCAGTTATATCTCCGCCGTGCGCTTTTATTATTGATTTAGCGATAGTCAGTCCTATACCGAATCCCCCTGTCGCCCTGTTTCTTGATTTGTCTGTTCTGTAGAAACGTTCAAACACATGCGGCAGGTCTTGCTGCGATATGCCGATGCCTGTATCCCTTATTTCGATCGCCACCGCTTCATCATTTTTTATAATATTTACTTCGATATTTCCTCCCTCCGGCGTAAATTTGGCCGCGTTGGATATAAGATTGATAAACACCTGGCTCAGTTTGTCCTTATCAGCTTCAATCCAAACTTCCTCTCCGCTAAACGAAGGGGTTATGCTCTTCTCACGAAATTTACTCTCGAAATTCCCCAGTATCCGCTTCACCAACTCCGATATATTGAACCTTTCAATCTGCAGCGTCATATTCTCCGCTTCGTATCGTGAAAGCGTCTCCAGTTCTCCAACGAGTTTTGTTAAGCGCAATATCTCTTCATGACAGCTTACCAACTTCGGTTTCTCAGGCTTCCATATGCCGTCTATCATAGCTTCCATATGGCTCTGCAGCGTGGCAAGCGGTGTCCGGAGTTCGTGTGCTACGTCGGCTGTAAGGCGCTTACGCAGTAATTCCTGATTTTCAAGTACGCCTGCAAGGCTGTTTACCGATCCGGTAAGTTCGACGATCTCCTTTGTGTTTGATTCCAGAGCAATCCTGCTGTCATAATCACCTTCCGCTATCCTTCCAGTAGCCTGTATAACACGGCTGATAGGCCTCGTAAGGTGTCTTGCCAGCAATGCGCCGAAAATCAGGCAAATAAGGAATGAACCTGCCGCCGCCCAAACAAGGAAATTGTTCAGTGTCCCCAGAAATTGAATATCGTTATCGCTGAAAAAATACGGGCCGTAGTAGCCTAAGCTCACGCTGCCGGCTTCAATGCCATTTTTTATGATCGGGTATGTCTCTTCCTGATATCCGCCCTGAAAATTTTTATCATATGATTCCATGTTGAAAGCCATGCGCTGCAAAATATCCATACACATACCGTTGTTGTGTATCCTTGCGTCCCAGATTACATTGCCCCTGTTGTCTATTATTCTCAGCAACAGCCCTTTGCCGAGCACATCCATCCCTATATTGCTGATTCCGGTGGTATCCCATTTGTTAATCCCGTTAAAAATGCGTCCTGAAATGAGTTCCACCGTTTCGTGTATCGTCTGCTGCAGCCTGTTCTTCGTGTAATTTTCAAACTGGTTTTTCAAAATGAAATTAGCGAACACGCTTATAACAACGAATAAAAACAAGGAAATGGCCAAGAATGCGGCAGAAAGTTTTACTCTTAAACTATATGTTTTCATTGCGTATCACCGTTAAACTTATAGCCTATGCCGTGAACGGTAAGAATATATCTTGGGTTCTTGGGGTCGTCCTCTATTTTTTGCCTTATATTTTTTATATGAGTATCTATTACCCTTTCATACCCTTCAAAATCTTCGTTCATGGCAAGCGAAATAAGCTCATTTCTCGTAAACGTCTTTGTAGGATATTTGATCATTGTCATAAGCAGCTTATATTCATTGGGAGTAAGCGTGACCTGTTCTCCGTTTTTGATTATTTCATGCCTTAAATTATCGATAACGAGTTTCCTTCCATTAAAGCTGTATTCGTCTGCTATAGGAACTGCTTCGCTTAATGTCCGCCGGAGTATTGCTCCTACCCGCGCTACAACCTGTTTAGGACTGAATGGCTTAGTGACATAATCATCCGCGCCTATCCCTAACCCATTTAAGATATCTTCTTCCTCGATCTTCGCGGTAAGCATTATCACCGGCACTCTCGACCGTTTTCTTATAGTTCGGCATACGTCTTCGCCAGTCATATCGGGCAGCATAAGGTCGAGTATGACAAGTTCAGGAGAAAGTTTGTCGAACAGGTCAAGCGCTTCCTGCCCACCATAAGCACAGGCTACTTTATATCCTGCATTCTCAAGGTAAGATTCCAGGACCTGCGTGATCTTTACTTCGTCGTCTACAACAAGAATCGTTTTATCCTGTGCCATTTTTCTATCATTCTCCTTAATAGTATGACCGGCAAACTCACACGGATGTTTGCCGGATACCTCTCCCATAAATTATATTTTTCCCGTCCTAGCATGCAACTGTTAAAATTTTGGGGAAAGCGTCCCTTTCGAAACACTTTCCCGTTACCTCATACATTCTATTTTACATCGTAACCTTGATCTATGATGGCGTTCTTAATATCGCTTATGCCGGACAATACCGGGTCATACTCCACCATAACAGTTTTTGCTTTCAGATCCACTGCTACGCCGGAAACACCGGGCAGCGTGCCTACCGCATTCTTCACGGCTTTCACACAGTGTTCGCACGACATGCCATCGACATTTAAAATCGTTTTCTCCATGCGATAATCCTCCTCAATTTTATTATTTTAAATCAAACGGCTTCAGCAGCTTCCACACCTGTGTGGTCTTCCCGTCTTCTTCTATGGGAACCTGCAAGTATGCCCAGCCCTCAACCTTCTCAGGATCAACGCCCGCCGCGATCAGCGGATCCGGATTCAGAACAAACACGATGTCTTTGTCCTGAACGCTCTTATCATAGCCGTTGGTTTTCATGTCCTTCGCCCACTCGAACATATTGCCGTCGCCTAACTTTACGCCATAGTGATCAAGAGCTGTGTGGTAGTTGATGGAATCACGATACTTGCTTACAATCTGCTCATAGGCAGCCAGCGGCGTAGGATCCCCGTTGTATGTGAGCTTGTCTGTGCCGAGCTTTTTCCCGACCATCAGCATTTTACTTCCCATGCCGCCCATCGTTTCACCTTCATAGAAAGCGTAATTGCCGGGCAGTTTACTGGTATTCAGCCCTGCGTCAAGGAAAGGCTGCGCGTCAAACTCGAGCATTACATCGTGCAGAGGAGCTTTGCTGTAATCTTCGCTCCAAATGAAGCGCGCCGAATCATCCGGCGCGGTTAGCGCCCATCCGACATTCAGTTCATCAGCTTGTACTTTATCACCTGATGCGTCCAACACCGCACTGAATGAATTTATGGATTGCTTCCCGACTACGTCCAGCTGCGCGCATGCGGCCAGAGATACCGCTGCCACGACTGCTGCCAATATCATTACGACCCTTTTTGTTACTATTTTCATTATTTTTTCTTCCCTTCCTGGCGTGATGCCTTAAATCTTTTTAATCTCAGTGCGTTTGTCAGCACCGATACGGAGCTTAAACTCATTGCCGCAGCCGCGAAAATTGGGTTGAGCAGCGGCCCGCCGAACAGATGCAGCACACCGGCCGCGATGGGAATGCCGATGACATTATATCCGAATGCCCAGAACAGGTTCTGTTTGATGTTTCGGATGGTCCTTTTACTGAGGTTGACGGCTGTCGGCACATCCATCAAGTCCGAGCGCATCAGCACGATATCCGCCGATTCCATCGCCACATCGGTACCGGAGCCGATCGCGATGCCGATATCGGCTTGCGCCAGCGCGGGCGCGTCGTTGATACCGTCGCCCACCATGGCTACCTTGCGGCCTTCGCTCTGCAGCTTTTTGACTTCGTTGGACTTATCCTGCGGCAGCACCTCAGACAGCACTCTGTCTATGCCTACCTGACCGGCGATAGCGGCGGCGGTTTTCTTGTTGTCGCCAGTGATCATCGCCACCTCAATGCCCATCCTGTGCAGGCTCTCGATAGCCGCGCGGCTGCTTTGCTTCACCACATCCGCGACCGCGATGATACCGTCAAGTTTGCCGTCTATCGCGACATACATCGGCGTCTTACCCTCCTCCGCCAGCCGGTCCGACGCTTTCTCCCATCCGGCCAGTGAAATGTTCTTCTCATCCATCAGCTTTCGGTTCCCGGCAAGTATTGCCTGGTTGTTTATCGAGGCTTCTATGCCCCTCCCGGTGATAGCCTCAAAGCTGTCCACCTTCAATAACTCCAACCCTTTGTCCTGGGCGCTCTGCACGATGGCCTGGCCGAGCGGATGTTCGGAGCCCTTTTCCGCCGACGCAGTAATCCGCAGCAGATTATCCGGATCAGCGTCCTTGGATGTAAGCACGTCCGTCACAGCAGGCTTGCCTTCGGTGATGGTGCCGGTCTTGTCGAATACAATGGTATTGATCTTATGCGCGGTCTCCAGCGCTTCGCCGCCCTTGATCAGTATGCCGTTTTCCGCGCCCTTGCCAGTACCCACCATGATGGCCGTCGGCGTCGCGAGGCCGAGCGCGCAGGGGCATGCGATGACGAGTATCGAGATAAATATGGTCAGCGCGAACTCCAGGCCACTGCCGCCGAAGAACCACGCAGCTCCTGCGAGGAGCGCGATAACGCAAACGATGGGAACGAAGTAGCCGGACACGATATCGGCCATCTTTGCGATCGGAGCCTTCGAGTCCTGCGCGTCCTCCACTAGTTTAATGATCTGCGCTAAAGCTGTGTCAGAGCCTATTTTCTCCGCCCTGAACCGGATGGTTCCGTTGGTGTTCAGCGAAGCGGCATATACCATATCGCCCGCCTTTTTGTCCACCGGCATGCTCTCGCCGGTCAGCATTGACTCGTCGATCGCGGTATGTCCCTCCAGTACAGTACCGTCCACAGGGATCTTTGCGCCGGGCTTGACGATGATGATGTCCCCGATCTCCACCTCGTCGATGGGGATCTCCTTTTCCACACCGTCCTGAACGATGATAGCTGTTTTTGGCGCAAGCCCCATCAGCTTTTTGATCGCCTCGCTCGTGCGCCCTTTGGAAACAGCTTCGAGGGTTTTGCCCAGCATGATCAGCGTGATAATGACGCCCGCCGTTTCAAAGTATAAGGACTCCACCGCTTTAAAATTGCCGCCGGCAATCTGAAACAGATTGTATATGCTGTAGATCATCGCCGCCGACGTGCCTATGGCGATCAGCGAATCCATATTGGGGCTTCGCCGGATCAGCGCCTTGAATCCCACTGTGTAGAATTTATAGCCCACTCCGATGACCGGCAGCACCAGCAGCAGCTCAACGAGGCCGTAAACAAGCGAAAAATTCATAGGGTCGAGCGCCTTTGGGTAAGGGAGCTGTACAAATTTTATCATCGGCACCATCGCGATATAAAGCAGCGGCAGGCTGAACACAGCGGCCACAATAAACTTTATCCACATTGTCCTTATTTCTTTTTGCTTGCGCGCCCTGTCCTCATCCACAGCATCGGCTTTGGAAATTTCGAGCGCTTTATACCCAGCCTTTCCAATAGCTTCTTTGATTGCAGATAGCCTGACCTGATGCGGGTCATAGTCCACGGTCGCTTTTTCTGTCGCGAAATTGACGGACGCGCTGGCCACTCCGGGCAGCTTCTGTATGGCTTTTTCTACCCGCTGCGCACATGCCGCGCAGGTCATACCGCCAATCGGTATTGTCACGTGGCTGTTGTCTGTATTCTCTACAACTTCATAGCCGATTTTTGCGACGGTCTCTTTAATGGCCGACAGCTGGATGCTGCCCGCATCGTATTCGACAAACAGCTTTTCGCTGGCAAGATTCACATTCGCCTTCCCTATGCCCGACAGTTTTCGGACGGCTTTTTCTATCCGCTGAGCGCAGGCTGCGCAGGTCATGCCTCTTATTTTCAATACCTGACTATCCATTCTTGGATCACCTCATTCATAGTTTTACTTATTTCCTTGACGGAATACTATCCCTGTGCTATCATTTTATCCATTAAGGGCTATTTTACAAGTACGCACTTTAAAGTGCTATACTTCCCTAAAATATACTGTAAAGGAGCGAACATATATGAAATGTGACTGCACTGAGTATAATTGCCCAGTTGACGCAACGCTTGACTTAATCGGCGGTAAATACAAATCGCTTATTTTGTGGCATTTGGTTAACAATACGCTGCGTTTCGGGGAGCTTAGCAAATTAATCTCTCAAGCCACACCTAAAATGCTGACCCAGCAGCTCCGCGAATTGGAGGAGGATAATCTTGTTATTCGCAAGGTATATCCTGTTGTCCCGCCAAAAGTAGAGTATTCATTATCCGAATTAGGATACAGCATCCGGCCAATTCTGGAAGCCATGTATAGCTGGGGAGAAGGATATTTAAAACAGAACGGACACGAAGTAAACTGCTCCATGAAAATGAACGGCTGATTTTCTTATTACTGCCGCTCAAAAAGTCTTTCGGCTTTTTGGGAACCCCGATATAAAACAGGAATCTTTCAATGGAAAAGATTCCTGTTGATCATTTATTAAAGACATATCGTAACAGGACGGTCTGTAACGGCCTTTTTTTCGAAAATCAGGCGACTTCATGTTTCTTATTTCATTCCGGTATTTACCTCAACACTCCGATTTATTGCCTGATCATAGGGCGCCTAATTCCGTTCATAATCATTCTTATTATTAGCCTTACTTTTTTTATCACGCATAAAGAACATCGCGACAACAATTCCGACAACCGGTAATATACAGTGCCAATGGCTTAATAAGAACTCCATATTTGTTTCTCCTTTAAAATTTTATCTCAGCCACAGCACGAGGGCAGCTGACTTGAACCGTCATCTGTAGTTGTGTCTACCGTACCATCCGCATTTACCACCGTAATGCTGGAGCGTACCATCCCCATCCAGCAACTAAACACAAAGGTTCCTGACCGGTCGGGTGTGAATTCAATCAGGTTATCGCCGGTTTTCAAATCAATTTGCAGATCATATTCCGGGATCACGATAGCGTTGTTGCAGCCGTTTAGGGAACCGCTCGGAACGTTAAGCGTCCACTTGACCGGGATTCCCTGCTGAACCTTAATTGGCTCATATCCACCGCCGCTCACAGTGGATGTGACATACTGAACTCCGTCTTTGACCGTAGCCTCGGCCGCCCGGCCCGAAGTACCGTTGCCTCCTGAGATTGGTGTCTGGAAGGTTTCCGGCGGCCATATCAAGGTCTCAAATTCACCCGCTTCCTTTTTGATTGCCGCGATATCCGCAGTGTCAATATCATCGACTACTTTAACGTACCCGTAAAACGCGCTGTCTCCTGTCGAAAAATCAAAACTGTCTTCCGGAGTGAAAAAGAACGTGTTATCACCTTTATCGAGCGAAACCTGTGTTGCATAGTTGGGGACTAAAATCTGTGTCGCACCCAAAGAAGAGTTTTTAATGTTCCACTGTACATCCAGTCCCGTCTCTACTACAATGACGGCGGGGCTGAAGCCATTGTCAGTCAATTCAATAGAGACCTCCTGAACGGGGTAAGTACCTTGGTACTTTGTCTCCTTTGAAACTGCTACGCTGTCGGTGGGAATTTTGTAACCGGCAGGAACCGGCGCGGATAAACCCGCATTATTACCGCCTGTATCCGCACTATTGTCAGCGGTTTGATCATCCGTGCCTGTTGCCGCCTCACCTTCTTCCGTCACGGTGATTGTGCCCCAAATCATACCCATCCAGCAGCTATACTGAAACTTCCCTGTTTTTGTTGGGGTGAACTCAATTACATTTTCGCCGGTTTTGAACGTATAGTTGCTGATTCCATACTCCTGAATATTGATTCTATTGTTACACCCGTTGACGCTTCCCTCCGGCGCGTCTATAACCCATTTTACAGGCGTTCCGACCTGTACTGTAATATTAGGGTATCGTCCGGAAGAAAGAGTGCTGTTAACTACCTGTTTCCCGTCCACTATTTGAACATTTCCGCTGTTTACGATACCGGTACCTGCACTTACGGCATCTACGCTCAACGCAGATATAACTATAATTGCTAATACCGATGCAGCCACCATGGAAACAGTTTTATATGACAACTTGCGGAAAGGAATGCAGGACACGATACCAATCACGCAAAGCCCAATAACGATGTAAAGCAACAGGTCGGGGGACAGCAAGCCCGAAAGACTGCCGCCCTGTGAAAGCATGGAGATGCCAAGCACTACAACCAGAACTGCGCCTATATTCATCACCTTCTGGGTGAATTTTTTCCCTAATGCCGAAACTATGGAGCCAAGCCCTAACATCAGTGGTACGGTTCCCATGCTGAACAGAAACATGGAGAGCGCGCCCGCAAGCGGATTCCCCGAAGCCAAAGCCACTATCTGCATGGATTGCAGAGGGCCGCATGGCATCAATCCGTTAAGCAGACCGACAATAAACGGGCTTTTGTTTCTCGCCTTACCCGTATTTACTTTCCGTGCAAATATTTTAGGCATTCGCGGCTGAAGTTTGCGAAGCCACGGGAATATACCCAGCATATTGATTCCCATAATCACCATAAAAACGCCTGCAAGGAGTTTTAAAATCCCTTGCGCAAATACCGGCAACCCCGCATTCGATCCTCCGCCGCCAAACAGTAAACCCGCAAACCCGAGAATAAAACCGACGACCGTGTAGGAAATCACCCGCCCTAAGTTGTACAGAAAGGCCGGAACGAATGTGGAAAAACGGCTCTTTCTCCCATTTTCCTTAGTATGTGGATCTGCTGCCTCCGCATGAGGTATGCACTGGGAAAGGTTGATGCCGCCGCACATTGCGATACAATGGATAGATGTGATCAGCCCGATAACAAACAACATGCCATAACCCATATTGGTTTCAGCCAATTGGCTTGGCACAAGCAGGTTTAAAATACCGAACTGCTGTAACAACACATATAGAGCGACAATGATAATCAGAACGCCGATGACGCGGTTGACGCTTGGCGCCTGCTTCTCATTTCCGGTCAGTACTTTATAGTCCAGCTTTTCTATGATTGCTGATATATCTTTTAATGATATTTTGCCAGTATCGTAGGTAATATCGGCAGTACCCGCGCTGTAGCTCACTTTTGCGCTTCTTATTCCAGAGGTATTACGAAGCTTTTTTTCAATTCTGTTTTGACAGCTTACGCAGGTCATTCCGCCGATGCGCAGTCTTTTCGTTTCGATTCCTGACTTCATTTTGTTACCTCATTTTCGTACTTTTAAAAATGTTAGCAAATAAATTTGTAGTTTTTATGTAGATGAGCAAATTAATAAAGATTTTTATATACTTACAGATGAGCCGTTTATAATCAACTCCTAGCTCATCTATAAGTATTTCAAGCAGTTTTCCCCTTATACTACTCTTGTTCCGCCGGCAATAATAGGTTGACCGTTCTCTGGTATGACATTATATATCCCGTTCGGACACAGTCTCAGAGTTTCTTTGCCGGAGATAAATTACCTTTCTTCCGAGAAAGTCAGTTTTAAGTCTTGTTTTACTCCATCGCGGATGATTGTAATGTTGACTGTATCGCCAGCTTTATAATTCTTCTTAATACTGTTAAGTTCCGATATTGTTTTAACCTCTTTTCCATCCAATCCGGCAATTATGTCACCCGCTTTGATGCCTGCTTTATCCGCTCCGCTGTCAGGCGTAATATCCGTTACATATATACCAACCTGTATATTGTACTGCTGGGCGATTGCCTCGGTTATCTCCCGTCCGGAGATTCCAATAAGCGGCCTGCCTTTTACATATCCGAAAATCATCAGTTGGTCTACGATCGGTTTCGCGTCATTAATTGGTATAGCAAACCCTAAGCCTTCTATACCTGCACGGGATATTTTTGCGGAATTGATGCCTACTACCTGTCCTAGGGCGTTTACTAAAGCTCCTCCGCTGTTACCAGGATTTATAGCTGCATCCGTTTGAATTAAGTTCATGTTTTCTACATCAAGCTGCCTGTTCATTGCACTGACGACTCCAACTGTTACGGAACCCGCAAACTCCATTCCAAGCGGATTGCCTATAGCGATTACCTGATCTCCTACTTCAAGCTTTGATGAATCTCCCAGTTCTGCAGCCGGAAGGCCTTTTATATCTATTTTTATAACTGCCAGGTCGTTTGTGCTATCTCCTCCTACAAAGGTTGCTTTTGCCTGCCTTTTATCGGGCAAAAACACTTCCAGAGTCGTATTTTTACTCATTTGGCTTTTTGGGTCCGCATACTGAACAACGTGATAATTCGTTATGATATATCCGTCCTGGCTAACTATAATTCCCGAACCCTCAGACTGCGCGGCAATTTGATCAGTATATCCGCTTTGTGGATTACCAACCGTCATTCTGATCCCGACGACAGAAGGCCCAACCTTTTTTGATATTTCTGTGACCGAAGAGTCCTGTCCAACAGATGTTTTAACCGTATCGCCGGTAATATTACCGGAATCCGTTTGGCTCAAGGTAGATATAACAGCAGGTTTTTGTAAAAGTGCAGTTTGCTTTTGCAATTCGCCTGAAAATACGGAGTATATGATACCCCCCGTGATTAAGATGCTTATCACCGACGTCACAAGCACCAAAGAAACATAAGCTTTGAATTTTGATTTTTTTCTAACCTTTATCGGTGTGTTTGCATCAGAAAAATTATAATCCTCCGTTTGATTCATGGCTTCGTTTTTCTTTTCCTGTTCATTGAAATACCTATCCATAAATTTAACCCCCCATTTATTTGCCTGTTGTCGATATTAAAATAGGAAAACATAGTGTAGATATTATGAAGGATGGATGAACTTTTTGTTGTTTTTTTATGGACAATCTATGAATTAGTACCTCTGTTCTTATATACTAAGTGTGCAAATATACCATCTTATTTTAATAAATTCTTGAAGGTGCAGTCTTGAGTATACAAAGGACATAAAACATTACTGTCCGTCTGCTTACCACTTGTATCATCCTTAATGACATGATGCCTGAAGAGCGTAGCCTATGTATGCATCAATATCTACTTTATTGAGATCAAGCCAGCCTAGTCTTTTATCATCATCGGAACTAAAGACCTCTATCCATCCCAGAGGATCGTAAAGTCCGAAATAAACGAGGCTTTTTTTAGCTACAAGAGTATCCGTCTCCCCTCCCGGCGTCTGTGCAACCTTCTGGTCCCATACCGTTTCAACAGTTTTTTCTGCAGATTGACTCGTATATGTTATCGTCGGATACCTTTCCATTTCTATTTCTTTAAACCCTGTTGTATTAGAATAATGTTTTACCGCTTGCAGGCCGATTGAATACCCACCTTTTAGTACTTTTGAGTATTCGGTATAAACGACATAACCCGTTCCATTAGCTTGAACTGGGGGGAGCCACTCAAGAGCAATTTGGGGCTGCCCATCTTTATATGTATATATTGCTGCTTTTTCTAATAACTTGTCATTATCGGATACTACATCTTTCTGTTCATAAATCAAAATCTCTTTTTCGTTGTCACTTTTTTCAATGTCAAGAATCACACCATAAAGGCTTGATATATCATCAAAGCCCAGATTCCAATCTTTATCGGCTGTAACCTTAAGCTCTTTACCATTAACTGATAAAATAATACTTTTATAATACTGCTCATCATCAATTGTCTTTGTTTCTCCAGGTAACAGTTTTATTGTTTCCTTTTTTCCATCCCCGTCCAGATCTGTACTTGTCTTTTCGAAAAAAAAAAGTATTGTATTTCTCTTCTTCATCGTAACTTAAGTTGAATATTCTTTCGTCAGGGGCGCCCGGTGTTGGCTTTGGGGATTGCTCCTCCGGAGCAGGCGTTGCTGACGCTTCGCCAGGTAAAACAGGGGTCGCGGTTGGTGGTGTTTGTTCAGTTATTTCGGGTTCTAAAGCTTTACCTGTATTGCTTGGCGTTTGTTCTGTTACCGCTCTACTTGTAACGCTTACTCCTTGTCCCCGCGCGCATCCGGATAATAACACCAAAAATAGCAAAGTAAAAGTAAAAATCATTAGTTTTCTCATCTTCTTTATAGCCTTCCCTCTTGTATTGAATAAGTATGTGTAAATAATTTCGTCAAGTATAACATCCTAATGTGAAGAATTTATGTAGAACCTTAATGGATTAAGCTGCCAAGCACAATATTTATAAAAACTATTAAATTATTCTTCTTCATAAAATCTTGATATTCGGCTGTTATTATTAACAACATAATTATTAAGGAGCAGAAAATGAACCAGACTGAAATAATCAGAAAAAGATACAACAGATCCGTTAGGCTTTTTGAATTTACTGAGAAGATGATGGAAAAAGGAGAAATGCGTAATTGGCGTGAACTCATTTGGAAACAAGCTAAAGGAAAAGTCCTGGAAGTTGGCGTAGGTACCGGAGCCAATATTAAATACTATCCCGAAGGGTTAGATATAACAGCCATCGATTTTAGTGAAAACATGCTTCTAAAGGCAAAAGAGCGTGCGTCTATACTAAACAAAGATGTAGATTTGCTTCAAATGGATGTTCAAACATTGGATTTCCCCGATGAAACTTTTGATACCATTGTAGCTACTTGTGTATTTTGTTCTGTACCAGATCCTATTAAGGGCTTATTGGAATTAAAAAGAGTTTGCAAAAATAACGGCAATATATTGTTACTCGAACATGTGCGAAGCAGTAACAAACTGGTTGGCTTTATCATGGATCTATTAAATCCACTTACCGTAAAGCTAGTTGGTGTAAATATAAACAGAAAAACTGCAGATAACCTGACTAAGGCAGGATTATCAATTGGACTCGAACACAACTTTATGTTTGATATTGTCAAATACTTTAAATGTAATTTATAGAAGGCTATTTTACCGGAGTCCTAAAAACCATATATGGATTTTAATCCGCTACATCCCTATAGAATAATTATCTTGATTTTCGAAGGAATGTGTCTGCTGATTTCGCGATTATCATACCCGCCGGCAAATGGCATAATGTGGTTAATACGGGTAGATCGCTGCTAAAATTATACTCTATCTACGAAGCCGCCGCAGCATCCACCGGGCACCGTTCATGAAACCAAAGAAGACGCTCTGGCAGCAGAAGAATACCACGGTTATTAATACAAAATGCCTTAAAATTGAGGGAACAGCCTTCAAGGAAAAGTTGAAGACCAAAAGGGCTGTCCTTTGCTAATATAAATCTTAGTCTTCATTAACAGCTTTTTTATAACCTGACCGCTTTTAAAATGAAATTCAAACTCAGTCTGTGATTTAATAGCCACCTTCGCAACCATCGCTTTAAGGTCATCGTCAAATTCGGTTAAAAAATCTTATTTAACCAGAAAGTTTGATTAAGTAAACGACTTTAAAAAATCGAAATCTACGGTTTTATAACTCTATCTTTCTATGTTCACATTTCTTGCTTCAATCGTTTAAAAATACGTAGACACAAGTAAGTCAAATAGGGAGATAATATCTTTTTTTGACCGAAATCCCAATCCTTCATTTTTTGGTATGCCGATTCAGGCACAAAAAAACCTTCCTTATCCTGTTTATCTTTTATCAACGCTATAATATCCATGAAACGCGTGTCATATCGTATGAATCTGTATTTACTTAAAACTCCAGCCACGCTGACAATATCATACCAACAGGATGGAGCTTTCAGCTTACGGAAATCCGTTCCCATATAAAACATGTACGGATGTTGTTCGAGGCTATTTTCCCACAGGTTAAGCAATACTTTCACAGACGTAACCGCAACGGAAGAATCTTGGTATTCCGGTATATATGACAACAAATCAGCCATGATCAATGTTGCATAAGGGCAGCAATCGTCTTTTCTTCCTGGCCCCCTGAATTTCCCAAGTTCAGGTGAAACGGCGCATGGAAACCCATTGTCACGACATAAGGATACCAGATGGTTAACACCAGGCTTAACGTATTTGTTATAATCGACCCCAGCTTTTAAAAGAGCCAGTAAAAGAAGGGGGGTATCGCACAAGCACCAACTGAACACATCAACACCTGCTCCACCATAATGCTTTGGAATGTTAGTCAGGGACTGATAAATGCCGTTGTTATCACGATGTTCAAGAATTTTATCGACGGCTGCTTTTATTTCCGGAACATCCGTATCAAAACCTAGGTCAAGCAGAAACAACAGCTTGTGTATAGGTAAATCAGGGTTCTTATGATTTGTTACCAGCATGCCGTGAAAGTTTGCTACTTCATTAAGGTAGTTTTGAATACGACTATCCGTCAAAGCCGCATTTCTGAGTTCAATAAGATTATCCTTTGGATCACAACACAAGTGAAGACGAATCGCAAATTTCAGCCAGTCACCACTACGATCCAGTAATTTTTGATATTCCATTTTCACCTCCGGCTTCTATTATTAAAAATAATAACCATCTAAACAGCATGCCAAATTCTTGCGCTAATTTTCAATAACAGTATACATTAAAAATAATATACAAGCTATTAGTTAGCTGACACACACTATAATAAGTACTTCAATAAAAACGTAAGATTTATATTTTTCTCTTTAATTATTTGTCCGCTTTCAAAGTAAAACTCGAACCCTGTCTGAGATCTGATTATCACCTTTTCAACCATGCCCTCAAACAAATCATCATCGAATGCACTAAGAGGTTTAGACCCATCGCTGATGATATCCTTTATGGCAGTCATTTTGCTTATATCTTTTGTTTTTTGCAAATTGGCTGCATCGATCTAATTTTTCTTAATTGTTAGATCAGTCAGCTCCCTGTTTAACCTTTGGTATTCCCGACTATAAGCCTCTTCATCGATCTCATTATGAAGCTTCATTGATATAAGCCCGCTTATATCTGCCTCCAAAGCGGTAATAAGGTCGGAAATATTAGATGTATTGTTTTCCTCAATCACCTTTTCGACGCTAGCCATAAACGCTTTGAAGAAATTTCCTTTGTATTTGAATTCGTCATTGTAGACCTTAACGAACGCTGCCTTTAAGACCAGGTCATTCACCGCCTTCACGCCGCATCTTTTACCGGTATTGGCATCCTTCTCTATATAATTGATATGCACTGCCAGACGACCCCCTTCGAAGCTGATTTTATATTGCAGTGCCGCCGTTTATATGTCGTACCGCAGACCCCGCAAATCGGCTTTCCGCTGAACGCGTACCGCTTTGTATATTTGCTCCTATTTTTATTAACCCCACAGTATATCCCGTTACGCCGTTCACGCTCCTTTTGCGCCATATCCCATAGTTCTCCTGCGGCTTTTTCAATTCCCAATCTATATGCTCCGCATCATTAACCCTTTCAAATTAACTAAAACGCAGTGTGGTAACACTTATCCTTTCTGTTGAATACTATGTACTGAACCTGCAGAGAAAGGAGAATGTCTATGTCTGCTTACGACGACAGCATTAATGAAGATTACGCTGGCGGAAGCCTTTTCGAAGAATTGCTCAAACACGTAGGTACTACCGTTACAATATATACAACCAGCGGAGGAGAGTCCGGATGTGGAGTCACAGGGGTCCTCACGAAGGTAACTCCATGTACTGTAAGGATCGTAACATGTTTAGGGCCTGCTCCGTGCTGCGCTCTTGGAAGCGCTTGCAGATCGCGTTGCTGCCCGCCCTTCAGGAGAGGCTGCAACTTCGACGGTTTTGTGTTTAACGTAGGATCTGTCGCGGAAATCCCACTTGATAGAATCGCCTTCTTTGTGCACAATGCAGTGTAACCTTTATAGCAGGGGTTAACTCCTTATCGATACTGTAAGCCTCCTTGTCATAACTGACAGGAGGCTTTTTTATACGGGGTCCCCAAAAAGACGAAGGCTTTTTGGGGTGTACACGGGGTCCCCAAAAAGACGTAAGGCCTTTTGGGGTGTACACGGGGTCCCCGGCAGGTCGTGGGACTTGCCGGGGTGTATGCTTTTACCTTTTTGAGTCGGGTCCCAGCGAAACCTTATGGGAGTCGTTTTTCGTATTCAGGTTTTCCAGCGTTACATTGTCGTATATGCCCGGCAGATGCAGCCTGTCCGCCGCAGTCGGATTCTTCGGCTTTCTTGCCCTTTTTATTTTCATACGGTTCACCTCTTATATATTATGCCGATACAAAGCTTTGTTTATGTTAACATAAAAAACAATTACGATTGCAATGCTGCAGCCGTAATTGTTTATTATCATTATTATTCCAAATGAAGCCGCCTAGCTTAAGCCGCCCTTCCCTACTGCTCCCTTAGCTTGGGCGAATTGAAAAACAGCCCGTCGACTTTCTTTTCGGTATCGCCGCCGAATGTGACTATTATAAGCACGTCCCCCGGCTCGTCCGAAAACTTCGCTGTATACGTAACTACGGTATATTGTGCGCCGTTCTGCGTCACGTCGGCAGCCTGGGCAAAGCTCCTGCTCTGGTATTCCCCGACTTTCGAAGCGAGCAGGTCGGCAAGCGAATCCAGCGATTCCTCCGGCATCAAAGTTTTCATCGTATCGGAAAAGTCGCGGCTGAACACGGCGTAATCCCTGTCCTTTATGCCGGCAAGAATATTATCGACTATAGGCTCCGCGTACGCTACATCTTCCGCACTGAGCGCGCCGTCCGCCGGACTGTCGCCGCCGCAGCCTGTTAAAATTGTGGATAATGCAAGCAGCGCCGCTAATCCCAATATGTACTTTTTCATTTTTATACCTCCGTTAACTGCATTATCAGGCGATGCAAGCGGCTTTTTTAATATTCTTCCCCGTTAAGTCTCGCGCTTGCCGGGGATACAGTATTATCACCCCAAAAAGTCTTACGACTTTTCGGGGACCCCCGTATTAAACGCAGGCTTTATCTTTATTGTCAAAATTACAGCGAGCGCAGCAATGAGAGCTAATACGCCTTCAATTGCCCAGCCCGGAAAGCCCTGCATAAACGGTATCGTTGCATCGACAAGCCCATGTGCCAGAACAGCAATAATATAGAACAATATCTTCCTGCGCTTTACCGCATACAGCACAATCATTGTAAAACCTATGTGCATCGCTATAGCGAGTATCCTCTCTACTCCCCCCAGCAGGAAGTAATAGGGCGGCACGCCCATCAGAACAGCCCCGTTGCCGCCTATAACCTCATGAATAGGCTCTATATATTTTAAGCCCACCCAGAACGCCTCTATTCCACCGTGGCCCAACCCGAACATTATTCCGTTTTCCCATGTAAGCAAGTCTTTGTTTATAAATTTTAAAGCCGCATAACGGCCGGTCTCCTCAAACACTCCCGCGCTCAACGCCACCAGCAGCGCGCAAAGCAGCGGCTGCGTAACGGCAAACATATTGAACCATACCGTGTTCTGCAGCTCGCCGAGCAGCGGTATGCGCAGAAGCAGCTGCGACGCAGCAAAAGAAGCGGCGCCCAGAAAAAACATAAGTATGCTGCCCTTACGCTTCAGCGCCAGTATAACCGCTGCGGCAGCCGGTAAAAGCAGGCATATCGCCGCCGATGCAAACATAAAGAATAAAGACCATCCCATAAATATCCACCTTTATAACTATACCATCCGCTGCAGGAATTAACAACAGCGTTACTTAAGAAAGAGAAAGGCGGCATTTGCCGCCCTAAGAATGTATTTATATTTCGGTTATGGTCTTGCCAGCACTTTTTTAAGATTCGCGAATCTGGGCATGCCTTCCTCAAACGGGGGCCTCGATTCTCCCTGTATGAGCGGCAGAGCATATTCTATGAATTTCTCGTTCACGCCCGTGCCGTCTTTGGTTACCCAATCGAGAGGCACTTTTTTCTCCTTGTTCGCGACGTCCTGAAGGTTTATAAGCTTTATGCCGCATTTGTACCCGGCGCCCTTTTCACGCTCGAACGCGACCATGAAGTCGGTCTTGCCTTCGACGGCGCAGCGCACTGCCATCTGTCCAGCCATATATGCCTCGTCTACGTCCGTCTTAGACGCGATATGGGACGCGCACCTCTGCAGCAGGCTGAACTCTATCGGGCGAACCTTCGCGCCTGTCTTCTGCTGCGTAAGGTTTCCGAGAGTCGCGGCTAGGCCGCCCATTTGAGAATGGCCGAACGAATCCTTGATCTTGGCAAGGTCCGAGCCGTATTCGCTTATATACTTGCCGTCCTTGTCTTTTATGCCTTCCGAAACGGCTACTATGACGTAGTTGTTCTTCTTGAACAGCTCGGACACGCGCTCATAGTAGCTATCCAAATCGAACGTGATTTCGGGCAGATATATGAGATCCGGCCCCGTGCCCTTGTAGGATGCGAGCGCTGCCGCTCCTGCGAGCCAGCCCGCGTTCCTGCCCATTATCTCGAGTATGGTGATCGTTCCTTTGTCGTAAACCCTGGTGTCGCGGTATACTTCCATCGTAGACGTGGCGATATACTTAGCGGCGCTGCCGTATCCCGGGCAGTGGTCCGTTCCCCACAGGTCGTTATCCACGGTCTTGGGCACGCCCATCACGCGGCACTCGTAGCCTACTTTTTGCATATACTTGCTTACCTTGTTGCAGGTATCCATAGAGTCGTTGCCGCCGTTGTAGAAGAAATATCTGATGTTGAACTTTTTAAATACTTCAAGCATCTTCTTGTAATCCGTCTCGTCTTCGTCTGCGGACTTAAGCTTGTAGCGTACCGAGCCAAGCGCCGACGACGGCGTCGTCTTCATAAGCTCCAGCTCCGCCGGGTCCTCCTGGCCGATATCATACAGCTTTCCTTCCAGCAGGCCTTTTATGCCATGCGCCATGCCGTATACTTTGGTAATGCACCCCTGCTTCAGTGCTTCCTGGAATACTCCCGCCGCGCTTGCGTTGATAACGGCCGTTGGCCCTCCCGACTGTCCGAAAACACATGCGCCTTTGAGTTCGCTCATTGTTATCCCTCCTGACGTAAAATAAAAACTTGCCTTTCTAATTATACCAGCAACAAGCTGTTTTTCAATGACAAATTACGCTCATTATTTACACAAGTTTGTCCTCAGGGAATGTTAATATGCTTTTTTGCACATATAAATATTTAGAAGAAACTGCGTTAAACATATTGCATTTTGAGAAGATTTGTATTATATTATAAAGGTCAAAGATAGTCAAAGTCGTTTTTAGGCATTGGTTTGCAGGTATTGACAATTTGTCAATCCAATGCCTGATTTAAAGGAGAAAATATGCAGTACAAGGATTATTATAAAATACTCGGCGTCGAGAAGACGGCGTCGCTGGACGAAATAAAAAAGCAATACAGAAAGCTCGCCAAGAAGTATCACCCGGACATGAATCCCGGCGATAAAAAGGCCGAGGAGAAGTTCAAGGAGATAAGCGAGGCGTACGAGGTGCTGAGCGATAAGGACAAACGCAGCAAGTACGACATGTTCGGCAGTCAGGCGAACTTTGCAAACGGCGCGGACTTCGACCCGTCGCAATTCGGCTTTGGCAACATTCGCTATGAATACACCGGAAACGGCAACCACAGCGACTTCTTCAACATGTTCTTCTCGGACGCGTTTGACCTTGGCAGCATATTCGGTAAAGGGCGTATGGGAACAAGGAGCACTCACATATACGGCGACGAAGACCTTGACGAGCTATTCGGAGGCCGGCACTCGTATTCGTCCGGGCGCGTTCAGGCTCGCGACGGTGAGAACGTTGAGGCCGAGATAGAGATAACTCCCGAAGAGGGCGCGGCAGGCGTTGAAAAGCGCATATCGCTGCATACGGAGAATGGCACGCGTTCGATAAACTTCAAAGTTCCAAAAGGCGTGGGCGACGGCGAAACGATTCGCCTTAAAGGCCAGGGCCACGCCGGCGTGGGCGGCGGCAAGGCTGGCGATTTGCACATGAAGGTGCGCATAAAGCCAAGCGCGCGCTTCACGCTCGAAGGCAACGACCTTATTACCAACGTCGACGTATACCCATGGGACGCCGCGCTTTCGGGCAAGGCGGAGGTAGAGACGCTGGACGGGCGCATAATGGTCAAGATACCCGAAGGCGTACAGACGGACAACAAGATAAGAATCGCCGGCAAGGGGTACCCTTCGCGCACCGGCAAGCAGGGAGATTTGTTCATACGCGTGCGCATAGTGAACCCGCGGCATCTGACAGCAGAGCAGAAAGCGCTGTACGAGAAGCTGAAGAAAACGGTGAGCACATAACAGACGGGGGATAGTCGAACGAGCGCACCCAGCGGGTGATGAAGCGAGTGAGACTATCTGTGAGCATGAGGTGAGCGTAAGTGCATACAAAACGCGAACCCATAGCGAACAGAGGATTGTTCCCTGCAATTCGAGCAATGAAGTTATGTAGGGAATTACCCTGCCCCATACCCCGCTAAGCGTATGTCATTCCGCTAAACATTTATATCTTAATTTTAGGGGGAAACAACTATGGAAATGGATAGATTTACTGAAAAAGCATTGGCCGCTTTAAGTTCCGCACAGGAAACCGCGGTGCGTATGGGGCACCAGCAGGTGGACGGCGAACATATACATTACGCGCTCTCGGTGCAGCAGGACGGGCTTATACCCAAGCTTTTGGGCTATATGGGCAAAGACACCGCGCTGTACGTAAAAGACCTGGAAAACGAGCTTAACAAGCTTCCCAGGATTCAGGGCAGCAGCGTTTCGGACGTGTACGCCACGCGCAGGATGAGCGAGATACTCATACGCGCGCAGGACGAGGCAAAGCGCTTTAAAGACGATTACGCGGGCGTAGAGCATTTGTACCTCGCGCTGCTTAAAGAGCGCGGCACTCCCTCGGCGTCGATATTCAAACGCCACGGTATAACGGTGGAGAACTTTATGGCGGCGCTTTCGAAGGTGCGCGGAGGGCAGCGCGTCACGTCGCAGAACCCGGAAGGCATGTACGACTCGCTTAACCGTTACGGGCGCAACCTCGTAGAGCTTGCGAAGCAGGGCAAGATAGACCCCGTAATAGGGCGCGACGCTGAGATACGGCGCGCTATACGCATACTCTCCCGCCGCACGAAGAACAACCCGGTGCTGATAGGCGAGCCGGGCGTAGGCAAGACGGCGGTAGTGGAAGGGTTGGCGCAGAGGATACTCGCGGGCGACGTGCCCGAAGGGCTCAAAGACAAGACTATATTCGCTCTCGATATGGGCGCATTGATTGCGGGCGCAAAGTACCGCGGCGAGTTCGAGGAGCGCTTAAAAGCGGTGCTTAACGACGTCAACCAGTCAAACGGGCAGATAATACTGTTCATAGACGAGCTGCACAACATAGTGGGCGCGGGCAAGGCCGAGGGCGCCATGGACGCGGGAAATATATTAAAGCCGATGCTTGCGCGGGGCGAGCTGCACTGCATAGGCGCGACGACGCTGGACGAGTACCGCAAGTATATAGAAAAGGACGCGGCACTGGAGCGCAGGTTCCAGCCGATACTCGTGGACGCGCCCTCCGTCGAAGACACGATATCGATACTTCGCGGGCTTAAGGGGCGGTTCGAGATACACCACGGAGTAAAGATTACCGACAGCGCGCTGATAGCGTGCGCGGTGCTTTCCGACAGGTACATAACCGACAGGTTCCTGCCCGACAAGGCCATCGATCTGATGGACGAGGCGGCTGCGATGATACGTACGGAGATAGACAGCATGCCCACCGAGCTCGACGAGATATCGCGCAAGGTGATGCAGCTTGAGATAGAGCGGCAGGCATTAAAGAAGGAGGACGATGCGGCTTCGAAGGCGCGTCTCGCGGCGCTGGAAAAGGAGCTTGCGGTGCACAAGGAGGAAGCCGACAAGCTGAAAGCACAGTGGGAGCTTGAGAAGGTTAACTTAACGCGCGAGAAGGACATAAAGCAGAAAATCGAGGACACGCGGCGTCAGATAGACGAGGCGAAGCGCAAGTACGATTTGGAGCTCGCTGCGAAGCTGGAGTACGGCGAACTGCCGGGGCTGCTAAAGCAGCTTGAGGCCGAGAAGGCTAAAAGTTCCAAGAGCGCCAATGTGCTGCTGAAGGAGGAAGTCACCGAAGAAGAAGTGGCGGAGATCGTGTCGCGCTGGACGGGCATACCCGTATCAAAGCTCGTGGAGAAGGAAAAAGACAAGCTGCTGGGGCTGGAAAATATACTGCATAAGCGAGTCATTGGGCAGGACGAGGCGGTAACTGCCGTCAGCAACGCGGTGATACGCGCGAGGAGCGGGCTTAAGGACCCGAACCGCCCGATAGGTTCGTTCATATTTTTAGGGCCCACCGGCGTGGGCAAGACGGAGCTTGCACGGGCGCTTGCCGAGGCGCTGTTTGACAGCGAGGACAACATGGTGCGCATAGACATGTCGGAGTACATGGAAAAGCACACCGTGGCAAGGCTTATAGGCGCGCCTCCGGGGTACATAGGTTACGACGAGGGCGGGCAGTTGACCGAGGCCGTGCGCCGCAAGCCGTACTGCGTGATACTGTTTGACGAGATAGAAAAAGCGCATCACGACGTGTTCAACGTGCTGCTGCAGCTGCTCGACGACGGGCGCCTTACCGACGCTCAGGGGCGTACGGTAAACTTTAAGAACACCGTTGTCATAATGACGAGCAACATAGGCAGCGAGTACCTGCTTTCCGGCATAGACGAGCTGGGCGATATAGACGAGGATGTGCGCGAGAAGGTGATGGGCGATCTGCACCTGCATTTCCGCCCGGAGTTTTTAAACCGCGTGGACGACATAGTGCTGTTCAGGCCGTTAAAGAAGGACGACATAGTAAAGATAATAGGCCTCGCTTTGGAGCATATACAGCAGCGCCTTGACGACCGTAACATAACGATGAACGTTACCGAGGCTGCGAAGGGGCTCATATCCGACAAGTCGTACGTGCCCGTGTACGGCGCGCGGCCGGTGAAACGTTACCTGCAGCGGTTCATAGAGACCGAGATAGGCAAGCTCATAATAGCCGGCGAGCTTAAGGACGGCGACAGCGTGAGCATAGACGCCGTAAATGGAGAATTAAAAATAAACGTTATGTAATTTGCAGGGGACGGCTTCCACGCCGTCCCGTTTGTTTGTCGTAGGTTCAAACCGTACCTTGGGGGCCGACAAAAACCGGCTCCCTCAAAAGAGGGGGCTCCCGCCGCATGGCGGGCGGAGGAGGGAAAAGGCATCACTCCTTCCGCCCCTTCGGGGCACCTCGCTCATCCGAGGGAGGCAAAAGGCGGCGAAGGATCCCATGGAGTATATGAGACCATGGAACGTTTTATGATTCGTGCCTGACGGCACTTACGGGGACGCTGGAGTGGATTCGTGGCTGGCGCCACTTACGGGGGCTCTGACCCCGCTCCCCCGCTTCTTTTCTTAAAGAAAGAAAAATTGCCCCGGCGTTTCACACCGGGCAGTATTATTGCAGGTGACGGTGAAAACCGTCCCGTTCTATACTGTCATCCTGAGACGGAGTGAAACGAAGGCGAAGGATTCCCGTATCAAAATATGACATAAGATTCTTTGTAAACTCACGCGAGGCATACGGAACGACAGGTAACAATCAGTCTAAGATTCCTCTTACGTTTTTTATTTTCAATCATAGCTGTATACACTACAAATTGCTTTTTTAGATGTTAGCCTATAAAAAAGGAAATATACATTCAATAATTGAATATAATAGTAGAGTATATAGAAAGTTTATCCTAAAATGAAGAGAAAAATTTATTTTATATATTATACTTTGGTTATTAAAATTCTAAGAATCTTTAAACTTTTATTGCGGTTTTTCAGATATATCGGCAGGGCTTTTTTTCAACTTTTAAAATTTCTGCCTTTATTATTATTACTATTTTTATTCATCTTTCTTATATATTTGTTTGGGATAAAGTATAATTGGTATCGATGTTTCCTAGACGCAATCAAAGATTTAAAGTCAATCATTATTTCTATTTTCTTTACCGCATATGTAATAACTTTCATTAACAGTGAAAGAACTAGAAAACGAACCTTAAAAATTCAATATGCTTTTTTATATGGTTTCAATAATAAATCAAATGCTTTATTAGAGGTAACCCAAATAGTTTTTGGATTTAAATCAGAGGTAACATTTGAATTATTTGAAACTAATAGTGGTTTAGATGACCTTATTAATGAGCAAATAGACCAATGTGATATTAATATTTCAAATGAATTTTGGAACGAAAATGTAACTTATTATGATTTTATTTATAAAAGAAAAGATTTGTTAAACTTTGCTACATATGATGTATTTAGCACAATTCAATTTAACATTATAGAAAATGTAAATATATTATGGGAATTAAACAAAGAAACATATTGGTTCTTTGAAGGCTTCCAAAGAGATTTTTGGCCTTTTCCTAACTATCAATGGGATAAAGTTGATTCCTCGAATATTAAAATTCAATTAAGTAACCTCCTAAATCTTCTAGTACAAATTGATTCAAGATTAGGTGAACCATGGCGTAAAGACATAAAGATCGATAAATTAAATTTGCAGCTATATGAAAAACAACAAAAATATATTAATAAAGAAAAAGATATAAAAAAAATTACAGAAATATTTACGTACTCTCAGTAAATGATATTACAAGATTCTTCGTCGCTCCACTCCTCAGAATGACGTTTTCCCTTCTTCCGCCTTAATCTTCGTAATCAGCTCGTCCACCTTCCTGTACTACTCTACTATTCTCTTTGTCTCGGATATCGGCGTGCCGTTTTGAATCTTCTCATAGACAAGGCGGTCAAAGTCGGGAGGGCGCGGAGGCCCTCCCCTACGTTTTATATAGCTGTCATCCTGAGACGGAATGAAATGAAGGCAAGGATCCCATGTAATTTGGCAAAAACCCGACGAGATTTCTCGTCGCTCCGCTCCTCAGAATGAAGTTTGCCCCTCCTCCGCCTTCATCTCAATGATTATCTCATTCACCTTCCTGCACTGCTCAGCTATGCTCTTTGTCTTGGATATCGGCGTGCCGTTTTCAAGCGCTTCGTCGATTAAACGGTCTAATATTTCGCGCTCTTTGCGCAGTTTCATTTCTAAGCTTTGTTTCATATAGTACCCCGCGTTGATGAATTAACGGTTTACCGTTAGCATACATTATTCCTGCATGCATGTCAACGGTATTCCGTTAATCATTTTGTGCGTAAAATGATACGCTGTTGTCAAACGGAATTCCGTTGGGAGGTATTTGTGTGAATCTTTCCAAGGCGGTCGTAAAGCGTATACTTGAATTATGCAAGGAACGGGGAATTACCGTAAACGCTCTTAGCAATATTTCCGGCGTTACACAATCGACGGTAAATGATATAGTAAATGGTACAACACGCAATCCCGGCATAGTAACTATCAAGAAGCTGTGCGACGGGTTTGAAATAACGTTGACCGAGTTTTTCGATTCCCCGTTGTTCGCCCGTTTGGATCAGGAGATAAAATAGTCGGGAATGGATAGTCCTCCCCTACAGGTATCTTCCTATTCGGCTTTGCCGGGGAAAGGCAAATATACAGATTGATAATGGCTGGAACTAACGCACCGCTGACCGCGCGTTAGCGCAAGGTGCGTAACCCGCTGGCAAACGCAGTTTGACAGCGGATAACACCCCAACAAGCCTTACGTCTTGTCGGGGACCCCGATATAAAAAAACGCCTTTCGGCGTTTTTTAGTTTCTGTCCTTATTGCTTGCTTCTTATGTATTTTCCCAGCGCTTTGTCTTCTTTCGTGATGTGCAGCAGGAGCCAGTTCGTCAGCGTCATGCCTACCATAGACTGCGTGGCGGGCGTAAACCCCTTCTCTATCTCCTTGCGCAGGTTTTTAACGGTAGCCTTGAAATCCTCATGCAGCTTTTTATGCGCCGCGTAGCCCGGGTAGCCATACCTTACCTGCAAAGCTTCCTCGTCCTTAAAATGCGACGCCACATAACTTTCGAGAAAATCCAGCATCTCGAACACGCGCTTATCGGAGCTTCCGTTCTTCATCGCGTCGAAAAACGAGTTTACCCTAGCTATCAGCTCTTTATGCTGGCTGTCTATCTGCTCCACCCCGACCGAGAGGTCCTGTGTCCACTCCATATTCTATCCTCCTGATGAAATATTACCGTCAAAGTGTCTTATTTAATTTATCGTATAATGCGGTTAACTTCATTAGCGCAGCTTCATCCCTGTATCTCTTTTTCATTGCCGCCTTCCGGTTTTGCCCGCATATTGCCCTCTCCCTCGTTGTGGGATATAATTCTACTCAATAAAAGATTCAGGATGTGTGTGTATGCATGTATTCGTCGTGTACTGCCACCCGAGCGAGCAGAGCTTTACGTATGAAGTGAAAAACGAATTTTTACGCGGCCTTGCGGACGCCGGGCATACGTATGAAATGTCGGACTTATACGCCATGGGCTTCAACGCGGAGTTTTCGGAAAGAGAATATCTGCGCGACGCTTTCTACACAGGAGGCGGCGCCGTGGACGAAGACGTGCTGCGCGAGCAAAATAAGATACAGTCCGCGGACGCCATAGCGTTCATCTACCCCGTGTTCTGGACGGAGGCCCCCGCAAAGCTCGTCGGCTGGTTCGACAGGGTGTGGACGTTCGGCTTCGCATACGGGCCGGCCACAAAGATGAAGAAGCTTAAAAAGGCGCTTGTCATAGCGATAGCGGGCAACACTATGGAGGCGCTTAAGGAATCGGGCGAGGCGCAGGCTATGGAGACGGTAATGCTGGGCGACAGGATAAGAGACCGGGCGGAGGAAAAGCGCATGGTCATACTGTATGGCACGTCGAGGCACGACATGGAACAGCGCGAATCCAAAGCGCCCGCGCATTTGAAAACAGCGTATGAACTGGGCAGGGATATGTGAGGCCAAAAACTGAAAAGCGCGCGTTCCTCTGTTTATGATTCAAAAGCAATGAAATAATAAACTAAAGCTTATCAAAACCAATGCAAATCAAGCGTTGTTTTATCGGGGTCCCCAAAAAGTCGTGAGGCTTTTTGGGGTGTAAATAAAACTACTAAGTGGGAGAATGACAGTGGAAAACAACAAAACGATGGAAAACCTGATGGCGGCGTTCGCGGGCGAGTCGCAGGCAAACAGAAAGTATACGGCGTACGCCAAAAAGGCAGGGGCTGAAGGCAAAAAGAACGCGGCAAAGCTTTTCCGCGCGGCTGCCGACGCGGAGACGCTTCACGCTTTAAAGGAATTCGAGATAGCGGGCAAGATTGGCACGACGGCGGACAACCTTAAAGACGCTATAGCGGGCGAAACGCACGAATACAAGGATATGTACCCCGGGTTTGTAAAGGCGGCGTCCGAGGAGGGCAACAATGCGGCAGTGCGCACGTTCACGTACGCGATGAAGGCTGAAGAGGTTCACGCGCGGTTGTACGAAGAAGCGCTCAAAAACATAGACAGCGAGGAAGAGGTGTTCTATTATCTCTGCCCCGTCTGCGGCAACATAGAGCTGTCCGTGCCGGAAAACTGCCCGATTTGCGGCGTGCCGGGCTCCAAGTTTACAAAATACTGAGCGTATCACAAAGACTGTTCCGGGATTATTTGTAACGTAATTCTGTCCAAGCGCGGCGGCACTGCCAAAATCTATTGTGTTTTTGCCGCCAGTGGGATAATATCGAATGTGTAACGCTTATTGAAAGGAATACTCTATGGCGCAATTTACTAAGGTGGAGGGCACCAATTACGGAGACATAAGGATTTTCGCGTTAAGCACATGCGGATGGTGCAGGAAGACGAAGGCGTTTTTAAGGGATCATAACGTGTCGTTTTCGTACGTCGACGTAGACCTTCTGTCCTCCGACGAACAGGCCGACGTGCTTAAAGAACAGCGGGTATACAACCCTGCTGAGTCTTATCCGACTATTGTTGTAAATTCCGATTACAGCATAATCGGTTACGACGAGCAGAAACTGAAACGGCTTATAGGCGAGTAATATGACGGACGACGTAAAGAAGCGCCTTGAAAAGCTTAAAAGCGACGCAGCCGCGGGAGGATATACGCTCAATCCCGACGAGGAGTTTTTGGAAGGGCTTGTTGAAGGGCTTGTTGCAAACAAAGCGCGTTACGGCATTGAGAGCTGTCCATGCCGCCTTTTAAAAGGCGCTCCCGAAGACAACATGGACATAGTATGCCCCTGCGTTTACCGCGACGACGACCTCGCGGAGTACGGGGCGTGCTATTGCGCGCTGTATGTAACGGATAAATGGAATCCCTTAAGTCAGGTTCCCGAAAGGCGCACCGCGAAAGGCAATAAGCCGCAAAGCGGTCAGGGAACCGAGGCGGCTGGCACTTCGCAGGGCCGCGCGTTTTCTTCGCTGCCCTACCCTGTATACCGCTGCGGCGTATGCGGGTATCTGTGCGCTAACAACAGCCCTCCGCGCGTATGCCCGATATGCAAAGCGGGCGCGGAACGTTTTGAAAGGTTTATATAACAATATTGTCATACAGGAGGTAACGATATGGAATACAACATCATGGCCGTAAAAATCGACGAGAGGCGTAAGAATTCACCCGACGTACAGCAGATACTTTCCAGCTTCGGATGCTCGATAAAGGTAAGGCTTGGCCTGCACGAGGCCGGAAGCGTTTGCTCCGACGAAGGCCTGCTCATACTTCAGCTGACCGGAGACACCGACGAGATGAAGAAGCTCGAAAAAGCGCTGAATGAGATGGACGGCGTCAAGGCCCGGATGATTATCATCTAAGGAGCGCCTATCTTTCGAAGACTCCCGCGACGGATATCAGCCCTGTTATATGGCTGTTGAACTCGTCTATCTGTTCGGCGGGTATATTATACTCCTGATGTCCGTCTGCGGTCTTCGTACCAAACCAGAATATGTAGTTGTCGTCCGCTTCAAATTCAAGTATGTAATTTCTGCGGTCTTCGGTGTTGCGTTTTAAAGCAATTTGCATCGCGTATTCTTTGTCGGGCGCGAGGTTCATTTTGAGCCTGCCCGGCATACGCGCCGGAAAACTCTTAAAGCCGTTCTGCTGAATCAGTCGAAATTCTTTCTCCCCTACCGCCCGGAACAATTTCATTTCACATGCTTCTTTCTGTTAATAAATCTTAAGATGTCCGCCGCAGCCCGTTAGCGTAGTATATGTTTACCCGCTTTTTGGCAGCGCCGCCAAATCGAAAGCGCCTTTGATGTTGTTATACTTTATTATACGCCTTATGCATTTATTATTCTATACCCCGCTCCCGTTATCTGCAATAACATTATAAATTTTGAGCCTTAATACTATAGCTATTTCGGAACGTGTTCATTGTTTGTTATGGCTAACAAAATACTTCTTGCCAAAAGTACAAATAATTATAAAATGTATACGTATATTGCTATCGTATGAAAGGAGATGTTCATTATGAATATGGAGATTGCAGACGCCGGGGAGGCGCAGCAGGGCTAAAGTTACGCCTCCCAAAGCAACGAAAACTTTTGGAGGTTATAAAATTGAACAACGACATGAAATTATTGGGCTTTGACGAACGCGCCGCCGCCGAGGCCGGACTTTACCCCGGCGCGTATCCGGGTCGGGTGGCGTCGCAGTCAAAGACGCTTTACCGCGTTCTTACGGGAAGCGGAGAAATACTGGCTAAAGTTTCGGGCAAGCTACGGGGCAGCGCCGTATCGCAGGCGGACTTCCCCGTCGTCGGCGACTTTGTGATGCTGGACCGCGCGGACGATACGTGCGGCAGCGCCGTAATACTTCGCCTGCTGCCCAGGAAGAGCATTTTTGTAAGGAAGGCCGCCGGCTCCTCCCGCGAAAACCAGGTTGTAGCAGCCAACATAGACACCGTGTTTATATGCATGGGCATGGACGGCGATTTCAATCTGCGGAGGCTGGAGCGGTATCTTTCTATAGCGTGGGACAGCGGCGCTTTGCCGGTCGTGGTGCTTACAAAATCCGATTTGTGCGACGATCCTGCTAAAAAGGCTTCTCTTGCCGAATCCGTATCGATAGGAGCGGACGTAATCGTAACAAGCGCTCCGCAGACTGGCGCCGACGCGCTAAAGCCGTATATACACGGCAAAACCGTGGCTTTTTTGGGTTCTTCGGGCGTAGGAAAATCTACGCTGATAAACTGCCTTAAGGGCGAAGATATGCAGCAGACGGGAGCCGTAAGCAAAAACGGGCGCGGCAGGCACACTACCACAAGGCGCGAGCTTATCCCGCTCTTGGGAGGCGCGGTTATCGATACCCCGGGCATGCGCGAACTTGGCATTGACAGCGCCGACTTTTCGCATTCGTTCTCCGACATCGACGAGCTTGCACAAGGATGCCGTTTTCGCGACTGCACGCATACGTGCGAGCCGGGATGCGCAGTACTTTCAGCGGTCGAGCAAGGAATTCTTGAAAAAGACAGGCTTTCCAGCTACCATAAGCTGAAAAAGGAAGCGGATTACGAAGGCTTAAACTCGAGGCAGATAGAAGCGAAAAAGGTTGAAAGCATGTTCGGCGGGTTTTCCGAAATGAAAAATGCGCGCAGATATGTAAAGGAAAGAAACAACAGATAACATATATCAATGCAAATAGCATGCTGTATGTAAAAAAACAGGTCTTTGCAGACCTGTTTTTTGTACTGATAGGTATATTATCTTTTGGGGGGCGTGCTCATATTTCTTGGAGTCTGCGTAGAACGCGGCATCACAGGGGTACCGGGCATGTTTTGAACATCCCTCATAGGAGGCATATTCATGTTTGCATCCATGTTCATATTTGCGTTCGGCATGTTCGCGCCTCTTGCACCGGGCATGTTCGGGCCGGGCATCATGTTCGTTCCGGAAGGCATCATAGGTCTTGCGGGCATGTTCGGGCCAGGCATCATGTTCGTTCCGGAAGGCATCATAGGCCTTGCGGGCATGTTCGGGCCGGGCATCATGTTCGTTCCGGAAGGCATCATAGGCCTTGCGGGCATGTTCATGTTCATAGTCGGCATTGCCATTTCGCTGTTTGCGCCGGCCATTCGATTCGGCGCAATGTTAGCCATCTGCGTTCCAAAGGTTTTGGGGATGCTGAAACGCTTTCTGTTCTCCAGGTAATCCTGAACGAGCCTCAGCGATTCGCCGAAACGCTGGAAGTGCACTACTTCCCGTTCGCGCAGAAACTTAAGAGGTTCTATTACATCCGGGTCATCCGCGAGGTTTATCAGGTATTCGTAAGTAGAGCGCGCTTTTTGTTCTGCCGCCATGTCTTCGTAAAGGTCTGTTATCGGGTCGCCTTTGGACTGTATATATGCGGCGGTAAAGGGAACGCCCGAAGCGCTGACGGGATATACCGCTTTGTCGTGGTCGGAATAATATGCGTCTAATCCGGCCTTTTGGATTTCCTCTATGCTTGCGTTTTCGGTAAGCTGTTTCACCATCGTTCCTACCATCTCAAGGTGGGCGAGCTCCTCCGTGCCGATGTCGTTCAGCGTAGCTTTAGCTTCGGGAGTCACCATAGAAAACCTTTGGCTGAGATAACGCAGCGAAGCGGCAAGCTCACCGTCCGGGCCTCCGTATTGCGTAATGATGTTCTTCGCCATCCTCGGGTCCGGCCTCTTTATCTTTATCGGGTATTCCAGCTTTTTATCGTATGTCCACATTGTCATCATCTCCTGCCAAAGTAAAATTGAACTGGTACTGCCACGGCCAGGGGTTCTCAATCCACTGCCACGGACACCTGCTCGTAGCGCTGTGAGCGCTCAGCATGCCGTACATGCTCTCGAATTCCCGGCGAAGCTCGTTTGCCTCGGTCACTACGGCGTTATACTTGTTTATGGCGTCACAATCGTCCGGATGGGTATTGAGGTAAAGGTGAAGGTCTATTGCGTAAAAATCCAGCGCGGACAGCCGTTTTAACATTTCGTCCCTGCTCATAGACTATCAGCTCCCATCCCTTGTCTTCTTTCCCATCCGTACATGTTGACAAGCGCGGGGAAAATGGTTCCCTTTTTAAGACCTGTCAGCGGCATAAACGTCGGGCACCATTTCTGGAACGGCACATAAGCATGCGCAAGCTCAACATCTTCTATCACCATCTCATGCGTCTGGCAGTCCATATTCGTGTTATCGCGCATCCTTAAGCCCATCGTGTTATCGCCCATTCTTAAAGGCATCATGGACATATTGTCATCCCACGGCGCGCCTCTCGGCGGAGGCATGTTCCCCATAGGCATATACATGTCGGCGCATCTATCTCGATTCATGTTATCATTCTCCTTCTTCTTGGCTTTATACACAGCTTTATATACACAGCTTCATAATATATATAATATGAACCGATTAACATTGTGTGCCAAAAGACCAAGCCCGAATGGCTTCCTTAACATTACTCATGCCGCAATGAAAAAGCACGCTTTTTTTATTAAACGGCGCTTCATTGTTCCCGAAATTCGCTCCTTATTGTTCCCTGATATTACTTTTTATTGACACGTTTGGGTATTGTATGGTACAGTGAGCCATATGGAGGAATGGCTATGGAAGATAAGTGGTATTCCGTTGAGCAGGTGGCGGATATGCTGCGCCTTCACCCCAAAACGCTGAGGCGCTATATAGCGGAAGGAAAGCTTCGCGCCAGCAAGCTTGGCAAGCAATACCGCATAAGCGGGCACGACCTCAGTATATTTATCGAAGGGCGCGGCACAGGCGGCTTTGAAACGGAAGAGGCGAAGCCGGCAATCGATGTTTCGGCGGTGGTTGATATTACGCCGAGCGGCAAAGACGAGGCCGACAGAATAGAGAGCATGCTGCTGGCAGCTTTGAACTCGAAGGATCCGTCTTATGGGTTAAGCTCCGCGAATATACAAAGGTCGGCGGACAAAAACAAGCTGCGCGTAATGCTCTGGGGCACGCCTGCTTTCATAACGACGATGCTTGAGTGCATATCGGCTTTAAGCAGTCAAGATGATTAAGGATAAAGCATGAATACAGTATACCGCACACCTGAGGGCAAAAAAAGGATAATGGAAAGGTACGAGCAGATATTGACGTACTGGCCCGTCCCCTGCGAGATGAAGAGCGTGCCTACCGCATTCAGCGATACGTTCGTAATAGCTTGCGGCGCGGAGACGGATAAAGCCGTAATATTGCTGCACGGCTCGGCCGCGAACTCCGCAATGTGGATGGGCGACGTAACGACGCTCGGCAAAACGCGCAGAGTTTACGCGGTAGATATAATAGGCGAACCCGGTAAGAGCGCAGAGAGCAGGCCGTCGCACCGGGGTACTAGTTACGGACAGTGGCTTTCGCAGGTAATGGACGGTTTGGGGCTTAATAAAGCTGCCGTCGCGGGCAATTCGCTGGGCGGCTGGATGGCGCTCAATCTCGCTTCTTACGCGCCCGAGCGCGTGGAGAGCCTTGTGCTCATCGCGTCCGGCGGGCTGTCGCCACTGCGAGCGTCGTTTTTATTCAAAACGCTGCTGTATGCATTTATGGGAGAAAAAGGAATCGCAAAAAGCAACAGGCTCGTATACGGGGATATTGAAATGCCGGAAGAAGTGTTGGCGTTTGGAAGGCTCATAGGCGAGAATTTCATACCCCGCGCGAAAGGTTACGGTGCGCTTCCCGACAGCGCTTTTAAAAAGCTCGATATGCCGGTGTTATACATTGCGGGAGACAAAGACTCGCTGCTGCCAACAAAGAAGAACGCCGCGCGCTTAAAATCGCTTGTCCCCCACGCGGAGATACGGGTGCTTGCGGGCAAGCCGCACGCACTTATTGGCCTGGCCGGCGAGGTGGCCTCGTTCATAGACGGGAGGTGAATTGCCGCATGATAGATTACAAGGAAAACAGCGGCGTAAAGATAGCTATTGTTTCCGGCGTAAGCCTTAAGGGAACGGGCGACGCGCTCGACCTAATCGGCGAGGTTTTCTATAACGGCTGTACGCACATGGTTTTGCCCAAAGACGCGCTGCCGGAGGAATTTTTCTCGCTCAAAACAGGACTTGCGGGCGAAATACTTCAGAAGTTCTCAAGTTACCGCATGAAGCTTGCGATAACGGGCGGCTTCGGCGATGTAAAAAGCAAAAGCCTGAAAAGCTTTATTTTTGAGTGCAATAACGGAAAGCAGATATTCTTCAAGGATACTCTGAAAGACGCAATAGACGCGCTAACGCAATAGTCATTCATCCACCCCTTCAAGGGGTGGTTTTCTTGAGCACAATAAAGGATTCTTTCCGGGCAGCCTCGAGACACATTACTGTTCCGCCAACTGCATGTGCAAAGATTCTTCGTCCCTTCGGTCCTCTGAATGACACATGAGCTTTCGTCTATTAAAGCCTGATTTTACGGTATTGGTTGTTTTTGGTCATCATGCCGTATAAAAGGAAGCGGCAAATAAAGAAAATGCCCTGACCCTTCCCTTTAGAGAATTACATCAAAGCACCTTCTTACTTGCCATGAATTACCTGATAATGCGGCTATGTCACGCTAACTGGGTGATACAGCCGGCGATACCGTAATTGCCGGCGACGCGCTATTACTCGGCAGCAAACCCTGACTTACCAGCGGACTTCCGTCAGGGCTGACCAGCGGGCTCCTACTCGGACTTACCAGCGGGCTTATCAGCGGCGACGGGCTCCGGCCATCCGGGCTTACTATGGGTGATACGCCTGGCGAAGTCTGATTGTTTCTGTTGTTAGCGCAGCCGACGAACACCATAGCCAGCGCAATGATAACCATTATTGCAATAATCAGTTTTTTCATTTAATCGCCTCCTTTGAGTTTATTTTTGACTAAACGGAGGCTATTTATAACCGCGTTTGTAAGTAAATTATTCCACGGAGTCAGTTTATTTTCAGCGGGCCTATAAATTCGCGAAGTATGCTTTTAACCGGAATAACGCTTTCATCGTCGAAACTCAGCACATAATTTAAAAATTTCAGCAGGCTTTGCGCTTCGGGGTAATACTGCATATCCGGCTTGAACTTTAACAGTTCGCTGTAGCAGTGCTTTTTCAGCACAAGCGGCTCGTAAAAAAGCGTCGAGTTGAACATCTCGTCCGCCGTCTCCTGATACGGCAGTATGTATTTGTACTCTCCCCTGCGCACCGAATCCCACACGGAAAACGTCTGCTCGAACGAAAAGCCCCTTGTGCGTATATCGCGCGTCAGCCTGCGTATCAGCCGCAGGTCGTCGGGAAAAACCACGTTGTGCTCGTCTATGTTGAGCGTTGTGAGCGGCGACACAAATATCTTGAATTTCATATCGTGCGGTATGCTTTTGGTAAGCGCGTCGTTTAACCCGTGTATGCCTTCGATAATGAGTATGTCGCTGTCAATGCACATCGGAACGGCCTCCGGTTTTCTCTCGCCCGTAACAAAATCGTACCTTGGCATATGCGCTACTTCGCATGCAAGCAGTTTATTAAGATCCTCGTTGAGCTTTTCGACGTCGAGTGCTTCTATTGTTTCAAAATCTCTCTTGCCGTTTTCGTCGTACGGTATGTCTTCCCTGTTCTTATAGTAATCATCCACCGATATTGGCCTGCACTTTTTGCCTATGGCGCGCAGATGCACTGCAAGCCTTCCAGCGAAAGTCGTCTTGCCCGACGAAGACGGCCCTGCAATCAGTACAACGCGCACGCCTTCCCTGTCGGCTACCTTCTGCGCGATGCCCGCTATAGTCTTTTCGTGCAGCGCTTCGTTAACGTCTATAAAATCCGCAAAATTTCCGTTTCTGAACATGTCGTTTATACCCGCGACATACGACGCCCCGAGAACACGCGCCCACTCTTCGGCCTCTTCAAATACGCGCGAATACTTTGGCTGGTTCGTTATCGGGGTGGCCGATTCTGTATACGGCGTCGGGTACGTAAGTATGAATCCGTTAGAATAGGCTTTAAGGCGGACGCCGTCAAGGTAGCCCGAACTTTTGGGCATTATGCCGTGAAAATAGTTTTTCTGCCCGTCAAACTCGTACATCCTGTAATAATCGAACGGGCGGTACGCGAGCAGCGCCGCCTTGGCGGCGAGCCCTTCGTCTAGCATTATCTTCTTTGCGTCGCTTACCGGCATAATTGTAAGCGTAAAGTCCTTATCGCTCGCTATATACTCGTATATCTTCTTTTCGAGCGCGGATATTTCATCTTTCGTTATATTTGGTATACGGCAGAATATTCCGCCGTACAGCGCGTAGTCCACTATGAGCTCTCTTTCCGGCATCAAAGCCCTTGACGCGCAGTACAGCAGAAAAGTCGCGCCCCTTAAAAATACGCGCGAAGCCTGCTGGTTCGTTTTCGGAGAAAGGAAGTTGATTCTCGCTCCCGCTTTAACCTCTTCGGCCAGCGAAACGAGTACGCCGTCCATTACGGCGCAAATAGAGTCGGAGAACAGCTCTTTTCCTATACGGTCAAGCGTCATGCCTGGCTTTATCTTGTACTCCTCATAGTCTCCCCTGTCGTAAGCCACATAACAAACATCGTTCATTTCAAGCACTCCCGTCAAATGTGTACTAATATAGTATAGACCAATATGGCGACTTTCTCCATACTTCGCGGCTTTTTTAGCCCTCAATGTTTTCGTATGCAGAACGCATCGCAACACGGATACATAATATAGAGTAACAACGGATATAAGTGAACGTATGAAAGGAGACATATATGCCTGACGGTATGCAAAGAGGCGGCCCGGGCCGGGCTCCGCATAGCGGCGCAAGAGGAAGTTACCCCCGGGCAGGTTATAATGTAAGGGGAAAACGTTTCCCGAGATTTTTCTTCAGCTTGATATATCACGGCGCGCCGTACAACAGGCGTGATAATATGGAAAGGCCCGGCCGCGACGGCTTGGGCAGGCGCGATTCAGATTATTACGGCAAAAGTTTTTCCGGAACGCACGATTCACGGAGAAGGCCGGCGCCCGCCGCCCGCAACGCAGCTCAGCATTATGGCCGGTACTTTGGCTGGGAGCATTGATAATACTATAATTTACACTCCGTCAAGCTCATGGCTAGCTGGGGACACCGTATACGCCCCATCAAGTCCACGGCTTGTAGAGGATCTCGTATTATACCCCATAGAGCCTGGGCTTTATGGGGTATTATCGTCCCGAAAAAATCTTTTGAGTTTTTCCCGAAACCTTTTATGCGTACGATTAATAGCGGTTAAATCTAATATTTCTTTGCTTTATTTGCTGCAGCTTTAGGACTTATTTTGTTTCCCGCGCTGTTATGTAATTTAAACGTCAATAACTCCTGTTTTCAAGCAGCCTGTTTAAATACTCCATGCTCTCCGTTATCATGTTCTGGTAAACACGAGTCGCTTCGATGAACTTCTTTACTTCCTCCTCCGCAAGCAGCGCCCGGTAATCGGCAAACAGCTTTTTCTCCCTTTGAGCGACTTCCTCCCTCTGCAGCCCCATGCTGTAAAGGCGCGCGCGCTCCCGCTCGAACATCAGCATCTGCCTGCCGAACTTCGGATTTTCTATCACGCGCCTGCGCAGCTGCATCATTTCTACATACTCGGCGGAACGTTTAAGCGCCTGCGCCAATTCCTGAAGTTCCTTGCTGGGTATCATAACGTTATCCTCCTTTTTATCGCCTTCTCATTTATTATATTAAGGCTCTAAAAATAGGTGAGAACGCCGTGTTTCGGGCAATCAAAGATTTTTTGATATTATATAATATGATAAATATCGACAGTAATTTTATGGTTGTAATTATTAAACATATATGCTAAACTCTATATATAATCTTATATATATTGGAGACATGATGAAACAAATAAACGTTCTGCTCGCTGATAATTGCAGCGAGTTCACAAAACTGTTCAGCGATTATCTGTCTCTCAATCCCAATATCAATATAGTAGGCATTACGGCAGATGGGGCTGAAACAGTGGAGCTGTTGCGGCAAACCCGCCCGGATGTACTTCTTCTGGATCTCGTTATGCCGCGCGTCGACGGTCTGGAAGTGTTGCGAAGAATCTCGTCTGAAAAAGAAAGGCCAAAAGTGCTCGTCGTTTCCGCTTTGGGAAGCGAGGAGGTAACAAGGCGGGCTCTGGAGCTTGGCGCAGATTTCTTTTTCATCAAACCGCTCAATCTTGAAGCCGTACTTTCCAAGATACTCGAGATAAGGAAGCTTAAGATGAGGCGCAATTCTTGACCGAATAAAATACAATAGCCAAAGCAAACCGCCGTTTATGAACTGTTATGCGGTTTGTTAGGCGTTTCTTATCAAAAAAACTGAAACTGTCAATAAAGTATATGCTGTCATTTAAGTCAGCTTCGCTTGAAGGAGTGTAACGGCTAAAAGTTCTCCCGTCTTTAATAAGTTATGCTTAGGGATAGAAAGACAACCATTTCCATACTGGTTGTTTGAACTTTTTAAGTAATAATTATTTTTATTAGAAAGGTTGGTCATATATGAATTTGTTAAACTTTACAGTAGCCGATATAGCACAAATACTAATATCAATTTTGTTAATCATAGTGACAATAAAGTTGGAAAAACAAGCGAACAAGATTTCTGAAAAATCAAATGAACTAAGTGAACTGTCATATGTACAACAAAAGGAAGTACAAGACACCCAAATAAAATTAACACTCTTTGATAAAAGATATAAAGTATATAGTTTTTTAACTAAAGACATTTTTGATGATAGTTTCTTCAATGAAAGCAATATTGGAAGGAATATGCGGCTGTGTGAAAATCTTCTGAATAGTGTTGATTTTTTATTTAATATACCAGAATCAGAATTAATTAAGAAAAAGTTAAACATGATATTGTTTTCTCTTCAAGGCGTTGGAAATCCCGAACCGCTAGAAAATCAAGAATTAGAAGAAAAGGCACAAGATGAACATATATTCGGTGGATATGACATAAGGATTTCGCGAGTTTTAATTGCAGTTTATAGCGATTGCCAAACAATTTTTCTTCCATACTTCAAACTGACTTAATTAAATATCAACAGAAACGAAGCTGTTTAGCTTCGCTTTTTTTCAGCCCCCAATCGTTACCCCAATATCTCTTTTACAATACCGGCAAGAGCGCTGCCGAGCGCAGCGTGCGCTTTTTCATTAAGGTGCAGGCCGTCGGGCAAGTCGGAGATGCCTACGACAGTGGACACGTCAAGAAAACTGCAGCCGTACCGGCCGGCGAGCTGTTCATAGAGTGCGCCCAGCCGCTTTGATACCTCGTATCTGTCAATAAAGTCTATCAGCTCTGTATGCGGGCTTACATGCGGAGGGCTGAGCAGCAGTATGCGAGGCGTTTTTCCCTCCGGGCCCGCTCCGCTGTTTTTTATTATCCCGAGAAGCTTCTCCATTCCTCCTGCTATGTCCTCTGCCTGAAAGCCGAACCTTGTTTTTATGTCATTCGAGCCCAGCATTATTATGACAAGGTCTATGGGGCTGTGCGTTTCAAGACAGGGAGGAAGATAATCGCTGCCGTTGCGGTATGCTTCCTGCGGGTCATCGTGAGCGGTAGTCCTGCCGTTTAAGCCCTCTTCAATGACGACGTATCCCCCGCCCAGCTTTTCGCGCATCACGCCGCACCACCTGACTTCCCGGCCGAAGCGTTCCCCCGTGCCCGGTATATACCCCCATGTGTTCGAGTCTCCGTAGCAAAGTATAGTCTTCAAAGCTTTCTCCTTCTTTATATTAAGTAAAATTACATAGTATTTATTTCTATGCCGCGCACTTTAATCCTTTTAGATGCGCTACCGAACATTAAAGAATTATGAAATCCGATATCAAATTGAGAGGAATGCATATGGGTAAGGCGGCTGCTATTGTAATAATGACCGTCGCGGCGTTTGAAGAGAGCGGCGCCTGGAGCGCAGTGCAATAACCTCTTGAGTTGTTTTCGCTTCCGGCGGACTCAAGCGGTTAATACTCGCCCAAAGCTAAAGCGGCCATATTTGCTATTGTTAACATGGCCGCTTGGAGAGTACATTAAGAATTGTTCGGGAAGAATTGTTCGGGGCTATTCAACCTGCTCGATATAGTATTCCTGCGTACCCAGCCCGCACTTTTCGAGTTCCCTAAGCTGTATATAAGGGTTTTTGCCGTGTATGCGTTCAAACAGGTGCCCTTCGGCGCCAAGCTCAAGCCCTTGCGGCAGTCCGCCCGGTATAAGGTTTTCGGTTTTTATCGCGTCAAGGCAGGCGCGCTCTATAGCGACGATATCCGTTGACGCCATTACGCCTATATCAGGCACTAGCGACGGCGTCGACAGGCCCCAGCAATCGCAAACAAGCGTTATGTTTGTAAGAAAGTTTATGTAAAAAACATGCCCCGGCTCGAACGTATCAAGCACGGTCTTGGTGCACAGAGCCATGCCCGTCTGGAAGTCCGTGTAGTTATGCGAGTCAAGCGATATCGCACCCGTCGGGCACACCTTTACGCAATGCTGGCATGTGGTGCAGTCGTGATAAGACACGGTATACTTGCCGTCCTCAAAGCTGTTTGCATAGTGGTTGCAGCTTGAGATGCACGCCTCGCAGTGCGTGCATTTTTCTTCATCCCACAAAAGCCCGCCTTCCAGCGAGTGTATCTGATTGCGCGTCCTGTCGGTTACGCACCCCATCGCTATGTTCTTGCACGCTCCCCCGTATCCGCAGGAGCCGTGCCCTTTTATGTGCGATAAGTCTATCATCACCTCGGCGTCGTGTATGTTGCCGCCTATGTCGACGTTTTTGAACGTGCGGAAGTCCACTTCCTTTTCGTACACGTACTTGCCCATGGTGCCGCATACGGGAATTATAGGCACGCCGAGGAATTCTTCGGTGTAACCTCTTGACCTTGCGTCCTCTATGACCTGGTCGGTAATAAACGGCTTGGCGCCGTAGGATTTTAGCTTGTCAATCAATATTTTCACGTAAAGCGGATGTATGGTGGTTACCCCTATGTTTCTGCCGACGTGCATCTTTACCGCCGTCCACTTGCCGCTTACTACGTCCTTTAGCCCCATCGCGTCGACAAGCCGCTCAAACCTTGAGGGCAGCGTCTGCTTTGCGTCAAGCTTATCGTATTCTACAGATGAAAAAAGAACCTTTGAACCCATTGAGACCTCCAAATGCTATTATTTAAGAATTATACCGCATATATCAGATAAATACAAAAATATATTTGCGATACTGCCATCTTATGGTATAATATGCATATGCTCGCTGCATACAGCCCGCTCCGGCGAAACGCACGGGCTGTATCGGCAGCGCGAAACGGCAAAGCCTCATATCACTTTTAATCAATTTTCACAGTATAAATTCACAGCACTTTACACGGCTCATACGCACCTTAATATGGGGTCCCCGGCAAACCGTCAGGTTTGATGGGGTGTAAATATGGGGTCCCCGGCAAACCGTCAGGTTTGATGGGGTGTAAATATGGGGTTCCCGGCAAACCGTCAGGTTTGATGGGGTGTAAATAACGGCTTTTTTGCATGTTTCAAGGAGGCGTCAATATGATCTCGTTTCTGAAGTGCTGTTCATTAGGCGATATCAAAAACAAGATGGTGATGATATTTATACTGAATGTCACCGACATAGTATTCACGCTGATACTCTGCGGCACGGGGCTTTTCGTGGAAGCCAACCCTGTCGCAGCAATGTTCGTGGGCAACAGGGCCGCCGCTCTGCTCGTAAAAAGCCTTGTACCTGCCGCGCTGCTTTCCTTCCTCTATTTCAGGATGCAGAAAGCCACCGCTGAGCAGTTAAAGAAAGCGAATGTGCTCATTGTCGCCGCGCTTATGGCATACGTCGTTATAAACGTGTCGCATATATCCTGGATATCGGTGCTGCTGATAAACCCCGGCTTGTTTATATGAGTACGCTTAAGCGCCCTTAAGGAATGCCCGAAGGGCGCTGTTTTTTACCGCTTGAACGTCTAGGCTTTCCTGCTCTGTGCGTTGCGCATCATATATCCGCCTACTATATAAAGCACGGGCAGAGCGAAGCCTATAAGGTTCCATGCCGAGAAGCTCATTATCATGCTTACGAACATCAGTATGACCAATACCAGTCCGGTAACGATAAAGAAATTCGCCTGCGAGGGGTCGTCGCTCTTTTTAAGGCCTATGAATCCTATTACAAGCTCTATTACGCTGGAAATGAGCAGTATTATTAAAGCTATAACCCATCCAACGCCCAGCCATGTAGACGTTATAAGCGCTATCAGTGAAACGACTGTCGCTATAACGCCAAATATGATAAAAATAACGCTTATGACCTTAAGCAATATCTTTCCGCCGTCATTCATATACTTAAGTTCCTCCTTCTTTGTCAAATATTCTCTCCTGTTTTTACCTCTTTATTCATACTCAGCGCTTATATCTGTTTATAGCTGACTCAATAGTTCCCTTACCACCCGACAAAAAAAAGCGTTTATTATTCAATTCTGCTTAATTTAAGGGAAAATAAAAAGCGGATGAATTCCGCTTACATATTGTTCTTTAAGTTTTGAGCATTATTCCGTTACGCTTACTTCGAGAAATGTATTTTCTCTTCCCTCTTTGCTGAGCAGCAGCACGTCGTCGCCCGCGGCTTTTGCCTTGTAAGCGAGCGCCTCATCGTAGCCGTACACTTCTCCTCCGCGTTCTATCCGCTCGAAAAGGCCGTTCGGCGAAGATACCTCGAGCATTTCAGATTCGCTGCCTACGAGCAGTATAAGCTCGCCGACTCTGAGCCGCACGGCTTGCGCTGGCAGCGTAACCTCTCCCGTCGCTTCCGTATCATAAGGAATTATATGCGACACAACTAAGCCGTAAGCGCCCGTATAGCGTTTTTCCACTATCACTCCGTCCCTTACGTCGAGGTCGCCGCCCTCGACGGAGTCCTGCGACCACCATACTTTCACCGAGTCGCCGCTGTAGCCAATGAGCCTGTAGTCTATAAAGTTCCTGTTGCTGTCGCCGGAAAATATCAGTATCAGGTTGCGGCTAGTCTTGGGGAACGGTATCGCCATTGCGGGGTACGGCTCGCTGCACTTATTGAATACTGTGCTGTATACCATCTCCGAGCCGTCGCCGCCGAGCTCCCAAAGCACGCTTAAAAGCCCCGGCTCCGAGCTCCTTGGCTCTTTTACCTTGAAGTAGTTTAATAGGTAGTCCCGGTTTTCACTGTCAAGCGAAACCGTCTGTGAAGATACCGCGACGCTGTCTATGCTTCCCCTATGCGTCGTAAACACGACGGCAAGCAATATCGCCGCGACGCTTAACATCACTGCGGCCACAAACCCTACTTTGAGCGAAAACGGCCATAAGGGCTTTTGCCTTTTCGCCGCAACGCCGGATATGCGCCTGTGCACGGCTTCCCTTGCCGACGCGTAGTCAAAGCCCGAAAAGAACGCTTCCGATTCGCTTTTGCCGCGGTATAAAGTTTTCTCCAAATCTTCGCTGTTCACTGTTGCTCCCCATAAGTTATGCTCTGCCGCAGCATGGCCCTGCCGCGGCTGAGCCGCGTCCTGACTGTCGCCTCGTTTATACCAAGCCTTGCCGCTATCTCGGGCGTCGTAAGCTCGTCGAAGTAGTAAAGAGCTATTACCGTCCTGTATTTCTGCGGAAGCTTCATCACCTTCGCGAAAACCTCGCCGCCTTCGGCGGACTCGAACAAACCCGCTTCCTCGGGCGTTTTCATTTCCGTGACGTGCCAAGGCAGCATCCGCCGAAAATAGGCGGACGCTTTATAATCCCGGCACAAATTGACCGTTATACGGTATATCCATGTGAAATACGAGCTGTCTTTGCGGAACTTGTCGAGGTTTAAATAGACGCGGCAGAACACTTCCTGGAATATGTCCTCCGCAATGAACCTGTCGCGCACATGGTAATACGCGAGCCTCATCACCTGGCCGCCGAAGCGCCTCATCAGGTAATCAAGAGTTTCGGCGGCGGGAGCCTTCCAAGGCTCGTTATTATGTTCCGCAACTGCAATGCTCTCGTTTGCCCTCATCGCTTTACACGCATATCATGCCCTTATTTCCTGTTTCATGAAACAGATGTATGATATTGCAAAAACTATCATAGTCAACGCGAGCAGCCCTGTCAAGTGAGGCCACACGAGCAGCATGCTCTGCCCTAAAGGCAGCGTTCCCACTATAGCTCTGTCTATCTGGGCCTGCGTCACCGCTCCTATGCCGCGCTGGAAAGGATCGAGTATCACCGACGACGACTCCGTGTACAGCGTAGTCGGCGACAGGCGGCTTAAGCCTTTATTAAGGTTGTAGTTGTTCATAAGCATTTCCGTCGACGACGTGTCGTTTACCGGGTAAACGGCGTTGGCTATAAGCCCCGCGAGCATCGCGAGGAATATAGCGAAGAAAAGCCACAGCGCTATGCCCGTAAGCGCCGACGTGGCGGCGTGCCGGAACAGCAGCGAGAAAAGCTGAGACAGCGCTAGCCAGAACGAGATGTATACCGTCGTAAATATCATGAACACGAGTATACGCCCCAATATGTCAAGCGTCGGCGGCAGCCCCGTTATTAAAATGCCGAGCCCGGATATTATGAGCCCCAGCGAGAACACCATTATGGCTATGACGGTAACGCCGGCAAGGAACTTGCCGTTTATGACCGCGTCGCGGTAAATAGGCTGCGCGAGCAGACGGCTCAGCGTGCGCTTCGAGCGTTCGCCGTTTATCGCGTCAAACCCGAGCGTCAAGCCCACGATAGGCCCTAAAAACGACATGAAGAACGTAAGCGAAAACCATGAAGAGCCGCTCTCGGTAAACAGGTTGAGTATGCTGTATGCCTGCGTGGTCTGGCCGGAGCCTCCGGCCGCAATGGCGCTCTTTATTGCCTCGCCCGCGCTGTATACGCTGTAAAGCGCTATAACCGAAATGAGTATCAGCGCTATTAAAAACCGCTTGCTCCGGAAATAATCGACAAGCTCTTTGCGGTAAAGCGCGCGCAGCCCGGTTTTCCTGAACTCTGCGTGCTCGTCCGGCTTATCCACAAACAGCAGCTCAAACAGCTTTCTGCACTTTTGCTTTATCGTTTGCGACGCCATCATACCGCCTCCTCCTTTTCAAAGTAGCGCCTGTATATCTCCTCAAGGTCTCCGCCGCGCAGCTTAAGGTGGCGAAGCGAATAGCCTTTCCTTATCGTCTCGTCGACTAGAGCTCCGCGCAGGTCGTCTTTTGAATGGACAACATAAATGCCGCGCTCCTGCGTTACTTCCTCCACGCCCTTTATGCCTTCGAGCATGCTTTTCAGCTCTACGTTATCGGGCGAGGCGGCGTACTCGATGGATTTAATCTCATGCTCGCGCATCTTAGCTCCAAGCTCGTCTATGGTGCCGCAATCCACCAACCTGCCTTTATAGAATATGCCTACGCGGTCGCATATCTGCTGTATCTGGTAAAGCATATGCGAGGAGATTATCACCGTCCGGCCGTCTTTTACGGACAGGTCCTTTATCATAATGAGCAGTTCCCTCATGCCTTCCGGGTCTATGCCCAGCGTCGGCTCGTCCAGTATTACGACTTTGGGGTCTTTCATCAGCACGTCGGCTATGCCCAGCCTCTGCGTCATGCCCCGCGAATATGTACGCGTCTTTTTGTCGGCGGCGCTTTCCATGCCCACACGCTTTAACAGCATGTCGATACGCTCTTCGAGCTCCTTGCGCGGTATGCCGTTAAGCTCGCCGGTAAACCTTAAGTTTTCCCTGCCCGTAAGGTCGTCATAAAACGCTACGCTGTCGGGCAGGTAGCCGACGACGCGTTTTACCCCAATAGGGTCGCGCGTGCAGTCGCGCCCGAATATCTCCGCCTTTCCCGAATTGGGCTCGGTAAGCCCCAGCAGCATGAGTATCGTCGTGGTCTTGCCCGCTCCGTTCGGGCCTAAAAGCCCGAACACCTCGCCTTCCCTTATCTTTAGATTAAGATCGTTGACGGCCACCAGATCATCGTACTTTTTTGTCAGATTCTCTGTTCTTACTATTATCTCGGCCATTCTTATCGTCTCCCGAACTTCATGAACATCACTATAAGCCCGGCAACGAGCACGAGTATTATTGCGATGCCTATTATCCCCCACGTCGTAGACGTTTTTACCGCTATCCTGAAGCTGCTCTGGCTCTGCGTTTCGGGCGCGGAAGCGGTAAATGTCACGAGATAGTCGCCTGCTATCGCGTCGCTCGCGGCTTTTACGTAAGCCGTTATCGTTTTTGTTTCTCCGGACTTAATAGTGGCTATCTCTGCGGGGTCATATATTACCGACCAGTTCGTAGGCTGCGTGGCCGTGAGTTTGACTCCCGATATATCGGCGCTGCCAGTGTTGGTGAGCGTAAGTTTTATTGGCGTTTCCCTGCCTGCGTACGCGTCGGCGGTAAGCACTTCGTTTTCGGATGTAAGCGAAAGGCTATATGTGCCCGTTATCTCGACTTCCAGATCTACGGTAAGCGTGTCTTTCGCGGATATCGCGGCGCAGTTTATAGTATATTTGCCCGCGGTCGCGTTATAAACGGGCGTTATCGTAGTTTTTATTGTCGCGCTGCCGCCCGCGGTTACGCTTAAGCTCGCTATCTCCTGGTCCTGTCCGGACGCGGTGAAGCTTACCTTCCAGCCTTTGGGAGCGTTAGCGCTTAAGCTGTAAGACTGATCTTCCGAGCTGTTATTGGTAAGCGTAGTGGAGAACTGGAACGTTGCCGTGCTCGGCCCCTGTATCGAGGGGTATTGCGTGGTAAACGTACCCTGCTTTATCTCCTGCTCGCTGACGTTAAGCTCAAGGGTCAGCGTGTCAGTTGCCCCTGTCTCGCCCGTCGCTTCCACCACTACCTCATACTTGCCTTCGGCTGTGTCGGCGGGAATGGAAACGGTAAGCGTGGGGCTCTGTGAGCTGTCGTTGTCAACGTAAACCTTGGTTATCGGGTTTCCGCCGCCCGTAATTGACGTCGTCCACCCTTCCGGGGCGGACTTCACGGCCAGCCCTATGCTCTGCGGCGTTCCGGTGTTGTTTGCCACCTTGAGCGTAAACGTCGCGTCCGTGCCTGCTTTCACGGTGATTCCGGGATACGAGGTGCTTATCTCCAGCCCACCGTCCGCGCGCGCTGTCTTAATGCCGGGCATAAGCGCCAGTCCCAATGCCAGAACCGCGCATATCAGCAGTTTAAGCGCAGTTCCCCGTTTTGCATGAATTTCAGTTACCATGTTGTTCCTCCTTAATAATGACTTAAATGAAGGCACATGCTCCTGTCTTTCGCAGAAGCCCGCCTGTAATAAATCGGATATGTTTCGCCCCGTCAAGTCATACACCTGCCGGGGCTCCCAGATATTTAGACGGGTTAAGCGCCGCGACCGTTACATTAATACATCGCTGAGCATTATTGTTTTCATTTTGTTCATAATTTGAGCAATACGGTTAACGCGGATACAAGGACGCGAATAAAAGCCCGATAATGAAATGGCGGGTGTAACAAACCCGCTGCTCATTTTATGAACAAGCCCCCGCCGGCTGCAAGGCTTCATGCGCAAACCGCTTACCGGCCTCGCGCCGAAACCTCGCGGCCGAAGCTGTCGTAAAGCATGCATACGTCTTTTTTGCCGAGCACCGTATCCTGCGTCCATATAAGGCCGCCAGAAGCCGTCATTGCCGCTTTGCCGCTGTATACGTTGACGGAAGCCCCGGCGTCCAGCTTCGTTCCCGCGGGGAAAAAGTATATATCGCTGCCTTTGCCCGAAAAGATACACCAGCCGGTAAGGTCTACCGCTTCGCCGGCGTGGTTTGTCACCGTAATATATTCTGCCGAAACATCCATGTCGTCTATGCGCACGTCGGGCGCGGGAGCTTCGGGCCCGGGCAGCGGCGACATGCTCGACTGGCTGCCGTCGCTCTCGAAAACCACCGTTCCCGTCTCGCCTAAGATGAACGATTTGCCTCCCGCGAGCTTTATGTAGTTTATTACCTGCTGCGAAGGCCTGTTTTCAATATCCGTGGTAATCACAGCGTAAACCGGGCTCACGGCTTTTATAAACTGCTGCGAAGACGAATCGTCCTTGCCGTGGTGCGCCACTTTTAATACGTCGGCGTCGAGCTTATCCCCCAACGATAGTATGTCGCGCTCCGCCGCAAAAAGCTGGTCTGCCGTAAACAGCAGCTTTACGCCCATATACTCAAGCATTAGCACAAGGCTGTTGTCGTTCTCCTCCTGATAGCTGCCAAGCGGGCCAAGCGCCGTAAAAACGGCGTCGCCGAATTTGAGCTCGCCCCCCGTTTTTATCTCATTTATATTCACGCCTGAGGCTTTTGCCGCAAGTATTTTTTTCTCTCCCATCGCCTGGCCAATAGTATATATGGCGTCGCAGCCTGCCATCGAGAGTATTCCGGGCAACCCGCCTATGTGGTCGGAGTGGCCGTGCGTCAAAATCACGGCGGAGAGCTTATCTATGCCGTTTTTAACAAGCTGCCTGCCTGCTTCCGCGAAGCCTTTTTCGGGGCCGGTATCTATCATCACCCAGTACCCGCCCGGTATGCTTATAAGCGCGGCGTCGCCCTTGCCGACGTTGAGGAAGAACACCTTAAGCGTTTCATTTTCAAACGTCGGCGCCGCGGGGCTTGCCATGGGGCTTATTAAAGTCTGCTCCGGTTTATCGGTATTCCCGCACCCTGCCGCCGGTATTAAAAGCGCCGCTATCAGCAGGCATATAACCGCCCATGTAAAACTTTTATGTTTCAAATCGCGCCTCTCTTCAGTTTTTAGGGTTCTTTAATTTTACCAGAGCTGCGCGGAATTGTCACTTTCGCATTCAAACGAGCCGGGGGAACTAAATTGCATTGGCGATTGGCGGATTTAAGCGGCTGCACATGCTGTTATAGTGTTTAAAAACGGCAATTTACGTTTAATAATTATATATAACAACAAATAGAATTGAGAACCCCATGTCAGAGTTGATTTGTTGTCCGGACGCCAGCGGGCGGCCGGGCCGCAGTGTTAAGAAAAAGCCTAAAATCGCGGTGTTTCTCAATGGCATAAGGTATAATTATCAGCAGACGATTTGTAAGGGCATTGCCGGACAAGCCGAGGAGTTTGGCTTTTCCGTGCTTTTTTTTGCGTCCAATGTCGGGCGCATATTAAACGAAAACAATACAGGCGAACTTAAGCTTTTTACATTGCCGGACATGCACGGCTTTGACGGCATAATAGTAATCACCAACACTTTCACTTCCGCGGAAACGGTGGAATACTTAAGAAAATCGCTGCCGAAGGAAGGCATTCCGGTGGTAAGCATAGGCCCTCCCATCAACGGCTCTTACAGCGTATACTCGTCGGACAACGGCTGCATGGAGACACTGATACGGCATTTCATCACGGAGCATAAGTTTAACCGCATCAATTTCATCTCCGGAAATCCCGGCAACCCGGACGCAATATTCCGGCTTAACACCTATAAACGAGTATTGGCAGAGCACGGCATCAGGTATGATGAAAACCGGGTATTTATAGGAGACTTCAGCAGGGAATGCGCGCGCGAGGCAATCAGCCGGTTTTTGCAGGCCAAAGAACTGCCGCAGGCCATAGTATGCGCAAACGACAATATGGCGCTGGGCGCGTATGCCGAGCTCGTAAAGCGCGGCTTCAGCGTGCCCGAAGATATCGCCCTGTCCGGATATGACTGCATACACGAGGCGGAATGCCATGTGCCGCGCATCACCACAATAAAACAGCCCCTGCTGGAAATAGGAAAGCGCGCGGTACAAATAATAAACGACGTAATCAAAGGCGTGCACGCCGAAAAGGAGTACAAATACGATTCGCAGATCGTAATGGCGGGTTCATGCGGCTGCGGCGGCGCTGCGGCGGACGAAAAGCAGTTTTTGAAGGAGCTTGTGCTTAATACCGACGAGCTGCGGATTTACGACAACATAAGCACGTCGATGATGGAGCTTTTAACCGGCGAATACACGATGCAGGACGTCGTCAACCAGCTCGCGTCTCTGGCGCGCGTGCTGGATTTTAAACATCTTTATTTCTGCGTAAACGAAGCCAGCCTTGTTGACCACAAGCATACCTTTTATGACTACCCGAGCGAAATGACGCTGATGCTTGGCATAGCGAACGGCTCGGTGCACACCGGCTTGAAGTTTAAAACCAGGGATGTGCTGCCTGTGCTCGACGACGAAACGTGCGCGCTTGTATTCGTGCCTATATATTTCAAGAAAAACACGTTCGGGTACATCGCTTTCGACTTTGACCATTCCAGCAGCTCAATGCAGCGCATCTGGGTGAAGAACGTGCGTCTGGCTCTGGAAAACCTGCGCACGCAGGACGCGCTTAAGCAGTATTCCGTTGCATTGGAAGAGATAAGCCTGCACGACCCTTTAACCGGCGTATTAAACCGAAGAGGGCTGGAAAAACGCGTGAAATCCCTGTTGAGTTCCGAAAACGCGCAGGACATGGTTTTTGTGATATTCGTGGACCTTGACGGGCTAAAGCATATCAACGACACCTATGGCCATTCCGCGGGAGACGAAGCCATACAGGCCGTAGCGGATATGCTGCGACATTGCTCCCGCTCCGGCGACGTAGTTGCGCGCATGGGCGGCGACGAATTTGTATGCGTCGGGCTGGTTCCTAACGAAACGGCTCTGCGATCGATGCTTTTTTCGCTGCAGTCCTGCGGCATGCTGTATAACGAGCGCTCGACAAAAAGCTATTCGGTCAAAGCGAGCTACGGATGGTGCCTGCAGCCGTGGGACAAGAACCTCTCGATAATGCAGATGATAGACAAAGCGGACAGCCATTTATACGAACAAAAGCGCCTGCGCAGCAAGAGATGAAAAGCTGCACAGAGCGCCTTGAATCTTTATTCACTCACTTTAAATTAATAAGACTTATAAACGTATGATTGCCTGATATCGGTTTATTACAAACAAATTCCCGTTTTCCTCTTTATTTGGCGGGCGCAGTACTGCCGCGCTCGACAAGCTGAGCGGATATCGTCATATGCATGAACGGGCTGTCGGGATGCTTCATGCGCTCCCTCAGCAAGCTGACGGTGAGATTGCCCATCACAGTACGCGATATGCGCATGGTAGTGAGCGGCGGCACCATCATCGAGCTGTACGGTATATCATCGACGCCGATAACCGAGATATCCTCGGGAACCTTGTACCCCGCTTCCTGAATAGCGCGCACCGCGCCAATCGCTATGCTGTCGTTTCCGGCCAGCACTGCTCCTTCGGGAACATAAGCTCCGCTTTCCAGCAGCTTCTTCATGTCCATATACGAGCCGTTAAGCGTGGGCGTAAGCAGCACAGGCTCGGGCGGCGTAAGCCCAAGCTCCTCCAATGCTTCAAGGTAACCTTTATACCGCTCGGTGAAATTGGATATCTTAACGTTTGTGAGGAAATATCCTATCTTCCTGTGTCCCAAACCGTACAGGTAGTTGACGGCCGCGTGGGAAATGCTCTCGTTGGCCATCACTATGCTGTCAACATTCTGGTGCTTCATGCTGTTATCAACGACAATGATAGGCTCTTTGATATCCTTCAGCATGTAAAACTGTGACGCTTCAAACTCGGAGCCTAGCAGTATCACGCCGTCCATAGGATCCTGCGCGATCATTTTGAACGTTTCTTCCGCGGTTTTGTTGTTGCAGCCGCACATAATAAGATCATACGAATAACGGCGGCATTCGCTCTCTATATGATCGATAATCGTTGCGACAAACCCCTGATTTTCTTCCACCGCCATGCCATGGGTGGAATATTTTATCAAGCGTATGCGGCAGCGCGGCTCTTTTTTCCTCTGAGTCGCCGGAGTATAGTTATACTCGCTGAGCACCTTTTTTATACGCTCGCGCGTCTGCTCGCTTACGCCTTTTTTATTATTCAGAACCAATGATACGGCCGCCGGCGATACGCCCGCTATAGCCGCAATCTCTCTTATTGTCATACCACACGTTACCGATTCGCGACGAAATCGGCATATCCTTTCATCATAAGATCGGCAACCGCCGCGCCCGGGTCCAAAACCTGGCGCGACTTTTCGCCGTAAGCCGCCGCGCGCACGTGTTTTGCGAGCATTCCCTTTGTTGACAGAAACGCTTCATGCGCGGCTTGCGCTGCATTTTTGGCGGCCTTTGTTAAATCGATGCCTGCTTCGGCGACTGCCAAAAGCGCATTAACAGCAGGATACAGGCCGTCCAGAAATGTTTTGTCTCCTACCCCTGCTTTTCCCCGGTTTTGCACGCCTTCCAAAAATGCTTTGAAAAGCTGCGCGGCGCCGCTCAAATCCAGTTCGCTCATGCCTTTGAGCGCTTTGCCTGCGGACATGAATCCCGACGCCATCAGCATGCCCATTGTAGACGGAACCGCCGTTGCAGCAAGGCGTCTCCACCTTCCGGGCGCAGTCAAAAGCGATGAATCCAATGACCGTCCGGTCTGCCCTTCGCACCGATATAATAGCAGGCATGCGTTAAACTTGCATGCGTTTGTTCTTTGCAGCGGACACTATATTGCCCGCTGCTCGCGAGTTTATACGTCCGCTATCCGATAGTCGGCAATATCTTTTCTACGTCGTCGTGCGGCCTTGGTATAACGTGCACGCTGACAAGCTCGCCTACTCGCTTGGCCGCCGCTGCGCCCGCGTCTACCGACGCTTTCACGGCGCCCACATCGCCCCGTACCATCACGGTAACAAGGCCCGCGCCTATGCGCTCCTTGCCTATCAATGTTACATTCGCGGCTTTCACCATAGCGTCCGCCGCTTCTATAGCGCCCACAAGCCCTTTTGTCTCGACCATTCCCAATGCCTGTTTTTCCATGAGTGTTTCTCCTCTCGATTCAATTTTACTGCTGCCCGTTCCCTGCTTCTCGCGAGCTCTTGTCAATGTGCCGCACCGCCCTGCTTAACTTTCATACTCTGCCACAATTCTTTAAGACGCTTGCAGCAGCGCTGCACTATTTACCGGCGAGCCGCTTTTTCTCAAATATCTCTTTGAGGCTCTCGGTGTACGGAGGACGCGCAATGCCGTATTCCGTAATAATAGCCGTTATAAGTTCGTTGTCCGCAAAGTCGAATGCGGGGTTATATACTTTTACGCCTTCGGGAGCCATGCGCTTTTTGTACCACATCTCGGTCACTTCTTCCGCCGGGCGCTCCTCTATGATAATGTCCTCGCCCTTTTCAGTCTGCATATCTATCGTCGAGGTCGGCGCGCATACATAGAACGGTATGCCGTAGTATTTGGCGAGTATCGCCACTCCCGATGTGCCTATCTTGTTGCACGCGTCGCCGTTGGCAGCCACGCGGTCGCAGCCTACGAATACCGCCTGCACCCAGCCGTTCTTCATCACCTGCGACGCCATATTGTCGCATATCACCGTGGTATCTATGCCATGGGAATGCAATTCGAACGCGCTCAGCCTCACGCCCTGCAATAGCGGCCGCGTTTCGTCCGTAAACACCCTGAATTTATAGCCTTTTTCCGCCCCCAGGTGTATCGGCGCAAGCGCCGTGCCGTATTTGGCTGTTGCGAGCTGGCCTGCGTTGCAGTGCGTCAGTATGCCGTCGCCGTCCTTTATAAGCGAAAGGCCGTATTCGCCTATAGACCTGCATACCCAGACGTCCTCATCCTTGATGGCCACCGCTTCGTCGTGAAGAATCTGCTTTAACTCGGGCACCGATTTGTAATTGCTGCTTTGCACCACCTTTTCCATGCGTTCGAGCGCCCAGAAAAGGTTTACCGCCGTGGGCCGCGAAGACGCGAGATAATCCTTCGCCTTTTTGAACTCAGCCCGGAAAACTTCGCAGTCGTCCGTTTCAACGCGGCTCATTACTACATAAATCCCAATGGCCGCGGCAACGCCGATAGCCGGCGCGCCGCGAACCTTGAGCAGGTAAATGGCGTCCCAAATATCCTTGATATCCGTTAGAGACAGTATTTCGACATGATTTGGCAGCTGCGTCTGGTCGAGTATCTCCAGCGTCGCTTTTTCTTCGTTCAATGCCACTGTCTCGTAGTTCATAATGTTGTCTGCCATGATATCCTCCCGTCTATTTTGCGGCCTCGGCGGCACGCATCAGCGCCGCCACAAAATCGGCGCCGGTTTTGAACTTCCTGCGGTTTATTATAAAGTCTTTGGCGCAAAGTATGTTAACGCGCTCGGCATACGCCCTCTTTTCGGGGTCCGCAATCGTCGTAACATCCTTGACCTGCGCCATGCCTACCGTGCGGCGTATCAGCTCCGTGCCCGCATAAGCCGCGGTGTCGGCAAGTACGGTATCGAGGTAATATTCCTTGAACCCTTCCGTTTTCGCCATGACGTCCATTGCAAATTCGTCGAAGCAGGCTAAAAACTTTTTGTTGAAAAGGTCGATTGTATCTGCGTGGCCTCAAGTACCCAGTCGCAGAACTCCGTAGCGCCTGCCGCATTGCCGTTGTCCCACGCAAAGAACATATTCGCCACCACGTTGCCTATGTCGTAGCCCATAGGGCCGTAAAACGCAAATTCGGGATCGAACACGCGAATGCTGTCGGGCTTTACGAAAATTGAGTCCGTATGCAGGTCGCCGTGAATAAGCGTCTGGGCGTTGAATTAAAAATTACGAAGCTTATAAGTCCTTAAGGCGCTTCAGCACTTCCTGCGTGATCTTCTCAATATCGCTTGCGACGACGTTTGAAGCGGGCGAAACCGAACACCCGCACGCTTTATCGTCTTTGTCGCCCTTATTGTCCTTATCGTCCGGGGTATATGTCTTTAACTCTTTGCCCTGCTCGGAAGATTGGGCTATCGGCGAGTGCGGCGCAACCACGTCTTTGAGATTTGTCGGCTTCGGCGCGCACAAAGGCACGCCGCCAGCATTTATGCCAAGGCTCTTGCGGATATCTAAAAGCTCCTTAACCTGGTCGCAGCTTAATACGTTTGCCTTGCCTATGATATTGCCGGTATACATCAGAATCAGCGCGTAATGCTCCATCGCTTCGAGACGGTAAAACGCTTCGATAAGCGACTTTCCCCAGGAGAGCGCGCCGTGGTTTCCAAGAAGAACGGCGTTATAATCCCTGCAATAAGGCGCGATGGAATCCGGAATGCCCTGCGAGCCCGGCGTTTCATAATGTACGCAAGGCACTGTGCCGAGATTGACGAGCGCTTCGGGATAAATAGCCTTGTCAAGGCCTATGCCCGCTATTGCAAAGGATGTGCAAATAGGCGGATGAGCGTGCGTTACGCCCATCACCTCGGGGTTTTCCTTGTAGACGCGTATATGCATTTTTATTTCCGACGATGGTTTTAACGGGCCGGTTGAAAGAACGGTGCCGTCAAGGCGCATTTTGACAAGCATATCTTCGTCCATAAAGCCCTTCGATACGCCCGTGGGCGTCGTCCAGATAACATCGTCATCAACCTTGCAGCTGATATTGCCGTCGTTAGCCGCAACAAAGTTTTTCATATACATCCTGCGGCCTACTTCCAATATTGTCTGTTTTGCTTCATGGTCTGTCGGAAATCGCTTATCGCTCATGATAAACTCCAATTTTATATTAATATTGACATTTAGGATTATGTTTAGTGTTTTTGTTTAGTGCTTAATTGTATAGATTCGTTTTAATAATGCAATATTACGGCTGAATTTTCGTTTTGTCAATGATTTTTATGTATTTTAAATAATTATTCATTAAATTTTTTTCATACGTTTATACTATGTTTATCATATATGTTTATATTTTTTTGTTTGATTTGACATGCGTTTACTGGACTAAACATCTTATGTTTAGTTAAAATGCGGCCATTTTTTAGCAGCCTGCTTTTTGTTAATAAATGGTTTGCTTTGGCGCAAAAAACCCTGATTGCGTGTAAAGCGCGCACAGGGAGAGTTTTATGATACATTCGATGTTTAACGCCGCCGGACGGATCTTTGCTAGTTCTTTGATTCAGGCATCGGAGGCGCGGCGTCGGGGTCGTCGGTTATATATAGTATGTCTACTATCTGCCGGTAGTTGCTGCACGGCTTGTTCACAAGCTTATTTTTAAAAGCCATCTGAGCCGAACCGCCTCCGTCGAGGTTGAAAGCAACCTTGCAGCCGAGATCGTACATCAGCTGCGAGAGCTGCGTCATATCGAGCCCTCTCGAATAGCTGCCCTGCCTGCCGTCCACCACCACGAAGCAGTAATGCCCCGGCTCGTAATAACCTACCGCAGCCCTCGGGTTTGCCCTCGTTACGGATGAGTTGAACTCGGTCATAGGCTGGCCGTCGTTTAAAAGCTGCGGGCCGAATGTCCACATCTGCCAGACGCCTTTTGCGAGTATCGCATCAATATCGTATTCGCCCTTTAAAAACGTCTCCATAGTGCCGTCGTTGTACATCACGAGTATGTCTTTGTAGGCGTCCTTGCGGTATACTATGCCGTTGCGTACTACAGGGCCCTTGTTATTTGTGTAGTAATCGCCGTCCATCGCCAATACCGCGCCGAAGTCGGCGCACATATCGTCCGCGTATTTGCGGCCTCCACCGCCGTAACGGTTGCCGGCAAACGCCGTTTTGAAGTATTCGATGTCCGTTATGTATATATCGGCGACGAAGTACGTCAGGCCTTTCTGCTGCGTCTTTTGTATCGTAATGTTTATATGCTCGCTTCTGTATGAGCTTTCATCGTTCAGCACTTCGCCGTCCGTAAACTTGCCGGGGAACTTTTGCCCCCACATAGTAGAAGGCGTGGGCTCGGGCGTTGCTGTGGGCACAGGCGTGGGCTCGGGCGTAGGCGTTGGCGTCGGTGACGGAACGGGAGCAAGCGTTATCTCGGGAGTGGCCGTTGGAGCGGACGCTGCCGACTTCCCGCCGGAAAAAACGAGAAAGTACAACGCAACGGCGAGCAGCACTGCCGCGCATATCGCGGCGACAGCCCAAACGGGCGGCTTGCTGCGCTTTGGAACGCTATCCCGCTTCGAAGTATCCCTGCGTTTGGATTCCGGGGTCTTATCGTCTGTCGTTATTTTATTCAGCGTCACCCGCTGAAGCCTGACGCTTTTGCTTTTCTGTTCCAATGCTCTATTCATCCTTGATTATGGATATTAAGATAATGCTGATACGGAAGCTGAGTTTGCAGTACGCCTGAATATATTAATATACCGTGCGCGCGTTGTCAATCAGCCGGTATGGAACATTCTGACATGAAAAAAGCGCCCTGAAACCGCTATAAAAAAGCTGCTTATATTATTATTCCGGTTCGGGCGTATCGGTGATATACAGTATATCGCAGTCCATACGGTCGCCGGAGGGCTTGTTATACACCTCGCCCATAAACGCCATCTGCGTGGAAGCGCCGCCGTCGAGGTTGAAAGCTACGCTGCAACCCAGGTCATACATCAGCTGCGACAGCTCGGGCAGGTTCATGCCTTTCGAGTAGCCTTTATTTCGTCCGTCCACAACTACAAAGCAGTAATGCCCCGGCTCGTAATACCCTACCGCCGTCCGCGGGTTATAGCCGCCTATAGGGTTCGGCATATTGAACTCGGTCATCGGCTGCCCGTCCTTAAGCAGCATCGGCCCCCACGTCCACATCTGCCACGCGTTGGCTTTAATTTCGTCCATGTCGAATTCGTCGTTGGTATACGTTTGCATCGTGCCGTCATTGAACATCACGAGCACATCTTCGAGCACGCCGTCCCGGTACTCTTCCCCGTTCTTGAACACGGGCCCTGCGTTTACCTTATAATAGTCGCCGTTGATTGCGACTACGGCGTTTACGTCCTGCGCTATTTTATACACGTACTCCCGCTTGCCCTTGTATTTGCCGCTTGAAAACGCGCTGCGGAAGTATTTTAAGTCGGTTATATATATGTCCGCTACGAAGTACGTAACCCCGTCTTTTTGAACCTTTGATATGTCCACGCTTACATTGGCGCTCTTGTACGAGTTATCGTCCTTTATTACCTCCCCGTCCGTGAACTTGCCGGGGAATTTCGCTCCCCACATAGTCGAAGGAGTAGGCTTGGGCGTTGGAGGCGCCGGCGTAGGCGTTGGCGTAGGAGTGGGAGTTGGCGTAGGCGAAGGCTCGGGCATAACAGTCACTTCGGGCTTCTTTGACGCTTCCGGCTCAGTCTGCCCCCCGCCCGCGAACGCAAGAAAATATACCCCCAAAGCTATCAGCGCCAGGGCGGCAGCGCAGAGCGTTACTATCGCCCAGGCGGGCAGGCCGCGGCGTTGCTTTGCGTTTATATACTTATCGTCTATCGTGATTTTTGACAGCGTCACGCGCTGCGTCTTTACGTTCCTGTTTTTTTCGTCCATGCTGCTTTTATGCCGGCTTTACTATCTTCTGTTTTCGCGTATCAGAAACGCGGACGTGATAAGCGCGGCAAGGCTCAGTATGAGTATTGTAACCTGCACGAACGATTTGCCCATTATCGGGTTGAATTGCCCAAGCACCAGGAACGTGAGCGTCACCAGCGAAAGCGATATAGAAAAGTGCGGTATCAGTCGTTTAAGCATGCTGCCCTCCTTACTGCTCTGCGACATACAGTATGTCGGTAGTGCTTCTTCCGCCGTTGTATGGCTGGTTGATTATATTGCCCATAAACGCCATCTCGGAGGACTGCCCGCCGTCGAGGTTAAAAGCAACCTTGCAGCCTAAGTCGTACATAAGCTGCGAAAGCTCCGCCATTTCCATGCCCTTCGAATAGCCAGGCTGCCGCCCGTCCACTACGACAAAGCAGTAATGCCCCGGCTCGTAATAGCCGATTGCCGTCCTCGGGTTTCTGCCGTTGATGTTCTGCGGCGAGTCGAACTCAGTCATCGGCTGGCCATTCTTTAAAAGCATCGGCCCGAACGTCCACACCTGATACGCGCCCTCGGCTTTTATCTTTTCAAGGTCAAGCTCGCTTGAGCTGTACGTCTGCATGCTGCCGTCGTAGTTCATTACGAGCGCGTCCTGCGCCTTCTCATTAAGCCTGTATGCGTTTCCGTTGCGCACCACCGGGCCGGGGTTGTCCACGCAGTGGTCGCCGTTTACCGCGATTACCGCGTTTACGTCCTTCGCTATCTTATCCGTCGCCTCGCGCCCGCCCATCTTCTCGGAGTTGCCCGGGAACGCCGTTTTAAAGTATTTAAGCTCCGCCACATATATGTCCGCGACGAAATACGTTATTTCGTTCTCCTGCACCCTGTTTATCGAGACGTTTATATTCGCGCTTCTGTACGAATTCTCATTCTGCTCAACAGCGCCGTCAGTGAACTTGTCCGCAAATTTAGCGCGCCAGCCGCCCGGGTCGCTAACCTCGGGCGACGTCTCCTGCCCGGCGGAAGCCGCAGGCGACGCGAGCGCGGCGTTGTCCGTAGCCGCGGGAGGCGCCGAAGACGCGAGATGCGAAGGCTTCGGCAGCGCGGAAGGCTCCGCCTGCCAGTCGATAACATAATTGGTTATATAGAATACCAGCAGTATCAGCACTGCCAGCAATACGTCCAGAACGATAAGCAGCGGCATAGGCAACCGTTTCTTTTTGGGAGTCCGGTTACGGCTCCCGCTTCTTGGCGCGCCCTGCCGCGGCCTCCTTGGCGGCTCGTCGAGATAGTCATAGTTTCTTGCAGGCTTTCGCCCCCTGCTCGGGCTGCTGTCAAAATAGCGGTTATTATCCATAAACGGTGCTGCCCCTTAACCCAATATTCCACCACAAAAATACATTTAAAAGTATGATTTGCTGCGTTAAGTATACAACCCGGCGCGAGTATTGTAAACCGGAAAATGCGGGCTTAAAAGAAAGCGCGCTTATGCACAAAGCTCTGCTCCGTTATATTTGCCGGTTCTCTACAAATTGAATTTTAAGCCCGTTTGGGTCCTTAACAAAGAAAAACCGCAGATGAGGATTGGGTTCGAACGGCCCGCTGTGTATCTTAACGCCCTTCTCCGCTACATACGCCATCTTTTCCGCGAGCGAATCCACCTCGAAGCCGAGCGATATATCCTCGCCTATGACCGGCTTTGCGCCGCTTATAAGCTCAAGCTTCGTTTCTCCGCCGCCCATGAACGCTATCTCGACGCCCGGGCCGGCCGGAAACCTGCGTTCAAGCTTTAATCCCACTATATCCTCGTAGAACCTGATAGATTCGTCCATGTCGCTTACCGTCACCGTGCACCAGCATATTTTCATAATCGTTTCTCCTTGACGTTTTGGTATTACTATATCCATATCCGCATGACCGCAAACGCAGCAAAGCGCGATTAAATACCCGGTTGAGGTTAACGCAAAATCACAACCGTAAAAAGGGCGCTAACCGCCCCGTGCTTATAATTTGCCGCGCAAAAGGGTCACGGCAGATAAAGCCATTCTATAGATATTATCGCTTCTCCCTGTACTTTGACCCTGACAAACTTAAGATATTCGTCCACGCCGTTTTCCACCGCGTGGAACATTCTGTCCCGGAACTCGTCATAGCCGACTTCCAAGTTTACGCTCATATCCCCGGCGCCGGGCAGGAAATACTTCGTGTCCGGGGTGGTACGGAAAGTGCGCAGCTTATCGTTTTTATTACGTATATAGCCAATCACATACAGCCCTTCATCAAGCCTCACGGCTTGCCGGGGACCCCGTTGTTTCACCCCATAAAGCTTTGGCTTTATGGGGACCCCGTGACTAACGCGGCTCGCAGCAGCAGCGGAAGGTTCGCGCGGTATATTGGGTCAAACTGCGATATTGGCAGAGGGTTTCTTCCGCGTCCCACTTCCACGGTATAGCCCGGCCTGCGGAAGTACTGTATGAACCAGTCCTTAAAGCCCGCGTACGACGTTATGCCGGTAGGCTGCTCTAAAGTATAGCCGCTCACGGCGGCGAGCTCTTCCCCTATCGCACGCGCTTCGGGCGGCTCTAGGCCCATGAAGTCCCAGAATATTACCTCCCCCTGGCTGTGGTATGCGAGCACGAGCCTGAAATCATGGCTGCGCGTAAAGTCAGCAAGCGCCCTGCTCTCGGGCTCGCTTTCCGGATACGGCCCCGGATACCTCGTCGGTCCGGGTCCGGTGATGCCGAGTTCAATTGCCGCTTGTCTCGAAAGTTCCCACGCGGCGTCGAAGTTGTGGTTTAAATCCACGCCGTTGTTGTTTGCCTGCCAGTCCGCGGAGAAATCGGCGCTGCCGTTGTTCCAGCGTATAAGCCAAGCGTAATTGGGATTGTTTGGCTGCAGACCGTTAAGCACCAGCTCTATGCCGTCGGGGTTAACCATAGGCACTATGTATATGCTGCTTGTGGTCCACACATACCCTGTGTCGTAGCCGCCAAGGCGCTCCCCTGTTGCCACCGCGGAAAGCAGGTCTTCCGCAAACTTCATCAGCACCGGGCTTGTTATCCATTCGAGAGCGTGTATGGTGGCGGTATAAAGCACCTGGTTGGCGCCGCTGCCAAGGCGTATGTAGTAAAGGTTCCTGCCCAAAGCGCTTTGCCCGATAGTACCGTATTCGGCAAATGGGTACCGCGCCATAAGGCCCTGTATATCCCTTTGCAGCACATCGTATGTATAGTTGATATTAGTGTCGACTACGGGAAATCCGTAAGGAGCCGTTATCGTCTGCCCCGGCATAAGCGCTTCGGGAACAGCGCCCGGATTCGCGGCTGCAATAAGCGCAACGCTCGTGCCGAACTTTTGCGCTATCGTATAGAACGTATCCCCCAGCCTTACCGTATAAGCGTTGTACCCGAGAAGGTATCTGAGCATTGCAGCATGCGTACCTGCGCCTATCACCCCGTCGGGATACAGCCCGTGATTTCTTTGAAACTCGATTACGGCGCGCTGCGTCTGCGGGCCAAAAATGCCGTCTGCCGCCACCCGGTAGCCCAGCTTGCGCAGCACGGCCTGTATTTCCATCACGTCCGAGCCGCTCATGCCTATTCTTAAGGTCCTCATAAATGCCTCCCGAACCCCTGATTAACGCCCTGTGTGCCTTAGAGTCGTTGCAGGGCTAAAAAAAGACTTCGAGGCGGAAAGTCGCTTCGAAGTCATTATATTCATACGGTCTGCGATATGTTTACTAACGCGTAAATGCAAACGAGCAATCTTAAAAAGCTTTTTAAGGCCTTTGCAGATTACGGCTGCCAGCGTATTTTTACACGCATGAACTCCTCAAGCCTGTCGAGCGTCTCGCGGCTTATCGCGTGTTCCATACGGCAGGCGTCCAGCTCGGCCGTCTCGTCGCCCACGCCCAAAACGGTCTTTAAAAAGCCTCTCAGCGCAATATGACGCTGCATTACGGCGTTGGCGACTTTATAGCCTTCTTCGGTAAGCGTAACGGTACCGTATTTTTGCTGCTCAATCAGCCCTTTTTCTTTCAGCACGCCCAGCGCCTTGTTTACGCTTGCGCGGGACACATTCTGCGATTTTGCCACATCTATCGAACGCACTCCGCCTCCGTTCTCTGAAAGAAGCAGTATAGCCTCAAGGTAATCCTGGCTCGAAGGCGTTATATAATCGTCTTTCATGATTTCCTCCATCTATCCTGATTGGCGGATGAACATTGTAGTATAATATTATCATAAAACTGTTGACAAATAAAGTAACCCTGACTAAAATGTTAACCGTGGAAAACACAAATTTTTTTAGCATAATTGTTACCTTAGGCTAACAAATTATCGAGGAGACGTAACATGACACTGGGCGAACTTAATACGGGTGAATACGGCAAAATAATCCAGGTCGAAGGCACGGGCGCGCTGCGCCGCCGGCTTTTGGACATGGGGCTTACGCCCGGCACCCCAATATATGTGCGTAAAGTAGCGCCGCTCGGTGATCCGATTGAAATACACGTACGCGGCTACGAGCTCACTTTGCGCAAAGAAGACGCGTCAAAAATAGAGGTGATAAAGCAGCCTATAGCCGGGCATCATCGTCATCACGGGCCTGCAATGCACAGCGTTTTTAAGCGCCGGTTTATGAGAGGCAGGAGGTAGCCCATGTTATTCGCTCTTGCGGGAAACCAGAACAGCGGCAAAACCACGCTGTTCAACCAACTGACCGGCAGCAACCAGCACGTGGGCAATTTCCCGGGCGTAACTGTTGAAAAGAAAGAGGGCACGGTAAAAAAGCACAAAGACGTAACGGTCGTGGACCTGCCCGGCATATACTCGCTTTCCCCCTACACGCCCGAAGAAGTCGTATCAAGGGATTTCATCGTGGGCGAGCACCCGGACGCGATTATAAACATCGTGGACGCTACGAACCTCGAGCGCAACCTTTACCTTACGCTGCAGCTTTTGGAACTGCGCGTACCCATGGTTATTGCGCTCAACATGATGGACGAGATAAGGGCGAACGAAGGCTTCATTGACGTAGAAAAGATGGAAGCCGAATTGGGAGTGCCCGTTGTGCCGATATCGGCGAGCAGGAACGAAGGCATAGGCGAGCTTATACGCACCGCCATAGAGACCGCGGCGTCAAAAAAGCGGCCGGAGCGCCTTGACTTCTGCACCGGCGAAGTGCACAAGGCGATACACTCCGTTTCGCACCTTGTGGAGCAAAAGGCGCAGGCGCAAGGGTTTTCGGCGCGTTTCGCCGCAACGAAGCTGATTGAGGGCGACGATCTTTTGGCAAAGCGGTTAAATCTCTCCGAATCGGAAATCGACATACTCGGGCACTTTGTGGACGAGATGGAAAAAGCGCTTGGCACCGACAGGGAAGCCGCTATGGCAGATATGCGCTACGCTTACATAGAAAAGCTCGTTTCCAAGACGGTAACAAAGCCAAAGGAGTCTAAAGAGCAGCTTCGCTCGCTGCGTATCGACAAGGTGCTGACGCACAGGTTTTTCGCGATACCGATATTTCTTATAATAATGTTCGCTATATTCTGGCTCACGTTCGGAAGCTTGGGAGCGCTTTTAAGCGACGCGTTTGAGTCGGGCATAGAATCCGTAATTGAGCTTGTTGACAGCGGGCTTAAATCGCTGGACGTCAGCGCGTGGATGAATTCGCTTATAGTGGACGGCGTGCTTGCCGGCGTGGGCAGCGTGCTTTCGTTCCTGCCGGTAATAGTGCTGCTGTTCTTCTTCCTTTCGATACTCGAAGACACCGGGTATATGGCGCGCGTAGCGTTCGTAATGGACCGCCTGCTCAGGAAGATAGGGCTCTCCGGCCGTTCGTTCGTGCCCATGCTGATTGGCTTCGGGTGCAGCGTACCGGCGATAATGGCAACGCGCACTCTGCCGAGCGAGCGCGACCGCAAGATGACAATAGTGCTTACGCCGTTTATGTCGTGCAGCGCAAAGCTGCCCATATACGCTGTGTTCACAGCCGCGTTCTTTGAAAGAGGCCAGGCGCTGGTGATGATATCGCTTTACGTGATGGGCATAGCAGTTGCGGTGCTCTCCGGGCTGCTGCTAAAGAACACGGTTTTTAAGGGTAAATCGGTGCCTTTCCTGATGGAGCTGCCCGCGTACAGGTTCCCTTCTCCCAAGAGCGTGCTGCTGCACATGTGGGACAAGGCAAAAGGGTTCATACGCCGCGCGTTCACCGTGATTTTCGTAGCGGCCATAGTAATATGGTTCCTTCAGAGCTTTAGCTGGTCGTTCGATATGGTAAGCGACAGCTCAAAAAGCATACTCGCTTCGATAGGTTCGCTTATAGCTCCGGTGTTTGTTCCGCTCGGCTTCGGCGACTGGCGTGCCTCAACGGCGCTGCTTACCGGCTTTACAGCGAAAGAAGCTGTCGTAAGCACGCTTTCCGTACTCGTTCCCGGCGGCGCGTCCGGCCTGCAGACGCTGTTCACGCCGCTTACGGCGTTCGCGTTTTTATCGTTTACGCTGCTTTATATGCCGTGCGTCGCGGCGCTCGCGGCCACCCGCAGGGAGCTTGGTTCTGCAAAAGGCGCTCTTCTCGCGGTGCTTTATCAGACATGCGTGGCGTGGATAATAGCGTTTATAGTGTTTCAGGGCGGCAGGTTATTGGGCATACTATAACGGGTGGAAACATGAATCTTGTTGATTTTGTACTGCTGGCGGCCATACTCGCCGCCGTGGTTTCGATAATCGTATATATGCGCAGGCGCAGTAAAAAAGGCGCCTCGTGCAATTCGTGCGGCGGCTGCGAAGGCTGCCCGATGGCGGGAAAATGCAAGGACAGGAAAGAATAGCCCGCCCTTACTGCTCACCCGCCTCGTAGAACGTTTTGAACGAGCCAAGCGCATCGGCAAGCAGCGCGTAATTTGCGTTGTAGGCTTGCTTATCGGCGGAGAACGAGCAAATATACAGCAAATCGTCGGTTTCCCAGAGTATAAAGTCCCCGTCCATTGCCGTCGAGGTAAAATGGTAACGGCAACCCGTATAGTTGCCCACGGTTATGTCGTCTTCCTCATTCCACTTAAAACCGTCTATCTGCTGACGCAGGCTCGGTTCCCACGATTCCCAGACGGCTTTGATTCCTCCTTCCCACTTTTGCTGCGAGGATATAGCAAAACCGTTCGGCGAAACGGTAGGGTCTTCATTCCCGGGGTAAAAATACACTTCGCCTTCATACAGCTCCTTTGTGTATTTCCACGCTGCGTCGGGTACCATTATAAACATGTCTATTTCAGGGTCTATGTATACGATCGCTTCGCCTGTGAAGCCGGGCGGCGCGCTTTGGGTTTCTGCGGGCGACGGCTGCGCGCTTTGGAACTGCGAGCTGTCCTTTGCTTCTGCGCTTTCCATGGCGGGCTTGCTCTCCTCCGGCTCGTATGAGACGGCAGGCAGCTGCTCTATCGTGATTTTTATGCAGGAGGCCGATACGATGCAGACAACAGTTATTATGAGAACTGTCAGCGCTTTTTTCATACATTCCCCTCCGTTTGTTATTATTTGTATACATTATAACACGGCGCCGTCAGCAGTCCACGAATATTTGGCAGTTATTGTTTCGCATAACTCCAAGATAATAGAAAAGCGGCTTTTAAGCCGCCCGCTTGATGACAAACATCTTAAGGTAACAAACGCATAAAAAGCAGGCTAAAGCCGCTTTTTTAAGCCGCTCTCATTTGTTTATAAACGTGTCGCAGCATGTGCCTTCGCTCGTATCGGCATGTCCGTCGCCCATTGCGCTTACTTCCAATCCGTGGGCGTAGCACATGCGGTCTTTGTTGTAGCGGCAGTTTTCAACGCTGCATTTCACTTTCATTCTTGGGGAATCCAATATAACTCACCACCTTTCTTTTAATATTCTCCCCCGCACGCTAGAAAATTATCGTTATTTCAAAAGCCGCAGAATAAATGTTTATTATTACCCGTTTATATTTTAATATTAGTGAATTGCATACAGCAGGCGGCACGATACCGGCTCGTATTCATTTTCGCCCCGGCAATAGCGATAATAAACCTCGTTCTTTCATTTAGGATAAGAAATAAGCAGCATTGATTTACACCCTAAAAAGTCTCACGGCTTTTTGGGGACCCGTATTAATGAATGATCGTTTACTTAAAATTCGCTTGACAGCGTAACAGTGTTATGTTACGCTGTTTTTATCCGGAAGATTGCAAAAAGGAGGCGGAAGTATGGAAGAAGAGCTCATTTCCAAAAAGGAGTTGCTTGAGTTGACTAATATATCATACGGACAGCTTTACAGATGGAAGCGCAAAGGGCTCATACCCGAGGAATGGTTCATACGCAAGTCCACGTTTACCGGGCAGGAGACGTTTTTTCCGAAATATAAGGTGCTGCCGCGCATAGATAAGATACTGAGCATGAAAGAAGACGTATCGCTCGACGACCTTGCTGACGTGTTCTCCCCCGCCGAGAGCAATGTCGCGTTAAGCGCCGAAGAGGCCGCACAGCGCGGCGTGGCGTCCGCGGAGATAATAAAGCTGTACCTTGAGTTCAGAGGCGGAACGGAGGCGCTCGATTTTAACGACCTTCTATGCGCATACCTGCTGGGAAAGCATCTTATGGCGGGCGATATAAGCCTTGATGAAGGCAAGATTATGCTGGAAGTGCTGCGCGAGCAGATGGTTAGATTCGACGGAAAACCCGCGAATATATTTCTTACGCGAAAGCTCGGGGTGTTCTGCTGCTTTGCGGCGTCGCCACCCTGCGACGCATGCTTCGACAGGGGCGTAAGGCTTGTAGCCTGCATAGACACGCAAAAGGCGACTGAAGAATTGAAACTGAAACTAATTTAAGGAGGATATTAAGATGAGCGATAACTCGCAAAAGCCCGATCTTAAGATAAGCGGTTCGGGCACGGCATCGGGCGGCGCATATAACCTTGTACGGATAAACGGCTCGGGCAGGATAACGGGAGCGCTTGACTGCGTCGATTTTATAATCAACGGCTCGGGCGAGGCGACGGACGGCGTAGAGTGCGGAGCCGTCAAGATAAACGGCGCGGGGCGAATAGGCGGAGACTTAAAATGCGGCGAAGCAAAAGTGAACGGTTCGGGCAGCTTCGGCTCCGCGGTAAATTGCGAAGAGCTTATCGTTACCGGAACCGCCGATATCAAGAAAAGCGTCAACGCGCAAAAGGTCAAGGTTAACGGCTCGGTAAAGATCGGAGGCGACTGCAATTCCGAGAGTTTTTATTCCACCGGGCTCTTTGAAGTAGGCGGGCTGTTAAGCGCCGATGATATAGACATACACCTGTACTGGAACAGAAGCCGCGCCAAGGAAATAGGCGGCGAGAAGATACGCGTGAGCCTTGGAACGACGGGACTCGGCATTGTAAAAGCGCTGCTGCCCAGTTACTTTCCCGCGCTGGAGGCGGAAGTAATAGAGGGCAACGACATAACGCTTGAGAATACTACGGCGAAGGTAGTACGCGGAGACAACGTTACAATAGGCAGCGGCTGCGACATAGGGCTGGTGGAATACAAGGGGTACTACAAAAAGCAAACCGGCGCCAAGGTAGCCGAGGAAAAGAAGGTATGAGCAAGCGTGGCGCATAAAGAAAATTATTACCTAAACGAATACCGCTCTATGCTCCGCCTCCCCGCATTTTGGGGAGGCTTTTTTATGCGGCAACGGTACGGATAACAGTAAATTCTTGGAGAAAACTTCAGTAATACATTGACGGTTTCAAGCGTACAGATTTATAATGCTGTATATATATTTTTACACGAGCCTATCAAGTACAGCTTATGGGAGCGTTACAGGAGATTATATGGATCGCAACGAGCAGATAAGCACAGCAAAAAACAGCGCCGCCCTAAAGAGAGTTCTAAAGTGGATGCTTCTGGTGCTTCAGGGAGCAATAATAGGAGCGGGAGCGATACTTCCCGGCGTCAGCGGCGGCGTGCTTTGCGTAGTGTTCGGCATTTACCAGCCTATGATGGCGCTGCTCGCGCATCCTCTGCGCGCTTTCAAAAAATATGTGGGGCTGCTGCTGCCCGTGCTTATAGGCTGGGTCATCGGTTTTCTTCTGCTTGCGCGGCTTGTGGACTTGCTTTTTAAGGCGGGTTCAAATCTGGCGGAGTGGCTGTTTATCGGCCTCATTGCGGGCATGCTTCCCTCGCTGTTCAGGGAGGCGGGCAAGGAAGGACGTCCGAAAAGCGCATGGGTATCGCTCATAGTAAGCACAGCCGCAATACTCGCGCTGCTTTTAATACTTAAGGGCCGCTCGCAGATACGGCTGGAGCCTAACATATGGTGGTACTTCGTTTGCGGACTGCTCTGGGGCATAAGCCTTGTGGTGCCTGGCCTTAGCTCCTCTTCCCTTTTAATATTCCTTGGGCTGTATCAGCCGATGAACGCGGGCATCAAAAACCTTTCCCCCGAAGTTCTGATACCTATGGCATTGGGCGTTCTCGCTATTACATTGACGTCCGCGCGCGGAATAAACTATATATTCAAAAAGCATTACGCGGTGGCGTATCATATGGTGATAGGGTTTGTTATAGCATCCACCGTCGTTATCATACTGCCCATGAAGTACAGCGGCGCCGTTGAAGTGCTGCTCTGCGCGCTGATATGCGCGGCGGGTTTTGCAGGCGCGCTGCTCATGGATGTGATGAGCAGAAAAATTCAGACTCCCTCGGGCGAGCCGGAAAAATAGCATATACGGAGTACTCTTCCGCATTTTACTGCCTCCACTCACCTATTTTTGGGCGCCAAGGAGGCTTTTTTATTTTAAATAATTATAATATTTACTGTTGACAGCCGTATGGCAGTATGCTATTCTTTGATTGACTGATTAATCAATCAAAGAATATTGCATCAAAGGTGAATATATGAGCCCGAGAAACGATGAGCAGAACGAGCAATTAAAAGACGAGCGGCGGGAGCAGATATTGTCGGCGGCATTAAAGGTGTTTGGACGCAGGGGTTTCGCTGCGACGAAGATAAGCGACATCGTCACGAGCGCGGGCATGAGCCACGGCCTCGTGTATCATTACTTCAAATCCAAAGAAGAAATATTTTACGAGCTGCTCAAGCGGGCGATGACGGCTTCTTCGCAGGCGCTTCTGGAAGTTGAAGGCATGCCGCTCTCCCCCATCGAAAAGGTGCGGCAGACGGCAAAGTTCATACTGGGCGGCATTGAGGGCTTCAAGGATTCTGCATATTACTTTTTAATAGTCGCCCACGCCTCCGTAATGGAGACGCCCGGCGCGCAATACGAGGAACTGATAAACACTTCGGATATACCGGTACACGCTATGGCGCGCATACTTGCGGCGGGCCAGCAGGCGGACGAAATTAAAGACGGCGACGTTTACGGCATGGCGCTCACTTTTTTCGCGGCGATACAGGGGCTTGCTATATACAAGCTCGCTATCAAAGACTTTAATATGCCCGACCCCGAGATACTCGTTAATATGGTCAGGAAATAAACTTATATTTTTTGAGGTGCAAATATGAAAAAGGTAATAATCATAGGCGCGGGCATTGCCGGCCTGACGTGCGGCATCTATGCGCGGCTTAACGGATTCGATACCGAGATATATGAATCGCACAGCATACCGGGAGGCGAATGCACCGGCTGGGACAGGGGCGAATACCACTTCGACGGGTGCGTGCACTGGCTTGTGGGCACTAAGCCGGGCACGCCGCTTTACGGCATGTGGCGCGATACGGGAGCTCTGGACGATTCGGTTAAGATTATTAACCACGACGTGTTTACCCGCTACGAGGAGGACGGCAAGTCGGTTTCACTGTATACAAACGCCGACAGGCTGGAAAAGCACCTGCTTGAGATAGCGCCCGAAGACAGGAAAGCCATAAAGCAAATGTGCGGCGCAATACGCGGCTTTGGGGGCCTCGGCATGCCTCTTGACAAACCTATGGACATGATGACGGCGGGCGACGGCATAAAGTACGCGGCAAAAAACTTTGGAGTGCTGACGAAGGTATTAAAATACGGCAAGATGACTATAGGCCAGCTCGCGGAACAGTTTACGAACCCTCTTATCAAGCGGGCTCTTTTGGGGTTCTTAAATAAAGATTACACTTCAATATCGCTGCTCTCGGCGCTCGGCGGCATGAACGCGGGCGACTGCGGGTTCCCGCAAGGCGGTTCGCGGGCAATGGCGCGCAGGATGGAAAAGAGATACGTTGAGCTGGGCGGAAAAGTATTTTACAAGGCAAAGGCCGATAAGATAATCGTAGAATCGGGAAAGGCAGCGGGCATTAGGCTTGCAGACGGCAGCGAGGTATTCGGCGACCATGTCGTATCGTGCGCGGACGGATACGCTACGCTCAAAGTTCTGCTCGATGATAAATATACGCCTCCCATTTACGACAAGCTGTTCGGCGAGCCGAAGCGGTATATAACCCCTACGTGCTCGATAGTGTTCCTGGGCGTGGGAACAGTATTAAGCGACACAACGCGCGGCATAACGGTCCGGCGCAGACAGCCCGCAGCGCTTGGCGGCGTTGAGGATGAAAACGTTAATATACTTAATTACAGCTATGAAAAGAGCTTCGCTCCCGAAGGCAAGACGGTGCTCGCATGCTTTTACTCGTCCGATTACGATTACTGGAACGGGCTTTACGGCGACAAGGAAAAATACGAGTCGGAAAAGCGCAGGCTGACCGAGGACGCGATAAGCGCGGTAACGGTGCGCTTCCCCGAAACAAAGGGGCATATAGAAGTCACGGACGTCGTGACGCCTATGACGTATCAGAAGTTCTGCAACGCGTGGAGAGGCTCCTGGATGTCGTGGACAGGGGTGGACAAAGACATACCCCAGTACTTCCCGGGGTTGCTGCCCGGACTTGACAACTTCATTATGGCGGGCATGTGGACGCTGCCGCCGGGCGGGCTGCCGGGCGCGGGCGCCGCGGGCAGGTACGCCGCCCACAGGCTGTGCGTACAAAACGGCATAGAGTTTAAAACAACTTGATGTTATAGGAACGGGGACGCTTGTTCCCCGTTTTTATGTTAATTTTCCGGGAGCAGCAGCCTGTCCGTAAGCTCAAAGCACAAGTGCGCCAGGTCGTCAATGTTGACGCCGTAGATCGCGGAATATGCCTCCCCCGCTTCGTTGATCCTCCCGATGAATCCGGTAACGATAAAGAAAAGCGCTATTGTTCCAAGAGGATGGCTTATCCGGCTGCTGATGCTACCGTCAGCTTTGCCTTCCTCAATTATACGCCCGAACTCGGCGAACAGCTCTGTATTGCTTGCCATAATATCCCGGTAATACGGACTGTCCTGTACCGTGCAGTGCACATACTGCGCGTAGCTGAGCAGACGGTAGGCGTCGCGATTGTCGCGGGCGTACTCGTAAGCTGCCGCTTTTATATTCTTTAATTTCTCAATTCCCGTTTTCCCTTTTTTCGAGTATTCGCGTATGCGGCCAAGCAACACATTCACATTTTTGGACGCTACGGCGTAAAACAAATCTTCCTTGCTTTTAAAGTACTGATATATCGTTTTTTTCGTGAACTCCGCATATTTTGCAATCTCGTCCATAGACGTGTTTTCAAACCCTTTTGTGTAAAACAGATTCTCCGCGGCGGCTATTATATCCGCTTCCCTCGCCGCCCGCTCCCTGTCGCGCCTTGAATGCGTCATAAAAAATCTCCTGTTGACAAATTATTGGAACCGTGGTATACCGTTATTAGGCATTGTATACTGCTAGTTTACTTTCTATATTATTAGTATACTTCGGCAAGCACAATTTGTCAAGGGGTATCAAAAAAGGAGCATTTATTATGGAAAAGGATATTGTCGTGGCAGGAGTGATAAGCAGCGCGCGAAGGAAGCAACAGCGCAGCTATGGTCAGAGAGGCTCTAAAAGGCGCGGCGGCGCTTGGGGCTGAAATTGAGGAAATCTATCTGCCCGGTTTAAACATAGAGTTCTGCCGGGGATGCCTTTCCTGCATGCAGCGTGGTCGGTGTTTTATGGACGACGATTTTCAGGCGGTCAGAGAACGGCTTTATAATGCCGACGGCATAATATGGGGCTCCCCCACTTATGCGGGCGCGCCGAACGCCATTATGAAGAACGTTATCGACAGGCTGGGAATGTATGAGGTGTCGACGTCCTCGCTCGGCGGCAAGTATATGGCCGGTATCTCAGCCGCCAACTCGGCAGGCGCCGCAAAAAAGGTAGCCAAAGGCCTCTCCCGTTTCGGCAGCGGCGGCACGTTCCTTCGCAGCTATTCGTCCGGCTTTCTAGGCGAAAGCTTTTCGGGAGGAAGGAAGGCGGCCGAGGATGAAAAGACGCTTATAAGGGCGCGGAGGCTGGGAGAAAAGTTAGTGCGCGACGTCAGAACAGGGCGCAGGTATGCCCTTCAAAGCATTTTTTCGCGCGTTATCAGCAGCCTTATCATGCGGCCCGCATTTCGCCGGTATATAATCAGCAACAGGGATGGCGACGCAAAAGTGCTGTATAACAGTTTAAGCGAACGGGGACTGATATAATTAAGGAACGGCCGGTTCGTATCAGGAGATACATTGCCCTGCTAACAAACAAGCCGTATTCATTCCCCCGCGGGAAAGCACTCTGCGGGATTGTTTTATACTCATGTATGCTTATGTATGATATTCTTGCCATAGCAAATACGGCTAAACAAAGGGCAGACGATATGAGCCAATCTAAGCAGCCGCGCAAGGGCAGCGAAAAACATGAAGATGAACGGGCGTATGACGGACTCGTAAGGGAGGACTGCCCCTGCCCGAGGACAAGCTGCAAGCGGCACAAGCTTTGCGGGCTGTGCCAAAAACATCATAAAAAAACGCCGCCGTACTGCGAGCGCGGTACGGGAAAATGACAATAAGATAAGCCGTCTGTTACTGCCCCAGCGTCTCTTTGAGTATGCGCAGATAATAATTAGCTTCGCGCAGTACGCGGTCGGCAAGCAGCGGCAGTATTATCGAGCGTATTTTGCAGGAAAGTATGCCGTCTGCGCCCTGCGCTTTGAAGCCCATAATGTTCTGCACGGCAGGTATGGTGCGCCGCGTCAAGACTGGCAGCGTACTGGGCGCTCTTTTCGCAGCCGCAGCCTGCTGCGACAGCCGGTGGAACTCGGGGTAAATAGCGCGCGCCTTCATTTTGAGCGCTGGTTTCCGCAGGGTCCAGGTGGCCGTCAATAAACAGTGCGTGCTCCCCCATGAGGCCGTCCATAAGCGCCTGTTCATCGGCAAGCTCCTGCGGGCCCATCTGAAGCTGGCGGGCATTCAGGCGATTAAGCATACTTAAATAATCCTGCGCTTCCCTTATCAAATGGTCCAATTGCAAAGGGTATATGCTTGTGAACATCGCGCAGGCCGCAACGTCGCTCTGCACCCGCTGTTTTAATTGCAGCAGCTCGCCTGTTAGGCTCGCGGCATTTTGGTTTATGCCGTCCGCCGTCTGCTGCATTGTCGGAGACGAGGCGACCACACCTGCGAGATTATACTCTTCAAGGGTCAACTGCATATCTATGGGCACGCCCGTCAGGTTTTGTGTCTGGCGCTCGGCCTCCACGGTATAGCGCGTAAAAAGCTCGCCCGAAGACATCACCGCCTTGCTTAAATACCCTCCCGAAACCTGTATCGTCTGGCGCATCAGGTCGTCCATGCGCTGCCTTATGCTTTCGGCCTGCACTCCCAAATCTTTATTCTTCGGAGTGAACGCCAGCTGCAAAAACAGCGCGTGCTCTTTCATTATGCGCAGATAAAAAAGGTTAAGCTCCAGAGAATCCTCTATGTATGTATCGTTTGCCGGCATACATGCAACCTCCTTGTCGGTATACCATATGATATGTCCGGCGTTGTTTTAATATTATCCCGCCAATCCTTGAATGCCTTCATATGTATAAGACATATACCGGCCGCCCGGCGCAATAGAATGTTATATGGAGGGCGGGGAGTTGAAGAATACTTCGATAGGCATGTTTCGCATAGCGGGCGCGTATATAGGCACGGTGGTAGGCGCGGGGTTTTCCTCGGGGCAGGAGATACTCAGGTTTTTCACATCGCACGGCGCAATGGGGTTGTGGGGAATCGCAGTCGCAACGGCGCTGTTCTTTTTTTTCGGGTATACCGCGCTACTGCTGGGAAAGAGCCTTAACGCGCGCTCGCATCTCGAGGTAGTGCGGTTCACGAACGGGAGATTGCTGGGCGGCGCGATTGACATAATAATCACGGTGTTTCTGTTCGGCGGGTTCGGCGTTATGATAGCAGGCGCCGGAGCCGTGTTCCGCGAACAGTTCGGCGCGGCTCCGGTTTGGGGCATGCTAGTCATGGCCTCTATTTCTGTGCTTACGGTGATGACGGGCACGAAAGGCGTAGTAAACGCAATAAGCGCGGTCGTGCCGCTGCTCATTGCAATGCTCATTTTGATGTTTGTCACAAACGTTTCGAAAAATCCCCTCACCCCGGAGGAGTTGGAAGCGAGCAGAGCGGTGGCGCCGGCAACTCCCGGCTGGTTCCTCTCCGCGGTCAATTACGCCTCATACAACCTCGTGATTGCGATAGCCGTGCTCGCTCCGCTGGGCGCAAACGCGAAAAGCAAAAAAAGCCTGCTCGGCGGGGCGCTGCTGGGCGCTGCCGGGCTCGGCCTTGGCATAGCCGCGATAAACTTCTGCCTTATGACGAACATAACGGACGTAGCTGCTTTGGAAGTGCCTATGATAGCGGTGGCGGAAAGCGTGTCCGCTCCCGTCCGGCTGCTTTTCGCCGTTGTAATATTCGCCGAAATCTACTCGACGGCCATAGGAGACCTTTACGGGTTTTCGCAAAGGATGCCTTTTTCTCTGCCTAAAAAGCTGCTGATAACGCTGGCGGCGGCGGGAGCTTTTTCGGCGGGGCAGCTCGGGTTTTCCAACCTCGTACGGTTTCTCTACCCCGCCGTCGGTTACGGAGCGCTGCTTTTTTTCGCAGGCGCAATATACGCCTGGATAAAGAAGCGCGATATGTTTATCTAGTTACCTGCGGATATTGAAAAAAGCGTTCTTGCCCGGATATACGGCGGTGAGCGCGAGCTCCTCGTCTATGCGCAGCAGCTGGTTGTATTTCGCCACGCGGTCCGTCCTCGAGGGCGCTCCCGTTTTAATCTGCCCCGCGCATACCCCTACCGCAAGGTCGGCTATAGTCGTGTCCTCCGTCTCACCCGAGCGGTGGCTTATTACGGCCGTGTAGCCCGCGCGGTGCGCCATGTTGACGGCGTCGAGCGTCTCTGTAAGCGTGCCTATCTGGTTGACCTTTATCAGTATGCTGTTTGCTATGTTCTCTTTAATGCCGCGCGACAGGCGCTCGGTGTTGGTTACAAAAAGGTCGTCGCCCACCAGCTGAACTTTACCGCCCAGCCTTTGCGTAAGCAGCCGCCAGCCCTGCCAGTCCTCTTCCGCGAGCCCGTCCTCCAGCGATATTATAGGGTACTGCATGCAGAGGTTTTCCCAGAACGAAACCATCTCTTCAGCCGTTTTTGTCTGCCCCGACTTCCAGAAGAAGTACTTTCCTTCGTTACCTTCCGCCTTCGCGGCCTCGTACATTTCGCTCGCCGCCGCGTCCACGGCTATCATGAAATCCTCTCCGGGCTTATACCCCGCCTTTGTTACCGCCTCGAGTATTACCTCGATAGCTTCTTCGTTGGATTTAAGGTTCGGCGCGTAACCTCCCTCGTCGCCCACCGAAGTACTGTAGCCTTTGGATTTTAGCACCTTCTTTAAGTAATGGAACACCTCGGCGCCCATGCGCAGCGCCGTCCTGAAAGTCTGCGTGCCCACCGGCATTATCATGAATTCCTGTATGTCTACGCTGTTGTCCGCGTGCTTGCCGCCGTTTAGTATGTTCATCATAGGCACCGGCAGCGTCCTCGCGTTGCAGCCGCCTATGTAGCGGTAAAGCGGCATCTCGCACTGTATCGCCGCCGCCTTTGCAACGGCGAGCGACACCGCGAGTATTGCGTTGGCGCCCAGCTTCGACTTGTTGGGCGTGCCGTCAAGCGCGTTCATCGCTATGTCTATATCCGCCTGATTCTGCGCGTCCATGCCAATGATAAGCTCCGCGATATCGTTGTTGACGTTCTCTACGGCTTTTTTTACCCCGCGACCCAGGTACCTTTCTTCCGACCCGTCGCGCAGCTCCACGGCCTCAAACTTGCCTGTCGAAGCGCCCGAGGGCACCGACGCCTGCGCGCTCGCGCCACCCGAAAGCTCCACCTGAGCTTCTACCGTCGGGTTGCCGCGGCTGTCCAGTATCTCCCTTGCAAAAACATCTACGATAGTAAACATAAAAATACTTCCTTTTCATTAGGCTGACTCAAAAGTTATTATTGCCTCAGCCCGCGTTCAAAATACAGACGAACAATCCCTTATTCAGGAATATAATAGCATATTCCTATGTATACAATCTAATAGTGCTTTTTACACCCCATAAATACTTTAGGCTTTATGGGGTGTAAAAATAACGGCGGCCCCTTAAAAGCCGCCTATAGAACATTATTAATAATCTGCCTTACCATCTTTTTCTGCGTCTTTTGCAGTCTTCATCCACGCCCAGCGCGCTCAACGTTGCATTTACTATTGTAAGGCCGGGAGAGGTTTCTATGATAGAATTTGTAGACACAACTACCGAATACGTGTAAGTGCCCGGTTCAAGGTTTGCGTCAAACAGCTGGAACCCGAACGATTCGGATTGCAGCGCGTTTGCCAGCCTAGCGAACGTATACGTTGAACCAACCTTTATCGGCGAGCCGTTATCCTTTATGCGCAGCACTTCAAAATTAAGCGTGACCGATACACCCACCGGAATGCTGATTATGCTCGTAAAGTTAAGCAGTATGGACGGATTCTTCAACTCGTCCGCATCAAGCGTTACGCTGACTACCGAAATAGGGTCTGCCAGCGACGTCGTAATTATAGGAAGCGGCCCTGCGCCGCCCGTTGCGGCGTAAGCACAACATTAGTCCCCTCGCGCTCATCACGTCGCTCGTCGCGGCGCCCACAGTCGTCGCGAAAATCGCGGCCGCTGAACTGATCTCTGAAATTACCCATGTTTTATCTCCCACTAACATTAGTTTTGGCGACATCGTACGCCCCGAAACTGAATAAAGGGGCGCATAGCCAGTGATAATTCATTGTATTCAGCGTATATGCGTTGTGTTAACCGGCCCCAATTACGGTTGCTTTATCATACAATGTGCCTGGCTCGGAACAGCGTATTCCAAAAATCTCCTGCGCATGTTATAATAATCGAAAATATGTTCCTCCATCAGAAAAGGAGTGCTTGATATGGATATGATACTCGACCGGAGCGCGGAGCCGAGCTTTGAAAACATAAGCGGTTATATAGCGGGAGAAGCGAGTGTAAGATGGGGCAAGCTTACAGGCTGAAATATGTATGTCAACATTTAGATTTGAAAAAATCTCTGAAAAAAACAAAAAAGCCGCCAAATGCCGCCCGAGGGTACAAGAACTCCCCACAAGGGTACAAGAACTCCCCACATGTCATTCCGAACGCAAGTTAGGAATCCTAAACATGCTTATTTCAAAAGATTCTTCAGTTGCTTCGCTCCTTCTGAATGACAAAAGTTACTTTTACGACAGCTAAGAGCGCCAAAGTCGCCGGATGGCATAAAGAACCCCATATGTCATTCCGAACACAAGTGAGGAATCTTTACCTAAAGATTCTCGTCCACTGCGTAGTCAGTCGCTTCTCTCCTTCAAGCGAAGCTGACGGAATGACATAAGCACCTTTTTTTGCAGCCTGTAGTAGACAAAGCCCGCCAAAAAGCGTTATTTAATCGGGCTTTTAAGGCCGCTGTCCAGAAGGTTGGCGGGCTCTATGTTTCTTTTGCCCTCTTCTATCTCCTTTATCATCTGTACTATGCGTCTGTTGACGGGCGCCGGCACGCCGTACTCGTCTCCCTTTCTCGCTATGTATCCGTTGAAGTAGTCCACTTCCGTAGGCTTTCCACGCTTAAGCGCCTGAAGGCTCGACGAAATAAAAGTCCTGTGCTTATGGCCTATCACCCGCACTATTATATCCCGCTTTACGCGCGCAAGCAGTCCGTTTCCCTTTATGAGAGAGTAATAGTCTATCTTTCCTCCGTACGGCTTAACCGCAAGCCCCATAGCGTCCGCGACGGCTATTGCCTCGCGTATTATCGAAATGAACATATCCCTTCCAGCCCTTGTCTTAAGTATGTCGCCGAGGCACTGCCCGGTGAGCACGCCGGTAGAGGTTATGCACGAGTTTATTATCATCTTGGAGTAAAGTTCGGCGATTATGCTGCCGGTTATGTTTGTGGGCATTACGGAGTCGAGCGCTTCTTTCACTGGCGAAACATCGACTTGAGGATCAAGGCTGCCTATCACGAAAAAGCCTTCTGACTTTAGGTTGAGCGTGCCGTCCGGCAGCATGGCCGCGCCCCAGTCTATCATGCATCCCACCGCACGCTTCTCCCCCACTACGGCGGCGAGAGCTTCAACGCATATGCCGTTCTGCATCGAAACGACAAGCGAATCGTCCTTTAGAAAAGGAAGCGCGCTTTTCGCCGCGTCCGGCATATCGTACGCCTTGACGGCTATCAGCACGATATCCTTTTTACCGCTGAGCTGCCCCGTCTCGGCCACCGCTTTTACTTTTACGCGGCGCTCGCCTCGCACTCCGACGATATGGAGCCCTTCCTCCGCAGCCTGCCGCGCTTTCTCCTCGTGCTTGCATACGAGCTCAACGTCATATCCCGAGATAGTCAGATACGCCGCGGTTATTCCCCCTATGGCGCCCCCGCCTATCACCGCTATGGACAAGTCCTTGCTCACGTATTTTACCCCCTGCCGATTTCTTGCATCATTATAGCACAGAACAAAACAAGGGCGAGACACCTTTTCCAGATTGGCTAACAAATTGTTTGAGTATAAAAGAGGGTATGGCTCCTCAGACGAGGGAGCTGTCAACTTCAGTTACTGAGGGAGGAAGACTCTGCTTTTTATGACCCTCCCTCCGCCCCTTTGGGCCTAGAATATAATTGCAAGTGCAACAAAAGAGACTACATAGCAACCAAGGTGTAAAATGAAGTTACCAAACACCAAATACACGGAGGTCCTATGCAGTCATATAATCATTTTACTATGGTAGAAAGAGAATATCTATATGATAACTACAAAAGCGGAAAAAGTTTGCGTGATATCGCAAAGCAAATGCAACGTTCCCCTTCGTCTGTGTGCCGTGAACTGAATCGGAACCGGAACAAGGACGGCAGTTATCACCCATGGCGAGCAACGACATTGTACATATACCGCAGGAAGGCTTCAAAGAAACTGTTTCGATTGGAAAAAGACAGCGAGTTAGCAGCTTGGGTGGCAGAAAGATTACATCAGTACTGGTCTCCTGAGACAATATCAGCTCGGTGGCGCATAGAGCATCCAGGAACAAAATTATCTGCAAGCACAATTTACTCCGCACTTAAAGCAGGTAAAATCAAAGGCTGCAGCGCCGTTAAACACCTAAGACGCCATAACAAACGAAAATATACACAAGGTCCAAAGTCCAATGCGGTCCATCCTGAAAGAATGATTCGAGAATGGCCGGAAGAAATCAAAGAAAGGTTGGAACTGGGACATTTAGAAGGAGATACGGTATATGGAGGAATCGGAAAGGGCTATCTTATTACGTTGGTAGATCGAAAAGGCCGTAAGTTGTATATGTCTATTGTCCGTACGCGTAACTGTAAAGAAACAAATGAAGGAATCCTGCGGGCGCTAAAGGGAACAAAAGTACGAAGCATATCTCTAGACAACGGGTCGGAATTTGCAGAGTATAGAGAAGTGGAACAAGCACTGAATATACCAATATACTTTGCAGATCCTCACGCGCCTTGGCAGCGAGGAACAAATGAAAATATGAACGGTATTATCCGATTTTATTTTCCAAAAGGAACTGACTTTAGGAAAGTTAGTGAAGAAGAAGTTGCAGCCGTAATGGAAAGCATCAATAACAGGCCCAGAAAATGCCTTGGTTGGTTGTCCCCTAATGAATTTATGGCTAAGTGTTGCACTTGAATTGACAATTTGCCGGGGCACCCCCCCGGCCGGGGTCCCCGACGAACAAAGTTCGTTGGGGTGGGTTGAGGGAGGCATTTTCTGTTACTTGTTCAGCGCTCTTACCGGGCGAGCTTCGATGTATCCGCGGTAGCCGAGCGGCGCGAGCTGGAAGCGCGGAGCGTCCTCGTCCGCCCACTCAAAGCCGTAAACGCTCGGGTCGTACTTCTTCATCACTTCCCACAGCCCGCCGATAGCGTCCTCAAACTTATCGTCGTCAAACGGCTGCCCCTGGAAAACCATCATGCTGCACGGCGGCAAGTCGATGATCTCGTAGCCTTCGGGTATTTCGCCCTTATAATCTGCGGCTACTTCCACCCCTTGTACATACTTTGAAGTCCCCGGCTTTATCATGCTGTCGGGCAGCCACATGCCTATGGGCTCGTAAAGCGCGTCCTTGATGCCGGACAGCACCTCCCATACGTCGCAACCGACCTCCTCGCAGTACTCGAAGTAATGCGCAGCCTTTACCCCGCGTTTCAGTATTACCTTCCGCTTGGGGCGCTCGACGACCTGCACAAACACAGTGTTAACATTATCGGACATATTACACACATCTCCTTTTTGTAATTTGAGGTAATAATCACGAACTTCGGAAGGCATAAAAAGCTTCACCGCCGCGCCTTTGGCGCAGCTTGTAGGCGTCGTTCCGAACTGTTTTGAGAACGCGCGCGTAAACCCCTCGTGCGAGCCGAACAGGAAATCAAACGCGACGTCGACAACCCTGCTTTTGCCGCTTTTCAGCGCTTCGGCGGCTCTCGAAAGTCGCAGAGCGCGCAGGTATTCAAACGGAGACTTTCCGGTAAGTTCCTTGAACACCCGTGCTGCGTGCCAGGGCGAATATCCCGCCGTGCGCGCAAGGTCGCCCAGCGTTATGGGCTCCATAATATGCGACGAGATATAGTCCTGCATGCGCTGTACCGCTAGCAGCTTTTCCCAACGTTCCATGTGTTACCTCCTAAGGCTACGATACCGCAATACGGCCGAAAATTCTTGACCGTTTTTGCGCTTGTTGTCACGCTTAAGGCGGCGGTTACATCTGCTTTGAGTATCTGTTTGTCAGTATTATTACGAGTACGGCTTCCAGCACGAGTATTCCGACGAGTATAAACACTGCCAACAGATCGCCCAGCATACCGAGCACAAGTAGCGCGGCGCAAAGCGCGTAGAACACCACCCTGTTTGCCATAGCGCCCGCCTTTTCGCGTATGCGTATGTTGCGCTCGTCATTGACCTCTATCTGCTGCATGCGCAGCCGCTCTTCCCTGACCGCTTCCGGAACGGCGATAAGCAGTACAAGGTTTCCAAGCCCTAACGCTCCCGCCGCCGCGCCTGCGCCTATGCACAGCCCGGATATGCTTTTTTGCTCTTCGCCTGTGAATACAAAAATCCCTAAAAGCACGCACGCCAGCCCCAGCACCGCCACGGCCGCGGCTAAAACTTTCTTACCCATTAACGTCTTCCTCCCGATATATAAATATTTCCTCAACGCTCATGCCGAAATAGCGCGCGATCTTAAACGCCAGCAGTATCGAAGGGTTATACCTTCCGTTCTCCAGCGAGCCTATTGTTTGCCGCGAGACTTTCAGGTCTGCCGCCATTTGCTCCTGCGTTATGCCGCGCATTTTGCGTATCTCTTCCAGCCTGTTTTCCATGTCTGTCCTCCCGAATGGAAAGTATACTTTCCATTATGCTAACACCGAAGCGAAACAATGTCAAGTTTACTTTCCATTTTTACATATATTTTTTATTAATTCGCAAAAAAGCTATTGACAAGTATATCGGCAGCCGATATATTTTATATCGTAAGCCGATATATCGGCTATCGTAATAAACAGTTTCCTGAAAACCGCGGATTTAAGGAACGCAAATGGGGTGATTTAAATGCCTGAAAGCATAGGTGCATTGACGGAAGCGGTATTCTATATACTGCTGTCGCTGTACCAGCCGCTGCACGGATACGGCATTATGCAGAACGTAGCAGCGCTAAGCCGCGGGCGCGTGGCTCTGGGCGCGGGCACATTGTACGGAGCCATAAACACGCTGGTCGACAAAGGCTGGATAATACAGCTCGAAGAGAATACGGATTCGCGCAAGAAAGAATACGTAATAACTGCATTGGGCAAGGCGGCGGTAGAAACCGAGCTTAACCGCCTTGAAGAGCTGCTCTCAAACGGCAGGCGGATAACCGGGGGTGCAATGCAATGAAACATGTGATTTGGAAGCCTTACTGGAATTACTTAAAAGAGGAACAATGGCTCAACGAAATGTCCAACTGCGGACTGGCGATGACGAGCTACACATGGTGCAGGTACGTGTTCGAGGACGCGCCCAAAGGCGAGTATATCTACAGGATAGAGCTTATGGAGCATAGCGCTACACATCCCGAGAGCTTAAAGTATATTGAGTTCCTTGAAGAAACAGGCGTCGAATTCGTGTCGTCGTACATGCACTGGGCGTACTTCCGCAAGAAAGCTTCCGACGGTCCGTTTGAGCTGTATACGGATTTCGATTCGAAGATCAAGCACTTTAAACGGGTCTTCTGTCTTTGGGCAGCGTTTTCGATATTGGAGTTTTTCGCCGGAATAGGCAATATCGTTATAGGTTTTATTGATAAGAGTTTATTCAACCTTATTATCGGCATGTTCGCAACGGTACTGGGCGTTGCGTTTACGATGATGGCCTGGCAGATAAAGCTGAAGATAAGCCAGCTGAAAAAAGACAAGCGGATAAGAGAGTCTTAAGGCAACTCAATAGCGCCGCCGTACAGTAATGTACAGGCGGCGTTGCTTTTATGTCCCCTCTGCGGTATCATAAATTCCACAAGGAGGCTTGGATGGATACCAGCAAACCCGAATGGCTTAAGAAAAAAATAGACTTAAGGGCGCTTACCGAGATGCAGGCTTTGCTGCGCTCGCTTTCGCTTCATACCGTCTGCGAAGGCGCCGACTGCCCGAACAGGGGCGAATGCTTCAAAGCAGGCACGGCGACTTTTATGATACTCGGAGATACGTGCACGCGCGGCTGCCGGTTCTGCGCCGTAAACAAGGGCAAGCCCGCTCCGCCCGACCCATGCGAGCCCGTGCACATCGCGGACGCGGCCGAGAAGCTCAAGTTAAAGCACGTGGTAGTTACAAGCGTAACGCGCGACGACCTTCCTGACGGCGGCGCAGGCCACTTCGCCGCTGTGGTACGGGCTGTTAAAAGCCGCATACCCGCAACGGTGGAAGTGCTCATACCCGACTTTAAGGGCAGCGAGCAGGCGCTTAATAAAGTAATCGAGGCAAAACCGGACATAATAAACCACAACCTTGAGACGGTGCCGTCGCTTTACAAAGCCGTGAGGCCTAATGCCGTCTATGAGCGCTCGCTTGAGCTGCTCTTAAGAGTAAAACGCAGCGGCATAATAAGCAAGACGGGCATTATGGTCGGCCTTGGAGAGACGAGAGAGGAAGTGCTTTCGCTGATGGACGACATAGCCGCGCGGCACTGCGATATGCTGACGATAGGCCAGTACCTGCAGCCTTCGAAGCACCACATACCCGTCGCGGAGTACGTGCGCCCCGAAACGTTTGAGGTTTACAGGCGGGCGGCGCTGGAAAGGGGCATAAAATACGTCGCAAGCGCGCCGCTCGTGCGCAGCTCTTATAACGCTGCCGCGGGCATCGAAGCGGTGAGGGCAACATGATCTACATAAAGTGCGACAGCACAGACGCGAAATTCAACTTCGCGCTCGAAACATACGCGATGCATGAGCTTGACGTTGCGGACGAGTACTTCATGTTCTGGCGGACCTCCCCCACGCTGATGGTCGGCAGGTTTCAGAACACATTGTCCGAGATAAACATGCAGTACGCAAAAGAGCATGATATAGACATAGTACGGCGCATAACGGGCGGAGGCACGATATACACCGATTTAAACGGTTGGCAGTTCTCGTTCATAGTAAAGCGCAGGGGCAACATAGAATTTAAAACGTTCACGCGGCCGATAATAGAAGCGCTTGCGTCTCTCGGCGTAGAGGCGCAGCTTACCGGCCGCAACGACCTGACTATAGGCGGCAGGAAGTTTTCGGGCAACGCGCAGTATATCGGCAGGGGCTTAACGCTGCACCACGGCTCCATACTGTTTGACACCGACCTTGAAGCGCTCGTGCGCGCGCTCAGCGTCGACGACGAGAAGATAGTCTCCAAGGGCATAAAGTCGGTGCGGCAGCGTGTGACGAACATTGCCGAACACCTTAAAACCCATATGACGAGCGTCGAGTTCCGCGACGCAATGCTTTCGCACCTGCTGCGAGGCGCGGATACGTACGAGCTTTCAAAAGCTGATACGGACAGGGTGAATGAGATAAAGCAATCCAGGTTCGGCACATGGGAATGGAACTTCGGGCAAGATCCGAAGTTCAACGTCACAAAAGAAAAGAGGTTCGCGGGCGGCAAGCTGTGCGCGAAGGTGCTTGTGGAAAAAGGGCGCATTGCCGCGATAAAGTTTTTCGGCGACTTTTTCGCCGCGGAGGGCATTGAAGAGCTGGAAAAGGCGCTGGCCGGGTGCAGGTATGAGTACGCCGATATAAAAAACGCGCTTATTGCAGCGCACGCCGGAGACTTTATCTATAACATAACAACGGACGAGATATTAAGCTGCATCATATAGCAGCATCTTGATTCCTTCCGCACTTTCCCATCTCCCTCATCCGAGGAGCTTTCTCTTGTTGCAAGGCTCCCTCAGACGGTTACCGTCCATTATGGCGGGTAAAGACGGGGAGCTGTCGCCGGAAGGCGACTGCGGCTCATTACAGTACGATCTATGATTGTGCCTTAGTAATTACCCGTGATTTCAAGATCAATAGATGACCCTCTCTGTTCAGCGGAAAAGGAGATTCACTCCTTCCGGCACTTCGTGCCACCTCCCTTATCCAAGAGAGGCTAATTCTCAGATGGTAAATTATTGTCAAACCGAATACGGCTCCCTCAGAAGAGGGAGCTGTCGCCGGAAGGCGACTGAGGGAGGGATATGCGGCTCATTACAGTACGATCAATAATTGTGCATACTCCTTCGAAATTATCTGTAATATCTAAGTTTATAAAGCGCAATACCTGTAAGCCGCGTTGTTCCAAAGCTATCGTCCTGATTTTATCGTAATTCATTTGTTTTTCTTCATAATGACCGCATCCATCCAGCTCTACAACAAGCCTGGCTTTTGCGCAATAAAAATCTACGATATAATCGCCTATTGTTTTTTGCCTTTGAAATCTTACGGGATACCCCGACAGAAATTCGTACCAGAGTTTTCGTTCCTGTGGTGTTTGATTTTTTCTCAATACTTTTGCTATTTGAATAAGATTTTTATTGTAATCCAATGACAAGGAGATTCACTCCTTCTGCTTCTCATCGTAGAGGCGTATTATCGAAAGGTTTTATTCTTTTTCGTCCAGAGCGGTTTTTTCGTCGTCCTTGCCGTCCTCGTCTTTTTTATACTTATCTTCTTTGGGGCGGTATATGAACAGAACAAACACGCCGAGCATTATTGCGCCTATCACAAGGCACATGTCAGCAATGTTAAACACCCACGGAAAGTATAAGTCCTTGAAGCTAAAAAGGTCGCGCACGTGGCCTATGAACACCCTGTCAATAAAGTTGCCTATAGCGCCGCCTATCACGAGCGACAGGCTTATCTTTAAAAACAGGCCCTGCCGGTGTCGCGTCTTTATCATCAGCACCGCGCCTACAATGAGCACTATCACCGTAACGATTATGAAGAACACCTGAGCTCCCTGGAATATGCCGAACGAAGCGCCCTCATTCTCAACATAAGTCAATTTAAAAACGCCGGGTATGACCGTCATCGTTTTATCGGGAAGCTGCAGCAGCATGGGAACAAGCAGGAATTTTGTCAGCTGGTCGGCGGCGACTGCGAGCACGATTATTATTATCTGAAGCATTCATCCCTCCAAAATATCATTGCGTTCAGCGTTTACAGCTGATTCTCTTTGCCTTCGGCCAGCCGCTTTATATTCGCCCTGTGCGAATAGAACACCAGCACAAGCAGCACGGTAAACGTGATCGGTATCCATAGCGTAGAAACCGGGAACAGCGCGTTAGTAAAAAAGAATACCCATGAGCATATCGTTATAAGCGCGGTGCCTACGAGGGAACCCACGGACATCGTCCTTGTTATCGCAATTATTACGACGCAGCACAGGAAGACTATAATCGCTGGCCATGTGAGCAGCACGAGAAAAGCCCCGAAGCACGTAGCGACTCCCTTGCCGCCGCGGAAGCTAAGAAACACCGGCCATATATGCCCGAGCACAGCCGCCAGCCCGCCAATGCAAGCGCCTTCCCAGCCGGCAAGCTTTAAACCGATAAACGCCGCTGCGAAGCCCTTTAATACGTCGCCCGCAAACGTTATAAGCCCCGGCACCCAGCCGTAATTGCGTATTACGTTAGCCGTGCCCGCATTGCCGCTTCCCACTTCGCGGATGTCTTTGCCTTTGAATATCTTGCCGGTAATATAACCGAATGAAATACAGCCTATCAAATAGCCTATGACTGCGCTTAAAACATACATCCAGACCATACTAAGACTCCCTTGGACCTTTATTGTTCTTGTTTCTTGCAACAAGCTTTATGGGCGTGCCCGAAAAATCAAACGACTTGCGCAGATAGTTTTCCAGATACCTTAGGTACGAAAAATGCATCAGCTTTGAGTCGTTTACAAATAAAACAAAATACGGCGGTGCGGCGCTGACCTGCGTCGCGTAATATATCTTAAGGGTCCTGCCCTTATCGGAAGGAGGAGAGACCATCTCGACCGCTTCGAATATGCATTCGTTCAACAGTCCCGTCGTTATGCGGCGCTGGCTGTTCTCCCTCGCTTCGCCGAGCAGCTCAAAAAGCTTTGGCAGCCTCAAACCCGTCTTTGCCGAGATATAAACGGCCTTAGCGTAGTTCATGAACGCGAGTTCTTTGGCTATCGTTTTATCGAACCGCGCCGTTGAATGCGTATCCTTCTCCATTGCGTCCCATTTGTTGACCGCTATTACGCACGGCTTGCCCTCGTCGTGCACAAAGCCCGCTATCTTTACGTCCTGCTCGGTAATGCCCTCGAGCGCGTCTATCATCACCACTACGGCGTCCGAGCGCCTTACTGCCGCGAACGAGCGTATTACGCTGTAGCGCTCAATGGATTTGTCCTCTATGCGCGCCTTTTTGCGTATGCCCGCCGTGTCGATGAGTATATAATCCTTTCCGTCGCGCGTGAACGGAACGTCTATTGCGTCCCTCGTCGTGCCGGCGACGTCGGATACAATAGTTCTTGCCTCGCCTATTATGGCGTTTACGAGCGAAGACTTGCCCACATTGGGTTTGCCCACTACGGCTATTTTGAACGCCTCGCCCGGCTGTTCGTCGGATACCGGGAAGTTCTTTATTACCTCGTCGAGAAGGTCGCCAAGCCCCAGCCCTTGCGCCGAGGAGATAGTAAACAGCCGCTCCATGCCAAGCGCGTAAAAGTCGTAAGCCGCCGCCTCGTCCGACTTCGTGTCCGCCTTATTGACGACGGTAATAATAGGCTTTCCAGCGCGCCGCAGCATGTCCGCAACCTCGTAATCCGCCGGAACCAGGCCTTGCTTTGCGTCCACGAAGAACAGTATCACGTCCGCTATATCCACCGCGAGCGACGCCTGATGCCTCATCTGCACGAGTATCTCGTCAGAGCTTTCGGGGTCTATGCCGCCCGTGTCGATAAGCGTGAACTGGCGCCCGAGCCATTCCGCGTCCGCGTATATGCGGTCGCGAGTAACGCCCGGCGTATCCTCAACTATTGATATTCTCCTGCCCGCTATCCTGTTGAAAAACGTGGACTTGCCGACGTTAGGCCTGCCGACGACAGCCACAAATGGTTTTGCCATTATCTACCTACCACCGCAAAGACGCTCGGCGAATTCATATCCGTCCGCCACGGGAAATATTTTAACATTAAGCGCCCGCTCAAGCTCCGAAAGCTTCATATCGTCAAGGAAAAGCCCGTCGCGCAGCGAATCCGCCGGAATGAGCAGCTTATCGCCCAGCTCTTTTCCGGACAGCGCCGCAATATAGTCCCTGCCTCCGAGCAGCCCCGAAACGGTCACTCCCCCGCCAAACGTAACGTTCTTTACGCTGTACACTCTTGCATGGGGATTCATCGACGCAAGCTCTTTTATGTAAGGATATGCGTCCTCTCCCGTCGCTATACTCAAGGCTCCGCCCCCTGAACAGCCCGCTTCGCGCGCCTCGGATATGAACTTCGCCATCATTCCCACGCCGTTCTCTATCTGCGGAAAAGTTTCATATTCCTCCGCGTGAGGCAGCTTTGCTCCCGCCTTTATGTAAAACTCGTCCGCTGCGAAAACGAAGCGCGTGCATAGTTTATTTAAACATTCTTTCTGCCAATTTTCAACCCTTTTGATTATCTCCTCAGCCCCGCCCTTTGACACCGGTTTTATCTCCCGGAGCCCTTCGCGGAAACCGGTAAGACCTACGGGAACTACGGCAAGCGACGCCGCCGCGGGATAAAGCTTCTTTAAAAACGAGTATGTCTCCTCCAGCTTTTCCCCGTCGTTATACCCCGGGCACAGCACTACCTGGGCGTGAAAGCTTATGCCGTGCGCGGCGAGCTTTTTAAGCAGCGGCTTTATTGGAGCGGCTGCCGGATTGCCCAGCATCGCTCTGCGCAGCTCTTCGTCCACCGTATGCACCGATATATACAGCGGCGACGCTTTGCGCCGTATTATCCTTTTTACGTCTTCGCTTTTTACAGTCGAAAGCGTGACGAAATTCCCCATCACCAGCGAGTAGCGCCAGTCCTCGTCCTTGATATACAGGCTCTTTCTCATGCCTTTGGGAAGCTGGTCTACAAAGCAGAATACGCATTTGTTGCCGCATACGCGCTTTTTGCCGAGCAGGGGCTGTGTAAACTCAACCCCCAGCGGCTCATCCTCTTCTTTTCGGATGACGAGCGCTTTTACTTCGCCCTGCCGCTCAAGCCTTATCTTCAGTTTTTTTCGCGAGCTGAACCATATGTAGTCTATGTAATCTATGAAATCCTCGCCGTTAATGGATATTACGCGGTCGCCTTTGGCAAGCCCTGCACGGTGCGCGGGGCTCCCTGCCGCTACGCTCTCAACCTCAAACAAAGGCACTCCTCCTTCGGTCGTTCGCGTTATTATACATTAATTTGCCGGTTTGCGCCAGATATATGCCAAAAGCTCGGATGCGCGTATGCGTTCAGGCAGGGTTGTCAAGCCTGCGAACAGTGCGGGCGTGCTTCCCTCGCGGCCTTGCTACGATATACGAAAAAACAAGGCATATAGCCGTGCTCAGCGACGTCATGCCCAGCCCGCCGAACAGCACAATGGAGTTGTCCATGCCGCTCAACAGCTGCATGCACCCTCCCGCTATGCCGTATATGCCCATCATCACGGGCGCGAAAACCGGCGCTCCAGCTTTAAAGCAAAGCGCCGCCGTTACCGCCAATGCGAAGCTAACGATATAAGGCAGGTACGGCATAGTGTACGTATTTGAAAAGAACGAGAGTACGACGGAAAACAGCGTCGTCAGTACGAATGCGAGATAGTGCCTGTAAGTATACTGCTTCTTTACCACGAGGTATATGGCGGGCGAAAGGCAGAAAAACGCGCCGCTCAAATTAAGGCGCATGCCTGATGTGAGCCTCAATTCGGGTATAAGCGACAGCGCCGCCGTTACGGCGAAGTACATTACAAAGCACATGCGGCTTACGGCTGTGTTTTCCACGACTTTTTTCAAGCTGCCTGTAAGGTAGAGCACAGGAAGCCCCAGTATCACTATGAACGATATATCCATTACCGCGTCCTTTTTGCTGTTATATCTTTATTTTGTCCGGAACGCGGCGCGCTTATTTTATTGAACGAAAGTTTTAAAATACGAGTCAGGTAAAGGTTGGCTTTGCCGGCGGGATTGTAAACCGTGTTAAGCCTGTGGCTCCGGCGCAAAACAATGCGTTGACTGCACGATAAATGAAATATATACTGTGCTTATAAAATCCAATTCTCATCGAGGCTTAGGTATAATGCGTTGTCCGATTTGAACAAACATATTTGCTCTGGGGCTTATTATAAGCTCTGTTTTTGTTATGTTCAAATTCTTATGAAAGGACACGCATATGAATAATAAAAGCGTACGGCTCATGTATGCCATCGCTCTGCTGCAGGGCATGGTTTTTTACGCGCCTATAGCCACGCTGTACCGGCAGGCGCAGGGCGTTTCATTGTTTCAGATCACGATAATTGAGAGCATATCGCTGCTTGTTATGATAGCGCTCGAGATCCCCTGGGGGTTCGTTGCGGACAGCATAGGCTACAAAAAAACGCTCGTTATCTGCAACGCGCTGTATTTCGTATCGAAGATAGTGTTCTGGCAGGCGACGGGATTCGCATGGTTCCTTGCCGAACGGCTGCTGCTGTCCGTCGTGCAGGCGGGCATATCGGGCTGCGACTCGGCGTATCTTTTCATTGCCGCGGGCGAGAAGGAAAGCCGGCGGGTGTTCGGCGTATACTCGGCCATGGGCACGGCCGGGCTTGTTATCGCCGCCGCAGTTTTTTCTTCGGTATCGGCGGACAACTACCGTCTCGCGGCGTTTCTCACCGTCGTTTCCTACGGCTTGTCAATGGCTCTTTCATTCGCTCTTGGCGACCCGGGCATAAGAGAAGCGCGGCGCTCCTGTTTTGCAAGCGACTTTAAAGAAGTAATATCCGCCTTAAGAGGCAATAAGCGTATTTTCATATTTCTCATCGCGGCAATGCTTCTCGCGGAGAGCAACCAGACGATAACGGTGTTTTTAAGCCAGGTGCAGTACGTGCGGGCGGGAATAGCGACGAAATATATGGGATACATATACATACTATTGACGCTTGCCGGGCTCACGGCGGCATTATCCGGCAGGCTCGCAAACCGCATAGGAGAAAGCGGGGCAGGCAAAATGCTGTTCGCCGCCGCCGCAATAGCGTGTGCAGCCACGGCGTTTACAACGGACCCGCTGCTGTCAGTGCTGCTGATAATGCTGCTGCGGCTGTCGGCTTCTATGTTCGCACCTATAAGCATGAGCATACAGAACCGCGAGGTATGCATACCGGCGCGGGCAACTCTTTTATCCGTTTATTCCTGCATAATGAATGCGGGGGCGATATTTACGAACCTTGTATTCGGCAAGCTTGCGGATATAAGCATAAGCCTCGCGCTGGGAACGGGTGCGGCGTTCTGTATTGCAGGCCTGATACTCTATTCCGTGTGGGCAAGAAAAGCGGCATAAGCGGTTTGAAATAAACGGGCTTTTAAGTTATACTGGCCTAAACCATATATGTCGGGTTGTTATACTGTTTTTTGGGGGACGAATAATGCGGGAAGTTTTAAGACATACGTACAGCGTGTGTCCCGTCTGCCTTGAAAGGATACCGGCGGTGCACGCTTCTTACGGCAGCGAGGTGTTCCTTGAAAAGACGTGCCCGCGGCACGGCGATTTTTCTTCCGTCATATGGCGCGGGCTGCGTGATATGGCTGCATGGAGAGGAGATTTGCCGCCCATCGCGGAAGGCGAAAATGAAAACTGCCCGCATACCTGCGGCTTATGCGGCGAGCACCGTCAAGGCACGTGCTGCGTGCTGCTCGAAGTAACGAAGCGCTGCAACTTAAGCTGCCCGTTTTGCTTTGCCGAGGGCGGAGAGGGCAAGGATATAAGCTTTGAAGCCGTATGCGAGCGCCTTAATGCGCTTGCCGTGCCGGGCAAAACGCTAGTGCAGTTAAGCGGCGGTGAGCCAACCATGCGCGACGACCTGCCCGCTATAGTCGCCGCCGCCAAGGAAGCGGGCTGCAAATATGTTCAGCTTAATACCAACGGCATACGGCTCGCGCAAGACACTGAATACTTGGATAGCCTTGCCAAAGCGGGGCTGTCGTTTGTGTTCATGCAGTTTGACGGCACCAGCGACGACATATACGGCGCTCTGCGCGGAAAACCGCTGCTCGGAATAAAGCAGCGGGCTATAGAGAACTGCGGGCGCTTCAACTTAGGCGTAACGCTTGTGCCCACGTTAGTGCCCGGCATAAACACGCAGGATATAGGGAACATAATACGTTTCGCCGTATCGCAGGCCCCCGCCGTAAGGGGCGTGCATTTTCAGCCTGTCAGCTATTTCGGCCGCACACCCGCGGCGCCGTCGGACAGCGGGCGTTTCACGCTTGACGAGCTGCTTGACGCCATTGAAAAACAGGCCGGGGAGCTTGTCCCCGCGGATTCTCTTTTGCCGTCGCGCTGCGACCACCCATTGTGCGGTTTCCACGGCGACTATATCGTCATACAGGATAATAAGCTGCGCGCATTGCACAACTCAAAAAGATGCTGCTGTTCGCCCACAACGGCCGACCAGAACCGTGCTTTCATTGCCCGCAAATGGAAGCGCCCGAGCCCGGAGCGTTCTTGCTGTGAATCGCGCATTGACACGTTTGACGGATTATTAAGCCGCGTGCGTACCCACAGCTTTACCATTACGGCCATGGCGTTTCAGGACGCCGGAAACCTCGATATTGAGCGCTTGAGGAGATGCAGCCTGCATGTGTTTGACGACGGAAGGTTCGTGCCTTTCTGCGCATATTATATTAAAAGTTTTGCATCAGCCCTATCAGAGGCATGAGTGCTTGTTAAAAGGCACTTTACGCTGTAAGCACTCTTTTGTTAGATTATATAAAAAGAGCTGCCCGCAAAGGCAGCACTTTTATTTCGTTTTCAAATTACGGCAATATGTAACCTTTAGACGTCATGTATTCTTTCGCGTCGCCGCCGAGGCAGTAATCGACAAACGCTTGGGCGTCCGCGTCGCCTTTCGTGATAAGGTTAAAGCTTAACGCGTATGTATAAGCGCCGCTTTTAATGTTCGCCGCCGTCGCCTTGACGCCGTCAATATCCAGCACTTTTACGGAGCCGTCCGAAGGCACCGCGCTCAATTGCATATAGCCTATGCCGGAAGCGTCGCCCGCAAGCGCCTCGGCCATTTTCTCGCTGGAGTCTTCAATCGAGACTGAGGCGTCCGTTGTATCTATCTGCTTGCCATCCTCGTCTTTGCCGAGAAACAGTTCGTTGAACATTTTCCTTACGTCCGACGTGTAACTCAGCGTATAGACCTTAATGTTTCCCGCTGTACCGCCGACGTCGCCCCAATCGGTAACGCTGTTTGTGAATATGTCTTTTACCTGCTGGGCTGTGAGCGAGCTAACAGGATTATCCTTGCCGACGACTATGGCTATGCCGTCCTTGCATATCTCCTGTTCCTTCATGCCGGCAAACGTGCTCTTTTCCGCGTCCTTAAGCGCCCTTGAAGAAAGCGCTATCTGCGCGGTATCCCCCGCGAGCGCCGCTATACCCTTGTTTGAGTTCGACGCCGTCGCCGTTACCGTTACGCCCGGGCTGTCGTATTGCTTGGCAAGCTCCTCAACCAGAGCCGTTATATAATCCGCTCCGTTCGCGGCCACCGTTTTGCCGCTCGGGCTCGCCGACGCCGACGCGGATGCCGATGCCGACGCGGACGCTGAAGCCGACGAGTCGGGAGTCGAGTTCGCGCATCCTGCAAATATAAGCAGCAGCGCTATTATAAGCACAGCCGCTGAAACTGCCTTTTTCATCTATTATCCTCCGTTAAGCAAAAAATCCAACAACTACTATAACACAGCGTTTCAAAAAAAGAAATAAACAATATTTGAATATTAAAAGCCGCGCTAATCTACGGATAGGCTATTCACGCCCGCACAATCTCGCAAATATGTACACAGCAAAAGACGGCACAGCGCACTAGCCATGCCGTCTATTAACGTTTAAACAATAGCTTTTATTTATATAGCGGCCTTCTAGCGCACAGCGCAAGCACGCGCTGTCTCGTTTCCTCGACGGCGGCCTCTCCCCCGTCGATTATGCCGGATATAAGCGAGCCTATCTCGTTCATGTCGTTTTCGTCCATGCCGCGCGACGTTACGGCGGGCGTGCCCAGCCTTACGCCGCTTGTTATGAACGGGCTTTGGGTGTCGAACGGTATCGCGTTCTTGTTGACGGTAATGTTCGCCCTGCCGAGCATCGCCTCCAAATCCTTGCCCGTTATGCCCTTCTTTGTAAGGTCTACGAGCATCAGGTGGTTGTCCGTGCCGCCCGAAACGAGCCTTATTCCGTTGCCTGAAAGGCTTTTTGCAAGCGCGGCGGCGTTAGCTACTATGCGCTTCTGGTACTCGACGAACTCAGGCGACAGCGCTTCCTTGAAGCACACTGCCTTTGCCGCTATTACGTGCATCAGCGGCCCGCCCTGCGTACCGGGGAATATCGCCTTGTCTATCGCTTTGGCGTACTGCTCCCTGCACAGTATCATGCCGCCCCTTGGCCCCCGCAGCGTCTTGTGCGTAGTCGTCGTGACGAAATCCGCATACGGCACGGGGCTCTCGTGCAGCCCGGCGGCTATTAGCCCCGCTATATGCGCCATGTCCACCATCAGCAGCGCGCCCGCTTCGTCCGCTAACTCGCGGAATTTTTTAAAGTCTATACTGCGCGGGTATGCGCTCGCGCCAGCGACTATCAGTTTGGGCTTTGCTTCCAGCGCGATTTTGCGCAGCTCGTCATAGTCTATCGTTTCCGTTTCAGGACTCACGCCGTACGGCACGAACTTATAGTACTTGCCCGATATGTTTACCGGGCTGCCGTGCGAAAGATGCCCGCCGTGAGCGAGATTCATGCCTACAACGGTGTCGCCCGGCTCAAGCACGGTAAAGTATACGGCGGTATTTGCCTGTGCGCCCGAATGCGGCTGTACGTTTACGTGCTCTGCACCGAACAGCTTCTTTGCGCGCTCTCTCGCGAGGTTTTCCACTACGTCCACGTACTCGCAGCCGCCGTAATAGCGCTTGCCCGGATAGCCTTCCGCGTACTTGTTGGTAAGATGCGACCCCATAGCGCTCATCACCGCTTCGGACACGAAGTTCTCGGACGCGATCAGCTCTATGTTGTTCTGCTGCCGCGCAAGCTCGTCCATCATCGCGGAATAAACTTCTTCGTCGATTGCCTTAACCCTTAAAAAATCAAGCATACTACCTTCCTTTTTATACCCCAAAAAAGCCCTGCCGCGGAGCGTTTTCGCGAAAAGACATTTTTGGAGTAAATTTTAAATATTCAAAAGGGCTTGCTTTGCCGCCCTTTGTTCAGCGTTCTTTTTGGAACCGCCCTTTCCTTCGGACAGCTCTACTCCGTTAACGTACAGCTTAACGTAAAACAGCTTGTCGTGCGGAGGCCCTTCCTCTTTGTATACGGTATACTTGATATCCGTTATGCCCCGCTTGTGGAAATGCTCCTGCAGCCGCGTCTTGTAATCTTTTACGCCGCCGCCCGAAAGCACCGTCTCAATATTAGAGCTCATCACGGTCTCCACTACGTTTTTTGCGTTCTCGAACCCGCCGTCCAGATATACTGCGCCAAAAAGCGCTTCGACGGCGTCCGCGAGTATCGAAGGCTTCTCCGCGCCGCCCGAGGCCTTTTCTCCCCTGCCAAGAACCAAATACTTTCCTAAGTCAAGCTCCCGCGCGGCGGCAACGAGCATACCCTCGTTGACAATCGCTGCACGGGTTTTTGTAAGCTCGCCCTCGGAAAACTCGGGCTTGCGGGAAAAGATAAGTTCGCTTATGACAAGCTCCAGCACCGCGTCGCCCAAAAACTCCAGGCGTTCGTAGCTTTCGCTGGTGTCCGCAGACGAATGTACGAAAGCGCGAGCAAGCAGCTTCTCATCAGAAAACGAATATCCTATTTTACTCTGAAGTGCCCCAAAACCCTTATCCATTACGACCTCTCGGCAATACTGCAGCCGGAGATTTATTAATACCCCATCAAGCCTTACGTCTTGCCGGGGACCCCGTACTTACACCCTATCAAGCCTCACGTCTTTTTGGGGACCCCGTAGCAAACCGCTTTTTTAAGCTCAGCAAACAAAATAAAAAACACGATACCCGGATACTCTCCGGGCACCGATAGTTTTAGTTTTAATACCCTCCGACGTTCTTCTCTATATACTGTACTACGTCTTTGACTGTTACCACCTTGGGCAGTTCTTCATCAGGTATGTCGAGGTCAAATTCCTGCTCAAGATCCATTATAAGCTCAACTATAGCAAGCGAATCCGCTTTTAAATCCTCTACCAGGTCAGATTCCATAGTTATGCTTTCTTCGTCAATCTCGAGCTGATCGGATAATATCTTCCTTACCTTTTCGAATACCATCTTGAACCTCCTGTATAATGTTTTAATCGTCGATCGATATCTTCGAAATCTCCGTTTTTATTACATTAACGACATCGGCCTCTATAAACCCGGCAGCCTGCCGCAACGTACTTCTTATGGCTTTCGCGTTGGACGAACCGTGCGCCTTCATCACGCCGCCGCCCACTCCTAAGAGCAGCGCTCCCCCGTATTCCGTATAGTCCATGTTCTTTTTAAATCTCTTGAAAGCGGGCATCGCAAGCGCGGCGCCCAGCTTTGTGCAAAAACTCGCGCCAAGCTCGTCTTTAAGCATCGAGAACAGCGTGCCCGCAACGCCTTCGAGAAACTTGAGTATCACGTTGCCCGTAAACCCGTCGCATACGATTACGTCATAATCGCCCGATAATAAATCCCGGCCCTCGGCGTTACCGCAGAAGTTTATTGGCAGCGTCTTAAGCAGCTTGTATGCAGCCTTTGTCAATTCCGTGCCTTTTTCCTCTTCCGCGCCGTTGTTGACAAGTCCTACTTTGGGGCTGTTTATGCCTTCCATCTTCTGCATGTATATGCTGCCCATCAGCGCAAATTGCGCGAGGTACGACGGACGGCACTCCGAATTTGCGCCCGCGTCTATAAGCAGCACTTTGCCTTTTTCAGACGGAAGCAGCGGAGCGAGCGCGCAGCGCTTAACGCCGGGTATGCGCTTAACAATCAGCGTGGCTCCGGCTATTGTCGCGCCCGTACTGCCCGCCGTGATAAACACCTGGCCTTCGCCTTCGCGCAGCAGCCTCATTCCGCGAACCAGCGAAGAATCACGCTTATTGCGTATTGCTTCGACAGGCGGCTCAGCCATATCTATAACTTCTGTCGCGTTAACTATATTTATGCGCTGTTTATCATAATTGTATTTTTGAAGTTCGCCTGCGACGGCTTCTTCCCTGCCGACAAGCGTTATCTCGAGTGAAGGGTTGTCATTGAGCGCAAGAACGCATCCTTCGACGATAACCTGAGGAGCGTTGTCGCCGCCCATAGCATCTACGATAACTCTCATTTGCACCTCATCACCAATGATATATTGGTAGTATATAATAAAACATAAATTATATGCAATATGTTTTGTTGCACATTGCCTGCTTTAAATACGCTGATTTACAGTAATGTTCGTGAATTGCCGTCCAAACTCCTGCTTATTATACCCCAAAACAAAAACGCCTTTTTAGCGGTTTGATGAAAAAGGCGTTTGTTCATTTAAACCTATCTGTATGATCTTTCAAGTATGCCCTTTACGTCTTCGTCGGTGAGCAGGGCAGGGTCGCCGTCAAACAGGCCGCCCATCGTCTCCCTAGCGTTCCGGGCGAATTCGCCCAGCTCTTCGTAAGATATGCCGTAGTCGGACATTTTAAGCGCGTCCACGCCGCAATCTTTTTGTAGCTTTACAAGTGCGTCCACAAAATCGCCCGCTTGATTCGCGTCCGCAGCGCCCAGCGCTTTTGCCATATTTATCATTCTCTGGTCGCATGAGCCTGACGCCGCGAAAAAGCTGTAATATTCTTTGCTTATCATAATAAGCGCCGCGCCGTGTTCGATCCTGGGGCGCAGGGCGCTTAATGCGTGGGCTATCGAGTGCTCGGACGTGCACGAGGACATTGACTCAACCATGCCGGCGAGCGTGTTTGCGAGCGCCATGTCTTCCCTTGCCGCGATATCCGCGCCGTTTTTTACCGCCGCCGTAAGGCTTTTACCTATCAGCTCAATAGACTTGAGCGCGAACATGTCGCTCATAACGTTTGCGTTTTTATTCAAATACCCTTCGGTGCTGTGGAACAGCGCGTCGAACCCCTGATACGCCGTAAGCGCGGGCGGCACGGTCGACATAAGCTCGGGGTCCACTACGGACAGCACCGGGAAAGTCTTATCATAGCCAAAACCTATCTTTTCGTCACGATTCGTTATTACCGTCCAGGGGTCGGCCTCGGTGCCGGTACCAGCGGTGGTCGTTATCGCGACAATAGGAAGCGGACCGTTCTTTACAGGCATGCCTTTCCCCGAGCCACCGGATATATAATCCCAGTAATCGCCGTCGTTTGTCGCCATCACCGCTATTGACTTGGACGAGTCGATGCTGCTGCCGCCGCCGAGGCCAATTACGAAGTCGCAGCCGGTCGAGCGCGCTTTTTTTGCGCCTTCCATCACGTGCTCTTTAAGCGGATTCGGCTGTATACTGTCGAAAAGCTCGTAGCTTACGCCCGCCTTTTCCAGCTGCTCCTGAAGCTTTGCAAGATACCCGTATTTTTTTACGGACGTACCCGCGCTTGTGACAATAAGCGCCTTTCTGCCCGGCAGAACCTGTTCGTGCAGTCTGCCAAGAGCGCCGCACCCGAAAAGAATCCTCGTCGGTATATAATAGTTGAATCGCATAACACACCCTCCGTCAATTATTCACACCCATCAAGCCTTATGGCTTGCTGGGGGCCCCGTATAACAAAATGTTACTACGAGTTAAGTATAAGTCAATACCCGCCAAAATCCAATCGAGTAGGAGGTAGGTGATTATTTCACCTACCGACCTCTCACACCACCGTACGTACCGTTCGGTATACGGCGGTTCAAATAGGAATTAGTGTACTAATAAATACCTTTCGGTTATT
>JBLNCA010000044.1:0-29569 GCA_050260375.1 Burkholderiales bacterium | reverse complement strand
CCTCCGGCTTCCTTCAGATTCCACCTCACGATGGACACCCTTGCCTTTGGCTAACGGTTGGTGCTATCAACCCCCGTAACGGACTTTCACCGTCAAGGTCGCGCGCATGCCGCGCGCACATATAAAAGCGCCGCGTACTTGTACGCGGCGCTTTGTTTTTAGGATTTTCACCTACCACCGAATTTTATCGGCTTCCCTTTTAATAGCGGCTCCTCTTTGCCCTGAAGCAGTCGCTGCAATATACAGGCCTCTCTCCAGTAGGCTGGAAAGGAACCATCGTGGTCGCTCCGCACTCCGCGCAAACCGCTTCGTGCATCGGGCGCTCTTCTCTTCTCTGGCGCTTTCTCTGATCACGGCAGCTCGGGCATCTCTTGGGATCGTTTACATATCCCTTCTCCTTAAAGAATTCCTGCTCCGACGCCGTAAAAACAAATTCAGCTCCGCAGTCCACGCAAGTCAGTGTTCTGTCTTCAAACATGTTTTCTCCTTTTTTTACTTTCCATGGTTCACAAGCGAGATGATTCTTAACACCGGATAGGTTTTTGGAACACTACTTGGTTAGGATCAGCTTCTTTGACCATTGTATTATATTATACGCAGCATATTTATGCTGTGTATAAATTATAATATCATTTTATTTATATATAACTTATTTATGGTCATATATAAACTATATATATCATTTTTTTATGCATTAGTCAACACTTGCGTTTTTAAGCGCGTTTTCTGGCTTTATCATGTCGGTGGCTGCACTGGCGGGACCTCAGGGAGCGTCGGGTCGACAGGCGCAGGCGGCAAAGTAGCGGGATCCGGCCCCCACCAGTACGTCTTTCCGTTTATCGGACGTATATCGACCTTCTCAAAATTCTCCTTCTTATACTCGGTACCGTCAAGCCTTAAATAATGCTTATACGTCTGCGCCCTTTGTCCCTTACGGGCTTCGGCGTATACTATATGCCCGTTAACCGGAACGGGCGTACCGTCGGGCAGCGTCTGCGTGTTGTATATGTTTATCATCTGCGGTTCGCCGTACGACCCGAGGCTATCGGAACTGAAATCGAGTATTACCTCTTCATTCGTAGCCGGGTCTATTACCGGCGCGCCGTAAATTTCGACGGTGACGCTCTTGTCCTCGGGGTTCATGTATGAAACGATGTAAAGCGGCGTTGTATACGGGTTCGTAATCTTTAAATCCGGCCCGCCGGTGCTTATCGTCGCGTCAAGCCCTTTGGGCATATATCCCGACACTATTGAATGGTGCTTGGATACTATTTCTTTGCTCGTCAACCCGCAGCGTATAACGGCATTATAAAGCGTGCTCGATATCTGGCATACGCCTCCGCCCGGCTGGTCAACATACCCGCCGTCCACTATTCCTGAAGCCGCTTTCCAGCCGTTGCTTAAATAGCGCGGCCCCGCGGTGTCGTTTATAGACCACTGCACGCTCGGCTGAAGTACCTGCCCGCAGATTATGCTCGACATCTTCGCAACGTTCCAGTTCCTTGCCTTGCTGTTATGCTCGGAATAGCTGGACGTCCACGACGTTATAAGATGAGTCTGCTGCTTTATCTGGTCGAGTCTGACCGTAGGCTCCGTAACTTCTACCGGTACCTTTATCGTAGAGAACGAATTGCTCTTTATCTGGCCCATAAGCTCGTCGAATATCGCTTCCGTATCCGTTACGAGCCCCGTCTGTTCGGATGTATAGAAGAATCGCGCTATGTTTGCCGCCGCGGCTCCTTTGAAATCCTTTACGTAATGGTCGTTGTCCCAGAACTGGTACCTGATGGCGGGAGGCGTCTCTTCGGGGGAGAGCCGCACGAGATTCTCCGGGTATTCGATAGGCTTGCCGGCTGAGCAGTTTTCTATCATCTTCTGCTTGTCCGGCTCATACGGCGTTGCCGTTCCGTCCTCGTTGAGAGTGTAGCCCCACGGCATGAACGTAAAGCTCGCTTCCCTCGGCTCTTTATCGAGCTCGGTCTTAAGCTGGGCCAATCTGCCGCGCAAAGCTTCCTTGCTTATGCTCAACGCGATATCAAATTTCTTGCCCGAGCTCAAGCCCTCAATTGCGGCTTGCTTTCTCTCCTCGAAAGTTCCCATATGCCCGAAGCTTAAAGCCTGCGATATTATCGAATCGTAATCCGTCGTTATGCCGAAATCGGCGGCAGTGTATTCAATCACCTCGCCGTTTACGTCCAGCGATATTTTCACGCCTGCGATAAGAGCCTCCTCAAGCGGTTTCGTCGCTTCTATGGCCTGCTCTTTCGTCATGCCGGATATGTCCACTCCGCCCACCGACACTCCTTTAATAGCGGTGCCGAAATCGACAATGCGAACGACGTCCGTCGAGCTGCCCAGCAGCAGCACGCCCGCAACTGCGGCAGAGACTATAAGCACGCATGCAGAAATTATTAGAAATACTTTAGAGAAATTGCTTTCGTTTTTGCTCTTTCCAGAAGATAATATGTCAAGATTAAGTGTTTTCTTAGCAGTCATATGGGTTCCTTCCTTATCGCTATAACGGATATATAGCTTGATTAATGATACAATAAAACGCGCCCGTTGTAAACAGCATATTACAATGGCGCAATACTTACCAAGCGCCCAAAAAGTGTAAGTACTTTAAAGGCGCCAATAGTTTAATTTTACACAATATTGATAATTCTATACTGTAATTTTACACTATAGCCCGGCATCGGATAACAACCGCCCGTTAATCCATCAGCGCGTCGTCGCTGCTTCACTTAAAAAAAGCTTGGCTTTAGGGCGCGGTTACTGCACCGGCGCCTGCTGCGCGTTAGGGTCAACAGGCGGAACCAGCGCGGGGTTAGGGTAGTTGCAGTATATTTTACCGTTTATCGGCTTTATAATTACGTAGTCGAATTCTTCCGTTTTATATTTCGTTCCGTCAAGCTTTTTGAAATGCCTGAATGTCTGTATTTTCTTGCCGTCCTGCATTTCAGCATACCGCCGTTTGCAAATGCCAAGCGGCGTTTTAAAAGAAATTTAATCAAAACTTAAAAAGCTGTGACTTAAATGTAAAATACCCTTTATGTCTATAACAATTCCGTCATGCCGCGGGCGACGCCGCCGGGTCGGAGACGCCCAGCGCCGGGTCGGGGAAGTTGCAGTAATACTCGCCCTGGAAAACGGCGTACGTTGTCGTCGTAAAGAATTCGGGCGTTCCCACCATGTTGCCGTCCTTGTCGGCGTAATACTTGTATATCTTCCACACCTGGCCTTCCCTCGGCTTTATCCATTCCCTCTGTTTGCCCGGGGGAATAGGCTTGCCGTCAGGGTCCGCCGCGCAATCGTAATGCATAATAGGCGGCGCGGGAGGCGTAGTCTGCACAAGCTGCCTCTTGAACTCTATCGAATACCCGTTCTTAATCGGCGGGCCGTAAAACTCGACCGTCACGGTCTTATTGCCCTCGTCCACATGGCAAATGATCAATACGGGGTATACGAACGGGTTGCGCAGCACAAGGTCAGGGCCGCCCGTGCTTATAGTGGCGTCCATGCCCGGATCGATATAATCCGACGGCCAGCTGTGCGGCTTTCTCTTTGCAATTTCAATCTCCGAACGTATCGCCGCATTATAAATCGTGCTCGAGACCTGACATACCCCGCCGCCGTACTGTTCGGAATACCTTCCGTTCTCTATACCGTCCGCTTCCGTCCAGCCCAGCTCTTTGGCGGTCTGCGCATTGCGCGGCCCTGCCGTGTCGTTTACGGACCATTCCTTGCCCGGCGCTATTACGGACCCGTTTACCAGCCCTGCGAGTATGTTTATATTCTTCACCCTGTCCTTGCTGTCGTGCTTTTCGAACGACGAAGACCACGAGCGTATGAGCCCGACGTTCTCTTTCAGCTTCTCCACGGTCAGCTTCGGCTCTATCGTAATATACGGCGCTTCCACCTTGCTGAAGTCGCCGCTGTTTATGTTGTCGCAGACAAGCGCGGAAAGCTGTGCGATGCTTACGTCTACGCCCATTACTTCGTCAACGAAAACGGCGTTCTGCCCCGGCGTCCATGTATCCGCGGCCTTCAGCGTAGCGTCCTGAGGCGGTATGTCGTATTCCGCCTTATGCGCCTGCAGCGCTTCTGCGACTGCGTCCGCGCTTGCATATATCGCGGGGAAGTCCTTGCCGCTCTCCTTCGCCTGTTTTCTCTGCTCGTCCTTTTTATCTCCGGTGTTCCCCCATTTTATCGCGTTTTTAAGCGCGCCTTCCACCCCGGGTGCAATACCCAGCTCCTGCGCGCTGTACGTAAACTCTCTGCCCTGCACCGTAAACGTATATGAAAAGCTGTCATACGCCTGCTGCGCCGCCGCTAATAGCTGTTCGTTATTAGACGCCTGCTCCACAGTCATGCCCGACACGTCAACTCCGCCGACGCTTACGCCCTCAACGAACCTCCACGAATCCAGCACCTCGGCGCTCTGCCGCCCGCCGTTTCCGCCTGTTACTATAACTATAAGCACAGCGATGAGCATTACCACCAGCAGGCCCAGCGCCATGAATAATAGCTTTAACAGCCTTTGTCTGCTTCCTCTCCTTGGCATTACGATTTCCCTCTGTTTGTTACTTTACCTCTCGCCTGTTACCTTTACATAAGCTTTTCTGTTCCTGGGTCCGTCGTATTCGCAAAAATATATACTCTGCCATGTTCCCAGACAGAGCCTCGAATCTTCAACTATGACGCTTACCGACGAGCCGGTCAGCACCGCCTTCGTATGCGCGTCCGAGTTCCCCTCGCAATGCGCAAAGCCCGAATTTGGCACCATACGCTCCAGCGCGAAAAGCACGTCCCGCTTTACGTCGGGGTCGGCGTTCTCGTTTATAGCCACGCCCGCAGTTGTATGCGGGATAAAAATGCAGGCTACGCCGCTTTTGATTCCGCTTTTCGCAACACACGCCTGCACATCTCGCGTAATATCAATAAACTCGCATCGCTTATTTGTTCTTATGCTTATCGTTTCCACGGTTCTCCCTCATATGATAGGACAGCACATACAGGCTGTCGCTTAAGTGTACGTTTTCCACGCTTACGCCCTCGCGCGCCGTAACGTCGACGGGCGCAAAATTCCATATACCCTTCACGCCGAGGCTGGCAAGCTCGTCCGAAAGCCCCTGAGCGTACTGCTTAGGCACGGCGATTATGCCGATATCGACGTTGTTTTCCACTACAAAGTCAGCCATGGCATACATCGGCTGAACAACAAGCCCGCCTATCTCCTTGCCTATAACGGCCTTGTCCGCGTCGAACACCGCTATTATGTTGTAGCCCTCATTGGCAAAGTTCTTGTATTTAAGCAGCGCCTGCCCGATATTGCCCGCACCGACTATTATGGCTTTGTGAGAAGTCCCTATATCGAGTATTTTCATTATCTCCTGACGCAGCCGCGACACCTGATAGCCGTAGCCCTGCTGCCCGAAACCGCCGAAGCAGTTAAGGTCGCGCCTTATCTGCGAAGCGTTAAGTCTCATGTCCTTGCTCATTCTGGATGAAGAGACTTTCTCGGTACCGTATGCCTCGAGTTCGGACAAATATCTGTAGTACTTGGGAAGCCTTCGTATTACCGCGTCGGATATCCTGTAATCCTGCATAACATTCCTCCCTGTTTTGTACATTATAGCATATTGCATGTTATCATTGAACAAAAACTTTTACGGCGCCAAAAAGGCTGCCAAAAGCGCAAAAAACGCCGGTTTATACGATATTTTAAAGTATTTTCCTTGATATCCGTGTTAATTATTATATAATAATGGTATTAAATATAGCGAATCTTAAAAAGGTCTTTTAATGCCTTGTATTTTCAACGCGCGGCAACAAAAGGCGCCGCGGCAAAAAGGCTCCTTGTATGCAGAGGCATTTTATATATTAATTTAATTTTCAGGAGGAAACTTTCATGTATAACAGAGCAAAGACGCCTGCATTTGTATTGGGCCTTTTCGGGGGATCGGTAAACGCTTTTTTCGGCATCGCAGCACTGATATATTTTATCTCAGTGTCTTCGGTGTTTTCTCAATTTTCCTTCGGTTATGATACCACGCCTCTAGTTCTTATTTTTATAGGGATTATTATTGCATTCATTCTTAACTACATAGGCGCTTTGATCTGCATACGCAGGCGTATCGTAGGGGGAGTAATAATGCTTATCACCGCGCTGCTGCTGCTTATATTAACGATTATAACCTTAATAAATGCTATAGAAAGCTCTTTGTCAATTCCATTTGGAGATTATTTTGGATACAGCTCGCCTTTTGCGGGACTTATGTCCAGCGGAACTGTATTTATAATTCTTTGTATGTTAGTAGAGTTGGTATCCATAATAGGCGCTATGCTATGCTTCTCGCCCTCTGGCCCCGCCGCTTATGCTGCTTACAGTCAGCCCTATGGCCAGACGTTCGTACCGCCTTATGGCCAGCCGTACGCACAGCAGCCGTACGCCCAACTACCTTACGGCCAGCAGAATTATCAGCAGCCGTATGCGCAGCAGCCCTACAGCCAGCCGCAGCAGCCCGAAAATAACGCAAATTCTGAAAACAAATAAGTCAGGCATAAACATAAGGCTTATAATAATTCCGGATTTGCCGGATATTATAAGCCTTTGTTAGTTTTATGAACAATATTGTATCGTTTGAGGGCTTTCAGGAGCTATAAAAAATGAAAGCAAGTAAAAAGCCGGAGTATATCCTGGGGTATATCGCCTCGGTCATAAACATCGCTTTAGGGGCCGTATTGCTTACGAGCCTTATTAATGTTTACTCTTACGGTTTAAACTTTGCGGTAAAGCTTATTTACGCGCTTGTTTTTATATCGATACTATTGAACTTTGTTGGAGTAAGAATGTGCCCGAAAAACATGGTCCGCGCAGGCGTATTGATGCTCGCGACTTCGGTGCCGCTGCTCGGTTACATTATATTCGTGATTTTTGCCCCGACTTCGGTCTATATTGCAAAGTACTGGTGGATGTCGGCGCTGATGCTGCTTTGGCTGCTGGCGCAGGTGCTGTCGATATCAGCGGCCGTTTTATGCTTTATGCCGGCTTCGGGGCAGCCGCCGAAGCCAAAAGACCGTAAAAAATAAAAAGGCTCTTAAAGGCCTTTATAATCCCCGGGAGTTATTTTGCGCTGTCTATTGCGCTTTCATAAAGCTTAACGCCGTTCTTGCCATGGCCTTTTATGTAATACATCGCGGCGTCGGCGTGGCGGAACAGCTCGTCGTACGTTCTGCCGTCTTGAGGATACAGGCTCACTCCTATGCTGAACATCGGAAGTATGCATGTTTTTTCATTGATCTTTAAAGGCTTGATTCGATTTTTCATCGCGTAAAGGCTTTCCAGCACGTTGGAGGACGACTCTATGTTTTTAAGGAACACAACGAACTCATCCCCTCCTACCCTTCCGATGATGTCGGTAGAACGCAGAGAGGAAATCATCACCTTTGCCAGCGACTGTATCAGCCTGTCTCCCGCTTTATGCCCCAGGGTGTCGTTGACCTCCTTCAAATTGTCAATATCCAGCACGAGCAGCGCGTGGCCCAAGCCCGCGCCTTCCCCCGCAAGATAGTTTTCTATAAGCGTATAGGTGGTCATGCTGTTGTAAAGCCCCGTAAGGGAGTCCCTTTGAGCATCGTACATCAGCTTCTGCTCGCTCTTTTTCTGCGAATCAACGTCCGTCAGTTTATGCAGGCAGCGGTACGGCTTTCCGTTTTCATCCCTTAATACTACGCACTGGCAGCGGCACCAGAAGAAGCTTCCGTCCCCCCGCTTCATTCTGAAATCGACGCTGAACGAATCGCCCGTTCTTCCAACGTCGTTCCGTTTCATCAGTACGCCAACGTCGTCCGGATGTACCATGCCCGCATCAATTTCTCCCTGCGGAAAGTTTTTGCGTATCAGCTTTCTTTTCAGCAGTTCTTCCGTTTCGCCCAGCACCTCTACGTGACCCGTAAGAAGGTCGTGGTCTATCACTACTTCCAGCCCCAAGCCGCTTAATAGCTTCTGCCGCTCCTTGTTTCTGCGCAAAAGCTCCTCCGCGTGCTTAACCTGCTCTGCCAACACCTCGTCGTGAACATCCCTTACCGTTACCAGTATATCGTCCCCTTCCGGCGTGCAGCAGCTGTACGCAACCTCCCTCCAGCGCATCTCGGGCGTATCGCAAAGCCTGTAACGGTAGCTGTATGAGGGGTTCTGCGCCATACGCTCAATCAATACGGGAAGCTTTAGGTTATCGTAGTAATCCTTGCGGCTTTCTTCCGGTATGAGCGTATCGCGTATCGTCTTTATTACGGCATCGTAATCTCCGCTCAGCGGTATTCTGTGCGTATTTATTTCATTTTTTGCGTAAAGCTCAAATGTTCCCGTTCTCTTGTTCAATATGCATACATACTCGTAATTCGCAAGTATTACGGATTCCATCAGCTTGCGCAGCCGGTAGTTCTCAAGCTCTCTCGCTTTTTGTTCTTCTATTGGCCTGGCGAGCGTTATCTGCAGCACATCGTCGCTATTATCGTTTTTAAGGAATATCACCGTCGTCTTGACCCAGCCGTACTCCCCGTTGTCCTTAAGCTGCCGGCATTCGTATGATACCTTCTTCTCCCCTCTCGCGTAAGCCTCAAGCAGCTTATCGCGCGAAAACGTCTCTACAAACTTCTGCCTGTGAGCGGGGTCTATCGTAGCCGCCCCAATGGTTACGAGGTCGTCAAAAACGCCGCGGGCAGCCGCCTTCTTTTTTGCGAAATTATGATATTCCAGCATCTCGTATGTATTTTTCGTAAGATTAACGGATATGACCAAAGGAAACGCATCCGAAATCGCATAAAGCAGGTTCTTTAGCTCTTTCGTTTCAGGCATTCCCCCGTTCATAGATGGGTATTTTTTCGATCTTTTTTTATATGTGCTCCGTTTTCTGCCGCCCATTATACTTACGTCCGTGTCAATATTAATGTTACAATTACATACTTATATATAATTCGCACAACTGCATTTAAACGTAACAATAGGAAGCATAATTCTTAGGCTGTCGATTATTGGTAAGCAGATGCTTTATATGTATTACATTGGTATATTTTATACGTATTATACTATCATTATGTATATATTGCAACAATTCAAATATGACGCTGACAGGCTGAAATATAATTTCTCCGATACTTGACAGTTTTTATGATATAAAGAAAAGCTTATGCAGCGCATAAGCCTTAAGAGTATCAAATAACCTCCCATATGTCATTCCGGACAAAGTGACCGAAGGGACGGGGATCTTAAACAAAATTAGTTCTTAAGATTCTTCAGTCGCTGCGCTCCTTCAAGCGAAGCTGACGGAATGACAAAAGATACTTTATCGATCAGATGAACAGCGTAGCGTCCGACGTTTCGGCCGCTCCGAGGAACGACGCGACGCCAGCGTATTCTATGCCGTCTATAAGCTCCTCCCTGTGTATGCCCATTACGTCCATGGACATCGTGCACGCCACCAGCTTCACGCCGTTTTTTATCGCCTGCTCTATAAGCGAATCGAGAGAAGCCACGTTTTTCTTCTTCATTATGCCCCTCATCATGGCGCTGCCCATGCCCAGCATGTTCATCTTGGAAAGTTTGAGCTTTCCCGCGCCTCTGGGCATCATCGCGCCGAACATCTTTTCCATCAGGGTCTTTTTAACGGCAGCCTTTTCGTGCTTGCGCAGTATATTGAGCCCCCAGAACGTGAAGAACATAGTAACCTTCCTGCCCATAGCCGCCGCACCGTTCGCTATTATGAAGCTTGCGAGCGCCTTGTCGAGGTCACCGCTGAACACTACTATCGCCTTGTCGTCATGCGATTTGACAGCCGCGCCGCAGTCCTGCCCGGTGCAGCCCTTCTTTATCCACACAGAAAAACCGTTTTCCGTCTTTTCGCCCTTTAAATACGTGTTCTTAGTGCGGGCGCACCACGCGGCCGCATCCGAGAAAAACCCCGGGTCGGTAGCGGTTATGTTTATCACGTCACCGTCTTTAGCATTGCTTATCGCCTCATACAGCTTCATCACCGGCCCTGGGCACTGCAGCCCGCACGCGTCGACCGTTATCGTATCGGCAGGCGTAGCCGCTGCCGTGTTTGCCGCCGCCTGCTTGGGTATCGACTTGTTTTTTGCCGCGCCCCCGCCGGGGCCGGCGTAATCCTTGGTTACCGTCTTATACGTCGTATACCCTCCCGCGAGGTTCTTTACGTTTTTAAAGCCGTTTTGCATCATTATCCTTGCCGCGATATACGAGCGCAGCCCCACGGCGCAGTGCACTACGTACATCTTATCCTTGTCGAGCGTATCAAGCTTATCCCTTAAGCTGTCCAGCTGTATGTTGATGCTGCCCTCTATAGCGCCCGCTTCACGCTCTGCGGGCGTTCTTACGTCGAGTATTACCGCGTCCTTCAGCTTAATTAATTCCTCGACCGTTATATTGTCAACGTTGCCCGACAGTATGTTTTCCGCCGAATATGCCGCTATGTTAACCGGGTCCTTTGCGGACGAATACGGCGGCGCGTAGCAGAGTTCCGTTTCTTCGAGGTCGTACACCGTCGCGCCGAACCGTATCGCCGTTGCTATCACGTCTATGCGCTTCTCGACGCCCTTGTAACCCACGGCCTGCGCGCCCAGCACTTTTGCGTCCTTTGCGAATATCAGCTTTAATGTAAGCGGCATGCCGCCCGGGTAGTACCCGGCGTGGGAGAGCGGGTGTACTATAGTTATTTTATAATCGTCATTCAGCTTTTTACCCGAAGCTTTGAGCTGGCGCTCGTTAAGCCCGGTGCACGCTGCCGTAATATCGAACACCTTCACAACAGACGAGCCTTCGGTACCCTTGTATCTCCTTCCCATGCCGCATATGTTGTCGGCGGCCATGCGTCCCATCTTATTGGCCGGGCCTGCCAAAGGTATCATAACTTCTTCGCCGCTTATGAAGTTTTTCACCTGCGCCGCGTCGCCCACGGCGTATATATTTTCGTCCGACGTCTTTAGCGTTTCGTCGACGACTATGCCGCCGTGCCTGCCCAGCTCAAGGCCGCAGTCCTTTGCAAGCTCCGAATTCGGCCTTACGCCTATGGAGAGTACAGCAAAGTCTGCCGGTATGCGCATTTTGTCGGTCAGCACGGCAAAACCGCCCTTGCCGTCCTCAAACCCCTGAACGCCTTCGCCCAGCACAAGCTTTACGCCGTTGTCCGCAAGGTGCTTATGGACGATCTGCGCCATATCAAAATCGAGATTGGACATTACCTGGTTCATCGCATCGACCAATGTCACGGCTAGCCCTGCGTGCACGAGGTTCTCCGCCATCTCTACGCCTATGAAGCCTCCGCCCACCACCACGGCGGATTTTGCGTCCAGTTCCTTTATGGCCGCGGCTATGCCGTCCATATCGGGTATCGTCCACAGTGTGAATACCTTATCGCTTTCTATTCCGGGTATATGCGGCACAATAGGGCTTGAGCCGGGCGAGAGCACAAGTATGTCATAGCTCTCGGTATACGTTTTGCCTTCGCTCTCCACCGTCACGGTCTTAGCCTTGCGGTCTATCGATTTTACTTCGCTGTTCACCCGCACGTCGACGTTGAACCTCGCCTTAAAGGATTCTGGCGTCTGCAGCAGCAGCTTTTCTTTTCTTTCTATCACTCCGCCGATATAGTACGGCAAACCGCAGTTCGCGAACGATATGTACGGCCCGCGCTCGAACATTATTATCTTCGCGCTTTCATCAAGCCTTCTTAAACGGGCTGCGCAGCTCGCACCTCCGGCTACTCCCCCTACTATAAGCACTTTCCTTGCCATACCGGCACCTCCTGAATTTAAACGCAACCGTTTACATCTTTACACAAAGCGCTATCATTGAGCGGCGTTTTATTGCATTTTTTGCTTAACGCTACGCTCATATTATCTCCTTTTGACGCGCTTGCGCTGCGACAAAACTTTGTGAAAAAACTATTTAATATAACTATAGTTCAAACAATAACATCTTTATGTGACTTAATCACAGGAATAAAAAAAATCAAACAAATATAAGAAAATACGCCAAGGTGCGTTGAATATATTAACAGTTTATTATATCGCAAACAAGCGCAAAATATTATTGAAGATTCTTTAGCCGGCGGCAATAAAAATGAAAGGAGCGTCGAAAATGTCATCAAAATATAGAAATTTAGGCTCGGAGCATCCATGGACAAAATTCAAAATGGAATGCGCGCAGGAGATAGGCCGTCTTAACTATTGCAAAGAGTTCAACGACGAGTATAAAGGCGACGTACCCGCCAAAATAAACGGAGCGCAGGGCGGGCCGATAGGCGGGCAGATGGTCAAAAAGATGATCGAAATGGCGGAGAAAAACCTTGGCGGTTAACGCTTACCCAAAAATGTTTGATTGTAAAAAACCCGTATCATCACCCCTCAAAGAGGAGTGATTTTTTTACTTTTATTAAGCAATTTTTTTACTTTCAGCGCTTGTAATAGCATTTATCATATGATATATTTTATGGTATTAATTCTCATTTATGGGAGTACAGATCGGATATATTTACACCCCATCAAGCCTCACGTCTTGCTGGGGACCCCGTATTTACACCCCATCAAGCCTCACGTCTTGCTGGGGACCCCGTATTTTACGGGACGCTGTCTTAAAGACGGCGTTCCGGATTGGGAATTCTACTGCGAGCGCCCCGGAACATAAGTTTGTATAAAACGCGAGTTATCCACATTTTTTGTGGATAACTCGTATTTTGATGTGGATAAGCGCACTGATATCCGTTAATTTACGCCCTTTTTAAGCATAAAAAGGTCAAAAAAGCGTTACGCTCTTTCCCGCCGAGAGCAGATATATCACGCATTCTTTTACGGGCATGCCTGTGATGGCATTAAGAGCCTTCGCGTATATGTCAAGCTGAAGCCGGTATTTTTCCGCCGCGTCGCGCTCCTGCCCGGGCGTTACCCTGTCCGTCTTATAGTCCACGACTACCCAGCGCCCGTCTTCTAAAAAGCACATGTCGATAACGCCCTGCACCATCACGCTCTCATCCGAGTCTGCGAGCCCAAGCTCCCTCGCGCTCATCGCAAGGCAGAACGGAGCCTCTGTAAGCCGCCGTTGAGAACGCCTCGCGCGCTGCGCTATGTCGCTTTCAAGAAACGCGGCTATGCTGCGCGCATCTATAGTCTCCGCCTTCTCTTCGGGTATCACTGCCTTAAGCTCTTTTAAGCGGGCGACTACTTCCTCCTCGCTTCTTTTCTCAAGCCCGATTTTCTGCAGCGCCTTGTGCGTAAGCGTACCCCGTTCCGCCGCGGAGATATCGTCGTCGCCGGGAAAATAGACGCGCTTGAAAGTCTCCTTCTCGTGCAGCCGCTTAAGCGCCGAGACGCTTACCTTGGAGGGAACGCCAATGTCGGCGGCATTCTTGTATTCCGTGAACACGTCCGGCGCACAGGCGCAGTCCGCCATATCGAGCAGCATATCGAGCCGCTGTTCGCGGCTCAAAGTTTCTCCCCCGCCGGGCTCTTCGCGCATGGTCCGCACGAATCCGTTTATATCCTTGCCCGTGCGCGCGCACATCATCGCAAGCGCAGGCATAACGAGGTCGAAATACGTACTGGCTTCAAACTGCCAGCCCGGCGCTTTTTGCTCCAGCCACTTGTCTTTCATTTCTCCCGCGCCGAGTATCGCGAGCCTTGCGGACGCGCGAGTCATGCCCACATATAGCAGCCGTATCGTTTCGGATATCGTCTCGCGGCGCATACCGCGCGCTGTTGCCTGCCTGTGCATCGTGGGAGTGCGTACTCGCGACTTTTCGTCTATTATGTCGAGCGCCAGCCCCAGCTCCCTGCCGACGAGCACCGGCCCGTTTGTATCGCGCTGGTTTATCATCTTGTGCATGCCCGAGAGTATCACGGCGGGGAACTCGAGCCCTTTTGACTTGTGTATCGTGGTTAAGTACACGGCGTCGACGTCGCCCGGTTTTTGCTGCTGCTTTGCCCCAATTTTTGAGGCGTAGGCTATTATATCGCAAAGCCGCGCGTCCTTCATCGCCGACGCGGCCGCTATAAACGAGCTTATTGCGGCGTCGCTGGCCGCCCCTCCCGGCGAAGTGAGCGCGTATTCTGAAAATTCCGCCTCCCGCTTTAAGCGCATCAGAAAGTCGGGCAATTTCAGCGACTGCGACAGCAGCCGGAAGCGCTCTATCTCGTCAAAGAAGCCTTTAAGCTTTTTTCCGAGTTCGCCGCCGCCGCTGTATGCAGTAGCCGCGCGGTAAAAGCTCCTGTCCTCATCCCCGGCGATATGCGCCAGCCGTATCAAGGCAAGCTCCGGCTCGGTAAAGCCGAAATGCGGATATCTCATAACGCTGAGCAGCGCCGTGTCGCTTCCCGGGCTGTCTATCAGCGAAAGCAGGTTTATAAACACCCCGAGCTCGCTGAACTTTACGTCCGTGCCGTCCGCCCCGCTTACCACCGGTATGCCGGAATCCGAAAGCGCCTTGGCAAGCTGCCTGCCCGATGTCGAGACCTCAGGGCGCAGCACCCCTATATCCTTATACCGGTACCCTTGAGCGACGAGTTCCTTTATATACGCCGCCACAGCCGAGCCTTCAGCCTTGATGCTCTCCGTGCCTTCGCTGTCGGCAAACACTATCTCCGCATACCCTTCTCCCTCAAGGCCCGCTTCAAGCGCCTGTCCGCCCGCGTACTCCACGCCGCCCGCCTCGGCGGACATCATGCATGCCATTACGCCGTTTATGAAGTCTATAACGCCCGGCTGGCTGCGGTAATTGACGTTCATCTCCACAAGCCCCGAGCCTTTGAGCTCCTCGCACCGGGATATCAGCAGCTTAGGGTTCGACTCGCGGAACATGTATATGCACTGCTTCACGTCGCCTACGATAAAATCGTTTGCTTCGCGCCGCACCTTTTCGAGTATCGCGCACTGCACGTCGTTTATGTCCTGGTATTCGTCCACAAACACATGCGCGTACCTCTCGCGGTACCTTGCGGCTATCTCCGGAACCATCAGGCATTTGAGCGCGAAATGTATCAGGTCGTCGTGATCGAGCACGTTTCTGCGCCGTTTAAGAGAGGCGTACCTGTCCATGAAATCCCTTGTAAGCTCTATGAACGCACGGGCATCGCCGCGCACTGCCGCAAGCTCGCCCGATACTTTGGCGTAAAAATCCCCTTCGTACGCGTAAAGCTCTTCAAAGCACTTGTTTGCCCTGTTCGTCAGCGTTTTGCTCTCCCTGTTCGGCGCGCCCTTTATTTTAGAGCTTATATGCTCCGCTTTGGGGATAAACACGCTGCGTATATCGAAGCTGCCGGCGCAGCGCAGTATAGCTTTGCGCTGCCGCTCGCTTATATCCGCTTCCGCGGCAAACCCGCGCATGCGCCAAATTTCCGACCGCTCGGCAAGATGAAGCGACGCGGCCTCGGCCGCCTCCGATACTGCGAGCTTAAACTGCGCAAACAGCGTTTCTATGAATGCAGGAGAGTCAAAATGTTCCGCCGCTTCGTCGAGCCACTTTTGCGGTTCCTTCTGGCTGATTACGCGGTCATATATCGTAAACGCCGTGTCTTTAATGCGCTGCAAGTCTCCGCGCGGCGCGAACCTTTCGATAAAGCCCGAAAAAGCCGGCTCCCGCGCAAGCGCTTCCGCGGCGTCGTCCATCGCACGCTCTTTCATCGCAGCTATCGCAGCTTCGTCCGCCACTACAAACGTGGGGCTTAAGCCCGCCTGCTCGAAGTTGTCCCTTATGACGCGGCCGCAGAACGAATGTATCGTGGATATATCGGCAAACGCGCACTTTTCGGCCTGCGCGGCCAGCCGCTGTCCGCCCGCCTCCTGCAGCCTGCGGAATATGCGCTCCTTCATTTCGCCAGCCGCGAGGTTGGTGAACGTAACTATAAGCATGCGCTCAATATCTTCGCCCTCTTCTATGAGCCGGAGGACGCGCTCTGCAAGCACGCTCGTCTTGCCGCTGCCCGCCGCCGCCGACACGGCTACGCTGCAGCCCCGCATGTCTATCGCTTTTTGCTGCCTGTCATTCCACATCGTCCGCGCCTCCTTCCTCACGTAAGAAAAGCGACTGCATTTCCGCTATCTGCCGGGAAGCGTTGCCCTCGTAGCCAGGGTCCATCATGCAAACGCTGCCGTACGCGCAGTAATCGCATACGTCCGCGCCCGACGTACCAACTGCCGGGTTTATCGCGTTGTCACCCGAATACATACCCTCCGCGGCCCGCCTTATCAGCTCGTCCGTATACTCGGTAAGCCGCCGCAGCTCGCACTCGTCGAAGTGCTTTGCGCTGCTCTTAAGCTCTCCGGATATTTTAAGCGCCTGGTCTATCGCAACAAAGCTGCCGTCCTCGTTCACCGCGCTAAGTGCCGACAGCGCCTCCGCGTCGCGCAGAGAAAGCCCGGTAAGCCTTGAATCCCTTGCGACTTCGCGTTCGCTCGACTTGTAAGCGTCGCCTATTCTCATGTAATACCCGCCTGCGGGTTTCAAGTACTCTCCTTTCGCTTCGAGCAGCCGCTGCGCCGCGCGTATGTATAATGGAAGCTGTATGCTTACGCCTCCCGCGAAATCCTTAAGCGAAAAGCCGGTGGAAGAGGATTTATAGTCCACTACGCGGAAATACCCGTCTGCCACATCTATCCTGTCTATCTTGCCCGTTATCTCTACCTCGCCGAATTCGGTATCCACCGCGTAACCCGAAAAATCCTGTTCGCTCAAGAAAACCCTTGCCCTGCTGCCCAAAAAATGCGACCTTATCCTGAGAGCCGTGTTGACGAGCTCTTTTTTGAGCAGCTCAAGCCGCAATGCGAACCGCTCGTCGCTTTTAAGCTTGCCGTCTTCGTGTACCTCGGCGGCTTTCATAGCGGCGGCGGTCATACGGGCTTCCGTATCGGCTTCGGACAGCTCCTTTATATCCGCGCCGTCCTCGAGCAGCGCCTTGACGAACATATCGAGCGCTAAGTGCATGTAAGTCCCTATATCCACCCTGTCGTTTGTGTAATCCCGCTCCTGCTCCGCCTTCAGGCCGAAATCAAGGAAGTGCTTAAACGGGCACTTGTAATAGTCTTCAATCCTAGTCGCGCTGCAGCGTATGCCTCCGTACAGCCTTACCGCGTCTTCTTTGGCAACAGGCTCGGCCGCGTTGGTGCGCAGCAGCATGCGACGCGCCTTGTCGCGCCATCCCGGAGTTTTCAGCATCAAAGAGCACATGCCGGCAAGCCTTCCGTCCGGCTCGCCTCCCGCCAGCACGTCCGCCATCGCGCCTAATACCCGCGCCTGAGCCCCCGCTATCGAAGAATATTCCGGCTGCGTGCATGCAGAAAGCCTTGGGAACAGCCTCTTTATCCTGTCAATAAGCACGGACGGCTGTCCCGTTTGCGCGTTGTGGCTTATATACAGCTTCTTTTTAGGCTTGGAGAGAGCGGTATAAACCTTGAGCTTTTCCTCCGACGCGTCGTATACGCCTAAATTGAGCCCCGCTTCAAACAGCGTTTCCCGCTCGCTGCGCGATAACAGCCCGGAGCCGTCGTCCTTCGCTGGCCATACGCCGTCGTGCATGCCCGCAGCGAACAGCACCTCCACGCCGGGCAGACGCGCTACCGATATGTCGTATATGCGCACCTCGTCGGTGGTGGGCGGTATCAGCGCTATCTTGGTATTTCCAAACGCCGTCTTTAGAAGCCTGCTCAGCGCGCGCGGCTCTATTCGCCCGTCGCCGAAAACCTGCGCCATGCCGTCAAGCGTTTCGAGCGACTTTTGATATACCTGTGCAAAATACTCCTGTTCGAGCCGCGCGTCCTTCCCGAGGCTTTCGCGCAGCGCGTCAAGCTTTTGCTCAGCACCGCATTCGTTTAAAAACCGCTTTACAGCATCTATCTGCTTATATGCGGTCTCCTGCGCTATGCCTTTTTCCAGCCTGAAGAGAGGCTCCATCGCTTTGCGCCGCAATGCTTCCGTCTCGCCGCTTCCGCGGTAAAATGCGCTCTTATAATGCCAGCCGCGCAGCGCGTATTTCCTGGCGTACTTCTTAAGGCTGGCGCGCTCTTCAAATCCGAGCGGCGAATAGATGCTGTAAACATACCCTTCAACTGCGTCCGCGTCGCCCGCCGCGGCTGCAAGCGCGTCGTGCAGAAACTCAAAAAACGTATTGTCAGCGAGCGTGCGGCGCTCGTCGTAGAAGTACGGTATGTTGCATTCGGTAAACTTTGCTTTTATCGCGGGCAGGTATGCGTCTATGCCGCCCACGGCTATCGCAATGTCCCGAAAGCGCCTGCCCTCCTTTATCTCCTTTAATATGCCCGAGGCTATCATTTCCACCTCTGCCTCGAGGCTTTGCGCCTGCAGCAGTATAATGCCGTTTACTTCGCCGCCGTAAGGCTTATAAGGGTATCTATAAAGGTTCGCTTCCAGATAAGCAAGCTCGGCGCAGTCGTACCGCCCCGCTTCGGCAACGCTTCTTATTGTCACGGCCTTGCCGCTTTTTTTCGCGGCTTCTATGAAACGCCGCATATCCTCCTGCTCGGAATAAAAGAGGTCGCCCTCCTCCTCGCTGCCGCTCCTGAACGCCGCCGTCACGTCTTTGCTTAGATATATGACCTCGGCCAGAAAATCGAGCACCGCGGGCGAAGCGCTGTCAATGCCGTCTATTATGACGTGCGCGCCGCGAAGGAACTCCGCGCGGGGCGCTGCGGCGGCTGCCATTGCGTACATGTCGGATACGTCCGGACTGCCTCCGCAAAGCTTTATATACCGCTCGTAAACAAGCGCTATGTTTAAAAGCTTCTTTTTCAGCTCTCCGTCCTTTAAGCCCTCGGCCGCGGCTCTTAAACTTTCCGGCGTCTGGCAGTAGCTCTTAAGCCTCGTCATCAGTGCAGCCGTACAGTCCTCGAGCCCGCTTATGTCTCCGAACGCCTCTCCCTCGAGCGCGCGGCTTAGATACAGCGCTTTCTGGGCGTTGGAAATAAAAGCAACGCTGCCGGCGTCTTCGAGCACCTTAAAAGCAAGACGCTGAACGCTCATTACCTCGAGTCCGAGTATGCCTTTTACACGGCACTGCTCCATTATGTTTTTTTCCGTCTCGAATGTGAGCTGGCCGGGAACGATAACTATGACTTTGGAAAACGGGTCTTTTATAAACCCCGCTATCAGCTTCATCAAAACGCGGCTCTTGCCGCTTCCCGACCTTCCGGTCAGCACCGTCACGCTCATACCAAAACCCCTGTGTTTTCCGAATGCCTTTTGACGCGCATGGCAAAAGGCATTGTGATTTTTTACCCGTAAGCTGCTTTAATTTGACCGAAATTGATATTATCGCCCCGGCAAGCCGTAAGACTCGCCGGGACATTGATAATAATTCCAGGTGATTATATTATACCGTGTGAACTTAAAAATGGACATGACATGTCCGAAAATAAAAAAAGCCACTTATGCAGCGGCTCTGATTACCTCCGATTATCCTCTTACAAGATAATTCAGGAGCAGGCTTAAATCCTCAGGTTCCGAAACCAAAAGCTCTATTTCGCCTATTTTGGCTTCCGAGAACATCTGCGTCAGCATGATGTACTGGCACAGCGTGGACTTTAAGTTCAGCCTGTCGCCTTCCGAAGTAACCAGTTCTACCTTGCCCTTGCATTTTTGAAGCATTTCAAAAAACTTTTGCGGCTGGGTAATGTTCTTGATCTTCATGTGAATTCCTCCTGCATATTATTTAGCGAACTTGCCGCTATGTATGAAATATAACACGCCGCGCGCTCGCCTGTCAATCGCCCGCATCCTTTTTTAGTCATAAATTAACGCAATTTAAACGGTTTTTACCGCCTCAATGCCGAGAAGCTTCGCAAGCCTTGCGTTTCGAGCGGACAGCTTTTTCGTTACGCGCTTTTCCCCGTTTAAATACGCCAGCAGCACCGCGGTAAGGCCTTGGGCGAGGTTATGCCTGTCGCCCGCCGCAAGAGCAAGAGCCTGCTTTGCTTTATCGGCGTTCTTCTCCCCACCCGCGAGCAGCAGCGCTATCGCGTACGTGTTTATTATGTACCCCGCACGCGCGTGGGATAGCAGCTGCGCCGCCTTTTCGTACTGCCCGAGCAGTATGTGGGCCCACGCTATCTTCTCGCTGATGTGCCACGTGTTCCTTTTTCTGTCGGCGCACTTATCCGCCACGCTTCTCGACGCGTTAAGGAAATAGACGGCTTTCTTCGCCAGCGAAGCGGCTTTGTCACCTTCGCCTTCCGCAAGCAATATGAACGCCTGCGCACAGTACGCGCACCCTATGCGGTAAAGCTTTTCCACCGGCGATCTCGTCCATTTCTTAACCTCGCCTGAAAGCGCCGCGGTGTCCAGCCGCGAAAGCGGCATGTCCGTTTCCGCGGCAAAGCACTTTTCAAGGTTCTCCCTCGCGCTCTCTATGTCCATTTTGGATATCGGCTTTATTGATACGGCGGGCTGTTTTCCCGCAATTTTCGAGATGAAGTACTCGTGCACCGGCAAAGCTGCGTCCTCGAGATAATATCCGCCCAGCACGAACAGCGCTTTTGAGTACTCGCGGCGGCTTGCCTCTTTGGCGTGTTCGTCCTCCAGCGACTCGTATACCGCTATAGCGCTTGCAAGGTGCTCCTCGCCCACCTCCCGTATCTCGCGCAGCAGCCGCGCCTCGCCCTCGCCGTAAGAGCGCTTGCCGAACAAAAGGTAGGGCGCCTGCTTCTCTATGATGAGCTTGCCCTTGCGGTAGTTGTTGTGCACGCTCTGCGGATAGATTTCTATAGCGCGGCTGAGCCATTCGTTAGCCTTTTCTATCTGCTCTTCAAGGTTCTCATCGCGCCGCTCGCCGGGCCTTGTCAGCTCGTGCACGTTTGAATAATACCTGTACGCAAGCGCAGAGGCGCACCGCGCGCCGTCCTCTATCTCGGCGCCCCTTATAAGGAACCGCTCGCAGTACTCCCTGTACTGCCTCGCTATATCGAGCTTCTTTTTCTCGCTTTCCCTTATCTTCAGCGTTACCGCCATCTTGCTGCACGCAAGCCCCAGCCGGTAGAGTATCTCGGGGCTGTTCCAGTAAAGGCTGTTTGCGTTTACTCCGCTCAAAGGCGCGAACACATTCAGCGCCGCCTTATAATCCTGTTTACCGATAAGCGCGTCAAGCGTCTTAAGCTTTCTTGATGATTCGCAGACTTCCTCGCAATCGCTTTGCTCCGCGAGCACTACCACCGGCGCAAGCCCGTCTCCGTTAAGCCACCCTTTCATCCTCGCCAGGGCGCGCACCTGTGCAGAAAGATATCCGCTTTCAATGTCCGAATGCCTGACCGCTTCAAACACGAGCTTTATCGCGTCGTCCCCTATATCATACGATTTGAGTTTCAGCGATACCGCGCTTACACCCGCGTTGTCGTTTCCCGCGATATAGCCGAGGCACGCTTTTATGCGACCCAGCTGCTCGCCGTACGCCGGAAACGCCGCTTTGAAATGCTCTAAGTATTTGCCCTTAAGCCGGTAAGTGGTGGACGCGTTCCTGTCAAAGAACGCCGCGAAAAGATACATAAGAACAGCTCCTTTGAAATCTCTTGGACTCTGGTGCTGCTGCGTTATGGCGCCTGGGAATTATGTCATATTTTGTCGGATACAGTATAGCACTTTTATTTTTGTTGAGCAATGCGAATTCACAAATGGTTTACGTTTTTTGTTAGCCGTGCGTCTTTTATTATCTTGGAAAGTGGTATATAATCTGATACGGTAAATACCCCCATTTTTTTGGGGTCAGGAGAAAATGATGAAATATTCTGTTGTCGTGCCGACGTTTAACGAACAGGAGGTGCTCCCGCTGTCGTACCCGCGCCTTAAGAGCGTGATGGATGAATTGGGCGATTACGAGCTTATATTCGTAAACGACGGCTCGAGAGACGACACTCTTAAGCTTCTGAAGGATATCGCAACGAAGGACAAAAACGTAAAGGTTATAAGCTTCTCGCGCAACTTCGGCCATCAGGAGGCGGTATCGGCCGGCATGGCCGCAAGCAGCGGCGAGGCCGTAATAATAATCGACTGCGATTTGCAGGACCCGCCCGAGGTCATACCGAAGATGGTAGAAAAGTGGAAAGCGGGCGCCGACATAGTTTACGGGCAGCGCATAAAGCGCAAGGGCGAAACGTTATTCAAGAAGTTCACGGCATGGGCTTATTATAAGATACTCAAAATTCTGGGCGGCCAGTACATTCCAGAAAACACTGGCGATTTCCGGCTTATAGACAGGAAGGTGTGCGAAACGCTCAACGCTATGCCCGAGAGGAACCGTTTCCTGCGCGGCATGGCCGCGTGGTCGGGCTTTAAGGCGGAGCCTCTCGAATTTGTGCGCGAAGAGCGCGCCGCGGGCAAGACGAAATACTCTATGAAAAAGATGCTGAAGCTGGCGGGCGACGGTATTACGTCTTTTTCCAACAGGCCGCTTAAGCTCCCGCTCGTTACAGGCGTTTTGCTTCTGGTACTCTCGCTTGCATATCTTGTGGCGTCGATTATACTCGTATGCCTCGAGGTTTTTGCGTATATACATATACTGTTCGCAATAGCGTTTGTATTTATCGCGGCGCTTTTCATTTGTCTCGGCATTTTCGGGCTTTACCTGGGAAGAATATATGACGAAGCAAAGGCGCGCCCCGTTTACATAATAGACGAAAAAATAAATTTTTGAAAAGCCGCGGGGCTTTGGTCTATAAAATAATACATCTATGCAATGGAGGCAAACATGACTGATCCAAGACTTAACAAACTGGCCGATATCATAATCAACTATTCGCTTAATATGCAAAAAGGCGAAAAGATACTTATCGAAACTACCGACTGCGGAGACGAGATGGCAAAGGCGCTGGTTAATAAAGCGTATGAGGCGGGCGCCATACCGCTTGTTAACACGTTCTATATGTCGGTGCGGCGCGCCATTTTAATGGGCCTTGACGAAAAGTCCGTTGAGGAGTGGACGAAATACGACGAAGACAAGATGAAGGGCATGGACGCTTACGTATCGGTTCGCGGTAATTACAACAACCTAGAGCTCATAGACGTGCCGAACGACAGGATGCATTTATACGAATCCGTATACTACAAGCGCGTGCATTTCGGAGTGCGCATTCCCGACAAGAAGTGGGTAGTGCTGCGCTACCCCAACCCTTCGATGGCTCAGCTTGCCGATATGAGCACCGAGGAGTTCGAGGATTTCTATTTCAACGTCTGCACGCTCGACTACGCTAAGATGGACAGGGCAATGGACGCACTAAAAGCGCGCATGGAGCGCGCGGACCAGGTGCACATAAAAGGCGTGAATACCGACTTAAAGTTCTCCATAAAGGGCATACCCGTCATAAAATGCTCGGGGCGCATGAACCTTCCGGACGGCGAAATCTATACCGCGCCGGTAAAAAACAGCGTCAACGGCCGTATAACTTATAACACCCCGTCGATAGAGAGCGGGTTCAGGTACGAGAATATATCTTTCGAGTTCAAAGACGGCAAAATAGTGGACGCCAAAGCTAACGACACGGAGCGTTTAAACCGCATGCTCAATATCGACGAAGGCGCAAGGTATGTGGGAGAGTTCTCGTTCGGCGTAAACCCGTATATCAAAAAGCCTATGTGCGACACGCTGTTCGACGAGAAGATAGCGGGCTCGATACACTTCACGCCGGGCGCGGCTTACAAGGACGCTTACAACGGCAACAACAGCGCGCAGCATTGGGACCTCGTTTATATACAGCGACCCGAGTACGGCGGCGGCGAGATATACTTCGACGGCGAGCTTATACGCAAGGACGGCGTGTTCGTGCCCGACGACTTAAAGTGCCTTAACGAAGAGAATCTAAAATAGAGAATAGAATATGAAGCGGCTCATTAAGCCGCTTTTTTTATGCCGCAACCCCCTGTAACGCCCGCGTCCCGTTGCGAGCATAAACCCGGTCATTTTTGACGCCTCATATATCGCCGTTTATGGGAATATACTGTACCGGGAGGCGGCGCTATGCAGAATAAAGATAAATTACTCAAGCTGGCTTACCCGGTAGCTTTCGTAATAGCAATAGTAAACCTTTGTTTTGGGTTCGCCGACGCTTCCGGCGCGTGGTATAAAGGCCTTATTAAGCCCGCGTTCCAGCCGCCCGACATAGTGTTCCCTATAGTATGGCTCGCGCTTTACGCGCTGTTTGCTATTTCTATGTGCCTTGTTTCTATAAAGCCCCAGCCCAATCAGGAGGAAACGCCGGAGCCTCAGAAAAAGCTGCTGGTAGAGGAGCAGCGCGCTCCGTTCTTTTCAAACCCCAGGGAAAAGGCCCTTATACTGTACGCATTAAGCGGCGTGCTCGGCGTGCTGTGGACGTACGCGTTTTTCTGGCAGCACAACTCGGGCGGCGCGGTGTTCCTGCTCATAGCGATAATAACAGCGGCTGTACTGCTCTATTCCGAGGTCCGCAGTATAGACGCCGCGGCAGCTTACCTGCTTATACCGTATACTCTTTGGCTGTGTTTCCTGCTGTGCCTTAATTTTGAGATAGCGTTCCTAAATTGAATCAAGCTGCGGTTCTTCTTGGCAGCCCTTAAGCGCAAGCCCCGTCACAGCCAATAGTCTTGCAACCGCACCCCGTTTTTCAAGCCTTTGTTTTGGAATATAGCACCAACTCTATACCCTTTTGCGCTGCATCGCTGCGTGTACTTTTATAAAGGTACAATAACAACTTTTACATGTATTGGGTTTTATGATATAATCGATTAATAATCCAAAGCGCAGGAGTATACATGAAACAGAAGCAATCGAGAGAATCTATTATGAAGCTCATATCAACGATAACATTCTGGGCGGGTCTTGTACTGTGCGCTTACACGGTGTTCGCCCTTATAATGGAGGGCTCCTCCTCTTCAAGCTTCGCATCAAGGCCGGTTATGATAGCTTCAATAGCGCTGCTTGCAGCGTTTTTTGTCACGTCGTTCTTCACCGGCAAACAGAGCAAGAAAACAGCAGACAAAGAATAGCCGCCGACAGCGCAATCCTAGCGCCCCAAAAAGCTTCACATTTTTTTGGGGGTATAAATATTTTTATACCAATATATTTCCATACGTGCAATATTCTATCATTATAAGGCGCAAATTACCGGTAGTGTTTTTATTTCAGCACATTATACTTAATTATATTATAAAACGTTAATATATTAGGGGGCAGCTTTATAAAAAACCAGCATTTCTACTGATATTTGCTTTTTTGTTGCGCACTGTAAAAAATACCGTTACTTAAAACCTTAACCGGTATTTTTATATAGATAGTTTAATAATTCCTCAATCATTAATTTTCCTCTTTTAATAAGTCAGGGAATTGCTGTTAAGGAATATACTTTCGAGCCATAATCAGCTGTATACGGTATGTTTTTCATTTTTGCGCCCCGCGCATAATTTGACCTCACTAACAAACAATAACAGCAAAACCATAATGTTTTTTAAGGAGGACAGAACATGAAAGCAACAGGTATAGTGAGAAGAATAGACGAGCTTGGCAGGATCGTCATACCAAAAGAAATACGGCGGACGCTGCGCATACGCGAGGGCGATCCGCTGGAGATATATACCGACAGAGAGGGCGGGATAATACTGAAAAAGTATTCGCCCATTGGCGAGCTTGCCGCATTTGCGCTTGATTTTGCAGAAGCGCTGTCTTCCACTCTTGGCCTCACTACCGTCATCTGTGACAGAGACACCGTGCTTGCCGTCGGCGGCGAATATAAAAGGGATTACTTCGAACGTCCGGTGAGCAGCGCCCTTGAGGACTCGATGAACTCGAGGGCCGTCGTTAAAAGGGAAGGCGCGAATACCATCCCTCTTGTTAGCGGGGAAGACCAGTCTCTAACCACGTCGCAGGTGATAGCCCCGATATCTATGGACGGCCAGCCTATAGGCGCAATCGCGGTGATTTCACGCAACGGCGCGGTAATAGGCGAAGCCGAACAGAAAGCCGCGGAAGCCGCGGCGGCGTTTTTGGGGAGGCAGATGGAACAATAGCCAAAGTATAAACAGCCACCCGTTGCCAACCGCAGAAACCTTAGCTTAAGGGTTTCCGATTATTTGGCGGCGGGTTGATTTTTTTTATTGCTGATTGTAGAATTGATAAAACTATATATTTTGGAGGCCACTTTTGAGCACACTTGCGGAGAAGATTATAAGGAACCACTTAAAATCGGGGAACATGACGCCGGGAGAGGAAATTTCAATAGGCATAGATTACACGCTTACTCAGGATTCCACAGGCACAATGGCATACCTGCAGTTTGAGGCGATGGGCGTGCCCCGCGTCAAAACCAAAAAATCACTCGCATACATAGACCATAACATGCTGCAGTCGGGTTTTGAGAACGCCGACGACCATAAATATATCGAGACAGTCGCCAAAAAGCACGGCATATATTTCAGCAAGCCGGGCAACGGCATCTGCCACCAGATAAACCTGGAGCGCTTCGGAGTGCCGGGAGCAACGCTACTTGGCTCGGACAGCCACACTCCGACGGGCGGCGGGCTTGGCATGCTGGCCATAGGCGCGGGCGGCCTCGACGTCGCGGTGGCGATGGCGGGCGGGCCCTATTACATCACGATGCCCGAGATACTCGGCGTGGAGCTGAAAGGAAAACTTTCATTCGGCGTATCGGCCAAGGACGTGATACTTGAGCTGCTGCGCATATTGAGCGTTAAGGGCGGCGTGGGCAGGATAGTCGAATACTTCGGCGAAGGCGTTAAAACCCTTTCCGTTCCCGAACGCGCGACGATAACCAATATGGGTGCCGAGCTCGGCGCGACGTCTTCTATATTCCCAAGCGACGACGTAACAAGGGCGTTTTTGAAAGCGCAGGGCCGCGAGAGCGATTATACGCCTCTTTCGGCGGATGCGGACGCAGTTTACAGCGAGGTAATAACTATAGATTTGTCAAAACTCGAGCCCTTGGCGGCTATGCCGCACAGCCCGGACAACGTTAAGAAAGTGCGCGAAATAGCGGACCTAAAGGTCGACCAGGTTTGCATAGGCAGCTGCACCAATTCGTCGTATCTCGATATGATGCGCGTAGCGGCGATACTCAAGGGAAAGACTATAGCGGAAAACGTAAGCCTTGCGATATCCCCCGGCTCGCGCCAGGTGATGACTATGCTTTCCCAAAGCGGCGCGCTGGCCGACATAATCTCCGCGGGCACAAGAATACTCGAATGCGCTTGCGGACCCTGCATAGGCATGGGGCAGGCGCCTCGCACAAACGCAGTTTCAGTGCGCACGTTCAACAGAAACTTCTTCGGCCGTTCCGGAACGAAGAGCGCCAACGTTTACCTCGTAAGCCCCGAAACGGCGGCGGCGACAGCGTTAACCGGCTATCTTACCGACCCGCGCGATATAGGGCTCGAGCCCGGCTCGCTTACCGTAAGCATGCCCGACGAGTTTCTCATAAACGACAACATGATTATACCTCCCGATGAAAACGGGGAGACGGAAGTCGTCCGCGGGCCTAACATAAAGCCGTTCCCCTTAGGTAAACCTCTTGCCGGTAAACTCTCGGGCGAAGTGCTGCTTAAGATGGAGGATAATATAACGACGGACCACATAGCGCCTTCGGGAGCGAATTTGCTGCCCTACCGCTCCAATATACCTTACCTTTCCGACTACTGCCTAAAGCCGGTGGACGAGACGTTCCCCGCACGGGCGAAGGCAAAGGGCGGCGGTTTTCTAGTAGCCGGCCATAACTACGGGCAGGGCTCTTCGAGGGAACACGCGGCTCTCGTGCCGCTGTATCTCGGCATAAAGGGCGTAATTGCCAAGTCGTTCGCGCGCATACACATGGCGAACCTTATTAACTCAGGCATACTTCCGCTCACGTTCGCCAAAGAGAGCGATTACGACTTCATAGACCAGGGCGACGAGCTGGTTATCGAGAACGCGCCCGAAAAAGTTGAAGGCAAAATGCCGTTTACGGTAAAAAATATTACAAAGGGATGTGAGTTTGAAGTAAAGCTCGACATATCGGATCGCCTGCGCGGCATTCTTCTGGACGGCGGGCTTTTGAACCACACTAAGAAAGCTGCGGAGAAGTAGATGGCCGAGAAAAGCTTATGGTCTATATTTTGGATAACGTTCAAGCTGGGAGCCATAACTTTCGGCGGCGGCTACGTTATGGTGCCGCTGTTTGAGGGCGAGTTTGTTACGAAGCGGGGCTGGATAACGGAGCAGGACATGCTCAACATGGTCGCGCTCTCGCAGTCCGTGCCGGGCGCTATCGCGATAAACTGCTCGGTGCTCGTTGGCTACAGGCTGCGCAAGATAAAAGGGGCAATAGCCGCCGTGCTTGGCTCTATGCTCCCCTCCCTTATAACACTTACGCTGATAACTTTCATATACCAGGAATTCCGCGACAACCTTTATGTTACCGCCGCTCTTCGCGGCGTGCGCGCTGCTGTAGTGGCGCTGCTCGTTTCGGCGTTCTGGAAGTTCACAAAGCCTTTCCGCAGGGACGCCGTTGCGCTTGTCGCGTTCGCGATAGCGCTGCTGCTTTCGCTGCTTGTGGACATCAACAGCATATATATAATACTCGGCGCTATCGTATACGGCTTAGTATTCGGCATATGGCGCGTTAAGGAAACCGCTGGTCTATCCGGGAAGGACGGCCGGCCATGACGACGACGCTGCAGATGCTATGGATATTCTTCAAGATCGGGCTTTTTTCGATAGGCGGCGGGTACGCGATGATACCGCTCATAAACAGCGAGCTTGTGGCTTACGGCCTTATGACGCACACCGAGGTTGCGGACATCGTAGCCATATCGCAGATGACGCCTGGGCCTTTCGCCATAAACGCGGCGACTTTTGCAGGCGTCAAAACGATGGGGGTATACGGCGGCGTAATAACGACGCTGGGCGTAGTGCTTCCGTCGTTCATAATCTCGCTGCTGCTCGCAAGGTACTTCTTTAAATTCGAGGAAAATATATTAGTGCGCCGCGCGATGTGGGGCTTAAGGCCCGCGGTGACTGGGCTTATAGCCGCCGCGGCGGTGGCGATGGCGCTGCCCGCCCTGCTGGGCGTGGAGAGCATCGCCGCGATAAACTGGAGCGGGCTGCTTGAAAGCATAGACGTGCCTTCGATTGTCATTGCGCTCGCTTCAGGCATAGCGATAATGAAGTTCAAGGTGTCGTCGATACTCGTATTGGCAACAGCGGCTGCAGTCGGCATACTGCTGTTCATAATAGGGATATAACGGAAAATAGATTAATAAGGCTCGGAAACCTCCGGGCCTTTTTTCATGACCCCGGCCGGAAAGCTCAGAGTGTTAAAACCACATAAAAATAGCCCTCTCTGACGAGGGGGCTGTCACCGACAGGTGACTGGGGGAGGGAAAACTGCTTGTAACTGGTCACTCCTTCCGGCACTTCGTGCCACGGTAGATTACAATAGCAAGTGCAACAATTAAATAAAGAAACTGCAAAGCAGCCAAGGTGTAAAATGAAGTTACCACACAACAAATCACACGGAGGCCGCCATGCAGCTCTATACACATTT
>JBLNCA010000043.1:0-11274 GCA_050260375.1 Burkholderiales bacterium | reverse complement strand
TTGCCGGTAACAGGCCCCATGCGGTTGGCGGAACCGTAATATGCCTTTAGGCATTGCCAGCAAGAGTCCCTTATAGGGTTCAAGAAAAACCACCCCTTGAAGGGGTGGATGATTATTACGCTTGAAGAGATAATCTGCCAGGTTTCCCCTTATAGCGGGCAATATAAATAAAACGTTCGCAGGGGAGGACCTCATTGTGCTCCGAAGGGGTATGCGCCCTCCCGTCCGGCGGTAAAATCAAGTATGCAAAACCGCTGTACTGTGGTATAAAAATACTGCAAATATGAGATTTTCCGGCTCATATGGAGTATAATCGGAACAAACGGGAAAGGGTGACGTTGTGGCGATTACAGTAAGCGGCATAAGCGTGCCGCTGCCGGGCGGCGAAGAGCAGATAAAGGAAGCGGCCGCAAAAAGGCTGGGAATAAGAAAAGAGGATATAGCATGCGCGCGCGTAAAACGGCAGTCTCTTGACTGCCGCAGGAAACACATACGCCTTGTGTATACGCTGCACGTAACGCTAGGCGACACCGCGCTTCAGTCAAGGCTGGAAGCAAAGTTCGGCAGCGCCGAGGAGTATTCGGAGCCGCGCATAGAGTATGGAACGCTGGATGCGGGCAGGGTCATAGTCGTGGGCGCGGGGCCGTGCGGCTTATTCGCGGCGCTCACGCTCGCAAGACACGGGTATAAGCCGCTGCTTATAGAGCGCGGCAAAAGCATAGACGAACGCGTCGGGGACGTGGAAGCGCTGATGCTCCATGGCGAGCTCGACGAGGAGAGCAACGTATGCTTTGGCGCGGGAGGCGCGGGCGCGTTTTCGGACGGCAAGCTGACCACGCGTATAAAGGACCTACGGGCGGAGCGCGTCATAGAAATGCTGGCTGACTTCGGAGCGCCGGGGGAAATACGCTATGAGGCAAAGCCGCATACGGGCACCGAGAACATAAGAAAAGCCGTAAAAAACATAACCGCGCGTATAGAGGAATTGGGCGGCGAAGTATGGTTTTCATGCAAGCTGTCGGGCATTCATTTGTCGCGAGAGACGCTTTCCCGCATAACATATATTAAAGACGGCAGGGAACACAGCCTTGAAACGCGCGCGCTGATACTCGCAATAGGCCACAGCGCGAGGGATACGTACGAGATGCTTTGCCGCAGCGGGGTCATCGTTACTCCCAAGCCGTTCGCCGTTGGCCTGAGAATAGAGCACAGGCGCGAGTTTATAGACAGGGCGCAGTACGGCGAAGCTCTGGGCAATCCTATGCTCGGGGCGGCGGAGTACCGGCTGACGGGCAAAAGCGGAGGCCGGAGCGTGTATACTTTTTGCATGTGCCCGGGCGGAGAGGTGATATGCTCGGCGACGGAGCAGAGGGCGCTTGCCGTAAACGGCATGAGCTATTACGCGCGTGACGCCGAGAACTCCAACAGCGCGATAGTAGTAAGCGTAGGCCCGGAAGATTTCGCGGCGGGTCCGCTGGGCGGCGTCGAGTTCCAGAGGATATTCGAGCGTGCGGCGTACTCTGAAGCGTTTAAAGCGCCCGTGCAGACGGTGGGCGGCTTTTTAAAAGGCAGAGCCTCGGCGGGCTTCGGGGACGTAACGCCGTCATACAGGCCGGGAACGTATTTTAGGGATCTTAGCGATTGCCTGCCTCGGGCCGTATCAGCCGCGCTCAAAGCGGGCATAACGCAGTTCGGCAGCAAGATGAAAGGATTCGATATGCCGGATGCGGTGCTGACCGGAGTCGAGACGAGGACTTCCGCGCCCGTGCGCATACTGCGCGGCAGCGGGCTGCAGGCTGAAGGAATAACAGGCCTTTTTCCGGCGGGCGAAGGCGCGGGGTATGCGGGGGGAATAGTCTCGGCGGCTGTGGACGGCATAAAGTGCGCCGAAAAGCTGATGAGCATATACGAAAGGCCGCAGTAAAGGCAGGAGCAGCATAAAGCTTCCCCTATAAGGGGAAGTGGCGCGAAGCGCCGATAGGGTGAAAAAACTAAGGCTTTTGCAGTCACAATTATAAGGAGTACGAATGAAGAATATAACGGTGCTGTACGGCAATTACGGCAGCGGCAAGACGGAGCTTGCGCTCAACATCGCGCTTAAGCTCAAACAAAAATATGACGACGTGGCGCTTGTGGACTTTGACATAGTCAACCCGTATTTTCGGTCTTCGGAGCATAAAGCCATGCTGGAAGAAAAGGGCATACGGGTTATAGCCCCGGCTTTTGCTAATACCGGCGTCGACATGCCGACCATTCCGCCCGACGTATACGCGGCGTTTAAAGGCGGACATACGGTGTTCGATTGCGGCGGAGACCCCGTAGGCGCGACGGCGCTGGGCGCATTGAAAGAGCATTTTGACCGCGTGCGGGAAAACACCGAGGTGCTGTTTGTAGTAAACACAAAGCGTCCGTTTCAGGGGGACGCGGAGAGCATTTTGGAGAGCCTTAAGAGGATAGAGCACAGCGCAAGGCTCAAAGCGGACGGCATAATACTGAACGCTAACTTGGGGTATGAGACGACGGGCAAAGAGCTTTTGGAAGGGTATAGTATAATAAAGGAGCTCGAGAAAAAAGCGGGCATACCGCTAAAAGCCGTCAGCGGTACGGAAGAGTCGCTTGCAAGGTTTTTGAGCGAGTGCCCGGATTACAGCGGCAAGACGATAACGATAGACATTCTTATGAGGCCCGAGTGGCTTGAATAGTCCCCGAATAGCCGCGAGGTTTTTTAGGGGTGTGCATAACGGGGTCCCCAAAAAGTCGCAAGGCTTTTAGGGGTAGGCATATCGGGGTCTCCGAAAAGTCGTAAGACTTTTAGGGGTGTGCATATTGGGTTGCCGGTATTATAATATTACATGGCTCTGGCGGATTACGGGGTCCCCAGCAAGTCGTTAGACTTGATGGGGTATGAATACGGGGTCCCCAGCAAGACGTGAGGCTTGATGGGGTGTGTATAATGGAGTGTAAAAGAGGGGAAGGCTTATATGTATCTTAATAACAACATTCTTGACACTATCGGCAACACGCCGCTTGTGAGGATAAACAGGCTGTGTACGAAGAAGAATGTCGAGATATACGCAAAAACCGAAGGCACGAACCCGGGCGGCAGCATAAAGGACAGGATTGCTTTAAAGATGGTGGAGCAGGCGGAAGCCGAAGGCACTTTAAAGCCCGGCAAGACTATAATAGAGCCTACGTCGGGCAATACCGGCATAGCGCTGGCTATGATAGGCGCCGTTAAAGGGTACGACGTGGAGATAGTGATGAGCTCGGCCGTATCGACGGAACGCCAGAAGATGATAAAGGCGTTCGGCGGCAAGGTGATACTAACCGCGGCGGACGAGGGCACGGACGGCGCGATACGCAAGGCGCGGCAGATGGTTAAAGAAAACCCGGAGAAGTATTTCATGCCCGACCAGTTCACGAACAGGTACAACAAGATAGCGCATTATTCGACGACGGCGGAGGAGATAATACGCGACACTTTAGGCAGGGTGACGCATTTCGTGTCGGGGCTCGGCACGTCGGGCACGCTTATGGGCACGGCGAAGCGGCTAAAAGAGCTGAACCCCGAGATAAAGATAGTGGAGGCGCACCCGGTAAGAGGGCACTATATACAAGGGCTTAAAAACATGAGCGAGGCAATAGTCCCCGAGATATACGACCCCTCGCGCATAGACATTTCGATAATGGTAGACTCGGAGGAGGCTTTCGAGATGACGCGGCGCATCGTGAGGGAAGAAGGCATATTCTGCGGCATGTCGTCGGGCGCGGCGATGCTTGCGGCGCTCAAAGTGGCGGACATGATAGACAAAGGGTTCATAGTCTGCATATTCCCCGACAGGGGCGAGAAATACCTGAGCACGCAGCTGTTTTAAATGTTTTTTAACAAGGGCAATATATTTGACGGGACGGCTTTCATGCCGTCCCGTGCTTTACTCGGGCATCAGTAGTCTCCGGCGGCAGAAAACATTTGTTGGGCATCCGTGACCGGCGGTTCAGCCGGTTCTTCGGGGGGCGGCCCGGACGGTTCTTCAGGCGGCGTTTCTGCCGGTTCGGGGGAAGGAGCACTCGGCTCAGTCGGCGCGGGCGGCGGGCTGGGCGGCAGGCTTCTTATGTAACGGGAAAGCTCGCCGTACATATCCGTTAAATCGTCAGCAACGCGCTCCATTTCGCTTGTGCCGCCGTTCTTCAGCGCTTTTTTGGCTCTCGCTATCGCAGCTTCAACCGCGTCGCGCTGCCCAACGGTCAGATCGGCTTTATGCTTTGAGGCAAGCGAGCCCAGCGCGTCAACGGCGCTTTTAAGCGCGCGCCTCGCGTTTTCGTTCTTTACATATTCAAGGCTGTACGACCAGTCTATTACCGGCTCGACGCCGAATATTTCCCGTATTATCTTCTGCGTATACCTATGGTCGAGCACGTAATAACTGTGGCCGTTCGCGGTAGTATATTCGCCTTTCAGCGTATACCGGCTGCATTCCATATCAATGTCGAGATCGAGCGCGAACAGCGTAAGCGCTGTTATCTGCTCGAAATTGAGGTTGGTATATACGCCCGATTTAACCTTGTTGTATATGTCGGGTATGCTGGATAGGCGCATCGAGCTTTTCAGTTGCGAAAACACGCTGAGCAGCAGGCGCTGCTGGCGGTCTATACGGTCTATGTCCGTGCCCGACGTTATGCCTTTGCGCGCGCGGCAGTAGTCGAGCACCGCCTGCCCGTCGAGCTTCTGATAGCCTTTACTCAGATGCCTTCCTCCTATATCTATATCGTAATCGACGTCGTACCACACGCCGCCTATCTCGTTTACAATATCCTTTACCGCCTGCATCTCTACCGCGACATAGTGATTTATTGGCACGCCGCCCAGCGTAGTGCTTACGGTCTCCATCATGCACTCGAAGCCGCGGCCTTCCTTGCCGCCCGCGGACATGAAAGCGCCGTTTATCTTCCAGTTGTTATTCGTAAACGCTATGTCGGCGTAGCTGTCGCGCGGCACGGATATCAGGTCAACCCGGCCGCGGCGAAGTTTACGGATATGAGCAGCATAGTGTCCGTGCGAAAGTCCGTCCTGCCCTCGCGCTCGACGGAGTAGTCAATGCCCGCAAAAAGTATGTTTACCCTGTCTTTCATGAACTCCATGTCCGCCTGCGCTTTGAGCCTCTCTTCGGGTGAGAGCGTGCGCGAAGGGAAAGGCGAGGAGGGCTCAGCCGCTATCTGCGCTGCGGGAACCGCGGAGGGAGGTTTTGGCGTCGGGTCGGGGAACGCCGCGCGCGGGTTTATTACCGTTACATATATAAAGCTGCCCGCGAGTATGAGCGCCGTAAACGCCGCGCAAATGAGGCAGTATTTTATTATCTTGACTGCGGTTACAGGTTTATGGAACAGCCGCTTTTCGGGCTGCTTCTTTTCGCGGGGCTTAAACAAAAACTTTTTTGGTTTGTCGCTGTTCTGTTTCATTTCGACTTTACCGCCAAACGCTTGTTATCTTTAAATCGACATTCAGATTATATGCTCGCTCGTCGTGCATAAGAATAATTCTGGCTGCTTTTACGGGCGAATATACGGCGCTTTACGGAAGGTTAAAAATTGTAATGCAATTGAAACATGAAAGGCTTTGGCTTTTTAAGAATACCGATATCCACACCCCAGCAAGCCTCACGTCTTGCCGGGGACCCCGTATAAAAAGACGCTCCACCGAATGAAGCGTCTTTTTTACGTATTGGTGATAGTTACTTAGGCTATGCTACCCTGCGGGCGAACATGTATACGCCGAGCCAGTACGAGGTAAAGCTGCTTACCATTACTTTGCCCTGCCCGGATGAAGCGTGAACGAACTGTCCGTTTCCGATATATATGCCCATATGGCTTATATATGACGACGCATCCGAACGGAAGAACACGAGGTCTCCCTTCTTAAGCGAAGACGTTCCCGTTACCTTTGTCCACGCGGAGTTTTCGCTGTATGCCGCTGCGGACAGTCTTGACACGTTAAAGCCTGCGTTTTTCATCGCGTAGTACGCGAGACCCGAACAATCGTAGCTCGATGGCCCGTTGCCGCCCAAAACGTACGGCTTGCCAACCTGCGTGAGCGCTATATCCGCTATGCTTGCAGCCTGCGACGCCGAAGGAGCGCTCTGCTTTCTTGCCGCGCTGTCTGAAAACAGCTTCGCCCTCGTGGCCGGTCCCGCAATGCCGTCCGCGTAAAGGCCGTTTGCGCGCTGGGACTCCGCGACTGCGGACTTCGTGATAGCGCCGTAATAGCCTGTCACATTGTCGCTCGTGGTGTAGCCCAAATCTCTGAGCCTAGCCTGAAGCGTCGATACGGCTTCGCCCCGGCTTCCTATGTTAAGCAGCAGCGTCTTTGCGCCTGACGAATAAAGCTTTGCGTTTGTCGCCGGGCCTACTACGCCGTCCGCGTAAAGGCCGTTGTAGCCCTGAAAGCGCTTAACTGCCGTTCTCGTTACCTCTCCGAAGTATCCGGTCGCGCTTGGATAATCCATGTACCCGAGCTTTAGCAGCCGTTCCTGCAGCGCCGTGACTTCGCTTCCCCTGCTGCCCAATTTAAGCAAAGAGCCTGCCGCAAACGCTGTAGGCGCCACCATAACGAAAACAAAAACCATGCAGATGATAAAGCTTGCGCACATCAGCGCCTTTTTCTTTTTAATCGCACGTTTCATTGCTCTGTCCCCCTTTTTTGTGATGCGTCAATTATAACTTTTAAGGGCGGCAAGGCACAAAACGCGCTATTATGCGCTAATTGAGTTTAAATATTTATAGTATCATTTATTACAGGTATATTAAGATAAGATTACAATTTAAGATGTATGCTCCGTTATACTCGAAAACCTCGTTTAATAAATGGCAGCGTCGGAAAACTGTTTAAGTTGATAACAAAAACATGAAGCCGACATTGGCTGCGTTTACTTTGTCCGTCTTTATAAAGGCTAAAAGCGCCTAATAAAGCTTTTTAATGCGTTATTCCGTTTTGGTTTCCGCATTGCGCCGCAATCCGTAAGCCTTTGAAACGTCCTGTATATACATTATGCCGTTGCCCGGCTTGTCTAACTGAAGCGCGTCGTATACGGCGGAAGCTATAGCCTGCGTTTTGTCCGTTTCGGATATTATCAGCACGATTTCCTTTTCCGGCTCGATTTCCATAGAAAACAGCTTGCTGGTCTCGTGAATGCCGGAGCCCCTTGCGTTGATAATGGTTCCGCCCGTTGAGCCCGCGGCGGTTGCCGCGTCGATTACAGCCTCCGCGTTTCCTTTTTCGACAATAACATATATCGCGTTATACATTACGGTATCCGCACCTCTGCTTTCATTATTAACGTTTTCATCCGCCCGGCAGGTCGTGCTTCCAAGAACGCCTGTAACCGGGGTGCAAAAAGCAATACCATGATGAGGCTTGCTGAAGTTGTACTTATTATCGAGCGATTCAGCAAGACCAAACGCGGCCGACCTGCCGGCAACGATAAATACGATTTCCTTTTGCTCTTCATACAGCTCAAGAAACTTCAGTATGCTGCTTTTTACCGTTCCTTTTCCCAGCATTATCGTTCCGCCGTATATGCCGCTCTTTTTCGCCGCATGCAGCATCTTCGTTCCCCAGCCATCGTTGACTATTATTGTCAGGAGCTCAAAACCACCGCTAGTCGGGCAACTTTCCAACTTCGAGCCCTCCTTTTTTGGATTTTATTTTATAGATAATACCGAGGGTTTGTAAAGCTATAAGCGGCATTAAAGCCACTGCGGCTATCATGCCGAATCCGTCGACCAGCACATCCGCCGTTTCGATCGCTTCGGCGGCGCCTTGTGTGAAGGCGAGTATAAAAGTGGCGGTCATAGGACCCGACGCAACCCCTCCCGAGTCAAAAGCAATGCCTACGAACAGCTTGGGCGCAATATAAGACATCGCTATAGAAATTATATACCCGGGCAGAAGGTAATGCCACAGCTGCAACTCCGGCACGAGTATCCTTACAGTGGACAAAGCCACGGCAATGCCTATACCTATCGAAAGCGCAATCAACACCGCTCTGCGTTTGATGTATCCGCTGGTAACATTCTCTATGCTCTTTGTCAGTACATACACCGCCGGTTCCGCGAGTATCGTTGTAAACCCGAGCACGAATCCTGTGGCGATTATCAAAAACTTGTTTTCGAGCGTCGCCAGTTTATAGCCTATTATCCTTCCGGCGTCCATAAACCCGGCGTTGACGCCTGTGAGGAACAGCGCGAGGCCAATAAGAGTATATAAGAAGCCCAATATCATTCTTCTTAACGTTCTTCTTGATAATTTGAGTTTCTTTTGAAATAACATTAATATCGCAAACAACGGCAGCAATGCAAAAAAGGATTCCAGAGCGATGCCGGGCAGCTTTGAAAAGTACTCGCCGAAAACCGATTGTGAGTTTGGGGGCGCCATTTCAAGGCTTGCCGTTATCCGGTCGGAGCCGGATAATATGCTCATCATTATTACCGCTATAATCGCTCCTATTGAAGCTATAGCTACGAGGCCGAAGCTGTCCTTTTCGGACGCCTTGCTGTCCTTTTTCAGCTTCGATACGCCGATGGCTAACGCGAGAATAAACGGCACCGTTAACGCTCCTGTCGTCGCGCCCGACGCGTCAAATGAGATGGCTATGAATTCGTTCGCCGTGAATAATGAGAGTATCAGTATTATTCCATAGAATATTGTAAGTACTATATATAAAGGTATATTTTTAACTATTCTTATCAGCCCGACGGAAAGCATGGCCCCGACGCCCAGCGATACGATAACGACTATAGAGGTTTTGGATATCATGCCGGAAGTAACGCTGCTAACCTGGGCGGCGAGTATGTGCAGGTCGGGCTCGGCTACGGATACAATAAACGCAAGAAAAAAACCGGCGCACGTAACAATCCATAGCTTGTTGGGTTTTATAAGTGAAGCGCCTATTTCATTGCCCATCGGCGTTATACCGATATCCACGCCAAACAGGAAAATCGACAATCCCAGTATGACTGAAACCGCTCCCACTATAAAGCGAAGAATATAAGGCGTTTCAAGAGGCGCTAAAGTGAACCCCAGTATAAGAACAACTACGGTAATAGGCAGTACAGCGAACAAGACCTCTTTAAGTTTATGCGTAAGAATGTTCAAATCGGCTGCTTACCTCCGTCGTATATTGCGTGCTTTTTAATAATTATAGCATAGAAAGCTGCTTGTATGAATAAAAGCCGCGCGAATGAAATTATTTGCAGCAGTAAAGGAGCTTTTTAATGCATTGCGCACGCAGCAATACGGCACAGCCGTAAGCCGTGCCGTATGCCGCGTTTTTGCCGCTTTGTATGAAGGGACGCTTAAAGTCTAACCGGTCAATAATTCTTTGCGTAAAGCTCGAAATAGTCTATCGGATGGCCGCATACCGGGCAGACCTTGGGCGCGCTCTTGCCCATGAATCTGTGGCCGCAATTGGTGCATTTCCACTCAACTTCCGTATCGCGTTCAAATACCTTGCCGCTCTTTATGTTTTCCAAGAGATCGCGGTAGCGTTGTTCGTGGTTCTTCTCAATTGCGGCTACGCCTTCCATCATTGCCGCGATATCGTCGAAGCCTTCTTCGCGCGCTTCTTTTGCCATACGGGCGTACATGTCGGTCCACTCGTAGTTCTCGCCCGCCGCCGCGGCCTCCAAGTTCTCCATAGTAGTTCCTATACCGGCGAACAGTTTATACCACAGTTCGGCATGCTCTTTTTCGTTGGCTGCCGTTTCGGTAAAGTAGTTGGCTATCTGCACATATCCTTCCTTTTTGGCCTTCGAAGCGAAGAAAGTATATTTGTTCCTTGCCTGCGACTCGCCCGCGAACGCTTCCATCAGGTTCTTTTCCGTCTTTGTTCCCTTTAAACTTTTCATTATTCCATACCTTCCATTTGCTTTTATATTTTGAATTAATTCATCGTCGCCAGCTTGAGTCATGCTTTCCAGAGGCCGTGAAGGTTGCAGAATTCGTACACTTCGGCCACCTCGTCCGCCTTCATGTTGAATGTCGCTTCGGGCGCGCCTGTGGGGTCCAGCTTCGCAATACCGGACTTGCCGTCTTTTCTTACCACCTCGATAAACTCGATATGGTGCTCTTCCGTCATCGGATGCGGCGCGCTTCCGATCTTGACCGTGATTGTATCGCCGTTATCCACGATTACCGGCACATGCTTCTCCTTGCTTGCGTCTTTCGTATTTGCTTCAAGTTTAACCATTTCCTGCCCGCAGCATACAAGCGCGGGGGCTCCGGGTACGGCCACCAATACGACCTGCCCGCACAATTCGCAATAGTAGAAATCTCCGTAGTTTGTCATTGTGTTACCTCCTGATTATTTTTTTTACAGTGTTCGCACAGACCGTAAAACATTATATTGCAGCCTTCCGGGCTGTGAGGACTGTTTTTTAAGCTGCCGAGCGCCTCTTTTTCCAAGCCCTGCGTATCGACGTCAAACAACCTTTCGCATTCGCGGCAGTAAAAGTGAGTGTGCATCGCAGTGTTGCCGTCGTACCTGTCGAAGCTGGGACAAGGCAGTCTGAGCAGCAGGCCCTGGCTTTCGAGTATGCCAAGGTTGCGATAAACGGTGGAGAGGCTAAGCGAGGGATTATCGCTTTTCATGCGCTCGAAAAGCCAAAGCGCGTTGGGGTGCGACTTTGTCGAACAAAGCAGTTCGAGCAGCTGTTTTCGTTGTTTTGTATTTCTTATTGCTTTATCATGTATTGCCATACGCAGCCTCTTAATCGGAATCGTTACGAATAAGGTATCATGTGCGGTGATTTTTGTCAATACTTTTTATAAAAATATTTTGAACACGGTGTATTTAGAATATGAAAATACCGGGGGTGTGGAATTACGCTCACTATTATGCAGGGGATTATGCGGAAACACGCGTAATAATCATCCATCCCTTCAATGGGTAGTTTTTATTGAACCCTGTAATGGATTCTTGCTTAATAGCCTCGCGACCATGTTACGGTTCCAGCAAAACCGCATGAGATTTACACCCCAACAAGCCTTACGTCTTGTTGGGGACCCCGTATTAAGATTCTTCGTCGCTTCGCTCCTCTGAATGACACATGGGCTTTCTTCTATAAGAGCCTGTTTTACGGTATTGTCGCTTCTATCATACGCGTAATAATCATCCACCCCTTCAAGGGGTGGTTTTTCTTGAACCCTATAAGGGACTCTTGCTGGCAATGCCTAAAGGCATATTACGGTTCCGCCAACCGCATGGGGCCTGTTACCGGCAA
>JBLNCA010000042.1:0-46781 GCA_050260375.1 Burkholderiales bacterium | reverse complement strand
AGAGCTAGGAATGTCGGTTCCCGTTTCTCTGACGACCTAGCGATCATACTACTTTACGGGTTGTGTTTACAACCTTCTTTTTTGTACACTTTTTTCTCCTCTGTTTTCATAGCAATGACATAAAGTTGCTACTAGCTCATAGATACATTTGTCATTCCGAGCCCGCAGGCGAGGAATCTTTGATTACATTTGATACTGTAAGATTCTTCGTCGCTATCGCTACTCTGAATGACATAAAGTTGCTACTAGCTCATAGATGCATTTGTCATTCCGAGCCCGCAGGCGAGAATCTTACACTCAGGCTTCCTCGTCCTCGTCCACTACTATCCTTCCCGGCGTATGCTCTGTCACCTTTATTTTCGTACCCTGCGGTATGAACGCTCCCGAAGATATTACGCTGTGTTTTACGCCCTCTATTCTTGCCACCCCCGCCGGGCGCAGCACCGTAAGCGCAACTCCCTTTTTGCCCAATAGGCTCGGTATCTGCTCGTGGCTGACAAAGCCCTTCTCGGGCAGCATACCCTCTTCAAGTGCCACTTTGCGCAGCAGCCCCGATTTCTTGAGCAGATAATACGTTACCGGCAGCAGCGCCGCGCTGCCCGCTATTGCCACGCCCAGCACAGTAAGAAACGATACGAAGTCCCTTGACGAGAACAGCAGCCCTGCGATTATGCCCGCTATGCCCAATATGCCGAACACTCCGAACCCCGGGACCGCCGCCTCGGCAATAAGGCAGCCTACTCCAAAGACGAACAGCGCTATGCTCCACCACTCGGCAAAGCCCGCGAGCAGGCTGCCTCCGAAATACAATGCGAAGCAGATTATCGAAAGAACACCGAATATTCCGAACCCCGGCACGAATATCTCTATGAACATGAGTATTATTGCAACGATAAACAGTATGCTCGCTACGGTGTTGGACGTCAAAAACTGCGCCGCCTTAACCGGAAAGCTCATCTCATGATACGCCGCAGCATATTCGCCGTAGCCGAGCAGTGAAAGCGCAGCCTTGCTGTCGTCAGCCGTGCCGTCCGATATCCCCAGTGCTTTTGCGTCAGTAGCTCCCAGAGCAAGCAGCGATCCCGCTTCCTTTACCCCTTCGATTACAACGTCTTTGTCCGCCATCGCCGCAACAACCTTGGTGTCGCGCCCTCGCGCTTCCGCCGCGGAAGCAAGTATGCCTACCCATGTTGAAAGCGTCTTTTCATCGTTGGGTATAGTCTCCGCCGCGCCTATCACGGCCGAAGGCGACATCACTATGCGCCCGCACGATATTGCGATAAGCGTACCCGCAGAGAGCGCGTTGCGCGTGATATAGCAGTCTACGGGCACATTTGCGCCAAGAATCGCCTGCTTTATGTTGTCCGCCTCCAGTATCTCGCCGCCGTACGTATCCAGCATCAATACCAGCGGGCTGCCCGAGCTCTCTGCCGCCGCTATCTCGCTCCTGATATACTCCGTCATCGCCGCGTTGACTTCGCCCGTAACTTCCGCGAGTATGACCTGGTTGTCCGAAGCAAACACGGTCGGCAGCAGCCCCAAAATACACACAACGGCTGTCAAAAACAGCAGCAGACGTTTAATTCTCATGCGCGTGCTCTCCTTTACTTCACCTTATTTGTTATCCATGGATAACATACGGCGCGCTCCATCAAGTAATAACAAAGCCCGAAGCGTTATGCCCCGGGCTTATTATGCGAATATGTATGCCGCTTATGCCTCAAACCAAAACAGCTCAAAGCAAATATATCAGTGTTTTCTTTTGCGCGCAGCTTCCGCCTTTTTCTTTCTCTTGACACTGGGCTTCTCATAATGCTCGCGCTTCCTGAGCTCTGCCAATGTGCCTTCTCTCGCGGTGAGCCTCTTAAAACGCTTCAGCGCGTTTTCCAAAGACTCGTTCTCCCCGACACGTATCTCAGCCACTAATTACCCTCCCTCCCATACTCCTTTGAATTACAATGGGAGTTTTTTTACACATAATGTATTATAGTCATCGCCGTAATAAAAGTCAACACCGGCGCTTAAAACTTTGTCCGCGCAACGCTTTTTAACGGGGCTTCCCAAAAAGTCAGATGTTTTGGGGCGGTAATTACTTCGTTTTCGTTCGAAGCGTTTTAAGCGCCTTTTCAAAATAATCGGGCAGCGGCGCGTAAAAAACCATCTGTTCGCCCGAAACGGGATGGCGCAGGCGCAGCTCTTTTGCGTGCAGCAGCTGCCCGCCGTCGTGCAGCCGCGGCTTTTTTGGCCCGTACACCGTATCGCCCGCGACCGGCCTGCCTATGCTCGCCATATGCACGCGTATCTGGTGCGTACGGCCCGTTTCCAAATGCGCTTCTATATATGTGAATTCGCCGAAGCGTTCAAGCACTTTTACGTGCGTGACGGCATTTCTGCCTCGCGCGTCTATTGCCATCTTCTTTCTGTCGCGCCTGTTCCTTCCTATAGGCTTGTCTATCGTAAGCTCGTCTTCGCGTATGTTGCCGTGCACTATTGCCGCATATACGCGCTTCATGCTTCTGTCTGCTATCTGCCCGGACAGCGACGCGTGCGCCTCGTCGTTTTTCGCGACGACGAGCAGCCCCGAAGTATCTTTATCGATGCGGTGCACTATGCCCGGCCTTATCTCGCCGCCTACGCCCGACAGATCCTTAATGCGAAAAAGCAGCGCTCCCACCATCGTGCCCGTAAAATTGCCGGGCGCCGGATGAACGACCATGCCCTGAGGCTTGTTGACGACAGCTATCGATGAATCCTCGTACACAACGTCTATAGGTATCTCCTCGGGCTCTGCCGCCGCCTCTTTAGGCTCCTCCATGTTGAGCATTACGACGTCCCCGGCGCGCAGCTTGTCGCCCGGCTTAGCCGTTTTTCCGTTCACAAGCGCTTCGCCCGACAGTATCGCTTGTTTTATTCTTGACCGCGAAAAAGCGGTGTTGTCGGCTATATACTTGTCAAGCCTGTCCGCGCCCGCTTCTACGGTAAGCTTTATCTCTTCCATGCCCCAATATTACCATCCGCGTTATTAAAGCGCAACCTTCGGGCGGTTTTTGCGGCGCAGCAGCTTTTCACAGCAATCGCTTGTTTTCAGCAGCGTTTCAAGCTTCTCCAAGTCCTTGTCGTATTGCGCGTCTCTCAACCACTCGCTTTCAAGGAACTCATAGAGCTTTGCATATTCGGCTTTGAACTCGCTGCTGATGCTGTAAAAACACCACTGCGAAACCTTTCTGCAGGTAATAAGCCCCGCTGTCTTTAAGCGCCTCAAATGTTTTGAAGCGTTGGGCTGCAGCAAACCAAGCGCTTCTTCAATGAGGCAGGCGCAAAGCTCATGCCGCGAAACGAGGCTCAATATTTTAAGCCTTGTTTCGTCCCCGAGCGTCTTGAACGTTTCCGAAATATCCATGATATCACCGGTTTAGATACTTATATTAAATCTCGATATTTCCACCCCGTTAAACACCCCAAAAAGCCTACGTATTTTTGGGGACCCCGTTAATAATACTTATACGCGCAGCAGCAGAAAAATGTTGTATGCGCATAAAAATCGACAAACTGCTGTAACCAATATTCCAATATAGTCATATAGTAAATTGTGACCAATGAAAGGGGGTATCAAAATGGATGGATTCTTTGGCGGCGGCTTCGGAGGCGGATGCGGCTGCCTGTGGCCTCTGCTACTGCTATGCTGCTGCGGCAACGGCTTTGGCGGGGCACATGGACCCCGCGGGTGCGACGACGGTTTCGGCGGCGGCTTCGGCTGCCTGTGGCCCCTGCTTCTGCTATGCTGCTGCGGCAACGGCTTCGGCGGCGGTTGCGGGCCAAAATGCTGACAACATAGTAATTGAAAGCTCTGACTTAAGGATGCCGGCACCGGCATCCTTTTTACACCCCATCAAGCCTTACTGCTTGCCGGGGACCCCGTATTTACACCCCATTAAGCCTTACTGCTTGCCGGGGACCCCGTATTTACACCCCATCAAGCCTTACGGCTCGCTGGGGACCCCGTATCAGGAGCGGCAACGCAGCGTTTATATCGCTTTAAGCGTAACGCTGATCGGCAGCAATTTGGGCAGGTATTGATTGTGCCTTAATCCAGGCAGGCAAAGAAGGGCTATATAAGCCTATATTTGTCGTAAAATGATAGTTTATCGTCATTATATACCATTACAGGTATGTTATGGCTCAATATTTACATTTTATGTATTTATATTTAATAAAAAGTACGTAAAACTTAAAGTTTTTTAAACTCGCTCCGATATTATTTAATGAAAACACAGGAAAACGAACATATAGAAATTCTTAACCCTTTCTCCCAAGGTTAAAATAAAAGCGTTTAACAGCAGGCTTTGTACTGGCATTAATTGGTATCAACCGTTATCGTAATGTAATGTCAGTATTATTAGGGCTTATTATTATCTGGCAGGCTGATTTGCAGTTTTTAAAGTTTACCGGCGCAAAGTACCAAAGAGCTATAAACATCCGTGATGATCGGGAGATAGTCGCGAGCCGGTAAAAAGGCGTTTATGGTTCTTTGGTATAAATGCCCGGTTATTGGGAGGTGGTAAGCTAAAAAACAGCAGTGCAAAATATCAAATATGCAGTATTTACAGGGAAAGTGTTTATAGCAAAGGAGAAAGAAAATGACGAATCAAGAAGAGTTATTGGAAGAGCTGGAAGATATGCAGCGCGGGCGATTCTTAACCTTCGATCTTGAAGAAGAGGTCTTTGGTATAGAGATACGCTTTGTCAAAGAGATAATAGGCATGCAGCCTGTAACAAAGCTGCCCGACGTCCCGGACTATATCAAGGGCATTATCAACCTGCGCGGCAGAATCATTCCGCTTATAGACATGCGGCTTAAGCTGAAAAAGCCGGCAGCGGAGTACACGGACAGGACGTGTATAATCGTCGTCGAAACCGCCGAGGTAACGGTAGGGCTTATAGTAGACAACGTATCGGAAGTGCTCTCGGTGGGCGAAGACAACATCGTGCCACCGCCGGACGCAAGGGCGGGAGTGAAGAACTCGTACATAAGCGGCATAGGCAAGGTAGGAGACGAAATAAAGCTTTTGCTCGACTGCGAAAGCCTGTTCCGCGAGGACGAGGTAGACATGCTAAACAAAATAAAATAAAAATCAGTTGTTTATGGGAGCTGATTATCTTTTGCTTCAGCAGATAATAGTTTGTCTATGATTTTGTTTGTATTAAAAATCAAATATTCAAAGTAAGGAGAGAGAAATACTTATGAAGTGGTTGAAAAACATGAGGGTAGCGTTTAAGCTGCTGCTGCTGGTTGTTCCATTGTTTATATCGCTGATCGCACTGCTGTTCTTTTTTGCCGTCAAGTCAAACGAGATAAACAACGACTCCAAGCAGGCGTTGTATAACGAAGCTTTTGTAAGCACAGCGGCGATAATAAACGCGGACAGGGATTTTTATCAGGCGGCTGTAGCGGAGATGAAAGCCGCGTATCTGCGCGATTCGTTGAGCGATGAAGAAATAGAGTCTCTATGCGCAGACTTTGATGAAAACGCGGGGCAGGTATATGATCGCATAAGTACTGCGATAGCAAACGTCTCGGGCAACGCAGAGCTATATTCGAACTATGCCCATGAGGAAACGGGGCTGACGCTTGAGCAGCTTTGGGCGTCGTTTGCGGATAATTTTGAAAAATGGAAGAGCGCTTACGACCCCCGCACGGGCGAAGGCGACCTGGATGAAAAGAACGCGATATTCGACAAAGCCCGTGAAGAGATCAACGTAATGACCGAGATACTCGAAAGCTATGCGAATTACCGCTCCGCGCAAATAGCCGAGTCGGTAGGTTCCAGCATTACGATATCGATCATTGTTGTCGGCGCTATTATTTTGCTGCTCTCCGGGTTTGCCGCATATATTGTTGTCTCTATCATAAGCGGCGTACGCTACGCGACTGACTTGAGCCGCAAGATAGCTCAGGGAGAGACCGACGCTCCTGTCGACGCGAAAAAGCTTACAAAGGACGAGATAGGGCAGTTAACGTCTACCATTAACGCCGAGGTGCGCAGTGCTTTTAAAGATATTGAAAAGGCGCGCATAGTAATGGAAAAGCAGTCGAAATACCAGTCCGCCGAAGTTGACAAACTCGTCGTAAACCTCGAGAGGCTCTCTAAAGGCGAGCTTTACTGCGACATGAGCGTCGACGAGCCCGACGAAGATACTCAGGAACTGCATGACCTGTTCAGCAGGATAAGCGACAGCCTCCACCTCACGGTAGATACGCTAAAAGCTTATATAGAGGAAATCTCAAGGACATTGGGCGCTTTGTCGGAAGGCAACCTCGACATTGGCATCACCTCGGACTACAAAGGCGATTTTGTAGAGCTCAAGAACTCTATAAACAGCATAATCGCTTCGCTCAACGACGTGCTCTCCGATATCAACACCGCGGCCGAGCAGGTCGCTTCGGGCACTAAGCAGGTCTCCGACGGCAGCCAGGAGATATCTCAGGGCGCTACCGAGCAGGCGAGCTCGATAGAAGAGCTTACAGCTTCCGTGACGCAGATAGCCGAGCAGACGAAGCACAATGCCGCCAACGCCAATAAGGCGAACGAACTCGCCAACGAGGCCAAGAACGGCGCCGTGGAAGGCAACGAGCAGATGAAGAGCATGCAGGCCGCGATGAGCGAGATAAACGAATCGTCAGCAAGCATCTCGAAGATAATCAAGGTAATTGACGACATAGCGTTCCAGACCAACATACTGGCATTGAACGCCGCAGTCGAAGCCGCAAGGGCCGGCGTACATGGCAAGGGCTTCGCCGTGGTCGCGGAAGAGGTAAGGAACCTTGCTGCCAGAAGCGCGAACGCCGCGAAAGAGACTACGGCGCTGATAGAAGGCTCTATAAAGAAGACCGAAGCGGGCACCAAGATAGCCAACGAGACTGCGGCTGCGCTTGAAGGCATCGTGGCAAGCGTAGAAAAAGCCGTGGAGCTAGTAGGCGAGATAGCTGCCGCGTCCAACGAGCAGGCTACCGCGATAGCGCAGGTAAACAAGGGCATAGAGCAGATGAGCCAGGTAGTGCAGACTAACTCCGCAACGTCAGAAGAAGCCGCGGCTGCCGCCGAGGAGCTCTCTTCTCAGGCCGAGCTGTTAAAGAGCATGGTAGGCAAGTTCAACTTAAAGCGCGCGCAAGCACCAAAGTACGAGAGCGCCGCTTACGTGGAAGAACCGGAAGCCGCCACGCATGAAAAGCCGTCAGCCGCTCCAAGGATAACGCTTAATGATACCGATTTCGGCAAATATTGAAAAAGCAACAACTTAAAAGGCCTCCTGTATATCAGGAGGCCTTATCTTTCTATAATCAGGATGACGGAGATGCCGAGGGCGACGCCGACGTCGGTTCCGCTGAAACAGCCGGCGCTGACGTTCCGCCCGCATACCCGCACGCGGATAGATACTGGTCAACAAGCGCCGGGTCAATGTTTTGTTTCATCTCGTCTATAACGGTCTGCACCGCGGCTTTAAGCGCAGCAAGCATTTCGGGCGCAGGCTCGGCTACCGTCATCTTCTTGAAAGCCTTCTCCTGCTCTTTTTCGTCCTCCCCCGCCGCAGCTATCTCGTCGCTTATCACCTGTGAAATAAACTTGCCGAGCCATTCCTTCTGCTCGCCGGTCAGCGCGTCGTACTGCGCCTTGTTCATTACATACACGTCTACGTCCTGCCCGTGCCGCGTTTTATACATATTAGTCTGAACCTCGTAGAATTTAAGAGCGGATATCTCGGAGCAAACGTTCTCCTGCGCTTCAAGCAGGCCCTGCTTAAGCGCTATGTAAACCTCGGACCTCTCGAGCGGCATCACGTTGCAGCCCAGAGCCTTCCAAAAAGATTTGCTGTACTGGCTTTTCGAAGTGCTTATACGAAGGCCGTAAAAGTCCGCGGGCGAGGCTATGGGCTTCCCTGTCGTAAGATACCTGAAAGACGTGCTGTATACCCCTATAAGCTGCAACCCGGCTTCGTTGAAAAAAGGCTGCATCATATCGATAAAGCTGCCGCCAAGCACAGCGTTGCACGCGTCAAGCGCTGTAAACATCATCGGCGCGTCAAGCACTTCAAGCTGCGGTATCGCTTCCGCCATCATCGACGCATCCCCGGTGTATACCGAAATGCCGCCGGACTTTACCGCTTCGATTATATCCGCGTCGGTGCCTTTATCCCCGCCGTCGAAAAATTCTATAACCATACTGCCGCCCGACCACGCCTTTAAATCGTCAAACCCCTTGCTTAAAGCGTTGCCCTTGACTGTGTCAGTAAGCGCCGCTGCACTCGCCATCGAAAGAGACAGCGGCGGCTCGGTAGGCTCGGGCGCAGGCGTCTCGGTGGCGGCGGGAGCCGGAGTGGTCGTTTCCGGAGAAGGGCTTTGCGCCTGCTCCCCCGAGCAGCCCGCCAGCGCAAGCGTCAGCGCAGCGCACAATACAATAGCCAGTAGCTTTTTCATTTCACCGTTCTCCTTTATTGTTCGCTGATATAATACTTCCTCAAGCTTCCTTGGGGTATCGTTATCGACAAAAAAATTTGCTCGGTATCCTTCCTTCGGATACTTCGCAAACCTGCCTCATTATCTGCCGCTTATAATTATACCATATTTACGCTGATAAAAAAAGCATCAGTACACCATAAATGTAAAAATAGTGTAAATATTGTGCAGGGCAAACAGCCCGCCACTCATTAATCAGACGAAGCTGAATGCAAAAATGTTCCTTAAACCAAGTACTGTTTTTGTCCGAGAAATACCGCAGCTTGTTCTTGGCTAGAATTCGCAGTTCTGAGGCGTGCGCGCGTAAGGTATCACGTCCCTGATGTTCTCCATGCCCGAGAGGTATATCAGCAGCCTCTCAAAGCCCATGCCGAAGCCCGAGTGCACGCATCCGCCGAATTTTCTTAGGTTAAGGTACCAGTACATCTCTTCCGCCGATATGCCGAGCTCGTTCATGCGCGATAGCAGCTTATCGTACCGCGTCTCCCTCTGGCTTCCGCCCATCAGCTCGCCCGCGCCGGGCACGAGCAGGTCGACGGCCGCCACCGTCTCATTATCGTCGTTCTGGTACATATAAAACGCTTTTATCGCTTTTGGCCAGTCGTACACAAAAACCGGCGAATTGAAATGCTCGTCCGTAAGGTACTTCTCGTGCTCCTTTGCAAGGTCTCCCCCAAACTCCGGCTTAAACTCGAAGTCCTTTTTGGCCGCCTTTAATATCTCTATCGCTTCCTTGTAGCTTACCCTAGCTATCGGCGAGGCAACGAGCTTGTTCAACTTTTCCTCAAGCGGCGTCTTTGTATAATCCTTAAGGAACCTTATCTCGTCAGTCGCGTGCTCAAGACAATAGGAGACTATGAATTTTAAAAAGTCCTCTTCTATGTCCATCAGGCCGTTTATCTCGCAGAACGCAATCTCGGGCTCTATCATCCAGAACTCGGCGGCGTGCGTTTTGGTGTTAGAGTTTTCCGCGCGGAACGTAGGCCCGAACGTATAAACCTTTTTAAAAGCGAGCGCGAACGTCTCGGCCTCAAGCTGTCCCGTTACGGCGAGCGACGTGTGCCTGCCGAAAAGGTCCTGACTGAAGTCTATGGGGCGCTTCACGCTTTCAATATCGAGCGACGTTACGGTAAACGTGTTGCCCGCGCCCTCCGCGTCGTTGCCGGTAATAAGCGGCGTGTGCACATACACATACCCGTTGTTTTCAAAATAGCGGTGTATCGCTGTAGACGCTACGCTTCTTAGGCGGAACACGGCCTGAAACAGCCTCGTCCTCGGGCGCAGGTAAGCTATCTCGCGCAAAAACTCAAGGCTGTGGCGCTTCGGCTGCAGCGGGTATTCCTCCGGGCAGTCGCCCAGCAGCTCGGCGCTTTTTGCCTGTATCTCATACGCTTCGGCGCGCCCCTGCGAGCGCACGAGCTTTCCCGTTATGCGCACGGCCGACCCCACGCGGTACGCGTTTATTTGCGCAAAGTTGCCTATGCTTTCGTCGTAAACGACCTGCAGCGACTTAAAGCACGTACCGTCAAAGAAGTCTATAAACCCGAACGTCTTCTGCCTGCGGTGGTTCCTTATCCACCCTTCTACGCAGACGTCCTTATCAACAAAGCTTTCAATATCGGCGAATATCTCGCGCAAGTCCAGAGCGCCCGTATGCGTGTCGTTACCCATTTATTTTCTTCCTCATCTCGACATGCGGTATCATTACTTCGGTGAACACCTCGCTCGTCACCGAAAAGCCGAGGCTCTTATAGAATCCAGTAGCCGTCATCCTCGAATGCACCATTATCTCATTATACCCATTTGCGCGCAAGAATTCCTCCGCGTGCTGCACAAGCCTTTTTCCTATACCGCGCCTGCGCATTTCGTCCGCCACCGCCAGCTGCCGCATGCGCACCACGCCGTTGCCTATTTTGGTCAGCACAAGCACGCCTGCAAGCTTTGATTTATAAAAAGCCCCGATGTGCGTATCGTCCTTCTCGCCTTTTAAGTCCTCGTCGTAAATGTCGAGCCCGAGAGGCACCCGGAGCACCTTGTTGCGCAGATCGAGCTCATCCTTATACTCCTTCGAACCGTATTCTATCTCTCTGAAAATTGTATCCTTCATATAACTTACCGCCTTAATATACATATTTCATAATATGTTCGCCGCCGTAAACCTGCCCGGTGAATTCAAAACCAAAACGCTCATACAGAGCAACCGCCGCCGCGCTTTCCTTATGGACGCCCAAGGTTATGCTATGATGCGTATCGTCCTTTTTTATACGTTCGATAAGGCATTTTAGCGCTTCAGTACCAAACCCTTTTCCCTGATGGGCGCGGTCTATCATCATGCGGTATATCCAATACTCCCCGTCGTCCGCATCGATGCAGTACATCACAAACCCTACCATCTCGTCGCCCGAAAAAACGCCGAGCGGTATGCATTCAGGCTGGTATTTCGACTGAGCAAGCGATACGGCGTTGGATGCAACAAACTCCTTCTGGTCGTCGAGTACTTCAAGCAAAATGCAGTCCCAGAAGTTATCTTTTGTTATCTCCCTTAACGAAACCATTACCGCCTCACAATCCTGGCTTTTTATACTATATTAATATACTCCAAAAACGAAAAGCAATCAAATATTTTCGTAACATTGCGCGCACTTTTGAGCTGTGGTACTATTGTTACAGCTAAAAATAAGGAGTTTGAAATGGCAGACGACAGACTTAAAAAACTCGCGCGCAATATACTCGGCTACAGCGTGGATTTAAAACAGGGCGAGCGCCTGATGATACGCGGGCCGCTGTCCGCAAAGCCCGTTATTATGGAGCTCGTTAAACAGGCAAACGCTATCGGCGCTATGCCCTTTGTGCGCATACTGGACGAAGAGCTTTCCCGCTGCATGCTTGAGGGCGCAACAGACGGGCGTTTGGAGCTTGAAAACAAGTGGGACATGGATATATACCAGGATATCGACGCCGACGTTTCATTCATATCGGAAGAGAACGACTCAGAGTTTTCGTCGATAGACCCGGCGATAATGCAGCGCCGCGCGCACGCCCGCAGGCCGTGGGTAGACCTTGTAACGCGTAAAAAGAAGTGGGTGCTGCTTAACTGGCCTACGAAAGGGCAGGCGCAAAACGCGCGTATGCCGTATGAGGAGTTTTACGATTTCGTAATAGACGCCTCGAGTATGGACTACTCGCAGATGAAGAAGAACATGCAGCCGCTCGCCGAGCTTATGTCGCAAACCGACAACGTAAGGATAACCGGGCCGGGCACTGAGCTTACGTTTTCGATAAAGGGCATACCCAATGTAATATGCGCGGGAGAGAACAACCTGCCCGACGGCGAGCTTTTTACCGCGCCGGTAAAGCATTCGGTGGAAGGCGTACTCAGCTACAACACCCCCTCGCTCTACCACGGCAGGGTTTATAGAAACGTGCGGCTCGAGTTTAAAAAAGGCAAGATAGTAAAGGCAAGCGCGGAAAGCGGCTCGGATGCTTTGAACGCGATATTCGATACCGACGAAGGCGCCCGGTACATTGGCGAGTTTTCGTTCGGACTTAATCCGCATATTACGAAGCCGTTCGGCAATACGCTTTTTGACGAGAAGATATGCGGCTCGTTCCACTTCACGCCGGGCTGCGCCTACGAAACCGCAGCCGACAACGGCAACCGCTCGGCCATCCATTGGGATATGGTATGCATACAGACAAAGGAATACGGCGGCGGCGAGATATGGTTCGACGGAGTGCTTATAAGAAAGGACGGCATGTTCGTGCTGCCCGAACTGAAAGCCTTAAACCCGTAAGCGCGTTTCTATACATCCTAAGCGGAAATCTCACGTTGCCGCCAAGCCTTACGTAAAGCTGTCGAAACAGAACGTGCGGTATTCCGTACTGCCCGTTCTTTTGAATCCCAGCAAATTGTACAGCGCTATAGCGCCCTCGTTATATTCGTCAACGTTAAGGCGCAGCTTGCGTATGCCTAACTCTTAATCGATGAATCGGCAATCTCTTCCGAAATACGCGGCGTTTTCTCGCTTACTATGCCCCAGATGCTTATCAGTATCAGCGCCATGCCTGCGGCCTGTACTAGCTTTAGCTCTTCGTCGCCGAAAAGTACGCCCGCAAATACGCTGACCACGGTCGTAAGGTTGCAGAAGCTCGCGCTGCTGCTGGCCTTTACTTTGGAGAGCGCGTAGTTGTAGAAAAAGAACGCGGCTAACGACGACAGCGCGCTTAAATACAGCAGCCCCGTTAATACGCCCGGCTGCAGCGCGTCGGTAAAGTAAGCGCCCAAAGTTCCCATAGCGGCTGCTTCTGTGAGCCCTATCGCGTTGAAAACTACGGCGCCCGCGCATATCATTATAAAAGTCATCTCGACAGGAGCGCATTTTTGCGTCATTCTCTTTGCGAGCGGGCTGTAAAGCCCTTCCGCGACGACGGCCATAATCAGCAGCAGGTATCCTGATATATTGCCGCTCGCCGTAAACCCGCCTTCGCCTACTATCAGCCCGACGCCGGCGACAGACGCCGCCACTGCGAGCCACTGCCGCAGTACGAGCCGTTCTTTCAATATGCGTACCGAGAACAGCGCTATCGCTATAGGCATAAGGGCTATCATCATGCCCGACTCCGACGACGACGTAAGCTTTATGCCGTACGTCTCGCCTATGAAATATACGGTCGGCTGCAGCAGTACGAGCGGCAGCATGGCTTTTATCTTGTACGCGCTCAATTTAAGCTTTATAATTCCCGTCAGCGCCAGCACAGCCATAAATGCCGCGGCCAGCAGAAACCGCAGCCCGAGCAGCTGAAAGATGTCAAGATGCGCGAGTGTCTCCTTAGTGAACAGGAAGGAAAAGCCGAATATAACCGATGAGACTGTAAGCATTACGTATGCAAGTGCTTTTTTGTTCATATGCGCCTCATTCCGCTGCGCCCTTCGCGCTTACCAAATCTATCTGCTTTTTGCCCGGCTTGGAACGAATGAGAGCTAAAAGCGCCGTGCATCCCAATACCGCCGTTGCCGTAAGCACAACCCACGCAAACGACAAGCTGCTCGCCGTTATTACCCATCCTATCGCCAGAGGAGACATTACCCTTCCCGTACTGGTTATCGCGTTGTATATCGAATCAAGCCTTCCGCGGTGTGACGAAGGCAGCATGCCCGCCACGAACACGCCCGCGTCTATCGTCATGATTACCTCTCCCAGCGTGAATATAAACATCGAAACATAAAACAGGTATAGATCCTTTACTACGATGAGCATAGCAAACGCAGCCGCATACATAAGTCCTCCGGCAAGCGTGCCCGTAAGCGCTCTCGTCCTTCTTATCAAAGGCGTGACAATAGGCGTCAGCACAATGACTAACAGGCCGTTGAAGCTGGCAATAAAGCCGTAGCTTGAGGTATCCTCGAAAAGCGTCTCCATTTGAAGCGGCAGCGCAAACCCCCACTGGCTGTATACGAACTGTATCACCATCATTATAAGCGCGAATACGACTATTATCTTGCGCTTCCATAGAACGCTTAACAGCGGCTCGTCCACATACTTTTCAAGCTCCGGACGCCCGTTCCCGCCTTTTTGGGGCAGCGTCTCGCGTATGAAAACAATTATCAATACTGTAGAAATAATAGTGGTAACACCGTCGCCAATAAACAGCAGCGGCAGATTGCTATCCATAAGCAGGCCGCCTATCATAGGCCCGAACACGAATCCCAGATTAAACCCCATGTAAAGCAGCGCGTACGCTTCTTTTCTCTGATCGCCGCTCGTCAAATCCATCGTCACCGCGTCGAGCGCCGGATAAGTAAGCGCGAAACAATATGACGCCGCCATAATAAGGTAGGGGGTGAAGCCTGATATCGGCACAATTCCGCATATAATATACGTCAGCGCCCCCAAAAGCTGAAATACGATAATCAGCCTGCGCCTTCCGAATTTATCGGCAAGCTTGCCGCCTATAAGCATTATCGGCATCTGCGTTGCCATCAGTATCGTTATGAATGTACCCGCTTCGTGTTCCGCAAATCCCAGCTTTACGGTCAGTATCATCGTAAGCAAAGGATGTACGAATGCGCCGAGGCTGTTCACAACCCGTGCCACAAACAGCACGTAAATCTCTTTGGGCAGGCCTTTATATCTGCCAAGCGACCTAAAAAACATTTTAAATGGCCGTAACATATTTCCTGCCGGGCCATGCCGGCTCCCCCTTGGTTAAATTTAACACTGTAAGACTACAAAAATACAGCCCCGCTTAGTCGCGGAGCTGTATCTTGTAGTCTAATCGCGAACTAATTCGGTTTATTTAGCAGTCTTTACTGCTTCCCAGAACATCTTGTTTGCCGTTCCTGTTACGCCGTAGCCCGTGAAGTACGTCTGTGCCAGCACGTCATCCGCGTAGAATACGATCGGGATCATGCCCATATCGTCCATGAGGATCTTCTCCGCTTCGTGATACTTCTGAGCACGTACAGCCATATCCTTCTCCGTTCTTGCGGCGTCGATAAGAGCGTCATACTCAGGATTGCTGTATCCGCCGTCGTTCGTTCCGGCGCCCGTCTTGAAGAGGTCGAAGAACGTTGCCGGATCGGTGTAGTCGCCTATCCAGCCCTGACGCGTGATCTGGCAGTCCGTCGTCTTCCTGTATGTTACGAAAACGTCCCATTCCATGACGGATACGTTCACCGTAATTCCAAGGTTCTCTTCCCACATCTGCTTGAGAGCCGTGGCAACGGCTTCATGTCCCGTATTCGTGTTCAACGAGTACTCAAGCGTCGGGAATCCTTTGCCGTCCGGATATCCAGCTTCGGCAAGCAGTTCCTTTGCCTTAGCAACGTTAGCGGCATAATCTGTCGTCATGTTTCCGCCGACAACATCCCCTGCAGCTTTACGGAAATCCGTACCCGGGCCGTTGTCCAGAATGCCCTCGGGAACGAGCGCATAAGCGGGTACGCGCGTGCCGTTGAACACTTGCTGGTTGATATAATCACGGTCGATGGCGAGCGCAAGCGCCTGCCTTACCCTTACGTCCTTAAGAACGTCAGGTCCGCCTTCTTTCTGCTGGAGCTGGACGTAATAAAGGCCTATCTGACCATATCTGTGGTACTCCGGCGTCTGCTGAAGCGTAGCAAGCTCGTCAACCGGCATCGAGTCGATAAGATCGAGCTCGCCCGACTTGAACGCAGCAAGCATCGCGTTGTCGTCGCTCATCAGTTTGAACGTCAGCTTGCCCATCTTCGTGGAATCTTTATCCCAGTATTTATCGTTCTTCGTCATGACGATCTGGTCTTCATGAGAGAACTCAGTCAGAGTGTAACGGCCGTTGAATACCTGTCCCTCAGCTTCCGTAGCCCATCCTTCGGGATTGGCGGAAACGATATCCTCGCGAAGAGGCATAAGGTTCGGGAACGCAAGCAGGTCCTTAACATAAGGAACGTTAGCTGTGATATCGAATTTGATCGTCTTTTCATCGACCGCTTCGACACAAAGCTCTTCGGGAGTTACTTTTCCGTCAATGACGTCATAGCCATTCTTGAAGAAGTCTCCTCCGATATAGTTATACGATGCGGCAACAGCCGGATCAACAAGCCTTCTCCAGGAGAAAACGAAATCCTGAGCGGTAACGGGTTTTCCGTCGCTCCAGAAGATGTCGTCGCGGAGTACGGCTGTTACAGTAGCGGAACCGTCTTCATTCTCAACGATGTCAACGCTCTTAGCCTGACCGAGCTCAAACGTTCCGTCAGTCTTAATTCTGTAAAGACCTTCGTACATATGCGTAATGTAGATCATGCCGTCGACTGTCTCGTTCATCGTCGGGTCAAGCGTCGTCGGCTCGGATCCTACGCATACCGTTGCTTCCTGAGCAACATCCTGTACTGCAGACGGAGCTTCGCTTGCCACCGGCTCGGTGGACGTAACAGCCTCAGACGGAGATTCAGACGGTGCAGGTTGATTGGACGCGCAGGCGGCCATTGTGAAAACCATAGCAACCGCAAGTATCAGTGTCAAAATTTTCTTCATTTGGTTTACCTTCCTCCTTTTTTATTTAACAGGCGCCTTCCGCCTGTTGAAAACTTATATAAACGAACGCCCTTGTTCCCTCGTTTTCAGATCTGCCCTGCAAAATGGCAGGCTACGAAATGCCCGCTGCCGTATTCCTTAAATTCGGGGCCTTTTTCTTCGCAGATATCCTTCTTGTAAGGACACCTTGTGGAAAACACGCAGCCTTTTGGGGGATTAAGCGGGTTGGGTATTTCCCCTTCCAGTATTATGCGCTTTCTCGCTTTGTTAACCTTGGGGTCAAAAACAGGTATCGCAGAGAGAAGCGCGCGCGTATAAGGATGGACCGGATCAGAGAACAAACCTTTTGTGCTGTTCAATTCTACTATCCTGCCAAGATACATCACGCCTACCCTGCTCGATATATGCTTTACGACCGCGAGGTCATGAGCGATAAACAGGTACGTAAGCCCAAGCTCTTCCTGCAGAGACTCAAGCATGTTTATAATCTGCGCCTGTATCGAAACGTCAAGCGCGGATACCGGCTCATCGCAGACTATAAACTCAGGCTCGACGGCAATCGCGCGCGCAATGCCTATGCGCTGGCGCTGACCGCCCGAAAACTCATGAGGATAACGCATCGCATGCTCATTGTTAAGGCCGACTTCCTCCAGCAGCTTGAATATGCGGTCCTTGCGCTCGTTCTTGTCTTTGACCAGTTCATGTATATCTATCGGCTCGCCTATTATGTCGCCTACCGTCATGCGCGGGTCGAGCGACGCGTACGGATCCTGAAATATGTACTGCATCTTACGCCTGTAAGGCTTTATCTCAGCCTTTGTTATGTCCTGCCCGCCGTAAATAATCTTCCCGGCCGTAGGCTCATACAGCCGCAGTATCGTCCTTCCGATTGTGGTCTTGCCGCTGCCCGACTCTCCGACAAGCCCCAGCGTCTCTCCTTTATATATGTCAAAAGAAACGTCTTCGACGGCACGGAGCTGGTTATTCCCGCGTTTCTCGCCCTTTATATAAAAGTGCTTTTTTAAGTTTTTTATTTCAAGCAGTTTTTCCATTTTACGCTTCCCTTCTATTGCTCTACGCTTCCTTGTAGTGCAGCCAGCATGCCGAGTGATGGCCTTCGTCCATCTTGAAATACGGAGGCTTCTCGGTGAGGCATATCTTCATGCATTTTTCGCAGCGCGGAGCGAACGGACACCCTGCCGGAGGATGCATAAGATCTACGGGAGAACCTTCTATCGGCTTCAGCAATTCTTTTTCGTCCACACCGAGCCTGGGCAGCGAACCTATCAGCCCTAACGTATACTGATGGCTCGGGTTTTCAAACAAAGTCTCGATCGGCCCGTACTCCACTATCTCTCCGCCGTACATGATGATTATCTTGTCGCATATGTCAGAAACGATGCCAAGGTCATGCGTTATGAGCACGATGCTCATCTTGGATCTTTGCTTAAGATCCTTCATTATTTCGAGTATCTGTGCCTGAATCGTAACGTCGAGCGCCGTAGTCGGCTCGTCCGCTATCAAAAGCTTGGGCTCGCAGGCAAGCGCCATCGATATCATCGCGCGCTGCCTCATGCCTCCCGAAAACTCGAACGGATACTGCTTTACCCTGCGGGCGGGGTTGGGTATGCCCACGCTACGCAGCAGCTCTATAGCGCGCACCTTTGCAGCAGCGGTGCTCATATTAAGATGAAGCTTCAATGGCTCGCGCAGCTGGTTCCCCACCGTATATACCGGATTAAGCGACGTCATCGGGTCCTGGAATATCATTGCTATCTTATTGCCGCGTATATCCCTCATCTCTTTTTCAGAAAGAGACAGTATATCCTTGCCGTCAAATTCGATGGAGCCGCCAACTACCTTTCCGGGGTTTTGAAGCAGCCGCATAACGGCGTAAACGGAAACGGATTTGCCGCTGCCGGATTCGCCCACTATGCCTATCGCTTCACCCTCGTCAAGATGCCACGATACGCCTCTTACGGCCTTTACCTCTCCGCCCGGAGTAAAAAACGAAACTCTTAAATCCTTTATGTCAAGCAAACGTTTATTTTCCAATTAGCTGCACCTCATTTTTTCATTCTCGGATCCAACACGTCGCGCAGCGCGTCGCCTATAGTATTAAACGCAAGTATTATGATCGCGATTGTCACCGCAGGGAAAAGTATCCTTGTAGGATACGAATATATGCCTTCAAGCGCCTGAGTAACCATCGAACCCAGAGACGCCATAGGAATCGATATCCCCAGCCCGATAAAGCTTAAGAAAGATTCTACGAATATCGCCGAGGGTATCTGAAGCGTCGCCGTAACAATCAGCGGGCCCACACAATTGGGCAGTATATGCTTCCTGATTATTCTTTTGTTTGACGCTCCAAGAGCCTTTGCTGCAAGTATATATTCCTGCTCCTTTATACGGAGGACCTCTCCGCGCACTATCCTCGCCATCGTACCCCAGTAAAGCAGCCCGAACACGATAAGCATTGAGAAAAACGCGGGGCCGAGGCTGCTAAGGCCGGATAATAACGGGCTGTTTTGAAGCAGGTCTTCAAGAGGCTTTTTCAATGTTACCGTCAGCAATATAACTATCAGCATATCAGGCAGCGAGTATATGATATCGATTATACGCATCATTATATTATCTACCCTGCCGCCGATAAATCCGGCTATCGAACCATAGAGCGCGCCTATTATTACCGTAAGCACGGCCGCCAGAATGCCTACCGCGAGCGAAATCTGCGTACCGTACATGTTTCGAACCAGCAGGTCCCGTCCGAATTTATCAGTTCCGAAAGGATGAGCGGCGCTTGGCCCCTGGTCCTCTTCTCCCTGATTGAACTGGTCATACTTATACGGTACGAAAGCCGGTCCGACAAAAGCAAACAGTATCAATAACACCAAAAGCACCAATGCGACCATCGCAAAGGTGTTTTTTCGGAAGCGGCGCATAGCGTCTTTCCAAAGCGAGGTGCTCTTGCGCATAACTACCAGCTCCTGCTTTTCTTCACTGGTAGCCCTTTCAAACAGCTCAGGATTGATATGCATGCTGAAAGAATTTATTCTCTTACTTACTTCTTCCTTATTCTTGTCCATTTATGCCCTCACATTTACCGAAGCTTTATCTTGGGATCGACCAAACCGTATATTATATCGACCAAAAAGTTCATCGCGACTATCAGCGTTCCTAGGAAAATGGTGGTACCCATTATAATAGGATAGTCGCGGGCGGTTACACTGACGATAAAAAAGGTTCCCAGCCCCGGTACGCTGAATATCTTCTCTACAGCAAACCCTCCCGTAATAAGGAACGCGGTAAGCGGCCCGAGATATGTAATGACCGGTATTATCGAATTCTTCAGCGCATGCTTGAAATTCACCGTAAACCTTGAAAGGCCTTTGGCGTGCGCAGTCTTTATATAATCCTGCCCGAGAGTTTCGAGCATCGATGAACGCGTAAGCTTTGTTATGTAACATATCGGATAGAACGAGAACGTCAGAACCGGAAGTATATAGTGCGAAAAATCGTCCGACCATGTTACAGAGGCGCATTGAAGTATCGCGCCAAATATAACCAACAATAGCGTTCCCACAACGAACGCAGGCACCGAAACAAATATAGTAGTAAACAGCATGATTATCCTGTCAAGCAGCGATTCATGCTTTATAGCCGCAAGAGAACCCAACGGTATTCCTATAAGCAGAGCAAAAGCTATGGCCATAAGTCCAAGCTTAGAGGAAAGGGGGAATTTCTCGGCAATGATGTCGTTTACTTCGCGGCCTTTCTTAGTAATGGATTGGCCCAGGTCTCCTTTTAAAAGCTCTCCCAAATATATCGTATATTGTGTAAGCAGCGGCTTGTCGAGGCCATACTTCTTTACAAGCAATTCTTTGGTCTTCGGCGGCGTCTTTTCATTTGTGAACGGATCGCCCGGTACTGCATGCATCAGAAAGAAAGTCATCGTAATCAATATGAAAATAGTCAGTACCGATGATAACACTCGTTTTATAATGTATTTTGCCATGTTAAAACCTCATAAAGCCCCATTCTTTATCGAATATTTTTTATATTATAAACAATAAATTATAAAAAATAAATACGATTATTTCAAAAAAGTAATGGATTAATTGGATATCAATTACACAGACTTATAAATATACATTTTTTTTTATAAATTATCTTTTTCACCGTATTAGAATGTTATTATGGTGAATATATATACTTTTTATAAAATAAATTTTTTTCATTCTTTTTTCCTGAAAAAATCAGATTAGCGCCGGTGTTGATTCATAATACCTGGTAGGTTAAAATTAAGAAGCTGTGCCGGGGTCTGTCTTTAAAAGGAGCACCGAAAACCCGAGGCAGTAACCTCGGGCGCGCCGTTTCCCGGCTATTTTTCTTTAATTACAGGAGGCTTTGAATGCATCTTTTTATCAACGATTACAGCGAAGGCGCTCACCAGCGGATATTAAAAGCGCTTTTTGATACTAACATGGAACAGACACAAGGGTACGGACTTGATAAATATTCGCTTCTCGCGCAGGACGCCATAAAACAAAAGGCGGGAAGAAGCGATATTGACATACATTTCATACCGGGCGGTACGCAGACGAACTTGATAGCCATGTCTGCGTTTTTGCGGCCTCACGAGGCTGTAATTTCGGCCGAGACCGGCCACATAGAAGTGCATGAAACGGGCGCGATAGAATCGACAGGCCACAAGATACTGGGCGTGAAAACTCATGACGGCAAGCTCAGCCCCGAATCCATACTGCCAGTACTTGAATTACACGCCGACGAGCACATGGTTAAGCCGCGGCTTGTATACATATCCAACACTACCGAGCTGGGTACGGTCTACAGCAAAAGCGAGCTTAGCGCTCTCAGCGCTTTTTGCCGTGAAAACGGGCTGCTGCTTTACCTTGACGGCGCGAGGCTGGGAAGCGCGCTGTGTTCTCGCGGCTGCGGCCTTAAACTCGCCGATATCGCCGAGCTTACCGACGCGTTCTATATCGGCGGCACAAAAAACGGAGCGCTGCTGGGCGAGGCGCTCGTGGTGGTAAACGATGCGCTGAAAAGCGATCTGCGGTATCAGATAAAACAAAAAGGCGCGCTGCTCGCCAAAGGCCGGCTGCTTGGCTTGCAGTTTTACGAGCTGTTCCGCGACGATCTGTTCTTTGAGCTTGCGCATCACGCCAACGAAACGGCCGGCCTGCTGCGCGATGCGATAGCCTCGGAAGGATTCCCCTTCCTGACCGATTCGCCGTCCAACCAGCTATTCCCGATACTGCCTGACAGCATAATAGAGAGACTAAAAGAGCATTTCGAATTTTACATTTGGTCGAGAGTGGACGAAAACCATTCGTGCATACGCCTCGTCACTTCCTGGGCAACGCCCATAAAGGCTGTGGAAGAGTTCGTTTGGAAGCTGAAAGCGTTCAACTCAATATGACATGTATACTCAATAAGCTGTAACTTTTAAAGGCGTTTAATGTAAGCCACGGTAAACATTTCATATGCCCGGAAAAGTCCGGTCAAAATACTGCCTGTGATTTCGCGCTTCGCAATTACTTTACGCGCGCGGCAGCTGTTTATTTTACGCTTGTTTTACGAATATGTTACGGTAAATTGACACGGAAGCCCGCATGAGTTACTATATATATATCTTTTACCAAAGGAGCTGCAATGGCGCTTAAAACAGGCGTTTCAACTAAAAAGCCTGCGGAACACGCCCGCGGGGCGAGCCTTGGCAACACCCGCAAACCTGTAAGCAGGCTTGTTGACGAGCCCAAAAACCTGAGGTTCCTGCGAACTCCTGGCAAGGACGGCGGCCTTCGCGGCGCGGGATTTTCCCGACAAGGGCTGGGGGATGCGGCGTCGGCCGTACGCACACACACTTCCTCAAGACCGCGCAAAGGCCTCAATATGCGCAGATTCATTTACACCCCAAAAAGCCTTACGTCTTTTTGGGGACCCCGTATTAAAAAGGCGGCTCTGTATTCCAAGGCGGTACTGCTGTACGTTAAAAGGCTGCCCGGATTGCTCGGGAAAACAATCAAGGGCGATTCATCAGGCCATGCGGGCAGCATGCCAAAGCGTTCGGTAAACAGGCGCTTTATATATCTCGCGGCCGCTCTCATACCGGCAGCCGCGCTTATTATTGTGCTCGCGGCAACGCTGGGCAAAGGCGGTTCGGACGACACGTTTGGTGCAGGCGGCGCAGGCCCCTCGCCCGATGCCAGCGCGATGATAGCTGACGTAAACAACGTACTTCCCGCTGCTCTTCCGTCCGCAGCCGCAAGCGTGCAGCCCTCCGCCACGCCGATAGTAACCACTCCTCCCGAGCCTTCGATAATACCTACGACAAAACCATCAGCAACAAAAAAGCCCTCGGCAACTGCAAAACCGTCGGCAACAGCAAAGCCCTCGGCTACTGCAAAGGCTACCGAAAAGCCCGAGAAGACAGCAGTGCCTACGACGAAACCGGAACCCACTCCACAGCCTATAAACCTTAACGAGCTTGTGAATTTCTATAAGGTGGGCGCAGAGAAATACTACAACGACTACGGTTATTCGTCCAATCATTACGACTACACGGAAGACGACGTATACTTGCTCGCCCAGGTAATAATGAGGGAAGCCGGCCACGAGCCCGCCGAAGGCAAGCTCGCAGTAGGCAACGTCGTTATGAACAGGGTGCTGTGCGGTTATTGGGGCGACACAATACTGTCGGTGGTAACCGCTCCGGGACAGTTCTCGTACGACCCCGCTACTCAGCCTAATTCGGGCAGCATAAACGCCGCCCGCGAAGTGCTGAAAAACGAGCGTTGGGTAGTGCCTCAGGACGTTTACTACTTCAACTCGGGAAAAACGCCTGGGGAAAACTGGGGCGGCCATACGTATTACACGAAGATAGGCGGGCATTGTTTCTACAGGGAAAACATAGGCAGAAGACATAAAGGCGGAGACGTGCCGCCCGCGCTGTACGAGCGCGAATATAAGTGGCCGCAGTACGGGTGCAAGCCCGCAAAAAGGGTAACGAGGGTGCAGCATATGCTGCGCGCTCTCGGCTATGACGTCGGCCAGGACGGCTATTTTGGCAAGTCTACCGAACAAGCGCTTATAAAGTTCCAAAGCGACAAGGGCCTTAAAGCCGACGGCGTGGCGGGTCCCACCACCATCAAAGCGCTTATTAAAGCGTACGGCAAGGAAAAATATTACGACGATTACTGCAAATAAACGTTTGTATCGTGTAATATACTATTTTATGGAGGTAAAGCGATGATTGTCACAACTACGCCTTCGGTGGAAGGCAAAAGCATAACAGAGTATAAGGGCATAGTGTTCGGAGAGGTTATTTCCGGCGTGGATTTCATAAAGGACATAGCGGCAGGATTCAGAAATTTCTTCGGCGGGCGCTCCGAAGCGTATGAAGGTGAGCTCATTGACGCGCGGCAAAACGCAATCGCCGAGATGGTATCGCGCGCTCAGGCAATGGGCGCGAACGCCGTAGTGGGCGTGGACATAGACTACGAGGTGCTGGGTCAGGGCGGCAACATGCTGATGGTAACGGCCTCGGGCACCGCGGTTGTCGTGCATTAAAACTGGTGAATAATCATCCACCCCTTCACAGGGGTGGTTTTTTTAACCCTATAAGGGACCTTTGCTTAAAAGCCTTGCGGTATATTACGACTCCGCCAAATGCATGGAGGATAAGATTCTTCGTCCTTTCGGTCCTCAGAATCATCATGTGCTATCTGCCACCAGATATATAAATTCATCTAAATAACCGGAACGACATACCCCTACGGGGCACGCGGCAGGGTTCGTTCCCTACAAAGCCCGAATATAACATGCCCTTCATCTGGCTCTGCCAGTGAAGGGCGAACGTTAATTCATAAAATCCTCGCAGAAGCGCCCAGCCGCCCGTACCGGAGGTACATCCGGGGGCCCCAAAAAGATAAATCTTTTTGGGGTGGTAGAATGGGCAAGACCCGATGACAAACATTTAGTTTGTCATCGGTATAAAAAAAGAGCGAAAGCTCTTTTTTATTCGCTCATTTTTTAATACCTTTTATTGATGAACTGGTTTCTCTGCTGTTTCCGTATTTTTCTGCATTCCGGGCATCTTATCGGATCGTTTTCAAACCCTTTTTCCCTGTAGAATTCCTGCTCTCTCTCGGTGAACACGAACTCGGAATTGCAGTCTTTGCAGATTATCTTCTTATCCGCCATGGGCAACCTCCTTCTTTATTATTCGGACTTAATTGGTTCTTGAGATTGCTCACCGGAAACGGAGAGATGTTCAAAAACAGATTAACGTCTTTATTGCTTATTCCAAGCCACTTGAATATAGCATATGCTCGCCGAAAACACAAGTGAATATTTTGGCCCGACAAAATTTAACGGAATCCGCTTTAAGCCTTTCCGCTGTTTGTAAATTTAAGCACCGGTTCGCGCGCGGCCCTGCCTTCGTCCGGCCTCGATACGCATGTGCTGTGCGGAGCGCTTTTCAGCGAGCCCGGGTCTCTTTGCGCCTCGTCCGCAATGCTTATCATCGCGTCTATGAACTTATCGAGCGTTTCGCGGCTTTCCGTCTCGGTAGGCTCTATCATCATCGCCTCTTTTACTATTAACGGGAAGTATATCGTCGGCGGATGAAAGCCGTAGTCTATCAGCCGTTTTGCGATATCGAGGGCCGTCACGCCGTATTCGGCCTGCCTTTTGCCCGACAGCACTACCTCGTGCATGCACGCCGTATCGTACGGCACGTCAAAATAGCCGCGCAGCCTTAAGCGCACATAGTTGGCGTTAAGTACCGCCGCCTCGGACGCTTCTTTCAGCCCTTCAGCGCCCATGGACAGTATATACGCGTACGCCTTTACGGCTACGCCGAAATTGCCCCAGTACGACCTTACCTTGCCCACGGACAGCGGGCGGTCGTAATCGAGCGTAAAGCCGTCTTTTGTCTTCTCGACTACTGGCTTCGGCAGGAACGGCACGAGTTCGCTTTTAACGCCGACAGGCCCCGAGCCCGGCCCTCCCCCGCCGTGCGGCGTGCTGAAAGTCTTGTGCAGGTTAAGGTGCACCACGTCAAAGCCCATGTCTCCCGGCCTCGAGACGCCCATTATCGCGTTCATGTTCGCGCCGTCGTAATATAAAAGCCCTCCCGCGGCGTGCACCATATCGGCTATTACCCTTATGTTCCTGTCAAACAGCCCCAGCGTATTGGGATTCGTAAGCATAAGCCCCGCGGTCTCGCCGTTAAGAACGCCGGCGAGCGCCGTCAAATCCACCATGCCGTTTGCGTCCGACTTTACGTTTACTACGTTAAAGCCCGCAAGCGCTGCCGAAGCAGGGTTTGTGCCGTGCGCCGAATCGGGCACGATTATGTTGCGGCGCTTGTTGTCTCCCCTGTGCTCGTGGTACGCCTTTATTATCATCAGCCCCGTCATCTCGCCGTGCGCGCCAGCCGCGGGCTGCAGCGACACCCTGTCCATGCCGGTTATCTCGGACAGCATAACGTCCGTTTCGTACATAAGCTCCAGGCAGCCCTGCACTGTGTCAACGCCCTGCAGCGGATGTACGGCCGCGAACCCCGGCAGCCTTGCCATCGCTTCATTAACCTTCGGGTTGTATTTCATCGTGCACGAGCCGAGCGGATAAAAGCCCGAATCTACGCCGAAGTTGAACATAGAGAGCCTTGTAAAGTGGCGCACTGCGTCCACCTCGCTTACCTCGGGCAGCGCGGGCGCTTCGCGGCGCAGCAGTTTTTCGGGCAGCAGCGTATTTATATCGCGCCGCGGCACGTCGCATTTTGGCAGTGCGACGCCTGTCCTTCCCGGCCTGCTCGTTTCAAATATCAGCTCGCTCATGCTTCCACCGCCTTTGCCGTCAAATTGTCTATCTCGTCTTTAGTCCGCTTTTCGGTGACTGCCACCAGCCATGCGCCGCCAAGCTCGGGATAATCCCGTCCAAGGTCATACCCGCCTATAATGCCGCTATTAAGCAGGCGCTTGTTAAGACTGCTTATGTCCCCGTCGTATGCTACGGCGAACTCCTTGAAGAAAGGCGCTTCGAAGACCGATTTGAACTTCCCTGTGGAAACCAGCATGTCGTAAGCGTAGTGCGACTTCTGTACGCACTGCCTCGCCGCTTCGCTTAAGCCCTCTTTGCCCATAACGCAAAGGTATATCGTAGCGGCGAGCGCGCACAGCGCCTCGTTAGAGCATATATTGGACGTCGCCTTTTCGCGCCTTATGTGCTGCTCCCTTGTCTGTATAGTCAGCACAAAGCAGCGCTTGCCGTTTCTGTCCTTAGTCTCGCCCACTATCCTGCCCGGCATCTTTCGCATCAGGCTTTCCTTTGCCGCGAAAAACCCGAGATACGGGCCGCCGAAGCTTAACGGGTTACCCATTGCCTGGCCTTCGCCCACGGCTATGTCCGCTCCCGCTTCGCCGGGGCTTTTCAGCAGCGCGAGCGAAATGGGGTCGCAGCATGCCGCTAGCAGCGCCCCGTGTTTGTGCGCAATGTCCGCGGCAGCCTTTATATCTTCGACTATGCCGAAGAAGTTCGGCGACTGCACTATTACCGCCGCAACGTCGCACGACATCATGCCCTCAAGCTCTGCCATATCGGCGGCGCCGTTTTTAAACCCGAACTCGCTTACCTCAATGCCCTTGAAACGCGCGTAAGTCTTCAGCACTTCGCGGTATTCGGGATTGAGGCTGCGCGCGGCAAGCACCTTGTTTCTCCTTGTGGCGCCGCATGCCATCATAGCCGCCTCAGCCACTGCCGACGCGCCGTCGTACACCGAAGCGTTGGCCACGTCCATGCCGCAAAGCTCGCATATCAGCGACTGGTATTCGAATATCGCCTGCAGCGTTCCCTGGCTTATTTCGGGCTGGTACGGCGTGTACGCGGTATAGAATTCCTGCCTTGAGAGCAGGCTGTCGACCACGGCCGGTATGAAGTGGTCGTACGCCCCCGCGCCCAGGAAGCACGCGTAATCTTCCGTATTCGCATTTTTATTCGCAAGGCTTTTGAGCCTTTTTGTTACTTCGAGCTCGGAAAGCGGAGCGGGTATATCAAGCCTGCGGGAAAGCCTTACGTTTTCCGGCACCGATTCGAAGAGCTGCGCTATGTTTTCATACCCTATGGCTTTCAGCATTTCGGCCTGCTGCTCCTCGGTATTTGGGATATACGGCCGCATATCACTCCTCCGACGCGCAGAACTCTTCGTAGGCCTTTGCGTCCAGCAGCGCGTCCGCTTCGCCCGGGTCGTCCATCTTAACGGCGGCTATCCAGCTTCCGTAAGGGTCGCTGTTGATGCTCTCCGGCGCGTCGCTCAGCGCTTCGTTCACTTTGATAACGCTGCCCGAAACGGGGGCGTACACGTCGGAAGCGGCTTTAACGGAATCTATCGCGCTCAAAACGTCGCCCGCCGAAAGCTGCGCGCCCTCCTCCGGCAGCTCAACATACACTATCTCGCCGAGGCTATGCTGCGCGTAGTCGGTGATGCCGATATACGCCGTGTCCCCTTCAATTCTTACCCACTCGTGCTCCTTGGAGTATTTCAAACCTTCGACAATATTCATGTGCTCCTCCTGTATAACTACTTATTATATTTTTTTGAGTAAAACGGCTTATTTACTACTACAGCCTTTGCCTTCCTGTTCCTTATCGCTATCTCTATCTGCGTTCCTTCGGCTGAAAACCCGGCTTCCACAAGAGCGAGCCCCAGGTTTTTATTAAGCGTAGGCGAATAGCTGCCTGATGTCACGAAGCCTATGTTTCTTTCACCCGCATATACTTCAAAGCCGCTGCGCGCAACGCCCGCGTCAACGAGCTCAAAGCCTACGAGAATCCGTTTAAGGTTTTCCGACTGCTTTTTCAGCGCTTCTTTCCCTATAAAACTTTCCTTTTCGAGCTTAACGAATCTGCCAAGTCCCGCCTCCAACGGGGATATGTCCTTCGAGAGTTCATGCCCGTAAAGCGGCAGCGCGGCCTCAAAACGCAGCGTATCGCGCGCGCCCAGCCCCGCGGGAACCGCTCCCTCGCCGCTGCCCGCTTCGAGCAGCACGTCCCAAAGCCGGGGAGCGTCAGACGAGTCCATATAAAGCTCGAATCCGTCCTCGCCGGTGTAGCCCGAGCGCGAAACCATGCACTTTACGCCGCCCACTTCTACATCCTTGGCAAACGCGAAAAACTTAAGCGCCCGGAGGTCAAAACCCGTAAGCTTTTGCAGTATCGCCTGACTCTTCGGCCCCTGCAGCGCTAATTGCGCGTAATTTTGAGAGACGTTGTCAAGCTCGGTTCCTCCGCTTAAATTCTGTTTCATCCATTCAAAATCCTTGTCGGTATTCGCGGCGTTGACGACTATAAAGTAATCGTCTTTGCTTACCTTGTATACTATAATGTCGTCCACCGTTCCGCCGTCGGGATAGCACATAGGCGAATAAATCGCCCTGCCGTCACCAAGCTGCGATATGTCGTTCGTTATAAGGTTCTGTATAAACTGCTGCGCTCCCTCTCCCTTTGCCGTTATCTCGCCCATATGCGAAACGTCAAACAGCCCCGCGGCGTTTCTTACCTGGTTGTGCTCCCTGATTATGCCCTCGTACTGCACCGGCAGCTCCCAGCCTCCGAAGTCCGTCATCTTTGCTCCGAGCCTTACATGGTTTTCATACAGCGGCGTCCGTTTCATTGTCTCTTTCTCCTTCTCACAAACATTATCCCCGTTTACACCCCATAAAGCCTCATGGCTTTTTGGGGACCCCGTAACACACCCATAAAGCCTCACGCCTTTTTGGGGACCCCATATACGCACCCCATAAAGCCTCACGGCTTGCCGGGGACCCGTAACACACCCCATAAAGCCTCACGACTTGCCGGGGACCCCGTATACGCACCCCATAAAGCCTCACGGCTTGCCGGGGACCCCGTATACGCACCCCATAAAGCCTAACGGCTTGCCGGGGACCCGTAACACACCCCATATAAAAAAGGGAAGCCGAAATAAATCGTCTTCCCCCTGTTTCGTTACCTGAGAGATTCTCCGGCAATAAAAGCTAAAATAGTCTGTTATATTACTTGCCGCAGTCTTTTTATGCCGGGTTGCTCCTTCGGTGCCCATACCGCCCAACGCTATGTGCGCGCGTACGGCTTTCCAGAGTATTGTCCGGTTACGGTCCTTTTGCCTGAAAGTTTCGCAGCAGCTTGACGGGCTGCGGCTTACATCTTCGGCGAGATACTCTCCCGTACCCATCATCCAAGTATTAATTTCATTTTCCCTATATTATAACATACCAAGCCGCGTTGGGAATGCCTGCATGCCAAATAATTTTACGCATCGCAATCGAGGCTTTAAAGCGTTACTCCTGTTTTTCCTTCCTTAACTCCTTAAGCTCCTTTTCCGACATGCGCTCTATTATCCTGACTATATGCTCTATCCTCTCGGCCGCGGCCTCAATCTTTTCCGTGTTACCGCGTATCTGGTTTACTATCTGCTCCTGCTTTTCGCCCGCTATGTTCTGTCCGCGCAGCACGATGGAGAGCAGCACAAGCTGAAGAAACGTCTGCGTCACCCACTGTATTATGGGGCCTATCGTTTGCGTATCTGCGGCTTCATTGATTGTCTCGGGCAGAGAAATAAGCGCTATCAATGTAAATATCAGCGCGCACCAAATAGACCCGACGCCGTTTGTTATTTTCAATGCCAGTCTATCCAGCCTTTTGCTTAATCTATTCATATGGCCTCCCAATAATTTACAACCCCCGCAATACCTCACGCATTACAAAAGCTCTCTGGAATTACGCCCACTAAAAAAGCTTGGCGGCTTTGCGTATTTACAACGCTCAAAACAGCGCGCGCAGCGTATCTATATTGATTTTACCCAGCGAGTCGACAACTATGTCGGCGGACGATAAATCCTGAGGGCTTCCCGGCGCTTTAAACCCTACCGCCTTCATGCCAGCCGCCTTTGCCGCGCGTATGCCGTTAATCGCATCCTCGATTACCACGCATTCATCGGGGCTTACATTCAGCAGCTTCGCCGCCAGCAGGAATATGTCGGGCGAGGGCTTCGTGCGCTCCACCATATCTCCCGCCGCCACTGCGTCCAAACAGCCGCTTATCCCCAGCTTTTCTATAATGATCTTCGCGTTCTTTTCGTGGGACGATGTGGCCAGCGCAGTCTTTAAGCCGCCCTGCGCGCAGCTTTTCAGCAGTTTAAGGGCAGGCTTTATCGGCTTGAGCCTGTCGCTTCGGTAATACTCGCTTATCATGCGGGCTTCCTCTTTCATAAGCAAAAGCGGGTCTTCGTCAAATCCGTATCTCTCTTTTGCTTCGTTCCACATGTCAAGCACGCCTTTTCCCGTGTTGCGTTTCACGTCCTCTTCATTTTGTTTTATACCTACTCTGCGGAATAAAACCTTCTCAATCCTCCTGTACTCCGGCTCGCTGTCCACGAGCACTCCGTCCATGTCAAACAATACAGCCTTAAGCAAGATGTCCTCCAATGTATATAAACTTTACAGTGCAAACAAACTGAACGGGTAGCCGGAAGGAGCGACGGCAAACTCCAGCCGCTCACCCTTCGTCGGGTGTTTAAACACAATGCCGCTTGCAAACAGCGCAAGCTTTGCCTTTACGTCCCGCTTACCGTATTTCGCGTCGCCGTACACCGCGCATCCGCGGTGAGCGAACTGTGCGCGTATCTGGTGGAACCGCCCGGTATACAGCGTTATCCGTACAAGGTACAGCCCGTCGCGCCTGCCCATAACCTGATACTCCAGCCCCGCCTTTTTTGCGCCCGGCTTATGCTCGCTCGCTACCCTGGCCATATGCGACTTCTCGTCCTTTATAAGCCAGTCCCACAGCTCGCCGCTGTCCTGTTCCGGCTCCGCCGTCAGCACCGCGAGATACGTTTTTCTGAACTCGCCGCTCTTTATCTGCTCCGACAGCCTCGCCGCCGCCTTGGACGTGCGCGCGAACACCATTACGCCCCTTGTGGGGCGGTCGAGCCGGTGAACGAGCCCCAAGTACACGTCGCCAGACTTTGAGTACTTTTGCTTTATATACGCTTTGCATATCGAAAGCATATCGTCGTCGCCCGAAATGTCGGCCTGCGAAGGCACGCCGTACGGCTTTTCGACTACGAGCAGATGGTTGTCCTCATATAATACGTTTACGTTTCTCTTCAGCGGCGCAGTCACGCGTGCCACCTTGCCGTCGTACCGCAGGGCAGCAGCACCTTGGAGCCTTTTTGAGGCAGCGCGAGCGTGCCCGACTCTATAGTACCGCCGAGGCGCGACCTTATCGCCATCTCCAGCATGTTGGCCGTTATGATGTCCGAGAGCCCCGTAGTATACGAGTTTATGAGGAAGAACAGCGGCTCATTTGAGAGCAGCTTCGCGCACTCGGTTACGAGCGGGTAAAGGTCGTTTTCGAGCTTCCACACCTTGCTGCCGCTCCTGCCAAAAGACGGCGGGTCCATCACGATAGCGTCGTACCGGCTGCCGCGCCTTTGCTCCCGCTGTACGAACTTCAAGCAGTCGTCCGCTATGAAGCGCACGTCCGCTTCGAGCCCCGAGAGCGATAAATTCTCCTTCGCCCAGTCGTTCATGCTTTTAGCCGTGTCCACATGCACAACGCTCGCTCCCGCCGCCGCGGCCGCCAGCGTCGCGCCGCCCGTATAAGCAAACAGGTTGAGCATGCGTATACTTCTGCCGCTTGCGCGTATGCTCTCCATAATATAGTCCCAGTTTGCGGATTGCTCGGGAAAAAGGCCTATGTGCTTAAAGCCGGTCGGCCTTATGAAAAACTTAAGGCTGCCGTAGCTTATAGTCCACCGCTCGGGCACATTCTTTATATACCTCCAGCTTCCGCCGCCGGAGGCTGAACGCTCGTACACCGCGTGCGGCTTCCATATGTCCGGCTGCGAGCGCTCCCATATAACCTGCGGGTCGGGCCTCTGCAGTACAATGCCGCCCACGTCCTCGAGCTTTTCGCCGCCGCCCGTATCGAGCACGGTATATTCCTTGAACTTATCAGCTAAAAACATGTCTTTCCTCCGGGTATATGATAAACGCAAGGCAGCGCTGCGTCAATTAAAAAAGCAGTCTTTAAAGTATGGAATGGCACGTGCCTCTTCGGGGTTCAATCCCCTCCCGCCGTTAAGTGCATATACAAGCATGCCCTTCAACCGGCCGGGGCCCCCGTAAAATTGCAGATTCTTTGGAGTAGTCATAGGAGAAGTCTATACCGTAACTGATTGGATAATGGTTTAAAGACTTCCCCCTTACCCACCCCAACGAACTTTATTCACCGGGTGCCCCAGGAGGGGAAGCTGTCAAAATACGAAGCATTTGACTGATGAGATGGAAAAAACGAAAAGACCGTTCATTGTGCCAACATAAAATTCTGTATTTCCACCTCATCCGGCGCGGCAAGCCGCACCACCTTCCCCTCAAGGGGAAGGCTATACCCCATTCGCTCTGCACCACCTTCCTCTGTTCGCAATAGTCGCCTGCCGTCACTATCGTTCGTCATTCTCCTTTGCTTACAGAGCCTCCGGCTCGCTCGTCCACTTCGTAGTCATCACCCACTGTGTGCGCTCGCCTTTGGCTCCTCTGTTCGCAATAGTCGCCTGCCCTCACTATCGCTCGGCATTCTCCTTTGCTTACAGAGCTTCGAGCTCGCTCGTCCACTTCGTAGTCATCACCCACTGTGTGCGCTCGCTCTCAGCTCCCCCAAGGGGAAGGCTTAAAACGCAGAACACTTTCATGCCTTTCATCTGGCCGGGGTCCCCAAAAAGCCGTGAGACTTTTTGGGGTGGGGATTCGCAAGTGAAAGGCAAACAAAATGGTCTTTATTGTACTCATAAGCGTTATTTGGGCTTGTTTTTACACAAGCCCAAATAACAAGACTCAAAGCCAATCGTTAGATTGGCTTTGAAAAAACTAAACAGCCGTCCCATAAGGAACGGCTGTTTCGCCGGATAGACCCCCTCGTCTTTCCATATGACCCAAATTTGCTCTTTACTGCCGGCTGTATGTCTATTATAATTGCTCTATAACACGTAAGGAGCGGGTCATGAGAAAATTCTTATTAATACTATTGATCGTATTGCTTGCGGTCGGCGCCCTTGCAGCATGCGCTCCTATCGAACATATAGGCGCTGAGGTCGGCGATTACGCCAGAGCCCTTCCCACATGGGCAATAGTCGTCGGCGCTATTGTGCTGTTCTTTATAGGCTTTGGCATCATCTGGAAGCTGATACCCGGTTTTGTCAAGGTGATAGCGCTGATCGCGCTCGCCGTCGCCATCGTGGGCGTCGCTTACGGCCTGTGGACGATACCCGGAGTCGATAAGCAGATGATAGACGACGCCGGAAACGCCATTGAAGACCTTCTGCCGGAAAGCAGCGCTTCCCCCTCGGGTGACGAGCCCGCCGCTAACGAATAATCAAATCCCCCTTAATACTACTTCGTTTACATATTTTCTTGCTACTTGCGCCGCTTCGCTTAAATAGTCCCTGCTGTGCGGCTCGGGCGCAACTTTTACGTACTTCGTCTTGCGGTACTGCTGAAGCGCGTACCTTCTCGCGCCCTTTATCCTACAGGCTATACTCTCTATATCCGCTATTTCGAGCAGCGGCATGAACGTTGTGCGGAATTCGTAGCTTATGCCGCTGCCCATCAGCATATCCGCCGTCTTCCATACCGGCGTTTCATCCATTTGGTATGATACGACCTTGCCGTAACTCCCCGGCGGCGCCTTTATGTCCATGGCCACATAATCGAGGCTCGGCAGCAGCTTCTCCACAACTTCTGGGTTAGTGCCGTTCGTGTCGAGCTTTACGCGGTATCCCATGCCGCGCACATTGCTTATAAACTCCGAAAGGCCCGGCTGCATCGTCGGCTCGCCGCCCGATATCACAACTCCGTCAAGGAAGTCCCGGTGCGTGTCAAGAAACCCGTATATCTCCTCGATGCTCAAAAGCTCTTCGCTCTTCCAAAGATGCTTGTTGTGGCAGTACCAGCAGTCCATATTGCAGCCGGGAGTAAACACCACGGCCGCTATGCAGCCCGGGTAATCCACAAACGAGTTCTTTACAAGCCCGGCCGCAAGCATTTTTATATCGCCTCGGGCACTACAAACTTGACCCTCTCGCTGTATTCTTCCTTCTTGCCTTCGTTATAGTTCTGCACGGGCCGCAGGTACCCCACGACGCGGCTCCATACCTCGGTCTTAGCGCCGCACTGCGGGCATGTAAACTGCTCGCCCACCAGGTACCCGTGCTCGTCGCATACGCTGAACGTCGGCGTTATCGATATATACGGCATCTTGTACTTTGTGAATATCTTCTGTATCAGGCGCTTTGCGATCTCTATATCTTCTATGCGCTCGCCCAAATAAAGGTGCTGCACCGTGCCGCCGGTATACAACGACTGCAGCTCGTCCTGAAGCTCTATCATCTGCATTATGTCGTCGGTAAACTTAACGGGCAGCTGCGTCGAATTCGTATAGTAAGGCACGTTAGTGCCCGACGTGTATATGTCGAGGTAGCGCTCGCGGTCGAGTTTTGCGAGCCTGTAGCTCGTGCCTTCGGCAGGCGTTGCTTCAAGGTTGTAATACTGGCCCGTCTCCTTCTGGAACTCCTGCATCAGTCCGCGCAGGTAATGCATTATCTCAACGGCAAACTCGTTTCCCTCTTCCGTCTCTATGCCCTTGCCCATGTAGTTCACGAGTGCCTCGTGCATGCCTATTATGCCTATGGTGTTGAAGTGATTGTACCAGTACTGCCCGAAGCGTTTTTTGACCTCCCGCAGGTAAACGGCGCTGTAAGGATACAGCCCCTGCTCAGTCTGCTGCTCTATTATCTTGCGCTTTATCTCGAGCGACGTCTTGCCTATAGTTGCTATCCTGCGTATGCGCGCAAAGAACTCGTCCTTAGTGCGCGAAAGATATCCTATCCTCGGAAGGTTTATTGTGAAAACGCCAATGGAGCCGGTAAGCGGATTGGAGCCGAACAGGCCGCCGCCGCGCTTACGCAGCTCGCTTACATCGAGCCTTAGCCTGCAGCACATCGAAACGGCGTCTTCGGGCGACAGGTCGGAATTTATGTAGTTCGCAAAGTACGGTATGCCGTACTTGCACGTTATCTCCATGAACTTATCGACTACCGGGCTGTCCCACTCGAAGTCCTTAGTGATGTTGAGCGTGGGTATCGGGAACGTGAACACCCGACCCTTAGCGTCGCCTTCCAGCATTACCTCGCAAAAAGCAAGGTTGAACATGTCCATCTCTTTCTGGTAATCGCCGTAGGTGGTATCGAGGGCCTGTCCGCCTATTATCACCGGATGGTCCTTAAGCGTGGACGGCACCTTTATGTCAAATGTCAGGTTGGAAAACGGGCATTGGAAACCGACCCTGGTCGGTACGTTTATATTGAATATGAACTCCTGAAGGCACTGCTTTATCTGGCTGTGCGTCATTTTATCGTGCCTGATAAACGGAGCGCAGTACGTGTCGAAGCTGGACCAGGCCTGTGCGCCCGCGGTCTCGCCCTGCGTCGTAAACGTTGAATTGACTATCTGCCCCAGGAACGAGCGCAGGTGCTTGGCGGGCCTTGACTCCACCTTGCCGGGTATTCCCCCGAAGCCCTGCATTAACAGCTGCCTTAGGTCCCATCCCGCGCAGTACGGGCCGAAAAACCCCAGGTCGTGTATATGGCAGTCGCCCGATATGTGCGCTTCCCTTACCTCTTCGGGATATATCTCGTGCAGCCAGTATTTCTTTGTAAACGCCTCGCGTATATAGTTGTTGAGCCCGTTAACGCTCTTTTGCGTGTTCGCGTTCTCACGGACTCCCCAGTCTTTGTCGCCAAGGTAGTCGGAAAACATGCTTATAGTCGCTCCTATAAGCGCGTTTGTCTCCCTTGCGCTCTTGCGTTTTTCGCGATAGAGAATGTAGGCCTTCGCGGTCTTGGCGTGGCCGTTCTTTATCAGCACGCGCTCGACGATATCCTGTATGTCCTCCACCATAGGACACTGGTCGCCGAACTTGAGCCTCGCGATATCAACTACCTGCTCCGTAAGCCTTTCAGCCAGCGAATAGTCGTCGCCGCCCACTGCTTTTGCCGCTTTGAAAATAGCGTCCGCAATTTTTTTTGGCTGGAATGTTTCTTTTTGCCCGCTTCTTTTTAGTATGACTGTAAACATATGCCCCCCGACCCCCTGATGCTTTATATTTTAATATAAAATAATACGCGGACGAATACGCCCTAGGGCTTAACCTTACAAGGCGTCCTATTCTTTTTTTACCTGTTCTTTTAATAAATATGCTATCTATTTAAAATTCTTTATTATCAAATTATTGTGTAAACTCATTATAGTACTCACCTATATATGGTGTCAATAACCATATCTCCAAACTTTAAAAAAATATTTGTAATATTTGACATGCAAAAAGATAACCCCGCATTAATGCTGAGGGTTTTCCCGAATAAACCGCTTTATTTTTTTCAATTTCCTTGGAGTTCGTCCTTGGAGCTCATAAGAAGAGCTGGTCCGCCGCAGTATCTTTCTTAAGCTAATAAAGACATGCTATCGTACACTTTGGCTGCTTTACGCCCCATAAAGCTTTAGGCTTTATGGAAACAGTATTCAAGTTCGGCGATGCTTATTTAAGGCCGTCCGCTGCCGCCCTCCGTTTTTCCGAGCGACTTTGAGATCTCGCCTACATAATTGGCTACGTTCATTATGGACTTGTCTACCGCCGAGCTCGCGTCCGTTATTTTGTTTATCGTGCTGCGCGCAAAAGCGCTCGTCTCTTCCACTGATCTTACTGATTCCTGCGACTGCGCCGCCAGGCTCCTTATGGCTTCGGCGACTACCGAGAATCCCTTGCCCGAAGCGCCCGCCCTGGCGGCCTCTATAGACGCGTTGAACGACAGCATCTTAGTCTGCATTGCTATGGAATTCACTGTTTTGGCCATTTCGTTGTACTGTTCTATCGTCTTTTCGACGTCCTTTATGCTTGAAAGAACGTTTTTGAACAGTTTCTCTATACCCGCCACCTCCTCAGACACTCTGGTTATATTCATAAGGCTGGCAGACCGCTCGCTTATAAACGCTTCATGCTCGCGCTGCATATCGTGCCTCGCTTTCTCGAGACAGTTTTCAACAACGTTTATACCCTTAGCTACCTTTACGGCCATCTCGCGGCACGTCTTCGAGCCGCACGCATAACAGTTGTGGTTTCTCTGTTCTTCGTTTAATTTGCCAAGCTTAATATACGCCTGCTGCACGTCTCTTTCTTCGCAGGGAATAGGCTTGATATGTTTGCTTGAGTATGTCCTTAAATAGTCCTCAAGAACAAGCTTCCTGTCGAACAGGTCAAAGAGCTTCCTGCCCTGTTCGGCCGCCTCGTCGCTTTTTATCGACCGCTGCTTTATGTCGTCCATTACCTTGTTTATACTGAATATCGAAGCGTCCTGACTGCAGCCCGTGCCCGAGTTGCACCCCTCGCGGCAGTTCAGCACGTCAAATATCGCGGGTCTGTTCTCTTCACTCTCGTCCGCGAATGCGTCTATATCCCGGTATACGACCTCTTGGCCTTCCGATTTGTCAACGCGTACCGACTTGCCAAGGTAATACTCTATGTTTTCCTTAAGCCCGCCCGGCATGGGATATATCTTGCCGAGCGAAGCTTCTATATGGTCGAACTCGAACATGCTTTCAGGTATGCGAATGTGTTTTTCCCTTAAATACTCAGCCAGCCTGTTGTACGTTACGTTATAGGAAACGAGCCACGTATCGTCGAACTCCTGCGCCTTGGCGACACAGGGTGAAAGCACTGCTATTTTGTCCTTTACGTCAAGGTGCTTTTTCATAAACACCGCAGTGCAGAGCATTGGGCTGTGCACAGGAGACAGCGACGATAATATTTGCGGCTTGTATTTTGTAATATAGTTGACTATTGCAGGGCACGGCTGCGTTATGAGGGATTTAGGCTTATGCTTCTCTATATACCGTATATGCGCCCATGTGCATATATCGGCGCCCAAAGATACGTCCACTATTTTTCTTATACCTTTAGCTTTAAGGAACGCAAGTATGGACTCCCAATTCTCAAAATTCGTACGGAAAGACGGGGCTACCATAAGCGATATGCTGCCGCCGCCTGCAATGTCGCTGAAAAAACGTTCGGTGTCATCCTCAAAACGCCGGGCGTGATGCTGGCATATCTTTATGCAAGCGCCGCATGCTATACATTTTGACTGGTCGATCTTTACTTTTATCTTCCCGTCCTGTATGAACGCTATATTAGATTCTTCGACGGGGCAAACGCGGATACACCTGTTACACCCCTCGCATTTTGAAATGTCGCTCCAAATAACTTCTCTCATCGTGCCCTCCCAAAAGCTGTACGCTAAGCTGTATAATCTGATTTATTAATCGGCAATAATCTCTTATTAGTGAAGTTATTTTTTATAATTAATTTTTTAGACGATGCGCAATTGCCGCCCGAAAACTTTACCTCTTTGTGGCCAGCTAAAAAAAAGAAACGTTCCGAATAAAGTTTCTTTTTACAAGGCGTCTGTTATAGGAACGAATACTTCTTAAATTCCGGTTAAACTCATCTCATAGCAATAGTATACAGCCCGGCAGTTTTGCTGATATAATCAGTACGTCACTGACGCGAAATACAAAGCTGCATATTATTATTCTATATATTCCCTTACGCGGAACTTCGCGCCTATGCTCTCCGCTATTTTGCGGCTTTGCTCAACCTGCTCTTCGCCGATTACGTCCACCACCGTAAATATCGTCTCTATGCCCTGCTTAATGCAGCCTTTTGCGAAGTCGAGTATATGGGCGTAAGCCGCCTCGCCGAAATTGCTGCGGCACAGCTGCTGATACTCTTGCGCGTCGGGGGCGTTGAGGCTTATGGATACGGTGTCGATAAGCCCTTTTAATTCCGGCGTTATATCGCGCCCGTTGTAAGCGCTGCCCTGTCCGTTCGTGTCGAGACGCACGGCGGCACCGCGGCTTTTTAAGTACTTCGCAACTTCAAGAAGCACGCCGAGCCTCATCGTAGGCTCGCCGTATCCGCAGAATACCGCCCTCTCTATCGACTGCTCCGCTTCGAGCAATGAGATGACGTCGCGGGCTTCCGGCTCCTCTTTTATCCAAAGATTATGGCCGCCCACGCCCGGGTGGGCTATTCTTATGCAAAACGTGCACGCGTTCGTGCACCTGTTGGTAAGGTTTATATAAACCGCATTACCGTACTTGTATACGTATGTATCCATTAAATATTGTACAACCTTTTTACGTTATTTATGTTGGCCTCGCACATCTCTTCGAGCGTTATTCCCTTTATCGCGGCAAGCTTTGCAAGCACGTACTTTACGTTGACGGGGTTGTTCCTCGTACCGCGCACCGGCTCGGGCGACATATAAGGGCAGTCCGTCTCCGCCATAAGCTTGTCAAGCGGCACTACGCCCGCGGCCTCGACGACTTTCCTTGAGTTGTTGAATGTCACGGAGCCGGTAAACGATATGTAAAGCCCCATGTCGAGTATCATCTCCGCAGTCTCCGCGCTGCCCGAAAAGCAGTGCATTACGCCGCGCAGCCCGGGATACTGCCGCAGCATCGCCAGCATGTCTTCCGTCGCTTCGCGCATATGAATGATAACGGGAATGTCCATCTTCCGCGCGAGATCGAGCTGCTGCTCGAACACTCTGCGTTGAATCTCTTTGGGCGAAAAATCGTAGTGGTAGTCAAGGCCTATCTCGCCTATCGCTATTACCTTTTCTTTCTCGGCGAGCGCTTTTATCTGTATCAGAAAATCGTTTGGGGCGTCCTTTGCCTCGTGCGGGTGCACGCCCGCCGCCGAGTAAATATAGTCCGTGCTCTCGGCGAGCGCAGCAGCCTTCTTGCTGTCCCTTACCGTCGTGCCGCATTCTATTATGCCCACGACCCGAAGCTCGGGCAGCGTTTTTATAAGCGCCTGCCTGTCGACGTCGAATTTACGGTCGAGCAGATGTGTATGCGTATCGAACAGCCTTATCATAACCCCTACCCCAAGAGCCTGTCATATTATTACGTTACCGGAGCGCCGCTCTTTAATTCCCCGTCCGTAGTCACCAGCCTTAACACACCGTCCGCCTCCGCCGCGAGCAGCATGCCGCGGGACTCTATGCCCTTGAGCTTAGCCGGCTTTAAGTTGGCCACGACAACTATCGTCTTGCCGACAAGCTTGTCGGGGCTGTACCACTGCCTTATGCCCGACACTATCTGGCGCGTTTCTCCGCCTATGTCGACTACTATGCGTATCAGCTTGTCGGTGCCCTCGACGGCCTCGGCCTCCTTCACGACGCCCAGCCGCAGATCTATCTTGCGAAACTCTTCGTATGTTATCTCGTCCGCCGGTTTTATGTCGTGTTTGTCCGCTTTTTTCTTCTCAGGCTCCGCTTTTGCCTCCTGTTGTTTCGGCTCGCCTTTCTTCTGCTTTCTGAGCGTGCGGTTGTCCGCTATCTCCTCGAGCGCCTCGAGCTCCTTGTTTATGTCGAGCCTCGGGAATATAGGCTCCGTCTGCTTAACTTTAAGCCCCGCTAAGCCCGTGCCGAACTGCTTTATGCTGTCCCACGACGTTAAGGCCGCGTCCTCTATGCCCAGCACATCCTGTATCTTTTTCGCCGTGCCGGGAAGGAACGCAGTCAGCGCCACCGATATTATGCGCAGGCCTTCCGCTAGATGCGCCATCACGCTCGCGAGTGTATTCTTCTTAGCTTCGTCGCGCGCCAGCAGCCACGGCGTCGTGTTGTCGATGTATTTGTTGAGCGCGCTCACGTAGGTCCATATATCCATCAACGCCTCGGGCAGCCTCAAGGAGTCCATATGCTCCTCTATGCTCTTATTAAGCGCCGCTCCCTGACGCTCTATCGCTTCGTCGAATTCGGTGGGCTCGTACTTACCCGGCACTATGCCGTCGAAGTATTTCACAATCATCGTAGCCGTGCGCGAAACGAGGTTGCCCAGATCGTTCGCCAAATCAAAGTTGATCCTGTTTAATAGCGCCTCGCTCGAATAAAGCCCGTCCGAACCGAACGGCACTTCGCGCAGCAGGAAATACCGCACCGCGTCGACGCCGTATCTTGCCACGAGCTTAACCGGGTCGACTACGTTGCCTTTGGACTTGCTCATCTTGCCGCCGTCCAGCATCAACCAGCCGTGCCCGAACACCTGCTTGGGCAGCGGCAGCCCCAGCGCCATAAGCAGTATCGGCCATATTATCGTATGGAAACGTACTATCTCCTTGCCCACCAGATGCACGTCCGCCGGCCAGAACTCGCGGAACTTTGAATCGTCGTCCGAGAGGTACCCCAGCGCAGATATGTAGTTCGACAGCGCGTCTATCCAGACGTACACTACGTGCCCGGGGTCAAAAGTAACGGGTATGCCCCACTTGAAAGACGTGCGCGACACGCAAAGGTCCTCCAGCCCCGGCAGCAGGAAGTTGTTAAGCATCTCGTTCTTGCGTGACGGCGGCTGTATGAACTCGTCGTGCGTGTTTATGTATTCGATCAGCCTGTCGGCGTATTTCGACAGCCGGAAGAAGTAGCTTTCTTCCCTCGTAAGCTCCACGTCTCTGCCGCAGTCGGGACACTTGCCGTCCTTTAACTGCCGCTCCAGCCAGAACGCCTCGCACGGCGTGCAGTACCAGCCTTCATACTCGCTCTTGTATATGTCGCCCTGGTCGTAGAGCTGTTTAAATATCTTCTGCACCGTCTCCACGTGCCGCGGTTCCGTAGTGCGTATGAAGTCGTCGTTCGTTATGCCCAGCAGCTGCCACAGCTCTTTTATCGTCGCGACTATGCCGTCCACGTACTCAATAGGCGTCTTGCCCGCCGCTTTGGCGACGCGCTCTATCTTCTGCCCGTGCTCGTCCGTGCCCGTCAAGAACATAACGTCGTAGCCCGTCTGGCGCTTGAAGCGGGCGAGAGCGTCCGCCGCGACGGTAGTGTACGAATGCCCTATGTGCAGCTTGTCGCTCGGGTAATATATAGGCGTGGTAATATAATACTTCTTCATCGAAAGCCTTCCTCCTTGCCCCAAAAAGCCTCAGCTTCTCGGGGACCCCGGTGCCTTAAAACTTTTAGTATAAGAATAGTTTTGAGGGGAAGTTTTGTCAAGGAAAAGGTGGGAGAAAGGAGAAGTCCATATAGTACCGTTAAACATGAAAAACTATATCTTTAAAGCGTTAGCTAAGAAAAATACCCTGTATAAAAACTCGATGGTAAATTTTTATTTATAAACCATCTGTTTCACCATCTTGTTCTGAAGAAAATTCAATTGGTCCAACCACAAATCTACTCTTGTCCAAAATTCGTTCAATTGATGCATTCATCTGATATATAAATTGTAAATACTGCTTTACATCGATTTCAAGCAAATTAATTGCTTGAGTGAGTGAGCGTTCCATACCTTTCGAGTTTATAAAACTTTCTAGCATCGACTCGGTTTGTCCAGCAGATGTTAAGGCAGATTGTTTCATCTCATACAGTGTTTTAAGAAATGTAATCATTCCTTCTTTATTTTCAGGACTAGAAGAATACTCGTTTTCCAGCAAACTAATACAACTCTTTTCGACTTGGGGCCATAAATCAAAATAGACAGAATTATAAATTTTCAATTTCGTTACAAATACATTAATGTCTTCTGCAACTTTTCTTGTTACTTTGCGTACAAAAGAAGCAGCAACTGTTCCACTGTTTTTTCGTACGCGTTCAATTTCCTTTGAACCATTTTCAATACCATTTGTCATAGTAACTAGATCATCTGTCATTTGATATAATGTTTCTGTTATCCTCTGTACTTTTTCTTCAATATCCGCAATAAAATCTATAATCCCATCTTCCCCAATCGTATTGTCAGTATTATCAACCTTATTATAAATGCTCTTTATGATGGACGGATTAACTGTATATAAAAAATCTGTTACAGGATTTCCAAATACAACTGTCCCATCTATTGCACCTTTCAAATATCTTTCAAGTTCTTCTGTTAGATTATAAAATTGCTTAAAATGAGTAGAGTATTCAATTGCTCTATAAGACTTTATATCAAACGGAATCTTTTTAATATCTTTTGTAATTGCGATAACCTTTTTATTTAAAGTATGTGCAATACCTAATTCATAAAAAACATTGGAGTTTAAATTTGTTAAATCTGCAATTATTACATCAGCATCAAAAATCATTTGTACAATATCTTTTAGAATATTCTGTTGAGTATTAATGTCTTCACCGGCATGTGAAAATTCAAAATTATCGGCAAATAGTTCTTTAAGCATTTCGTATACTTCAAAAAACTCATCCTCGAACGGCATTATCATAAAAACTTTTGGCTTACCCATTTTTCTTAATTCACCCCATATCTTCTATAAATATTATAATATATATACTTCGCCAAATCTTTCCTAAATCCTTGAAAAATCCTGCAAAATGAGTACAAAAAATGCCTCCACAGAGGAGGCGGCGCGGAGCGCCGGAAGGGTATCGGCTTTCACGCAGCAGCTGATGACAGGAAAAAGGGAGGTCACTATGAAGCGGCCTCCCGTCTCATACCGGCTATATATATCTTCTCACACTTTTCATATACTCCCTGTACTCGTTCCCGAACTTTTCTTGGCACCACCGCTCCTCCGATAGTATCAGAAAATGCGTCGATATCTGAAAAACGGCGATTAATACTAGCAGTATAAGCGATTCCGCCATAATGGCGCACCCCAGTAAGTATATGAAATACGCGACATACATGGGGTTGCGCGAAAACCTGTAAAGCCCCGCGGTGTTAAGCCCGCTCTTCGCTGGTTTCGCGTAGTTTAAAATTGACGCGATATACAGCGCCGCCCCTATGATATACACGGCAAGGCCGATAAAAAACCATTTGGAATCCGCCGCAACGGTAAGGAAGCACATGTAAACTATGGCCCCCAGTCCGGTTATTTGATATATCCAATAGGCCGCCTTTTCGCCGCCGCCCGCGGCAGGCGGGAAGTGCGCCGCGCGCATCAGCGCCTCGCGGCTGAGCAGCGCCAGCAACCCGTACCGTGTAAGTATTAACGGTATTACCAATAAGGCGGCGTTCATATTATCACTTCACTCCTATCCTCATTCTATATCCGAAGTCTATCTTAAATGTGCGCTCGCCCAGCGCTGCGCGGGCTAAGCTCTTAAACTTATCTATCTGCGGCGTTATCAGCTCCGGCTTTGCTTTGAGTATGCTCTGCAACCCTCCCTGGCTGAGCGCCAGGTTAATAAACCTCTCCGCGTCGCATGACTCCTTGTTTGAGAAAACTATCTCACGCGCAAACCGGAAATACCCGCTGCTTTTAATGTTCTCAAGGTGCCTGTTCTTGTCCCAATACTTAAAGCTGCTCTTAAGCTCTGGGCAAACGTCTTCCGCCTCCTTCACCGCCCGCATTATTTCCTCAAACGCCTTCTCCGCTTTCCAGTTGCACACGGGCGGCCAGTCACAGTCCACGGTCGCGAATATGCCGTCATGCTTAAGTATCCTGTTTATCTCGGCAAGCGTCGCTCCCGGCTCCATCCAGTGGAACGATTGAGAGCAAACGACGGCGTCGGCGGCTCCGTCCTTAAGCCCTGTGTCGTGCCCGAAGCCTTGCTTGAACGTTATATTGCCTTGTGCCTTTTTCTGCGCCTCGGCGAGCATGTCGCCGCTTGGCTCTATGCCGACCGCTTCGTCACAGTTGTTTCTCCAGATCAGAGTCGAAAGCCCTGTTCCGCACCCTAAATCCACTACACGCTGCGGCTTCCTGCCGAGGTATTTTATTATTACCTCTACGAGGTAAAGCGGCATCGTGGGACGCGCGTCGTCGTAGAGCTTTGCAAATCCCCTGAACCTGTCTGCATTCATCTCCGCCCCTGTATTATCCATATATACCTCCGGCAAAAAACTTAAATATACTTGCTCGCTTCTCTGACGCTCAATGGGGCAAGCTCGTGCGACTTAATGAACGCTCTTACCCATTCAGGGTTTGTCTTCGAATATTCGCGCAGAGCCCAGCCAATTGCCTTGTTTATGAAAAACTCCTTCGAGCCGAGGTTGCTTTCTATGGCTTCGGCAAGCAGCCCTGTGTCGGTGTCTTTTTTAAGGTGCAGCTGGAATATTATAGACATGCGCCTGAGCCACATGTTATCGCTCGTCATCCATTGCTTTATCGTTTCGCTCATCTGCGGGTATTTTAAAAACATGCGGCCTATGGGCACGTTGTACATATCGACGGTGTCCCACCACGAGTTGCGCGTAATGAACGACTCTAAGCGCGCCAAGTCATCCGGCATGAGCCTGTTCGAAACCAGCAGCACGTAATCCATCGCGAGGTAATGGAACTCGCGCTCTTGGCTTTCATAGCAGGCTTCCGCAAACGCCCAGTCGACGCCCTGCTCCTTCTTCTTTTGCTTCAAAAACTCCCTTGTAAGCCGCTCCCTCTCTGGCTTCTGTATGCCTAAGAACTTAAACTGGTCCTTTAAGTACGCGGACATGCCAGCGGCCTTTTCGGGGTTCGCGTTCGCTCTCAGCGTTTCAAATATATCCATGCCGTTAACCTCAAAATAAATTACGGATTCCCGCCGATTTAAAACTCAATATCTGTCGCGGCATTACTTCTTTTTCGCGTTCAGGTTCTCCTTCGCCCTTATCGCCGTTACTTTGAATATTATCTCTTTGGGCAGAGGCTTGTCCAAAGGAAGCTGCACGGCGCCTTTCGACGTTTTATACTCCGTCGTCTCTTTTAAAAAAGCCTCCACGCCGCTGGCACCCGGATAAAACCCTATGTGGTTCTTATGCGCCGCGAAATGCACGAGATTGCCGCAAAGATAAAACGTAGGCATGCCCCAGCTTATCTTCTCCTGCGCGTCCGGCGCTGCGCTCCTTATTACGGCCCTCAGTTCCTCAAGTTTCTGCCGGACATCCGGAGGGTAAAGCTCAATATATTCATCTATCGTCGAATACTGTTTTTCTTTTTCCATAGCCGCACCTTTTTTCCTTAGTATTTTTTATTATATCATATGCTTGTCCAAAAATATCGCGTATATGAACAGCCGCGTCTACGTTGTCAATTGATCTGTTACACTTTTGGCAAAGTTCTCCCTCCAGTACTGGAGGGGCGATTTTCGTCCCAAGACCAGCAATGGAAAGTTGTTGTCCCATCTCTGATAGCGCTG
>JBLNCA010000041.1:0-36429 GCA_050260375.1 Burkholderiales bacterium | reverse complement strand
ACATGCGAACTCTTGCCATATCTCAATTATAGCTGGGTTGTGCGTAGATGGAAGATGTTTTCGTTTATTGTGGTGCGGGTAGTGCATGATGATTCAGAGGACCGAAGGGACGAAGAATCTTTAATTTGTCTGAACCGTGAAACTGTGTTTCCCCTTTATCTTTTTTTTTGAAAAGTTAGCCTATGGTTTTTTACGGTATATAAAAGCGGCAGCCCGAAAACGCTAATCGTTCTCCGGGCTCACCGCGATCGGTAACCTTATACCGGATAACGGGCTATCTGCTGACTCGCCCGCTTCCGTCTCCGCCCATCAGTTTTTCTACGTCCGAAAGCTTTACCCTGTTGTAGTCTCCGCCTATCGAATGTTTCAAGCAGCTTGCCGCAACCGCAAATTCCAACGCATACTGCTTATCCTTATACTTAGCAAGCCCGTAAATGAGCCCGCCCGCAAATGCGTCGCCGCCGCCTACCCGGTCGATGATATCGCTTATCATATATTTTTTTGAAACATAGAATTTATCCCTGTCGTTCAAACATGCGCTCCAGCCGTTGGTATCCGCGGATTTGCTTTCCCTGAGCGTTATCGCTATCATCTTCAGGTTCGGAAACGCTTCCAAAACCTTGTCGCCCAGCGCTTTGTATTTATCCGTATCGAGCGAGCCGCTTTCAACGCTTACATTGGCGTTTATTCCAAGCGACTTCTGACAATCCTCTTCGTTGGCGATGCCTATGTCCACGTACTTTACAAGCTCGCTCATCACTTCTACCGCCGTTTCGCCGTACTTCCACAGCTTATTGCGGTAGTTGAAATCGCACGACACGGTCACGCCGTGCTGCTTTGCCTTTTTTACTGCCTCCAGCGACGCCTCTTTTGCGTTTTTACTTATAGCGGGAGTGATGCCCGAAATATGAAACCACTCCGCTTCTTCGAATATACCGTCCCAGTCGATTTCGCCTTTTTCTATCAATGCAATCGAAGACCCAGCCCTGTCGTATATCACGTTGGACGGCCTTTGGTTCGCGCCGTTCTCCAGAAAGTATATTCCGACCCGCCCGCTGCGCCGCACGATCTTTGTCGTGTCAACTTCCAGGCCTCTTAATTCCCTTATGCACGCGTCCGCAACATCATTATTGGGCAGCGCGGTGATAAACTGCGCGTCGAGCCCGTAATTTGCGAGCGACACCGCGACGTTCGCTTCGCCGCCGCCGAACGTCGCCTCGAGCTGTGGAGACTGAAACAGCTTCTCATGCCCCGGAGATTTCAGCCTCAGCATTACTTCCCCGAACGTTACATACTTACCCATCGTTTCCTCCTACTTCTGCAGCAGATGAACTGCAAACCCGCCGAATTCGCTATCGAGATACACCGCGACTTTTTTCCCGTTCTTTTCGGTCAGCGATGACATATCGGCTCTAACCCCACGTTTATCGAGATAATACACCGCCCTGTCGATATTGTTTGTGCGTACCGCGATATGCCCGTTTGCTCCCTTAAACTGCTTATTCATTACTTCAAAAAACGCTCCCGCGAAGTTGGAGCTGTTGCCTTCCTTTACGCTTATGCCAAAAGCTTTGGCGAGCTCGTTTGCAAGCGCCAGCGACACTTCTTTGTTGTCCATGTTTATGCCTATATGGGCAAGCTCAAACCCCAGCAGCGCGTCGATGGATTTTTTGACGGTTTCGGTTATGTTTGTGAAATTGCCGTCGGCCATGTCTTTCTGGCTGCATAGCCAGCCTCCGCCTATCGCATGGATGTAATCCTTATCGGCATATTCGGCAAGGTTGCCTAAGGCTACGCCGCCCGTGGGTATAAACTTTACGTTCCTATACGGCCCGTGCAGCGCTTCGCATGCCTTTACGCCTCCGTATATGCTTGCCGGGAAGAATTTTAATATATTGACGCCAAAAGAAAGCGCGCGATCGATTTCGGTGGGCGTTACGCATCCGGGCGTAACCAGAATGCCGTTATCGAGGCAATACTTTACCACATCGTCGTTAAAACCCGGGCTCACTATAAAATCGCAGCCTGCCTGAACCGCCGTTTTTGCCTGTTCGACAGACAGCACCGTACCCGCGCCCAAAGTCATCCAAGGATATGCCTGCTTTATAATATTCATCGATTCTATAGCGGCCTGCGTCCTTAACGTGACCTCCATCACGGGCAACCCGCCTTCCAACATGGCTTTTGCGGCAGGGAGCGCGTATTCTGGCTTGTCGAACACAGCGACCGGAATAAGACCGATATTGCCTAATTTCTCGCTGAGATTCATAATATTACCTCCGTATATTTGATATCGCAATTGCCAGAAAAGCCCTCCGGCTTTCCTAGGGATTCCGATAAGTATTGACGGCTCATGATGTACAGCGAAGTATGCTTTTTTAATTTAAAGTTATGTAATGACCTGTTGCTTGTCTCGGCCGCCGGCGCGGCATATAGTCGTTATAAATTGGGCAATCTGAAGTTCAGCTGCGGTCAGTTGTTCATTGGAGTGAAATAGTCTTTCAGCTTTGTAAAAATCAAGCTGCCGAGTCGTGTAACGCCGCCGAAAAGATGCTTCTGCATCAATGGCCGTATGGCCGTAGTATCGCCGTTCTCCAGCGCCTTAAGAAGCGCTTCGTGTTCTTCCACTATCTGATTGAAGTTTTTTATCTCAACGATATCGAGCATCCTGAACCGGGTGTAATGGCAGTCGGATTTTTGTATGCATTCCCACAGATAATTCTTCCGGGTAGCCGTAAACCAGATCTCATGCAGTTGACTGTCGAGCTTATAAAACTGGCTTGCGGTGAAGTCTTCGCTTTCCAGAAGCCGCTTAACAGAGCTTAAGTTATGGCGTATCTTTTCGAGGTCGAGCAGGTTGCAGGTTTTTATGAAATCCTCGAGCACGAACGTTTCAACTGCCATGCGCTGGTATATTATCTGGTTGATTATGTCAAAATCCATCAGCGTGACCTGCGTCCCCTTGTAAGGCGTTATGTTGACAAGCCCGCAAAGCCTTAATTCCTGTAGTACGCTTCTTATAGGAGAGCGGGAAACTCCAAAGCGCGCGCAGAGTGCGTTCTCGCTGAGAAACGTTCCGGGTTTTATTTTCAATGTGATTATTTCATGTTCAAGTATACGGAAAATATCTCTGCTGGCATAGTTGTCGCCCATACGTCTGTCTCCTTTATTCTTACCCCCAAAAAGCATGGGAGCGGTCGCTTAAGAAACTTACTTTTGATGGACGCATAAAGCTTGTATACAAAAAAAATATGTGGATACAAGTATGATGCTCGTAATAAGTTTAGCGCACAGAAAATGTGCTGTCAAGCAATAAGATGCTTTATTATACGCATATCTTATAAACACGACTTTGTATACATGCACAGAAAAGCAAGCTGCAGAATTTTGCAGACAGAATGATATATAGGCGCAAAACCCTGCTGAAACGGCGGAATTCGCGGCAATTTGCACCATCTTGTATTCAAAATTTAAATGTGTATACAAGTCTGTAATATTATGCACCCATAAAGTAAAAAATATCTTGACATCCCTATTTTGCTCTGTAATAATGTGAATACAAGCTAAAATTTCAGTTACATAATTTATACTGCTTATTGTTTACACTTCAGCGCGTTTACTTGCATTGTATCCAAATTAAACACGGTTCTTGGAAAGCGAATACGGCAAATTGCCTTGCTGTATTTTAGCAAATAAACTAAAAGGAGAGTAAATATGAAGAAAGCGTTAATACTGATTCTTTCGCTGGTTTTTGTATTTGGCATGGTTTCCTGCGGCGCGCCGCCCGCTTCGCCCAGCGCTCCCGCGGAAACTTCACAGGTTCCGGTTGCCGAAAGCCCTTCACAAGCTCCGGTTGCCGAAAGTCCCTCGCTTGAGCCCGTCGAACCTGTAAATATCATACTTGGCCATTTCGGCGCGCCCAATGAACCCGTTAGCAAAGCGGCTGAAACATTCAAAGCCAAGCTGGAAGAGCTGTCAGGCGGCAGTATGACCGTAGAGATCCATGGCGCCAGCGAACTGGGCAATGCCCCGGAAATGGCAGAGCAGACCCGCATAGGCGCTATACAGGCCTGCCTTGTTTCCCAGGGAACTCTCGACAAATTCGACCCGCGCTACGCTCTGGTGACGGCGCCGTATGTGTACAGCGGCTATGCTCACGCGTATGCCGTTGTAGACGGGCCTTTCGCGGAATGGGTAGGCGACGGCGTGCTCGAATCGAAAGGTCTGCACAACGTAGGGCCGTGGGACTACGGTTTCCGCAACCTGACTAACTCCGTGCGCGAAGTAAAAGTCCTCGCAGACGTTAAGGGTTTAAGGATCCGTACTCCCCAGGAAGTCCAAAAGGTCGCCTGCTTCGAGGCCTTGGGCGCTACCGTTCAGCAGGTCGCTTTCAGCGAACTTATAAGCGCTCTAAAGCAGGGCACTGTTGACGGACAGGAGAACCCGATCTCCACCATATACAACAACAGCATGTGGGAAGCGAATCAGAAGTATTTAAGCCTTACGCGCCATACATGGGAAGCCGTTAACCTGACCGTATGCAACTCATGGTGGAACGGCCTTACCGATGAACAGAAGAAGTTTATCGAGGAAGCCGGCGCGGTTGCCCGCGATCAGATGCGCGACGAGGTACAAAGCAGCGAACAGAATTATATACAAAAGCTTAAGGACGAAGGCGTTGCCGTTACCGAAGTGGACCTTGCGGTATTTAAGGAGGCAATGGAGCCTGCGTGGGCGCGTGTCGCCGAATATGAAGGCAGCACCGAAGACATGGATAAATTCCTCAAGATGGTCGAGGATGCAAAACCTTAAACATATTGCCCCAATGGGATTCGGGCGGATGGCCTTAGCTTTGAGTATAAGCCGTTCGCCCTTCCCGATTTTTTATATAAGGTAACATAAGGAGGTCCTCCTGATGATTGCATTAGCATTGTGCGCACTGCTTATCGTGGTTATGCTGATAGGCGTTCCCGTAGCCGTCGCGATGGGCGCTATCAGCGCGGGCGCGTTTGCCTCGATGGGCTTCACGGATATTTTGGCGGTAATGGCGCAACGCATATATAACGGCACCACCGGCTTTACGCTGCTGGCAATACCGTTCTTCATACTGGCCGGCAGCCTGATGAATACCGGCGGTATCACTACCCGTATATACAATTTTGCAAACGCCATGGTCGGGCGGTGGCCGGGCGGCCTTGGACAGGTGAACGTATTAGGCAGCGTCGTGTTCGCCGGCATGTCGGGAGCCGCGGTGGCAGACGCCGCTGGGCTCGGCCTCATTGAGATAAAAGCAATGGACGATGCCGGATACGACCATACGTTCAGCGCTGCCATTACAACGGCTTCATCCACTATAGCTCCCGTAATACCGCCGTCGATACCCTTTGTTATTTTTTCTTCCGTAACCGGCGTATCGGTACCTAAGCTGTTCGCCGCGGGCATCGTGCCCGGGTTGCAGATGGCCGTATCGATGTGTTTCGTGGTCTATGTCATCTCAAAGCGCAGAAAATTCCCCGTAATGCCGAAAATGCCGTGGAAACAAAGGCTGACGTACCTTTGGAAGGCCATACCCAGCCTTATGACCATAGTCATAATAATAGGCGGTATTTGGACAGGCATTTTCACCGCTACCGAGGCGGCTATAGTGGCTTGCGTGTATGCGCTTATTCTCGGCCTGATATATAAGGAGCTCGATAAAAAATCGCTGGGCAAAATAGTGCACGACAGCATCATCACCAGCTGCAAGACGCTTTTCATAATCGCGATTGCCAATTTCCTCGCGTATTTTATGCTGCACCAGCGTATACCGAACCAGGTTATAGAAGGGCTTATGACCGTCTCTGCCGACCCTAACGTGCTCATACTTCTTATGATAGGCGTTCTTCTTATACTCGGCTGCTTCCTTGAGGGCGTATCGGTGATACTAATAACCGTTCCGGTCTTCCTGCCTATAGTGGACGCGATAGGAATGAACTACATACAGTTCGGCGTAATAATGGTGCTGGCGTCGATGATAGGCCTGTTAACGCCGCCCGTTGGCATGAGCCTTTACGCGGTGTGCAGCGTGGCAAAAGTGAGGCTGGGAGCGCTGTCAAAAGCGGTGCTGCCCTATGTAATCGGCATTCTTGTTGTGCTGCTTGTATGCGCTTTTTGGCCGGATCTCTGCCTGTGGCTGCCCAGCCTGATTTAAGGAGGACGTTATGCTGAAAATACTGAAAAAAGCCGACGCAATTCTTGCGAAAGTACTGCTCTGGCTCGTAGTCGTGATGTGCATCGGTATAGGCGTGATACTGTTTGCGCGGGTTATCATACGTTTTGCGCATATACCCTTCCCTATGGCCTGGTCCGACGAAGTTGTCGCATGCATGATGGCCTGGATGATATTCTCAGGCGCGACGCTGCTGTTCCGCGCCAAAGACCATTTCCGTGTGGACCTGCTGCAGGATAAATTCAAGGGTAAAAGATGGCTGAGTGCGCTGAATGTGCTGATCACGCTGACGGGCATAGCGTTTTTCGCCGCGCTGCTGTACTATTCGATACTGCTTGTACAGAGCGCCGACTGGCCTCAGCCCATATTGAAGTTTTCGACGCGCCTGCCTTACTCGAGTATGCCTGTCAACTGTTTTCTGATACTGCTGTATCTGATACGCGACATAGTAACGGAGTTTAAGGAACTGGTCGCCCGCCGCAGTCCGGCGGCAGCAATGGACGAGAAAAGCGAGCCGGTTTAATATGGATATTCGATATTCTTGCAATCAGCGCGATTTTAAGCGCTATACAACCGATGAGATACGCGAAGAATTCCTCATTGAGAACTTATTTGTGCCTGACGAGGTGAACGCGGTATACAGCCATGTCGACCGCATCGTCGTAATAGGATGCATGCCGGCAGGCAGCAGCATACCCATAGACAAAGGTATAGACGTTTGGGCCAGTTTCGGCACGAAATATTTTCTTGAGCGACGCGAGGCCGGCATTTTCAATATCGGCGGCGGCGGCGTTATACGCGTAGACGGACTTTCGTACGATCTGGATTATAAGGACTGCCTGTACGTTACGCGCGGCGCCCGCGAGATAATATTCGATTCAAACAGTCCCGAGTCGCCCGCCAAGTTCTATGTGGTCAGCGCTCCTGCCCACCGGAGCTATGAAACCAAGCTGATTAAAATAGCGGACGCCGCCAAGAAGCGGTTAGGCTCAACCCAAACGAGCAACAGGCGGGTAATAAACCAGTTCATACATCCGGACGTGCTTTCGACCTGCCAGCTTACGATGGGTCTTACCGTGCTCGAACCGGGCAGCGTTTGGAACACCATGCCCGCTCACACTCACGAACGGCGCATGGAAGTGTATATGTACTTCGAGGTGCCCGAGGACCATATGGTATTTCATATTATGGGCGAGGGACGTGAGACGAGGCACGTAGTAATGAAAAACGAGCAGGCGGTAATAAGCCCGTCATGGAGCGTACATGCGGGCGCGGGCACGTGCAATTATTCGTTTTTGTGGGCAATGGCGGGAGAAAACCTTGCTTTTGACGACATGGACGTCATTCCGGCCTCGGTGCTGAAATAGAGGGGGAAAATCAATGGGAACACCAGATTTTAGACTGGACGGTAAGGTCGCGCTTATCACAGGCGCCAGTTACGGAATAGGCTTTGCGATAGCCGCGGCATATGCAGATGCCGGGGCAACGATAGTTTTCAACGATATCAACGAGGAGCTCGTAGAAAAAGGGCTGTCCGCATATTCAGAGCTCGGCATAAAGGCTTACGGATATGTCTGCGACGTGACGGATGAAGCGCAGGTAAACGTATTAATAGAACGTATAGAAGCGGATGTGGGCGTCATAGATATACTTGTAAACAACGCCGGCATAATAAAGCGCATACCGATGTGCGAGATGAGCGCCGAAGAATTCCGGAAGGTCGTTGACGTAAACCTTACCGGAGCTTTTATAGTATCCAAAGCCGTGATTCCCGGTATGATTAAGAAAGGGCACGGCAAGATAATAAACATGTGCAGCATGATGAGCGAGCTTGGCCGCGAGACCGTTTCGGCTTACGCGGCTGCCAAAGGCGGCCTTAAGATGCTTACGCGCAACATATGCAGCGAATACGGCGCCGCCAATATTCAGTGCAACGGTATAGGGCCGGGTTATATTGCCACGCCGCAAACCGCGCCTTTAAGGGAGCGCCAGCCGGACGGCAGCCGTCACCCCTTTGACCGGTTTATTATCAGCAAAACGCCTGCCGGACGCTGGGGGACGCCGGAAGACCTGACCGGTCCCGCGGTATTCCTTGCTTCCGAAGCGTCTAATTTCGTCAACGGCCATATATTATATGTTGACGGAGGCATACTTTCCTACATAGGACGGCAGCCGTAAGCAAAAAAGTTGGGCACTAACCGACATAATGATACTATGCCGGATTACACCAGCTCCATCGACAATCCGGCATGTTTTTGTGTCATCAGCGGTATTTGAAATCAGGTATTAAAGAAGTTCGTTCTGAATTCTTCGTACTCTTTCGCTACTCTGTTTTGATTAGCCAGGCATGCCTGCCGTAAGCTTATATAGTTCTCGACAGCCAAGCCGGCTATTTTTTTATCGAGCACTCCGTTATCGGCCATATTAATAAGCGCAGATATCGCTTGCTGCTGGTTCATTCCGGTCCTGTATGGCCTTTCCTCCGTTACTGCCGTAAAGACGTCGGCTACAGCCATTATCCTGGAGCCTATAGACAACTTCGAGCCGTCGATGCCGAATGGATATCCTTTCCCATCCATTCTTTCATGATGCAGGCACGCAATTTCGTTTATGGCTTTGAGTTGATTTATCTGGTCTAAAATCCTGTAAGTATAATAGGTATGTTTTTCAATAGCACTTCGCTCTTCAGGAGTCAGCGGGCCGTTTTTCTCCAATACTTCACCCGGTATCGCCAGCTTGCCTATATCATGAAGATAACCCGCTATCTCCAGTAAAAAACACTCGCGAGCCGACAGATTGCAAAGCTTTCCCAAGTGTTTGGCAGTCACCGCAACGCCGCTTGAATGCGTAGCTGTAAACTCGCTTCTAAAGTCTATTATCATCGAAAAAAGTTTGGAAATATCCAGAAGCATATCGTCGTTGATATAAATATTTGAAGCTCCAATGCGGTCGGATATAATTCTATTAATGGAAGGCAGAGACAGCTCTATCCAAAAAGCGTTGCTGTCTGCGGCTTTAATAAGCGCCTCCACAAACTGCGGATTGAAATATTTCCCGGAATACTTTTTTATATGCCCGAGTATTTCGTCTTTGTTGTCTATATCGTCGCCTGTTAATAATACGGCTGTCCTGTCTGCCAGAAAGAGTATATTGCTTTCAACCGGAATTGATTTATTATATTCGCTCCACTGAAGATGATGATACCGAATAATCTTTGCCGCTTCTTTTAAAGGCTTAAACGTATTAAGCAGCTTGTACCCTCTTTCCTGGTGCTCGGCTTGGGAATTATTCTCAAATTCCAGCATGTCTATTCTTTCTTTCAGCGATATCGCGCCAATGTCATGCAAAGCCGCCGCTATTGTCAGCGTTCTGAGCTTCTCGGATTGTAGCTTGAGTTCTGTACCAATTCTATAGGAAATATATGCGGCTCTTTGATGGTGCTTATTCAGCACATTGCTTATTAAATCGACTGCTTCGGAAAGTCCAATAACCAAATCGAATAATGATATCTCTATTGCTCTAAACATGATGTCCTCTTTGCTGTAAATATTGCTTTATCGAATAAACAAAATTATTTTAACTTCTTCATACTATTTTCACAACGTTTCTTTTAGCCTGCTGCATTAATTATATCGGGTTATTTGACTATAAAGTTAATAGAAAAGGAGCAGCAACTATACTGCCCCTTTTAGTTACCCTATGCTACCTTAAGCTCTTACTTTTTTAAGACCTCCAGCGAGACCATGTTCTTGTAGGTCTGCGACTGGTCTTCCATTATCATCAGCTGTATGTTTCTGTATTCTTTCGAAGACCCTGTGTATATCACGCCATTATCCATATCAATTTTATTATCCATATTCTCGATAACAGGACTGTAGAAATTCAGTAAATCCTCATATTCCATTGCCGTTCCAAACATTACGCGGATATTCTTACCATCTTCGCTTTCATATACGTTTATAATGTTCGCGTCGGAAGCCAGCGGCAACACATCCACGGGAAAAGAATCCGGCAGCGGCAGATTTGTTCCTAATGTGCCCATTATACCGCCGAGGCTGTCAGACAAGTCTTCGCCTTCGTTGTCCTCCTCCTGCTCTTCCTGCTCGCTTTCGTTAATCAGGGATTCTATCTTGGCCATTGCCTGCTGATACTCTTCGCCGCTCTGCTGCGGATCTCCGGTTAACAGGCCTTTAAAAGTGCTGCCTACATTAAACGCAGGAACGTCCACTTCCACCTTGCCCGATTTAACGGCTATTCTCATAACTATCGGCGCTGTGCCGGAAGCAGAATCGTTATAGCCTGCGTTCACGTTTTCCCCGGTAACGCTTGGGTTTACTATTCCCGTACCCGTCATCTCCGCTGAGAAAAGCGCCATCGATTCATATTCGACAAGCGGCACAAGAGGCGGATCATCCTTCTTTAAGCCATAACGGGAATACTCCTCCTTGTCGTAAGGCACGATTTCGAAGCTGAGATTGTTGGCAAAGGCCTTAACATCAAACCCGCCGCTCACATCGAAAAAGCTGTTTGACAGATTGGAGGCGTCCAATTCGCTGCTTATGTAAGCCGCGCCGTTATAGACGCCGTATACATCCGTGCCCCCTTCCTTTTCCGCGATAAAGACCAAAGTATGATTCACCGTCAGTTCGTCGGAAGTAACGGGAATTGTCTGGTCAACTTTCAGCAGCCAGTTACACTCAAGCGGGCTTTCTGTCGCTTTTTGCGGCTCGACGCTTTTAGCGGGAGCATCCGCTTCAGGCGAACAGCCCGCAAGCAAGCACGCAGATACCAAAAATACCAATAGTACAGTAATAATATAATGTTTTTTCATTTTAAGTCCTTTACTTTAAAGTCAGCATTTTGTTATTTTCGTAGTTCCGGAGCCTTTTCCGTCGCCCCCTTTATTCCCGCCATTTCCCCCGTCGTTTTCGCCCGACGATTCAGACTCGGCAGCATTCAGCCCCTGTTCCCCGCACGTTTTGTTTGCCTCCGCAAACTTGCCTATCACTAACAGGCAATATACCAAAGAAAGAAGCGCCGCGGTTTTGGGATTTTTCATACTATCAACCTCCATTTTTATAATAGTTATATACCCCGCTGAACAACTGATTTAACATAGCTTTTTATTCGTCTTTAAATTTTAAATTGTCTAATAACGCGGGTATTCGTATTCATCAGACATTTGTTAAAAGCTTATCTTTAATTGATATTATCATTAAGAAATGCGCAATTCTTTTTAAACGGCTCATAATATGTTTTAAAAAATATCATTTTGCCGCACAAAAATTGAAGCTGATGAACTAAAATGTAATTTCATTATCACTTTGTATTTATTTTTTTATACTCAGAGGGCGACATATTCAAATGACGTTTAAATACGGTGGAAAAGTGTCCGGAGTTTACAAAACCGCATAATCTGGCGACTTCCTCAATAGAGTGCTCATTTTTAAGCAAAAGCTCTTTTGATTTTTCAATGCGTATACTCGTTAAATACTGATAAGGCGTTTGCCCCGTACATTCCTTGAATACCCGTTTAAAATGGCAATGGCTCAAATATATCAAGCTGCAGATATCGTTAATGCTGATATTGGCATTATAATAATTCTCCATGTACTCTATAGCCGCGCTGATGTATTTATTATCCCTGGCAGGTACTGTTGACTTATTATTCAGATCCCGTATCAGCTGAAAAACGATCTGCGTACAAATACTCTCTACCATCAGGGGATAAGACCCCCCATAGTTCATCATCTCCCGCTGAAAATTGCCGACCAAATCCAGCAGCTGTGTACCGTACACGCCGTGATTCTTTTTAAACTCAAAAGCATTTCCACCAGCCGCTTCCGATGCTATTTTAACAAAGAAATCCTTTTGTACTGCGATATGCAGGTACTTTCCGTACTTCCTGTTATCGCCCGGTACGCCGTACACCTCTTGCCACGGCTGTATTACCAATAAGCCGCCTTTTTTAAATTTGTACTCGCGGCCGTTTATTCTGATTGTGGGAGATTCAGAAAAAAACAGGAGAAAATGAAAATCATCGACACAGATTACTTTTCCAAGCGCATATTCTTCAGGTTCAAAAATAGCCATGTACCTGCAAATATGAGATTTGGTCCTTAGGTACATGTCTTTTGGTATGGCTTCGACAAAGTAGCTGAAATTCTGATTCACGATGATTCCCTGATGCTTAATGATTATTATTGCTTAGTTACATAATATAATATATATCATCATTACTCCGTACGCAACCAAATGTAAAGCCTTATTGAATCGGCGCAGTACCCGTTGCTTTTTTCAAAGAACGCTTAACTCTTCGGGGAGTATGCCTAACGGCATGTTGAGACGGTGTGTTTTGTCTCTTTCAGCTATAAACATTTTGTTATGTTTGTTTTATAACTTTGCCGATAGCGTCCTTTATAGACTGATACCCCGTACAACGGCAGATATTTGATTGAAGCCATGATTCAATCGTATAATCGTCAGGCTGGGGATGTATTTGTAAAAGGGCATGGCAAACCATTATGAATCCGGGCGTGCAGTATCCGCATTGAAACACGGCTTGCTCGACGAACGCTTTTTGTACAGGCGTATTGACCAAACCCTCAATAGTCGTTATTTTATGGCCTATCCCTTCAACAGCGAGCATAATACACGATTTTATCGGCCATCCGTCTACCAATACTGTGCAAGCTCCGCAGTCGCCGTTTTCACATCCCGGTTTAGTACCTGTTAAACCAATCTTGTTCCTCAGAACTTCCAATAAAACATCGGAGGGCCTTACCACAACTTCATAAAGGTGGTTGTTGATATCCAGCGTTATATTGCTTTTACCTGCAAAGTGCAACATCTTTTCTCCCCTCAGGTGCTAAGTATGTTTAATACTAAATCCCGCAGAACAAACTCACGATAAGCCGAACTGCCTTCCGTGTCATTCAAAACAGCCGACGGAAATCGTTGAATACATCGGTTAACTGCTTCTTCCATTGAAGTGTTATAATCCAAACCATCAACTATGAACGGAAACCCGCATACTCCGCTGAATGCCATTTTTATTAAACCTTGGTGACTTAGCGCAGAAACCGAAACCAACGGATACCCGATCTTCTCAGCCGAAACCTTTTTTATGTGCCAATACTTATTATTAAGAAATTCCTTATCAATCGCTATGCTGACAAGAAGTTCCCCTGCCTTAAGACGTTTTCCGTTGTTAAAAGCGTCTACGGCCTTTGAACTGTATAATTCGTTTGGCCCCGCTATGGCAACTTCAGCGTTCGAAAGGAATAAAGGCAGCAGGCTTTCCCGGTAAATAATTGTTCCGCAAATATTGCCGCCGATTGTTATCTTATCCTGTACGGTATGATCCGCTATTCTGCCGCAAGCCTCGCCTAACAGAGGAAACAGGTTTGATTCTTTTACAGCACTTAATGTAATCCCGGCGCCGATAACAAGCTTATTATCATCCATGCCGAAAACAGAGCATTCGGGAATACCTTTAATATCTATTACAACATCAGGGGAAATGCTGTTTAAGCGCGACATTGTAATTATTTCGGTGCCGCCGCCGTAATAAAACGGCTTAAGTCCAGCCTTTTGGGCGTCGGAAAATATTGTTACTGCTTCTTTAAGCGAATCAGGTTTATAGTATTCGAAATTAAAAGGTATCACTTGTTAGCCTCCTTTGATAGTTTCCATACAGTTTCAAAAGTTACAGGCAGGCTGTCAAATTCGGATCCGGTAGCTTGCGACAACGCATTTGCAATACAAGGCCCCATACCTAAGACCCCATGTTCTCCGATCCCTCTAAGCCCATAAGGCCCTTGAGGGTTGGGAGTCTCTATAAAATGAACAACATATTCCGGAACCTCTCCGTAATGTATAACTTTATACGTTCTTAGGCTGGTGTTTTCAAGCTTTCCGTTCTGGTCGTACCGGTTATATTCGCGCGTCGCAAGGCTAAGGCCGATGTTCATGCTTCCGATAACCTGCTCTGCTGCCGTAACCGGATTTATTACTTTTCCTGCGTCAATAACCGTTATTGCCCGGAGCAATCTGAATGAATGTTCTTTTTTATCGTATTCTATTTCCACCCCCTGCGCTCCCGGAGTCCAATACGGCCCAGGCTTCCCTTTACCGGTTTCCGCGTCAAGCTTTGTAAGGTGAGTCATAACGTAACTGCCGCGTCCTATTACCTGGCCGCCGACTGAATTGCCATTGGAATATTCAACTCCAAAAGCCAAGTCTTTAAAAGGAAGATATTGTGAAGGGTCGGATTTTAAATAAATACGCTCTTCTCCATGCTCTACGGCCGATTCCTCGCATCTCATAGAAATGGAAGCGATTTTTTTCATTTGATTTATAACATCGTCGGCAGCGGCCAGTACCGCCTTGCCTAACATAAACGTAGACATACTTGCTACGGTTTTCCAATGTTCCGGGGATATGCGGGTATTGACCTCGGTATTAATATGTATCTTATTAACGTCTATTTTAAGCGCTTCAGCCAGGATTTGCGGAATTACCGTATGCATTCCGGGACCGCATTCAACAACGCTGCAATTTAAGTTGACGCTTCCATCGGGGCAAAACATAATAACCGCTCCTGCGGACGCATCGGTAGGTGAACTGGACGTCTTTAAAAATAAAGAAACGCCCTTTGCGCGTACTTTGCCGTTTCCAATGTCGGTATAGTACCCTTCATTCCATTTCATAATTTCCTGCAGCTTATCAACACAGCCCTGCGGGTTTCCGGCATTGGACAGTGTTATTCTTTCCTGAGTCGGGGATGTATCTCCTGCTTTAATAAGGTTGATTTTCCTTAGCAAAAGAGGATCCAAGCCCAATTTGCCGGCCAGTTTTTCTATTGTCCGTTCAATGCAGAAGGTTGAAACCTCATGCCCAAAGCCTCTGAATGAAGTGGCATAAACATGATTGGTATACACACAAAGTGAATCGCATTGTATATTTTCTATATTATAAAGTCCGGAACAACTTGCCGCCGCCGCCCGTGCCATTCTTGGGCCGGTATCGGCATAGGCGCCGCAATCAATAAGATATGTTACTTCGATAGCTTTAATTCTGCCCGCCGAGTCCGCACCTAACTTGATTTTCATATCCGCTCCAATTTTACATGCGGTTGCAAAATTCTCCTCCCTGGTTAGTGACAGCCTAACCATGCGTCCGCCTACAGCCTTTGACGCCAGGTATGCGATTAACTCAATATGCGGATTAACTTTACCGCCAAAAGCACCGCCGACTAAAGGAGTATGGACTATTACCTGCCCTTCCGATATCTTTAAATAATGAGCAATAAGTTTCCTTATGGCATGAGGGCCTTGGGAAGCGGTGTAAATGTTCAAAGTTCCATCGGAAAGAATCTCAACATGCGCGTTTCTCGTTTCCATATAGACGTGATTTGCCTGGGGCAGGGAGTAATTTGCTTCGATAACAACAGCACTTTCAGACCAGCCTTTTTGCATATCGCCTTTTCTTATTATTACGCGGTTGACTATATTCGTCCCTTTCTCCGGGCGTATTTCCTCAATCATAGTTTCGTAATTGGATAAATCTTCGTGTATTAACGGAGCCCCGGTAAGAACTGCTTCGGATGCGCTGTTAATTAACGGCAGGGGCCTATACTTAACGGTTATTTTTTGTGCAGCCTGCGCTGCCTGCCATTCCTCATCGGCAACTACAACCGCTATCGGTTCTCCGTAATACCTTGTTCTTCCATCAGCCAAAACAGGCATGTCTCTGATCAGCGATCCCATCAGGATTTTTTCATGTTCTCCGGTAACAATTGCATGGACGCCGGGCGATTTTAACGCCTCAGAAACATCGATTGTTTCTATAACAGAGTGTGCTTCAGTACTGGTAAGCAACCTTGCGTGAAGCATGAACGAAGAGTATATATCATCATTGTACTTTGCCGATCCGGTTACCTTATTCCATGCGTCCTTTCTTATTGTTTCACTGCCGATATTTTGAACCATTCTAAAGTACCTGTTGAATTTATTTACTGGTTTTATGCTTTCTGATATTTCCCTTTTTATTCAATAATGAATCATGCTTTTAAATGTTTAAAGATTAAAAGGAATAATCGATAACTTATATCAGGATAATAAGAAATAAAACTTGTATTGAGAAACGTAATGCCTAAAACTATAGCGCCGCCAAAAATCAGCTTATGGCCAGAAGATAAGGCGCCGGAAGGCGTTAATGGATGTACTCGCTGCGAGCTATATAAACATAAATCACGAATAGTCTGGGGAGAGGGTAATCCGCAGGCAAAAGTTATCATAATACTTGATAACCCTGGACGCAGAGAAGATAAGGAAGGTACACCATTTGTATGCGGAGCAAGAGAAACCATTCAAACAGCGGCGTACACCGTAGGTTTTGATCAAAACGACTTATACGTGACATACATAATAAAATGCCGGCCAAAAAGGGCGTACAATAAAGAAGTTTCGCGCAATATATGCATAGAGTATTTGGAACAACAGCTGAACGCTTACAATTACATTGCGGCCTTTTGCCTGGGGGATGTTGCCGTAAAATCGTTCTTCGATGATCAGGAGAGGAATGTAAAAAACACAAGAGGATATTGGAACTGCGTCCGGGGTATGCCCACGTACGCCAGTTACCATCCGCTTGCGGTAAGGCGAAGGCCTAACCTATATGCCAACTTTATTAAAGACTGGGAAGCAGTAAAAAGCCGGGTTGATTCGGGTTGATGATAATATGAAAACAACTATATACCTTGCTTGCTTAGCGTTGTTTTTACTCTTTTAACTGGTCTCTTGCACAGGAGCTATCATCACATTAACTCCCTTTTTTCTAAACTCTTCCACTGACTCATCGCTTATTCCGGAATCCGTAACCATACCGTCTATTGCTGAAAGGTCGCAGATAAACTTTAGAGAGTTTCGCCCAACCTTTGAGTGATCCGCCAAAGCAATCGATTTGGCAGAAATATTCATAAGGTTTATTTTCGCTCCCGCTTCGTCTCCACCCGTTATCGTTAACCCAAGGTCCGGACTGACTCCATTGATACCCATAAGGAACAGGTTTGCGCGCATTTTTTCGAGTACAAATTGCTGGTATTCGTCATAAAAGGAACTACGTTTAGCGTTGTACATACCGCCAAACAGATACAGGTCGATATTATCCGGTACAGACATCAGTATGAACGCAGCGCGGGCTGAGCTCGTCAATACCGTCAGCTTGATATCCCTTCGTGCTATCTCCCTTGCTACTTCGAGGCAGGTCGTGCCAGCGTCAAGTATTACGGTAGTATGCGGCACGAGAAGGTTATCCGCTACATACCGCGCTATGGCTTGTTTCTCCTTAAGATAGATCGTCTCGCGGCTGCTCCAGTCCTCTAAGTTGTAAGGCGTCGTATTCGTCTTTACGGCGCCGCCAAACGTCCTGCGCAGCAGTCCTTTTTTCTCGAGCCGTGCAAGATCGTTGCGTATAGTGGATTCGCTGCAGCCTGTTTTCTCACAAAATACGGAAATAGTAACAACATCGTTGCTGTTAAGCAGGCGAAGTATCTCATCCTGTCTTTTTTCGGCTTTACCCTTTTCCGTAGCCATAAGACTTATCTCCTTATAATTCTATACCGGTATTTTTGCACCGATTGACTCAGCCGCCATAGCGCAGGCGCCCATTACACCCGCATCAGTATAAAGCTTTCCTGCCACAATACTGCATTCCTGTATTGGGTGCATCAACGATTGTCTTACAAGCTCACGAACCGGAGCAAGGATACGATCTCCCGAACGGGATACGCCCCCTCCAATGATAATCATTCCGGGATTAAACAAGTCTATTAAATTGACGAGTCCTACGCTTAGCTTTTGTACAAACAAGCCTATCGCTTTTACGCACGCCTCGTCACCGATATCGTACCCGTCATCTATCATCTTACCATCGAGGGCAAAAATATCGTTATTTGTATATTTTAACAGAACCGTGTCGGGATATTCAAGTGCAAATCTTTGAGCGTAGCGTATGAGCGCCTTTCCACTGCAGCAGCTCTCAAAGCAGCCGCGCTTACCACAAGCGCATAGGTCTCCGCCCGTTTCAATAACCATGTGTCCCGTCTCCGCCGCCACATAATTTTCGCCGCGCAGCAATTTGCCGTCAATTATAATACCCGAGCCAAGGCCTGTGCCCAGCGTCAGCAGTATTATATTTTTCTGCCCCCTGCCCGCTCCAAAATAATACTCGCCAAGAGCGTTGACGGCGCCGTCGTTCTCCGCAAAAGCAGGCACGCCGTAGTGTTCCCTTATAGGCTTTGCCACATCGATATTACGCCACTTTAAGAAAGGTACTTCGTGAGCGATACTCGTACGGTAGTCTGTGAGTCCGGGTATTCCTATGCCGATGCCTCGTAAAGCGGATTTATCTGCGTTTACTCCTAAAAGGAGCTCGTCGACTACTTCAAAGATGCGCTCGAACGTCACCTCGGGAGATTGCCTATACGGTGTAGGCACCTGCGCCCTGGCGACGATAGTAAAACTCTCGTCCATGAGCGCAGCTTTTATATATGTTCCTCCAAGGTCTATGCCCGCTATATATTTCATATCGCATCTCCACCTTTTTTAAGCAGCTATTCTAAGTTTGCATGGCGTTTCATCAGCGCCGTGTTGCTCTCCGTAATATTGCAGCGTTCAATGATGTATACCATTGTGGCATCCCCGAACAGGAGCACGCTTTGTTCAAACGTGTTTGCGCCGGGTTGTATAGACTTGACGCTCTCCCGCGTCCCCTTTGTCGTGGCCGCATTTATCCGGACGATATGATCCGCTAATTTTCCTATTGTCGATTCGGGATATATTGTTATAAGCGCTACGCTTGCTCCCGCCTTTTTTGCTTTATTAGCCATAACGACAAGCGTTCCAGTTTCGCCGCTGCCCGAAGCGATTATCAGCAGATCTCCGGGCCCTATAGCAGGCGTTACCGTCTCGCCTACGACATACGCTTCAAATCCCATGTGCATAAGGCGCATGGCAAGCCCCCGTATCATAAGTAACGAGCGCCCGCACCCCGCCACAAACACCTTCTTGGAAGCGATTATTGCATCCGCGAACGTCTGCGCCTGCTGCTTGTCTATTTTGCTGAGCGATTCTTCCAGTTCTTTCAGTATTGCAAGGCAAATATCGATTGTATTGTTCATACTTTTTTCCCCCAATTACAGCAATGCCTCTTTCATTTCTTTTACTGCGGCCCTTATATCATTCGCATTTGTCAGAGACCCGCCCGCTATGATGATCGCGGGGTTTTCAGCTTTATATGATGCTATTGTTTTCATATTGACTCCGCCCGCCACAGACGACATGGATGCAGGCACGGCCGATACGAGTTCCTTAAGATCTCCCAGCGGCGTCTTGCCAAGCTTCTGAACGTCTACGGCCGTATGCACCGAAATAAGATCTATTCCCATCGCCTCAAGCTCTTTTGCCCGCTTCGGTATATCCGTAATACATATGAGGTCCGCCATTACCAGCCTTCCATATTTATGCGCTGTTTCCGTTACGGCCTTTACAGTCTCGTTATCAGCAAACGCGAGCACTGTAACGATATCTGCACCCGCTTCACAGGCGTAAGCACACTCTATGTCTCCCCCGTCCACTATCTTTGTGTCCGCAAGCACGGTCATATTCGGATATTTCTCTTTGATGAGCCGTACAGGAACAAGCCCTTCGCGTATTATCATCGGGGTCCCAACTTCCACGATGTCTACAATGTCGTGTATTTTTTCTACTATTGCGAGCGCTTCCTCGCTTGTAGCCAAATCGATTGCAATTTGCAGTTTCATTTTCTGTCCTTTCACATATGCTTTAATCGTTTGATTAATTAATCATAGCTTCCATAGCGTCCAGGTAAGCGTGCGGATGCAGCAGGAAGTCAAATTTCTCGGGTGAGTTTATAAACTCTTTGTATACAGGCGACCCAAATTTGATTCCCAGATCGGGATTTTCTTTGGGTTCTATCACCTCAAAATCAGGCAGGCGCTTATAATTAGAATTTTTAATTAGTTTTATCGCCCCGTTTTCGCGTACAGCGTATAAGCTCAATCCGCGCTTCACTTTTATTGGCTCATAAAAGAGCGGGCACGATACCACTGCGATGTTGCTGAAAAACAGCGGCCCGCTGCCTCCATTGATGGAACAATGCCCCCAGAATGGCGGTATTATGATCGCTTGTCCCTCTTTCACGCGCACGGCCTTTATTTGTTCTATATCAGGCTCCGGCTCTTCAAAATTCTTTACCTTTTGCAGAATATATATGGCTTCGCCTTTGAGTACCTCATAGACTTCCGGATAAGTGTAGTGCTGTCCTTCTATATAGCCGTGGTAATGCCCCGACGTTTTCTTGCATTCCCCGTTTATCGTGCCGGGCATTATCGCCGTTATGTCATAACGGAAATCGTATTTGGCGTAAAGCGGACGATGCTGTTCAAACACTATATCGCGGTAAAAATCGTAGCAATGCTCTTGTTCATTCATGCCTTCTTCGTTATACAGCAGTCCCTTCAGAGCGGACGCGTTTTTTCCGCCGCCCCCCGCGCAGGTAAGCCCATCCCGGAACTCAAGCCGATATGATGTTTCGTCATACCAAATCGGAAGTCCGGAGTTCTTTAGTTCTTTCATGTTCTGTCCTTTCATTATTATTTTGCAAGCCGTCTGTTATCGCTTTGGAACGCTACAGCAACTATTATAATTACGCCTTTTACCAGTCCCGTAAGGAACGGGTCCACCTTGGCGGCAATCAATATCGTTGAAATCATCTGCATCATAAGCGAGCCTAAAAACGTACCCGTCAGCCGCCCCCGGCCGCCGCTCATCGACGTGCCGCCTATAGCAACGGCGGCTATGGCGTCCAGTTCATATCCCGCCCCCGCGTTTGAAGCTGTAACGGACGACATGCGGGATGCGAGCAGGAACGCGGATAGCCCCGCAAGTAAGCCTGTCAGCGTCAGTATTCCCAGCTTTATATTTTTCGTTTTAACGCCCGCGAGTACCGTTGCGTGTTCGTTTGACCCCGTCGCGAACACATACCGGCCGAATTTTGTTCTCGTCAGCAGGAAACCTATGAGCAGCACAACACCTATAAAAAACAACGGCAGGAACGGTATCACACCGAAAAGTTTGCCCGTAGCAATGGCGCTGAAGCCGCTTTTCATTTCTTCCTTAACAGTAAACGGCCCGCCCTGCCCTATCTGAGTTATAATGGAACGGTAAGCGCTCTGGGTGGCCAGCGTAGCTATAAAAGACGCGAGGCCCGCGTACGCGACCAGCAGCCCGTTCAAGGCGCCCAGCACTGCGCCGAACGCAAGGCAGAACAGCAGCGTGAGCATTATATCGTTTGTTTGGTTGAGCAGCAGCACGCCTATACCCGCAACGAGCGAGACTATGGAACCGACGGAGAGATCAATCATGCCGGAGATTATGACGAGAGTCATGCCGCATGCTATTATGCCCGTTATCGTCGAGTTGGAAAGCAGCGTCACAAGGCTCGAATAGCTTAAGAAATTCGGATTGAAAATCAGCGCTATTATCACCAGCGCTATGAACGATATAAGGAAACTGTAATTCCTGTACAGTACCTTAAGGTTCTGTTTTTTAAATATGTTTCTTACTTTTACCGCCATATTCTAGACCGCCTTTCTATCAGACCCGGTTGCATAATACATTATCGCCGCCTCGTTAAAGTCCTTACGTTCAAACTCTTTAGTAATCTGACCGCAGTACATGACGATACAGCGGTCCCCTATTTTTGCGATCTCAGGGTATTCGGAGCTGAACACGATTACGCTTACGCCTTCTTCGGACAATTTACTGATAAGTTTGTATATCTCAAACTTTGCGCCGACGTCGACGCCCTACGTGGGATTATCAAATATATAGACTTTTGATTTAAGTTCCAGCCAGCGCGATATTATAACCTTTTGCTGGTTGCCGCCCGACAATGACGTTATCTCGTGCTTTGGACTGCCAACCTTAACGTCCAGCATATTTCTGCAGTCCTCAAAAACCCGCATCTGGTCGCGCCGTCTGACTACAAAATGCTTTTTCGAGTAAACAAATTGCGCTATAGTAAGATTGTCGAGCACATTCATATCTTTTATTATCGAACGTTCCTTGCGGTTTCTCTGTACCATACCTATTCCGCTGCGCATGGTCGATTTTATCGACTTAAACTTTACCGGTTTCCCCTCAAGCGTAACGGTCCCGCCGGTGAGTTTACGCGCGCCAAACAGCGCTTCGGCTAGCTCGCCCCGTCCGTCTCCCTGCAAGCCTGTAAAAATAAGCACTTCTCCTTTATGAAGCTCGAACGATACGTCTTTGAAATAACCTTCACAGCTAAGTTTTTCAGCTTTAAGTACTACATCCTCGCTTGGCGCTTCTTTGTCGATATGGTCTCTTATATGCTGGCCTACCAGCATAGTTGTTGCTTCGTCCTCGTTAATTTCTTTAAAACTACCCGTTCCTACGCATTTCCCATCGCGAAGCACGGTAAAGCGGTCGCATATTTTAAAAAGCTCGGGCATTTTATGAGAGATATATATCATGCTGACGCCCTTTGCTTTCAGTTGCCTCATGATATCAAAAAGTTTAGTTATCTCTGTGTCCGACAGCGCAGTAGTAGGCTCGTCCATTATTATTACCTTCGCCTCGAACAACAGTGATTTTGCTATTTCTATAAGCTGTTTGTGCGATGTGTCGAGTTCGCCCACCATCGTATCGGGGCTTAAGCTGCCAAGGTTGACGCTTTCCAAAACTTCGGCAGCCCTCTTGCGCATATATTTTCTGTTTGTTACGCCGAACCGGTTCACGACTTCTTCCCCTAAAAAAAGGTTTTCATAAACCTTTAGATCGTTCACGAGGTTCAGTTCCTGGTGGATAAAGCGTATCCCCAGTTTGAACGCTTTCTTTTCATCGAGGTTTGTTATATCTTCACCGTTAAAATAAACTTTGCCTGACGTCGGCCGCAATACGCCTCCAAGGATATTCATAAGCGTTGATTTCCCGGCCCCGTTTTCCCCCATCAGCCCGTGTATCTCTCCCTCGTTCAATGAAAAATCAACGTTATCCAATGCCCGGGTAGAATCAAACATCATGGTGATGTTTTTCATATCAATATACATAATGAAATCTCCTTTTAGGCGATGTTCATATCGAAACAATGTGGATGCCCGGTATTTGGATGCCGGGCATCCCTAAACAAATTGACGCTTATTCCTCGCCGTACCTGTAGATGTATTCGTCCGACTTGCGATATTCTGCCTGATTGTCAAGCGTGATCTGCTCCACGGGAACGAGGTGCAGCCCTGTTTCGCCTGAACCGTACATTATGCCTGACGCAAGGTCGACGCACTGGCGTATCATGCCCGGAGCGTATGTGTTCGTGACGACATTGATGCCATAGTTGTCAAGGGAAGACTGCATTACGTCAAGAACGGGCTTCTGGGCTCCCACACCAATGAGTATCTGTATATTGAGCTTGGCGGGACCTGAATATTGGGCTATGGCGTCAAGTATTCCAAGCAGAGGCTCGTCATCGTGTGTATAGATCGCCGATATCTTCTCAATATCTTCTTTTGAAGAGTTCGACAGCCAGTTCGTCATGTCGTTAAAAGCTGTTTCACGCGACCACATCGTAACGAACGACTGAACAACTTCAATCTTCGCGTCCTTTTTATCCAAAAAGCTCTGTGTTCTTTCCACTGCGGCTTGAGACGTATCTCCCTGGAATTCAAGCACATAAATCGTTTCGCCCGCCGATATCCTGTCGGCGAAAAACTCGTTCATATACTCCGCCGAGCTTGTACCTACCGCGATCTGGTCGCCCGTCATCTCGGCCGTAGGTTCGAAATCGGGTATAAGCCTGTCATATACCACGAGCGGTATGCCGGCGTCCTTGATAGACTGGGCGGCGTTATAAAGCGGCGCACCGTCGATAGGCCACAGCATGATCGTATCGAATTCATACATATCAAGCGCGGTAGCAATCTGGTTGGCCTGCTCGGAAGCTTCGGCCGTGTTATAGAGAACATAGTCAAAGTCTTCTTTTTCTTCTTTCAGCTTGTCAAGAGCGCCTTTTGCCTGTTCTATTGACTCTGCCGTAAACCCGTGGTCAGCGCTCGGCATGAACACGCCCATCAGCATTTTGCCGTCGTCAGCAGGAGCCGCGCTTTCAGTAGCAGCGGGGGCCTGAGACTCGCTTGTCTGCGGAGCGGGCTGCTGGGCTGAGCATCCTACGAACGCAAGTGCAAGCAGCACACAAAGTACGAGTCCAAAAATCTTCTTCATAATTTAATCCTCCTTTTATTTGTTAAACCGGCTAAACGGTTGTAACCTATATGACGCTTATCCACTGTCTTTTTTGGGCGCTTTCGAGTATCTTGTCGCATAATATCAGCTCGTGGCGTCCCGTCTCAAACGTTGCATACGGCGGATTCTTCTTTGGCGAGCCGATATCCGAATAGATTGCGCGGAAGCTGTTTTTGAACGCGTCCGGAAAGCCTTCGCCATGCCCGCCCGGGTAACCCGCATTTATGCGTACGGAACTGTCAAGCATGCCCGGATCCTTCTCAAACACACAGCTGTACTCGCCGCGGCGCCCCAGCCAAACCTCGTTGCATGTATCGCAGCACCATGTTGCTGACTGCTTGATACCTGCAATATTTATTGTTAATTCAGCTTTTCTTCCCGGTATTATCTGACTGAATACTGCGCAGCCTACGGCTCCGTTGCTCAGTCTGAACATCAGGTTCGCATGATCCTCCGTCGTTACTTTGATCTCCTCGTATTCCGCTTCTTTGTTTGAATCTACAAACGTCTGTACCAAAGATGTAGGTTTTTTGCGTTTCTCATGCAATATCTTAAAGTCGGCACAAACTTCGGTGACCGTCAATCCGGTGATGTTCTCTGCAAGGTCGAGCCAATGCGTCCCAATGTCTGAAACAGCGCGCGTCTTGCCCGATTCGGATGCCTCAACGCGCCAGTTATAGTCCGTATCGTATAGCAGCCAATCCTGGGCGAACTCTCCATAAACAGCGTGTATATCTCCGAATTCTCCGTTTTGCACCATTTGCTTCAATTGTGCCGTCATGGGATACCAGCGGTTATGATAGTTGACTCCATTGACGAGATTCTTTTCCTTTGCCTTGGCTATCATTCTATCCGCTTCTTCGATAGTGCAGCACATAGGCTTCTCGCAAACAATATTAATGTTATGATCCATGGCGTATAAAGCGATGTCGCAGTGAGTAAAGTTCGGCGTGCATATATGAAGTACGTCGAGTGATTCCTTTGCTATCATCTCTTTGTAATCCTTATAGGCCTTTGGTATACCAAGCATGTCCGCCTTTTCAGCTGCGCCCGCCGAATCGGCAACCGCGACAACGTCCACGTTGCCCAGCCGGCGAAGCGCTTCTATATGAGCAACGCCTATAAAACCTACGCCTACGATGCCCGCTCTGTATCTTTTCATTGCTATCCCCCCGTTTCTAGTTCTTCAGCGCCGCGTCGAACGCGATATCCGACGGCTTTATCCGCATATCCTTGATATATTTGCACGATTCCGTCGCGCCTTGTACGCGCTCCATTCCGCTATCTTCCCATTCAACGGAATATGGACCTTCATAGTGGATAGAATTCAGTTCACGTATGATATCTTCAAAGTTAACCATCCCGCGCCCGACGCTGCGGAAATTCCACTTACGGCGCGTATCGCCGAAAGGAAGATGCGAGCCTATGATACTTGCCGTGTCGTCATTCGACACATAAACGTCTTTCATATGGCAGTGATAAATACGGTCGGGGAAATTACGGATAAAGATATGAGGCTTGATACCCTGCCAGAGTAAATGGCTGGGGTCAAAGTTGAAGCCGAATACCTTGCGATAATCCAATACTTCAAGCAGCTTTTTTGCAGTCCAGATATCATATGCTATTTCTGTGGAATGCACTTCAAGAGCGTATTTTACGCCTTGCCGCTCGAATTCATCGAAAATAGGTGTCCACAGTTCTTTGATGCGCGCATAGCCTTCTTCAATCATCTCGTCGGTCGTCTGCGGAAAGGAGTACCAGTAGTTCCATATCGGCGAGCCCAAAAAGCTTGTCGTGACCGAGCATCCCATATTTTTGCATGCGGCTGGCACGTGCATCATCTGGTCAATAGCCCAGGCGCGCATCTCTTCCGGCTTGCCCTTAACTTTGGGAGGCACGAGATTGTTGTGCCGTATATCGTATGTATCGCCTACGATCTTTCCAGCGATGTGGCTTGCAATGGCAAACGCTTTGAGATTATACTTTTCCAGAATCTCGCGTTTTTGCTGAACATAGTTCATATCGGTTGCCGCTTTGATGACGTCCATATGATCTCCGCCGCAGCCAATTTCCACTCCATCATAGCCCATCTTGCTTGCCAACTTGCATATCTCTTCAAAAGAGAGATCGCCCCATTGTGCGGTTAACAACGTTACAGGATTTTTCTCAGCCATATTATGCATTCTTTCATTAAATTAGTGAAATGATATCGAATAATGTTGATTTATTTAAATAATTCATCATCCAATGTATAGTTTACTACTTTATTTGCAATAGTCAACAATTTTTTTAGTAATTTCACAATTATTTTTATCGATTTAATATTTTTTATTCTAAATTTTGCAGTAATGTTAAATAATCGAATCAATTATTGCTTGTAAGCAAGGAATTACCAAATGCTAATTTGTTCTTATTTTTTCGCCGTTTGCACATTTTCTGCATACAGATAATTTGTGTGAAAAATCGAAAAGTCCGATGATCCAGTATTCATCGGACTTTTCTTGGTGACCCACCGGAGACTCGCTTTTTACATCGCTGCGCTCGTAAAAATATCGCTCGGCGATCGGTATTCCTTTGTGGACTGCGCCTCGCGCCTTGATTGCCCACTGGGCAATCAAGCTCACATTGAGTTCGAGTCTTCGCCGGCAAAGCGAAAGCGGCCTCACAATGGAGGCCGCTTTCGCTTTGGTGACCCACCGGAGACTCGAACTCCGGACACCTTGATTAAAAGTCAAGTGCTCTACCGCCTGAGCTAGTGGGTCGCGTTAATCACCCCATCAAGTCTCATGACTTGCTGGGGACCCCGATATTTTCACCCCAAAAAGCCTCACGACTTTTCGGGAAATCACTATTAATTATGGCTGGGGTGGCAGGGTTCGAACCTGCGAATGCGGGAGTCAAAGTCCCGTGCCTTACCTCTTGGCTACACCCCAATGTCCCATTGGTTTTCGGGGACTCCGGGGCGATACCCCAAAACCTTTTTTATTAAGTTGGGGTGAACGGTGGGATTCGAACCCACGGCCTCCAGGGCCACAACCTGGCGCTCTAACCAACTGAGCTACGCCCACCGCAAAAAACATCTTGGCGCGCCTGCAGGGACTCGAACCCCGGACACACGGCTTAGAAGGCCGTTGCTCTATCCACCTGAGCTACAGGCGCCCACGGTCAGCCGCCTTGAAAGGCTTTCATTTTGAGCAACCGACAGAACGAAATTTTATCACAATAATATTTTGATGTCAATAACCGCACGGTACTTTCGGCAGTATTTATGCTCAGAAAAAACTTCTAATATTCGTTGGTTTGCGCGGGTACTTTTTTGTCGTTGTTTTCAACAAAAACTTCATATAGCGCGTCTTTAAGATATCCGCCGAGCTTAGCTTCGATGTAATACTTTGGGTCGTATGTCTCGCCGTCAGCGCTTACCGGATCAATGCCTTCGCTCGCAGCAGCTGTGTAGTAATAAAGGTATACCTTCGCGCCGCAGGAAAGCGCCTCGCTTTCGAGCTTTGTTTCCATAACTTTTGTATTCTGCTCGTCAGGCGAAAGCGCCCATTTATCTATTACTTTTAACGCGTCCTCCAGCTCGTCTCTTTGCTGCTGAGCGTCGAACATGCTTATCAGTACGGGGCTCATTTTTACAGCCTCGCTGAGTATCAGGCGGCACTTGAGCATATCTTTTGCCGAAAGCCTTGTAAGCTGGCAGTTAAGCGCGCCTTTAAGCTTATGAAGCTCTTTTATTTCCGCTCGGCTCAATGCGTCCCCTGCCTGCGCGTAAACGCCCGAATAATCCTTACTGGATATCAGCCCCGCTTCAAACATATCCCGCAGCGAGGCAGCCGCGTATATGTCGCCGTAAGTATCATAGTAATACTTCATCGCGCTCAGCTTCCGCTCTATCTGCTGCTGCGACATCGTCGGCAATGCCGCTGTGTACGTCTCGGAAGTGCACGCTGCCGGCAGCATCAAAGCAGCCAAAGCAGCAACAAGCAGCGCCGCCTTGACGGACGTTCCAATAAGCTCATTTAGCTTTGATGGAGTTTTTCTTACGCTTAACATAACGCGTCCTTATATTGTAAACAAACTAACTCTTCACAAATTTCGCTGTCTTAAGCGGCTGCTGCAACGCGTTCTCGAGGTACGCTATAAGCAATGCTTTTAGCCTGCTTGCCGTCTCACCGCTTAAGCGCAGCTTGCCTATGTCTTTGGGCATCACGTCCGCCATCTCTCCAAGCGCCGCCAGCACCTCGCCGCCTGCCCTCTCTCCGCCGTGCGTCTTCGCGCACCCGGCGCACAGCGCTCCGCCGTGCTCCGCCGAAAAGTGGGTTACGTCCTCCCGCCCGCACAGCACGCACGCGCCGACTCCGGGGTATACGCCTTCAATATAAAGCAGGCGCTGTATGAAGTAACAGACGACGGTGTCCGGGTCCGCCGCTTTCGTTTCCAGAGCGAACAGCGCGTTTACGACCAGCGCGAACAGCTTGGGCGCCGGGTAATCCTCCTGGGCCACCTTGCCCGCCGCGTCCGCTATAAAGCACGCTGCCGAATACGCGTCGTAGTCCTCCGAAAGCTTCTGGAACGAGTGCCTTATGCTGCAGCCCCTTACGCCGTAATGTCCGCCCTTCTCGTAAAACTCGTACTCGCCGCAGCAAAAAAGGCCCGAAGCGCTGAACAGCTTCGACGTCTGCTTCTTCGCGGCCTTCACCTTAGCGGACATCAGGCCGTAATCCTTAGTAAGCAGCGTAAGCACCCTGTCTGCGTCCTTAAAATCCGCCGTCCTTATTACGATTGCGCTTGTACGTATCATCGCCTCACCCAAAATGTATCGTCAAGGTTATTCATACCCGAGCTCGTGCATTATCCTCCTGCTGTCCCGCCAGCCCGGCTCGACGCGCACGAACAACTCCAAATATACCTTCATGCCGAAAAGCATCTCAAGGTCGCGCCGCGCTTCGATGCCTATGCGCTTTAGCATGCTTCCGCCCTTGCCTATTATTATCGCCTTGTGCCCCGGCCTGTCGCATATGATGACGGCCGAAACGTCCGTTATTTCCTTGTCCTTTCGCTGAGACACGCGCTCTACGCTGACGCCTATGCCGTGCGGCACTTCCTCGCGCAGTATGTTAAGCGCCTTCTCCCGTATTATCTCGGCCGCTATCAGCCGCTCGGGCTGGTCGGTGTAAGCGTCGTCTGAGTAATACTTTGGCCCCGGCACAAGGTACGTTTTAAGCGCTTTAACTATCTCCTCCACGCCTTCGCCCGTCTTTGCGGATATCAGATGCACGCTGTCAAAGCCCGCCTGCTTTATGCTTTGCGCAACGCCTTTGCTCTTTTCCCTGCCCGCAGCGTCAATCTTGTTTACTGCGGCCACCACGGGCGCACCGCAGTTTTTAAGCTGCTGCAATACTCCCGTATCCCGCTCGCCGAGGCCGTGTTCCGCGTCGCACACAAACAGCACCGCGTCCACGTCGCGCAGCGTGTCATACGCCGTCTTCACCATGTACTCGCCTAGCTTGTCCTTGGGGGTATGTATGCCGGGCGTGTCCAGGAACACGAGCTGCGTTTCCCCTTCGGTGAGCACGCCTGTTATCCTGTTCCTCGTCGTCTGGGGCTTCTTTGAGACAATCGCGACTTTCTCGCCCACTATTCTGTTGACCAGCGTCGACTTGCCCACATTGGGGCTGCCGACTATCGCTATAAACGCCGATTTCGTATCCAATCTATTTTGCGCCCATCTCTTTTCCGGAAAAGCCTCCCGCCAGCATTGCGTTAAGCTTCATTACCTCGTATTCAAGCTTGTTGTTCGAAGATATCACGTCCATCTTAGGCGAAAACTCGAAAAGCGCCTGGCGGCACACGCCGCACGGCGTAGTAATCATGTCCGAATCCGACGTTACCGCAATAGCTTCGAACTCCCGCTCGCCGCTTAATACCGCACTGAAAAGCGCCACCCTTTCGGCGCAGCACGTTACGCTGTATGAAGCGTTCTCAATGTTGGCTCCCACATATACCTTGCCGCTCTTCGCTAGCAGCGCGGCGCCTACGCGAAAATTTGAATACGGCACGTACGCCTGTTTTTTCACCTCGTCGGCTTTTTTAAGCAGTTCTTTTACGTTCATACTTCATATCCTGCCTTTTTCATTATCTCCCGCTGTTTTTCGCGCATTTCTTTTTCCTGCTCTTCCGTCTCGTGGTCGTACCCGAAAAGATGCAGCATGGAGTGCGCGACTAAAAACGCGGCTTCGCGCTCCTCCGAGTGCCCGAACTCTTTTGCCTGCTCGGCGGCTCGTGGCAGCGACAGCGCTATGTCGCCAAAAAAGCCTTCCTCCTCCGACGGAAACGAAAGCACGTCGGTCACCGCGTCCTTATCCCTATATTGTTTGTTAAGCCTGCGTATATTATCGTCGTCGGTAAAAAGAAGGCTTACGTCGCCGCTTTTACCTTCCAGCCTAGCCGCGGCCTTTGCCGCTTTAACGGCGGCTTTTCTTATTTCGCCGCCTGCCTTTACGCCCTGCTCCGTTATATCGACACTAAGCATATTTTATCCTATTCCTGCCCCGGGTATTTTACGCGCTCGTGGAACGCGCCTTCGTAAACGCTTGTGAAGGCCTTCGCAAGCGAGTTTAAATCCTTGCGGCCCAGCGAGCTCTCGTCAAACTGCCCTTCATTGTATTTTGTGCGTATTATCTTATTTACCATTTCCTTGACCTGCTCTCTGTCGGGATTGTCAAGGCTTCTTATTGCCGCTTCCACGCTGTCCGCGAGCATGACCACGGCCGACTCCTTAGACGTAGGCTTGCTGCCTTTGTATTTGAACACGGGATCATTAGTATTGATCCCCGCCTCCTGCGCCTTGTGCACGAAATACGGCACTACCGCGTCGCCGTGGTGCTGCGCCATTATCTTCTGCACGTCGCGAGGCAGCTTGAATTTTCTTGCAAGCTCCATGCCGTAGCTTAAATGCTCGGTTATTATCCTTGCGCTTTCCCGCGGGTCGAGCATATCATGCGGGTTCTCGCTCTTCTGGTTCTCCTTGAAGTACTCCGGGTTTTTAAGCTTGCCCACGTCGTGGTAATACGCGCCTACGCGGCACAGCAACGAATTCGCGCCTACGGCGTCCGCGCCCGCTTCCGCGAGGTTCGCCGTGAGTATGCTGTGATGGTACGTGCCCGGAGCCTCTATCGTTAAGCGTTTAAGCAGCGGATGATTGGGGTCGGAAAGCTCTATAAGCTTTGCCGGCGTGGATACGCGGAACATGGCCTCCCATATCGGCAATGTGCCAATGGCCAGCACCCCGCCGAACATTCCGCTTCCCACCGCAAAAGCGCTGTCCACTATTATGTCGCCCGAAACCGCGCCTGCCGCGCCTATCGTGTCGTTAATAGCGGTTATGCCCGCGCCGAGTCCGCCGGCAATAAGCCCCGCGTATATCAGCGACGCCCTGTAGCCCGGTTTATACAATGCAAATACCGCCGCCGAGCCGCCTATTATTATTATCATCAGCGTGCGCAGCATCGTTATGCTCAGTATCCCCGTCTGCCACGAGCAGACCGCGCCTATGAGGAACGCAAGCAGCAGGTTCAGCGTAAACGCGCTCCTCTGCGATACCAGCACGCTTGCGAGCATTGTGCCCAAAAAAGCGGTTATTATGCGCGTATCGAGCCTTGAGAGCGGCACCGCGAGCGCTACCGACAGCACTGTGAGCGCCATCAGCATCACGAGCTTTCTCGTCTCCGATATGATATCGCTCTCGAACTGGAACATGTATACGGCGTATATCGCAAACAGCAGCGCCACGAAAAGCAGCATGCCGATATACAATGTGTAATCCTGCGTCTGCCCGCCGCCCGCGTATCCCAATTCCTGCAGCACGGCGTACTGCGCTTCGGTGACGACTTCGCCCTGCGTAACTATCTTCTGGTTCTTCTGGTACGTGACCGGGGTCACCGCCGCCTCTGCTGCGCTTATTGCCGCGTCCGTTGCGGCAGAATCATATAGCAGGTTCGCCTCCAGGTACTTCTCTACCGGCGTATAGGCAAGATACCTAGCTCCCGTATCCTCAAACAGGTTCGTCATGTCGCTTGCTATGCCTTCTTTTACCGCGGACAGCCTGTCTTTGAGTATGCCGCCGTCGAGCGAAGTGGAGACCTTCTCAATTATCCTTGCCTTTACGTTATCAAGCTCCTGCTCGTTCATGGACGCTAGAGCTATTATTGCCTCGTCGGGCATTTCGTCGTCGCCCACCAGCGTTTTAACATGCGATATTATGCCGGGCGTCAAGAAAGATTTCCAGTCCACGGCCGCCGGGTCATAATCTTCCAACAGCCTGTCCTTTGATATTCCCGTGGCAATAGCCTTATCGTCCAGATAAGCGTTCTTCATATATTCCGCGGCCTGCCTCAAGCTGTCAAAGTACCCTGCGACGCTCTGCTCCGTACGCTCTGTGATACCGGAGTCAATTGTATATATCGGAGCGACAGACAGGCGAGCCTGCTCCATCGCGGCGTTTGTCGACACCTTGTCCACTATATCGCGGCTCGCGGTTATCGTCGCGGGAGCCACCTTGCCTACCTTTATATCATACCTTAAAGGCATCACCGATATTGCGACAAACGCGTAAACAATCAGTGCCGTTACTGCGATTATTATTATGGCCGCGACGCGCTGTTGTTTTGAAATCGCGCTTTTTGGCGTGTTCCCCACTCTTTTATCTCCTTGTCTTCTCATACTTCTCATACGCCCTTACAATGTTCTGCACAAGCGGGTGGCGCACTACGTCTCTATGCGTAAGGTACTGTATGCTTATTCCCTCCACGCCTTCCAGCACGGCTATGCACTGCTTTAAGCCGCTTTTCTTCTCCTTGGGCAGGTCAATCTGTGTTATGTCGCCCGTGACGACTATCTTGGAATTCTCGCCGAACCTTGTTAAGAACATCTTCATCTGCTCTTCCGTGCAGTTCTGCGCCTCGTCGAGCACTATAAACGCGTCGGAAAGCGTCCTGCCGCGCATATACGCAAGAGGCGCAACTTCGATAACCCCGCGCTCGGAGAGGCGCGCAAAGCCCTCCCCGCCGAGGAACTCATAAAGCGCGTCATACAGCGGCCTAAGGTAAGGGTCAACCTTGTTCTGCAGGTCGCCCGGCAAAAACCCCAAGTTCTCGCCCGCCTCCACGGCCGGGCGCGTGAGTATTATGCGCTCAACTTCCTTGTTCTTTAAAGCCACGACGGCCATAGCCATCGCTAGATACGTCTTGCCCGTGCCCGCCGGGCCAATAGCAAACACAAGCGTGTTTTCCTTTATGGCGCGCACATAGCGCTTCTGGCCTATCGTGCGGCTCTTTACCTGCCGGCCCCTGTTCGTTATCGCTATTACGTCGGCCATTATCTCTTCTATCGCGTCGGCGTTGCCTTCGCGCGCGAGCTCGACGGCATAGCGTATCTTCGATATATCGAGCTTCTCGTGCTTTCGCAGCATGCCAAGGAGCTTGTCCACCACCACCTTGGCGAGGGTTGCCTCCTCTTCCTTGCCCGTTATCGCTATGTGCGTGTTCCGGGAGATTATGCTCGCTCCCGTTTCCTTCTCTATCGCTTTTGCGTTTTCGTCAAAAGCCCCGAAAAGCTCCATCAGCTGCTCCAAGCTGTCAACTTCTATCGTATACTCAACGGGCGTATCCAAAATTATTCCTCCAGATAAACAACTTTACCAATGTCCTCCTGTGTGCGCAGATATACCGTCACGCTTAAAACGTCGTCTTTCACATTGAATACGGCGTTGTGCCCCGTTATCTCGGCGTCGTCGGGCGCAAGGCTTTGCGCTTTCCAGTACGCCCTCTCCTCAAGGTATGCCATCAGTATGTCAAGCGGCGCGGGCGTCTTTGTAAGCCTGACTTCGCTGTGCCGCAGAAGCGCAACTCTTACGGGCAGAAACAGCCGGTCCCCCAGATAATACTCGTTAATCACTTCCGTATCGAACTCGGCAAACCCGCACGGCCCGTCTATCGAGGCGCTGTCGCCCCCCATATACACGACTCTTTCGTACTGCGTACGGCCCGTCTTCTCTCTCGTCTCGCGGTATATGGGCGCGTTCTCCTCTCCCCTGTACCACACGCTGCCCTTAACCTTGCCCTTTGCGGCAAACATCATGCGCGGCATACCGGGGTCCCACACGAGCCCGGCTATCAGCTTATCGCCCGCGCGCACGGTGTCGCCCGGCTTTACAACCGCCCTGCCCGCGAGCGGTATTACGCTTTCTATGTACGCGTCCTTCTTTGCTATGATATCACAAAGCCTGTTCTCGTCATATACCTCGGGAGGCATGTCCGCTGGCAATATGTTCACGACTATGACAACGCCCCTAAAGGCTATGTTCATCCACGCTATCTCGTCGTGCGCGATTAACATATCCGTAGTTATCGCTTTAAGGTCAAGGCTCCCCTTGTATACGCCCGGCTTTACGCCTTTTTCCGCAAGCTCGGCCCTAATCTTAGCGCCTTCGTATGCGCCGACGCCCTTTACCTGCACGTCCCACACGAACTGCGCCGCAGCAAGAACGCCGAGAACAATCACGAGCAGTCCGGCAAGCAGCGCCTTGCGGCGAAACAGCCGCATCGCTCCAAACGGCAGCCCTCTGCGCTTCCCGGCAGTTACAGTATACCGTTCCGGAACGATTTTTATAAGCTTGCTGTAACCTCGCGCGCTTAAGCCCGCATACAGCACGGTATACGACACGCGCTTTACGTCGAACACCTTTACTCCCGCCTGCGAAGCGAGATTTAAAAACCGTTCGAGCGACAGGCCTTCCACGCGTATCATAACATATCCGTAAATAAAATGCCATATTCTCACGGCGTTACCCTCTTTGTGCAATTTCGTATTTTATCGAAGCTATCTCTCCCTTTATGGCCACGTTCTCCTGCCCGAAGCTCTCGAGTTCGAGCTCAGAGCCTTCCACTGTTATATAAAACGGCCCGGCATATACCCCCACCCGCTTCATCGAATATTCCGATATGTTGCTATGGTTTTCAATATATAGGTTGGTGTTGTCTATCATCGTAAGGCGCACGCAGCCTACGGCCTCGGGAGCGAGCCCAGATTTTTGCACGATAACTTTTTTTACGTTTCTCTTGCCCACACATTTCACTCCGGCCAACTATGTATAAATATAATTATGCTTGGCGGGCAAAAAAAAGAAGAGCAAGTACGCCCATCCGTTTGTCGTTGCTATCGCTCCTCTGATGATATAAGCTGCTTGCCAGCTCATAGATGAATTTGTCATTCCGAGCCCGCAGGCGAGGAATCTTTAACTACATTTGATACTATAAGATTCTTCGTCAAGATTCTTCGTCGCTATCGCTACTCTGAATGACATAAAGTTGCTACTAGCTCATAGATACATTTGTCATTCCGAGCCCGCAGGCGAGGAATCTTTATTATTGGAGCTTCATATTCCAATCTTCGGACAAATCTCTCCACTTCGGATTGATGCTTTCAACCAATTCGTTTTTCTTTTCTCTTGACCAGCCTTTGATCTGCTTTTCCCTCTCTATGGCAGCCCTAACATCATTTGTGGAATCAAAGTATACCAGCTTGTTCACATTATATTTTGCCGTAAAACCGCTATCAGCCTTGTTCTTGTGTTCACAAACACGCCGTTCCAAATTATTCGTAACACCGGTATACAATACTTTGTTATTCCAGTTTGTCAGTATATAAACGTAATACATATGTTTCCTACCGTTAAGATTCTTCATCGCTACCGCTCCTCTGAATCATCATGCACTACCCGCACCACAATAAACGAAAACATCTTCCATCTACGCACAACCCAGCTATAATTGAGATATGGCAAGAGTTCGCATGTCATTGTCACATTGAGGTCGC
>JBLNCA010000040.1:0-13977 GCA_050260375.1 Burkholderiales bacterium | reverse complement strand
ACAGCGCTATCAGAGATGGGACAACAACTTTCCATTGCTGGTCTTGGGACGAAAATCGCCCCTCCAGTACTGGAGGGAGAACTTTGCCAAAAGTGTAACAGATCAATTGACAACGTAGATTCGGATATTGTATTAACGTTTGATCGAAGTTGTGATACATCATATAATATCAGCTTTACAGCAACAGTTAGTGGCAGCTATACAAACGGAGGGACAATTGGTGCCGCTTTGGGTGTAACATTAGGGGCTTCTAAATCATATTCCTTAGGTAGTGGCTGTTCAATAACAGTTCCCAAAGGGAAGCATTATTTAATTAAATACCGTCCGATTTATTACAAATATAAAGTTGTTGAAACGGAATATTTAGAAGGCTATGTTCCGGGCATTGGTTGGCATCGTATGGTAATGGGTACAAAAACATGTTATGTCAATGTTTTTTCCCACTGGGACTTCACCGCCGTAGTAGATTAATTAGGATGCTTATTTTAGTTATAACTAAACCCATGCTAATCCTCAATTGCTTAGTCAGTAGTTAATAATTATATAGAATATCTCAATAAATGCTTTTAAAGATAACGCCCCGTTTGAATCAAACGGGGCGTTTTGTTAACTTTTGATTTATACTACTCCTTCAGCACAGCTTTTGCTTTTGCGACTACGTTGTCTACCGTAAAGCCGTATTTTTCGAAAAGCTGCTCTGCGGGCCCGGACGCGCCGAAAGCGTCTATAGCGATTATCTCGCCCTTGTCGCGCGCATACTTGGCCCATCCGAAAGACGAACCCGCCTCCACGACTACTCTTCTGTCCAGCGTATCGGGCAGCACGCTCTGGCGGTAGCTTTCGCTCTGCTCTTCAAACACGTCCATGCACGGCATCGATACCACGCGCGCGTTGATTCCCTCGGCGGCGAGCTTTTCGGCCGCTTTCATGCACAGCTCAACCTCGCTGCCCGTTCCTATGAGCGCGACGTCCGGCTTGGCGCCGAAGTCCTTGAGCACATACGCGCCTTTTAATGCGGCCTCGCCCGTCTCCTTGTAAAGCGGCAGGTTCTGCCTTGTCAGCGCTATAACGGAAGGCCCTTTCGCTTTAAGCGCGGATATATAAGCCGCCGCCGTTTCCTTCGAGTCGGCAGGACGCCACATATGCGTATTCGGCGTAGCCCTCATGCATGCGAGCTGCTCAATGGGCTGGTGCGTAGGCCCGTCTTCGCCCACGCCTATGCTGTCGTGCGTCATTACGTATATCACCGGCAGCTCCATCAGCGCGGACATCCTCACCGCGTTCTTTAAGTAGTCCGTAAACACGAAGAACGTCGCGACATACGGTATGAGCCCGCCGTGCAGCGCTATGCCGTTCGCTATGGCCGCCATCGCGAATTCCCTTATGCCGTAGTGTATGTTCATGCCTTCCCTAGATTCGGGAGAGAAATAAGCCTTGCCATTAAGCACGGACTTGTTGGACGGGCCCAAGTCCGCGCTGCCGCCAAAGAGCCCCGGCAGCTTCTCCGCGAGCCTGTTTAATATTACGCCGGAGGACGCTCTTGTTGCCATAGCCTTGTCGAACTTATACAGCGACGGGTCGGCAAGCACGCTCTCGTCCACTCCGTTAAAGCATTTATCCCACATCTGCGCCATGTCGGGATATTTGCTTCTGTACTCCGCGAACATCGCGCTCCATTTCGCCTCGGCTTCGGTGTAAGCTTTCTGCCTCTCCTCCGCAGCCGCTTTCACTTCGTCGGGCACCACAAAGCTTCCTTCATAGTCCCAGCCCAGCGTCTTTTTGAGCTCGGCAATATTCGCTTCCCCGAGCGGCGAGCCGTGGCACGACTCTTTGCCCTGAACCGCCGGGCAGCCGTAGCCTATATCGGTCTTTATTATTATTATCGAAGGTTTCGCCTTCTCTTTCTTCGCCGCTTCTATGGCCTTCGATATCGCTCCTATATCCTCGTTTCCGTCCTCGACGTTTAACACCTGCCAGCCGTACGCCTCAAAGCGCTTTGCTACGTCCTCGTCAAACGCGAAATCCGTTCCGCCCTCTATTGTTATCTTGTTGCGGTCGTAAAGCAATATAAGCTTACCTAGCTTCAGCGTTCCCGCGAGCGAGCACGCCTCGGAAGCAACGCCCTCCATCAGGCAGCCGTCGCCCGAAAGCACGTACGTATAGTGGTCGACAACGTTATACCCTTCCTTGTTGAACATAGCGGCAAGATGCGCTTCCGCCATAGCCATGCCAACCGCGTTCGCTATGCCTTGCCCCAGAGGCCCAGTCGTAGTCTCTATGCCGGGTATGTGCCAGTACTCGGGGTGGCCGGCGGTTTTAGAGCCCAGTTGCCGGAAGTTCTTTAAGTCGTCTATCGTCGCGTCGTACCCGAATATATGCATCAGCGAATAAAGCAGCGCCGAGCCGTGCCCTGCCGACAGCACAAACCTGTCCCTGTCCGGCCAGCACGGGTTTTTGGGATTGTGCTTTAAGTGCCTCGACCACAGCGTGTACGCCATTGGCGCCGCGCCCAATGGCAGCCCCGGATGCCCGCTGTCCGCTTTTTGAACTATCTCAGCGGACAGTATCCTCAGTGTGTTGACTGAGAGCCTGTCAGTGTTGTTCATTAATTTACCTCCCTCAAAACTCAACCCCAAACTCAGCGTTCGGGTATAATTATTCAAAAGCAATACCACATATAATCTACATTATTGAAGCCGATAAAGCAATAATTTTATCTGCGCCGCGATAACGCCATGAAGCGCAGCACGTTAAGCAGCGCTATCAGCGTCGCCGCAACGTACGTGAGAGCCGCGGCGTTAAGCATGCTCTTCGCCCCGTGGATTTCCTCTTCGGTGAGCATGCCGCCGTCCACAAGCGCCGCAAGCGCGCGCCTTGAGGCGTTGTATTCCACGGGCAGCGTTATCAGCTGAAACGCGAATATCCCTAAGAATATATATACGGCGATGTTTATCACCTGCTGCGCGAACCCCGCGAGCATGCCGAATATCAGAAGCGGCCACAGCGCGTACGACGCTATGCTTACAATGGGAGCTATCGCGCTCCTTATCTGCAGCGGAAAAAAGCCCGTTTTGTGCTGCAGCGCGTGCCCCGATTCGTGCGCCGCCACCGCGACTGCCGCAATGCTGCTGCCCGAGTAGTTCGCCTCCGAAAGGTTTAATGTTCTCTTAAGCGGGTTGTAGTTGTCGGTAAGCATACCGTGCGCCGCTTCGACGCCTACGTCGCTTATGCCGTTTTGCCAAAGTATGCGCATTGCAGTTTCTCTGCCCGTTATGCCGCTTCTTACCGGTATCTTCGAATATATCCTGTAAGCCTTGTTTACCCTTGACTGAGCCCATATCGCAATTATTATACCGGGTATTACAAGCAGTATCGTCCAATCGGAATAGTACGGCCAATACATATAATCAACCTCCTTCACATATTGATAGTTTGTGCCTGCGCTTTTAAGCGCATTCACGCGCCTGAAAGCCCCGGGCGTTCAGGCAAGCTTATATTTAGCGCCTTTGCCGATCTACCGAACGACGCCCGGGCGACAATGCCCGTTATCGTGCCTGAAACGGCCCCGACGAGCAACAGTACAAAAGCATAATAGAAGAGATTCGCTTCGCCCGTCATAAACACGGCTACTACAACCTGCGTTAAGTTATGCGCGCACGCTCCCGCCATCGACACGCCCACAACGGACAGCGGCTTAATCAGCGTCATCGCCGCGTACATAACGAGTATGCTCACTACAGCGCCCGGCGCCGAATACAAAAACATGCCGAAACCGCCCGTAAAAAACGACGCCAGCAGCGTTCTTATTATGCCAACCGCGAGCGCAGACGCCAGCGAAAAGTACGAAAACAAAAACATAGAAATTATATTGGCAAGGCCTAGTTTTACCCCGGGTATCGGCAGAGGGACAAAAGCGCCTAGCATGCTTTCCACCACCGAAAGCACCAGCGATAATGCGAGCAGCGCGCCCAGCAGCGCTACGCGTTTTGCGTGTTTAGTCTGCAATGGCGTCCACCCCGCTTTCTCCCTTGACCGTTATCGACACCCTGTTGGGCAGGCACGCGGCGCTCGCCCCGGGCGCTCTCAGCCAACCCGACTTTATGCATTCCTTGCCGGGGCAGTCGGATTCGGTGAACGCTATTGCGCCTTCTTCCACTTCTATGCGCACGTTACCGATATAAAACGACTGGTCGACGCTTAAATCGACCTGCCTTACCTCTTTGCCGTACACGCGTATTACGGCCTTTTCTCCGCCGCCCGCGCCCGACATCAGCAGCATTCCCGCCACGGCGGTCAGCACAATTATGGCGAAAAGTATTATGTCAGCTTTTGAGAGTATATGTTTCATTCGTTATTTCAACGCTTTCCTTAAGTCCGTCCGTGACGTATATATTCTTGTCCCCGGTTATGAACACTGCCTGTATATCGTCCTGCGCGTTTGCGAATTTTAACCCTTCGTCGAGCCCCATCACAAAAAGCGCTGTAGAAAACCCGTCAGCCCGCGTGCTGCTTTTACATATCACCGTTACGGACACAAGTCCGTTATCCGCAGGATATCCCGTTTTGGGGTCGAATATATGATGGTACTTTACGCCCCCGCTTTCAAAGAAGCGCTCGTATACGCCCGACGTCACGACGGACATATCGCTTACCGAAACCACCGCCGCCGTTTCGCCCGGCTGTCCCAGCGGGTCCCTTATGCCTATCCTGTAATCCCCGCCGTCCTGCTTCTTGCCGTACGCGTATATGTTGCCGCCGAGGTCTAAAAGCGCGCTTTTTACGCCGTACGATTTATATATTTCCACGGCCTTATCCGCCGCGTAGCCCTTCGCTATACCGCCCAGGTCAATTCTCATGCCGCTCTTTTCCAGCGAAACGTTTGTGCCGTTTACGGTAATTCCCTTATAGTCAACAAGCGCAAGCGCGCTCTTAATTTCGTCCCGCTCCGGTACGCGCGGGTCGCCCGTTATGTCCCACAGCGCCGTAACAGGCCCTATGGCAGGGTTAAAAGCCCCGTTTGTTTCGCCGGCTATTTTAAGAGCAGCGCTTATCACGTCCGCGGTCTGCTGCGATACCTGCACTTCATTCGGCGCCGCTTCGTTTACTGCGTAAACCTCCGAGCCCTTGTTTACAGACATAGTGTTCGTGATATCCGCCAGCATCGCGTTTACTTCCGCTGCCGCCTGCCGCGCATTGTCTCCGTAAACGGTCTGCGCGCATATTGTGTTGAGCGCGTAGCTCTCGCTATGCTCCGGGCCGCCCGAGCACGCCGCAAACAAAAACGCCCCCAATATAAAAATAATAACTGCTGCCTTTTTCATATGCATATTCTTTTTCATATGCATATTATAGTTATTTCCTGAAGCAATCGCAACCGCCGCGGGCTGCGCGCGCCGGCTGTAAACATTAATAATGTGTAAATAAAATGCTAACACATATTGACAAAGACGGTCTGTTAATATAATGTAAGCAGGCACTTGCATTTTATACAAGCAAAACGCAGTTTGTTGTACGGAGATGTTATGGGCAACACGCACGAACGTATAATAGCGGCAGCGAAAGAACTGTTTGAGCGGCGGGGGTTCGCGGCGTCGACTACAAAGGAGATAGCGAGCCTTGCGGGGGTGAGCGAAGTAACGCTGTTCCGGCATTTCGAAAACAAGCGCAGGCTGTTCGAGGAGACGCTGCACAGCTGCCTGCATCCTTACGAAATCGACAAATACCTTGAAAACGACGCGGCGTACGACTTGCGTACAGACCTTACGCAGATAGCGTATAAGATAAAGGAGACATACCATAAAAACGCCCCTATAATGCGCATGATAATGCGCGACAAGGTAAGGGACTCTGTGCACGAGCTAAGGTTCAAAAGTGACGAGAACAGCTCAAAGCAGCTTTTGATTGCGTACTTTGAAAAAATGCACGGTCTGGGGAAAATAAGCGCAGACCCTAATATGGCCGCGACGTTCTACATTTCAAACGTATTGGGATACCTTATGAAACAGATACTCTCAGGCCACACAATCGACGAAGAATACTTTGCGTGGATGCTTGATAAAGTAATAGGCGTATTGAAATCCTGATACTCCGCGCAAAGTTGAAATATTTCAGGAAGGGAACAAGCATGCTCAAACTCTTAAAGTATTTAAAGCCTTACAGATGGCAGACGGTCGCGATAGTGCTGCTTACAGCCGTGCAGGCAATAAGTCAGCTTTATCTGCCTAACCTGATGTCCGACATAGTCAACAGGGGCGTCGTGCTTAAGGATATAGACTTTATAGTCAATACCGGGCTCGTCATGCTCGGCTATACGCTTATAGTATCCGTGTGCACGATAGCAAGCAGGTATTTTGCGGCCAAAACGTCCGTAGGGTTCGCCAGAGACCTGCGCCGCGACATATTCGCGGCTGTGGAAGGCTTTTCGCTCAGCGAGTTCGACAGGATAGGCACAGCCTCCCTGATAACGCGCTCCACAAACGATGTGACGCAGATACAGAACGTAATGATAATGATACTCTCCATGCTTATAGCGGCGCCTATAACGGCTGCGGGCGGCATAATAATGGCTGTGCAAAACGACGCTCACTTAAGCTGGCTCATTGTCGTTATCATAGTCGTTATATCGGCGCTGATACTGGGCATAGCCTATAAGGTAATGCCGCTTTTCAAGTCGCTGCAGAAAAAGATAGACAAAGTCAACCTTGTGCTGCGCGAATATTTAACGGGCGTACGCGTGATACGCGCGTTCAACAAAACGGAATACGAGCAGGAACGCTTTAACGCCGCCAACAAGGAACTTACCGATACTTCGATATCCGTGCACCGCTGGATGGGCGCAATGTTTCCCGCAATAATGCTAGTGCTCAACATAGGTTCCGTGCTCGTGATATGGTTCGGAGGCCAGCTCGTCGATACCGGCGAAACGCAGGTGGGAGACCTGATGGCGTTCCAGCAATACGTTATGCAGACCATGTTCGCTCTCATTATGGCGACGATGATGTTTGTATTGCTGCCGAGGGCTCAGGCGTCCGCCGAGCGCATAAACGAGATATTCAGCCTCAAGCCCACCGTGGTGGACACGACGGACGCCGCGCCCGAAACCTCATTGAAAGGCTATGTAGAGTTCAAAAACGTGAGCTTTTATTATCACGGCTCCAAGGAACCCGCTATAGAGAACGTGTCGCTTACCGCGCGTCCCGGCGAGGTCACGGCGATAATAGGCAGCACCGGCTCGGGCAAATCGACGCTCGTAAAGCTGATACCACGGTTTTACGACGCGAGCGAAGGCGAGGTGCTTTTGGACGGCGTTAACGTACGGAATTACCCGCAGGCCGCGTTGCGCGCTAAAATTGGCTTCGTTCCGCAAAGCGTAAGCCTTATGAGCGGAACGATAGCGAGCAACATACGCTACGGAAAGGACGACGCGACGGACGAGGAGGTAAAGCGCGCCATAGATATAGCGCAGGCGGGAGATTTCGTCGCCGTGCTTGAGGAGGGCTTTGAGTCCCCCGTCGCCCAAGGCGGCACGAACTTCTCGGGCGGCCAGAAGCAGCGGCTGTCGATAGCGAGGGCTCTGGTAAGAAAGCCGGAGGTATATATATTCGACGACAGCTTCTCGGCGCTCGACTTCAAGACGGACGCAAAGCTGCGCAAGGCGCTGTCGGGCGAAATAAAACAGGCGACGGTGTTCATAGTAGCCCAGAGGGTAAACACCGTGATGAACGCGGACAACATAATAGTGCTCGACGACGGGAAAGTCGTTGGGCAGGGAAAGCATAAAGAACTGCTTGCTGGCTGCGATACTTACAGGGAAATAGTATCGTCGCAGCTCTCGCTGGAGGAATTGGCATGAGTGAAGTTAAGAAACAATCCGCATCGTTAAGCAGGCCGCGCGTGCGCCGCGGTCCGGGCGGATCTGGGCCGGGACATGGCATGCCTATGGAAAAGCCAAAGGATTTCAAGGCAAGCTTCAAGCGGCTGCTGTCTTACCTCTCAGGCCATAAAGCGGCGCTTGCGCTCGTCGTGGTAGTCGCGATGGCCAGCGCGGTGCTTTCTATATTCGGCCCTAAGATACTGGGCAACGCTACGACCGAGCTGTTTCGGCCCACGATGGCTAAAGCGGAGGCGCTCTCCGAATTAAAAACGATATTACCCGAGGACGTCGTGGCGCAGCTCGGTAGCGGCAAGCTCTCCGAGCGGGAAGCGGTTGACCTTGTAATGCAAAACGTGGATATGTCAGACCCAAGTCAGGCGGCAGTGCTTCAGTCGGCTATGCAGCGGCTCAATGAAGCAAGCAGGCTTAGAATAGACTTTGCAAAGATACTCGGCATACTCGTAACGGTTTTAATACTTTACGCGGCAAGCGGTATATTTGGCTTTATAATGCAGTTCGTAATGGCAAAGACGTCCCAGCAGATAGTGTACAACATGCGCAGCGAGGTGGACGCAAAGCTCTCGAAGCTGCCGCTTAAGTATTTCGACAGGCACACGCACGGCGAGGTACTCTCACGTGTAACCAACGATATCGACACAATATCCCAGGCGCTCTCTCAGGGCGTAACGCAGGTAATCACGTCGATAACGATGCTTATCGGTATCGTCGTCATGATGTTCTCGATATCGTGGATAATGACGCTCGTATCGCTGGTGGTGCTGCCCGCAAGCTACATACTTGTTCAGAAGGTCGTACTGAAATCGCAGAAGTATTTCAAGGGGCGGCAGAGCGAGCTAGGCCATATAAACGGCCACGTCGAGGAGATGTACGGCGCTCATACCGTCGTAAAAGCGTTCGGCAAAGAAAAGGACAGCATAGAAGCGTTCGACAGTATAAACGAACGCCTGTATACCGTCGGCTGGAAGGCGGAGTTCCTCTCGGGTCTCATTATGCCGCTTATCAACTTTTTAAGCAACTTTACGTATGTGTTCGTGTGCGCTATTGGCGGCATAATGGTGATAAACGGCAGTATTACAATAGGAGACGTGCAGGCGTTCATAGTATATTCGCGCCAGTTCACGCAGCCTATTCTGCAGGTAGCGCAGATAGCCAACGCGTTGCAGTCGACGGTGGCGTGCGCAGAGCGCGTGTTCGAGGTATTAGACGAAGAAGAGATGACGCCCGACAAACATGACAATGTAATCAAATACCCCAAAGGCGCCGTACGCTTCGAGCACGTTTCGTTCGGCTACGAGCCGGGCGTTACCGTAATAAAGGACATGAACCTTGACGTTAAGCCGGGCGACGTAGTCGCGATAGTAGGGCCTACCGGCGCGGGCAAGACTACGCTTGTCAACCTGCTTATGCGCTTTTACGACGTGGACAGCGGCAGAATAACGGTAGACGGCGTAGATATCACGAGCATACCGAGGGAAGATTTGCGCCGTGAGTTCGGCATGGTGCTTCAGGATACGTGGCTTTTCGGCGGCACTATAAAAGAAAACATACGGTACGGCAGGGAAGGCGCTACCGACGAGGAGGTAATACGCGCCGCCAAAATGGCGCATGCCGACCACTTCATACGCACATTGCCGCAAGGCTACGACACCGTGCTCAACGAAGAGGCGTCCAACATTTCGCAGGGCCAGAAGCAGCTTTTGACGATAGCGAGGGCGCTGCTCGCCGACCCCGCGATACTGATACTCGACGAAGCCACGAGCAGCGTGGACACGCGCACGGAGGCGTATATACAGAACGCTATGATAGAGCTGATGAAGGGCAGGACCAACTTCGTAATAGCGCACAGGCTCTCCACTATACGCGATGCGTCCACAATACTTGTTATGAACAACGGCGAGATAATAGAGCAGGGCAGCCATAAGGAGCTTATGGCCAAAAACGGGTTCTACGCCGACCTGTATAACAGCCAGTTTACCGGGGCGGCGGTATAGCCGTGTTTGGATACCCCGCTTTAAGTGAGGCGGCGCAAAGCGCGGGAATGGTTAAAAAGCCCGTATTGCCCGCAGTAGATTATTAGTATAATATGTTAACGTATAAACCCTGCAAATCAAATTCAAGCGAAAGGGCGGTGCTATGAACAGGAAACTGATAATGCTGGCGGTAGTTCTAATACTCGTGCTTGCAGCCGCCTTTTTGCTGCTCAGGGGCCCGCTTGACGCCGGGCAGGAGCATACAGCGGCGCCTTCCGCAGCCGCAGAGGTTACGCCCGTCGCGACTACGAGCCCGGATATATCCATAAGCATACTGCCCTCAAAGCCGCCGAAATACATATTCATAATGATAGGCGACGGCATGGGCAAGGGGCAAAGGGCGCTGGCACAAGGCTACACCGAATATAAAGGAAGCACAACGCCTCTTGTAATGAACACGTTTCCGGTAAGCGGCACGGTAACCACGCGTTCGCTTAACGCTGACATAACCGATTCCGCGGCTGCGGGCACCGCGCTTGCCACCGGGCACAAGACCAATAACGGCATGCTCTCTATTACGCCGGAGGGAGAAGCTTTAAAGACCATCATCGAGGAAGCGGAAGACTTGGGGCTTTCCACCGGCGTCGTTACGACTACGTCTATAACCAACGCTACTCCCGCCGCGTTCGCGTCGCATGCAGAGAGCAGGGCATATGAAGCGGATATCGCGCTTGATTACCTCGATTCTGGAGTGGACTTCTTTGCGGGCGGAGGGGACAATTATTTTCTGCCCTATTCGTATTCGGGCGGGCTGGACGCCGCAGGCACTTCGCTTGAGTCCGGACGCGGCGACGAGCGGGATCTGGTATCCGAATTTGCGGATGCGGGCTATAAAACGTTTATAGGCGCACGGGGCGCGCTGGATTTTGCGTCGTATATTCCTTCGGCGGGAGACAAAGTGCTCGCCGCGTTTGCCAACGCTCATATGCCTTACGAGCTGGATAGAACGAGCGGCTCGCTTCCCGCTCCGAGCCTTGAATCGATGACCCAAAAAGCCGTTGAAGCGCTTGCGTTTGACAGCGACGGCTTCGTGCTGACGGTGGAAGGCGGGCGCATAGACCACGCCTGCCATATAAACGACGCCGCGAGCGCCGTACGCGAAACGCTCGCGTTCGACGAAGCCGTGGCTGCCGCCTATGATTTTTACACGCGGCATCCCGAAGAAACGCTGATTGTAGTAGTAGCCGACCACGAAACGGGAGGCCTTCGCTTCGAGCTTTCCGATGTGGAGTTTGCCCATATAGACGCCGTAAAAGTATCGATTCAGGACAGGGTGCAGACGGCGTACGCAGGAGACAGGGAAGCGTTCTACTCCTTTATTGCCGAGGGCCTCGGGCTTGCGGATTTGAATCCGCGGGAAAGAGGCATAATAGACGAAGCGCTTGACGCCGCCGACGAAGCCGACCCTAGCGAAGGCTACGGTTCGATGGTGGCGCTGGCCGTATCGGATATCGTCTCACGGCGCGTGGGCGTTAAATGGAGCGACACGGCGCATACCGCGGCTTCGGTGCCGCTGACCGCAGTGGGGCTTAATGCGGACAGATTCTCCGGCAAAAAAGACAACGCCGAAATAGGCCAGTTATTGTTTGACGTATTGCGGGAGGGCTGATAATATTTACATCAACACGCTCCGCACATACTCTGCCGTATTAAAGCGGCGGCGGCTGACATAGGCTAATATTAAGCTGGCAATATGCTTGAATTGTTGATTGAAGAGTGGTGAAAGCATGTTCAGAAGAATGTTTATAGGAAGAAACGGACCAGACCAGCTGTCGCTCGGCTTAACGCTGCTGGCTTTTGTGCTTAGCCTTATACGCGTGAATGTGCTGTTTTACATATCCTTGGCGATATTGGCCTTGGCGATACTGCGCATGTTCTCAAGAAACATAGAGCAGCGCAGAAAAGAGAATTTAATGTTCTTAAGGCTGGTTAACAAGCTCAGGATGTGGTATTATAATTTTAAGGCGTCAGTGCAGCAAAACAAGGCTTACAAGATATTCAAATGCTCACAATGCGGGCAGAAGCTGCGGGTGCCCAGAGGCAAGGGCAAGGTCTCGATAAAATGTTCAAAATGCGGCAACAGGATGATAAAGAACACCTGACCGCTTAAATTAAAGAAGAGGTAAACAACATGACAACAATTACGAAAGACATGACGATATCCGAAGTGCTGCAGCTCGACGTAGACGCGGCAATGGTATTTTTCGAATCGGGAATGCATTGCGTAGGCTGCCCCTCGGCTGCGGGCGAAACCATCGAAGAGGCAAGCGCCGTGCACGGCATTGATTCTGACGATCTAGTGGACAAGCTCAATAAATACTTTGAGGAAAAGGAAGCCACAAAAAAATAAAAAAAGTGAGGTAAATGCCATGAAGAGTTACGAATGCACTGTTTGCGGTTATGTCTACGATCCCGCCGAAGGCGACCCTGACAACGGTGTCGCGCCCGGCACTGCCTTTGAAGATTTGCCCGAAGGCTGGGTGTGCCCCATGTGCGGAGCGGGCACATCTATGTTCGAGGAGATCTGACATAGCATTATGAAGCAGCCGTTAGAAATAACAAAAGGCATATACTGGGTCGGCGCGCAGAACCCGGACTTGAGGGTGTTCGACGTAATAATGCGCACTGAATGGGGTACGTCTTATAACAGCTATCTCGTCAAGGGTACCGAAAAGACGGCGTTGATCGATTCTGTCAAAGATGGGTTCTGGGACGAGCAGGCGGAGCGGATATCCCAAGTCTGCGACGTAAAGTCTATTGACTATATAATCTGCAACCATACCGAGCCCGACCATTCGGGCGCTCTTTGGAGGCTGCTCGAGCTTGCACCGGGCGCTACCGTATTATGCTCAAAGCCGGCGAGCGTTTTCCTGCGCAGCATAATGAACAGGGATTTTTCCTGCCGCGTAGTGACGGACGGCGACACATTGGAGCTTGGAGGCAAGACTTTAAAGTTCATCTCCGCGCCGTTTTTGCACTGGCCCGATTCCATATTCACGTACGTGTCGGAAGACGCGGTACTGTTTTCGGGCGACGTGTTCGGGTTCCACTTCTCCGCAGAGAACGTGTTCGACGACTTAACGCCGCTCTCGGACGAGATGCTCAAGTCGCAGAAGTATTACTTCGACGTAATAATGGGGCCTTTTAAAAACTATGTGCTCGACGCGGTCAAGAAGATACGCCCGCTGCATATAGACGTAATAGGCCCGTCTCACGGCCCCGTGCTGCGCAAAGCGCCGAAAGAGGCTGTGGACAGGTACGAGGAATGGGCTTCCGACATACTGCGCGTAAACGATCCCAAGAAAGTCTACATAGGCTATGTGTCGTGCTACGGCTATACGAGGATGCTCGCCGAAGCAATATACGGCGTCGTCACCAAAGCGGGCTACTCTGCCGAGATCGAAGACGTATCAATGGTGGACGCCGCTTCCGCCGCCGCTAAGATACACGCCTGCGACGCGTTTGCTATTGGTTCTCCCACTATCAACCGCGACGCTTTAAAGCCCGTCTGGGATGTGCTGTCCTCCGTGTCCACGTACATAGTCAAGGGCAAGCCGGCCGCCGTTTTCGGCTCGTTCGGCTGGAGCGGCGAGTCCATTAAGTTCCTGGGCGAACGCCTGCGCGACGTGGGCGCTGACGTAATAGGCTCGTGCAGCGCTAAATTAAAGCCCGACGAAAAGGAAATAGCGGAAGCCGAAAAATTGGGCAAAGCCATATGCGACGCTCTTGCGAGCCAGTCGTAGCAAAAATACGCTAAATACAAAAAGGACGGAAACGTCCTTTTTTATTATCATAGAAAAAACCACACGCTAAGCGCATGGAGCATAGTCGGAACGGCACGGGGGCCGTTCCCTACAAATTATCGTTATTATTATGTATTCATAGCAATGAGGAATTAACTAATACCGCAAACAGACTTATGTAGATATAAGTTCATATGTCATTGCTATGAAAACAGAGGAGAAAAAAGTGTACAAAAAAGAAGGTTGTAAACACAACCCGTAAAGTAGTATGATCGCTAGGTCGTCAGAGAAACGGGAACCGACATTCCTA
>JBLNCA010000039.1:0-134538 GCA_050260375.1 Burkholderiales bacterium | reverse complement strand
ATACCTCGTTCTTCAATGAGTTGCCTCATCAAGCTCTTTTCCCTTTTCGCCATTCAAATAAACCTCCGTTGTTGTTATTCTATCTGACAATGGAGGTTTACACAATTTTCTCGCCAGTCTCGCTGAGTTGCCAGAAATGAGGCCCGTTTCGTTCGTAACGATTTTAAGATGACCGGATTTTAGCAACTCCGCATCGCTCCAAAACTGCTAAGAGCTCCAAAATTCAGCGTAAACATTGAATAGAAGGCCGCATTTTATCAGCCTCAACAAGGGCGCTACGAAATCAAGCAAAAAGCACCAGAATACATCTGGATTATTGGGGAAACTCATACTATTTAAAAAACGATACGATCTAATAGATTAAGCCCGTTCTCCTTCTGAGCGACCAATACAATAATATGAAAAATCATATTTATTAAAATCCAAGTGTTTAAGTATTGCCCTAAAATCAATTATTATTTTGTTTCTGATTATTCTTGCCATTCTATCTAAAGAAATGCTCGCGAATTGTTTCCAATCGGTAAGAATAACAACTGCATCTGCATTTTTAGCGGCATCATATTCGTCCTCGGCATAATATACTAAATCATTAAATACTTTTTTTGTTTTTTCCATAGCTTTAGGGTCATAAATACGTACTTGCGCGTTCCTGGAAATCAAATACTTAACAATTTCTATTGCGGGTGATTCGCGAATATCATCTGTTTCCGCTTTAAATGCTGTCCCTAATACTGCAATTATTTTACCATTAGTTCCGCCAACTACTTGTTCTATTTTTTTTGCTGCCCGAATCTTTTGTAAATGGTTTGATTCAATCGCAGTTGATATAACAGAAATATCAATATTGTATTGATTGCCCATATGTACCAACGCTTTCATATCCTTGGGAAAACAACTTCCACCAAAGCCTGGACCTGGTTTTAAGAATTGTGGACCTATTCTTTTATCCAACCCAATTCCATAAGATACATCATCAATATTAGCGCCAATACATTCGCATAGATTAGAGATCTCATTAATAAAAGATAATTTTAATGCTAAAAAAGCGTTTGACGCGTATTTAATAAGTGTAGCAGATTTGGGGTCAGTAATAATACATTTTACGCCGTTGTCGATCAAAGGCTTATAAACTTTACATATTATTTGTGCGGTTTTTTCGTCCCTCGTGCCAATAACTATACGATCCGGATTCATAAAATCTGATATTGCGTTGCCTTCACGTAAAAATTCAGGATTGCACGCAATAGAAAAACCTATTTTACTATGCCGCATATCAAGGTTTTGTTTCATGTAATTATGGATATATTCATAAGTATCAACCGGTGAAGTACTTTTAATTACAATAATCTTATCATCCTTCATATGGGTTGTAATACTGGCCACAGCAGAAAACACTCTACTTAAATCCACACCGCCGTCTTCTCGAGACGGGGTATCAACAGCAATAAAAATAATATTTCCAAAATTAATGGCTTTCTCAATATCATTCGTGAAATATAACCGTTCGCTTTTTTTATTTGATATCACTAACTTGTCCAAGCCAGGCTCATAGTTTAGTATAATCCCTTTGTTTAACTTTGAAATAACGTAATCATCAATATCAAAACAAGTCACATAATGTCCCATTTCAGCCAAACAAGCGCCAGTGACCAATCCAACATATCCTGTACCAATAATAGTAATGTGTTCACTCATCTTTTATCCCCAGATAATTATAATATTATAAAATCTCTTCCTTATTTCTTAGTTACAGCCTGATCCAAAGCTCTTTCAAGATTCGCAATTTGTCCAATATAATAAGCCTTTGCTTCTTCTAACTGTTTAATCCAACCTTTTAGCTCCTCAATTGCCTTATCCTTCTTGTTTTCTTGATCTGCTAAATAATCTCTTCCTTCAATTATCTTAAGATATTCTTTTCTTAATTTCCTTAATTCATTGTAAATATCTATAATATAATGAGAATCTTTTGAAATAACCAATTTATGCAGAATTTTCGCATATGGTGATACTATTTCAATGTTCTTTTTTTCATAATATTCGAATATCCACCTCCAATCTCGCAGAAACATATCAATATCCTGCGCTTTTAGAGACTCGCTGTCCAACGCTTTTAATATATAATATTCCAGAGCACCAGCAATAACAAATTTGAAGAATTCTGCCTTATTATTTTCCATCATCACTTTATAAACCAAACTATAACACGTTTCAATACCCTTAAAAAAGTTTATGTCACACCGGTTTGAAATTGATTTGTTCTCTTTTTCACGGAGTCTATAAAACGCTACCTTATGATCGACATAGTATATTGTATTGCAACATAAAAGATATTTACAGAGGAACACAGTATCCTGACCGGGAATATGGGGAGGAAATTCGATTTTGTTATCTAAAATAATATTCTTCTTATAGATTTTACACCAAAAAGCATTCTGCAATTCCAGGGCTCTTTCATATTGTGAATGCATATCAATAGCCCCTTCTTTAAACAAACCGTAATGTTCCGTCTTATCACACTTAATTTTACCTGCTTCGTCAACAATTGAATAATAACCAGATACCAAATCATAATTACCTTTTTTAATTAGTTCATATAGGAGTTGACAAGCGTCATCCGAATAGTAATCATCGGGATCTAGAAACATGATATAATCAGCAGTGGCCAATCTCAATCCTTCGTTTCTTGGAATTCCTGCTGAACCGCTGTTCGTCTCAAGATGAAGAGCTAAAACATTCGTATATTGATTCGCATATTGGTCAATAATTTCCCCGCTGTTGTCTGATGAGAAATCATCAACAAATATAATTTCAAGATTATTAAAGCCAATTGTTTGCCTGAGCAAAGAATTCATTGCTGTACTTATGTACTCTTCTACGTTATAAACCGGTATTATTATGCTGATATAATATTTTGTCATTACTTTAACCTCTTACTTTGCTTTTGACAGCCACGTTTCCTTTTTATATTCTTTATTGCGCTTGATTTTTCATCTTCAGTCTATTTACTCAATAGAATCCCCTAGTCTACTTTTTATTATTCTTATTACTCTGCAAACCACTCTTTTGTATTCTATCATAATAAATCGTACGCAAACTTCTTTTTAAGAAAATCGATTTTAATAGTTAAAAAAATATTAATATATAAACGTTTATTTCATATATCTTCTAATCAGTTCCGCAAAGCTTCTCCTTCCACATATTCCAAGATGGAATACAAAAATCTCTCACCAGATACTTCATATATTGTGGCATTTCTTCATAAAAGACCGATATAAGCCAATTATGGTTTTTATAGTCATTTTTACTTCTTATCATGCTATCTGGTAGTATTCTATAGTAGTATAAACAAATCGGAATAACATCTAGGTGGTATCCTTTAAGGGCAAGTTTGACCAAAAATCTCCAGTCTTCATAACAAAACCTTTCTTCACTAAACCCTCCAGCGCTAACAAATGTATCTTTTTTTATAATAATATTCACACCACCTATACAATTTTCGAACATTGCAAGTTCCAGTATAGGCCCTGTTGGCGAATAAATACCTTCAGATATAACAGATTGCTCCAGCTCTAGCTCACCATCAAAATAATGCATATAAGCAGAAAGGCAATCGCAGCCAGAATTCATTATCCCAGTCACATATTTTTCAATCATATCGGGAGCTGCTACATCATCTGAATCAATAAAAACAATATATTCCCCGCAAGCCTTATCTACAGCAAAATTTCTGGTTTTGCCTACAAATTCATTTTCTTTGGAAAAAAATTTATATTTTTCCGACTGATATTTATCGGCCATCTCTTTGAAAACTGAAATTGAATAACTATCCGTGCTGCCGTCATTTACGATAATAACTTCAAAATTTGGATAAGTATTTTTTTCTAACGATCTTAACAACATCGGAAGGTATTTACCGTGATTATAGTAAGCTACGCATACCGAAACTTTCGGATATACTCCAATTAACGGTGCTTTTCTTCCCGAATTAATAGATTCTTTGAGGAAGTCAATCCAAAACTTTTCTAAGTAATCTTTCTTATATTGGTAATTTAAGCCCATACTTATATGGGATTGCAGGTTATTCTCCAGAAACAGTATATTTGACTCAAATAATTGCCGTTTGCCAACCAATTCAGGAATAGCATCTGATGCAACAACTAAAAATGGAACCTTACTCTTTATACACTCAGCGATTTTCCATTGATAATCACCTGTAGATGACATAATCACAGCCAGGCCCTGCTTCTCTTTTATATATGCTAAAGCTTCCGAAACATCATAATATTTTTCTACCGAATATCTTATTTTATTATTAAATATATGAGTAATATAATCAATCGTTTTATCTATATTCGTTGAACGGGGAGAATCAAATACCAAAGATATTTTATATTTACGATTATGATCTCTTAAGTTATTTATGGCTTTGCAGAAAGCCTTTATACAATTATAGTCTTCATAGTTACCCCAGAAAATTATACTCTTGTATCTTAAACTCTCACCCGGTCCGTTTATAAATGAGTCGGATAGAGATAATACATATCGTTTTTTTGCGAGCTTCCAGTTCCTGCTATCAGCCCATTTCATTATAAATTCTGTTAAGCCGACAACTATATCGGCATTCTCGCAGCAATACCTTTCAGCATACTGCAATCGCAAATCGAATACGGGGATTTTACTTCTTTCTTCTTTGCATTCGAGTATATATTCGCTCGAACCGAGCATGATAATTGTAATAGTCGTATTTTTAAATAATGAAGTAGTTTTCTTAGCTTGTATTGTATGAAATCCAGCAGCATAAAAATCTGTAAAGAAGATAAAGTCAAAACTTCGATTTTCCAGCTTTTTATATACAGCATAAGAATTTCTGAAAAACAAATCTGCAGCAGAAAGGTGGATATTTATATCATTGGCTAGAAGAAACTCAAATTTAGCTCCTATTTCCTTGAATTTGTAATCCCAGTACTCCAATAATGTATCGTTACAAGTAGAAGTATAAAGTATAGTAACATCAACACCATTATTAATAAATATATTTGCGAAATTATAAATGGATAAAGGGACATCATTGTTTCCGATATGACTTATCTCCGGTATAACAAAGCACGCTTTTATCATATGTATCCACCTTCATAATGTAATTGTTCAGATGCTCCGCATTATATAGTATCCCCATTGTTCATGCCATTATTATTGTTATTAAGTATATCTTTGATCATCAATGAAATAGCTTCATTCCAACTATACTTAGGTCTCCAATTTAATTCTGATTTAATTTTCGTTATGTCCGCTATTATATCGTCGACCTCATTTGTTCTTCGAGCGTTTAAACTTAAATATGGCTTAAAAATACCGCTGATTTTTTGAATACTCAAAATAACCTCTTCAACGCTCAAAGAAGAACCACTCCCAACATTATAAACTCTATATCCCTTGTTTCCAACAGTAATACACATCGCCTCAACAAGGTCATCGACATATAAATAATCTCGTTTAGGTAATAAATCCTTGACTATTATTTCTTTAACGTCTTGATTTATAATTTGATTTATTACTGTAGGTATTAAAAATTCAGGAGACTGCCCTGCACCGAATATGTTGAAAGGGCGCAAAACGGTTATATCTATTTTAAAAACTTTATTGTAAAATTCACATAGGCTTTCGCAAAGTACTTTACTATGATTATAGGGAGTATTGGGGTTTACCGGGTGCCGCTCTGATATGGGAATCGTTATAGGAGCGCCATAGACATAAGTACTTGGAAAGGTTAAGCTCGCGTCATTCTTTCGGCAAAATTCCAGTACGTTTTGTGTGCCCATTATGTTTACGCGGTAAAACTCTGAAGGGTTTTCCCAACTATACGGAACATAAGTCAAACCTGCCAGATGGAAAACATGATCAACGTCTTGAAAATCAAGGGTTGTCGAAGCTATATCTCCGTCATGAATGGTATGTTCCAAAACAGTATAACCCAAGTCCTTTAATTTGATAACAAGCCTTTTCCCAATAAATCCATCCGCTCCCGTAACAAGTATGTTGCCCATATTCCTTTACTCCTCGCTGTACATTTGCTTGTATACTTGCTGGGCTTTTTCATAATCCTCTATTCTGCCTATATCAAGCCAATACTCTGTTATTTCATATTTATAAATCGGTAAATTCATCTCAAGCATCTTTTTGATTAAACTATCCATACCAAAATACTGGCCGCTCGGTATCAATTCAAAAATTTGCGGCTTCATAATATAGATTCCAGCTAATGCATAAGTAATAATATCGGGTTTTTCTTCGATTCCTTTAACCACATCACCTTCGAAATATATGTTTCCAAAGGCATACGGCGTGATGATTTTTTTAATAGTTACAGTAAGAAGACTATCATTCTGATTTGCAAAATCATAGAGCTTTCCAAAATCGGTTAAAGTAAGTATATCCCCGTTCATAACAAGAAATGGCGCTTTATTCAACCGGTCCTCAATTAATTTAATAGGTCCCGCGGTACCAAGAGGCTTCTCCTCACGGCTAATCTCAAGATTTACGCCATATCGGGAACCATTACCAAAAAAGTTCTCAATATATTGCGATTTATAATTTGTCGCCAAAAAGATATTGTCGAAACCATAAGCAGCCAATCTATCAATTTGGATTTCTAATACAGCTTTTTCCCCTATTGGCAGTAACGGTTTTGGAATAACCTCAGTAAATGGTCTTAACCTCGTTCCTAGACCACCTGATAAAATCACAGCATTTTTAGACATTATATATGTTCACCTTATATTTCTTTAAGTTATTCTTATCGGAAAACCATTTAATGGTTTCCTTTAATCCTTCATCAATTGAATAATCAGGCTTAAAACCTGTTAATTCCGTAATTTTAGTATTGTCACACCAAAGTCGAAATACTTCGCTGTTTTCCGGACGGATACGCTGTTTATCACAAATAATCTCCGCATCGCAACCCATAATCTGAATTATTTTTTTGATCGTGTCATTGACGCTAATCTCATAATTTGACCCAATATTGACGCTCTGGCCAATAGCGTTATCGCACGTTCCTAATAAATATAGTCCTTTACAAGTGTCTGCTACATAGTTAAAGTCCCTAGTTGGTCTTCCATCCCCTATTTTTATCTGCTTTTTTCCGGCTGCAAGCTGCATTATGATAGTAGGTATCACAGCGCGTGCAGATTGACGCGGCCCATATGTATTAAATGGCCGGGCAATTATTACCGGCAGGTTAAATGTGTGATAAAAACTCATAGCTATTGCGTCGGCGCCGATTTTGCTTGCGCTATATGGGGATTGCGGCTGTAATGGATGTTTCTCGTCGATCGGCACATATCTTGCCGTTCCATAAACTTCGCTTGTGGATATCTGTATAACTCTTGATACGCCGTTGTCCAGAGCTGCCTGACATATATTCAAGGCTCCCTTAACATTCGTGTCTATATAGCTTTCAGGAGCAATATATGAATATGGTATCGCAATAAGAGCTGCGAGATTATATATTACCTCGACGTCTTTTACGATTTTTCTACAAAAAGCACTGTCGCGAACATCTCCCGATACAACTTCCACTTGCGAAAGGCAATCAATGTCTTCAAGCCATCCCCAGTTATTAAATGAATTATAAACAGAAAGTGCCTTGACATTAGCACCCTTTCTTACTAAAAACTCTACAAGGTGCGAGCCTATGAAGCCGTCTGCACCTGTTACAAGAACTCGTTTGCCATTAAGATCCATCTTCTGCCCTCACTAATTATTCTCTTATATTGTTTGCTATTAGATCAAAGAGAACACATATTTTTGGTTTTATCTATTATATATTATACACTACTTGAATACTAAGAATCAGTAAATTAATTCACTGTCTCCGCCGCACAGCCTTAAATGCTCTGTAAATCCTTCTTGCACCCTTCCCAAAGAAGCGTAAACACTTGTCAAAAAGGCGGACGATCTTATTATTATTCACCATATTGTGATATTTAACAACTAATCTGTAAGAACGTAAATTCTTTATCTGGTTTAATTGTCTTTCAGTATTAATTATTTGTCTTTCCAGATATTCTTTATGATTGCAAAAATCACGCCAAGAAAGAGCATTGTTATATTCTAAATTTTCAAAGGCCGATGATATAGTTAAATAATCGTCAATAACATCCGGAATGACAGCAAGCATATTTGACAGCTTTATCCGCTCATTTAAACCATCTCCAGATTTAATTCTATCAAATTCTTTTTCAAGCTTCTTTATCATTATACTGAGTGTAAAACCGTTAAGCACTTTCTCGCGGCACTTTTTCCCCATATCTGACAGTCTATTTTTATCGCTTAGCAAATCTACGATTGCGTTTATATAGTAATTAACTTCTTCACTTTTATATGTTCTTGATCCAAAATCCATTTTTTCATCCTGAAGACAGGGAACAAGACGTCCGGTTTCTTCATTTACAAGTTCCTTTTGTCCGCCAACATCCGCGCTCACAACGGGAACTTCCATGAGCATTGCTTCAAAAGTCGTTATGGCAAGACCTTCTTTGATTGAACATAAAAGAAAAATGTCACTAGCTGCATAATAAGGTCTTATATCTTCTTGTTTTCCAGCCAGATAGACAGTAGAATTTAAATTCCTTTCAGCGACCGCTTGTTTTAAATCATAAAGCAGTGGCCCATCTCCTACCACTAAAAAACAAATATCCGGGATTTTTTTACGAATCTTATCGGCTATCTCCAACATTAAGAACGGACGCTTTTCGTCGCATATTCTGCATAGATATAAAACGACAGGCCTACCCTCTTCAATCCGGTATTTTTGTTTAATTTCATCACTTGAAATATTTGCTTTATCGAAATATTTTTCATCAACGCCGGTATAAATAGTCTCAATTTTCTCCGGATTCTTCCCATAATTATTGATCATAATTTGCCTTGTATACTCATTCGTTACAAAAGTTTTCTCTAAGATACTATCTACAGCTGCAGACTTTCTTGGATAACCACCGTCCCGCCAGTATTTGCCTTCTGCGTGTACACAATCAATCAAGCCAATTGAAGGAAACTCTTTTCTGAGCCAAGGCATCAGCGCATAACCTAAATAACTGCTTATATTCATTACGATATCGACGCTACGGGAAGTAATGTAATAATGAATAAACGCACTCCATTCGCTTCTGTCTAAAAAGTCTGACAACACAAAAACATCCTGAGTATGCTGTTCAAATAATTGCCGCCATTCATTATTTGATTTTAATGTTGTAATAACTCCAATTTCATATTTTTCTTTATCAATATTCGCAAGAATATCTAAATTGAACTTATCTGCACCTCCCCTTTCTATATGTGGGAGAAGTAGCAGGATTCTATTTTTTTCTTTTTTATAGTTTAACTTTCGTTCCCAGTTCCACTTATGTGGTTTTTTAAATGAAATATCGCAATATTCATCGAAAGTCTTTGCCTTGATTCCATTCGGGATTTTATCTGAATACCCTTCCACTATTTTTTTTTGTACGTCTATTAAGTTCTGATCGCTGTTAAATCGTGCTAACGCACCAGTATTTGACCACCTATACCACAAACCTAATTGCGATACATGTACCGGGAACTTTGATTTTGCAATCATTTTAAGCCAAAATTCCCAATCCTCATTAAAATGAACGTTTAACTCAGAATATCCGCCAACATCCATTATCGCTTTTTTTCTGATTGCAGCAGAATATATTAAGATGTTTTCGGTTTTCATTTTGTCTGAAGAAAAATCCTGCCGCCAAAGGTAACATTTATCGTGAAACGTAACGCTATCAGTATATGACCAGGAGGCCTCCGGATTAGAGTAAAGCGACCAGTATAAATATTCGATATAGGTAGGCTCAATTAGATCATCTGAATCTAAAGGAATCACGATTTCTGTTTTCGCTTTTGAAATACCATAGTTTCTTGCTGCGGATATACTGTAAGGACCGGAAGTAAATACGGTAATCCTTTTATCTCTTGAAGCAAGCTTCTCAAGGAGCATCTTATCTGTTTCATTTGTACGTACATCATTTACAATTATCCATTCAAAGTATGGAAAGGTCTGATTGATTACAGAATTAAATGTCTGCTCAAAATATCTGCCTGAATTTAAAAATGGCGTAATAATACTCACTAGTGGGGATTCGTCAGTAATTATATACTTATTATTTAATATGGCTCCAGGTTCTTTTGAATAATCAAACATCATTCAACCTCATTTTCAAGGCTCTTTAAAAAAACACTCATTATTAAATGATCAAAAATCATATGAATATCTTCCGTTATCTGCATATCATTAATTGGTACATTGAGTGAAATATCAGAGATTTTTGACAAAAGCCCACCATCATACCCTGTGATTCCAACAATTATTGCACCTACTGATTTTGCATATTTTGCAGCACAAATAATATTCTTTGAATTACCACTTCCTGAAATACATAATAAAAGATCGTCCTTTTTTATACGTCCTTTTAATTGGAATTCATAAATATAATCATAGCCAATATCATTTGCAATTGCAGTAAGGGTTGGTAAATTATCATTCAAACAGATAAAATGGAATTTTTTCTCTGTATACTCTGAAATCCCTTTATTAAAGTCGTTTGCAAAATGTGATGCTGTTGCAGCACTTCCCCCATTCCCACAAATATATATATTCCTTTCATTTTGAAAAGCATCATGCAATTTATTCACTAGAATGTTAATCACACCAATGTCTAATCTTTTAATAGTCTCAATTTCTAAATTCAAATAATCCATAATTCTTTTGGTATAGTCTTTCATTTAATAGACTCCTTTTCAATATATTTAATTGCAGCAAACAAATCATTACAGATTTTATCCGGTATGACATCATATTTTTTATCTTGACCACCCACTCCGGTTTTAACTAATATAGTCTTAAGACCTGCATTTTTTCCAGTCATTACATCAACTGTTGAATCACCAATAAACCAAGAACTATTAACATCAATGTTATAATTATTAATGCATTTATTTATTAATCCAATATCTGGTTTACGGCAATTACAATTAATTTTATATAACGGGTTTTCTTCAGGATATCCTTTATCTGGATGATGCGGGCAATAAAGAATATCGTCTAAATAGGCTCCTTTCTTTCCAATCAGGGTTTCCATCTTTTTATGAATTGTTTCAACTTCAGTAATATCACAAAGGCCGCGCGCAACAACTGGCTGATTTGTAATAACAATTGATAAAAATCCTAAATCATTGATTTTTTTAATTGCTTCCGCACTTTTTGCTTCTAATTCAAAATCCTCATGTCTATAAACAAGCCCTTTATACCTATTAATCGTACCATCTCTATCCATGAAAATACAACATTGTTTATTTTTCAAATTCTTTGCACTGATTAAACCTGATTCAAGTTCTATCGTAGCCTTTTTTATTCGTTCTGGCGTACCAACATCTTTAACATACTCCGGGGAAGTGTACCCGTATATCGGGCCTTGTTCTAAAACAATTGGTACTAAAATATCTTTTTCTAAATCATACTTCTGTAATTCGGAAAACCTATCCAAGATATCACTTTTAAAAAAATAAATCCCGGCATTCACTCGGTTTTTATAGTAATAATTCCTAATATTATGTTTACTATCAAAACCTATTACTTTACCATCACTTGAGAGTATAACCAGATCACTATCATAAGGATGAGAGTTCGGATGTACGAAAAGAGTTACCAAAGCATTTTTGGATTTATGGAAAGAATAATATTTATCTATACATATATCAAATATAAGATCGCCAAACAGTAGAAGAAAATCGTCCTTTAAATCATTTTTAAGAAAGAATAAAGCTCCCGCAGTACCAAGAGGGTTCTTTTCGATTATATATTGAATATTAACCCCATATTGACTTCCGTCCTTAAAATACTCAACGATCTTATCTCCTTTGTATCCCACAATAATATAGATATCTTTTATCCCATTTCTTTTCAAAACATCTATCTGATACCAAAGCAACGGTCTACCACATATTTCTACCATTGGTTTTGGTATTTCATTTTTCGTAATTGATGATAGGCGCGTACCTTTTCCACCTGCCATTATCACTGCCTGCATCTCATCACCCCAAAATTAATCACGATAATTATTTCCGTCAAAAATGACTGATGTACCGTCTTGCTCAAACTTGAAGCTCATTTCTCGTAATCCCAATGATTTTCTCAATCTCTCCTGGTTCTCTTGCTCACAATAGAACAACAAAAAACCGCCGCCGCCGGCACCTAATAGTTTTCCACCCGTGGCCCCATTACTCATAGCAATATCGAAATACCCGTCAATTTCCGGACTTGTGATTCCCGAAGCCAATGAACGTTTTAATAACCAACTTTCGTACAGAATCTCTCCAAATTTCGAAAGGTTACTTTTCTCTAACTCAACCTTCATTGCATCTGTTAACTTACAAATCTGTATCAAGTTATTTACCTTATCACAATCACTCATATTCTTATTTTGTTCACATAAAATATTACTTGCGTTTCTTACCTCACCTGTATAAAACATAAGTAAATTTGATTGAAGCTTTTTATAAGTATCTTTATTAACAATAATTGGCTGGACTGAAACCGAACCGTCCTTATAAAACTTGTAATAATTCAATCCCCCAAATGCAGCAGCATATTGATCTTGCTTACCAATAGGATTCTTCAACTTTTCTATTTCAATTTCGCATGCTAATTCAGCAAGTTTGCTCTTTGATACATATTTGCCAAGATAGCAGTAAATTAAGTTTAACAATCCTACTGTAAATGAGCTGGAAGAACCCAATCCAGTACCTGCTGGAACATCGGCAGTAACAGATATTTCAACATTATGAAGCTTGAAATCATTTAAAACTTGATTAAAAATCTTATGATCGATTTTCTTGATATCATTTATTATCTCAGTTTTTGAATACTTTAAAATTGTAGTGTTTTCTGCAAAACACGGATGAATATTAATATACATATATTTATCAATTGTTGTACTTATTACGCATCCGCCATGTTCTGAATAGAAACTACTCAGATCACTTCCTCCTCCGCAAAAGCTTATTCTAAATGGAGTTCTCGTGATGATCATATTTAATCTCCGGTTAATATTTGTGCTATAACTTGCTTAGATATAGTAATTAATATAATAATGCATATTTTCAGATTCTTCAATTCCTTTTTATAATAACCCCTTTCTCGAAAGTAGTCTTTATTTGTTGGCCATAATTTGAACATGCCCATGTCTTATCTTTCTAATTAGGCCAATAGCTACAACTACAACTTGTATTGACTGAACTACTATTAGATAAATGCTTGCACCGTTAATAGAATTGCTAACAAAATTATATGGTAATATCAGGCTAAACAATACTGCGATTAACGAACCTATTATAAGGGTTTTAAAATCACGCAAACTAATAACAATAGAATTTAGATAAAACACCAGTGCAGTGCAAATGACGCTTATCAGTATCGGCACCAGCAAGTATACATATTCTCTTATTTCCTCTCCAAACAAAAGGGTAAGGCCCCACTCTCCTAAAAAATAACCTGCTAAAAGAATTAACGTTCCTAAAAATAATATTATTAATCCGAGTTTTTTTATCAGTTTAATGAGTAAGGATTTATCATTGTCCATAAAGTATTTTGAAAAAAGTGGCATGAATGGAGTATAGATATATGAGGCCAACATGGGTATAACGAGCGCCGGAGCCGATATTGATGCATATACTCCCAGTGAATTCGAACCATAAATACGTTCTATATAATATCTTGATAAAAATATAATCAGGGCATATACAAGATTACTGATTAAAATAGGAAAACACGAAATTAGGAGAGTCAATTGTTTTTTTACTGAAACTCGAGACTCATTATCCTTTATTAACTTTATTTATGGATTTTACATATGGATATTCGTAAAAGAATGTCCATAATAACGAAAATAAAGCCATGATGATCAAAGGTTCAAGCAGTTGCTTTGATATTAGTAAAGCAATGACAAAAATTGATGTATCAATAATTCCGCGAATTATTAATGACTTCCCTGCAACATCCATTCTGCTTGAGCTTTGCATTACTCCATGCAATACATCCATACCTGCTTCGGATAAACGAAATATCATGTAAATAAAAATATATAATTTCTGTTGGGCCGAATTTGCAGATAATAGACAGAACAAAACTCCAAAAACAATACCAATTATACATGTTATCCATCGAGAAAAAACATATTCCTTGTCCGAATATTGATTATTTATATCCGATATCTGAAAAGTCCGCATTCCAAACAATGCTAGTTGATATACTATTTTTGAAGATGCTAAAGCATGAATAGTCACCAGCCACACTCATTCCTGCTATTCTAGGAACTAAAATGGTTAAAATCCATTGCGAAAACAAATAGAATGTAGTCCCGATACTAAACCAAAATAAAGTGCTTTTTATGGCTGGCAATGGTTTATTTTCTCTCATTAAGATTCTTTAGCTCCTATTGCTTTTATCCTCTGCCATTTGATCAATAACTTGCGGAGTATAATTTGCAAGAATTTTCGCAATCCATTTTGGCCAAAGGCTCGAAAAAATACGCAGATCATCTTTATATCTTTGTCCGCTGTTTATTCCTTCTGTAGTTTCTGATCTTTGGTGAATGCGATGACTCATGATTATCTTTTTTATATAGCAAAAGCGGCCATCCATTTTAGCTAATTTAATCCATGCGTGCCAATCTAAAGCAAGTGCATTATAATCTTCCGAAAATAAATCTGCCCTGTCAACTTTATCTAGATTATATGTAACACTTGGGAGCACAAATCGGATTTCCAAAGCAAAGAATCGCTTTTTTCCAGAAGCATTTTTCGAGAGAACCGGTAAATAGAAATGGCCATAGTAATAATCGCTTTATTCGAAGCATATTATTCGTCTTCCTAATATTACCGGACTCATCTATTTTATTGTAATTTGAAAAGGCAATGATTGAATCAGGGTTTGGTTCTAATACCCTTAATGCGCTCTCTGTAAAATCCGGGTAATAAATATCATCCTGATGCGTCAATGTTATGTATTTTGTTTTTGAACACGCCAATGCAAATTCCCAATCACCTTTAATACCTTTTTCCCCATGGTTGATATATAAAGGTAACCCATACTTGTCTGCTAACCTGCAATATGTTCTGATGGTGTTGATGTAGTTATATATACCTCGCTTTTAACATTTTTAGCAATGATTGATTTTATAGTATCTTCTAAAAAAGAAGCGGATTTATATGCCATAATGGCAAAAGTATGTATATTAGCTGATTCCATTTTTCCTCCGTTCTCCATTGCATTATAGTATTTTTCTTCATTATTGCATATAAAGTATCTTAACTTCAACAATTAAATATTAGTTACGTGGGTTTATAAACTAACTAGGTATATTAAACTAATTAAAACGAATCTGGACATAAATTATTGAGTTATGGTATTATTACTTTCAATGCAGGCAACAACTGTAAATGTATAAGAGGTTATTATATGAAGAAGCTCGTGATAATACCGGCCTATAATGAAGAAGAGAACATTATAGGTGTTATCAAGGATTTAAAGGGTAACGCTCCAGATTTTGATTACGTTATTATTAACGACTGTTCAACCGACACTACACTTGATATATGTAAAAATGAGCGCTTTAATTATATCAACATGCCTATCAATTCCGGAATCGGCATTGCAGTACAAACAGGATATCTCTACGCTCTTCAAAATGGATATGATATTGTCGTACAATTTGATGGGGACGGACAGCATGATGCATCATATCTTTCCTCTTTAATAATGCCCATCATTAATAACGAAGCGGATTTTGTTATTGGGTCTCGTTTTATTAAAAAGGAGGGTTTTCAAACTACCTTATTTAGAAGATTTGGCGTCAATTTATTTAGACGGCTTATTTCTTTACTTACGCATGTAAGAATAACAGATGCAACTTCGGGATTCCGTGCTGCTGGTAAATCGGCAATCGAATTTCTAAGTGAAAATTATGCAACCGATTATCCAGAACCGGAAAGCATCGTGTCACTGATTAAGAATGGATATACCATTAAAGAAATACCAGTTGTTATGAGGGAACGAAAAGGTGGCAAAAGCTCAATTAATCTTTTAAAATCTATTTATTATATGATAAAAGTCGTTATTGCCGTAATCATAACTTACATTAAACCAAAAACAAAAAAAAACTGAGAGGGTTATAAATATGGTATTAAGTCTTCGTATTTTTCTTATAGTTGTATGCACCGTTTTCTTTGCAATTGTAATCATAATGCTGAGAAGAGAAAAGCTGAATTTAAAATATACTTTAGTTTGGATGCTAACCTCCCTGGTAATGCTCCTGTTCAGCATATTCCCTGAGATTGCAGTATTTATATCTTCTTTAATTGGAATTATTGAGCCAGTAAACGCAGTTTTCCTTTTTGCAATACTTTTCATATTGCTGATATCGTTTACTTTAACTATTATAATTACCAGGTTGTCTGCCAGAATAAAACATCTTACACAATATACCGCGCTTCTTGAAGAAAAAGTTAGAAATCATATTAAAGAATAAATTAAAGCTATCTTACTTTTTATACCCTCCTATATTAAGTTATTAGGCAAATATACCTAAATGTATATCTCAGAGAACAATAACGGTAGATATTTTATTAAACTGCCGTTAATCTCCTGATACCTTAATTACGCTCAACACCAGTACCTTAAAAGTATCGTAACTACCGTCAATCCCCCGCATAATACAGGAGTAAGCGACGAAATGACACTAGAACTTTTACTGATAATTAAACGGACCCTCTCAGGAAACTTCAAATATAAAGGATTCGTAAATATAATGCATATAAACAGTGCTATCGGTATAAAATACCTTCCTTGCACACCGGAAACATAGTCTGCTCCAACTCCAGCCACCCACGGCAAAGATGTCCACCCTATATATGTAGCAAAGAATATACCTACGATTATAATAAAAATAGCTATTGTGGAAAAAAGCTTAGTTTTCCATAACCATTTTCTCGTTTCCAGCGCCTCGACAAATACGATTAATATTAATACTATATAAAACAATTTATGTACCGGAACAGGAAAGTTTGTATCCAGATTACCCAAAATACCAAAGAAGCCATTAGCGTAGAACGGTCCCATTTGTCTGAATGAGTTTAGCAAAATTCGTGGTGCCTGCAGAATATGGGATAAAAGAAATTTAACCTGCGCTGCGGAATAAGTGCTTGAATCTATCGTAACTTCCCTGAGAGCCTGATTATTAAAGAAAGCCGGTATGCCATACGAAAGAAGACCAACAGCAACAACCATCCCAATACACATTATATAACGTTTTTTCGTTCCAAAACGCTCTTTGGGAACGGCAAATAGAACCAATAATAAAATAAAGTATGCAAGCTTAACTCCGGCTAAAAAAAAGCTTACAAATAATATGACGAGAATATCCTTTTTAGAGATTAAGTATCCGCTTGGTGCGCCGATAAATTTTGAAGAATACGCAAATAGCAAAAATGACACGGGGATTAATATAGCATCGTACGATAATGATGCAGCTAAAAAAATACTCATTGGCATTAATGATAATATGAGCATAGTCTTTTTAAAATATAATGTTGTCTTTAAAGCCAGATACATAATGGAAATATAAAAAATAAGATTAAAAGCTCTACCAAATATCAACAGATTGTATGGCGTTAAGTAAGGCCGGCACAACACATTGCCCACGGCCATGCCAAACCCTGAGACTAGGTACCCAACCGGGTTTATCGCCCTTAACTGGGTTGGTAAAAATTCCCGGCCGCTTAAATCATGCATAAACCAACTATCAAAATAGTATTGCGAAAAATCATGCTTTGATTCCAGACGGTTTTCTCCGTTGAATCGGTTTAGGTAATTGTTAATAAAATCAATATAAACCGTCGGCATATAAACACCGGCCTGCCCGTTCTCGATATCAACGAAAAAATTCCCCCGAGAAACGGAATATGCATTGATGAAATGCGCATTCTCATCCGGAACTGCCATTGGAGGTGTTAATAACAACAATAAAAAGCCGACAACTATGGCTACGATTAAAAAGATTCTCTCAGGACTCAGTAAAAGGCTGTTTAGCCTATTTTCATTTTTATATGAATTCTCTTCCACTTTTTCATCCCTTCCTTCTTAGACCAGATCAGCCATATAAAGATAGAATATCCTTTTCTATTAAAGCCCAGTCTCTGCTTTGAGCTGTCTCTATGCCTTTTATATATAATCTTCTACGAAGAAAAGGATCGCTTACTATAGTTTCTATTTTTCCTACCGCATCGTCTATATTACCGGGTTCGTACATCAAACAATTTTCTCCATCCCGCAAATACTCTAGATTTCCTTCATTAGGTGAAACAACCACAAAGCCCCCAGTAGCCATCATTTCAAGAGGTGGATAAGAAAAGCTTTCAAGTATACTTGACTTTAAAAGTATGTGGCATTGAGAATAGACAGCAGGAACTTCTTCATATGGAACTTTATGAAGAAACCTATCTACACGGTACCAGCTTTTGGGCTCCCCCTTATATGACATATACCACACTTCATACCTGTTCGGATCGAGTTTCTCGACTATGCGAAAACTCTCGTCAACATTTTTATAATAATCTTCACTGTTTCCTTCTACCAGAATGCGTATCCTTGCTTCAAATTCTCTTGGACCGGGGTGGAAAATTGACAAATCAATCCCGTTGGGCGCATATTTCGATTCCTTCAGGAATTTTACTTTAAGCCACTCCTGACACCATTTTGAAATTGTTATGTAATTGACAGAAGGTACCGAGATACTATACGTCTGATTGGCCAGAATTTTAAATGCTCTCCCATGTTCGTAAAAATCAGTTTCAAAGTTCTGAACAAGATAAAAACGCTCCTTTATATTTGGATATACCCTCAAAAAAAATGTAGTTGACCATAATGTTGCAACCGCTTTATCAAACGAGCCCTGTATATCCACTTCTTTTCTCGAAATAACATTTAATGTTTGTCCTCCTTTTATTACGTCGGTTGAATCTCTATCTTCATTTATAAGAAGGACATCATAACCAGCATTTTTAAGTATCAGGCAGTGTTTTAAGACAACAAGGATCCCACCGCTGGTTTGAATCGAAGGAACAATAAAAGCAATATTGGGATTAAGTTTGCTTTTAATATATTGTGCAAATGCAAAACCGGTATAAATCGTAGTGCAGTGTTTTAAAACATAATGATGAGCTCTCTCAGCAATAGCTTTTCTTTTGTTTGTATCTTGTATCAGGCTTACCAAAGAATTGTACCATTCTTCGTTATTTGAGCAAAGCATACCTGTTTTATTGTGTTCGATCATACGATCCATGGCGCCAACTTTGCTAGCAATAGTAGGTACTTTGACCAAGGCTGCTTCTACCCATTTGTTTTCAGATTTTGCCTCATTAAATATTGTATCTTCCAGCGGAGCAATATTTATGTCCATAGATGCAATATATTGGGGTAGTTCTTCCCATCTCATAAACTTATGTGCAACAATCCGATTCTCAAATGGTTTTAATTCAAGAGGTATATCGAGTTCCCCCACAAAGTGCAGCTGAACATTTTCATTTTCAGAAAGAATTCTTTCTAATACCGGAAGTATCATCAAAATATCGTCATTATGCGTTATACTGCCGCTGAAGTATCCAATTTTTATATAGTTGTCTTCTTTTCTCTTTTTATTGCATTGATTTATCGCCTCAAGGGAAAGCTCTACCATACGTTCCGAAGCGGTATTCCTGTTAATATATACTTCGGGCACGTATCTTTTCAATTCCTCAGCAAGACGTTCCGTCGTTGTAATCGCTGCATCACACATGCGTAAAACCGCTTGCATCCGGTTAACGCCTTCATCATAGAGCACCTTTTCTTTTTTGGGCATAGATTGAACATATTTTATTTTATCGGTATAAACCGTATCAATGACCAAATCATCGATGTCAAAGAGTACTGTTTTATGATTTTCTTTTGCCTTTAATATAAAATCTTTTACCGTTTCAGTAATAGGGCATCGGAAGAATATAAAACATCTGTAATTCTTTACCATATCTAAATTCAGCTGTTCATAGAAAACTTCATTACTCGCTATCCCGTTTGCAATTAATTGCTCTCTTTGATGGCTTACACGATACCTGGAGGGATGCGGTAGGTAACAGCCGTTGATAAAAAGCACATCCATAAAAGTTTTTTCAGGAGAGTTAGTGTCAATTTTCTTTTGAAACAGATGCCTATATAAATAAACTAAGCTTTTTTTAAAAAGTTGGACTATCCCCTCCCTTTTTAATGTATCAACAACTTTTTTGCCAAGTTGCTTTATATGATTAACTTCCATAATTGTTCCTCCAATACTACAGACTACCAAGTTCGCTAATATAAGCGTCACATACACTAGCAGCTTCTCCGTGCATTCTCTCCTGCCCCTTGTCAAGCCAAAGAGCATGTGTACATAGTTTTTTTACAGACTCATGAGAATGCGATACATAAAGCAGCGTTGTGCCATTTGATAGCATTTCATTCATACGTTGCTCACATTTTAGCTGGAAAGCATAATCGCCAACAGCAAGCAATTCATCGATAATCAGTATTTGCGGACGGACCATTGTGGCAATGGCAAATCCAAGACGTGCCGCCATACCAGAAGAGTAATTTTTTATAGGTACATCGAGAAAATCATGCAACTCAGAGAATTCTACAATCTCATCAAACTTATCCCTCATAAATTGTTTTGAATAGCCTAGCACCGCGCCATTTAAAAAGATATTTTCCCGGGCTGTAAGATCCATGTCAAATCCGGCTCCCAATTCAATAAGCGGAGCTACAGTTCCAGCTATTGCAACAGTGCCTTTGTATGGTTTTAAAATACCACAAATCAGCTTAAGCAGAGTCGACTTTCCCGAACCATTAACTCCGATAATCCCCCAAGACTCTCCCGGTTTTATATGCAGGTTGACATCTTTCAGCGCAAAAAACTCCTGAAACATCAGCTGACGTTTTACCAACTTGATAAAATACTCTTTTATGCTATCAATACGCTCTGATGCAAGATTGAAACGTACAGACACATGGTCGACAGAAATAATATAGTCCATGCCTTTCGTACACCTTATATATATAAAATAAATTTATCCTGATTCCGGACGAATGTTATTATACCAAGCGCCAAGAATACTATAGCAAAAGCAACTCCGCCAATAATAAGATACGGTTCGGACATCTGCCCATACAAAACTGCATCTCTGAATTGCTTTACGTAATAATACATTGGATTCCAATACAATACCACATTACGGATAACCCCATGCAAGATATCTATTGGATAGAATAATGGTGTCATATACATCCAAGCAGTAAGCAAAACACCATATATATACTGGATATCTCTGAAAAAAACTGCAGCCTGTGCTAAAAAAAGGCCAAGTCCAAGACTGAAAATATACACTTCAATTATTATGACAGGAAACATTAAAAACCAAAGCGTAATACGGACTCCAGTTACCAGCATTACAATCCACAAAGCAACCATTGAAAACAGAAAATTCACAAGCGTGCTAGTTACTTTGGACACTGTGAATATATACTTTGGCACATAAGTCTTTTTAATTAAAGCAGCATTGGTTGTAATAGAGCCGATTGCTAACGAGGTCGATTCAGACATAAAATTAAAAATTACCTGACCGGTTAATAAATATACTGCAAAATTGGGCACTGCGAATTTTCCTTCGAATAAATAGGCAAACACAAAGGATAGCACCATCATAATAAGCAGCGGATTTAACACACTCCAGAGATACCCAAGGAAGCTCCGACGGTACTTAAGTTTGATATCTCTGCTTACCAGTTGCTTTAATAATTCCTTATATTGAAGAAAACCTTGTATTCTTAATTTAATCCATTTCATACAATATTCAACACATCCTTATACACGCAAACTTACCTATATCAGGAATATAGATAAGTTTGACTATTGGAGATTATACTAGATTGCATGTTATGTTTCAACATTTATATCTTATATTAAAGTTAGATATTAGAAGATATAGGTTATTCATACTCTCCGGTTTCTTCCAGGGCTGCTTTTATAGCTTCAAGGTATGCATAACGATATTTTTCGTCTGGCTCCAGATACCCTCCCTCTGCCCACTCGTTCCATGCGAATAAAAAGAGCATGTCTTTATGATATACTTCGCGAGCTCTAAGTATTTGTTTGCTCAAATAACGCTGAAATTTCTCCGGCGTTGCACCTTTATAGACGCTCCCGCGTCCCTTGTGCCTTGGCGTATTATCCCAATCCACGAATGCTCCGGGGATCTTTTTGTCCGAATCGGGCTTCTGTGAGAGCACATAGCTCCATATCTCATCATAGTCTAAATCAAGTAGTCTTGACGTATCTTCCCTGCCGGTTATGATACAATAAGGCTTTCTGAGCCGCCGCTTAAGGACGCTTATCGCTCTTTTTACTGGGTTCGATACATAATCATCGGAATAACGCATAAAAGCGTTTGCAGGCTGGTATTCTATTCCATAAGCGAACCTACTCTCATCCCTGTCTGCCTTCCTGCTGAAATGCACATTTTGATAGGCAATAGTAAGCCCACCGAGTCCGCTTTTTATCGCAAGTTCCTGCCAGTAGTCGAGCATCTCATTACAGCAATCCATAAGCTCTGGTCGGTAGATGATAAAGAACGGTTTACCGTCCTTGAGTATGTATCTTCTATCATTAAAAAACGGCAGAAGATATTCAAAGTGCTTTTTCCAGTCTTCTTTTCCGCCATACTCCTGCGCTATTAGTATCTGTTTGCTCTTGCCCTCCCAGGTGCGCACCCAACTTTCATTCGCCCAGCTGAAACAAAACGGCATATCAGGTTGGCCTAGCCGCAGCATCTCCTCGGCCGGCTTGTTCAGCAGCTTTTTTCCTAAAAACCAGTAGTGATAATAACAAAAGCCGTATACGCCATGTTTCTTCGCAATCTCAGCTTGCCATTGCCTGGTCTCGGGGTCAAGCAAATTATAATAGTTCTGATTCAAAGGTATCCTCGGCTGATAATGACCCTTAAACAATGGTTTTGCGCTTTTCACATTTGTCCATTCAGTAAATCCTTTACCCCACCACTCATTGTTTTCGGGTATTTCATGAAATTGCGGCAGATAAAATGCAATTATCTTCAACAGATTACTCCTTTATTGTAACTAAATAAAAAGCACCTTTATTTTTTTGTACTTGAGGTACATGGCTTTTTTCCTATTTATTATTTCCCGGTAATAAAACCTCCTGCCCTCACAGGAGCTTCCGCAGAATCTTTTAAAATCTCTGCGGAATATTTTAAATCGATTTATTGCCGATTTAATATCTACGCACGAATTATCAAAAAACGACTGTTTAAGCCGGGCGTTGAAAAAGGATATCCTATGCCCCATCCTTTTCATGTCCCGCAAGAACGCGTGATCTATATAATCGAGAAAATACCGCTCATCGAAATAATAGTTTTCAAACACATCCGCTCTAATAGCCATACCGCTGTTTATACCGTTTATATGCTCCGGCATAATTATGTCCACACTGCTTACACGCCTCACGGCAAGCCCGTCGATTATGCTCGGTGAAAGCAACCCAATCTCATCATAAACGCAGGGCAGGAATATCTTCGTATCAGGTTCTTGCACCGCTTTGGCGGTAAGCAGATCAAAATAATCTGAACTTATTTCTGTATCGTCGTCAAAGAGGCAAACGATCGCATTCGGCTTATCAACAAGCATAATCCCTCTGTTGTACGCCTTTGAAAGGCCTTTATTACCGCCCATGCTGACATACTTCCAGCCTCGGCTTTCTGCATATTCTTTATTGTCGTTTATAACGGTGCTGTTATCAGTAATTATGACATTTATGCCTTTAAAGTCTTGCAGACATTGGCATGAGGTCGAATCAGCGCAACTTTTGTTATATATGACGACCAGAGCGTAAATGGGTAACATAGTCTATGCCCTTCCTCGTATAACAAATATAAGATCGCCCACCATGCCCTTTAATCCCACCGCCTCTATATAGAGAATAACATGAGTTAATGTTTTAATCCAGCCGAAGAAGCTCTTATTCCGCAACGCTTTATATCTTGAACATACAAACCCATGATAGGCAAAAAAGCTTTTTGCACATTTTGCATTCATCAAAGCCCTGCACTGTCTGGAATTATACAGGCTAGTCCTGTCGCGTTCCTTTTTTGCAAGCCCAATCCTTGCATACCGAGTATCTGCAGAGATAGGTTTCTCTATATTGAAACCTATTGCATTACCTGTATGTATTCGGTAATCTACAAGCTTCTCCCCGTAAAAATAAAGCCCGTCCATCATTGCGGCAAAAATATTAAGTTCCCAATCATGCGGCCATCGCATCGAGGCGTTTTCAAGATAAAACAAAATGCAATCCCGCTTATATGCAGCTGTACAGCCAGGAGAGATATTCTTCCTTATGATGTGTCCGATATCTATCTTTTTTATAGAGCCTTCTTTTACTGTGCTGTTCAGAAGTTTATTATAACTGACTCCGAGGCTTGATGTTTCTAAAGGAGAACCATCCATGCCTATCGGCCTAAAGCCCGTATTCAGCGCTATAACATCCTTATGGCTGTTGAAAACGAGCATCATCTTCTCTATCTTGTCCCTGTGCCAGACGTCGTCCTGATCGCAGAGAAAAACATATTCTCCTTTCGCCGCGCCTATAGCCTGATGGAAATTTTTTATGAATCCTATGTTATTTTGATTTATACTGAGCGACCAGCAGGAAGCGTTTTTATTAATAAACCCTTTAACGATATCAACAGTCCGGTCAGTTGAGCAGTCGTCGAATATTATAACTTCATCCGGTTTTTGCGTTTGGTCCAAAACTGACCTGAGCTGTTCTTCAATATATTTTTCACCGTTATATGTAGTTATGACAACCGATATACCAGGCACGTTCCTCACCTTTCATAATTCCACTCATTGGAACAGTTAATATATTGTTGACCGATATGCCGCATCATATAACCGAGGAGGCTTATTCCATAATGTTCATTTATCAGTTAAGCCATGCTTTAAAGCTCGATGGGCTTTCACTGCCCTAATACAAATCTTATATAGCGGATTACAGAATTTTATCATAAATATCATCGCTTTAAGCTTTGCATTTGAATATTCTGATATAAGAACTTTTTTAAAATTTGCCTTTAATTCATTTAATATCTTGCTATATAACGTATGGAGTTCGGGTGATTCCACAATGATTCTGTTATAAATAATGATTTTTGTTTTTAACTCGCTGACTTCAAGCTTTGGAATCATTTCCGGATACGCCGCACCGATCTTTTTACCCAGCTCCTTTTGCGCATCAAGTTCCGCTAAATGATAATCACTGAGCTTGCTTCTCATAAGGCTGCCGGGTGTTATTACATAATTGTAAAGCATCCTGCTGTCGAGTACGATCTTTTCGCACTTTTCAAGCAACTCATATACCGCCAACATATCCTCAAATGCGGGTATCTCTGCAAAACGCACTCCCTGAAACAGTTCAGCTTTATAAAGCTTGTCCCACAGGCTGCGAGTTATTCTTCCGTTCCCTATAAACTCAAATACCGCCTGCTTTCTAGAGAGTAGTTCAGGTTCTTTTTTTGCTTTACCAGGTTTTGATACTCCCACAATATTCGCCGCGCACACGGATATATCGGCGCCAGTTTTCATAAGATTATTAAGTAGAACTTCGAACATCTCTGGCTCGACATAATCGTCGCTATCCACAAACCCGATGAATTCGCCTTTAGCTTTTTCTATCAGTTGGTTTCGCGCTGCTCCTACACCTTCGTTACGTTTGTGAAACACCCTTACCCGGCTATCTATTTTAGCATAATCGTCGCAAATACCGGCACTCCCATCGGTTGAACCGTCGTCCATCAATAAAAGCTCAAACTCTTTATATGTCTGCGCTAAAATAGAATCGACGCACCTTTTCAAATATGGTTCGGCGTTATATACTGGAACAAGTATGCTGATCACTATATATCCTTTCTGTGTTAATTCTCAATACTACAATTATATCTTTTTTAAAGCATATCTATAGCCCATACCTTTTTATACATATTAATGTAAAGCCACAGAAAATTAAAGATTCAACGAACCTCTGAATCTTTAACTCTAAACATTTTATTTTTATTTATTATTTACTCGAATAATATTTGTCGTAATACTCCATATACGCGCCTGAGCGGACGCCGTCAAGCCATTTCTTATTATCGAGATACCACTTTATAGTTTCCATTATTCCTTCTTCAAACGTATATGTCGGCTTCCATCCCAGTTCCGAAGTAATTTTCGTATTATCGATCGCGTAGCGTCTGTCATGCCCCAAGCGGTCTTCCACATACTTTATTAACGACTCTGGTTTGCCAAGCGTGTTGAGTATTAACCGGACGATATCTATATTCGCCTTCTCATTATTACCGCCAATGTTATAAATCTCCCCCACTCTTCCACTTTGCAAAACAGCGTTGATGGCGCTGCAGTGGTCGCTGACATGCAACCAGTCTCTTATCTGCAAGCCGTCGCCGTATACGGGCAGCTGCTTGTCCTCAAGCGCATTGCCTATCATCAACGGTATAAGCTTTTCGGGAAATTGATATGGGCCATAGTTATTGGAACAACGCGTGATATTAACTGGCAGATTATATGTTATGTTGTATGCTCGGACGACTAAATCTGCCGAAGCCTTGCTAGCTGAGTATGGGCTATTAGGGGCTAACGGGGACGTTTCGGTAAACTTACCCGTCTTTCCTAATGCCCCGTATACCTCGTCAGTCGAAACCTGCAGATATTTTACGCCTTCCCTATATACTGGATACCCGTAGCTGTCCTTCCCTATCTGCCAGCTGGCCTTAGCGCAGTCAAGCAGGCACTGTGTTCCCAGCACATTTGTCTTGAGAAAAATTTCAGGTTCATGAATGCTTCTGTCTACATGGCTTTCTGCAGCGAAGTTCACAACATAATCAAATCCGTATTTTTCGAACAGTGCCGCGATCAGTTTCCTGTCCGTGATATCGCCTTTCACAAATACATGGCTCTCGTTACCTTCAAGTTCTTTGAGGTTTTCAAGGTTTCCCGCATAGGTCAGAGCATCCAGATTTACAATCAGCCAGTCGCTGTGGACTTTGATCATATGTTTTACAAAATTCGAGCCGATAAATCCTGCTCCGCCCGTTACCAATATATTTTTCATACGTTTCCCCTATTCAAAACAATATCCGGCTTCTTTAAGCGTCGGTAATTTTTTATCCTTTTCCGAAAGTATGACCTTTAGTCCGTCAGTCGGCCAGTTGATATCGATGTCACTGTCGTTGTAAATAATTCCGGCCTCATACTCTGGATGATACAGATCTGTGCATTTGTAAGTAAATATTGCCTCATCACTTAATACTAGGAAACCATGCGCAAAGCCTTCCGGAATATAAAAAAACCGTCTATTTTCTCCAGAGAGTATGACTCCCACGTATTTGCCATAAGTGGGCGAATCCTTTCTAAGGTCAACGCCCACATCGTATACAGTTCCCGCGATAACGCGGACAAGTTTGCCCTGCGGGTGTTTCGTCTGTAAATGAAGCCCTCTTAGCACTCCTTTTTTTGACATGGATTGATTGTCCTGCACGAACTCCATATGAAGTCCTGCTCTGGCAAACACTTCCTTATTGTAAGTCTCAAAAAAATAGCCTCTTTCATCGCCAAAGACCTGCGGCTCTATAATGATAAGGTCTTTAATTTCGGTTTCAATAATTTTGATATCAGCCATACTATTCTCTGCCTCTTTCAGCTAGGCCCTCTATATATTTGCCATACTCTGTTTTATTTAACGGCTGTGCCAGTTTCTTTAGCTGATTGCAGTCTATATAACCCATACGGAATGCTATCTCTTCGATACAAGCAATATACAGGCCCTGACGCTTCTGAATTGTCGCAACAAAGTTTGCCGCTGCTATAAGGTCGCCGTGCGTGCCTGTGTCCAGCCACGCCGTGCCTCGCCCCAGTAACTCGACACATAGCAGCCCTCTTTTCATATATTCCTCGTTGACTGAGGTTATTTCAAGTTCGCCTCTTTTTGAAGGCTTGATTTTTTTTGCAATATTGACCACATCGTTATCGTAAAAATAGAGGCCGGGCACTGCATAATTCGATTTGGGATTTTCCGGTTTTTCTTCAATAGAAATAGCCTGTCCCTGTTCATTAAATTCCACTACGCCGTATGCGCGCGGCTCGTTGACGTAGTAACCGAATATGACCGCACCTTTCTCAAGCTTTGCCGCTCTCTGGAGGCTATCCGAAAAGCCATGCCCATAGAATATATTATCGCCAAGAACCAGTGCACATTTATCATCGCCAATGAATTCTTCACCGATGATAAACGCCTCTGCAAGACCATTCGGGGCGTACTGCACCTTATAGGAAAAATGCAAGCCCAAATCTTCGCCGCTGCCGAACAGCTTTTCGTAGAAAGGCAAGTCGGAAGGTGTAGAGATGATAAGTATATCCCTTATTCCCGCAAGCATTAGCGTGGACAGCGGATAATAGATCATTGGCTTGTCATATATCGGGAGTAGCTGTTTTGATATAGATTTTGTTATTGGATAAAGCCTGGTTCCCGAACCGCCCGCGAGTATTATACCTTTCAAGATATCCCCCTCCAAAAATTTCAGTCATTCAAAAGATATTCTTTAAGAGCGTCTTCCCAAGGCCGAAATACGTTTTTTCCTACAACCTTGAGCGCTCTATTTTCCAGCACACTCCACTTGGGCCTTTTCGCCGGCCTTGGAAACTCCTCACTGGTTACCGGAACAACCTTTATTTCCAAGCCTCTAAGCTTAAATATTTTCTGTGCAAAATCGTACCAGCTGCATTGTCCCTCACAAGTTGCATGATAGAGCCCGTACGCTCCAGTTCCAATCAAACCGCAAATAGCGTTTGCAAGATCAACTGTAGATGTCGGAGATCCTATCTGATCGTTAACAACACGTACTTCATCCTGGACTTCGGATAATCTAAGCATTGTCTTTACAAAATTGTTGCCGTCTCCGTATAACCATGCAGTTCTTAAAACGTAGTATTTTTCGTACTGCCGGATAAATCGCTCACCTTCAAGCTTCGTCTTGCCATAAACTGTTTGAGGATCACATGAATCCGTTTCAAAATAAGGCCTTGAAATTCCATTTTCTATTATTGCTTCCCCATTAAAAACATAATCTGTAGAAATATGTATAAGTTCAATGTTTCGTTTGAAGCAAATTTCTGCTAAAATTTTCGGACCCAGTGCATTTATCTTATAAGCAGCATCATAATCTGTTTCAGCCTTATCAACATTTGTATATGCTGCACAATTAATTACTGTATCTGGATTTGTTTGTTCAAACAAAGTTTGCATCGACATGATATCGGATATATCAATTTCAGGATAATCATAAGCTTTGCAATTGATATTCTTTTGGGTTAATGTTTTTTGCATCTGTCTTCCTAATTGTCCATTTGAACCAATAATTAATACCATCTTTTCACCCCTGTAGAGATTAACACAACAAAAAAATAGTGTCAACTTGCTGCAAAATAATCGCAATGATTTTACAGCTGGTTTGTATTACTTCCAGCCAATTCTATTTTCGTTCTGGACAGAATTATCACAGAACTGCGAAAAAAGTTGAACGCGTAGGACGCAAGAAAAGTGCCAAGTACATTGCTGATGTAAATTTAGACTCATGCCAAAACCGGCATGGAGTCAAAAGCTTGACAGACAGCAAGCTCGGGGCGATGGATATCCGAATATTCTTAGGAATCAAGAGTTCCCGATTATACCTCGAATTGGCCTGACATGTAATATAACATGCCTGAGAACGGATGAGGGATTCATGTATTACTATTTAATCAGGAACTTTGTAACCGGCGAAATTCTTGGAGACGACTTACAGGACGACGAAGGAACTTATGATTAACGCAATACTGGCAATGCTGGCGAGACACGAGTTGGTTGAAGAGTGTATTTCCATAGTGACAGAGGCAGCCAGTATACATCAAGATTGTTGCGGCAATACGGGCTGCACCAGAGCTTCTCACGTGTCGGAATGCTGGGCGACAACGCATGCTCCTTTGCGTCTATAAATAAAGAACTGATATACTTGACACACTATGTTGCTTTTTGCAATGTGAAGAGAATTCAGATAAGGCTTGAGTATGTGTTCCCGAGATATTATCTCAGGTCATTGGAAACAGAGAGGTCAGCAAAAGCAGCTTAGCAAATCGTCTATAAAAAAAGTTGACGTCTGAGACCTGAATTTTGTGTAAATATCAGAAAGTATGTAAGATGGGAGCACCTAATGTAGGTTTACAAATAATTCAGAACAATCTCAACTACTGTTTATAGCGAGAGCAATCGCATATGTAATCACCATTTTATATTTATTTTAAGTTTATCAATCATAAACCTATAAAGTAATAGAAAAATCTGTATAAGGTTCATCCGGAAAAGCAATATCGTTATCCATATGGCCAAGCCCCTTATTCCTCTTTTTCTTAAAAACGCGAGCCGCATGTATGTAGTTCTATAATAGCCCTGAAAATTACTGTTAAAGAAATATTTTGTTTTTCGAATCTCCTTCTTTATATCTATGTCCTTGTTATATGACAGCCTGTATAGCAATGATATTACGAGATGAATAAATGCTGCGAGTATCATCTGGTCCTTTTTCAACGAATCCATATTCTGACTAACTGTTAGAAACGCATCTTTTATCTTTTCGTATTCTTGGGAATCCAACGAACTGATAACAGTGTTATCATATACCATGTAATGATATAAAGCTTCAGACAGTAAAACAATCTTATCAACATGTGGGATAAGTTGCAAAAAGAATAATCCGTCTTCACAAACGCGAATATCAGGAAGCTTTAGGTCACCAATGCAATCTCTTCTGATAAGTTTGTTCCATAAAGACGCGTTGATAAAAGGTACTGTCTCGTAATCTACAACTATACTTTTATCGGCATTACACATCTCTTTTGATATCACCTTGCCTGTATTCGAATCTATCCGGTCAAAACCGCAGACAACTATATCTGCACCTGTAGTATTTGCAGTATTATACATGCGTTCTAGCATATTTGATTCTATTCTATCATCGATATCAATAAATATGATATATTCACCCACAGCTATATTTAACCCAGCATTTCGTGCTTTTGCCGGCCCCCCATTTGACTGAAATATCGCACGTATACGGCTATCCGTCTTTAAGCATTCCTCAAGTATTGTCTTGGAATTGTCAGACGAACCATCGTCCACAATAACAATTTCAAAATCTTGAAAAGACTGATTCAAAATCGCCTCAATAGTTCTTTGGATAAACTTCTCACCATTGTATACTGTCACCACTACGCTTACGGCAGGATTATTCATACCATTCCTCATCCCTTATATTAAAAATATCTTGTTTAGAGCGTAAAACAGCTGAAAAAGCAACGCAAAACAATACTATCCCGGTAATGGTATCTAGCTATTTTGCGTTCGGTTAAAATTCAATATCATTGATATAAACACACAGGGCAAAAGGGGGCAGGAAATATCTTTTTCTTCATTATATGCTGGAATAAGTATCAAGACTTTTTCCATAACTGCTACATCAACTCCTAAAAACTTTCGCTCATTTTTTAATATTCATAAGAACTACGCCGACAAGAATAATTACGATGCCCATCCACTGAAAGCCCGAAATGGATTCTTTGAGTATAAATAATGAGGAAAGGACTATCAGTATATAGCTTATTCCTGTTGCCAAAGGAGATATATAGCTTAAGTTATTGTCCTGAATTATCGTCATCCAAAGTACAAAACTTACCAAGTAAAGAACCATTCCTGCAAAAGATAACAGGCTGAGCTTAAAGTCTATTACACCTCTATTAAGAACAAACGCCGTGTTAGATGCACCAAGCTTAAATAAGACCATTCCGCCTGTAGAGCATATCAGATAGATTATAAAACGTATCATTGAAATCACCTGCTTTAATACAATACAAAACTACTAAATCAAGATAACATATAATTGATTTAAAGTCTACATATATTAGCAAATGTCACCACTTAGGTATAAACTACGATGTATTTGAACACTGAACCTTGAAAATAAAAGATGCAGAAACTGGCTCACGGAGTATTTTGAGTCAAGGTTATATCCAGAGATATTATTTTGGTAAGTCGTCACGAGAATTACGGTAATCCTTCATTTCCCCGCATCAATACGTGTATGTTTTCAAAGCCCGCTATCTTGCAAGTAACTTCTCTTCTATATCCAGCAATTAGCTTATAGCCACCTTCCGGATGTCGTCTTGCAATGGCGGGCATAACCACACTATTTACTTTTAATGCTTTTTACATTTTCCTTAAGCTCATCATTTCTTGTTGATCTAAAGCTGATGACCAATTAAATGGGTAAAGTTAGTTGGCAGTATATCCACAATCTTTTCACACTTATCCTCCTCGCACTTATTCTGGGTATTAATAGCGTTGTCCACAGAAGCAAGATAGATTTCAATTCTTTAATATCCAATATAAGTCCCATTTGCTCGTTTGACTTTTTATGTTATTTCCTACGTACAAAGCAAAATCCCGCCAAGCCAAACCTTCATTGCAAAAACTATCTCCTCCCTGCGCCTTAAATGGGCCGTCCTTAATTTTAGATGCTAATAAATCTTCGTTCATATACCGCTGTTTTTAGCCAGTTCCTCCGCAAGCTTCGCTATCGCTTTGCTTTCAATCCTTGATACATACGAGCGCGATATGCCCGTCTTTTTTGCTATCTCGCGCTGCGTCTGCGGGCGCAGGCCGCCGAGGCCGTAACGCATCTCCAGCACGGCTTTCTCACGCCGGGTAAGGCATTTGCCGAGCAGCCCGTAAAGCTTCTTTGTCTGTATCCTGAGCTCCGCCTGTTCCGAGACAAGGTCTTCTCTCGTGCCCAGTATGTCTATAAGCGATATCTCGTTGCCCTCTTTATCTATACCGATAGGGTCGCTTAGCGACACCTCGCATCTTGCCTTTTTGCTTGAGCGCAGCGCCATAAGCACCTCGTTTTCAATGCATTTGGCGGCGTATGTGGCAAGCTGCGTCCCTTTTTTGGGGAGAAACGAGTTTACCGCTTTTATCAGGCCTATCGTGCCTATGGATATGAGATCGTCGCTGGACAGCGATGTGTTTTGATATTTTTTAACTATATGCGCAACGAGCCTCAAGTTGTGTTCGACAAGTATTGCCTTTGCCTCCTCATCCCCTTTAGCGCATCTTTGCAGATATTCCGCTTCCTGTTCCTTGGTAAGCGGTTTGGGGAACGTTTTCCCCGAAGAAAGATATCCGGCAATGAAAAGCAGGTCTTTGATAATATTTAAAAATTCAAACATAGATACCTCCAAATTATCCAACATGTCAGATTTTTTGGTTCTCTCTATGTTTATGAAAAAAACGACTGCAAAAAGCAGTCGTTTTTATAATTTAATTATTATCATCGACCGGAGTCGATTAAGTCTTTGTAATTATTATGCTCTGCACACAGTCGGCGACGTCTTCGCAGTTGTCCAGCGCGTCTTCGATTTCCTTGTATATTTCCTTCATCTTTATCAGCTCTATCGGGTCTTTCTCGTTGACAAACAGTTCCCTCATCGCGTCTTTGTAGCACTTGTCGCCCATCTCTTCAATACGGTTTATTTCAACCGTATACTCGTTAAGCTTGTTGTTCTTCTTGTGGTTCTTTATTTCAGACATCAGGCCGACCAGCTTCTCGCAGGCGTCTACAACATACCCGGCCATAAGCTTCATAGCAGGCGTCACATTAGACACCTTCATCATCCACATCTTGGTAGCCACAGAATCGATGCTGTCCGTGATATCGTCTGTCTCGCTTGCTATCTTGTATATATCGTCCCTGTCTATAGGCGTGATGAATGCGACATTAAGGCTGTCGCATATCTTATGCATGTGGTTGTCGGCATCCTGCTCTATTTTTTTGATATCCGCAATCTTTGCCTCCGTAAGCTGCCCGCTTTCCAAAAGCTCCTTAAGCAGCTTGGCCGCATTCAAGGCATACTCAACGCCGCTGACGAACATGTCAAAGTAATCAAGATTCTTTTTTGCCATACATGCCTCTCTTTCTTTTTTAGAATATTGCGCGGAACAACAAAGCCATAAAATATCCTATCAGCGCACAGCACGGAAACGTAAGTATCCACGCTGTAAACATTTCTTTAACGACTCCCCAGTTAACGTTGGAAAGCCTTCTCGCGGCGGCCGCGCCCATAATGGCGGTCCCTTTTGCATTCGTTGTGCTTAACGGTATGCCGAATAACGTTGCGCCTATCATGCACGCAGAAGCGCCTATCTCCGCGGAGAACCCCTGGTACTTCTCTATCTTTACCATGTCCATTCCCATAGTTTTTATTATACGGTATCCTCCGACAGATGTGCCCAGCGCCATCAGCGCCGAGGTGAACACCATTATCCACCACGGTATTGTAAATTCGCTGCCCATAGGTATCACGTTGCCGAGCATAAGCCCGAAAGTCAAAACACCTATGAATTTCTGGCCGTCCTGAGCGCCGTGGCTGAATGCCATAGCCGAAGCTGATATTATCTGTCCTGTGGAAAAGAATTTGTTGGCGGTTGCCCTTTTCATGTTCCCGAATAATTTAGTGACCAATACGGTGATAAGCCATCCGGATATAAACCCGAGTACCGAAGATATACCTAATCCCAGCAGCACCTTCTGCCATTCGGCCCAGCTGACGGAAGAAAGCCCGCCGCTCGCCATCGCGGCTCCTGTAAGGCCGGCTATCAGCGCGTGGCTTTCGCTGGTCGGTATGCCGAACTTCCATGCGCCGACAGCCCAGACTACTATGGATACCTGCGCTGCGGCAAGCGTTATAAGCGCGTCGGGGCCGGGCTGCAAATCAATGATATTCCCTATCGTCTTTGCGACGGCAGTGCCCATCAATAAAACGCCAAGCAGATTAAACACCGCGGCAAGCGCCACTGCAGCTTTGGGAGACAACACCCTTGTTGACACTACTGTAGTTATCGCATTTGGGGCATCAGTCCAACCGTTTACAAAGATGGATGCACATACAAGCACTATTACGGCAACCAGCCCTATCTCCATTAAGCCATAAACCTCCTAGCCTTATTGTACCAAAGTCAGGTTTCCTTTGATTAACTTGGCGTACGCGAAAAATTATATCATCATTCATCATGCCTAACAAGTTTATTTAAAATTCGGTATAAAAGTTTATACACACCCCATCAAGTCTTGCGACTTGCTGGGGACCCCGTTATACACACTCCAGCAAGCCTTATGGCTTGCTGGGGACCCCGTTATATAAAAAGCCGCAAAAAGCGGCTTTCGATTGGTAGTTTATTTATTCGCGCCGTCAAGCCCGGCATGCTTCTTGGCGATTCGTATGGAGAATACCTCGTCGAGCACGACCGTTAAGCTGCCTATTATAAGCATCAGGTAATATGTCAGAAACCTCCATATAAGCATACCGACAATAGTCGCGGCGCCGAAGAACGGGCCAAAGAACAACATGAAACCGCCTTCCGAAGCGCCGGCAGCTCCCGGCAATGGAAAGAACGATACCGCAAGGAACAGGAACGACTCCATGATGAATATATCAATAACGGTATGCTGTGAAAAACCAAAAGACAAGTATATCAGGTACGGTATGACAAACAAAAACGCAAGGTTGACTATCGAAATCAGATATGACCCGAGCGCTCGCAGTTTGTACCGTGATATATACGACGCCGCGGTATGATAATCGTCTATCGTCTTTTCGAAGTTTTCCAGCGCATGTTCCTTATTTTTTACAATCTTTATCTTGCTAAAAAGGCGTATAAGCCAGCTGCCTACTTTAAATACAAGCTTCTTGTTAACTATTGTAAGTATTATGAAAAACACTGCCGTAAGATTCAGCGCAAAACCAAGCAACGCCAGCCAGAACGCTTCGTTGTTGTTGTGGTAATACTCGGCGCCCCGTATGAGCATACCGATAATATAAATAGTACACAGCGAAAGCTCGAATACTACAAACTTGATGCAAACGATGCAGGTAGACGTGCCTACCGGCACTTTATTGCGGCGCATGTATACGACCTGCATAGGCTGCCCGCCCGTCGAAGAAGGCGTAAGAGCGCTGTAATACAGGCCTATTATGCCAACCTTGACAGACTGCAGAAAAGGCTCCCTTTTATACATGTAGCCGGTAATATCATGAAGCAGCCAGGCGTCGGTAAGCCAATAAAGCAACAGCGCGCCAACGCACGCGACAGCCCACCAGGCATTAAAATTCTTAAGGGCTTCGCCTATATCGTTAAGGTTCGTACCGAATATCAATATCCCTGCAATCACCAGTACGGTCACGCCTATATATATGATACTGAACAGGGATCTTTTTTTCTTCATCGGCCCTCCGAAGTAAATGCTGTGAAAGATAATACCAAATATTCCGCCATAAAGCAACAGTAACTATTTTATCATTTCACCAAAGAGGCGCAGCGCCTCCCCCGCCGCAACGTCCATGTTGCAATACCTGTATGTCGCGAGTCGCCCTAAAAAGTACGTGTTGCTTTCTTTCCCGGCTCTTTGCCTGTACTTTTCATATAATTGCTGCTGCTCGGCCGCAGGCACAGGGTAGCATGGTTCTCCCTCCCAGGACGGGTATTCCATGGAAACGGTCGTCTTTGGATGCTTTTGGCCGGTCAGTTTTTTATATTCGGTTATCCTCGTAAAGTCGTAATCGTTGGGGTAATTTACGACGGCGGCGTCCTGAAAGCTTTCGGTATCCTTTGTCTCGAAAACAAAGTTTATGCTTCTGTACTTAAGCGATCCCAGGTCGCAGCCGTAAAACTCGTCCACCGGGCCGGTGTATATAAGCTTATCATACTTTATATCGCTAATGACTTCTCTGTAATCCGTGTTAAGAAGTATCTTTATACGGCTGCTGCTCGTCATATTCTCGAACATGCGCGTGTATCCGTAAGCAGGTATGCCCTGATACGGATCGGTAAAATAACGCTCGTCGATTGAAAAGCGCACTGGCACCCGCGATATTACGGACGGGTCGAGCTGCGACGCGTCCATATCCCATTGCTTTTTCGTGTAGTTCTTGAAGAACTTCTCGTAAATGTATTTTCCCGCTTTGCTTATTACGACGTCTTCGCTCGTTTTTATCTCTCTTGGTTCCGCCACGCTCTCAAGATACCCTTGAACCTCGCTCGTTGAAAGGTTTAAGTTGCACAGCATGTTTATCGTGCGCGCGCATATGGGCATAGGCAGATACGCTCCGTCCACAAACGCCAGCACGCGATGCTGATAAAGATTCCATTTTGTGAATTGCGAGAGATAATCGAATACGTCTTTTCGCTGCGTATGAAAAATATGAGGCCCGTATTTGTGTATTAGAATTCCGTCGTCGTTATAATAATCATAACAGTTTCCGCCGATATGCGAACGTTTTTCTATTACGAGCACTCGCTCCTTTAACACGTTCGCTATCCTTTCTGCTACAGTCAGGCCCGAGATGCCGGCCCCGACCACTACATATTTAAAGTACAAATTTCTGCCCTCACTTTATTTTACCTGACGCTTCGTTTCGGTTTTCTTCAAATCTATAAGATAAAGATACCTTTCAAACGCGGCGTCTACCGCGTCTTCCCAGCTCTTATATATCGTTGCCCGTGCGTTCTCGCCTATATCTTTAGCCATCTGCGGGTTTTTTATTATCGCTGCGGCGACATCGGCCAGAGACTGCGCGTTGTCCTCTATAAGGAACCCGTTTTTATCCGTTATCCCATGCGCCGTGCTGGAGCCCTTTACGAATACCGTCGGGCATCCGCACGCGGCGGCTTCTCTCGGAACAAGGGAAGACGTATCATAAAGCGAAGGGAACAGCAGCGCGTCGCTGCGAAGGTAGAGCTTGGCTATGAAATTTCTGTCGTGTACCTTCCCTGCGAACTTAACGCAGTTCTCAAGCCCGTAGTCCCTTACCATCTGTTCCATTTCGGCGCGCTTGGGCCCGTCGCCCACAAACAGCATGTTGAATATAAGGCCCTGTTCCTTTAAAATTTTCAGCGCTTCTATCACCATCTTAAGGTTCTTCTGCCACGTATGCTGCCCGATGTACATAAACAGCGGCGTACCGGCCCTGAAACCGAACTTTTCATTGACTTCGGCATCAGCCTCGTCCGATTTATATTTTACCTCGATATCGCTGCCGTTTTCCATTACATGCACTTCGCCGCGAAAGCCGTATTCGCGCAGCGTTTCGGCAGAAGCCGCATTGGGGCACCAGACTTCGTCCGCCGACTCATAAAAAGCCGCGACCTTTGCAAGCATGCTTTCCACGAGCGCGTCCGATTTAAGTACCGTCTTAAAATCTTCCCTGAATTTTGAATGGAACGTAGCGACAAACGGTATGCCCCTTTTTCTGGCTATTGTGCGCGCGGCAAAGCCGGAACCAAAAGGGCAGTGAGCGTGCACGATATCGAACGGCACCTGCTTCAATTCCTTCCAGAACACGCCGTCCATCTTGGGCAGCCCGAAGCGGTACTCGCTTCTTACCGGCACTTTCATTGAAGAATAACGAAGCACGACAAAGTCATAGTTATCCTTTGCCTCAGGGTGCTTGGGCGTTATAACATAGCTCCTGCCGTATTTTTTATTCATCCAATAGGCGTAGTTTTTTACTACGTTGGCTACACCGTCTATTATGGGCGGAAAGGACTCGTTGAACTGCCCTATCGTTAATCTCATCAAAACCTCCGTAGGCGCTGTATCCCGCAGCGTTCGGGATTATATTATAACAAATTACGGCTATTTTTCAAATCAAATCTGCTATGCATATCAAGCGCGGTTTGCTTATCTTTTGCCTGCTTTTTTCGTCAAAACAGCGTTAAACCAACGCGAGCCAAGCAGCAGTATCGATAGCCGTATTATTAGTCATGTTTTATAATGAAATACCGGATGCGCAGAGTATGTTGCACCCCGCGAGGCTAGCTGCCCTCCGGAGTACCGATGTTTAGACACGTCAACAAGCCCCATGCTTATTTAACATGGCGCTTATATAAAGCCTTAGGGTTTATTCGATTACGTCGTCGATGAGCGACTCGAGCTTTTGCTTTTCTTTGGGGTCTTTAAACGAGACTCCCGGATCTTCCTTGTCTTCGTCGCTGCCGTAAAGCCACGAATAGTCGTCATACTTGGGTTTGAAACCTGAGGATTTCAGCTTTTCCTTCAGTTTCTTTGTGTCCTTCGGAGTATCGTCGTAGCTTTCCTGAAGTATGTCACTGCCGCTGTTCTCTATCTCGCTCAGCGCCTTGTTTATCTCGGAAAACTCCATCAGCTTCTCGGGTTCTATTTCTTCCTCTGCCGGTTCTTCCGCTGCTGCAGCAGGGTACTCTTCCGGAACGGCGGGTTCTTCGTCCGTTATGCCTTTTAAGCTTTCGGTTATGTCCTCGTCGATTTTTTCAAGCGCTTTTGCGTTTATGCCGGCGTCTTCTCCGAAATAGCTTTGATAAATCTGCTGGAAAGACGCCGCCTCCCTGTTGATCATTTCGGCAAAGCTCTTTGCAAACCCGCGCGCCGCGCTCTTTAACTCTTCGAGGTTTCTCTGCGCCTCCGCAAGCTCCCTTGTGGTCTGTTCAGCCCTGCGCCTTGCGGTGTTTTCCGCATTGTCGATAATGAGCTCAGCCTTTCTTGCAGCCTCGCTCATTATGCGCTCCGCGCTCTTCTGGGCGGATACCAGCGTATGCATAATGGTCTCTTCGGTATCCTTTATTCTTTTCGCGCGCTCCAGTTCGGCGTCGAGCGCTTCTTTTAATGCAGCGTTGTCGTTTTGCAGCGCCTTAAATTCATCGATGATCTGATCCAGAAACTTGTCGACTTCGTTCTCGTCGTATCCTTTGAAAGATCTCTTGAACGTCTTTTCCAATATGTCCTTAACTGTTAATGACACGGCAATTCCCCTTTCCAGACAAAAGAATAAACCGGTACAGGTTTAATGTCTCCGTACGCGTTTAAAACTATGCGCCGCATGCCCCGCCGGAACAAGACATGCGGTCAATACGGGCGCCTCATAATGCGTATAGCTTTATAAAGCGAAAGCCATCACCCCAAAAAGCCTTCCCGGCTTTTTGGGGTCCCCGTATTACGACCCAGAAAGCCTCACGGCTTGCCGGGTCCAATATTAAGCGTTTCCCCCGCGGTCTGGGGGCGAAGATCAATCAAAGCGCCTGTACCCTTCTCTGCTGTCCATATGCTCGTTGATGTTCTGTGAGATATCGACGTTTGAAGGGGCGACAACGAAAATGCTCCTTGCCACTTTCTTGATATCGCCGCCAAGCGCGTAAACAGCGCCGCCGACAAAATCAAGTATCCTTTGGCCGAGCTCAATTTCGAGCTCATCGAGATTCATTATAACCGGTTTTCTTGCCTTTAGATTGTCGATAATACACTCGGCTTCCTCGTAACTGGACGGCTGGAATACGAGCATGCGCATCTTGTTTGAAGGATTGGGCATGGGAACAACCCTCCCCTGTTTCCTTTTGGAAAGTCTCTGTTCCGGTTCCTCTTCTTCATACTCGTCTTCGTAGAAATCCTCTTCTTCGTCCATTACCTTTTCATCTTGGTACTCTTCCTCTTCGAGGCCGACTGCATCCAGAATACGATTGAAAATACCTCTAGCCATTGATGTAACCCCCTAAAAATTTAATTTGACCTCGCTCCAAACACGGCCGTACCAATCCTAACCATATTTGAGCCTTCTTCAATTGCTGCTTCAAAGTCGTCGGACATGCCCATCGACAGGTACTCAAACGCCGGAAAAGAATCCTTGAATTTGCGGAAGAGCTCATACATCCTCACAAAGTATCGCCTGTTGCAATCCGCATCCAGCGCCGGCGGCGGTATCGCCATAAGCCCTTTTACGCGGACCCTCCTCAAAACAGACAGCCCTTCCAGCAGTTTTTCGAGGTCTTCTTCGAAGACGCCTGATTTTGTCGGCTCTTTTGCAATGTTTACCTGCACAAGCGCAGAGAGTGCAGTGTCTCTTTTCTCGCACTGTTTTTCTATCTCCTGCGCCAATGAGAGCCTGTCGAGTGAGTGAAGCAAAAATACGCCGTCCAGAATGTACTTGACTTTATTACTCTGCAGCGGCCCTATTATGTGCCAGTTTACCGAGTTTCCCAATACCTCACGTTTTTTGAGAAACTCCTGCACCCGGTTTTCGCCGAAATCCCTGATGCCGGCCTTTGCGGCCTGTTCAACCAAGCTAGCGTCCACCGTCTTGCTTACCGCTATCAGCGTAATATCGTCCTTGCTTCGCCCTGACTTTTTTGCGCAAATACCAATCCTTTCCTGTATATTCTTTATGTTAACCTCTATACTTGGCATTATATTACGACCTGTGCTAAAAACAAACTACTTTTTTAACAATTCTCCTATTTGCAGCGAAGGCTGGTCCTTATACGTCTGCACAAACACGTTGTCGCCCTCGCTTCCTATAACGAGCACCGGAACGTATTCGCCCGACACCCTCTCTACATAGTCTATCCCGTCCTCATGCCTTATACATGATTTCGGAATACGCAAGCCCTCAATAGTTGTTACCAGCCTTGCGCTGACGCGCCTGTCTCCTATCAGCGGGCCGATATTGTCTCTGACCTGTATAGTATACACATAGCCGTCATTTTTTTCAAGCTCTTGTATATTAAATACCACGCCGGTATACTGATTTTCAAGATAATCGTCAAAAACCATAGTAAAAGCGTTTCCGAGGAACATCTCGGGTATCTTTTTGCTCGACAGCAGCACGACATACCACTCGTTTTCGTTGACCACGCGGTAAAGAGGCACGTTTGCCCGCTCCTTCTCCGTAGTGCTTACCGTCTTGCCGGCGCTGACTTCCTCGAGCGCCACCCTCGTAAACGAGCCTATGTTCTCTTTCGACATGACCTGCTCGCAGCCGTCGAAATAAAAGCTTACGGCGCCGCTTAATTCGGCTGTCACAACGTGCGCCCATTCGTTTATTACGCTTGTCAACTGCTGCTCCTGTGCGATATAGTCGCGCAGCTGGTTGTCCGGAACGACTACGCTCTGAAGATACGTCATCCTCTCGTCGAGCAGCGACTCCAAATCGAGCTCCAGCCCAAGCAGCTTATCTCTCTCGCCGTTGGTAATGGACTGTTGTATCTCCTTTACTTTTGAGTCCACCCTTGCGTTGATATCGTCAAGCGTCGGGTCGATAACTCCCGCTCTGCTTACGCCCACCTCGTAATCGAGTATTTTTTTACGCATATCGAGCAGTTCGCTCAGCGTTCCATCGTTGTAGCCAAGCTCGTACACCTTAAGTATCGGGTCGCCGGTCTCAACATGCGCCCCTTCCCTGGCGATAAACTCCGTCTTGCCGTAATTCATCGCCTGGTAAACCACCTCGTCCCGGAGTATGAGCATGTCGTAATTCTTATCAAACCCTGTGCTCGCCCGCTCCACGGCAGCCGTGGGCATAGGGCTTAAAACCAGTATTAGCAAAACGACGAGCGCGGTTAAAAACCCGGCTGTGATGGCAAAGAACTTAAAGCTCGGCCTTCGCCTTATATGAATGCTCTTCTTTTGAGCAGGTCTTCCTGAAGTATACCTTGAACCCGTGTTCCGAACCGACATTTATAGCCTGTCCCCCAATTACGTACCTTTAAGTACTTCTCCACAATAAAAAAATCTCCTCTAAAATTGGAGATAAAAATACGAATGAAGGCTAAGCGTGTGTAAATTCGTCAGAGGGCTATTTCTACCTCAACGCTGTTGCCTTTTAAGTTATATCTTATCTCCTCACAAAAAGCTTTGACGAGCATCAACCCCCTGCCGCGTTCGCGGTACAGCGATTTTACATCCGACGTTTCGTCAAAGGCCTTTTTATACTCAAACCCTGCCCCGCAATCCGTAACACAGATAAAGAGCTTACCGTCGTCTACGCCCGCGGCAAGCTCTACAGGCAGCTCCGCCGAAGGGTTGGCGTGCCTGAAGCAGTTTACAAGCAGTTCGTTAAGCACGAGCTCTATCTCATACCTTCGCTCGTCGCTTAAAGCCTTCTGCCTTTCAACGTGTTTTAGCACGCTTTTGACCGACGGCTTTATATCATCTATCGCAGTCAGAATGTTTTTTTCAGTGTAATCTCTCATTATAAAAACCAAAGCACACGGTTTTGCAGGAGTAAATTTCTCTTGCTTGCGCTTCAATACTTATATAACCCGTTCACGTATTTTTAAACTCATTTTTGATAGTAGTTTCTGAATTTCACAAGTATTCTTCTTTCGATGCGCGATACATACATCTGGGATACTCCAAGAGCGGCAGCCACTTCCCGTTGACTTTTGCCCTCTTCAAACCTTTCCCGGATAAGCCTGCGTTCCACGTCTCCGAGCTGCTCTATGCACTTCTTTAAAAAGTCCCTGTCCTCTATCTTTTCGTATTCGTCGTCGGTGGTTCCGAGCAGCCGTATAAGCTTTAAGTCCTCGTTTATTGTGATGTAGCTGTCAAGCGACGCAGCGTATGCCGCGGACTGCGTCTCCAAAAGCTCCAGCACGCGCTCTACGGATATCGAGAGCCGCTCGGCTATTTCTTCGGGAGAAGCGCTGCGCCCCAGCTCGCTTGTAAGCGCTTCTTTTACTTCTTCGAGCTTGCGTATCAGTTCGCTGTCCCTTCTCGATATCCTTATCATACGGGTTTTATCCCGGAAATAATTCTTTATCTCGCCGACGAGAGTCGGAGTGGCAAAGCTTATGAATTTTACTCCTCTTGTATGTTCGTACCTGTCCACGGCCTTAACGAGCGCCAGCGACGCCACCTGATACAGATCGTCATATTCAACGCCTCTGTTCATGAACTTCTTCGCAACGATCTCGGCCACATAAAGGTATTTCTTAAGTATAAATTCCCTGAGCGCTTCGTCTTTGCTTCTTTCATAGCGCTCAAAGAGTTCCTGTTCGGTCATCTGCTCAAACTGTCTCTGCATGCTTGTCCCCAAACCTTACTCCCCTGATCACAACTTTTTAAAGAAGCTGACTCTGCTCACGGACGCTTTGCTATCCGAACCTCCCGAAAATTCGCACTTGTCCACAAGCGCTTCAAGCAGGCACCTTGAGAGCTCCGCCGTATCGTCGTCCGCCGCGGCCGCGCCGTTGGCGCCCTGCGCCGACAGGTCTATATGCATGCCGCCGTCGACGGTTATTTTAATGCTTACGTTTTCAGGGCACGATGAAAGCAGCAGCATGCAGGCTTCCGCCGCTGCAACCTTTAGGTCTTCGATATCTTCGATATCAAAACCCGCGCGCTCGGCAACCGCCGAGACTGCAAGCCTTACGGCCAGTATGTAATCCGGCTTAGCGGGAAGTTCAAGCTTTATTACGTCCCCGTTCATTGCCCGCTCACCTCTATCTCGAATATTCTATTGAGGCCGGTAAGAGTGAATATCTTTGCTATATACGGCTTTAAATTGATTATGCTTATCTGTTTGTCCGCTTCCCTTACCTTTTTCAGCGCGCTTACAAGCACCCCTAAACCTGTGGAATCTATATATTTGAGATTCGTGCAGTCAAGAACTATATCCGCTTCGCGCTCCTCAATGAGGGCGTGCAGTTCGCTTTTCAAGTTATCCGCATTATATATGTCTACTTCGCCGTATAAATGTACGTTCCATTTGTTTTGAGTTTCATCATATTTTGAATCAAGTAGCATATTAATTCCTCCTTATAATACAAAACTTCAATCTGCTTTAACCGGCGGTCAGTTTTTTTGTCTTTTCATTAAGCCAGCTTATGATATCAGAGTAAACTCTTTGCTTGTCTTTCTCGTTCAGTATTTCGTGGCGCATTCCCTGATAGACGCGGAACTCAACGTCGCGTACGCCTGCCTTTTTATAGCACTCCACGTCCTTTTTGACGCCGCTTAAGTTTTTCCCGCCCATAGTGTCGAATTCGCCCGCGCCTATAAATATAGGCAGGTTTTTCGGGCAGCCTTCAAACGTTTGTTTTCTAAACGCGGCCCTCGTTCCGCCCAGCAGTTCGTATATGAATTCCGAGGTGGAAACGTTGCCGCAATAATCGTCCGCCCTGTAGGCCTCGACAACCTTTGGGTCGCTGCATATAAACGCGCTTCTGCCTTCGCTTTTAAACGGCTTGTTGAGCGTTCCGAACACCAGCGAATCAAGGAACGGAGTTTTGTGCCTTCCGCCGTACTTTTTGATCTCGCGTTTCGCAAGGCCCCTCGCAATAGATATAAGCATCGGGTTTGCACGCCCAGTGCCGGTAAGCACAAGGCCGCTTATATCGCTGCCGTAGCGCGATGCGTATACCCTTGACAGCAGCGAGCCCATGCTGTGCCCCAGCAAAAAAACGGGGAGCCCCGGGTGGTCGCTCTTTATGATGCCCGTCAATGCGCGCATATCCTCCACGATGAGGTCAAAGCCCCCGTCGCCGTCCGAAAGGTACGCGACGTTGTCGGAGTTGCCCGCGGTTTTTCCATGTCCCCGGTGGTCGCAGGCATATACGGCAAAGCCTTGCGCCGCCAGCGCCTCGGCAAAGTCCGAGTACCGCAGCGCGTGCTCTACCGCGCCGTGGACTATCTGCACCGCGGCCTTAGGATTTTCTGTCAACCATCTGTATGCATATATGCGTGTCCCGTCGTTTGAATTATAAACGATCTCGTTTACCATATCTACATACCTTATTGTTTATAATAACATCGGAGTATTGTTTTGTAAATACGCTCCGTTCGTGTTATAATCAGGAAGATACCAAAGGAGAAAAATATGCACGCGTATATTGAAACGATAAGCGACAACCCTATCATAGCCGCGGTGCAAACCAGGGATAAGCTTGAGTGTGCCGTTAAGCTTTCCGTTCCTACGGTGTTTTTGATCAACACCGATATATTTTCAGCCAAAGAATACGTTTCGCTGGCAAAAAGCGCGAACTGCAACGTTTTTCTGCATATGGACCTTATAGAAGGCCTAGCCGGCAACACAAAGGCCGTCGATTACGTAAAAAACAGGATATTCCCGAGCGGCATATTAAGCACAAAGAGCGCGCTTATAAAATACGCGCGCGAGCAGGGCTTGTTCTGCATACAGCGGTTCTTCATGGTGGACAGCGCTTCGTTTGATAACGCGATAAACACGATAAAGAATACGAAACCTTCTATGGTTGAGCTGATGCCCGGCATTATACCCGGCATCATACGCCGCTTTTGCGAGGCTGTGGATACGCCCGTAATAGCTGGCGGGCTTGTGACTCACAGGCAGCAGATCATAGACGCCCTTGCTGCGGGCGCGCTCGGCGTGTCTACAGGCTGCGTGGAGCTGTGGGGCGACGGCTAGAGTATATCCCCCGTCCGTATATAGAGCCTTGCGAGCTCTATATACTCTTCACAGTTCTTTTTACTTCCTTCTATATCTTCAGGCGTTGCCTGCCTTACTATCCTATACGGGTTGCCTATAACAACGCTGCCAGCGGGTATTTCCTTACCGCCGGGTATTACAGTTCCCGCGCCTATTATGCAGTTTTCCCCTATTTTGGCTGCGTCAAGTATTATCGCGCCCATGCCTATGAGCGACCCGTCTCCTATATCGCATGAGTGCAGTATCGCTCCATGGCCCACCGTCACGCCGCGGCCTATTGATAGCTTAAGCGTGCCGGTGTGTAGCTGGCAGCAGTCCTGTATGTTGGAGCCTTCCCCTATTGTTATACCGGTAATGTCGCCGCGCACTACCGCTCCCGGCCATACGCTCGAATCTTTGCCCAGCTTTACGTCGCCTATTACGACGGCGCTCGGGTGGACATACGCCGTTTTGTGCTTTACTGGATATTTACCGTTCACTGCTTGTATCATGTTTCCTCCGCCTGCTCTTTTGCGGCGATTGCTATCGCTATCTCGAGGCGCTTTTTCTGCAGTGCGCAGCCTAATTCGTAAGGCTTCATTATGTCGCCGTTTATGTTGTAGTTTGCCGCCGCGCAGCCGCCGCTGCAGTAGTATTTTGCCCAGCACTTCGAGCAGTTTTCGATATTGAATATGTTGCATTCGTCGAACGCCTTCGATATGTCGGCGTTCAGCTTTCCGTTATATACGCTGCCCAGCCTGTATTCTGGCTTGCCCACAAACTGGTGGCAGGGGTAAACGTCTCCCGACGGCGCTATCGCCACATATTCCGTGCCCGCGCCGCAGCCGCGTATGCGCTTCTGCAGGCAGGGCCCGGCGTTAAGGTCCACCATGAAGTGAAAGAACGTAAAGCCTCTACCTTCCTTCCGGCGCTTTTCATACTCCTGGGCGAGCGTATCGTACTCGGCAAATATCGTTTCAAGGTGTTCGGGCTTAAGCGCCTTGTCTCCCTTAGTTACTACCGGCTCGATGGACACGCCCTTAAAGCCCATATCCGCGATATGCAGCACGTCGCGCGAGAAATCGAGGTTGTCTGCGGTATATGTTCCCCTTATGTAGTACTCGCCTTTTCTATTAAGCAGCAGCCCCTTTGCGTTTGCAACCACGTTTTCATAGCTGCCGCTTCCGCCCGCGTTCTTGCGCACCGCGTCGTGCACATGCTGCCTGCCGTCTATGCTGACGACTATGTTGTCCATATTCCCGTCAATATACTCTTTCATCTCGTCCGTCAGGCGGTACGCGTTCGTGGTGACCGTGAAACGGAACCTCTTGCCGCGCTGCTTCTCAATGCCCCTTGCGTACTCCACCGTTTTTTTAAGCACCTCGAAGTTGAGCATAGGCTCTCCTCCGAAAAAGTCTATCTCTATGTTGCGCCTCGCGCCCGAAATGCCCGCTATGAAATCTATCGCGGCTCTCGCCGTATCGGCGCTCATCAGCTCCCGCTTTCCGGCAAACGCCCCGCCTTTGGCAAAGCAGTAGTCGCACCTCAAGTTGCAGTCATGCGCAAGGTGCAGGCACGCGGCTTTCAATACGTTTGCCGGCCTTTTTACGTCGCCGTCGGGGCCGGAAAACAACAGCCCTTCGTCGATAAGCTCCTTTATCTCGCCGTAAAGCCCGGTACCTTCGGCTGCTTTTTCTATATCCTCGCCGCGCCGCTCCGCTTCCGCTACAAGCGTTATCGCGTCATACCCTTGCCTGTCCAGCATATGCACGCTGCCCGACTCGACGTCCAGCGCAAAATAATCGTCGCCGTATTTGAATGTGTGTACCACTTAAAACTCCCTTTCATATTGCATAATAATAGTTGAAAACAAAAAAGCGGCATTTGCCCGCCGCACTTTTTGATTAGGTTATCTGTATTTCTTCTCGCAACGCTGGTTCGCAAGCGTGCACGACGTTTTGCATGCCGACTGGCAGGACGTCTGGCACTCTCCGCAGCCCCTCGTTTCCTTCTTGTCCTTAAGGCTGCCCTTTACGACCGTCTTTATATGCTTCATTTAGCGACCTCCATAATCTTAGCGGATCTTTGCTAAAAGATTATATAATAGATCGGAGCGCGGTGCAACTTTTATTTGCCGGGAACGGTTATCTTGCGCCTTGATATCCTTTTCGCCTTTTTAGAGCCGCCAAAGAAGCTTGCGACGATTATCGCAAACACAGCCCCTATAAGCAGCCCCATCAGCATGTCGGAAAAAAGCAGGGCAACGTTGCCGAAAGCGCTGTTGATAAGCGAGAATATAAGATAGCTCAGCAGCATATACATCAGGCCTGTTATGCCGCCGCACAGCCATTGCTTGTCGGACATGCCCTTTACCGCAAAATACGAGGCCGCGAGTATTCCGAGTATCTTTATTACCTGGTTCACGGGCGCTATGACGCCGTCTTTAAGCCCTGTTTCCTTGATAATCAGCGCGAACAGCAGTATAACGGCTATCGTGAATATCATGGAAATAAGCGTGCCTTTAAGCGCGTTTTTCATCAGCTCCGAAAAGGACGTCTTCTTTTCTTTCGTTTTCAGGTTTGCCGTGCCGGCGTTCACATTCATTGCATATTCCCCCTTCAAAACAATAATTATGAGTAACCGCGGCTGTTTATGACGCCGGCTTTAAAAAACCGCATTGTATAACAAACACAATGGATAACTTATGAATTGGGATAAGATTCTTCGTCCCTTCGGTCCTCTGAATGACATATGGACTTACATCAATAAAAGCCTGTTTTACGGTATCAGATACTTTTGGTCATTCTGAGCGCAAGCGAAGAATCTTTATTTTTCTTAAACTGTTTATCTTTTATGTATCTTAAATCCCTGTTGCTTACTATTTAGACCTAGGTTGTTTTTCATCATACAAAAATCTTTTCCAACGCTAAAGCTATCCATTGCTTCGCAGGCTTTAGCGTGTGGTTTTTTATGATAACAAAAAGAGGCCGTCTGGCATTTGAAGGCCTCTTAAGCTTCAATTGGCTTTCTGATTTACGCCGTTTCGATATTCGCGGCGTCCTCAAGGTGCAGCTCATGAACCGCCCATTCGCGCAGCTTGTATTTTTGTATCTTGCCGCTCGCGGTCATCGGGAACGCGTCTATAAACTTTACGTACCTCGGCGCTTTAAACTTTGAAAGGCCCGCCCTTACGAAATCTATAAGCTCGTCCTCGCTTACCGAAGCGCCGTCTTTGAGTATTACGCACGCGAGCACCTCTTCGCCGTACTTCTTATCGGGCACTCCCACTACCTGCACATCCCTTACCGCGGGGTGGGTGTACATGAACTCCTCAATTTCGCGGGGGTATATGTTCTCTCCGCCGCGTATTATCATGTCCTTAAGCCGACCCGTTATCTTGAAATACCCGTCCTCGTCCATCATGCCAAGGTCGCCCGTATGCAGCCAGCCGTCTTTGTCTATCGCCTGCGCCGTGGCCTCGGGCATCTTGTAATAACCCTTCATAACATGATATCCGCGCGTTACTATCTCGCCTATAGTATTCGGCGGAGCGTCCTCGCCCGTTTCCGGAATTATTATCTTGGCTTCCAGGTTGGGATACGCGCGCCCCACGGTGGACACTCGGCGCTCAAGCGTATCGTCGGCGCTCGTCTGCGTGATGCCGGGCGAGCTTTCGGTCTGGCCGTACACTATCGTTATCTCCCGCATGTTCATCCGTGAAACCGCCGCTTTCATTACTTCTATCGGGCAGGGAGAGCCCGCCATTATTCCGGTGCGCAATGTGGAGAAATCATACGACTCAAAATCCTTATGCTCCAGCATCGCGATGAACATCGTCGGCACGCCGTGAACGGCCGTGCACTTCTCGCTCTGAATCGTCTGCATCACCTTAACGGGGTTGAAGTGGTCGATTATTATCATTGCGGCGTCGTTGGTTACCGCCGCCATTACGCCAAGAACGCAACCGAAGCAGTGAAACAGCGGCACCGGTATGCACAGCCTGTCTTTATCGGTAAACTTCATATATGAGCCTATAGCCTTGCCGTTGTTGACGAGGTTGTAGTGGGTAAGCATTACGCCCTTGGGGAACCCGGTTGTGCCCGACGTATACATCATGTTAATAACGTCATGCGGGTCCGTCCCGCGCTGCCGAGCAAAGCGCTCTTCCTCGCTTACGTTTTCCGAAGCGGCGAGCACGTCGTCCCACAGGTACATGCCCGGGTGGCGTTCCCCGTCCAGAAACACTACGCTTTTTAGGAAGGGAAGCTTTTTGCTGTTAAGTTCGCCCGGTTTGCAGTCTTTAAGCTCCGGGCAAATGGCGTTTATGTGGCCGACATAGTTGTTTTCTTTCGTTCCGCCCGTCATTATGAGCATCTTTGAATCCGACTGCTTCAACAGATACTCAAGCTCGTATTTCTTGTAATTGGTATTTACCGTGACGAGTACGGCGCCTATCTTGGCCGTCGCAAACATGGATATTACCCATTGCGGATAGTTGGTCGCCCATATCGCGACATGGTCCCCCTTCTCTATGCCGAGCGCCATCAGCCCGCGCGCTACGCGGTCGCACTCCTCTTTGAATTGGCGCGTCGAATAACGGACGTTCTCATAAGGGTGTATGAGCGCGTCTTTGTCGGGATATTCTTTTGCTTTAATATCCAGCAGGTCCCCTATAGTCATATTGATAAATTCCAGCATAAGCAACTCCCTCTTTCTTAAAAAGCCTTGCTCCCATTAAGCCTCATCCTTATAAATAAAAAGACCTTCCGTCTACAGAGACGACAAGGTCGCGGTACCACTCTGCTTACGGCAATAAGCCGCCAGCTCAGCAAGGCATTTTAAGCCTTTTAACATAACGCGTTAAATGCGTCAGAGCTTACTGTATGTTTTCAGCCCTGCAGCTCCCGGGCGAGCCCCGCTCCTTTTGCGTCCGCCTTGCACCTACCGGCGGCTCTCTTTACGCTATCAGTAACGGTTTTCCCGTTCACAGCCTTTTGTTAATAAATTATTCACATTATAATAATATGCCGTTTAACTGTCAACACGCAGTTTTGTATAATAAGATTACTTTTTATACATTCATAATCGCCTTATACATTCATAATCGCCTTCGGTTGCGCGTTTCTGATGGTGTTTTTAACGCCTCACGGCTTATTTTGAGGCTCTTTTATCCAGCCTGGGCTTTACCTCCTGCCGCCATACGCGCAGCAGCGCTACGAGTATCAGAAACGCGGCGAATACTTTGCGCAGCGTGCCCGAGTCTATCGCCGCCGCGAGAAAATAGCCCGCTACGCCGCCGATGCAACCAAAAGCGGTTAAAAACAGAGCCGGCTTCAGCCTTACGTTTTTCTGCCTGATATGGGAAACGAGCGCGAACAGCGCCATGGGTATATAGGCAAACAGCGTCATTGCCTGGGCTTCGTGCTGGTTTACCGCAAGAAACAGCGTAAGGCAGGGTATCAGCACGATGCCTCCGCCCAATCCCATTCCGCCCACTATGCCGAACACCGCACCGAACACTATATAGAGTATCAAAACAGCAACCTTACGCCGGACGCGAGTATCAGCAGCGTGAATATCCGGTTTAACAGCTTTATTCTGACTTTAGAGAGAAAAAACGCACCGAGCAGCCCTCCCGCTATAGCGCCTGCGCAGAGGTACAACGTTTGCTCAAGCGGCACATACCCTCCGGTAAAATACAGCGCAGCGGATAGCACGGAGGCGGGAAGTATCACCGCTAAGGATGTGGCGTGCGCGCGCCGCTCTTCCGTCCCTATGCTTTCAAGCCCTTCCACGACGGCTATGCCCCCGCCCGAGCCAAACAGCCCGGCCAAAAAACCCGACACGACGCCTACCGCGGCTTTTTTTACGCGAGGATTTTCCAGAGCTTTGCGCGCTATTGATGCGATAACCGAATACTTTTTCATTGTATTATTTTTCGCCGCATGCCGCCGTATATGCGCCCGATTATTCCAAGAGTTTTTATCTTTCGCTTTTGGATGCACCCGCGTTATGCTATAATTTATTAGATGGAAGATAATGATGCAAAAACTGCATACGGAATTTCGCTCGGCGCGCTTTCGGAAAACCGCGTGCGCGAATTTCCTGTGCTCAACCTTGCGTATATAGGCGACACGGTGTTTGACCTGTATATCAGAAGCTACCTTGTAAAGAATAATATGGGAAAGGTAGAGCAGCTTCATTCGCTGGCGTCGGGAGTGGTGAACGCCCGTTCGCAGGCCGAGGCCGCTGATTTGCTTGAAGGTATGTTTACCGAGCGGGAAAACGACGTATACCGGACGGGCAGGAACGCCAAATCGGCGCCGCCGAAGAACATGAGCCGCCAAGACTATTCGCGCGCCACGGGGCTTGAGGCCGTTATCGGATATCTTTACCTGCTTGGCAGCGAGCGCCGCCTGGACGAGCTGTTCGGCGTAATAGTCAATCACTTTTTTGGGGGAAAATAAATATGAGCGAGGTCAAATTAAACGTTAAGCTGTTGTCGTATTCGCCCGATGCGGAGAAGCTGACCGCTATGGCCGCGAAGCTGTGTTACAGCCCGTCGGGCATAGACGATATATCGGAAGGGCTGACGAGCGAAAGCGCTTCTGCGTTTCTCGAAAGAATCGTCGACCTGGGCCATTTATCGACGATAGAGCACGCGAGCTTTACTTTTGGCATAGAGGGCGTGTCGCGCACGCTGCTTGCGCAGATAACGCGGCACAGGATAGCGAGCTTTTCGGTGCAGTCGCAAAGGTACGTCAGCTACTCGGAAAACGGCTTTTCGTACATAATACCGCCAAGCATACGCGCGCTGGGCGACGAAGCCGTGAAAAAGTACGAGTCGCAGATGGCTACGATACAGCGGTGGTATGACGAGTGGCGTACAGAGCTGGGAGGCAAGGGCGAGAAGTCTAACGAGGACGCGCGTTTCGTGCTGCCCGGCGCGTGCGAAACAAAAATGATGCTTACGATGAACGCGCGCGAACTGCTGCATTTCTTTACATTAAGGTGCTGCAACCGCGCCCAGTGGGAGATACGCGAGCTTGCGTGGAACATGCTTGGGCTGGTTTCCTCCGTATCGCCGGCGCTGTTTTCTTCCGCGGGGCCTTCGTGCGTGCGCGGCAAGTGCGGCGAAGGAAGGATGTCGTGCGGGCAGCCGCAGGAGGTCAAGCAAAAACAGAAAAGGATTGTGACCAGATAGATGGATATTATATACGGAAGAAACGCGGTCAAGTCCGCGATAAAGTCGGCGCGGCCGATAGACAAGCTGCTGGCCGCAAAGGAGATAGACGACCCGAGCGTAAAGGAGATACTCGCGCTTGCGTCCGAAAAGCGGCTGCCTGTAGTTCGCGTGGACAAGCGCAAGCTTGACAACCTCACGATGCCTTTCGGGTACGGCGGCAAGCCCGCCAACCATCAGGGCGTAGTCGCCATGGCCGCAGCAAAGGAATACGGCAGCATAGAAGACATAATGAGCCTCGCGGAATCAAGAAACGAGCCGCCTTTTATGCTTATACTCGACGGCATAACGGACGAGGGCAACTTGGGCTCGATAATAAGAAGCGCCGAAGTGCTGGGCGCGCACGGAGTGATACTGGGCAAGCGCAGGAGCGCTTCGCTATCGTCGGTAGCGTACAAAGCTTCGTCGGGCGCAGCCGAGCGGCTTCCGATAGTTAAAGTAACCAATTTGAGCAGGACCATCAAGGAATTAAAAGAAAAGGGCGTGTGGATAACGGCGGCGGACGTATCCGGCAAACCTGCCGATGAGATAAACCTAAAGGGCCCGGTGGCGCTTGTAATAGGCTCGGAGGGCGAGGGAATATCGAGGCTCGTGCTGGAAAACTGCGACCTCGTTGCAAGCATACCGATGAAAGGCGAGACGGGATCGCTCAACGCCGCAGTTGCGGCCGCAGTGCTGATGTATGAAAAGGCGCGGCAGGAGAAGCAGGGATGATAATAGACGGGTACAACGTTATCCACGCCTGGGGGCTTGATACGAGCAATCTTGAAGACGCGCGCGCGAAGCTGCTTCATATACTCGATGATTTCGCAGGCTTTTCGGGCGAGGATATCACGGTGGTATTCGACGGCTACAACACGAAACAGCCGGCGAGCGAAACGAAGCACGGCCTGCTAACCGTTGTCTTTACCGCATACGGCGTCACTGCCGACACGCATATACAGCGCGCCGCCAAAGGCAAACCAATGCTTAAGGTCGTAACAAGCGATTATCTTGAACAGCTTTCGGTGTTCGAAGCGGGCGCCGTAAGGATAACTCCGCAGGAACTTAAGCAACTTATACAAGCCGAGCGCGAGAAGTATTTAAAGCTCATTCACAGGTCGTCGCTCTCTCCGGGCGAGCTTAAAAAGAGGCTCGCGCTTGATGCGATAACCCTTCCCGAATAGATTTGTAAATTTACTCCATCCATATTGACTGTCTTAATGCCGCCATATATAATCAATTAACAGAGACTCCGGGAGGTATACATTGGCTAGCAGAAGATCTTCGCTTGAAGAAGCACACGACCGTTATGAGGACATGCCTGACGAGTCCCTTGCGGAACTCGCCCGCGACGACGGGGACGCTTTAGAGTATTTGCTCAATAAGTATAAGAATTTTGTTCGTGCAAAGGCACGTTCTTATTTTCTTATCGGGGCCGACCGGGAAGACATCGTACAGGAAGGCATGATTGGGCTGTATAAGGCGATACGCGATTTCCGCCAGACACGGCTCACGACGTTTCGGGCGTTTGCCGAGCTGTGCGTTACGCGCCAGATAATAACCGCGATTAAGACAGCCACGCGCCAAAAGCACAAGCCGCTTAATTCGTATGTCTCTTTAAACAAGCCTATGTTCGACGAGGAATCCGACAGGACGCTTATAGACATAGTCGCTAGCGGCAAGATATCGAATCCCGAAGATATAATAATAGGCAGGGAAGACTTCTCAATAATCGAATCGAAGATGGGCAAGCTGCTCTCGCCTCTCGAGATGCAGGTGCTCAGAAAGTATATAGAAGGCAAATCTTATTACGAAATCGCCGCAGACTTAAACAGGAGCGTAAAGTCGGTGGACAACGCGCTGCAGCGCGTAAAGAACAAGCTGGAAAAGCTGATATCGGGCGGGGAATAAAACTACTGATTGTTTAATAAAGAAACGTTAAAGGATATGCCGTAAAACATATCCTTTAACCGATGACAAACTCACGTTTGTCATCGGGTCTTGCCCAGCCTGTACCTTCGGTACGGGCGGCTGGGCGCTTCTGCGAGGATTCTATGAATTATCGTTCGCCCTTCACTGGCAAAGCTAGATGAAGGGCATGTTAATGTTCGAGTTTTAGCTTTTTATATTTTCAGATAAGAACTTTGTCAGCAAACCGGAGGATATACTCACCGCATATCCTTTTAGTATGCATATTCATTTATCCGCAGCCGTGCCCTGATGGAACACTATTTTCCACGCTCCCTTGCAGCGCTTCCATATTGAGCTTCGCAGCGTTATTGAAACAACATTGCCCTCGGCGTCTTTTTTTACCGCCCTGTACGTCGCCAGCACGCAGCCGTTAGACACCTTCTGCGCCTTGAAATTCTGCATCTCGTACGTTGCTCCGTCGTCGAACGTATCCCCCGGCGTATAATTGTATATACGCCCCGAACTGGCGAATTCAAAAAATCCTTGGGCAATCAGCGCGTTTACCGCTTTCGGCGACCGCCTTACTTCAGGTTGAAGGAGCGCGTTTTCCAGACTGCGTATATGCTCTTCCAGCTTTGAGCGATATGTCATATTAATTCAGCTCGTCGAGCGTCAGCTCAAAGCTCGGCACGAATGTATCCATAAAGTATTTGACTTCGGGCATGTCGAGCTTCTTTATTGCCGCGCGTATCGTCTTTTGCGCCTTCTCAAACTCCTTGTTGCCCGCGGACATCTCCTCAACGCACTTAAGGTATGCGCATATCTTGTCCGCCGCCTTCACTATCGCGTATATTTCCTTGTCGTCCTCCCGCCCGAGTATCAGCGACTCGTATTCGCCCTTTATCTCGGGAGGCAGCATGACGAGCAGCTTTTCCTCCGCGACGCGCTCTATCTGCTTATAGGCGGCCTTTATCTCGGGGTTGAAATACTTTATCGGCGTCGCAAGGTCGCCGGTTATTACCTCCCCCGCCTCATGGAACACCGCGACGGCCATAACGCGCTCCGCGTCTACGTTCCCTTTAAACAGCTTGTTTTTTATTACCGCAAGCGCATGCGCTATCATCGCGGCCTGCAGCGAGTGCTCCTGTATGTTCTCCTCGCGAGTGTTGCGCATTAGCCCCCAACGCTTTATGTGCTTCATCTTCGCCATGTAACTGAAAAAATGATACATAAATTCCTCCATTGCCATTGACATATAATATATATAAACGTATAATGCATTTGACCGCTAGGGGGGCCTTGATGGCTGAGATGCGTTATGCACAACCCTTTGAACCTGTTGGGTAATTCCAGCGCAGGGAAGCAAGATAAGAGGCTTACCTGCCCGTGCGGTGCGCGGGCTTTTGCTTTTTAAGAGCAAAAGGTTTAATCTTTTAAAGTTCAAAGGGTGTATACGCTTATTGTATACGCCTTTTTTATCGCCTTGGAAGCCAAAAAGGCTTCGGGGCGGAGATTAAAGCGGTAAGACTCTCCTCTTGTCCATTGTACCTTATGCGGCAAATAAAAACAATCAGGAGAGGTGAACTATGGACTTGGAAAAATTCAGTGAAGGCTTTGGGTCATTCCTCGAAGCGAACAGAGCATGGATAATAGCCGTAGCGGCAGTCGTGCTCGTTGTAGGCGCGCTTGTGCTCATACGCGCGCGCAAAAAGAAAACAGGCGAAAGCGCCTGGACTATTCGGGAGCTTTCCGCTGCCGCGATGTGCCTCGCGCTAGGTTTTCTGCTGTCGTTTATCAAGCTGTGGCAGATGCCGCAGGGCGGCTCGGTAACGCTCGCAAGCATGCTACCCGTGATGCTGTTTGCGTACATTTACGGCACGCCAAAAGGGCTATTGGTGGGTTTTGCGTACGCGCTGCTTCAGTGCCTTCAGGATTTCTGGGTGGTGCACTGGGCGCAGTTTTTTCTCGATTACATATTCGCGTTTACAATATTGGGCCTTGCGGGGCTGTTTAAAAAGAGCATATTGCCCGGCATGATACTTGCCTGCGTATTGCGGTACGCTTCGCACGTGATATCGGGCGTGATATTCTTTGCAAGCTACGCCGCGGAGTCCGGGCAGGAGCTGTGGCCGTATTCGCTGGGCTATAACTCGTTCGTGCTTATAGATCTTGCGATATGCATTGTAATAGTCGTGATACCGCCCGTAAGCAAAATGATACAGCAGGTCAAGCGCCAGGCTCTGAAACCGGCGCCCAAAAGCGTTTGACCTTTGCGTGAATCTCATGCATAAGAAGCGCCGCCTGAATACGGGCGGCGCTTTCATATGTACATTAATTGCTTAAATTGAATATATCCACTTTGGGTCGTAAGGAGGCTGGCTTTCCATTTCAGCCTTCTTCGCTTCAAAGCCTTCCTTGCCCATCAGCGCGAACGTCGCCTTTTTGCCCTCTTCCACACCCGGCTGGTCGAACGCGTTTATGCCGAGCATCTCGCCCGCGTAAGCGGTAGCGGACTCAAAGAACTGAAGCAGCGCGCCTATCGTATATTCATTTACGCTTTCGAGCGTTATCGTTATATTGGGCCGCCCCGCTTTAACAAGAGCGTATTCCGTAGCGCTCCTTTCCGCCTCGAGCAGCTGCCCGAACGTCTTGCCGCCGAGAAAGCTTATATCGTCCACGTATTCAAAAGCCTTGGGTATCTCAGTATCTTTACGGAAGTTCTTAACTTTAAGGAACGTAACTATCTTATCGAACGGCCCTTCGGTATAAAGCTGTATTTGCGAGTGCTGGTCGGTAACGCCGAGCGCCTTTACGGGCGTCTGGCCGGCATAGACCTCCCTGCCATCGGTATCATACTTCTTGCCGAGCGACTCCGCCCAGAGCTGAGCGTACCAGTCGGAAATGTATTTCAAGCTGTCGGCGTAAGGCATCATAACGCTTATGTTCATCTGCTTTTTCATGCCCAGCACGTGCAGCAGCGCAAACATTACCGCCGGGTTGTTCACGTCTTTACATATGTCGTTAATATGCGCCGCGCCTTCCAGCATCGCTTTAATGTCGTAACCGCAGGCTGCCGCGGCGAGCAGCCCTACCGGCGTAAGCTCGGAAAACCTCCCGCCGACGTCGTCGGGTATGACGAACGTTTTAAGGCCTTCTTTTTGGGCTATTCTGACAAGGTTTCCGTTCTTTGAGTCGGTCGTCGCAATAACGTGGTCGCAAAGCCTAAGTCCTTGCTTTTGCAGCGCGCCCGCGACTGCCATAAACTGCGCCATGGTCTCCGACGTTTTGCCCGACTTGGAAATCACGTTGAACACCGTCTCTTTATGGTCAGCATTTATAAGCTTTGCCATAGTTTCGGGGTCGATATTGTCGGCCACATAAAGTTTCATTGCGGCTTCTTTTCCGTGCGACAACGCCTGATGCACCGCTATTGGCCCCAGCGCGGAGCCGCCTATGCCCAGCACAACGAAGTTTTTATATTTCTTCCTTATATTCGCCGCGGTCCGTATTATATCGTCCACTATATCCGCCTGGCCTTTGGGCAAACGTTTAAAGCCGTAAGGTTTGGCAGAAAACGAAGCGTGGGCGCTTTCCAGCAAACCGCCGCCTGCAGATATGTCTTCATAAGAAAAACCATGCTTTCCTATACGCGAAGACATGACGTTGTTAAAATCAAAAACAAGCCCGTTCATAATATCTCCTTAGCTCTTTGCTGCATAGTATACCGCAATTATATCTCTTATTTACCTCTCTTTCCATTATTATTTGTATGTAAGCGATAATGTCCCGATTATTTTGCATATATATTGTTGAGGTGATCGCATGGATAACAAAAACGATACGTCAAAAAGCGTCTGGTTTTTTGGAGGCTCCCGAAGCCCTGCACCGAAGGCGTCCGAACATACCGCGCGAACCGCCGCGAGCACTTTAGCGCCGCGCGTGCGCAAGCTAGCCGGAGGCTCGGGCGGTCGTATAGCTCCGGGCGGCAGGCGCTCTCTGGCGGCGGCAATCACCGTTTCCGTACTGCTGCTGGCGGGCGCCGTTATTATGACGGTTCTGCTCTCGGACGGCGGCGTAATAGCGGCGCTGTCTTTTAACACATCGGAAACCGCTAAACTGACTGTAAACGTTGCGGAAGGATTTACCGAGGCTCCTATATCGGGAGCAAAGGTAGTTATTCTGGAAACTGGCAAGACATACACGACAGACGAGAGCGGAAATACCGGCATAATAGAGGTGCCGGTAATACGCGATTCGAGGTTTGACAGAATTATACCCAAGCCCTGGGGCGAAATTTCGCTGATAGTGTATAAGGAAGGGTTTCTGCCGTACGCGCTTTTTTACCTTCAGGTCGCGGGCGGACAGACGCGCGAAGGCGTAAAAATACTGCTGTTTGAAAACAACAGTACTCAAAGTTCGGAACCGTTCTCGATTATAGAAGGCCCCAACCGCGTATGGGTCGACGAGCTTGTAAAGAAATTTCAGCCTGCGGAATCAGTAGATGTTTCTCCCTAAATTCCGTACGCTCCTTATCGGCACGTTGGCTGTAAGCCTCGTTTCTCCCGATGCTTTATTCGCGTTTGACGAGCTCTTTATCTCTACGTCGAAGTCGCTTTCGCTTACTTCAAAGTACTTGTTGATCACGGCCAGTATCTCCCGCTTCATCTTCGCTATAAGATCGCTGGAGGGGGAAGTCCCCGCCCTGTCGTGTATCAACACCAGCTTTAAGCGCTCTTTAGCTACCCCGCTGGAGCCGCTTTTTCTTCCAAAACGCATATTGCTCCTCCTCCTATTTTTTTCCGAAAATCCGCCTGAAGAACGGGAACCCGCCGTCGGCTTCAAGGTCGAGGAGCGGTACTTTCTCGCCGAGTATTCTTTTCGTTACGTTGCGGTACGCTTTGCCGGACAATGCCTTGTCGTCCGTTATAACGGGCTCGCCGAGGTTGGAAGACTTCAATACCCTTTCATCTTCGGGCACCACGCCTATAAGGTCTATGCCAAGTATGTCGAGCGTGTCGTCCAGCGCAAGCATGTCGCCGCGCTTAACAAGGTCGGGCCGAAGCCTGTTTACCAGCAGCCGGCAGTCTTCGATGCCGTGCGCGGAAAGCAAACCGATTATCCTGTCGGCGTCCCTGACCGCGGAAACTTCGGGCACCGTTACAACTATAGCCGCCTTTGCGCCTGCTACAGCGTTTTTAAAGCCCTGTTCAATGCCGGCAGGGCAGTCTATGAGTATATAATCGAACTCCTTCTCGAGCTCCTCCACCACAACTTTCATCTGTTCCGGCTTAACCGCCATCTTGTCACGCGTCTGCGCCGCCGGAAGCAAGCACAGCGCATCGTATCTCTTATCGCGTATCAGCGCCTGCTTTATTTTGCATGTTCCTTCGACAACGTCCACGAGGTCGTATACTATCCTGTTTTCAAGCCCCAGAACAACGTCAAGGTTTCTAAGCCCTATATCGGTGTCTATCATTACAACCTTTTTGCCTTCCCTCGCAAGGCCCGTGCCCAGGTTGGCAACGGTCGTCGTCTTGCCGACGCCTCCCTTGCCCGATGTGATTACTATTACGTTCTCCATGATGCTTCCCCCTAAATATTTCTTGCCTGAATGCTTTGTAAGTTGCTTTCATTATTGACCTAAAACTTGCTGTAAAAAATACGGGATATCAGCAGGGTTTATAATTCCCTCGTCTGCGGCCTGAGCGGCCTTATAACGACGCTCCCATGCTTGTATTCAGCAACCTCGGGCACCTCCGCCGTCTTGTTTTCGGGAAATATTGCTATCTTGCCGCTTATCCTCATCTGCTTGGGAATAAGCGCGTTTGCGGCAACTACAACGTCGCTCCTGCCCGTCGCCCCCGCATGTACAAGGCCGCGCAGACAGCCCATAACCGCTACGCTGCCGCCCGCAATGACTTCCGCGCCGTCGTTGACGTCGCCTAAGATAACCACGTCGCCTTCGCACTCTATCCGCTGCCCGCTTCTTAGCGTATGCGTCACGAATATGCTTTTCGCGTTGAAGAAATTCCGCGATACCAGGCTGGCATAGTCGCCGAACGGCTCGGCGTTGTTTTCTACGCGTTTTATGACTACGCGGCGCTTCTCCTCCGGTTCCTTTCCATCGTCGGCAAAAGTAACGTCCGTGATGTCATAGTCCATCTGAAACAGGCGGCGCAGGTCCTTTTTCTGCACCGGAGAAAGCGACTTTCCCGATATGAGTATTTTTGCTCCCGCGCCGTTGAAAAAGGCCTTGTTTTTTGCGAGTTTTTGCTGTATGGCCTCCCTTATATCAGAATAGGAAGACAGTGGCTGTATCTGGATTTCAAACAAGCCGCCGGTCTTCCCCTTGATCTTGATCGCCATAATGCCCCCACCATGCTTTAAAAAAACTTTGATATTACGGGTTTAAAACCTCTAATTATATACGTATTATTACACAGCACCTGAAATTATTGGCCGGTAAAAATACTGGCGTTCTACAGAATTCTACAAATAAACTGCGTTTTCCTGCTTGACAGAAAAATATCAGTTTGTTATCAGCGAATCAGTCGCCGGTATTTTTTGCTCCGCTGTCTTCTGCTCGCGGTCGAGGTAAAACTCGACGATGTCCTGCGCTATATATGACGAGAGCCCGCCCGACAATCCGTGCGGCACGTATACTACGACCGCTATTTCCGGCTTCACGTCGGGGCCGTCGTACATCGGGAAGGATTTTTCGGGATTGTCCTTCGTTTTATACGGCGCAAAGCACACGAACCAGCTGTTGTTCTCGAGGTCAACCAATGTTACCTCCGCCGTACCGGTCTTGCCGCCTATATAGTCCTTGTATTTAAAGTTTTCGAAATACTTCTTGGCCGTGCCCTGCTCAGCGCCGACGACGTCGCCCATGCCTTTCATTATGTCGTCAAGGTATTCCTTGGGAGCGCCCAGCGTGCCGTATACCACCGGCTGCTGGTCGAACACTACCTGCCCGTTCTGGTCGACGACCTTGTCGACAATATGCGTCTCATATACCGTTCCGCCGTTTACTATCGACGCAACGTAGCGCGCCACAGCAATCGGCGTTACGAGCACCACGCCCTGCCCTATGCCCGACGTTATAGTCATGTAAGGCGTCCATATAAGCTGGCTGATTATCGGGGACAACAGCTGGCTCCAGCCGTTTGCGGCCGAGACCCTCGCCGGGATATCCATCTTATCCTGCAGCACGCTGCGGATATGGTCGCCCATCGTTCTGCCGTCCTTGTCCTTCAGTATCTTCCTGTCGGCCGGGTCCTCAGACCACTCTATGCCCGCAAGCGCGATAAGCGCGTCGGCCGTTTCGCTTATCGTCTGATCGTCGTATTCGACGCCGCGCGCTTTCGCAATCTTTTCTTTAAGCACCTTTATGAGGCCGTATTCGCTGCCATATTTTACGAGATACGGCAGCGAAGATTTCTGCTCTTTCAAAGGTTTTGTGGGGTCGTAAACCACCTGCGGGCCGCCTATCTGACCTACCGCCTCGCCCGGCAGCTCTATTCCCGTCTTATCCGTAAGCCCGTAAATCTGCCCCCACTTGTTGAGCAGGTCTATTTTAAGCCTGTTCGCCATCTCGTAAAAGTAGTAATCGCAGCTGTTCATGAGCGCTTCGACTATCGTCTGGTCTTTATGATTAGACGGATACTTTGTCCAGCACTTCGGCCCGCGATCTTCAGAATTCGGCTTAAGTATGGCTTTATACTCGCCCTGATCGGTTATACGTTCATCCAGCGACGTCTTGCCTTCCATAAGCGCCGCAAGGCCGGTAACCATCTTGAATATGGAACCGGGTATGCCCCGGCTGGACACCGCCCTGTTTAGCAGCGGCGCAAGCTCCTTATCTTTAAACCCCAGGGCTTCGTATTCTTCATCCGATATTCCCTTAATAAACAGGTTCGGGTCGTATGTCGGGTAGCTCGCCAGCGCGAGTATATCGCCGTTACTTACGTCAATAACGACCGCGGCGCCCTGGTCCGCGAGCTTGACTTTGTTTATGTCGACGTTATTCTTTTTGTAATCTCCGTTCTCATCCTTATAAAAAGTATTTAACTGCTCCTGCCTCATTTCGGGTATACGCCTCGCGAGCGCCTCCTCGGCGGCTTGCTGGAGGGGAACGTCAATGGTTGTTATCACGTTGTAGCCCTGTTTTGGATCGGTCGAGTAGAGCACATTCTGTATGACCGCCATATTATCCACTTCGACTACCTTCTTGCCCTGCCGCTCCGTGCTGTTGCCGGTAAGGTACTCCTCCATCGATTTTTCAATACCCGCTATGCCTATGAGGTCGTCCTGATCGTACCCCTTTTTTTTCATATCATTGATAGTTTCGGTGTCGGTCATCTTGCCAACATACCCAAGTATATGCGCGGCCAGCGTTCCGCGCGGGTATACGCGCATGGTGCTCTCCGCTATGTTCATGCCCGAAAGCTCTACGCCGTGCGTCTCTATCTCTGCAACCGTCTGAATGTTGACGTTATATGCTATAGTCACGGGGTTGAACGCCTTCCAGGACGCAAGCTGTACTTCCTGCCAGACGGAAAGTATCTTGCGCGCCTCTTCATAGCCGAGCTCTGCCGGCACCTGGTATTTGTCGCGCAGATAGATATATATCTGCTCCGGCGTCATCGGCGGGTCTGTATTGACGTACATGTTTTTACGCCAGCTATCTTCCCTCTTGGCTTTTGCTTCAGCCGAGATGTCGCCCCAGTCGAAATCGTACACGCCCGTTTCGGCGTTATACTTAATAGCGAACGTATCTATCGTTTCTCCGCCGTTCTTCTCGACAATTTCTATTGTTTTCATAATGACGCCCGTATAGAAAGCCCTGTCCGCCGCCGAGCTTTTATTCGGGTCCTTGTAAAATTCCACGTTGTAGGATTTTTGGTCGTACGCGAGCGGCAGGCCGTTCCTGTCAAGTATGCTGCCCCGAGCGCCGGATATGGTTATTGTCTCCGTTCTTTTCTCGTTTGCCTCTCTCGCATAATCCGCTCCTTTAACGAGCGTAAGCTTAATAAGCTGTATGAACAATATGGCAAACAGGCCTATAACTACGCTGCCGAAGATAATCAACCTGTTACGGGTACTGATATTCATATATAAACTCCAGTGATTATTCCACCATCCGTCTGTATTATAACATAATTAAGCCGTTATTGTTTCCTGTTCATTAAATTTTAAAAAAGTGTTGCGCCGCAACACTCGTTATGGTATTGTAAATTGTAACAGAATATTAAGACGATGATGTCAGAACCGGCAGTTTATGCTGCTTTATTGACATCTTTTTTATTATAACAGGCAGTGCGTAAATAATTTTCATAAGAGAGGTAGATATTATGGCAAAGTATACAAATAAGGATGTGCTTAAACTCGTTGAAGAAAACGACGTCAAGTTCATAAGGCTTCAGTTTACCGACGTTTTCGGCATTTTGAAAAACGTCGCTATAACGTCAAAACAGCTTCCGAGGGTCCTTGAAGAAGGCTGCATGTTCGACGGTTCGTCGATCGACGGTTTCGCACGTATCGAGGAGTCGGATATGCTTCTTAAACCCGACATTGACACGTTTGAAATATTCCCGTGGAGGCCGCAGCAGGGAAAGGTTGCAAGGCTGATATGCGACGTATATACGACAGAAGGAGAGCCGTATGAGGGCTGTCCGAGGTATGCGCTGCGCCGCGTAATCGCCGAAGCGGAAAAGATGGGATTTGTGATGAACGTCGGCCCCGAGTGCGAGTTCTTCCTGTTCCATACCGACGCCGAAGGCAAGCCGACCACGATAACGCAGGACGAGGGCGGTTATTTCGACCTCGCGCCTATAGACAAGGGCGAAGACGCGCGCCGCGATATATGCCTGATGCTCGAGGAAATGGGGTTTGAGATAGAAACTTCCCATCATGAAGTTGCGGAAGGCCAGCACGAGATAGACTTCAAATACAAAGACGCGCTCGCTATCGCCGACAGCATAATGACGTTCAAGATAGTCGTGAAGAGCATTGCGGCCCGCCACGGCCTGTATGCTACGTTCATGCCCAAGCCGATATTCGGTATCAACGGCAGCGGCATGCACGTGAACCAGTCGCTTTGCACGAAGGACGGCAACGCATTCTACGATAAAAACGGCGAGCTCGGGCTTTCGAAAGTGGCGTACAGCTACATAGCGGGCCTCATAGAGCACGCAAAGTCGATAGCCGCAGTGACCAACCCTATTGTAAACTCTTATAAGAGGCTCGTTCCCGGCTATGAAGCGCCCTGCTATATTGCATGGTCGTCAAAGAACAGAAGCCCGCTTATACGCATACCCGCTTCGCGCGGCGCAGGCACGAGAGTCGAGCTGAGAAATCCCGACCCGGCGGCTAATCCGTACCTCGCAATAGCGCTTATGCTCGCGTCCGGCCTTGACGGCATAAAGAGAAACCTCACCCCTCCGCCGCCTGTTAACAGGAACATCTATGAGATGAGCAGCGCGGAGATGAATGAGCTCGGCATATCGAGCCTGCCGGGCAGCCTTATGGAGGCGCTTGAGTTTTTCAAGGCGGATCCTCTCGTTAAGCAGACGCTGGGAGAGCACATATTCAATAAGTACTGCGAGTTTAAGACCAGGGAGTGGGACGACTTCAGGATAACCGTACACCCGTGGGAAATTAATCAGTACCTTACAAAGTATTAATAATCACATTAAAGCAATAGAATATGATATAAACCATAGCTTACGCCCTTCATAGGGCGTATTTTTTTGCGGTTTACCGCATGCCGTTGTCCGTTTTTACGTACACGTCTTCCTGTAATATGAACATAGTTTCTATAGGAGGTGTGCTTTATGTGGGAAAGGATAATTGTATCGGCTCCGGTAATCGCGGGGGCATTACTGTTGTTCGGGGCATTCTGCGCATCCCTTGTCGCTTTTGAGAAAAAGGAGTATAGAAGGCGAACTGTTCATTCCCGCAGCAGCTTTTCATACAAAAAGAACTTGCCCTTGCGGAACGTTACCTCGCCTGCGCGCTCATATCCGAGCCCTTCATACAGCTTCTGCGCGGAAGGGTTTTGCGAAAAAGCGTCAAGCCGCACCGCGGTGTAGCCCATCCGCCTCATTAACCGTTCGGCGAAAAGCGCCGTTTCCCGCCCGTACCCCTTGCGCTGATGGGCGGGATGTACGCACAGGCGGTGCAGCGCCGCAATGTTTCCTTCGCAGTACTTCCAGCAGCCGTCCTTGTATTCCTCGTCCTGCTCGTCGTTTATAACCACTGCCGAAACCGCCTCGCCCCTGCAGACAAGCAGGTACATATGCCCCGCTTCTATATCAGCTTTAATGCACTCTTCGCTCGGGTATACTTCGTCCCACTGCATTATGCCGGTGAGCACATATCGCTTATCGCCTGCCTGTATATTTCGGCAACAGCCGGGTAATCCTGCATTTGCGCCAGCCTGAACACACGATCCATATGGCCCTCTTAAAAGAACGACATCTGGACCGCTTCGCGCCTGCGGGGGATACTCGCGTACGCCGGCATGCCGTACCTCTTCCTTAAGCGCGCTATAATCCCGTCCAAGTCTTCCCTGTATTCCTTGTAAGCTTTTTTATCGGCGTACAGTTTCCGTATGCTGCCGTATTCGCCCGGAAAGCTTTGCCGCACGCTTTCGAAGAACGTGCTGTTCTTTCTGTTAAGCGCGCCTGTGAGCACGTAATCGGCGCCCGCTTCCCTGGCCGCGCATACAAGCGCATCTATGCTGTGCTCGCTGCTGTTTATATACGGTATAATGGGCATAAGATGCACGCCGCAGATAATACCCTGCTTTTTTATCTCTTTGATAGCGGCCATGCGCTCATGCGGAGGCGGCGCTCCCGGCTCCAGCAGCTTTGCGGCCGTGCTATCCATAGTCGTTATCGTAAACGCGCTCATCAGCCCGCCCGCTTCGTTTACGCTCTTAAGCAACTCGAGATCGCGCAGTATCAGCGGGGATTTTGTGCAGATAGACACGGGCACCTTAAAGCGCGCCAGCAGTTCGAGCACCGGCGGCATAAGGCGGTAATCCCTCTCCGCGGGCTGGTAGCTGTCCGTTACGCCGCCAAGGTTCACCTGTTCCCTTGAAAACTTGGGCAGCTCGCGTCTCAGCGCGTCGGCAATGTTCACCTTTGCGTATATCTCGTTGTATAAGCTGCCGCCCTGTATGTATTCGTGGGAATAAAGCGCGTAACAGTATATGCACCGGTGCGCGCAGCCCCGGTAAACGTTTATGTCGTATTTGAACGGCAACCGTCTGGAGTTATGATGATGAAGCGCGCATCTGCATTGTATCTCTTTGACGCGGTATTCCATATATGTATTATAATGCTATTGCCTTCCTGCCGCAACTATGTCCGCGCCCGTGCCGAGTATGTCTTTTATAAGCACGTCGCCTATCTCCACGCGCCCGTTTGCCGTCGAGGCGTTTATCACTTTCATGCAGTCAAACAGCAGCGCTTTCTTTATCGGCCTGTTTGATTTTACCGGTATCAGCCCGCCGCGCTCATCGCGCATCGTAGTCGTCAGCGTGCGCCTCGGGTCGGCAGCCTCGTTCCTTGCGTACTCCTCGCCCTTTTTGCACGTATAACCGGATATGCCGGCGATATTGCCGCCGTCCATGCTGACCGTTATTTCGCACCCGAGAGGGCAACCTATGCACGTTATTTTCCTGTCCATATCAGCATTCCTCCACCGAAACCACTATATCGCCGGTAACGTCCGCGGCTTTAATGCAAATAGACTCCATCTCGCCGGGCGCGCAACGCACGCGCTTTTTTGACGCTATTTGCTTACCGCCGCATTTCGCGACCGTACAGCAGTTTCTGTATACGCCCGAAACCCGGAAAAACAGCACCTTGTCTTTCTCGTCCGCGTTAATGCGCTGCGGCACTACATACCTTACGCCCGTTCCCGCGTATGTGCCGTAATACCGCTTTGGCTGCGCGTGCCTGCAGTATTCGGCGGCGGCCCGACCCGCGCGCGCCGCTTCTTCGCTGACGTTGTCCGCAAGGTCGTGCACCTGCACGGCGTTACCGCACGCGAATATTCCGGGAACCGTCGTCTGCATGTCGCTGTCCACCACCGGCCCGCCCGTAACGGGGTCTATTAAAAGCCCCAAGCCGCGCGACAGTTCGTTTTCGGGTATGAGCCCCACCGAAAGCAGCAGCGTGTCGCACGGCACGTATTCCTCCGTGCCCGCTATCGGCTTTAAGTCTTTGTCCACCGCCGTAACGGTGACTCCGCGAAGCCTCTCCTTGCCGTGCAAGGCGCTAACGGTATGCGAAAGCCTCAAAGGTATGCCGAAGTCGTCGAGGCACTGCACTATGTTGCGCAAAAGCCCGCTTGAGTACGGCATAAGCTCAAGCACCATCTTAACTTTAGCGCCTTCCAGCGTCATCCTGCGCGCCATAATGAGGCCTATGTCGCCCGAGCCCAATATCACCACTTCTTTGCCGGGCATGTACCCTTCAATATTTACAAAGCGCTGAGCCGTGCCCGCAGTAAGCACGCCCGATGGCCTGTCGCCCGGTATCATAAGCGTGCCCGCACTCCGCTCGCGGCAGCCCATGCCGAGCACTACCGCGTCCGCCTCAATGTACTGAAGGCCCTTGTTTCTGCCGGCCGCGGTCAGCACCTTGTCCTTAGATATGTCGAGCACCATCGTTTCGCTTAGAAAAATAACGCCTGACGCTTTTGCCTTGTCTATGTATCTCGCGGCGTATTCGGGGCCCGTGAGCTCCTCGCCGAACATATGCAGCCCAAAGCCGTTGTGTATGCACTGGCGCAGTATGCCGCCCGGGCCTCCCTCCCTGTCTATTATAACGACGTCCCTTGCGCCGTTTTCCTTTGCCGCTATCGCCGCCGCAAGCCCCGCAGGGCCGGCGCCTACTATTGCCACATCCGCTCTCATTTGTCCTCCTTTGTGCGGCCCGTAAGTATATACGACCCTTCCCCGTCCTTTGTGATGCTGACCATATCCCGTCCAAGCTCGCGCGACAGTATGCGCATAATGCGCGGCATGCAGAAGCCTCCGTGGCATCTGCCCATGCCCGCTCCCGTCCTGAACTTTACGCCGTCCACCGTTGTAGCGCCGCACGGCCGCCTTATGCTCTCCACAACCTCCGCTTCGGTTACGTGCCTGCAGCGGCACACTACGTTCGCGTATCGGGGGTCTTTATCAATAAGCTCCTGCTTGCGCTGCGGGCTTGCGTCCGCAAAAGCCTCTATGCGCTTTCTAATACGCGTTGCGTTCTGCTTGTCTGCAGGCGGACTGTTTTGAAACAACAGCTCGTCAACGACATGTTTTGCTATAGCGGGAGCGGACGTAAGCCCCGGCGACTCTATGCCCGCGACGTTGATAAGCCCCGGCGCTTTTTTCGAGCGCTCTATAATGAAGTCGTGGCATTCCGGCACTGCGCGCAGCCCAGCGAACACAGCTATCGCGTACCTTTTATCAAAGCCCGGGACATACTTTCTGGCGCCTTCGAACACTTCGGATAACCCTTGCGCAGTCGTTGATTTGTCTTCCTTGTCGTCCACGAACACCGACGTCGGCCCGGCGAGCATGTTGCCGTGCACGGTAGGGGCGGCAAGCACGCCCTTGCCCCTGTCGCTGGGCGTGCCGAAAATGACTATATCCGTCTTTGCCTCCATCGCAGTGTCGAATACAATGTACTCGCCTTTTCTCGCTCGCAGCCCGAAAGTCTCGCCGCCTGCCATTGCGGATATCTCGTCGGCGTGAACGCCCGCCGCGTTAATTATCCGCCTTGCGGCAAACGTTTCCCCTCCGGCAGTTATCGCATATATTCCGTCTTTGCGGCTAATCTCCGTTACGCGCCGCCCGAAAAAGAATTCCGCGCCGTTGCCCGCCGCGTTTTCGGCGGCCGCTATCGTCAGCGTCCACGTGCAGATTATCCCCGCCGCCGGGGCGTATAGCGCCGAAGTTATATCGCCGCTCAGCGAATGCTCAATTTGCCTTGCCTGCGCGGAGGATATTATATCGGCTTTTACGCCGTTTTTTGCTCCGCGCAGCGCCAGCTTTTCAAGGCTCTTCTCCTCCTCCCCGCCAAACGCAACCACAAGCGAGCCGCAGTTCTTATACGGCACGCCAAGCTCCTCGGCGACGCTGCTCATCATGCCGCATCCGGCAACGTTCATAATGGCTTTAAGGCTTCCCGGCTCGGCATCGTAGCCCGCGTGCACTATGCCGCTGTTCGCGCGGCTAGTGCCTGCCGCCACGTCCGCCGCGGCTTCCAGCACGCAGACGCTTACGTCGTACATAGAAAGCTCTCTTGCTATCATACAGCCTATGACCCCAGCGCCTATTACCGCCACATCATAAGTCATTAAAGATCCTCCCAAAATCAAATCTTTTTAACAAATATAAAAGCCGTACCCTAAAAATAAGGTACGGCTCAAATCTCCTGCCAATCCAATCAAGCCAATTATATCACATAAAAAGCGCTATTTCAACAGTACGGGCTCAAATTCTTATACCGGGGTTTTCCGGCCTTGGGCGGTAAAGCACAAACCTGCGGCCCGAAGAGAGCACTTCCTCCGCGCCCGTCGCCTGCGCTATAGCCCGGAGCGCTTCAGCGGCGCTCAGCGGCGCAGCCTGCTGCACGGTGCCCTTTATTAGCTCGCGCGCGGTAAGCGCTTCGTCCGCCTGCATTATCACGTTTTCGGTAACGCCCGCTTTTCCCACATGTAATATCGGCTCCAAACTGTTTGCCATCGCCTTGAGCGCCGAGCGCTGTTTGCTTGTAAGCATAAACTCCTCCTTATCGTAACCCCGGAAATTCTTTTGACTTTTGGTCAGTCTATAAAGTCAAATTCCATGCCCTCGAGGCATACGGTATCGCCAGTCCTTGCGCCCTCCTGCCTCAGCGCTTTGATTACGCCGAAATCCTTAAGCAGCTTTTGGAAGTGCCGCATCGAATCCACATCGTTGGGGTCCGTCTTTGCCATTATCTCCTGTATCAGCGAGCCGTCGACGTAATAAACCCCGTCCTGCTTTACCACTTCAAAGCCCATGTCGTCGCGCTCGAGCGCCCATTCCTCTATTATGCCGTCGGGCACGTCTGGCTGCGGCACAGGAAGGCCCGAAAGTATTTCGCTTGCCCGCTCCATCAGCTCTTTTACGCCTTCCCCTATGGCAGCAATTATCTCATATACCTCTATGCCTTTGGGCGAAAGGTATTCCCGGAGCCTTTGCGCATTTTCCTGCGCGCCCGGCATATCCATCTTATTAGCCGCGACTATCTCCGGCTTTGCCGCAAGCTCCGCGGAGTAGCTTGTAAGCTCGTTCCTAATTGCCTCGTAGTCGTCGATTATGTCGCGCCCTTCAAAACACGACGCGTCCACGACGTGTATAAGCATCCTTGTACGCTCAATATGCCGCAGAAAGTCTAGACCGAGCCCCGCGCCCTCGTGCGCGCCTTCAATCAGGCCGGGTATATCGGCCATCACGAAGCTTGATTCATGCGACTGCACGACGCCGAGGTTGGGCGACAATGTCGTAAAGTGATATTCGGCTATTTTGGGCCGCGCGCCGGTACACGCTGCGAGCAGCGTCGACTTGCCTACGCTCGGGAAGCCAATGAGCCCTACGTCCGCAATCGACTTAAGCTCGAGCACTACAAACCTTCCCTTGCTCTTTTTTCCGGCTGTTGCGAACGACGGCTTCTGCCTTGTCGGCGTGGCAAACCTCGCGTTGCCCTTGCCGCCCTTTCCGCCTTTGAGCAGCACGCGGCTTCCTTCCCTTATATCGGCGGCGACTCGCCCGGTCTCGAAATCCTTTATCACCGTTCCGGGCGGTACGCGTATTATGAGGTCCTTTCCGTCTTTGCCGTGCCTGTTGTTCTTGCCGCCGTTTTCGCCGTTCTGCGCGACGTATTTCTGCTGGTAGCGGAAATCCATAAGCGTGCGCATGCCTTCATCCGCCGCGAATATTATGTCTCCGCCCTTGCCTCCGTCGCCTCCGTCCGGCCCGCCGGCGTTGACGTACTTCTCGCGGTGGAACGACACACAGCCCGCTCCCCCGTCGCCCGCCTTTATGTATATTTTTACTTTATCTACAAACATAAATTTCTTTCCTTCGCGTATTTGCAGACGTCGGCAAGAAAACACCCGCCGCAATCCGGCTTTCTCGCAAAGCAAACGCGCCTGCCGTGCCATATAAGCCAGTGGTGCGCCTGTGACCACTTGTCCTTTGGTATTGCCCGCATAAGCTGCTTTTCCGTTTCAATAACGTCCTTTGCGTCGGCGAGCCCCAGCCTGTTCGTCACGCGGAACACATGCGTATCCACCGCTATCGCAGGTATACCGAACGCGTTGGAGAGCACGACATTGGCGGTCTTGCGGCCCACTCCGGGCAGCGCGGTAAGCTCCTCCATTGTCTGTGGCACTTCCCCGCCGTATTTATCCACGAGTATACGGCATGTCTCAAGCACGTTTTTTGCCTTCGTCTTATAAAAGCCGCAGCTTTTTATTAAAGCTTCAAGCTCGCCCCGGCTCAAGGCAAGCATGCTTTCTGCGTCGGGGTGCGACTTATAAAGCCCTTCGGTAACGGCGTTTACCTGCCTGTCGGTAGTTTGCGCAGAAAGTATCGTCGCTATCAGCAGTTGAAACGCGCTGCCGAAGTGAAGCCCCGGCTTTGCATCCGGATAATGCCGCTCGAGCCGCTTAAGTATCTCATGATTTAAGTCCATACGTCCTCCAACGCTATGATACCATACTCCGCGGCATAAAAAAACTTAAAACAAGCGGCTGCGTTAATCGGCACATATTATCCTCCCGAGCCGCTAAAAATAATCATATGCTCAACGTGTTGATAAAGACAATAGTAATATATTTTTTCTCTATGTTTGCGATGCGTCTGATGGGCAAGCGGCAGGCGGGCGAACTGCAGCCGTTTGAGCTGGTTATAGCGATAATGATAGCCGACGTCGCGAGCATGCCAATGAACAGCTCGGGCATTCCCATTACATACGGCATCGTACCTATTGTTACGCTGCTGCTGCTGCACAACTTCATAGCGTTCGTAACGATGAAGAGCGAAAAGCTGCGCGCCGTCGTTTCCGGCAAACCGAGTATCATAATACACAAGGGCGTGATAGTAGAAAAAGAGCTGAAACGCCTCAACTACAACTTTAACGATTTGTTCGAACAGCTTCGCACCAAAAATGTAATAAACATAAGCGACGTTCATTATGCCGTACTCGAAACGAACGGCGAATTAAGCGTTATGCTCAAGCCGCAGAAGCGAAACCTGCAGCCCGCGGATATGAATATAAATCCGCCTAATCCGGGCTTTTGCTATGACGTGATATTGGACGGCAAATTGAAGCGCAAAAACCTCGAGGCGCTCGGCTTTAAGGAAAAAGATCTGATGCAGCTGCTTTCTAAAAAGAATATATGGGATATCAAAGAAGTGCTTATTGCCACGAGCGACGAGACGGGCAGCGTTTTTCTGCAGGATTACAACGGCAAACAGGTAACAGGTAACATGAAGAATGGCTAAAAAAATAATGCTTGCTCTGCTGCTGCTGCTTATGATCGGGGGCTCAATACTGCAGAATCACTATGTCGATAACGCGACAATGGAATTAACTCGGGACCTTGAGCAGGTAAAAACTGCGCTTGAAAACGACGATTTCGCTTTGGCGGCGGAGGCGGCCGATACGTTCTGCGCAAACTGGGAAAAAGAAAAAAGAAAGTTCGAGGCGCTTTTTGAGCATAAAGAGGTGGACAGCATATCCGCCGCCGCTAAGAGCCTTCAAAGCTACTGCCACACGGGGGCAAAAGAAGAAGCTCTCGCTCATATTTCCGCGGCGGCATTTTATATAAACCATATCAAGGATATAGACACGTTAGAATGGGAAAACGTGTTTTAGCGCCATGAAAAGCTGTAGTAAAGCCCTGCGCTGCTTTCGGCTTCTCCCAATAGCTTCGGGTCGTCGATTACTATTGCGCCGTTAAGCCCAAGCTGCTGAGCCGCGAGAGATAAATGGCATGCCGCTATACCCATGTCTATGCGCTGTATGCAGTATCCGAGCTTGTTGCCGAGGTAAGCATTGTCCTTCTTCATATAGAAGTGCAAGCCGCTTTCCGTGCGCAGAGCCCTCCACGGCTGTTTGTTGGAAGCGGAAGGCGCGAGCCGCACCATTTCAAGGCAAGTAAGCATATTCCCTTGCGCATCAAGCGGCTTTGTCCAGTCGCCGTCAAAGAACAGCTCGTTATTCGGTTTGCGCTTGCGCGATCCCGCGCCCGCAGCCACGATTTTCTCGACAACCGACTTTTTTTCCGCCGCATAGCCCAATGGCGATATTACGGGCAGCAGTTCGTCCTGCGGCTTCATCAGCTCGGCAAAAGCGCCGCGCGTAAAAAGCCCGCCTACCCAGCACGTGCCAAGCCCGAGAGACGTCGCGTAAAGCACCGCCTCTTCAAACTCGTAACCCAGGCCTTCGAGGTCCTTTTCGCCTTTTTTGACGCATGCCGCAAGATACGTATTGGCGCCCCTAATAAACCCGTATGTACCGAGGCGTCCCGACGCTTCGCTCTCAAAAAGCGATATGCGCACTTTCGCTCCGAACGGGTTGCCCGAAAGCTCGCTTATGAACTTGCTTACCGCGTCCAGCTTTTCCTTCTCGACAGGCTGCGCGGAATATGTGCGGACAGATACCCTTCTTTGTATAAGCTCTATAGCGTTATGCACTCTGTACCCCCCATCGCTGTCGTCGCATGCTTACGTTTATCACAAGCCCGAACGCTATCATATTCGTAAGCAGGTTCGACCCACCGTAACTGATGAACGGCAGAGGAATTCCCGTTATAGGCATGACGCCTAAATTCATCCCTATATTTTCAAATATATGAAACAAAGTCATCGCCAGAACACCGAATATTATAAGCGTGCCGAATTCGTCCTTTGCCTTTGTAGCAAGGTAAAACGTTCTTGAAAGCAGCAGTATATACAGCAGTATTATTATCATCGCTCCTATAAACCCCATCGCTTCGGTAGTGGACGCGAATATGAAGTCGGTGTGCTTCTCGGGTATGTTGCTCAAACTGCTGGTACCGCCCATCGAAAAAAGCCCCTTGCCTGTAAGCTGGCCAGAGCCCGCCGCCTGCTGCGCTCTTAATGACTGGTATTGCAGTGATTTAAACTTTTCTTCCGACATATCAGGAGGCTTGATACCGATAAACGTATATATCCTGTTCTTCTGATAATCGGCAAGCACAAACCACGCCGCCGGTATGGCGACGCCTACGCTGCCTAACAGTATCAATAAAATCCGCACGCTGGTTTTTGCTATGAATAGCATTACAAAAAACGTAAAGGCGTAAACGAGCGCGGTGCCCAAATCTCCCTGCACCACTATAAGCGCGAACGGGGCAATGAATGCGCCTACTATGGGCAGTATGTCCTTTATCTTTCTGATGCCCCCGTCTCTGCCCTTCGTACGGTTGGATATCATCTTCGCCAGCGTTATTATTATCGCTATTTTGCCAATCTCGCTCGGCTGGAACCCCGAAGTGCCTATCCTGAACCAGCCTTTTGCGCCGTTTACCGTAGTGCCGAACAGCGTAACCGCAACAAGCAGCACTATAAGTATAACGTATATCCATTTATAGTATTCGCCTATTGCGTTATAATCAGGCAGCAGCACTATAAACATCGCGACAAGGCTGACTCCGAACCATGTTAACTGCTGTATTACGTAATCGAGGTTGAGCTGGGAGAGCACTTCCCATAGCGACCCGCCGCCTTCTATCGCGGAAGAGCACGCGCTCGCGATAGCTATAAAGCTGAACAGCACCAGCACGACTAAATTGGCAAACAGCAGCCAATCCATATATTTAAACATCCTTGTGTCGATAAACCTGGACTTCAAAGCGCACCCCTAGTGTTACGATTCTGTTATTGAAGTATAACATAAATATTAAGCCAATATAACCCCCATTAAATTTGTTTACATTTCAAGAACTTTTATGGTTGTCATATTGACTTTAACAGCTTTTATACATGCGATATTATTTGCTCAATATCCTTACCAGCTTTGCCGTCCCCTGAACGGGATAGCTCTCCGCTACCGGCCCCGCAAATACGACTTCCACCGTATCAAACAGCTTGATATCTTCCGGGCTTGCTTCCGTTTCTTTCCCGTCCTTCATGCTTATTATCCTGGTATCGGGCTTTATGGCAACGCTCGCTTTGTCGTACATGGTATCTTCCGCAACTTCGCCTTCCACCAATATAACGGTGTTTTCGCCCGTTGCTATATTCGTTACTTCGCCGCGTATACCTATAGCGTCGTCGCTTGCTGCGCCGCATGCCGCCGCGAGAAGCAGCAAAGCCGCAGCTATAAATGCCAAACATATCTTTTTCATATATTCATCTCCCTTTGCTGGTACTGATATGACGCGTTATACTCCAAAGTTGTTCCGTCACTCCGCAATATTAGTATTCCCGCTTGATTGCGGCAAGCCTTAATATGGACAACGCCGGTGCAAAAATGGTATATTATATGCGGCTGAAACCACAGGAGGCAGATGAATGTCGCATAAATCGTTGTACCGCGCATGGCGGCCGGAAACGTTCGGCGAGGTGTCCGGGCAGGAGCATATTGTCCGCGTATTGACGGGAGAAATAGAGAGCGGGCGTATTTCGCACGCATATCTTTTCACCGGGCCGAGAGGCACGGGCAAAACGAGCCTTGCAAAGATATTCGCCAAAGCCGTCAACTGCACAAGCAGGGCGGGCGCTGAGCCGTGCGGAAAATGCGACGTATGCAAAGCTTCCGACAACGCCACGGATATAATAGAAATAGACGCGGCGTCCAACAACGGCGTGGACAGCGTAAGGGACCTGCGGGACAGGGTCGGCCTGCTGCCCGCTGTTTGCCGCTATAAGGTATACATTATCGACGAAGTGCATATGCTCTCTGCGGGGGCGTTCAACGCTCTGCTTAAAACGCTGGAGGAACCGCCCGCGCATGTGATATTCATACTGGCAACTACCGAGCCGCACAAGCTGCCCGCGACGATACGCTCGCGCTGCCAGAGGTTCGACTTCAAACGCCTGCCGGTCGATACAATTACGGCGAGGCTGAAGAAGGTATCGGAGGCGGAAGGCTTTGCCTACAGCGACGAGGCGCTTAAAATGATAGCGCGCGCGGCGGAAGGCGGAATGAGGGACGCGCTCTCGATACTCGACCAGTGCAGCGCTTACGGCGACATTACGCCCGAAAACGTATCCGAAGCGCTGGGCGGCGGCGACACGCAGATGGTGCTTGCGCTGGCGGGGCATATAGCGAGGTATGAAGAGAAAGCCGCGCTGGAGCAGTTGCGGGCTATTATCGATTTAGGCGCGGACACGCGCACGCTGATAAAGGATATTGCGGACATATTCCGCAGGATGATGTGGCTCTCGGCTGGCGCGGGCGCTGACGAGCAGGACGAAAAGCTCATGCCTCTTGCCAAGAGTTACGGCAAAGCCGCGTGCCTTCGAGCGCTCGATATACTTATACGCAAGGAATACGAGATGCGGCTTAACCTAAGGGCGGATATCGTGCTTGAAACGGCGGTAATGGAGCTTATGTGCCCCGAAGACGATAAAGATTCCGGCTCTGCGGAGCGTCTGGAAAAGCTAGAAGCGCGGCTTAAGGCGCTTGAAGAGCGCGGCGTTGCCGCGCCGCAGGAAAAGCCCGAAGCGCCGGTAAAAAAGCAGGCAGTAAGGAAGCAGGCCGCATCAAACGTCGTTGCGCCCCGGGCAGACAAAAACGCCGTGCCGGCCGGCGAAGCATGGGGAAAGCTGCTCGAAGCGCTTAAAAATGACGCGTATTTTATATACAAGCACGCCCAGAAGGCAATTTGCGCAGCACGCAACGGCGGCAGATTCGAGATAACGTATACCTCCGACAACGCGATAGCCGCCGAATACATGAAGCAGCCCGCCGTTCAGGAGGTTGTTGCGGGTAAGCTGAAGGATATTACGGGCGAAACGCTGTCACTCAGCGTATTGATAGAAGAAAAGCAGCCGGAAGCTCCCGCAGATTTGGGGCTGCTGTCGATGTTTGGCACGGAAATAGAAGAAATCTAGGAGGATAGTATATGGCAAAGAGAAAGAGCATAGGAAGCGGCGGCATGAATATGGGCTCGATGCTCGCGCGGGCTCAGAAGATGCAGGCCGAAATGGCGGCTGCGCAGGCGGAAGTTGAGGCTGCCGAAGTGGAAGCGACCGCAGGCGGCGGCGTTGTTACGGTGCGCGCAAACGGCGCCAAGAAGATACTCGGCATAAAGATTTCGCCCGACGCCGTAGACCCGGACGATATAGAGATGCTCGAAGACCTCGTAACCGCCGCGGTCAACGAAGCGCTTTCAAAAGCCGACGAGCTGATGAAAAATAAGATGAGCGGCATTGCAGGCGGTATTGACTTAGGGGGCATGTTTTAGCCTTGAGCCAGATAATCGAGCCGGTGATGCGGCTTATTAATCAATTCTCCAAGCTGCCCGGCATAGGCCATAAGACGGCGCAGAGGCTCGCGTTTTATATCATAGGCCAGAGCGACGAGTACGTCGAGGAATTTGCTAAGGACATGTTTTACGCCAAAAAGAAGGCGGCGTACTGCCCTGTCTGCGGCAACCTGATGGAGAAGGGCGAAGAAAAGTGCGTCATCTGCAGCGACGCTTCGAGAGACGCTTCGTGCATATGCGTAGTGTCGGATATTAAAGACGTGCTTGCGGTGGAGAAAACGCGTGAGTATAAAGGCGTATACCATGTGCTGCACGGCGTAATATCGCCTATGGACGGCATAGGCCCCGACGATATAAACATTTCGGGGCTGCTTGACCGTCTTGCGCAGGGAAAAACGTCCGAGGTCATACTCGCTACAAACCCCGACGTTAAAGGCACCGCAACCGCAGCGTACATAGCAAAGACAATACGCCCTTTGGTGCCGCGCGTGACGCGCATAGCGCACGGTATACCGATAGGCGGCGACCTTGAATATACCGACGAAGTCACGCTTATGCGCGCCATAGAAGGCCGCACCGAATATTAAACGGCGCGACTAATCGATAGTGCTTAACTCCGCATATTATGTGTATAAAACTTCCTGTTTCGGGCAAGATTATACCATCACAGTATACGGAGGTTAGCCATGACGTTTGATTCAAACGCCCATGCGGAAGATGTAAGGCAGGCCTACTCCGACTTGAAGGCGGCTGAAAACTATTTTGATAATGTGGATGACCCGGACCTTATAGATTTCGCTATATACGACCTTGAAGCGGCAAAAAAGAAATACGAGTATATGCTGAAAAAAGCGCGCGAAGATTACCATAAGTAATTTAAGGCAGAAACGGAACCGGCAGCCTAATGGCTGCCGGTTTATTATTAATCATGCTCTCGCCGTTTTAAAGCTCCTGTCCACGATAGGCCGCAAAGCCTCTGTCAGCGTCATCAGCAGCCACGCGTAAAGCGGCAGCTCTATTGCCGCTCCGACAAGCCTTGTGGGAACAAGCGCGGCCAGCGGAACGCCGTAGAATATGTTTATAAGCAGCGTGTTGAGTACTACAGAACATACCACCTGCGCGCTCAGCGCTGCTCCCGTCACCTTCCAAATCGAGTTTTTTTGCGACCTTAAATAGAACAGCGCGGCGATAACTCCGAACAATGCCATCGTGAGCGAAAATACGGGGTTATAAGCCTGGCCCTGCGTGTTCATGAAAAATCCTGCGAAATCCGCTACAAAGCCTACGAGCCCGCCCGCAAGCGGCCCGAAAAATATGCCTGCGAGCATCACCGGAACGGGAGTCAGCGAAACCTCGATGGTCTTTACGCCCGCCGGCGTGATCTCGACGGAGAGGAACGCGCTGAACACCGCTCCCAGCGCGGCAAGCAGCGCTAAAACGATAAGCGTTCTGAGATTGAAAAAGTTATTTCTCATACAAAAAAACCTCCTTCCCTTGAATATAGGCAACAAGTATACCGCACGATAAGAGAAAAAGGCTCCTCTAAAGCAGCGGACGCGGCCTTGTACCGCAGGCAAACGGTAATTTCTGCCTTTCGTCTCCGGGCGACATCCCATCCCGGAGCACTTAACGCACAAGACCTACTCTGCATATATCAAGTTGGAGCTATTATAACAACGCGCCGTATTAAAATCAAATAAAAAAGCGCGGATTTTGTATATTTCCTGCTTTTCGTTCGTGTTTTTTGTTTTATAACCTCGGAATCATCATGCGTTATCCGCACCACGATAAATGAAAATTATCTGAATAATCGGAACGACATACCCCTAGAGGGCACACGGCGGGGGTTGTTCCCTACTAATTACTGTTATTATTATGTATTCATAGCTGCTCATGCTTAACTTTTTTGAGCATGAAAGCTTAGCCAATTGGTAATCACAAGTATGACTAACTTCAAAGGACGGATAAAGATAATATTGGTTGGCGAGAATTTAGGGCTTTAGGCGCATGCCGCAACTAAAGCGCGCCAACCATATATCAGCCGAATACGAGCCTGTCGCTCACGCCCTGGGCTTTGTGGAATATCTCTATAAGGCCCTCTATCGTCTGCGATTTTTTCTCTTCCCCGGAGATGTCGAACAGCACTTTGCCCTTATGCAGCATCGTCATGCGCGAGCCGTAGCCTATCGCGTACTCGAGGTTGTGCGTAACCATCAGCGTCGTTATGTTGCGCTGCGTTATTATCCTCTGCGTCAGCTCCATTATGTGCGCGGAAGTACGCGGGTCGAGCGCAGCAGTATGTTCATCGAGCAGCAGCAGATCAGGGTTTGATATGCTGGCCATCAGCAGCGCGAGCGCCTGCCTCTGCCCTCCCGAAAGCTGCCCCGCGAGAACGTCGAGCCGCTCCTCGAGTCCCATTTCGAGCACGCTCAGTATTTCCCTGTACTTTGGCTTGTCTTTTTTCTTAAGGCATTTCGTAAGTCCGTAGCTCTTGCCCTTGTTGGCAGCCATCGCGAGGTTTTCCGCCACCGTCATCGTAGCGCAAGTGCCGAGCTTTGGGTCCTGAAATACGCGGGCGATATGTTTTGCGCGCTTGTATTCGCTCAGCTTAGTCACGTCCTTGCCCAGTATCTCCACGCTGCCGGTATCACACTCAACCGTGCCCGCTATTATGTTTAAGAGTGTTGTCTTGCCCGAGCCGTTGCTGCCCACTATGCTTACGAATTCGCCTTTGTTTACGTGATAATCAAGCCCGGTAAAAAGCTCCGTCCTTGTGGGAAGATTCGCGTCGTACGTTTTATATATGTTCTTTAAGTCAAGCATCGCTGCGCCCTCCCCTGAAAACGCCCGAGAGCTTTCTATATATGGCGGGGTTTCGCAGCACTATTACGAGCACGAAGAAAACCGCCGTCATTATCTTCATGTCTTCCGCGGGCAGCCCGAGTTTAAGCGCCGCGCCTATCGCGAGCTTGTATATTATCGAACCGAATATTACGGACGTCGAGCCCTGTACGAACCGCGCCCTGCTGAACACCGCGCGCCCTATTATTACCGACGCCAGCCCGATTACGACTGTGCCTGTGCCCATGCTTATGTCCGAAAAGCGCTGATATTGCGCCATCATCGAGCCGGAAAGCGCCGCGAGCCCGTTCGCCAGCATGAGCCCCGTTATCTTCAGCCTGCCGGTGTTTATCGCGAGCGTCTTTACGAGCTGCTCGTTTGCGCCCGTAGCCAGCAGCGATTTGCCCGCAAACGTCGTCATATAAAGGTCGAGTATTATTTTCAAAACGACTACAATTACGAGCGCAACAAATACGGGCGGCAAGCCGGGTATAAACGTGAATATAGTTTGTTTGGTAAGCATCGGTATATTCGATTTGCCCATGATATGGAGATTAACGGAATACAGCGTTGTCATTGTGAGTATACCGCACAGCAGGTTCGTGATCTTAAGGTGCACGTGCAGCGCGCCCGTCACGAAGCCCGCCGCCGCGCCCGCCGCTATCGAAAGCAGTATCGCAAGCAGTGGATGAACCCCCGAAACGACGCAGACGGCCGTCACCGCTGCGCCCAGCGGGAACGTGCCGTCCACGGAAAGGTCGGGAAAATCGAGTATCGAATACGTGATATACACCCCGAGCACCATCGGGGCGTATATCAGGCCCTGTTCTATATTGCTTAGCAGAAAATCAAGCACGGATGCTTCTCTCCTTTAGTTTGACGCCTCCGGTGAAAGTATATAGCCTTTTAGCGCATCGGGGATTGTAAGGCCAAGGAGTTCGGCCTGCTCCGCGCTTACGGCTATCATCGCCTCGGCGGACGTCATAATAGGTATCTCCTCGGCTTTCTTGCCCTTAAGTATCTCGGCAACCATCTCGCCCGTCTTCTGGCCCAGCGTGTAGTAGTCCACGCCCGCCGAAGCAAGCGCACCGTCCGCTACCTGCGTGTCTTCCGAGCCGAACAGCGGTATCTTCTTTTCGTTGCATTTCTGAACTTCGAGCGCCAAAGCCGATACGACCATATTATCCGTCAGATTCATCACCACGTCAACCTGAGGAAGCAGCGTATCCAATGCGCTGGCCATCTCGTTGGTGGACGTTATGCCCACATCGACGATCTCAAGGCCGTATGCGCCCGCCTTTTCTCTTGCTTCCGCGAGCTGCATGTCGCTGTTCACTTCCCCTGTGTTGTGCAGTATGCCAACCTTTACTGCGTCCGGAACCATCTGCTTTATCAGCTCAAACATAGGATCCACAGGGAGCTTGTCGCTCGTACCCGTCACGCCCGCCAGGTTGCTGCCGTCCGCGTTGCAGAGCTCCGCGGCAACAGGTTCTGATACCGCAGAGAAAACGAGCGGTATGCCGCCCATAGACGCCGCGTACGCCGCCTGGGCTGTCGGCGTCGCTATAGCCACGATAACGTCCACCTTGTCGGCAACGAACTGCTGGCCTATAGTCGTCGCTGTCGGCATATCGCCCTGCGCGCTCTTGTAATCGATTTTGAAGTTTTCGCCTTCCGCATAGCCGAGCTCCGCGAGCTTGTCTATTACGCCCTGCCGTATCCTGTCGAGCGACGGGTGCTCCACTATTTGCGTTATGCCTATCGTGTACGAATCGCCTTTGACTGCAGTCTCTTCAGACGCTGCTGCGGAGGCCGAAGCTTCCGGCGTAGCGTTTGAAGCGCCCGCGCTTACAGTCGATTGCTGTGACGTCGTCGCCGTGCATCCCGCGAAAACCGCAGCCGCAATGAGCAGCGCCACCATCAGCAATCCCAGCTTTTTAACCGAATTTTTCATGTCCTTCTCCTTTAAATATTTAAAATTATCTTAAACATCAAACGTGAGAAATCAGGTTAAGAATGCATGTGGTAACAAAAAACGGCCGTGGGAAGAATCCCGGGCCGCAATAATCCTTTCATCTTCTCATCTCAACTCAGCTCTTCTTATTCTGTTCTCTTCTCGTCTAACGTTTTCGATTGCATGTATTATAACCATATTAGCACGATATGTCAATATAATAATTTTCGATCCACAGGCGCGTCTCTTTTGCTCTAAAAATGCGGCAGGCCGGTCTGGTTTAACCGGCCTCCTTCGATTTTTCAAGCTCTTACAACGCATCGTCGCCTTCTTCGCCCGTTCTTATGCGCACCGCTTCCAGAACGTCGTATACGAATATCTTGCCGTCTCCGCAATCGCCGTTTGAAGCGCTCTCCAATATAGCCTTTTTGACGACGGCAACTTCATCGTCCTTCACTATCATGTCCATCATCACTTTGGGAAGCAGGTCAAGGTGGTATTTCTCGCCGCGCCAAACCTGCACGATGCCTTTCTGCTTGCCCTGCCCCATCACTTCGCTTAATGTCACTCCCCGGTAACAGCCCGCCTTTTCGAGTGACTCGCGCACTTTATCAAGCATCTCCGGCCTGATTATCGCCTTAACATGTTTCATTTTTACTTATCCTCCCGACTTCATTTACTGATTCCTTGACGGGCGTAATATTAGCCGACAAGCGCATGTTGGATATAAACGACTGCCTGTGTATCACAAATTCCGGATACGCCTGGTTGCCGTGCTCGCCAATGTCGAGGCCTTCTATTTCCTCCTTCAAGGATACGCGCACGCCCATCGTCGCCTTTATCAGCAGCCATGCAACCAGCGCTCCCGCGAATACGAACCCGGCTACCGAAATTACGCCGAGCGCCTGAACGCCCAATAGGTTCCATCCGCCTCCGAAGAAAAGTCCGTCCGCTCCGCCGTTGAATCTGCTCTCTGCGAACAGCCCTACAAAAAGCGTGCCGAGTACGCCGCAGAAAAGGTGCACCGCGGTCGCGCCTACGGGGTCGTCAATCTTTAAGCGGTCGAACATCATAACGGCAAGCACCACGGCCACGCCCGAGACGGCGCCTATAATTAGGGCGCTCGTTACGCTGACAAACGCGCATCCCGCCGTTACGCCGACGAGCCCCGCGAGGCATCCGTTAATCGTCATGCCAAGGTCTGGTTTGCCCATCAATATCCAGGACGCCGCCGTTGACGTCAGCACAGCCGCTATAGCCGACGTGTTAGTCGTAAGCAGTATGTGGGAAATCGCGTCCGGATTTGCCGCCATAGTAGAGCCGGGGTTGAAGCCGAACCATCCGAGCCACAGCACGAAAAGCCCTATCGTCGCGGTCGACATGTTATGCCCCGGTATAGGATGCACCTTGCCGCCAATGCCGTATTTGCCGAAGCGCGGCCCCAGCACTATTATGCCCGCAAGCGCCGCCCAGCCGCCTACGGAGTGCACTACCGTCGAGCCGGCGAAGTCCTGGAACCCCATAGACGCGAGCCATCCTCCGCCCCATATCCAATGACCGACTATCGGGTAGATGAACGCGGTCAGCAAGAGCGAAAATACGATGAACGAGATGTATTTTATGCGCTCAGCCACCGCGCCGGAAACTATCGTGGCCGCAGTTCCGCAGAATACGAGCTGGAAGAAAAACTTTGCCCAAAACGGCACACCCGCCCACGATATTGCGGAATACACGCCCTGATACGCGTCGCCCACCGCGGGAGAGTTGTCGGCTCCCGAAGCCATAAACAAGCCTTTTAGCCCTATAAAGCCGTTGCCGTCCCCGAACATCAGCCCCCAGCCGATGACAAGAAACCCGAGAGATGCCGCGGCGAAAACTATGATATTCTTTGACAGTATGTTGACCGTGTTCTTAACCCGGGCAAAGCCGCTCTCTACCATCGCAAAGCCAAGATTCATGAAGAATACCAGAATTCCCGCCACCAGCACCCATAGTGTGTCCAGAGTAACCTGTGTGTCCATGTAAAACCTCCATATAAAAATTCCGCAAAGCCTGAGCTTTACGGTTTCATTCAAAATAAAAACAGCTCAATGACTTAACCAGGTTCGCCATTGAGCCTTATTTGCGCATAAACTTTCCGGCCGGGAAAATATGCCCCCGGCAAATATTCAATTTTGCACCCTCAAAAGCCTGACGGCTTTTGAGGCCCCGGTAATACACACCCCATCAAGTCTTGTGACTTGCTGGGAACCCCGTATAAAAAAAACGAGCAAAGTTTTAAATAAACTTCCTCGTTTGTATATAGTATAGTCTAACTCTTTAGAAAATGCAACATGATTTTTTAATTCCTGCAAAAAAATATTTGTTTAGAAATGCGTCCGCGCCAATTACGCCATTTTTAAATTGTTGACTTGCAGATTTTTCGGTTGTATCGTTGGTATTAAAGTAAGAATTCAAGAGCAGGAGAACACATAAACCCTATGCGCAGTAAAAGCGGCGAGTTTTCAGGAGCAGTAAGGGATGAACCTTGAAAAATAAGCGGCAAACATGCAGGCGCTATTGCATTAATGAATATCTTTTGATATATTGTATAAAAATAATAATCGTCCGGCGAAGAGCATGTTGTCTGTTTAAACCGCTTAAAGCGACGCGGGGAGGGTGAAAGCCCGCGGCGGTCGGAGAACATGGGCGCTTCAGTATGCCGGAGAGCTTAAAGCGGGCGGCTTACGCCGCCAATCAGGGTGGAACCGCGGAAATGTGCCATTTTCGTCCCTTACGGACGAGATGGCTTTATTTATTTTAACGAAGTTTAAACGAACGGTTTTGGAGGAGCTATGAAAAAGGATAAGCAGACTATGGAGCGCATCGTCGCGTTGTGCAAAAACAGGGGCTTCGTGTATCCCGGCTCGGACATATACGGAGGCCTCGCGAACTCTTGGGACTACGGCCCGTTGGGAGTAGAGTTCAAAAACAACTTAAAGCAGGCGTGGTGGAAGAAGTTTATCAAGGAGAGCCCGTATAACGTTGGACTCGACAGCGCTATATTAATGAACCCCGAGGTATGGGTTGCGTCGGGGCATGTGGGCGGCTTTTCGGACCCGCTTATGGACTGCAAGGAGTGCAAAGCGCGTTTCCGCGCTGACCAGCTCATAGAGGACTACGCCGCGAAGAAGGGCATATCGGTAAACACGGCGGCCTTAAAGCATCCGGAGATGGAAGCGTTCATCGAGGAGCACTTAATAAACTGCCCCGTGTGCGGCAAGCATAACTTTACCGGCATACGCAAGTTCAACCTGATGTATAAGACTTATCAGGGCGTGACGGAAGATTCATCTAGCGAGATTTACCTGCGCCCCGAGACTGCGCAGGGCATATTCGTCAACTTCCGTAACGTGCAGCGCACTACCAGAAAGCGCCTGCCTTTCGGCATAGGCCAGATAGGCAAGTCGTTCCGCAACGAGATAACGCCCGGCAACTTCATATTCCGTATAAGGGAGTTTGAGCAAATGGAGCTCGAGTTCTTCTGCGCGCCCGCCGAGGAGATGAAGTGGTTTTCCTACTGGAAGGATTTCTGCTACAACTGGCTGCTTTCACTTGGCATGACGAAGGAGAACTTAAAGCTACGCGACCACTCGCCCGAAGAGCTGTCGCATTACTCGAACGCCACGACGGACATAGAGTACCTCTTTCCGTTCGGCTGGGGCGAGCTGTGGGGCATAGCCGACAGAACGGATTTCGACTTAAAGCAGCATATGCAGCATTCGGGCGTCAGCCTCGAGTATACCGACCCGGACACAAACGAAAAATTCCTGCCGTACTGCATCGAGCCATCCCTTGGAGCGGACAGGGCGGCTCTTGCGTTCCTGTGCGACGCGTACGACGAGGAACAGCTCGAAAACGAGACGCGCACAGTGCTGCGCCTCTCCCCCGTGCTCGCGCCGTTCAAAGCGGCCGTGCTGCCGCTGCAGAAGCAGCTTGTAGATAAAGCGCGGGAGATTTACGATATGCTGCTGCCCGAGTTTATGGTGGATTTCGACGTAACGGGCAGCATAGGCAAGCGCTACCGCCGCCAGGACGAGATAGGCACGCCTTATTGCCTGACTGTCGACTTCGAGACGCTCGAGGACGGCAAGGTGACAGTGCGCGACCGCGACACCATGCAGCAGGTAAGAGTGGATATAGGAAAGCTAAGCGAGTATATTGCGGAGAAAGTAAAGTTCTAGGTTAAAACGATATACCCCGTCGCGTCACCCTTGCGGCGGGGGTTTTTTTCGGTCCCAGCAAGTCGTGAGGCTTGATGGGGTGTAAATATTCCGGCAAAATTGCGGGGTGGAAAAGCAAGAATAAATTTGTTATATTTATGGAAATAAAGTTTTAAGGAGAGTATTAAATGGCTGTCGAAAGAACATATATTATGCTGAAGCCCGACTGCATAAGAAGAGGGCTGATGGGCGAAGTTATATCCCGCATAGAGAAAAAGGGTTACAAGATCACCGACGCAAAAATGATGCGCCTTGGCGAGGCCATATTGCGCGAGCATTACGCGCATCTTGTCGACAAGCCGTTTTTCCCGGATATCGTCGCTTTTATGACGTCGGGGCCGGTACTCGGCATGATCGTGGAAGGCGAGAACGCGGTTGCGGGCATGCGCGCGCTGATGGGCGCCACCAAGTTTGAAGACATGGCTGCAGGTACGATACGCGGCGACTTCGCTTTTAACACCAGTGAAAACATAATTCACGGCTCGGACTCAAAGGAAACCGCCGAAATAGAGATTAAGCGGTTTTTCGGGTAAAAGCACGCTGATACGAAAGATCCTTATGCTGTTCTTTATATGGCAACATATATTATATTCGTATAGGGAGTTTTGATATGATTATAGAAAAAAGCGGGCTTACTCAATCAACTCTTACAGGCAAAACCGTCATACTCACGGGCGGAGGCGGCGGAATAGGGTTTGAGACAGCCAGAGCGCTCGTCTGGCTCGGAGCGAACGTTATTATAGCCGAAATTGACAGCGGGAAAGGTATGGCCGCCGCGCGCAGCATCAATCAGGAGTTGGGCTGCTCCCGCGCGGAGTTCTATGAAATAGACCTTTCTGACGAAACGCAGATAGAAGAGCTTATAGTGTACGCGCAAGAGAAATACGGTTTTGTGGACGTGCTCTTTAATAACGCCACAATGGTGGCAATAAGCGCCGTGGAGTACGTTTCAGCCTCCATGTGGGATAAGAGCTACGCGGTAAACTTCAGAGCGCCGCTTTATATGGCGCAGCTTCTGCTTCCCCATATGAAAACGCGCGGCAGCGGAGTAATAATCTTCGTTTCATCTTCGGGAGCGGCGCCTTATATAGGCGCATACGAGGTGTTTAAAACGGCACAGGTCGAGCTGTCAAACACGCTCGCCGCCGAGCTTGAAGAGACAAACATACACGCGCTTACCATAGGCCCCGGCCTTGTCAAAACGGACACGGCAGTGGGCGGCATAAAGGCTGTAGCCTCGCTTATGGGCATGTCTGCCGACGAGTTTTACAAGATGAACGAAGCGCATATGCTGAGCCCGGAGGAAGCGGGCACAGGGTTCGCGCTCGCCGCGGTGTTCGCTGAAAAATACCGGGGACAGGAAGTATCGTCAATACAGCTGCTGTTGGAATCCGGCATGATGGACGAGAGCCCTTTTGAAAGCGCCGGGGAGTTTAAGGGCGACAGCGGCGCGCTTGTTTTGCTTATATCGCAGGCAGTGCAGACGTTCCGCCAGCAGTACGACGGCTGGATGGAACGTAACCTTTTTGAGCGGCAGTGGGTATTGCGGGATTTCAAGAAGACGGTAGGCGATTCCGCCGAGCAGTTCAGAGCAAAGATGGAGAATATAGAAAATCTCGCGCAGAAGGGCTCTGTCAGCAAACTGCCCTCTTTCAAGCTGGATTTCGAGCGCCTCAAAGCATACTACGAGCACCAGTTAAAGCTGCTGCAGAGCTTTGAGAAGAACCCCGCAAAGCTGAAAGAAAATTCGGCCATTATAGAGGGCTGGATAGAAAATGTAAAGAGCATATGCGAAATGCTGTAAACTTTATATGCAACGTTTAATATGTGCAGTATTATGCCAATAATTACTGGTTATCGGAGGTATTACATGAAAACCATCGGCCTATTAGGCGGCGTCACATGGGAAAGCACGTTAACGTATTACGAAATAATAAACAAGACCGTTGCCAAAAGCCTTGGCGGATACCACTCGGCTAAAAGCCTTGTATACAGCGTCGACTTCGGCGAGATAGAAGCGCTGCAGTCGCGCGGGGACTGGGACGGCGTCGCTGCGCTGGCGTGCGGCGCGGCAAAGCGGCTCGAGAGCGGCGGCGCGGACTTCATCGTTCTCTGCGCCAACACGGTACACAAGGTAGCGGACCGGATTGAGTCCGCCGTGTCGATACCCCTGATGCACATCGTTGACGTGACGGCAAAGGAGCTTAAAGACAGCGGCTTTGATAAAGCTCTGCTGCTCGGCACGAAGTACACAATGGAGCAGGGTTTTTACAGCTGCAGGCTGGCAGAATGCGGCGTTGAGGCGATAATACCCGGCCCTGCCGACCGGGAGCTCATAAACAAAGTGATATACGACGAGCTTTGCTTGGGCATAGTCTCCGAAGCGTCCAAAATCAAATATCTTGAAATAATAAACAGGCTCGCCGACTCAAGCACGGGAGTGATATTGGGGTGCACAGAGCTGGGAAGGCTGATAACCGAAAAGGACACCGATAAGCGGTTATTCGACACTGCCGTGATACACGCACAGAAGGCGGCGCTTTACGCCATCGGCAAATATGAGTATTGAAGGACGTATATGAAAAGCTCTTTATCGAAAAAAGCCGTATGGATAATCGCTCTGCTGTTGTGCCTCGGCGTTTCATATTTGCTGTGCAGATTTGTATTTTTTGATATGCACGGCATGAAAGATTGGCCGGGCCTTTTGGCTGTTGTCAGCCTGATTGTACTGCTTGCCGCAATAGCCTTTAAGCTGCGATGGACGTCTGCAGCCGCCGCGTTTGGCTACATATTCGGGTTTATACTCGGAGCGATATTCAACACCGACGGGCTTGACCCCGGCGGAGGAAGAACAAACAACTTTTGGATTATATGGACTATAAGCATGCTGCTTTGCATAGTTTCCGGACTTGTTGCCGATATTGCCTTAAAGCTCAAAAGTTCCAGGCGGCGGATTTGATACGGCGCGGTTTTTTATCGTCTTGGCACATCTTACCGCAACAAAACGTTTTTCTATTCCCATATTCGTGAACTGTTGTCTTTAATGAAATACTATTTCACTTTTCTCGAAGTTTATTACCGTACTCATGTGCTGGAAATGACAAGCGAAGCGAAGAATATTTTGCTTATTTTAAAGGATACTGGATATATTTGTCGAAATAGTGATTATGGGCATTATGTCTATTAACTGAAGTTTGAGAATACATGATAAAAGAGAGATCAAATGAAAACCGAAAAGATAAAATCCCTACTCAAAACACGCTTGGCAAATATTCTCCATTTCCTTTAATACACTAAAATTTCGCATCTATATCAAGCATGAAAAGTTGTTTTATAGAGAATGCCCCTCAACAGAAAAAAGCGGAAGAGAAAAAAGCAACTGTAATTTTGTTTGTTAAGGGCATAAATCCAGCCCCTTCGTGCATACCTGCCCGACAACAGATTGGAAAAAATATGGAAGATTTAATGCGTGAACTTATAGATGTTTTAAGAGATACAAATGGAGGATTAGATTGGGCATCAATAATATCTGCAATATGCTCAGTTATTTCTCTAACCGCAATAATAATTTTATTGAAAGAACGAAGCGAAAAAAAGCGGCCATATCTTCAAGCCTCGTTTGAACTAATAAGAAGTAGCCTTACCTGTATTGTTATCAGAAATGTAGGTGAAGTTCCAGCAAGATTATTTGGAATTATTTTTAGTGACTTTATTAAACAACTACCTCAAAAAGTACAGGACCGTTTAGGTAATATGTCAAATATAAATATTTCTATTTATCCTAAGCAGCAGTTGGTTATATGTTTAGATGTTATTACTGCTGACATTTTAAAATTCACTGATAATAAGCTAAAAATAGTATTAAAATATTCTTCAGTTGTTAATAAACACACTAAAAAATATATAGAAGATTCGGAGATAACTTTTGGAGACTATGCGGGATTTCTTATTTACATATCAGAGACTGATGAACTAAGAAAATCTATTGTAGAGATAGGTAAATCTCTTGATAAAGCAACAGAGATATTGAAAACAAATTTCTACAATTCTATTAAAGATCCTAGATTTGAAAACTGTAGCAGTATGGATGATTCTTATTCAAGAGTTATTTCAACAGATTTAGACAGAAAAGAAGATGATATTGATTAGTTTATAGGCACTTTTAAATACTGATTCTCGGTGCAGGCAGGGTTCCTACCATAATTTTACAAAACCTGCCAATACTTGAGTCGGGATAAGGAATTAATTATGTTTACTATGTTATGTTTTATTATTACAAAAATCTTTAAAGAAATGAGGTATTGCCTATGATGTTGCGATTGATTGATGATGTCAACAAAGCATTAGATGCAGAATGCTATTTTTCCGCATTAGCATTAGCGCTTACTTTCCCAGATATATGCGGTAAGGCTGAGTACCCGGAAGAAAAGATGACTTCCCAACGATATAAGGCTTGGTATGATAAATACATCGGCAAATATGAACAATGCCCTTGCGAAAAATGCCGTGAAATAAAGATGCCTTATCTAAGCGGGGAAGTTGTTTATAGCTTGAGAAATTCTTTATTACATCAAGGAACACCAAATATTGATGTCGATAAAATACAAGACAATAACAATAAAATTGATAGTTTTGAGCTTATCTTAGAATCAAAAAAACCATTTGATATTTATCATGATGCAGCAGAAATCTATAATGAGAGAACGAAGAGATACCGTGTAAATGTTAGACGCTTATGTATAATACTTTGCCGTTCTACTAGAGCTTATTATGAAACTAATCGTGATAAATTTAACTTCTTCCGTTACTCAATTATTGACTGGGATTCTGAGGTTAATAAGATGCGTGATTTAGGATTTTGATAGAGACACTTTACACTATGTTTACGCTTCAGAAATACGTATTATCAATATAATTCTTAACCCTCTCATTTTCCCCTTCATAAAGGACTTTTTTCCTCCCCTGCCGAATTACTTAGAAATTATACCTGAAAGGCCTTTATGCAAAAACGCAGCTTTACCGATTGTTTCAATAACAGCCCGCTTATACTGACCGAGGGCGCCATAGGCCTGCGGCAGCAGCTTGCCTCGGGCGCGTAAGCCGCGGGCACGTCGTCCGGCACGATATCTTTATACGCGGCTCTCCACGACGACGACTGTATCTCGCCGAGAGCCTTGGCGTCGTCCGGGCGGGTGTACCGTATTTCTATCACGGAATCCTCACGCTTCATTCGCGGCCTCCTGCGCGGCCTCCCATTCCAGTATCAAATCGTCCGTGGTTTTCCGCGTGCGTTCATGCTCGCCGGAAAGCTCTATAAGCCGCTCCGCGCTCAACGCCGCGGGGTCGGCAAGCAGCGCCTCTATCTCGGCGAGCCGCGCTTCCTGCGCTTCTATAGCCTGCTCAATGCGTTTTACGCGCTCCTGCGCTTGCTTTACCCTCTGCTCGCGTTCTTTCTCGGCCCGTTTGAGCTTCGCCGCTTCGGTCTTAGTAAGCCCCGAGTCGGCCGGCTCCGACTCTTTTAATTTTCTGCACTCGAGCTGCTCAAGGTAGTCCGACCAGTTGCCTTCGAATTGTTCTATACCGCCGTCTTTCATGTCGAGTATACGCGTCGCAACCTTGTTGATGAAATACCTGTCGTGGCTGATGAACAGCACCGTGCCGTCGAAATCCGCCAGCGCGCTCTCCAGCACCTCGCGGCTGTCCATGTCGAGGTGGTTGGTAGGCTCGTCGAGCAGCAGCAGGTTGCCCTTTTTCATCATGAGCTTGAGTAGCGAGAGCCGCCCCTTCTCCCCTCCCGAGAGCGCAGAAATGCTCTTGAACACATCGTCCCCGCAGAAAAGAAACGATGCTAAAATGTTGCGCAGTTCGCCGTCAGTCATGGCGGGGAACGCGTCGCGCATCTCCTCTATCACCGTATTATTTGCGTTAAGCGTTTCGAGCAGCTGGTCGTAATAGCCCGCTTCTATGCCCGCGCCGTATCTTACCTGCCCCTCCAATGGTGCAAGCCTTGACGCGATTATGCGCAGCAGCGTAGTTTTGCCTACGCCGTTGGGGCCGATAAGCGCCGCCCTGTCGCCCTTTTTAAGGCTAAAAGCTACCCCAGAGAACAGCGGCGTTCCTTCGAACGCCATGCCGAGGCCTTCCGCCGTAAGCACGTCGTTGCCTCCGCGCAAAGATGCGTCCAGCTTTAACCCCATCTTCCTTCTCTCGCCCGGCGCTTTTTCGGCAAACTCCATCTTGGCAAGCAGCTTTTCCCTTGACTTTGCTTTTTTAAAGTTGTTGCCGCCGTTTATCCTGCCCCACGCATTGTACTGTTCTATTATCTTCTTCTGCCTGTTGTATTCCCTTTGTCCGAGCTCATACGCCTTTTGCGCCAGCTTAATTTTTTCCTGCCTCTGTGCGTAAAAAGACGTATAGTTTCCGATATATGTTTCTACTTTTCCATCCAGCAATTCGCCTATGTGCGTGCAAACCTGGTCTAAAAACCACCTGTCGTGCGATACTATTATCACACTTCCCTGCCATGTTTTCAGATAGTTTTCGAGCCAGAGCGACGCTTCCATATCAAGATGGTTAGTAGGCTCGTCGAGCAGCAGCACCGTGGGCTTTGAAAGCAAAAGCCTTGCCAGCATCAGCCGCGAGCGCTGTCCGCCCGACAGCGTGTTGACTCTCTGTTCGTAGAATTCCTCGCCCAGCCCGAGGCCTTTAAGCACGCCCGCTATGGCGCTTTTATAACCGTACCCGCCCGCGCGCTCAAACGCTCTTGTAACTTTCTCATACTCGCGCGATACTTTGTCCCATTTATCCGGGTCGGCGGACGCTTCTTCCATAGCACGCTCCAGGTCGCGCATGCGCTCCTCCAGTGCGAACGCCTCGTCGAAAACCTCCAGCATCGTCTGCCAGACGGTTGCTTCTGTGCCCGAGCCCGTCTCCTGCGGGAGGTAACCGACAACTGAGCCGCCGGGCAGGCTTACCGTGCCTCCGTCAGGCGTCAGTTCGCCGCAGACTATGCGCAGCAGCGTCGTCTTTCCCGCGCCGTTGGGTCCTACAAGCCCCATGCGCATGTCGTCGGTCAGCGTTAAAGAGACGTCTTTAATCACCTGTTCCGCTCCAAAGCTGAATTTTAAGTTTTTAAGCGATAATGTTACCACCGTAAATTCTCCTGAAAATCCATCGTATGTTATATAAGAAAAACGTCGTTATACAAAAGCCCCTGCCGACTGCTGTTCCGGAGGGGCTTAACTTCAAAACATATCACTGCCTGTTATAGCCCGGCGAATATTTCGCCGCAAGCAGTATTGCCTCCGTCATGCTTACTTCGCTGGCAACTCCCGTGCCCGCTATGTCGAACGCCGTGCCGTGGTCTACCGACGTGCGCAGGAACGGCAAACCGTTGGTAATGGCTATAGTCCGCTCAAAGTCGAGCGTCTTGGTGGCTATATGGCCCTGGTCGTGGTACAGCGATAGCACCGAGTTGTACCTGCCCTGCAGCGCGAGATGGAACACCGAATCGGCCGAAACAGGCCCGGCGACATTGTATCCGCGCGATTGCGCCTCTTTTACCGCGGGCTCGACTTCCATTACTTCCTCGTCCCCGAAAAGGCCGTGCTCTCCGCTGTGCGGATTCAGGCCCGCCACGGCCATCGTGCCTTCGGTTACGCCGAGGCGCTCAAGCGCCTTTGTACAGCGCTCTATGTAGTCAAGTATCCTCTCCTTCGTTACCATTTCGCACGCTTTTTTTAGCGAAACATGCCTGCTCAAAAAGAACACGCGCAGGCCTTTTACCTCAAACATCGTCAGCGGGTCCTTTGTTCCCGTAAGCCCTGCTAGTATTTCGGTGTGGCCGATAAAAGGAACGCCCGCGGCTTTTAAAGACTCTTTGTTTATCGGCGTGGTGGCTATCGCGTCTATATGCCCCGCAAGCGCCAGCTCAACCGACCGCTTTATATACTCGAACGCCGCTTTGCCTCCTAAAGCCTGCACCCTGCCGATTTTAAGCTCGTTTAAATCGACGTTGCCAAGGTCGATAACGTCTATCGTACCCTCTGTATATGCGCCCTGCTCCGGCGAATCTATAACATTGACGTTTGATTCAGCAGAGCAGATTTTAAGCGCATTCCTGACGACGCCGCTGTCCCCTATAACCACCGGCCGGCAGCGCTCATAGAGGCTGCCTGCCTTTAGCGCCTTTACGACTATCTCAGGGCCCACTCCTGCCGGGTCGCCCAGCGGTATTCCTATCAAAGGCCTGTTCATTTTGTCCCCCGAATAATCATTTTTTGACTTTTATACCCTTTGCTTCGTCGTAACGCTTTATATATTCCGAAAGGCAGATGGGATAATACTTTATCTCCTTGTCGTCTTCTATCGATACCTGCTCGCCCGAAAACACCGGCGCTCCTTCCACCGTACGCAGGTGCAGCGTCGCTTTCCTGGGCTTTTCGGAAAAACGGCATATCGCGCGCGTGGTCACCTCTTCTATATCCTGCGCGAGCGCGAAAAGGTACGAGCTGCCCTCAAACGGGTTGCCGAATGCGTCCACTTTAAGCGCGAAGCATATTACGGGTATGTCAAGGTATGCGACGACGCGCGCTAAGTCCCACACGTTTGCCTTGCTTAAAAACTGCGCCTCGTCTATCAGTATCACGGCTATCGGCTCGCCCGCAGCGTCGGCGGCTTTCTTTGTCTCGTATATGCGCTCATAAAGCCAGCCTTCGTCAGACTCCGTAAGGAAATCCGCTTCGCGCTTTACTATGCCGTCCTCTAAGCGGCTTATTATATACCTGTCCGCCTTTTTGTCTATACGGGGCTTCAGGCATAATATTTTGCGGCCGTTGTTCTTCTCGTAGTCATATGCAATCTGCAGCAGCTGAGTCGATTTCCCCGCGTTCATAACCGCGTAACGTAAAAAAAGCTTCGCCATGCGCCACTCCGTAATCTTTTTTTATTTATTGATTATATCACGCGGCATGCCGCCAAACAACATGCCGTTTCTTCCAGCGTGTTAGCATGTTATTATGTTGAATATTCTGACAAATTTACCTTTGAACGATTGTAAATAATACTTGATTGTGCTAGAATTATCTTTGGTAGCTTTGGCCAAATAATGTTAAACAAATAGGAGGATACAAATGAAAAAACTATTGGCAATTGTTGTTGCTGTAGTGCTTACAGTAGTAATGTTTGCAGGGTGTGCAAGCACGAACGCGCCTCAGGCTTCAGCAGAAGGTGGTGCCGAGATCGCGATGATAACCGACAAAGGCACTATCGACGACAAGTCATTCAACCAGGGGACTTGGGAAGGCATAAAGGCGTTTGCGGATGCCAACGGTAAAACCAAACAGTATTATAAACCTACGGAGGTATCCGACGCCGCTTATCTCGCTTCTATTGATCTTGCGGTCAAGGGCGGAGCGAAAATAATAGTTTGCCCGGGTTTCCTGTTCGAATCCGCTGTCTACGAAGCCCAGACAAAATATCCCGACGTGAAGTTCATACTGATCGACGGAGAACCCCATACCCCAGACTATGCGACCTATAAAACCGAGTCCAACGTACTCTGCTTCATTTTTGCTGAGGACGAGGTTGGTTTCTATGCGGGCTACGCCGCTGTCAAGGACGGCTTTACGAAGCTTGGCTACCAGGGCGGACAGTCGGTTCCTGCGGTTGTGCGTTACGGCTACGGTTTCGTACAGGGCGCCGAAGCGGCTGCTACCGAGATGGGCCTTCCGGACGGTTCTATCTCCATAATGTACAATTATTCCGGCGATTTTGCCGCAACGCCTGAGAATCAGGCGAGAGCGGCGGGCTGGTATGAGTCGGGCACCGAGATAATATTCGCGGCGGGCGGCAGCGTAGGCAACTCTGTAATGTCGGCTGCGGAAGCTTCGACCGATAAATATGTCATCGGTGTTGACGTCGATCAGAGCGGCGAATCTCCAACGGTTATCGCTTCAGCGATGAAGATGCTGGGCAACGCGGTTCAGGACGGCCTTAAAGCCTTCTATGACGGCACTTTCGAAGGCGGACGCACAATCCATGCGAACTCTTCGAACAACGGCGTCGGAATGACAACGGATACCAGCAAGTGGCGTAAATTTACTACGGAGGATTACGAGGCCATTTTCGAAGCCGTCAAGAGCGGCAAATATAAAATAAACAACTCGATAGATGCAAAAATAGCCGATTTTGGCCTTAAGAAAGTTAAGGTTACCGAAGTAACAGATTAACATACGGGTTATAAACGTTGGCGGGAAGGAGCTTTTTGGCGCCTTCCCGCTGTTTATACGGGGTCCCCATCAAGACGTGAGATTTGATTTGGTGTGAATAACGGGGTGTAGATAAAACATCTCCATAAAAGCTGCGAGTTTTTTGGGAATAATACACAGTAACAGCAGGCACGCTTTAAGATCTTTAAAAACCCGGATAAATACAAGAGCATTCATTTACGTTCATTCTATCCGCTGCACATTTTGCTTATACCGTAGGCCGGGAGCGGAGAAAAAGCCTTACGGTACCGATACTGCAGAATTAAGAGGTGAAACGCTTGGATTATATTATCGAAATGAACAATATCGTCAAGGAGTTCCCAGGTATCCGTGCAAATGACAATGTCACTCTCAAGGTGAAAAAAGGCGAGATTCACGCGCTGCTTGGCGAGAACGGTGCAGGCAAGAGCACTCTGATGAGTGTTTTGTTCGGAATGTATAAGCCGGAAAGCGGAAGCATCGTCCTCCGAGGCAAAGAAGTAACGATATCAGGGCCAAAAATGGCCAATGAGCTGGGCATAGGCATGGTGCACCAGCATTTTATGCTCGTACACAATTTTACGGTGCTGCAAAACATAATACTGGGCGTGGAAACGACTAAAGGCGGCTTTATTAATCTCGACATTGCACGCAAAAAGGTAATGGATATATCGAAGCAGTACAGCCTCAGCATCGACCCTGACGCTCTGATTTCGGACATTACTGTAGGAATGCAGCAAAGAGTGGAAATACTCAAGATGCTTTACCGTGACAACGAAATACTCATATTCGACGAGCCGACAGCGGTATTGACGCCTCAGGAGGTAGGAGAGTTGATGGGTATTATGAAGAACCTCGCCGCCAAAGGCAAGTCGATAATATTCATAACGCACAAACTCGAGGAAATCAAGCGGGTAGCAGACCGCTGTACGGTGCTGCGGCTGGGAAAATGCGTCGGCACTGTCGACGTTGCCGACGTAACGATAGAACAGATGTCGGAAATGATGGTAGGCCGCAAGGTCATTCTTCAGGTCGACAAGAAAGAGAAACAGCCGGGCAGCCCCGTGCTTGAGGTTGATAACCTGACTGTAAAAAGCGAGGGCTCCAAAAAGAACAAAGTTCATAACCTAAGCCTTAAGGTGCACGAGGGCGAGATAGTCTGCATAGCCGGCGTGGACGGCAACGGGCAATCCGAACTCATATACGCGTTGTCGGGTTTGATTCGCGCGGACAGCGGCACGATAAAACTCAGGGGCGAAACGATAACCAATAAGTCAATACGTTACCGCAATACCCACGGCATGTCTCATATACCCGAGGACAGGCATAAATACGGCTTGATACTCGACTATACGCTGGGTGAGAACCTTGTTCTGCTGCAATATTTCGAGCCCCGCTTTCAGTCGCGCGGCTTCTTGAAAAAGGACGCGATTAAAAGTTACGCGCAAAGCCTGATAGATAAATTTGATATCCGATGCAGCGAAGGGCCAAAAACAACAGCGCGCAGCATGTCGGGCGGCAACCAGCAAAAAGCGATAGTCGCGCGGGAGATAAGCCGGGATCCCGAGCTTTTACTTGCCGTACAGCCTACGCGCGGCTTGGACGTGGGCGCAATAGAATACATGCACCGAAAAATAGTAGACGCGCGGGACAACGGCAAGGCCGTGCTCGTGGTGTCGTTTGAACTCTCGGAGGTCATGCAGCTTGCCGACAGGATACTCGTGATGTATGAGGGCCAGATCGTGGCAAATGTGAAACCTTCCGAGGTCACGGAAAACGAGCTCGGACTTTATATGGCCGGAGCGAAAAGGGGGAATGTCGGTTGAACGAAAAGACAGGTAACAAACCAGGCGGCAGCGGATTTAAATTGGGACCATGGTATAAGAGAATACCCGGAAGAGTGCTCGACGGCATTGCCGGAGCGGCAGGCCCTTTCTCGTCGATAGTAGCCATAGTAATCGGGCTGCTGGTCGGTTTTATAGTGCTAATAATAAGCAATCCCGCTAATGCTTTTTTCGGCATTGGCAAGATACTCGGAGGCGGCCTAGGCAGCAGCACCGATTTCGGCAATGTGCTTTATTATGCAACGCCAATTATTATGACGGGGTTGTCGGTGTCTTTTGCTTTCAGGACAAGCCTTTTTAACATCGGCGCTTCAGGCCAGTTCATTATGGGCGCGTTAGGCGCTGTATTCGTAGGCGTATACGGTACCGGATTAGGCTCATTTCAATGGATTGCCGCTCTTTTAACGGCAATGATTATGGGCGCCCTATGGGCGGTTATACCGGGGCTATTGCAGGCTTACAGAAACGTTAATATCGTTATTTCATGCATAATGACAAATTATATAGGCACCTATTTTGTCAACATGATGGTAAGGTCGTATCTGCTTAATACTATGGCCGGCGACAGGGCGCTCGGAGTTGCCGAGACGGCCAACATACCAAAGTTCGGGCTTGATAAGTTATTTCCGGTATCTATGGTGGGCGGTGGCATTATAATCGCTATAATTCTGGCGGTGGTTATTCACATTTTACTTAGTAAAACCACCTTCGGATTCGAACTCAAGGCGTGCGGCTTCAACCGTTATGCGAGCAGATATGCGGGCATTAACGAGAAAAGATGCATAGTACTATCGATGTTGATTTCGGGAGCGCTCGCCGGTATAGGCGGAGGGCTTATGTATCTCGCGGGCAGCGGCAAGTATATTCTGATTGAGGACGTGATAGCGCCGGAAGGCTTTACCGGAATATCGGTCGCACTGCTCGGCATGTCGCACCCTATAGGGACTCTGTTTGCCGGGCTGTTTATAGGATATATAATACAGGGCGGCAGCCAGATGCAGCTGGCCGGCTATGTTCCTGAGATAATCGATATTATAACGGCAGTTATCATCTATTTCGCGGCGTTCGCGCTGGTACTGCGCAGCGTACTGCAGCGAATCCGAATGAAAAGGAGAGACGACAGGACATGAACATTTATTTTTTCGTTCAGCAAACAATGTTCTTCACTATACCGCTTATGCTTGTGGCTCTGGGCGGCATGTTTTCGGAGCGAAGCGGCATTGTCAACATTGCCCTTGAAGGTATTATGATAATAGGCGGGTTTGCCAGCGTATTGTTCATCAGTCTGATGCAGAACAGCATGTCAGGGCAGCTGCTGCTGATACTCGCTATTCTCATCGCTATGGCGGCAGGTATCGTATTTTCGCTGCTTCACGCATATGCTTCCATCAACTTAAAAGCGGATCAGGTAATAAGCGGTACGGCACTGAACATGCTTGCGCCGGCGTTCTCGATATTCGCGGCGCGTATGATACAGCCGTCGCATGTGCAGCAGATTGAATTTACAAATACGTTCCGTATCGACAAGGTCCCGGTGCTGGGCGATATTCCGGTTTTAGGCGAGCTCTTCTTCCAGAACACATATATCACTACTTACCTGGGCGTGGTGATACTTATAGTTTCGGCGATACTTCTTTACCGCACAAGGTTCGGATTAAGGCTGCGCGCTTGCGGCGAGCACCCTCAGGCAGCGGACGCTGTGGGTGTGGACGTTTATAAGATGCGTTACGCAGGGGTAATAATATCAGGCGCGCTCGCAGGCCTCGGAGGACTGATATTTGTTGTTACGACGTCGACAAACTTCAATGCAACCGTGTCGGGTTACGGCTTCCTCGCTCTCGCGGTTCTTATATTCGGACAGTGGAAGCCCTGGCGCATCGCAGGAGCGGCGCTGTTCTTCGGTTTCATGAAGACCATAGCGGCAGCGTATTCGTCCATACCGTTCCTGATGTCGGTGGGAGTCACAGGCTACATATATAAAATGGTTCCGTATATCGCAACGCTCATTGTACTCGTATTCAGCTCCAAACGGTCTCAGGCCCCGAGAGCCGAGGGTATCCCCTACGACCACGGAGCAAGGTAGTTTAAGAGACAGCAGAACAAAAGCGGCTAAAAGCCGCTTTCTTTTTTGTGCTATACTTTTTAAAGGCGCTTAAGCTTTCCCGGAGCGCTTTACAGCAGGAACTGGTTGATATATTGTTTCGACTGCAGTATCGCGGTCAGCCTGTCTTCCAGCGTATCCTCAAACGCCTTGTCTTCCACTTCTATCACGACATGTTTTTTATATCTTATATCCGTCAGCGCCGATATGAAGCTTGCCCAGTCTATATCGCCGAGCCCGGGTATCTTCGGGGTATGGAACTCGAGAGGAGTCGCCATAATGCCCACTCTGCTTATCTGGTATTCCAGTATCTTTGCGTCCTTGATATGAATATGGAACAACTTGTCCGCATAATCGTATATAGGCGCGATATAATCCATCTGCTGCCACAGCAAGTGCGACGGGTCATAGTTGAGGCCGAAGTTATCGCTCGGTATTATGTCGAACATCTCGTCCCAAATTTTGGGCGTGGTGGCGAGGTTCTTGCCGCCCGGCCATTCGTCCATCGTAAACAGCATCGGGCAGTTCTCTATCGCAATCTTTACGCCGTTGTCTTCGGCAAACTTGATTATATCTGGCCATACGATTTTAAACTGCTTCATGTTGTCGGATACGGATGCGTGCTGGTCGCGCCCTATAAACGTGTTTACCGTGTCTACGCCCAGCATCGGAGCGGCAGTTATGAGCTTTTTGATATGCGCTATGTACTTGTTGCGGTTCTCTGGATTGGGGTCGAGCGGGTTGGGATAATAGCCGAGCGCCGATATCTCGATGTTCTTTTCTTTAAGGTATGCTTTTATGCTTTCCGCTTTTCCCTTGTCCAGCGAATCAACATCGATGTGCGTTACGCCGGCGTACCGCCTCTCGGCTTTGCCTAAAGGCCAGCACATCATTTCTACGCATTTGAAGCCGTTTTTCGACGCAAAGTCGACGACATACTCAAAACTCTGATCAGGCAGTATCGCGCTTGCAAACCCAAGTTTCATACCATTCTCTCCTTTACTAAACATTATTTCTTTAGCTATACTATCCATCCGAAAGCGGCTTAGAGTCTGCCGCCTCCGGACGGATAATCATTTACATACCATAAGGCTTAACGCGTCAGCTGTCCCAGCACGTCTATCGGTATATCGTTCATTATCGCGTTGTTGGGGTTGACAAGCATGTTCTCGTCAAGGTTGAGCCCAAAGCTCGCGCCTTCGAACACCGCCGCGTGCAAATTGCGAGGCGAGACGGAGTCGCCCACGTTGAACACGTTAACTCCCCGCGAGCGCAGTTCGTCAAACAGCGCCGTATTCGAGCGCGTATGGCAGGTGACTACGGTGTCTATAGCCAGCGTCCTGCGCTGGAAGTTCTTATCCTCTATCACCACTTCGCTGTCGCTTATTTTATATACCGTCGCGTTTTCGTATACGGTAACAGGATATTTATACGGCTTGGAGTCGAGCGCCTCGGCGTCCGTCTGCTGGAAGCGCTTGCGCATTACGTACATGTGTACGACTTCCACCGTCGAGCCGAACTCCTTTCTCTCGGTTACCACAGTTACCTGCTTGCCTATCGACGCAAGGTACGAAACTGTATCGACGGCCGCGTAATGGTCGCCCCAAACGAGCACGCGCTCCCCTACCTTCAGCGGCTTTCTTTTACCCGGATTAAACTCGCAGGAAACCTTCGGGCACGCGATGACTTTCTCGAAGTTCACTACCCGCTCCGCCCCAATGCAGTCGGGCACATACGACGAAGCGCCCGTTGCGTTGAGTACGGCGTCGTAGCCGGCAAGGTCGTCTGCCGTGGGCTCGGTGCATAGCCTTACTTCCACGCCCAGCTCCTTTATCTGATTGCGTATCCAGTCGGCGTACCATTTCATCTTGTCCTTGCCGGGCACCATACAGCATCCGAGTATCGCGCCGCCCAGCTCTCCCGTCTTCTCGAATATAACAGCTTTGTGCCCTCTTACGGTCGCTATTCTCGCGGCTTCCATGCCCGCGGGGCCGCCGCCTACTATCGCAATATTCAGCGGCTTGGTCGTCTTCTTAAGGTCCGAAAAGCTCTGCTCTCCGCATGCGGGGTTTACCGCGCATTTTATCTCCCTTTTTGCCATCATCGACTCCTGCCAGCAGCCGGTTAGACACGAAATGCAGCGGCGTATCTCCTTTTCCTTACCCATCTTCGCTTTAACGGGCCAGTACGGGTCGGCAAGCATCTGCCTTGAGAGGCCTACCATATCCGTTTTGCCTTCGGCCAATATCTTCTCGCAGAATTCCGGGTTGCGCAGCGAGTGGCTCAATATTACGGGAATTTTTACTACCTCTTTTATGCCCTCGGAAGCGAACAGCGTCCAGCCTTCCGGATAGTACATCGGGTCAAAGCCCGCTCCGGGGCTCTCCTGCACGCACTGCGAAAGATCGAGCGCGGCTACGCCCGCTTTTTCAAATTCCATCGCGACAAGCTTGCTTTCTTCCAGATGGCGGCCGCCCTCCACAAACTCGTCTACCGAGTAGCGTACGAGTATTGGGAAGTCTTTACCGCACTTCTTTTGTATAGACGCTATTATAGCGAGCGGGAAGCGCATGCGGTTTTCGAAGCTGCCTCCAAACCTGTCTATGCGGCGGTTGATATACGGGCTCATGAACATCGATATCAGATAGCCGTGCGCCGCGTGCAGCTCGACGGCGTCAAAACCCGCCTGCTTGACGCGCCACGCCGCTTCCGAGAACAGATCGATCATCTCGAGCACTTCGTCCGTGGACATAGCTCTGGCTTGCTTGCCTTTTTCCTCCGCGTTCTCGTATACTATCTCATGTCCCGCAGACCAGGGGAGCTTAACGACAGTATCGTTTGTAGACATTATGCTGTAGCGCGGTATAGCGCACTGGCGCCCCGGATGCTGCAGCTGCACGGCGCACTTCGCGCCGTAGCGGTGCATCGATTCGGCAAGCCTCGCAAGGCCAGGTATGTAGTTGTCGTTATCGGCGACAAGGCAGGTGACTGTCGGCCTGCCCGTTTTTGCGTCGGGCGTCGTCGCGCCCACAATCACAAGGCCGGTCCCGCCTTTGGCTATCTCCGCGTGATGGTATATATCCCGTTCGCTTACTTCCCCGTCCGCGCAGGAAGAGCTGATATCGGTAGGTACGTGTACTATACGGTTAGGTATTTCTATATTGCCTATGCGTATCGGTGAAAAAAGATTCGGGTATGAACTCATTTGTATCCTCCTTTGTTGCATTATTATTGATCTGCTTTAGACCAGTATTAACATTAAACAAGTTGCGTATACGGCGGAGCCCGGGGCTTATGTTGGTATATTCAGCTCTTTCAGCTTCGCATTGAGGAATTTAACGGCCATGCGTATATCCTCCGCGCCGTTTTTGACTTCTCGCTCTATAGTAAGGAATCCGTTATAGCCTATGTCCTTAAGCGCCGTCAAATACTCGTTCCACCTTACGCTGCCTTCACCGAGAGGCGTCTCACGGCTGTATTCCTTCTCTCTCATCTGCTCGAGACCGTATGTCGCGAACATATGGTAAAACTCTTCGGCTGGCAAATTATGGCGGCATATTCCGTCCTTGGCGTGCGTGTGCACTATTGATTTTCCGGCGGTATATACGCCCTTAACTTCGTCGTCCCTTGTCGCCATTACTATGTTTGCCGGGTCGTAGTTTATAGCGATTCCCTCTCCGCAGTCGTCCACAAAGCTCTTGAGTGTAGTTATAAGCTCGGGCCCTGTTTCCACCGCAATGCAGCTTCCGTGTTTAGCGGCAAATTCGCCTATTTCCATGCATGCTTCCTTCATTACGGCGTAACGCGGATGCGACTTGTCGGCGGGCACTACGCCGATATGCGTCGTAACGACATGGCAGTCAAACTCAAGCGCCAGCTCAACAGTACGTTTTAAGTACTCTATCTTTGCGGCGTTGTCCTCTGCCTTTTCCAGCCCGAATCCCCCGAGCTCTCCGCAGAGAGCTACGATCTGCTGGTCGCATTCCCTTGCCGTGTCCCTTACCTTTTTAATCTGCTCCGGCGTAACGGTCATTGAATCGAGCTCGCCTGCGGCGTAAACCTGAACGCCGTGAGCGCCGCAACGCTGTGATTCGCGTATGCCCTCAATGAGCCCTACTCCGAACCAGTCGGCCAACGTTCCTATTTTCATGCATGTCCCTCCTTATTATTGATTGATAAATGCTGGTATTACATAGGATTATATTGCTTATGCCCGGTCGCTTCTATACATGCAAAGCGCGCCTTTAAAGGCTTGCCTGATGAATGCCTTGCAGAAGCGGTATTTGAATTGGTATGTACATGTTGCACGCTTTCGCCCGAACTGCTTTTCTGTCTTAACGGGCTTTTATAACTTTCACTTTGCATGATACGGTTGCTGCCGTTGCCGGGGACGGTCAGATTATCGATAAAACGGCAGTTTTCTAATAGCTATTATAATATAACGCCCGCCGGCATGCAATGTTTTTTTGGTTATACCAGTTTTATAGTTGGTTATACCAATTAAAACATTTAACTTGGATATGATAAAAGCGTATGATATAATTTTATTATCATCAACATCTTTAGCAAAGGAGTTTATCATGTCCAGGAAATTAAGAATCATGGTTATTGGTGCCCATCCTGACGACTGCGAAACGTCGGGCGGCATTGCTTTAAGGTTCGTACGCTCGGGGCACAGCGTCAAGTTTCTTTGCGCGACTAACGGCTTTTCCGGCCATCAGAGCACTATGGGCGGCGCGCTCTCTCAGATACGCTGGCAGGAAGCGCAGAGCGTATCGAAGCTCACCGGCATAGAAGTAGAGTTTCTCGACCATAACGACGCGTATCTTACGCCCGGTTTGCCCGAGCGAATCGCTATGATGCGAGCAATACGCACATACGCCCCCGATATCATAATCACTCATCGCCCAAACGATTATCACCCCGACCACCGCAACACGTCGATACTGGTACAGGACTGCTCGTATCTCGTGCAGGTGCCCAATATTTGCCCGATGACTCCTGTGCTGCGCTACCAGCCCGCGATATTCTATATGCAGGACTCGTTTAAAAAGCCGTATCCGTTCCAGCCCGACCTCGTTTTCGATATAACGGACGTATTCGAGGACAAGATGCGCATGTGGCATCAGTACAAATCGCAGATGTACGATTGGCTGCCATGGGTGGACAACGTAGACAAGCCCGAGATACCCGAGGACGACGAGGAACGCTTCAAGTGGCTGTTAAACAGCAGGTTCGCTCAGGCGAGCAAGGACTTTGCCGACGAGAACCGCGTACTCCTTGTAAAAAAATACGGCGAACGCGGCAAACAGGCAAAATATGCCGAAGGCCTGGAGATCTGCGAATACGGCGGACACTTAAGCGACGAGCAGCTTGCCGAATACTTTAACTTTTAACTACACACCCCAGCAAGCCTCACGGCTTGCTGGGGGCCCCGTGAGCATGGCGATTATGCCGCCGCGTTTTTTATGCGGCGGATTTGTCGCTGCGCAGCGCGACAAACGATAGCCATCCTCCCAGCAGGCTGGTGATAAGCGGCAGCAGCATGCCTACGGCAATGTTGCTTATCGCAGCAACATACCCCACTACTATCGGCATTATTATCCTCGCGCAGTACATGAAAAACAGGCTCACCGAAGTAGGCAGCGACGTACGCCCCGGATATTTTACCGTCAGCTCGTTCATAAGCATCGGCATGCATTGGCCGCTCATCAGCCCTATTGCGCCATACGCGGCAATAAGCATTATCTGGTTCCCCGCAAGTACTCCCGCTATCTGCAGCACACCCATCGAAGAAACGCCTATCGCAAAAAGCTTGAGCGGACGCTTTTTGAGCGCGGGAGCGACAAATCTGCTTATCGTGCTGCACAGCCAGCATACAGACAACGCAACGGCGCCCGAAGCCGCGTCGTTATATGTTACCGTCGCGTACCTTACCACCCACAGCGAGCTCACGGCCATGCTGGCATTATACATCACGCCCGCTCCTATAAGCTGCACGTTATATTTGTTTTTAAGATATTCTTTTATCTCACCCATGCGAAGCTTGGGCTCGTCTATGCTCGCCGCGCTGACTATACCGCTGTCCCGCCTTGTCTGCAGCACAAAAAACAGTACGAGTACGCCTACAAAAGCCGCTATAATATAGTTTACCGTCTGCCAGGGCAGGTTTCTCGGAGGCTCAAACAGCCATTGTATAATAAGCGGCGCCGCGAACGCACCGATGCCGTATGTGCCGTGCATAAGCGCCATATGCTTTTGGCTTCCAACGTTGATATCCGCTATGCACGAGTTGGCGTACGAGTCCATCAGCCCGAGCCCCAGCCCTAACACGAGATACGCGGCCAGCACGAACCAGAACAGCGGCACCATACCGAGGCAAAGCGTTATTACGAATTGTATCAGCCCGCTTATGAGCAGCATCGTCCACTTTTTAACCCTTCCCTGCAGCAGAGGCGTGGATATAAGCGCTATCAGTCCGCCGACGTTCATTAAGCTGCTGATAAGCCCCTGCTCAACGTTGGGCAACTGAAAATCCTCTATCATGCCGTTCATAAAAAGGCTGGGCGTGCTGTTGATAAACGCGTAGCCTATCATAAACATCAGAATCGAGAATGTAAACCTTTTTGCTTGCTTTTGCTCCATAATATAAGCACCCCTGTTTCTTAGCTAAAAAAGCCTTTATTTGCGGTGGTATTTTGTTGCTTGTTCCGACTCTACTGCCGGCAAAAAGCAACCCGCCCATATTAAGGACGGGTCTTTTGCTTGGGTTAAAGCTTTATTGAAAAGTATTATTAATCTGTTTACACCCCATCAAGCCTTACGTCTTGCTGGGGACACCGTATGAACTCCGCCTTTTAACCGTTACTGACGAACGGACTTCTGACGGTTATAGATTATCAGCAGCAGTATCATAACGATACCGCGGGTAACGTTCTGAGTGTCCTGAGACATGTTCATCAGCGTCAGCGCGTTGTCCAAAACGACCATCAGCAGCGAACCCGCTATGCTTCCCGCGTACGTGCCTATGCCTCCGGTAAATGCGGTACCGCCCACTATGACCGCGATAAGAGAGTTGAACGCATATTTATCGAATATCTGGCATCTCGCCGTCTCCATATACGCCGCTCCCAGCATGCCCGCAAACGCGCACAGCACGCCCGAAATTACGTATGACACTATCTTTATCTTATTTACGTTTATACCGTTAAGCCTCGCCGCGTTCGGGTTGTTGCCCACCAGGAATAGCTGTCTGCCGAACGTTGAGCGATTGAGCAGGAAGAATACCAACGGCCATATTATTATCGCGTACATCGCTATTGCCGGTATAAAGCCGAACACCTTGTAGAATATGGTGCTTGAGAAAGCGTCCGACGCATACCCGCCCGGCTGCCCCGCCGTAAGCACATACTCCATTCTCGTTACGACGTTGCTTATTGCCATGGTCAGTATCATAGGCGGCAGGTTTATCTTCGTGGTGACTATGCCGTTAAGAAACCCGACCAGCAGCCCTATGCCCATTGCCAGCACAAACACCTCAAGGAAGTGCCCTTCCTGGCCGTTCATTATATATGTAGTGAGTATCGCCGTACTCGACATCACCGCGCCTACGGTGAAGTCCATGCCTCCGCCTACAAGCACTAACGTTTGCCCGGCCGAAGCGATGCTCAGCAGCACTGTGAGTATAAACACAGAGCTTAACGTATTTTGAACATCCAATGTGGGCCTTAAAACCCACGTCAGAAGCAGCATCAGCAGCGCTATTATAAACGTCGCCCTTGCCGAACTGCTCTTTATGAACACGCCCACGCGCTCGCCGAACGTCATTTTTCTACCAGCTTCATTTGCCATTGCGCTCACCCCTCTTAAATTGTCTTACAATGACCTGTTTTAACGCTTCCCTTTGCCCCTTCGTCGTCACTATGGTCATAAGCAGACCAAGGAATACTATGATATCCGCCGCAAGATTCTGCCAATACGAAGATGCAATGAAACCGGGTATCAGCATCGGCAGAACTTTTGTGAAGAAGAAGAACGCCGCGTTTTGTATCAGAACCAAAAAGCCTGCCCCAAACAGCGCGCAGCTTAAGCTGCCCCAGCCGCCAAACCCGAGGCCGCCTATTATGCAGGCAGCCAGCGAGCGCATGCCGTAATCCTCCGCTTGCAGAGGATTGCCCGAAGCGGTCATAAGCGTTAAGCATATTCCCCCTATACCGACTATTACGCCCTTAACGAGAAATGCATTCATTTTGGTAGCTGTCGGGTTAATGCCCGCCGCGAAAGCGTTGCGCGGGTTTATGCCCACCGCGTATATATGCTTTCCGAAACGCGTTTTCTTGATATATACCCACAGCAGGAAGACTATCAGTATTATAAGCGCCGACGTGGGGAAAAAGCCTCCGATCATCGAATCGTACGCCTTATATAATTCCTCCGGCACTTTGCCCTGCGGCGAAGGCATTATCATGACGTTTATGCCCTTGATGATATATATCAGCGAAAAGCTCGCGAGCAAGTCGGGCAGCCTTAAAACGGCAACGAGAAAACCGCATACCGCCGATACCGCCACGGCTGCGAGTATTCCCACTAACCAGCCCACGTACACTGGTACGCCGAGCTCCTGAGGCATCATTATCACTATTACGTTGACGAGCGCGAGCTGTATGCCTATAGAGATATCAAGAGTACCCGATATAAGCAGCAGCCCCTGCCCCATCGCTACGAGTATCAGCGGAGCGTTTTTGGAAAACATCGTATTGAGGCTCGTTAAGCTGAAAAAGCTCCCGAAACCTTGGGTTATTATGCTGAGCACAACAGCGAAAACGAACAGCACTGCTCCGGTAAACGCAGGCGTACGCCTGAAACGGTGGAATGACCGTCCAAATTTCTTTAATACTGTATCATTCATGCGAGTGCCTCCTCCGTTTCAGATGATTGTGAGGTTGTCATTCCCATTTGTGCCGCTACGAGCCGCTCGAGCGTCTTGTTGCTGCCGGAAAGCACTCCGCTTACCCTGCCTTCGTAGAATACGTATATGCGGTCCGCTATAGCCAGCAGCTCCTCGTTTTCACTGGAAGAATAGATGATAGTCATATTCCCCTCGCGCGCGCACTCACGAAGTATGTTGTGTATCTCGTGCCTCGAGTGTATATCGACGCCCTTTGTCGGGTCGTCAAGCAACAGCAGGTCCGGATTCATCGCTATCCACCGCGCGACTACCAGCTTCTGCTGGTTGCCGCCCGAAAGCGAGCTCGCGGGGTCCTTTATCGCGCCGACTTTGATGTTGTATTTGTCTATGGCCGACTGCGAAAACTTTCTTATTTCCTTGTTGCTTATATACTTGAAAAGCCGACCCTTAGTCGTCTTGCCGACATATATGTTTTCACCGACGCTGCGAACTGGGAAAACTGCCTCGCTGTTCCTGTCGCCGGAGATAAAGCCCATGCCTTTTCTTACCGCCTTGGCCGGCGATTTGAACTTAACCTCTTTGCCCTTAAACTTTATAGAGCCGCCTTCGATGGGTTTATCGCCCAGCACGGCGCGTATGAATTCCGGCTGGCCCTGCCCCTCGAGTCCGGCTATACCTATTATTTCTCCCTTATAGGCTTTGAGCGATATATCCTTGACCTTCGGGAATATCTCCATTCTTTCGACTTCGAGCACGGGCTCGCCCGTATGGTCTTCGCGGTATTCGGCGGTGCGAACCTCTGTATCCGGTTTTTTACCCGTCATATTATAAACGATATCGTCAAGCGTAATTTCCTTGGTTGAGAACTCGGCGACCGTCTCGCCGCTGCGCATGATATTGACATTATCGCAAAGCTCAAACACCTCGTTTATCCTGTGGGTAACGAATACTATTGCAACACCCTCGTTTTTAAGCTCTTTTAATATGTTGAAAAGTACCGGGACCTCGTTTTGATGCAGAGATGCGGTAACCTCGTCGAGCAGCAGCAGCCTCGGCTTTAAGTATATGGCTTTCGCGACTTCGATAAGGCTCTGCGTAGACGGAACGAGCGTCGTTACGTATGCGTTAAGGTCGCAGTCGATGTTGAACCGCTCGAGCAGCTCTCTGACTTCTTTTACCGTCCTTTTGCGGTCTATCATGCCAAACTTGCCGTGCGGCTCGTTGCCGAGCACTATATTGTCGATAACGCTCATCGTAGGCGCAAGGCTGAGATCCTGAAAAGCCGTGGCAACGCCAAGCCTGTGAGAATCCAGGCTTGAATGTATTTCCACGGGTTTGCCGTCAAACAATATTTCCCCCGCATTGGGCTTGACCAGTCCGGCAAGTATTTTGACCATAGTGGACTTGCCCGAGCCGTTGGAGCCAAGCAATGCTGTTATCTCTCCGGGTTTAACCTTAAGCGACGCCCCATTGAGAGCTACGACTGCGTCGAATCTTTTTTCAATTCTACGCATTTCAAACAAAATCAGTCACCTCCACATTTACTTATAAACGATCATGTCCCGCAAACAAAACATGTCAACGTTTTCGCGCCTGTTCCTTTGCATTACACAAAAAAATTATATCATATAACCATTGCTTCAACCAACAACAGTTGATGCAGTTTTTTTATTTTTTCTCGTATTTACTATGTAGCATATCCTTTTGTACGCAGAAGTAGGATACTCCTTCTTCGCCGGTCAAAAGTTTAGAAACCTTCCAGGAACCTGTCAACGACGAGCTGCCTGAACTCGGGCGAAAGCGATACGAAATATGCCGTGAATCCCGTTACGCGCACAACGAGGTCGGGGTATTCGTCAGGATTTTTATTCGCCGCAAGCAGCTTATCCGCGTCAAGCACATTAATGTTGATAAGCGTGCCCCCCATTTCGAAGTGCGTCTTAATAAGCTTTAAAACTCTTTGCACTCCGCCCTCTTCGGCGGACATTTTCGGGTCAAACTCGAGTTGCAGCGGTGCGCTGTTGCCATAGCCCGGCTGCGCCATCGCTATGCCCGTTGACTGTGCCGTCGTGGCGCCGTCTTTACGGAATCCCGGGTTAGGGTTGGCCCCGTGAGAAACCGGCGTTCCCGCTTTGCGCCCGTTGGGCGTAGCGCCCACTGTCTTGCCCAGTATTATCGTGTTGCTCCACGAAAACCATCCGGGAACAAAGCGCCTTCCTTTGGGCATCGGCTGGTTGTGTACGATATCCGAGAATGTTTCCGTTATCCATTTTGCCCAGGCGTCGCCCAGAGAACCGCTCTGGCAGTAGCGCTCCGAAGACTTCATCATCAGCCGCAGCCTTTCGCCGTTTACGCCTTCAAAGTCGTTTCTAAGCGCAGCCGTAACCTCTTCCCAGGTCGTCCGCTGCTCTTTCTCTATCCTCTGCTGCAATGCGGCAAAAGAATCCGCGACGACGGCCAGCCCCGCGCCGTCAAGGCCAATCGTTCCCAGCCTCGGGCACTGCGTTATATCCAGCCCCTTTTCTATCGTATCATACATCATCAGGTTGATAACGAGCTCGGGCAGCTGCTTGTGCTGGTGCTCAAGGTGGAAGTTTACGCCTTCCGCCACCGTTTCCACCGCTATTTTCAGATGCTTTTTAAAATACTCCTTGAGCACGCCAGTCGAGGGCTGCTCATTCTCGATCATGTCGTAATAGGCCACTTCGAATATCCTGGCAAGGTTGACCTTGATACAGTCGTTCATCGGGAACTCCGCTCCGGGCGCTGCCATCCAGTTGCAGCCTACCGCTATGCGGCTGCGCGCCGTTTTCTCGTCATAGCCGTTTTTCATGTAGCCTTTTACGAGCGGAAGGTCGCCGCAGAACCTCGGCCATCCGTTGCGGTCCAAAAACAGATACTCGACGGCTTTTTCAAGGTAAGCTTCGTCTACATTAGGATGTACGCGAACGGTAAGGTTAGCCGAAGAATTGAGCATATGCGCCGCTTCCAGTACAAGCCAGCTAAGCCTGCACGTCATGTCGCGGCCCTCGTCGTCCACGCCGGAAAGCTGGTAATAATGCGTTTCAACAAGCAGCAGATTGGCGAGTATGAAGCGCGCAAGATCGTCGTCTAGCCTTCCTTCGGCGACGTCCTTCTCATAGTACGGCGTAAGTATAACGTCGAGCTGACAGCCCGCGCCGTCCCTGTCGTATATGCGCGTGACAATGTTATACCACGCTATCCACTGGCACGCTTCCAAGAACGTCTTAGGCGGCGCGCTTACCACGTTGCGGTTCGCTTCGAGCATCATAGCGAGCGTAGAGCGCAGCTCTGGGCGAGTCTCTTCATTAAGCAGCCGCTCTATCTCCTCGACGTGCCGCTCAATAAAGCGCTGTATCGCGATCAGCACCGTCTCCTCAGCGTTGTAAAACTCCTTTGACGACGGGTTTATGTCCCTGTATTTACGCACCTTTTCCAGCAGCCCGCCGAAGCCTAGGCTTAACCCTATTGAAAAGTCGGGCGCGCAGTGCGAATCGGAGCCTATGCCGTGTATAATATCGTATTTTTTATGCAGCGGCTTCAAATGGTCGAAAGGGTATTCTTTCTCGTTCCATACTCCGCCCATCATCCTGTACTCGGTGAGCATTTTGCGCCAGCGCCCTGCGAGTATTTCGAGAGGGTCCACGTATACCGGGTGCGCGTCCAGCAGCGCCGCAAAGTTTTCGGCGCAAGCCGTGGCTCCGTATATTCCGCCCCAGGGCGTATTTGGTTTTGGAGTAAATGAAAAATCATCGGGTACGGGCACTGTGCCGTAATCGTCGGCGTCCATATAGCCCTGCTGTTCCCGCTTCTTTAGTGTGTGCTCTATCTTTTTTTGCCGAAGCATTTGCATACGTCGTTCAAATGTCAACTGTTCCATGCTTCTCGCCTCACTTAATCCCCATTCTTAACTGCATATTGCGCCGCTTACTTTAGCTTATGCGTTTTGTGGATTATAGCATATAACTGGTATAACCCCCAACTGCCGTGACTGTCCGTTATTGAAGATTTCTTATCTTTTTTCTTTTTGTTTTGGCGCCGTATCTTCCTCTGTCGCAGCAGGATGTTCCTTCTTTTTTACCTTCTGCCTGTTAGTTTTTCATGCCGGTTTTTTGTGGGTGCGGCCGTTTATCATCACCCAAAGCCCTTTTTCCGCCGCTATGTCCGCGAGCGCTTTCATCTTGTCTGCCGAAGGCGTTTCAAACTTCGTCATCTGCTTGCCGAGCGCCCTTGCTTTATCCACTCCCAACGGATGATACGCAAGCAGCTCGTAATACTTAAGCACAGGCAGCGTGGCGGCAAACGCGGCTATACTCTCTATGTTCTCGGCGCTGTCGTTTATGCCGGGCACTACCGGCGTGCGCAGTATCAGCGGAACCTTCAGTTCGACAGCCTGCCAGAGGTTCTCTTTCACGTGGCCGTTAGTCTGCCCCGTCCATCTCCTGTGCTCCTGCGCGTCCCATATCTTCAAGTCGGCCATCAGCAGGTCTATTTTTTCGAGCACCGGCCTTACCACGTTAGGCGGAAAACACAGGTTGCTTTCAATGCCCACATTGATATGCTTTTCTCTGCACGCCTCAATGAGCGCTATTGCGAAATCCTTCTGGCAGAGCGGTTCGCCGCCCGATATCGTCACGCCGCCGTCGTCGCCGTAATATGGGCTGTCCTGCTCGACCTGCTTCATAATTTCGTCTACGGTCATTTCACGCCCTGCGACCGCACGTGCGCCCGAAAAACAGCCTTTATCGCATTGACCGCATCCTATGCACTTTTCGGGATAATACAGCTCCTGCGGCTCGAACGCTATCGTTTCCGGGTTGTGGCACCACACGCAGTTAAGCTGGCACCCTTTAAAAAATACCGTAGTGCGCAGCCCCGGCCCGTCGTGTATTGAGCACCGCTGTATGTCGGCTATAATGCCGGTCTTTTCCGCCATCAGCCTATCTCCCAGGCTATGTTGCGTATTACTTCAAGTTTGCCGCTGTTTGCGCTCCTTACGCCGGCGTCCAGTATCGCAAGCACTTCGATGTTGACGTCGATATCCAGAAAGCTCGGCAGCGGCTCGCCGGTGTCGAGATGATGCACCAAAGCGGTCGTTACGTTGCGCATATGCGGCAGCGGCTCAAGCGGCGGCAAAGCCGTCTGATTCCCGTAAAAATCGTTTATTTTGACGACTACCCCGTCTTTTGTAAGATCGCAGTACGCCATGCCTTCCGAACCGTACAGCTCGGGCCCCATAGCCGATATTCCGGCAGGCACCGTCCACGAGCCTTCCAGCACCGCAAGACAGCCGGGATAGCTCACTAGCATCGCGGCGTTGTCGTCGGCGTCGGCCCACTGGCTGTTCGTGTTGCAGCGCATTCCCATCACCGCGGTTGCTTTCTGCCCTACAAGCCAGTTGCACGACATGGCTCCGTAACAGCAGAAGTCGAGCATCGCGCCCCCGCCGACGCTGGAATTATGCCACCACGTGCCCGCTTTTTCCTCAGGCGTGGTTTTATCCGACGTCTCTTCCACCCTCGGGTGTTTAACGCCCCTGCCCAGCGGCCCGGGATGGCCTACAAGCTGCCTTACTTTAAGCAGGTTGCCTATGCGCCCTTCTGAGAGTATCTGTTTAAACTGCTCCATGAAAGGCATCCACGCGAGCGGCCAGTTGACGAGCAGCTTTGCGCCCGTCTTCTTTGCGATGCGGTACATCTTAAGCCCTTCGGAGAGGCTTGTCGCCATTGGCTTCTCGACGCTCACCACAATGCCGCGCTTCGCGCATTCCTCGAACACCTCGGTATGCAGCGGCGTCTCGGTAGTAACAAACGCCATGTCGGGCTTAACTTCGTCGAGCATCCTCCTGTAGTCTTCAAAAAACGGCACGCCCACGCGCTTTGTAATATAATCGAGGTTCCATTTGCGCGTAAACGGAGCGTTGCCCGGATGCTCCTTAATAAGCGCAGGCGTATCCGCTATACCCATTAATTCCGCCCGCGGGTTGTCTCTTAAGTCCCACGCCATATACAGCGAATGCATATGCGCGGCTCCTATTATTACTGCCTTGTACGTTTTAGCCATATGCGACCTCTTTACTTCACTATTTCCGAGGCGCTTACTTCGCGACCTTCGCGCGCCGACATATAGAAAGCGTCTATTATTGCCGCTACGTTAAGCGTCTCCTCCGGCTGTACGGGCAGCCTGCCTTCTCCCATCAGGAAATTGACGGCGTCTTCAAGCAGATAATAATGCCCCGAGAAATCCTTGCCCTCGTATTTGCCCTGTTTGAATATGCGCGGCTTGATATCCACCTGATAACGGCCCATCGTGGAATACATCTCCATCTTGGGTATCGAAAGGCCTGCCTTGCTTCCCGCCAGGCTTATACCGAACTCGTTGGGAAGGTTGACCGCCCACGATATCTTGAAGTTGATCCTTATGCCGCCCGAAAGGCGTATGGACCCCGCGGCAAACTCCTCAACTTCAAATTCCTCGGGAGAGAACTCCCTCGCGTTGAATACTCCCGCCGGCGCTCCGCTCTCCGCGAGGCTCGTGATTATATTGCTCTCGCTGCGCCCTATATAAGACGCGGTGCTGCCGCTTATCGCCTCAAAGGACGGGTTGCCCATTATCCAGAGTATCGAGTCAATCATGTGCACGCCAAGGTCGCAAAACGCTCCGCCGCCGTTCGTCTCGAGCAGGTGGAACGTACCCCACTTTGGTATGCCTCTTCTGCGTATCAGGTTTATCTCGGAAAAATACAGCTTGCCGAAACCGCCCGAGTCCACAAGCTCTTTAGCCACGGCGAACTCATCCATGTACCTTAATGTCTGGCACGCAAAAAGGTGCCTGCCTTTTTGTTTGGCGAGATCGAATAGCTCTTTTGTGTCTTTATATGTCAAGGCCAGAGGCTTTTCGCACGCGACGTGCGCTCCGCTTTCAAGCGCCATTGAGGCAAGATACTTGTGCGACGCGTTGGGCGTGCAGACGGAAACGATGTCCGGCTTTGTATCCTCCAGCATCTTTTTTGCGTCTTTATAATATCGGGGAATACCATAGCGCTCGGCTGTCGCCTTTGCTACCGCTTCGTTCATATCGCACACGGCCAGCAGCTCAACTTTATCTTTCAAGTTAAGATATGCCGGAATGTGGGCTTTGTTCGCAATCATGCCGGCGCTTATTACAGCAGCCGTGAGCTTGCCATTTTTCATTTTTGTTCTCCTCCGAAAATAGATTTCTTCAAGAATTGGAAAACCGATACTTACACCCCAAAAAGCCTAATGTCTTTTTGGGGACCCCGATTATTACCCCATCAAGCCTTGCAGCTTGCCGGGGACCCCGTATTTACACCCCAAAAAGCCTAATGTCTTTTTGGGGACCCCGGTTTTTACCCCATCAAGCCTTCGGCTTGCTGGGGACTCCGGTTAAGAGACGTTTCTTGCAATACTTAAGATAGGCGCTCGGTCAGCGAAACCGCTGACCGAGCATTTATCATCCTTGATTTACTGCTTTGCAGTATTATTGGAAATACTCATTCCTGACTTCGTCAATCGTCAGCCAGTAAGATATGGTATCTCCAGGCGCCGTTGTCTCGGCTAGTTCGCGATACTCTTCCTGGTTTTCATACGTATACCAGACCTTGGATTTCAGGTAAATGCTGTTGTATTCCGGATTGTCGTAGACGCCTTCCTTCAGCTTGTAGCCAAGAATCTGGTTGAGTCCGAAGTTAAGAGCGGATCCACCGACTCCCGGCGGGTTGCTTATTACGATGTACGGAAGCACTTCGCTGTCTTTGTTGATCTCGAGCATCATCTGCATGTACTCGCCGGAATCGCCAAAGCCTATAGCCTTGGGCCACGGGGTATTCGTGTTCTGGAACGCCTTAATAACGGCTTCAGCACCCTGCGATACGAGAACGCCGTCGAATTTTACGCCGGAGTTCAGTATCTCGGTCATGATCTGCTGGCACTTAACGGTATCCCAGTCGTGGTTGCCGGTCGCAACAACGTCAAGGCCTTTTTCTTCGATGCCCTTGTTGAAGCCGGCTTCCCTCTGCTCGTTGGCAGCGTTGCCTTCGATAGCGTTGATCATAACGACCTTGCCGCCTTTTCCAAGCACGTCGCCGACATATGTAGCCGCTTTATATCCCAGATAATACTGGTCCGTGGCGATATTGAGTATCTTGTTGGAATAGTATTCGCAGTCGCAGTTGATGTAGGTGATGCCTGCTGCCAGAGCCTTTTCGATTATCGGATCGAGTCCTGTCGGCGCAACGGGGTTAACGAGTATAATGTCGTACCCGGCGTTGACAGCCTGCTCAAGCTGCTGGGACTCCGTCGCCGCATCCCAGTTGGAAACGGACGAGGTGTAGGAGACATTGAGGCCATATTCCGCGGCTGCTGCTGCGGCTTCCTGAATGTTGCGCTCATAGACGACGCGGTAAGCGTTGCCCTCGATAACAGCGTTCTGGGACAGAAGCTTTAAGTCTTTAGTTGCCGTAGCTCCCGATTCTGCCGGAGCTTGCGATTCTGCCGGAGCTTGCGATTCTGCCGGAGCCGCAGATGTTGGCGGCGCTGCCGAAGTTCCCGGCGAAGTCTGTGGCGCTTGGGTATTGCAGCCTACCAATGCAAACACCAACACGCATACAACCAGCACTGTCAGTACATATTTGTTCATCATTTTTCCTCCTTTTTTTATGATCAAAGCGCATTGCGCTTCGATTTTAAGTTTTGTAACGTTTGCCTGCCTTCTTTTTTAATTATACCGATATGAAGACATATCATACGTATAGCGCTTTACTTGTCACGCTGTCTCAATCAGATTGCGAAGGTATTTCTGGGCAAGCTCAATCTGTTTTTCGATATAGTCGTTATATCCGAGTATTTTTCCGTTCTGGAATGGCATATGGCAGAACTCGAAATTGATATAGCCTTTGTAGCCGATTTCCTTAAGCGTCTTTATAAACACCGGATAATTCGTAAGCACCGGCTGTATATGGCGGTCTATGGTTATCATGCGTATCGTACCGTCGCTGTCTTCCTCAAACTCGGCGTTCGCATGCGATATAACCTGAAGGTCGCCTACTTCCCTTACAGCCTGAGCCACATATTCATCGTCCTGCACCTCTTTTGTCCAGCCAAGGCAGGGTACGTCGAACGCGCACTTGAAGTTCGGCGAATCCACCCATTTAACGAAGTCGAGCATGTCGTGATAGTCTTCGATTATCGGATGATGGTTTTGCAGCGCAAGTATGACGCCTGCATCTTCCGCCCATTTCGAGCATTCCTTGAAGCACTCTACCGCCCTCATGCGAAGCTCGTAATCAAGCGCTTCGTAGTACGTGTTGTTCCTGGCGGTTACTTCATAAGTCGCAATGCCGTTTCTGAAAACTATTCCCCTCCAGGCCACGAACAGCCTGAGCACCGGGGCGCCCAGCTCTTTTGCGACCCTTATCTGTTCTCTTACCATCAGCAATTCGTTTTCTATCTGCTCGGGCACGGGCGAGACGAAATTGTTGTTGGCAGCAACGCCCGCCATCTCAAGCCCCTTGCCTTTCACATAGGCTTTTATCTCACGACAGCGTTTGCTGTCCAGATCGAGCGGTGAGCCGTGCGGCCGTTTTAAGTCTATTTCGACGCCGTCGTACCCGTATTTTTTAGCCGTATCAACAAATTCCTCCACCGTGAGCGCGGGCCTGTCGTTAAACCAAGTACCTGAACACGAAATAGAATAAAGGCCAACCTTCATATTTTTTCCCTCCTTATTTTGTTTTTTAGCGTTAAAACCTGATTTAGTATAAAATTTCCCCAGATATTCATGTTTTAGTCGTGTAAGCGTTGAATATAATTACTCTTTTTCAAGCTGCACCGCCCTGAAAATTCTTTGAAGCTCTTGTTTGTATGTTGATTCTATCACCCAATATGTACCGTTGTCAATGGTATAACCACGAAAAGGTATAACCATTTCAAAAAAACTCTGCGGGAGCCGCTTGTTTGCCTCATAGGTTAATGATGATTGTCACGTATTTGAATAAACTGTTAATTTAAACGAACGAAAGCGCTGTCTATTGTATCGGTTTATGAAGTGTGGTAACATATTGTTCGTGCGAGCATGGTTAGACCTCTTATGCTTATGCGGCTGTCAGCGTCGATAAGGGATACTATACACTGGCTAAATAATGTAACTTTTGGCAATAATCCAGTAATACCACGGTAAACGCAATATGAAATGAGGTGTGCGTCACATTGATAGAGGTTGTGGGTTTAACGAAACAATACGGAGATAAACTCGCATTGAAGGACGTGAGTTTCAGCTTGAAGGGCGGCGAAGTGCTGGGGCTTTTGGGTCTTAACGGCGCCGGCAAATCCACCATTATGAATATAATTACCGGATATATAAGCGCGACTGCGGGCACGGTGAGCATAGACGGCCACAACGTTTTCCGCGAGCCGCTGGAAGCAAAAAAAGCGATAGGGTATCTTCCGGAGCAGTTCGTATTCTATAACGACATGCGCGTCAGCGAATACCTTGACTTCATATGCGACCTTAAAAAGGTTAATAAAAACCGCAGCGCGCATATTAAGGAAATATATGAGAAGGTAGGAATAGGCCATATTTCGGGCCGCATGGTACGCAACCTCTCAAAAGGCTACAGGCAGCGCGTCGGGCTGGCCCAGGCGCTTATAGGCAACCCGAAAGTGCTTATACTTGACGAACCCACCGTAGGACTCGACCCGTCGCAGGTTGTTGAGATCCGCTCGGTGATAAAAGAGATAGGCAAGACAAGCACAGTCATTTTTTCTTCCCATATACTCTCCGAAGTGCAGCACATATGCACGCGCGTCATAATGCTGCACGGCGGCAGGCTCGTGGCGGACGATACGCCGGAAGCGTTGGGCCGCTCTGTAAGATCATCCACACGCGTCGCGGCGCTGATACAGGGAGACAGGGAGCGGGTAAAGAGCGCGCTTGAAAGCATTCCCCGCATAAAGCCCGTAAAGGTGGGCGAAGAAAAGGAGCGGGGCGCCTGTGAATACGTAATTGAGAGCGCCGACGGGCGGGATATACGTGCGGAAGTCTTCCGCGCGCTCGCAAAGGAAGACTTGCCGCTATTGAATACGCACAGCAACGAGTTTTCGCTCGAGGATATATTCCTCCACCTTGTGGAAGAACACAGCGAAGCTGGCACAAACGCAGGCGGAAAGGAAGGAAACTGAAATGTGGGCAATACTTAAACGCGAAAGCAGGGCGTATTACCGTACGCCGCAGGGTTTCGTAATAGTAGCGGCGATGTTCTTCTTTTCGGGCTACTTCTTCTATTCGTATAATCTTCAGCAAAACACCACGGATATGAGCAACGTGTTCTCCGAGCTGTTCAGCGTGGTGCTGTTCTTGACGCCCATACTGACTATGAGGCTGTTCAGCGAGGAGAAGCGCTTAAAGATAGACCAGCAGCTTCTCACAAGTCCGGTAACCCGCACCGGCATAGTGCTCGGCAAATACTTCGCGGCCGTGGGCGTATACTTTACGGCGATACTTTCCACGATAATAGCCGCGCTGGTGATGTCGCTTTTTTCGCGGCCCGACTGGCCGGTGATAATAGGCAACTTCGCGGGATTGTTTTTGCTGGGTATGACGCTGATAGCTATCTGCGCTTTTCTGTCGTCGCTCACCGAGAGCCAGCTTATAGCCGCAGTAACGAGCTTCGTGGTGAGCCTGTTCCTTTTCGTAATAGACTATCTCGCGTATTCCGTAAAGAGCCCTTTTTTGCAGGAGCTGCTTTGGAACCTTTCGTTCAACAGCCGCTACCATCCGTTTACGCTGGGTATATTCGAGCTGCAGAACGTGGTGTTCTTCTTAAGCGTCAGCGCGATGTTTCTCAGCTTTACGGTAGCCGTGCTGGACAGAAAAAGATGGAGCTAGTTGCTTATGAAACAGATAACAAAAAACAATGAAACAGTTAACAGCGAAGCGCGTAAAAAACACGGGCGCTCCGTAATGCTCGCCGTGTTGCTCTGCCTTGTCGTGGCGGCAACGTATCTCGTTAACGCGGTAGCTTACGGTTTGAGCCAGCGTTATCCGCTGAGCCTTGACCTTACAGCCAACGCCGCGTATGAAGTAGGGCCGGAAACCAAATCACTGCTCGGAGCGCTTGACAAAGACGTCGATATATACGTTCTTGCAAGGCCGGATTCTTACGGCATTAACTCGTACTTTCTGCAGATGCAGCATATTATGGAGCTTTATCCAAAGATGTCGAGCCGCGTAACGCTTACGTACATAGACTTCGCTTACGACCCGACTTTTGCTTCGAGGTTCCCCGACCTTTCGCTCCAGCAGGGCGATATACTCGTCGTCCGCGGGGATAAGGTAAAGCAGCTGCATCTCAATCAAATGTTTAATTATACTGAAACCCAGGAAGGCAATCTTAAAATTATTTCGTCGCGGGCGGAAGAAGCGCTTACGTCTGCGTTCCTTTACGTTATGACCGACGAGCAGATAGAGGTCGCAGTGCTTACGGGCAACAGCGTTGCCGAAATGAGCCCGTTTTCCACACTGCTTACCGACAACAACTACGTAGTTTCAAACGTAAACATAGCGACGGAACCGCTGGGCGATAAGTACGACATCGCGCTGCTGCTCGCCCCGCAGGTCGATCTTTCGGAAGACGCGCTCAAAAAGCTGGGCGATTTTCTATATAACAACGGCAAATACGGCAAGATGCTCGTATATACGGCGGACGCCACACAGCAGCCTATGGCGAATATCAATACCTTCCTTGCCGGATGGGGCGTTTCTGTGGGCGACGGGGCGGTGTTCGAAACTACCGAGACGCGCACGTACCAGTCTCAGCCGTTCTACCCTGTAGCCGACTATACGAACGAAAAATACAGGGATATGCTCAAAGACGCTTCGATGCCCGTGCTGATGCCGTTGTCGAGGCCGCTTTCGCAGCTCTTCGAAGTAAAAGGCGACGTGTCCACCGAGGTGCTATTATCGTTCGGCTCGTCGACGGCCGTGCTGCCGCCCGACGCGGGCGAGGATTTCTCGCCCAGCAAGGCGACGCAGAGGGGCCCTTTCCCGTCCATGATACTGTCCACAAAGAGCATATACAACACCAGCGGCACGCTCGCGGGCAAATCGTCGGTGCTTGTCGCCTCTTCGACACAGATGCTCGATTCGTACTGCATACAGAACACGTCGCTCTCCAACGGCAGCTATATGCTCAACATATTCAACGACGTGTTCCAGCGGACGGACGTAGTCAACATCGAGCCGAAATCCCTCGCAGGCAGAACGCTCGCTATAACTACGGCGGACGCGGGCACAATAGGCCTCGTACTCGCGGGCGTTATACCGCTGCTTATACTGGCTTCGGGTATAGTGATTTGGCTCGTAAGGAGGTACAAGTAACGCATGTCAAGGCAGACAAGGCTTGTAATAACAGTCGCCGTTTGCGTAGCGCTGCTTGCAGTCGCGGCATGGCTTCTTATGCCTGCCGCCGAGAGCGGCAATCCGCTTGTACTGCGCGATTCCAAAGCTTCGGATATAAATACGGCTAGCATAAGCAACCAATACGGCACTTTTAACATAACCGCCGAGGACGGCGGATACGTTTCGGATGACATACCCCCGGTAATACTCGATATACAGGAGTTCTACGACCTTATGACGAACTGCGCCGCGGTAAGCGTAAAGCAGGTCGTCGACGAAACGCCCGGGGACCTTGCTCTCTACGGCCTTGACAAGCCCGCCGCAACAGTAGACGTCGTATACAACGACGACAGCGAGCTTAAGTTTTACATAGGCGATCAGGAGCGCATAACGGGAAACTACTACTGCAGCGTGGAAGGTAAAAGCGCGGTGTATCTGATGGAGGCGCAGCGCTGCTCCGCGTTCCTGCTGCCCAAGAAGGATTTCGTAGAAGACGTGATCACGCCCCCGCTGCAGATGTCCTCGCCCTTTTCGGCCGTACGGGACGTTACGTTTACGGGCGGGCCGCTTGATATGCCCGTAACGCTTAAAGCAGTAACGGGCGAAGATGAGGAAATCACGCGACTCGCGGCCTCTTTCGGCGCTCCCACGCACCTTGTAATGGGCAAAGGCATATACGAACTCGACCAGACATACGGCATCGACCTGCTGAATTCGTTGCTAGGCGTCACCGCCAACAACATAGAGGGCTACAACCTTACGCCCGAGCAGATATCGGCTTTCGGCTTTGACAGCCCGTATATGCAGGTTGAGTTCGACCTGAAAAACGGAGTGGACGCGGAGGTTGTACATTATTCGCTCGCGCTTATCGAGAAAGGCGGCCTTTATTATATGTCGTGCAACGACAACGGCGTAATATACGAAGTGCCGAAGCCGCTGTTTGCGGATATACAATACTCGAAGCTTCCGGTGCGCTGGTTCCTCTCTCCGATGATCACGGACATTACAAAAGTAGAGCTTGCAACGGCGAATGAGACCCTCGTTTTCGAGATCAGCGGAGAAACAAAGGAAGACCGCGCGGTAACGCTTAACGGCCAGCCGTTTGACATAGAGCGCTTTTATAAGTTCTACGAGCTGATAACGAGCGCCGCCAACGACGGCAATATGTACGACAATCTTCAGCCGCAAGGAAACGAGCTGCTCACAATAACGTACTACTACAAGGACGCTGAAAAGTCTCCAGACGTGATGAAGCTATTTGAAGGGGATACGCTGCGCAACTGCGTACAGATAAACGGCGTTACGGAATTCCAGATGCTTGACACATACCTTGAAAGGGTGCGGAGCGTCGTTAAAAACATATGGGGAAACGAGCCCATCGATACGAAATGGTAAAACCACGGGAGAATCTTATGCGGAATATTGCCGTTACGCCGAACTTTCATTTCAACGGGGAATGCGAAGAAGCTTTGGAGCTGTACAAAAAAGCGTTTAGAGGCAGGCTTGAAACGCTGATACGCTATTCTGACGCGGATGCAAACGACTTTCCCGCAGAGGCTTTATCTGACAATCAAAGAAACTACGTATACCATGCTGAAATGCAGATAGGTTCTCAGCGCTTTTTCTTTTCGGATAGCATAGACAAAATAACGAAAGGTCAGAACGTATCTGTTGTTCTGACCTTTGATAACATTAGTGATGTAAAATCTGCGTATGGCATATTGAGCGACGGCTGCACTGTTATTCATCCCTTACGCGAGAAAACATACAGCAGCTGCTTTGTTTCTTTGACCGACAGATTCGGAATCAGATGGGAACTGATGACGGAAACAGACCCTGAATAGATTTACAGATAACTGAGCCCAATTAGCCCTATGCCCTTAATAGCGGCATTGTCTATCTTTTTGAGGCTCACGTAGACTCCTTTTGGTTCCAGCCATGTTTTAATAATGCGTTCCGTTTCCACTTTCAGGCCTTTTAACGTATAGTATGTCGTGCCCTCGGCAACGACGCATACCGGCTTTTCACGGCTTTGCCCCATGCCCGTCTTTATGGCCGCGCCCGCAATCTCGAGCGCTATCAGTTTGGCGCCGCGTAGCACGAGTGTTTGCGCAACGGTGTAGAGAAACGCCCTGTCGCTTTGCGCTTTGCACATGTCCGAGTAAACGCCGTTATAAGGGTCGGCAAGAAACGCGCTCATCGCTATCGTATCGAGCATATCGCCGCCAAGCGCCTCTGCGAACCCTTCGGACAAAAGCCCGTCAAGCGCTGCCTGCCTAACCGCAAGCCAGAACAGGTTCCCCACATACCTTCCGCTTATCATCTTTTCGAGCACCGCGGCGCCGGGCGCGTCCGTCATATCGTCGAGCATGCGGTCAAACAAGCCTCTGTTTACAGGGTCGAATTCCGCCGACTCTACGTTTATGAACATGCTTTCTTCTTCGGCGTCGGTTATCTTCTCTATGTTCTTTGACCGCTCAATATAGCATGTATTCGTGCCGGTACCCATCACAAGGCCTATCAGGCTGCCGTATTCGCCTAACCTGTGCGCCATGCATCCCGCTACGCCCGCCGTATCGTTAAGCACTATTATACGCGTTCCGGCGCATCCCCTGCTTTTAAGCGACTTATTAAGCCTTTCTCCGAGCAGCTGTCCTTCTATGCCCTCCACGCTGAGCTCTTTTGAGAGCGCCAGCACCCTGCCGTCCATGCCTTTTAAATGCTGTATTTCGTGCGCAAAAGAAAAGCTTATTATGTCCGCCTTTTGATAATAGGGCGCAATTAGCGACGCAAGGCTGTCGAAAAAGAAATCGCTGCTTATGCGCTCGTTAAGGCCGGGCAGCCGCTCTTTTTTTAGGCCGTATACGCGCACGCGACCAAGCGCGTCCAATTCTACGAGCGCAAGGCGAAGGTTTGTGCCGCCCACGTCCACCGCAAGCGCTTTTTTGCCGCGCGCGGGCTGTATATCGCCGTGTATATACGTAGGCACCATAGGAAGCCGCGATTTGCCGCACAGCCCTTTTTCCATCTCGTATAAATATTTTTCGAGCGACTTTTCAAGGTCCACGTCGTCCTGGTGCATGCCGCTGCGCTTCATGAATTCTACCGCGGCGGCGCTGTAAAGTACGTCTGACTGCAACTTCATACCCTCGTCTGTATGATGACTGTCGGGGCACGCAAACAGCGCCCCCCGACAATATAAGCTTGCTAATTTCTTCTATTTTTTCAGCCAAAGGTCGATAGGCTTACTTACCTTTGCGGTAAACGGCAGCTCGACTTTTCTGCCTGTCCTCGCGGATTCATACGCGGCGTATATCATCTCAAGCACCGCTCTTCCGTCTTCGCCCGTTACTTTCGGCTGCTTGTCTTCGCGCACGCATTCTATAAAGTGGCGAAGCTCGTGCGGGTACCCTTGGTTGAACGCCTCTTCAAACACCGTAAAGCTCCACCCTTGTGTCGAGCCGGCCTTCTCCATAGCGTATCCGTAGCCTTCCAGACTGTATGTAAGCGCGCTGTTGCCCCTGAAAAGGTCGGCGTACGATACGCCCTTGTTGCCGTATACTTCTATACGGTCGTCCATGCCTCCGTGCTTTGCCCAGCTGTCTTCCGCTATGCCGAGAACGCCGTTTTCAAACTCGACCAGGGTCACCGTATTGTCGTCGCATTCCGTGTCGTGCATTACGGTAGACATAGAAGCGTACACGCTCTTTATTTTCGGGTTGCCCCCGAGTATCCACCTCATCCACGCAAGCGCATGGCATCCCATGTCCATCATTACTCCGCCGCCCGCTTTGTCTTTCTCGTAAAACCATCTGCTGTGCGGCCCGGAATGCTTTTCAGCCTGTTTTACCATATAAACGTTGCCTACGGCGCCGCTGTTTACCAGCTCGCGAACCCGTTCATACTTGGGCGCAAAGCAGAGCTCTTCGGCGTACATCAGCTTTTTGCCCGCCTGCCTGCAGGCAGCTATCATCTCGTCCGCCTGCTCCAGCGTCAGCGCCAGCGGCTTTTCCATTATTACGTGCTTGCCGCTTTTCGCGCTCTTTATGCACGCTTCGTAATGCAGGTAGTTGGGCAGGCATATGTCCACAACGTCGCAGCCGCTTTTAGCAAGCATTTCGTCCATATCCGTATAATACTGAGCTATGCCGTGTTCCTTTGCAAACGCCTTCACCTTCTCCTCGGTACGCCCGTAGACCGCGACTACCTCGGCGTCCGGCACAAATCGCTCGTATGATTCCAGATGAATGTTCGCAATAAATCCGCAACCCATTATCGCTACTTTTGTTTTACCCATACAGTTCCCTCCTTTGTATTATTCGAGCAGGCTTGCCGCTTGCTTATCCATTACAAATTCCGCGTTTTCATGCCCGAAAAGCAGCGTTGCCGGCAGCATGTTTGTCGGCTGGGAATCGAAAAGCCGTTTTATGATGCCGCTCTTCTTTTTTCCCGTCACGAGCACGTGTATCCTCTTTGAATCCAGTATGTTTTTTATGCCCAATGTTATCCCTCTGGATAAAACGGGCATCTTTTTAAAATACTTTGTTGCCACGTCCTGCGTGACGCTGTCGAGAGGCATGACGTGCGACGTGCTTTCAGGGTCTACGCCCGGCTCGTTAAGCGCGAGGTGCCCGTTCATGCCCAGCCCGAGGAACATGTAGTCTATGCCGCCGTTCATAGTAATATATTCGTCCATTTCAAGGCATTCCCTTTTTAAATCCGCGGCTTTTCCGTCAAAAAGCCTAATATTGCTGCTGTCTATGTTTATCCTGCCAAAAATGTTTTTTTGAAGGAAGCTTTCGCAGCTTCCGTCGTCCTGCCCGGAGACGCCTACCCATTCGTCCAGCCCTACGGCCTTAACGCGCGAAAAATCCACGTTTCCGTTTTCAAACTCGCGCACAAGTATATCGAAGAACTCAAGCGACGTATGCCCCGCGGCAAGGCAGATAAGCGCGTCCGGCTTGTTTTTTATTATATCTATAAGGGAATCCGCGCAATACCGGGAAGCCTGCGCGCTGTCCGGGAATATCTTCTTACTGCATTTTTCCATCTGTCGTTTCCCCCGTTGTTGCCACAGCTGTGCCGCAGCAAAGCGTTGTTTACTTCGTTATCGTGACTTTGTTTAAATATCTCGGCTTATCGGGATCAAGGCCCTTTGCCTTTGTGAGGCCGTACGCAAACAGCTGCGCCGCCACAAGATGGTAGAACGGCAGCACTGCGGGCTCGGCTTCGGGTATAATAACCGACCGGTTTGCCATATCCGCTATCGTCTTTTCCGCCGTTACCGCCATGATATCCGCGCCTATTTCCTTTAGCTTTTCCAGTATTTCCGTCTCGTCCTGCAGCACTGCTCCTCCGCTGGCATACAGGAATACCGGCGTGCCTTTGTCCACCATGGCAAGCGGCCCGTGCCAGAAGTCGGATATTGCGTACGCGTAGCTTAATGTGTACGTCGTTTCCTGCATCTTTAAGGCGGCTTCCCTTACGATTGGGTATACGAAACCCCGCCCAAGTATGAAGCACCTGTCCATATTCGCGTAGTCGTTCATCTTCGCGGCTATTTCGTCGGCGCCCTTTAGCAGCGTCTGTACGCCGCCTGATAACCCGTCCAGCGATTGCATAAGCTTTTCGTTGCCCGCAAGGCGCGCCGCAAGCTGCGCTATAAGGTAAAGCTGCGCCATGAACGTCTTTGTCGCCGCCACGGCTTTTTCTTTGCCCGCGTTGCAGTAAAGATGAAACTCCGCTTCGTTGGCGACGGGCGAAGAGAGCGCGTTCGTGCAGGCTATTGTCAGCGCTCCCTGTTTTTTAGCCTCCCTTATGAGCAGCCTTACGTCTTCCGCCATGCCGGACTGCGTGATGCCTATAACCACGGTGTCCCGGTAGTCCATCTTACCGTTATAGAGCGTAACGACGGACGGGGCAGCCAGTGAAACGGGTATGCCCGTCATTATCTCGAAGCAATACTTCGCGTATATCGCGGCATGGTCGCTCGTGCCCCTTGCGGCCATTATTATGCACCCGGGCTTTTTGCTTTTTATCTTGCTTACAACGCTCTCAATCACTCCGGCACTTGAATCCCTGCATTCATTAAGTATTTTTGGTTGTTCCATAATCTCGTCGTACATGTGCATGTCGAATCTACCTCATTTTTTACCAGCCTGTTATAATCTTATTTTACACTGTATTTATTGTTGTTGCCTCTGCGAAATTTATGACAGAATACCCGGATTTGATTTAATAATAAGCCTTCCCGGCATCGATGTCAATGGTATAACCAATATTGGTATAACCACTTTTTTCACGAGCGAAACTATGCTATACTAAAAAAGTCCCGGCTTGGAGAAAAATCCTGATTTGCCGTATTGCTGTTGTATTTAAGGGCCAGAATAAGAACTGTCCTGCGGCAAATTAATAGTTACATACAACGCTTTCGAGGTGTACTATGAAATACGATACGATGCATTACCCCTACCCCTCCCGAAGATATTTAGTATATGGACGCAAAGGTATAGCAGCCACGAGCCAGTACCTTGCGGCGCAGGCCGGGCTCGACGCGCTTAAAAGCGGCGGAAACGCTATAGACGCGGCCGTTGCCGCGGCGGCGTGCCTTACCGTGGTCGAGCCGTGCTCTAACGGCATAGGCGGAGACGCGTTCGCGCTCGTCTGGACGAAAGGGAAGCTTTACGGGCTCAACTCAAGCGGCCCCGCTCCTTTGGGGCTGTCTGCGGAGCGCGTAAGTGCGCTCGGCCACAAAACCATGCCTGTTTACGGCTGGGAAGCCGTGACCGTTCCCGGTATACCCGGCGCCTGGGCAGAGCTTTCCCGCAGGTTCGGCAGATTAAAGCTCATAGACGCTCTGAAAGGCGCGATAGCGTACGCGAGGGAAGGATACGCCGTATCCCCCGTAGTCGCGTCCGCATGGGCCTCCGCGGCGGAGACTTATAAAAACAGGCTGGAGGCAACGCTTTCTAGGCATTGGTTTGACACGTTTACAAAGCGAGGCAAAGCGCCCGACAGCGGAGAGATAATGCGCCTGCCCCATCACGCGGATACGCTCGAAGACATAGGGCGCACTGAGGCGGAAAGCTTTTACCGCGGAGAGCTCGCCTCGAAGATAGCGGCGTTCGCAAAGAGCACCGGCGGTTATATTACCGAAGACGACCTTGCCGCGTTTAAGCCCGAATGGGTAGAACCGCTGAGCGTCAAATACAGGGGCCACGAGGTATGGGAGCTTCCGCCTAACGGCCACGGACTGGTGGCGCTTATGGCGCTGAATATACTGGAGGGTTTCGAGCCTCTCAAATATGGGGACGCGGAAGGCGTACACCGCCAGATAGAGGCGGTTAAGCTCGCGTTCTCGGACGGCTTGAAGTACATAGCCGACCCCGCTTATATGAGCGTAGAGGTAAAGGAGCTGCTCTCGCCCGAGTACGCGTCAGCGCGGCGCGCGCTTATAAAAAAGAACGCTATAGTTCCCCAGCCCGGCAGCTTCGGCGACCACGGCACGGTATACCTCGCGACGGCCGACGGGGAGGGCAATATGGTCTCGTATATACAAAGCAACTACTTGGGATTCGGCTCGGGGCTTGTCGTGCCGGGTACGGGCATAGCGCTGCACAACCGCGGAGCTAATTTCAGCCTCGACCCGCAAAGTCCCAACTGCCTGTCGCCCGGCAAACGCCCTTATCACACTATAATACCGGGCTTTCTTACGCGGGAAGGCAAACCAATGGGTCCTTTTGGCGTAATGGGCGGCTTCATGCAGCCGCAGGGACACGTACAGGTGATAGTGAACATGCTCGATTATGGGCTAAATCCGCAGGCTGCGCTGGACGCTCCGCGCTGGAGATGGGACGAAGGCCTTGGCGTCGCGGTGGAGGAGAGCTTTGACGGCGCGCTGATGCGCCAGCTGATCGACCGCGGTCACGATGTGAAACGCGAGACGTCAAATCTGGGCGCGTTCGGTCGCGGGCAGATAATACTTAGGGACAAAGAAGGCGTGCTTACCGCCGGCACCGAGCCGCGAGCCGACTCTGCGGCTGCCGCCTGGTAAAGCGCTGATTCGCGCCACGATATTAATTCCGATAAATGTCTTCTCCTTTAGGTAAAAATTGATCATCTCAATGTTTACCCATGGAGAAGACAATACCGGGACAATCACTTATCCGTCTCCTGCGCAAGCGCGGCCGCATTTATATCCGCACCTTCTTCGTTTGCCGCCCTGCTGCCCGTCACCTTAAGATTGACGAGCGCCATTGCGGCCATCGCCCCGCCGAGCATTAAAAACGTACTGCCCATGCCGAGGTTGTCGGAAACGAGACCGAACAGCGGGAAAATGAGTATCATCACTACGCTGCACATCATGCTTTCAAACGACAGTATGGTCGCGCGTTTGTCGGACGGTATCAGCCTGTTTATATAATCCCGCGTGGCTACGAAAACTATCGTTTCCAGCGCGCTTATTGCGCAAAGCGGTATCAGCGCAAAGTCGGTAAAGTACATCGAAATTACGGACAGCGCGATAAGCACGGGCGTTATCTTCAATATCGCCGACTCGCCCAGCGCCTTCTCCGCTTTCTCCGCGAGAGCCGCTCCAGCCGCCGCAGCAGCGGACGACGCCGCGAGATAAAGCCCTATGCCGAATACGTCCGTTCCCCCCTCCCACGCTATCTGCAGATAATAGAACGACAGCGTTACGCTCGCCGACAGTATGCCGGTAAACAGTATGAGATAGAATAGCCGCCTGCTGCCCTTTACGGCCGCAAAGCTGTCGCGGTATTGCTTTTTTACAGCGCCAACTATGCCGCACTTCGTTTTCGTTATCAGGGGTTCTTTGAATAACAGCCCGGTAATAAACGCCGCGACATTGAGCGCTATGGCTATAATATAGGCGTACTCGTACTTTATATTGCCAGCAAAACCGCCCAGCACAAGCCCCAATATATTCGTCGACTGGAATATCAGCTCGTTCCTGCCCGCGACTTTAAGATATTTGTGCTCCTTTTTTTCGAGCAGCAGCGAGTCGTATACGAGCGCCTCGCCCGCTCCCGACTCGAAGTTGTAGGAAAGCGCAGTTATTACAAAGCTCAGCGCAAACATCGCAAAGCTGCCTGAAAATATCATAAGCACCCTCGAGCCCACAGAGAGCGCCATGCCCACAAGGCGGCTCATCTTCCTGCCGAATATGTCGGCCACCGCGCCCGTGGGCGTCTCCATCACCAGCGACGTAACGTGAAATATGCCCTCCAGGAGCCCTATCTCAAACAGCGATAACCCCTTTGACGCCAGATACAGCATCCATATGCCGTTCGTGACGTCTATGCTTTTAAAGAACGTGAACACATAGTTCACAGCTATGTTTTTATAGTAATTCATTTTATTCCTCCGATTTAACTGCCGTTATATCGCGAGGAATAAAAAAAACCCTCAAGCTGCTAGCTTAAGGGCGTTTGTTTGCTATCCTAAAGCTGACATAACAGCAATTTATTTCCACATATATTCATACCTCTGCCCGCGCGGAAATAGATGCTGTACATGCCGCACCTTTTAGTCTGCCAATTAAGCATTTTTAAGTTTTTGGCTTCCTTCATTTTCATAACGGTTAATTATATTCTTTAAACAAGATTTTGTCAATAAACAAACGGCTGTCACTTCTACGTTGTCAATTGATCTGTTACACTTTTGGCAAAGTTCTCCCTCCAGTACTGGAGGGGCGATTTTCGTCCCAAGACCAGCAATGGAAAGTTGTTGTCCCATCTCTGATAGCGCTGTA
>JBLNCA010000038.1:0-16895 GCA_050260375.1 Burkholderiales bacterium | reverse complement strand
GGGTAGCAAGTAACAGCCTTTCGCAAGTGCCAGATCGTACCAACGCCCTTTAGGCGTGGCTAGTAGTAAAGGGTTATACCCGGTAAAGAAAAACCCCCGGCTCGCCGGGGGATACTTATTTGTTTTGTTGAAATATGTAAATATGAAAATCCGCTGAGAACACCTCATCAGTCGCCTGTCGGCGACAGCTTCCCCTCGAAGGGGAAGCCTTTTAATAACGGGGTCCCCGGAAGTCGTGAAGCTTTTTCGGGCTAAATCACCATATATTAACGGGAAAAGCTGCATATTCAATAGTCTTATCTACCTCTTTTGCTTGACCGGCGGATGCACGAGGCATATAATAGACGCTTGGATAATTTGCATACAATAAATGAAGCTGGTCAACGACATAAATGAAATTTGACTTTCTTAGACAGGATACTGAGCAGCGGCGCGGACTTATTGTAAACGGTTCGATAACAAAAACAATACTGCTGCTTTCAATCCCATCGCTGATGATGAGCATGGTGCAATCCATAATACCTCTCATCGACGGGCTTTTTATAAACAACTTTTCGGGGACGATACCGGCAAGCGCGGTAACATACTGCGTGCCTATTATAGGCATGATAATAGGGCTGTCGCAGGGCCTGGGTTCGGCAGGCATGGCCGTTATAGGCCAGGCGAACGGCAGGGGCGATCTTGCCGAAGGGCGGCGCATATCGACGCAGCTTGTCATATTTTCATCGCTTTTGGGCGTTGTGCTCGCGCCGCTGCTGTACGTGCTGGCCTTTCCGATATCCGCTTCGGTGTCGCCCGATATATCCCATGACGTTTTTCTGTACCTTGCGCTGAATACATTCGTAATACCGTTTTCATTTCTTGAGTACATATACAACGCGATAAAGAACGCCAGCGGCAAGCCGGAAGCGACATTTGTACGGATGGTAATACTGCTCGCGCTCAAAGTAGTATTCAATGCGCTGTTCGTTGCGGCGTTCAAGTGGGGCGTGACGGGCGCGGCTATGTCGTCGCTCGCGGCAAACCTCATAATAACCGTTTGGATGTACCTGGAGCTGTTCGTGAAAAAAGGCAGCGACAGACTGAAGCTATCGGGCTTTAAGTTCGACTGGCATATAATAGGCAACCTCGTGCGCGTCGGGCTTCCGGCAATGCTCGCTAATCTTATGATATATATAGGATTCTTCCTTATCAACAACGAAGTGGAAGTGTACGGCGCCGTCGTATTGAACGGGCAGGGGATTGCCAGCAACATCACAACGATAGCGTTCACCGTACCGTCGTCTTTCGCGGCGGCAGTGACGACTATGGTAAGTATGAACATCGGTACAGGCCAAGAAACGCGCGCCCGCAAGTCGTGCTGGGCGGGCTGTCTTATAAGCGCCATATCCGCGGCCATACTGATAGCCATTATCGTGCCGCTCTCGCGTTATATGACCGTGCTGTTCACGCGCAACGCCGAAGTTCTCGAGGTAGCCGACAGGGCGCTGCATATCTACACTTATTCCGTAGTGGGTTTTGGCGTATGCATGGTGCAGATAGGGGCTTTGATAGGCTTGGGGAGAACGTGGAGCACGCTTATCATAGGCGTGCTGCGCATATGGCTGCTGCGGTATCTGTTTATACTCGCCACCGAGAGCGTGCTGGGCGTGGACTCGGTGTTTTGGGGCAACCTGTTTTCCAACTACGCCTGCGCCGCCATTACTACGGTGATGATGCTGAAGGTTAAGTGGGTGTCGGTGATAAAAACGAAGGATAAAACGCTCCTTGCCGTAGAACCGAAACAGCTTGCGTCTTGACTTTATAAGCATATATGTGTAATATTATGCCAAGGTGAGTGTGCATAAGATATCGGGTGATATCGAGCTGCACAGGGGAGAAACCCTACACGCAGGAAACATCCCGCGGAGTCGCTAACAGCGCCCGCGGGTTTTTTATTGGGGTCACCAACAAGAGTCTTCAAGGGTGTTAATTTATCGTAAAACAGGCTCGAGGGCAATGTTTTATTGATTTGGGAGGATATATGGACGAACGGGTATTCAAAGGCAATCCGACGCTGGAGACGGAAAGGCTGATATTGCGAAAGCTGACGATGGACGACGCGGAAGATATATTCGCGTACTCCTCCGACCCCGAAGTGACGGCTTATATGCTGTGGGACACGCACGCCACTATAGACGACTCGAAAAAGTTCATACGCTTCACTCTTGACAGGTATGAAAAGGACGAGGCGGGCGAGTGGGGCATAATACTCAAAGAGACGGGAAGGCTTATCGGCTGCGCGGGTTTTGTGCGGACGGATATGAAGAACCGGCGCGCCGAGATAGGATACGTGCTGGGAAAGCCTTACTGGGGAAAGGGAATAGTACCCGAGGCCGCGGGGAGGATGCTTAAGTTCGCGTTCGAGGACATGGGACTTAACCGTATCGAGTGCTATCACCTGCTGCCCAACGAGAAGTCGGGTCGGGTGATGCAGAAGCTCGGAATGACGTATGAGGGCACCGCGAGGGAGAAGGTGTTTGCCAAGGGCAGGTTTTGGGATGTAAAGCAATACGCGATACTCAAAAAAGAGTGGGAAAAAGGGCAATAATACAACAGCGGGCTGCCTGCCCGCCGTTTAGTTTTTCATATGGTCCCTGTATAGGTTTTCAATAGACCTGTCGTATGTCTTTTCGCCCTGCTTTGAGAAGAAACAGCCGGGCACCTCGCCCATCCTGCGGTGATAAGCGACGCACTCGCAGCATTTCTTATGGCGTGAGCAGGAATATGTGCAGGTGCATTCGATTTTGTTATCGCAAGCCATGGCAACCTCCAAACGTGTATTACGGTAATTATACATAAAACGGCGTGCCGTATCAATATCGCGAGTCTGCTGATACAGTTACATTAACCTTAAGCTTTATGGGGGTAACGAGAATCACTCTGATGAAAGGGTTTGAGCAGCATGATGCAAGAGGATTACACAATAAGCGGCGATAAGAAACTGATATCGATAGACAGAGTATGCGGGCTGCTGTCGCAAAGCTACTGGGCGCAGGAAAGAAGCAGGGAGGCGGTAGAGCGCTCTGTTGAAAACTCGCTGTGCTGGGGCGTTTATTTTAATGGCGTGCAGGTGGGGTTCGCACGCGCCGTTACCGACTACGCTACGATATACTGGCTCTGCGACGTTATAATAGACGAAAAGCACAGGGGCAAAGGGCTCGGCAAAGCGCTCGTGAATTGCGTCGTGAACTCAGAGGAGCTTGAAGGTCTGCGCGGCATACTCAGCACAAAGGACGCGCACGGGCTTTATAGGCAGTACGGATTTGAACGGGTCGAGGGACGGTTTATGGCAAGAAAGGTAAAGGGCGGGCGCTGATATATAGCGCTCGGCAAAGGCCGCCCTCATATGATATACTTTCCGATGAATGAGCTTACCTTGTTCTCGTAAGCTGCTATATCGGTTGTGCACGCCATGCCGTGGCCCGCGCCCGGCACTGTGTATATGTCCTTCTCGGCGGGGCAGGCGTCGTACAGCTTATGCACCATATGGTAAGGCACGAACGTGTCGTCTTCTCCGTGTATGAACAGCATGGGAGTGCGGCACTTTTTTACCTGATTGAGCGCGGAAGCCTCTTTGAAGCCGTAACCCGCGCGAAGCTTAGTGAGCAGGCTGGTTGCATGCAGGAAAGGGAACCGGGGAAATTTGTGTATGCGTTTAAGCTGCCAGCCGAGCTGCTCCCATACCGACGTGTAGCCGCAATCCTCTACAATAGCCTTTACCTGAGGGGGCAGGCTTTCGCCGCTTGCCATCATTACAGTCGCCGCGCCCATCGATATGCCCATAAGCACTATCTGCGCATCTTCGCCGAGCCTCTCTGTTACGCGGTGTATCCACAAAAGGCAGTCTCTCCGTTCGTGCCACCCAAAGCCTATGTAACGCCCTTCGCTCTCGCCGTGGCCGCGCGCGTCGGGCATCAGCACGTTAAAGCCGCGGCTATATAGCGAGCGCGCAAACCCCGCCATATCCTTTCCTTTTGCGGAATACCCGTGAAACAGCAGCACGGCCTTTTTAGAGGTCGGCACGGCGACGTAGTGCGCTTTCAGCCTTAAGCCGTCCTCCGACGTTACTTCCCATGTTTCGCAGCCCGCGCTATCGAGCCACAACTCGTCTTCGTTTTGCTCCGGCGACTGAGCCGTTGCTTCGTTTAACTGGCTGAGGTCTTTGTTGCGGCAAAGGTATGTTTTGCTGTTCCTGCCTACGGCGACGCGGTAAAAGTAAAAGCTGGAGAGTACAAGCGCAAACAGCAGCAGCGCCGCGGCGGCTGAAAGTATTGCTATCCAGTCCATAAGCGCCCCCCTTAGGTGATGTGACAAACTTATTTTACCATACGGTGAGCCTTTATTACAACGGAGCTGAGTAACCGATAAATCTTTTGCTTCCGCGTGAATAAAATGTGTTATAATGGTTTTTATTACGGATTCCCAAAAAGCCGTGAGGCTTGATGGGGTAAAAATTGGTGGGGTAAATACGTATTGATATAAGGCGGTTGTTATGAATATCGTAGTTTTGGCCGGTGGGCTTTCCGGCGAACGGGACGTGTCGCTTACTTCGGGCACGCTCGTATGCAACGCTTTGAGAAGGAGCGGGCATAAAGCCATACTTGTAGACCTGTTCTTCGGGGTCGAAGAAGTTCCGGAGAATATACTCGACGCGTTCAACGTTTCGGGGCAGCTCGAGCCGTATAAGGTGCCCGCGCAGGCGCCCGACATTGAGAAAATAAGGGCGATGAGGCCGGACAGCGGTTACGGCGAGATAGGCAAAAACGTGCTGCCTCTCTGCCGGGCTGCGGACATAGTGTTTATGGCGCTGCACGGAGAGATAGGGGAGAACGGCAAGCTGCAGGCCGTGTTCGACGTGATGGGTATAAAGTATACGGGCACCGGCTATATAGGCAGCGCGCTCGCGATGCATAAGAACGTAGCGAAGCAGCTTTTTGAGCACAACGGCATAAAGACGCCTTCCTTTAAGCTTTATACCAGGGACGACATAGAGCGCATAGAGCACGAAGCCAAATTCCCCTGCATAGTAAAGCCCAACTCGGGAGGATCGAGTATAGGAATAACGAAGGCGGCGACAAAGCAGGAGCTTAAAGCCGCGGTTGAAGAAGCGCTGAAGTACGAAAACGAGATACTCGTGGAGCAGTATATAACGGGGCGCGAGCTCACGTGCGGCGTACTGGGAGGCAAGGCGCTGCCGCCCGCCGAGATAATACCGAAAGGCTCATTCTACGACTATACGCACAAGTACCAGGACGGTTGGATAACGGAAGTCTGCCCCGCGAAAATACCGGAGGATATTACAAAGAAACTGCAGGAAACGACGCTTAAGGCTTTTAACGTGCTGCACCTTGAGGTGTACGCGCGCATGGACTATATATACGACGAGAAGGCGGGGGAGGTGTACTGCCTCGAGGCGAACACGCTGCCCGGGCTGACCCCCACCAGCCACATGCCGCAGGAGGCAAAGGCGCTGGGGATGTCTTATGAGCAGCTGTGCGAGGAGATAATACGGCTATCGCTGGAAGCGAGAGGCTGAGAATTAAAAGCCAAGACACCCTTTTAAAACCCTTCGGTCGCCATTTGGCGACAGCTTCCCGTCTAGGGTCCTCGGCGAACGAAGTTCGTTGGGGTGGGTGAAAGGGGAGCCAATAGAGCTTCCCCTTATAGGGGAAGTGGCGCGTAGCGCCGATAGGGTTAAGAAGAAACACCCTTCAGTCGCCTGCGGCGACAGCTCCCCTAGTAGGGGAGCCGGTATGAGAGAGCTTATATGGTAAAAGGATAGTGGTTTATGGTTCCATTTACGCTTAAACAGGCGCTTGAAGCCATGGGCGGCAGATATTTCGGCGACGAGAATATGCTCGAAGAGCGCGTGCTCGGCGTCACTATAGACAGCCGAGCCGTGAAGCCGGGCTTTCTTTTCATACCCATAAAGGGCGAAAGGTTCGACGGCCACAGCTTCATACCGGCGGCGAGAGAATCGGGAGCGCTGTGCTGCCTTTCCGAGTGTCCGGACACGGGTAAGCCCACGATACTCGTCAAGTCCGCGCTGGCCGCGTTTCAGGCGCTGGCCGCTTTTTACCGCTCCATGTTTGATATACCTTTTGTGGGTATTACGGGCAGCGTGGGCAAGACGACCACCAAAGAGCTGATTGCGGGCGTGCTGACGCAGAAGTACAACGTGCTGAAAAACGAGGGAAATCTCAACAACCAGACGGGCGTGCCTATAACCGTAATGAGGCTCGAATCGTTCCACGAGGCGGCGGTAATCGAGATGGGCACCAACCATTTCGGGGAGATAGCCAGCCTTTCAAGTATTGTAAATCCCAAAGTGTGCGTGCTTACGAATATAGGGGAAGCGCATCTTGAGCACCTTGGCTCGAAGGAAGGCATACTAAAGGCAAAGTCCGAGATGCTGGACTATATGGAGCCGGGCGGCACGGTGATAATAAACGGGGACGACCCGCTGCTTGTTACGCTGCTTCAGCGCTGTCCCGAAGCGGTCACGTACGGCCTTGGCGAGCATAACAAGATACGCGCGAAGAATATTACCGGCATGGGGCTTGACGGTACTCGCTTTACCGCAGTATGCGGTGGCGTGGAGACGGAGCTGCATGTACCCGCTCCCGGAACGCATATGGTGCTGAACGCGCTCGCGGCATTCGCTGTGGGCAGGGCGCTCGGCGTACCTAAACCGCTGATTAAGCTTGGCATAAGCAGCTTTGAGCCGTCGGCAGGCAGGATGGACATAACGGAAACGGGCGGCATAAGGATAATAAACGACGCGTATAACGCTAACCCGACATCAATGAAGGCGTCAATCAGCATAGCCGCAAAGACGCCGGGTAGGAGCGTGTGCGTGCTGGGCGACATGTTCGAGCTGGGCGAAAACGAAGCCGGATATCACAGAAGCGTTGGAAAACACGCGGCGGACGAAGGCGCGGAGCTTGTACTGTGCGTAGGCAGGCTCGCGAGGCACATATACGAAGGGGCAAGGGAGAACGGCGCAGAAGCGCTGCATTTTACCGACAAGGAGTCGCTCATCGCCGCGCTGCCGGGCATAATAAAGAGCGGCGATACGGTGCTGGTTAAGGCGTCTCACGGCATGCACCTTGAGACCGTAGTCGAATGGCTGAAGGAAAATTACAGGGAATAGCGATTAGCAGAAATGCGCACCCCAAAAAGCCTAACGACTTTTTGGGGATCCCGTAATTAAGAGGAGGCCGGAGCCTCCTCTTTTAAACTTCTATATAAAAGCGTGTTAAATCATATAGTCAGTATGAAGAGGACTTAACGCATGTCCGCGAGAGCGGATTGCTGCCAGTCGAGCGCGTCCATATACAGCGATATGAAAACGTCCCTGCTTAGTTGTACGGTGGACAGGAACTCGTCCACTTCTTCCCACCTGGCGTTTTCGTAGGATAGTACAGCTTCAAGCGGCCTGCGCAGGAAGTTTTCTTCGCCCAGGAGCGCGTTGCGCACCCGGTCTTCCAGCGGGAGCCGCGTTACTATCTGCTCCATGTCTTCTCCTAATAGCGCGTCGATGGAAGAGAATATGCCAGTGAAGAAGAAGTCCGGCTCGAATTCATCCTGCCCGGTCATTTCGGCGAACAGCGCGAGCATCTTGCCGCGTATGAGCGACGCCTTTATAAGCTCGGCGTTGTCGGTGTTCTTTATGCTGCGCAGCAGCATCAGGTTTATCCACCGCGTGAGCTCTATGGTGCCCATGCGTACTAGCGCCTGCCGTATAGACCTTATAGTGTAGCGCGCGCCCGAAAACACTGAGTTGGCAAGGCGCAAAAGCTTGTATGAGAGGTCGAGGTCTTTCTCTATCAAGCCGGCTATTACGTCGTAATCCGGTTCGGGCTCCGCAAGCTCGCTTAATATCGGCATCAGGTTGTTGCTGACCATGCCTATCGCGCGCGCGTTTATAACAGCCGGTTTGCTGAAAAAGTACCCCTGGAACAGCTTAAAGCCCATAGCGCGGGCGCGCTCGTAGTCTTCGATAGTCTCTACTTTTTCTGCGAGGAATGAAACCCTGTTCCTGAACTTTTTAAGAAACTTCTTTTTTTCCTCTATAGACGGCTCTGAACAGTCTATCTTTATGATATCGATGAGCGGCAGAAGCTTTGAGTATTCGCGCTCGCTGCCGACAACGAAGTCGTCGATAGCCAAAGTGTAGCCGCGCTCCTTAAGCTTGCGGCACACGTCGATTATCTCTTTGTCGGGCTTGACGTGCTCGTGTATCTCAACTACCAGCTTATCGGGCGGAAGCATGAGCGGCGCTTCCATAAGCAGCAGCCTGGCCGAGAAGTTGATAAAGCCGCGTGTGCCTTCTATAAGCCGCGAAAACCCTATTGAGAAGAAGTTGTCAAGCAGTTCGGCAGTCGCCTGGTCGTTGTCCGTCCCGTCATACGGATCGCCGCCCTTCCTGTAAAGAAGCTCATATCCGTAAAGATGTATATGCTCGTCAAAAACAGGCTGCCGCGCGATGTATACGTTGCCCATGATGTCCTCCCGCAAACATAAAGATAAAAAGACGCTATACGTTATATATATCGGTATAAATGAGGGCTCTGTTTAACAAAACGCTGCAAAAAGTTTTGTTGTTTGGAACGCAGGAATATTGTGAAAACATGTATGCGTGTCGTATAATTGTTGTATAAAAATGTTATCGTTTTGGGGGGAAATATGGAAATACATACTATCGGGGCTCAGAAGCGCATAGCGCTCGTAGCGCATGACAACCGCAAGGAAACGCTGGTAAACTGGGTGCAGAAGAACGAGAAAGTGTTAAGCCGCCACTTCCTGTGCGGCACGGGTACTACTGCCAGGCTGATTATCGAGCGCACGGGGCTGCCCGTCAAGGCGTACCGTAGCGGTCCGCTCGGGGGTGACCAGAAGATAGGCTCGCTCATAGCGGAGCTCGGGATAGACCTGCTGATATTCTTCTGGGACCCGCTGACTTCCCAGCCGCACGACCCGGACGTAAAGGCGCTTTTAAGGATTGCGGTGCTCTATAACATACCCGTGGCAATGAACCAGGCGACGGCCGACTTTCTGCTCTCATCGAAATTTATGGAGCAGGATTACGACAGGGAGATACAGGATTTTAAAATATAAAATTAAGCCTTTAAGCTTCTTTTTTAATCGGTTACAGCACCTTGGCCAAAAAGCTCTTTAGCCGCTCGCTTTTCGGGTTGCCGAACAATCCGGCGGGCGTGTTTTCTTCCACTATCTTTCCTTCGTCCATGAATATGACGCGCTTGCCCACCTCGCGCGCGAAGCCCATCTCGTGCGTCACTACTACCATCGTCATGCCGCCTTGGGCGAGAGATTTCATAACGTCAAGCACCTCGCCCACCATTTCGGGGTCAAGCGCGGACGTAGGCTCGTCGAACAGCATTACGTCGGGGTTCATCGCGAGCGCGCGCACTATTGCTATTCTCTGCTTCTGGCCGCCCGAAAGCTGTGAGGGGTAAGCGTCCGCCCGGTCCGCAAGGCCTACGCGGCGAAGCAGCGCCATGGCGTTCTCCTCCGCCTGCTGCTGAGGCATTTTGAGCAGCTTTATAGGCGCTATGGTCATATTGCGCAGCACCCTCATGTGCGGGAACAGGTTGAACTGCTGGAACACCATGCCCATCTTCTGGCGGTGAACGTTTATATCCACTCTGGGGTCGGTAATGTCCACGCCCTCAAAATACACCTTGCCGCCCGTAGGCGCCTCGAGCAGGTTGAGGCAGCGAAGGAACGTCGATTTGCCCGAGCCCGAAGGGCCTACGACTACGGTCACGTCGCCTTTGCTTATCTCGCAGTCTACGCCGTCAAGCGCTTTGAGCTCTCCGTAATGCTTTTCAAGGCCTTCAACTTTTATCAATACGTCAGCGTTCAAATTTGCCGAGCCTCCTTTCCAAACGGTGAACGCCCATTGAAAGGAATATCACCAGTATAAGATATATGAGCGCCGCGGCTATAAGGGGCATGAACGCCTGGAACGAAGCCCCGCGTATTATATCCGCGCCTTTGGTCAGATCCTGGAGGCCTATGTAGCCGCAGACGGACGTCTCCTTCAGCAGCGTAATGAACTCGTTGGCAAGCGAAGGGACAACGTTGCGGAACGCCTGGGGCATGATTATGTGCCACATCGTCTGGGGGTAGTTGAACCCGAGGCTGCGACCCGCCTCGAATTGGCCCGCGTCTATCGATATTATGCCGCTGCGGAATATCTCGGCGACATATGCGCCCGAGTTTATACCAAACGCGAGTATCGCTACCAACACGGGGTTCGCATCCCGCGACGTGAATATTACGAAGTACATTATCATCAGCTGCACCACTACGGGCGTGCCGCGTATTATCGTAAGGTACAGCTGGCAAACCGCGTTTGCCGCTTTCAGACCGCCTGTTTTGTCGTGCGTTGAACGTATAATAGCGACTATGAAACCCAGCGTTATGCCGAGTATCAGCGCGAAGAACGTTACAAGCAGCGTTATGCCCAGGCCGTCAACTATGTATTTCCACCGGTTGTCATAGATGAAGCTGTAATAGAACGACTGCTCTATGCCCGCCCACCATTCTGCCATGTGCACTCCCCCTTTGCTCCGAAAAAGGCTGCCACGAACGGGCAGCCTTTGATAACGGGTTTCCCGGCAAGCCGTGCTTGCCGGGGTGTAATATCAGCATCCTTAACGGATTATTACAACGCTATGTGTCCGCTGTTTAAACGTACCAGCGCAGCGGGCATCTTGTCAAGCGGTATTAGTCGGCTTTGATGTATTTGTCTATTATGGCCTTAAGCTCGCCCGACTGCTTGAGCTCTTCAAGCGTCTTGTTGATGGCTTCGAGCAGCTCCGGTTTGCCCTTGTTTACCGCTACGGCATAGTCTTCCAGCACATATTCGGTCTCGAGTATCTTAAGCCCGGGATTCTGGGAAACAAACACCTTTGCGGGTTCGTTGTCTATTACGACGGCGTCAACTTTACCCTGCGACAACGCAAGAACTGCGTCCGCGCCCTTGTTGAAGCGCACTACCGTATCGTCGCCGTAATCCTCCGAGCAGTAGAAGTCTCCGGTCGTGCTCTGCTGAACGCCAATCTTCTTGCCCGCGAGGTCGTCGGGAGACGCTATCGGGGAATCCTCCTTGACTATGATGACCTGCTTGCCGGTAGCGTATGTTATTGAAAAGTCAACCGCAGATTTGCGGTCTTCCCTGACTGTCATGCCCGCCAAACATATATCGGCTTTGCCGGACTGCACCGCCGCTATCAGCGAATCGAAATTCATGTTCTGTATCTCGATCTCCATGCCGAGCTTGTCGGCTATAAGCTGCGCTATCTCCGCGTCGATGCCTACTATTTTATCGTTCTCGAAGTATTCGTACGGCGGGAACTCCGCGTTCGTGACCATTATCAGCTTTTCTTTTTCAGCGGGCGCTTCCGAAGCCTCGGCCGAAGCGGATTCGCTCGCCGCGGCGGACGGTTCAACAGAAGCAGCGGCGCTTGCTTCAGATGATTCTTTTGTGGATGCTGCCGGCTGTCCGCAGGCGCCCAGCGAAAGAATAAGGCAGAGCGTTAAAACTGCCGCCGTTATCATACGTATCATAGTTGCTTTTTTCATTTATATCGCTCCTTTTTATTAATCAAAAATACAGCTGCAATTATAATACATTGCGTATAAATATGCAATACGTATATCATGAAAACGCATAATATTGCATACATATACATGATATTTGTATATTACTGTATTAATAAGCCTTTTTATATCTAAATATAATGATTCGTGGAAATAAAGTTAATAGATGTATAGAGCTATACATGAATAATATCACGAACCCAAATAATTATGCGTTATTATGAGCGGCCGTGAGCGAAACGGGAGCGTATATTTAATCTGGAAAACGTGCGAACGAAAAATCTGAATTGAGGAGAATTTATATGGAATTAAGCGAGCTTAAGAGAAGGGAAAGCGAACTCAGAAAAAGACTGGGCGACGAGCGGTATGAGAAAATATATATGCAGCAGCAAAGGATAGAGGCGATGCGCGACAGAGCGGCATACGAGCGGCAGGGCGCGGGCGGTGATACAGAAAATATGTTCTATGCAAACGGACCAGATAGTGGTATAATACCTAATATACCGTCGATAGCGGATTACCGCCGGGGCATAGACGCCTTAAGCGCTAAGATAGCGGACATGGGCAGGAAACAGTATGAGTATATGCTGAGCGGCGACGACGGCAAGGTAAGCGCCTTAGACAGCGCGATAAAGAACGCAGAAAAGCAGCGCGAAGAGTTAAGGAAGCAAATGAGCTTTGCCTTGGGCATAGGCAGCGAGAACAAAAACAAAGATATGCTGAGGGCGAGGAGAACCGCTGGCGAGAAGCTTTTCTTTGGGGCGGGTGATTCTAAGGAAGCGGTAGGGTTGGAGGATGAAGATGAAAGTGTACCGCCGCCTTTAAAAGTACCGGGAACATTCAATGATTATATCAATAAAGAGGATTTCAGCAACCCGAAAGATTATTTTACAGAACTGGTGGAACATGCGAAATTATACTATCAAAATGGCGACGAAGCCGGACTTAAACAGTTTTACCATGAGAACAGAGTTAGCGAAAGCCTTCAAAGGTCAATTGATAATATAATAAGCAATCCGAGAATTGAAGAAAAGCAAGTTGAAATAAAGGCTCCCGAGGCTGACAAATTAATACTAATATCTGAGGATGGTAATTTTAGAAAGATTGTAGCTGATAGTGAAGAATACCGTAAGGAAAAAGCTAAAAGCCAAGCAATAGAAGAGAAAATAATACAAAACGCAGCTAACGATGCTATGTTGGAAGATATAGAGCTTTTTCATTATATGTATGATAATGTTGTCGCACAACAAATAGATATTAAATCTGATATCCCCGGACAGCCAAAAGGTGAGAATTACGGAAGGATGAAAGATTGGTATAAAGCGGATACGGAATATATTCTTTCTGGATGGAATGATGGAGATAACAAGGCGGAGATATATGTATATTACGGTAACATTGATAAATCAACAGGGAAAGAGATTATCAAAAGAGAACCACTAAACAATATAGTACCAGCCGAACTCTGGTTTGTATGGGATAAAACCGATCCCGAAGCATACTTTAAGGATTTACTGCAGGATACTATTGAACTGGGATTTGAAAGGCTTGGCCAGGGCAATATATTCAGCCCAAGAGGGCAAAGGTGATGGCAAATACTTAAGTAACAAATTAATGGTTTGATTTAAACATGGATATTTCAAAACAAGAATATGAAGGCTTTAAGAGTGCGTTTCAAAATGGAAGATAGGGAGGCAGAAAATTGCGCGCCAAAGTTGTTCAGATACTGTTGATTATAATTATTTTAACAGGCATCGTGCTTACCGCTGTATTTTTGGGTTTTGGCCCTGAGTATGTTGTTGAGTTCAGTATAAACAATAAGATCGCATTACCATTGAATGATTTTGCTGCCAGCTTGGATAAAGAGGGTAATGTTCATATGTATGGAGAGTTTTATGAGTACCTTGACTTAAGCGGATGGAATAATATAATCAGCCTCGCTTCCGGTTACGCCGATATTGCAGGAATAAAAAAAGATAATACGGTCGTTATGGCAGGAAGAAATCATGATACGGGTGATGTCAGCAAGTGGCAGGACATTGTTATGGTTACTATGACTTATACGATAACATTTGGACTAAAGAAGGACGGTACTGTCATATATACGGGAGAATATACTAAGGGCGCCGATGCAGATGTTGACAGGATGCTGAACGAAGTCGGCATGTGGAACGATATAGTGTACATTGATGCGGGTTTGCGTGGTATCGCCGGAGTCCGGAAAAACGGCGAAGTTGTAATTGCCGCTTTAAATCCATTGCTTGAGCAGGAAGTGAAGCAATGGACGGATATAAAAAGCCTCAGCTTTGAATCAAATAGAGTTATCGGCTTGAAAAATAACCATGAAGTCGTTGTGTGCGAAGTTGCACCAGATGATACAGTTCTTACCGCATACCCTTATCCTGAGTTTGAGGGCGCTGTTAAGGTATGTACCGGAAAGGATATTATGGCATGCCTGATGCCTAACGGTAAGGTAAAAATAAGAGAAGGTTTAAAAACAATGGCGGATAAGACTGTCTGGGAGAAATTGATAGATAGCTTTAAATACAGTGATATTGAGAATGCTGAAAAGGTTGAAGATATATGCTGCAGCTTGCATTATATAATTGCGATAAAGAGTAACGGGGAAATTTTGCTTGAATAGATTTTATCACGCAGGGCTTCGTATTTACGGAGCCTTTTGTATTGAAAACCCCGCATTAGAGGTAGGGTTCAGTACAATGAGGCGAGGCAGAAAGGGAATTATATATTATGAAAAAACTGAAAACAAGATATAAAGTTTTAATAACTTTTGGAATACTTGCGCTGATTTATTTGATTTTATCTATTGTATGGACTCTTCCTAAATATGAATATATACCAGGCGAATATACGGGCAAACTAGAAATAGACGGAATTATCTACGAAGAATTAGGAGTAAACGAATCTGAAAGGATATATCGCGAATTTGAGAAACAGGGTATTGACCCGTTTGAAGATGAAATAACTATAGGTGAAATGGATTATATATCTGGCGATGATATTTGGAAATATAGGATTTATGGGAATAAAAATATTGAGGACAGGATATTGTTGAGAGGTGAAGAACATATCTTTTTAAACGACGCAAATTATCCGATAGTTTATTTCTGCAGGCAAGACATACATGAGCAATATAAGGAGATGGAGTAGGATAAATGAATAAGGAAACAGACGCTGAGCGGGAGAGATTAACAGTATCCGGCATGTAAAATAGTATACGGGAGGGATTATGGGAAAGCTTAGATTAACCGTTTGGGTAATGATTTTAGTACTGCTTGCGGCATGTGCGCCGCAAGGTGGAAAGATTGAAAATACACCTGTATACTCTTCCGATAATACGGTGACTGAACAATCTATTGAAACCGAACCGGCAGATTCTGAACCCCCTAATGTATCGACAGACCCCATGGCGCCGAATTTGGTATCAATGGTGAAGCCGATTGATAAAAATGTTCCGGACATTACTGCGGATTCTACAGAAAAAGCCAATTCGAATTATACACTTTATGAAGACTCAGAAAACATATATTATTTGTGGAAAGGGAACGGTTTATATACTGTAAGCAAAAGCAACGGCAAGGCTACGCTGATTTCCGGAGACTGCGAGTGTTTTACCGTTCATAACGAACAGCTCTATTTCGTTGAAAATACCGATGAATTAAAGCAATATAGCACTACAATAAGCTCCATTAAGCCTATCGTTGATATCGGCAAACAGACAAATAGCATCGCATGCTCTGGCAACAGAATTTATTATACATGTACTGCGGATATTGATTCGGATGAATACAGCGATATACTTTTTACATCCGACCTTAATGGAAACAATCGGATAAAACTTTATGATGATGTAGATACTTTCTGCTTGTATAACAATAGGGTGTTTAGCGTTACCATGGGAGAACTGGGGTATATCCAAGAATATATACCTGGCGACAAAGGGAACAGAAAAGAACTGTCGAGCCATGTTGTTTACCGTAACTTTGATATTAGTTTTGATAGAATTATCTGCGCGGAATTTAGGGATGATGTTTTTAATTGCAGTAATAATCTAATATATGATGTCAATACCGGCCAGTCTAAACGCCTGTCAATTGATGACCCTGAATTCGCCGTAACAGGACAGTATATTATATACATCAGCGAGGATGAAACCGGCGAAGAAATCATCATTAAGGCTTACGATTTTTTAGCGGATAAAGAGTATGCGCTATTGAATATTTCAGATTTTGCAGGTTATTACAGCATCATCATTATCCATACGACAAAAGATAGTACCTATCTAAGCATGGAGAATTACCGCGATAATTCATTGAAGATTTGTAAGTTAATTATAGAGAACGGCCAGGCACGGCTCGAACATGTGGCTTCAATAGTTGGATAAATAAGCGGCAGTAAACCAAGAAGGTAACAGGGTGGATAAATGAGGATCGCTTGGCCAGAGCAATATATTCAGCCCAAGAGAACAAAGATTATTGCAAATACATAAGCAATAAATTAATGGATTAGCTGAGAGGTATATATGAAACGCACCATTTTAATAGCGTTGATATTTGTAATGCTATTTATGTGTTCCTGTAAAAGTGATTTTTCATTCAGAGATAATCACTTCGGAGATTCCATCGAACAGGTTCAAAAGACCGAGGGCGAATCCGGGGAAATGGTTGACGGAGAGGACGCACAATATCTGCATTTTTATGAAAAAGAGTTTCTAGGTTCAAAAGGCCATATCTGCTATGTGTTCCAGGAGGATAAACTGCAGCATATAATGTTCGACTCGAACCCATACGACAACATAGATACGACGGAGCAATATAATCGTATAAAAGGCGAATTCGCTAAATACGGAAGCCCGTATGAAGAGTCAAAAGAAGACAGAGGGCATAAAGCGCTCTGGAAAGAAGAAGGGTATGGCATTGTTTTAGTTGTTACTCAAGGTGGCTTTATAGCCGTGCTATCCTCTGATCCCAACAAATCGGAGAAGTTCTATAACACTTTGAATTTTACCGATTTAACAAAAGATTAATATCGGGGGTTAATATCAGAATCAGCCTATAAACACAGGCTCCGCGTTTGCGGGGCCTTTTTTGTATAAGAAAACCCCGCGTTAGACGTGGGGTTCAGTAAAGCTTAAGCGATGAGGCAAGACATAAAAACTCCTTTTGATTTAAAATGAAGTGCGGTCTGGCAACTGCACTACC
>JBLNCA010000037.1:0-447144 GCA_050260375.1 Burkholderiales bacterium | reverse complement strand
ATAACCGAAAGGTATTTATTAGTACACTAATTCCTATTTGAACCGCCGTATACCGAACGGTACGTACGGTGGTGTGAGAGGTCGGTAGGTGAAATAATCACCTACCTCCTACTCGATTATCCGGCGCTTTGCGCCACCTTCCTCTGTTCATAATAGTCGCCTGATACTATCGTTCGGCATGCTCCTTTATTAACAGAGCCTCCGGCTCGCTTTATCGCTCACTGAGCGCGCTCGCCTTCGGCTCCCCTCGAAGGGGAAGGCATACTTCATCCGCTGCGCGTCACTTTCTGCTCGCCCCAAAGAATCACAGATACTTTAGGGTGGTCATAAGGAAAGGCAGGAAAGGAAAAGAGCGCCTCATGGTTCTCCCGACGCTCTTTCCATATTTAAAAGCTGGCTTGCTTGTTAAATACAAATATATACTACCGATATGAACAAACTGTTAACGGTTGTTGTTAAAATTGTGAAATATTGATTAACTTAAAGCTCTTTTATCATGGTCAGACGTTCGTCGCCCGTGCCGTATTCGTCGATAGAGGGGGACACGGAAAACCCGAGCTTCTCGCGGTACGTAGAGAGCGCCTTGAAGTTGGCCGGGTCGACGGTAAGCTGCACCTTCTCTATCCCCAGCTCCTTGATATCCGTGAGCGCGAAGTCGAGCATTGCGACGCCAATGTCGAAACCGGAAAACTTGGGCAGCACCGCTATGCTTAAAAGGTACGCAAGATAAGGGTCTGTCATATCGCGCAAAAAATACGCACAGGCTATAGCCTCGTCTTCTTCGTCGACTGCGACGTATATCCTGCCGTGGCGCATAAGAGGAATAACAACGTATTCATTAAGCGCGCCGTTGCCGAAAGCCGCCTTTTCGATATGCAGTATGCTGTCTATCAAATCAGCGTTTGGTTTTTCAACCGCTTTGAAAGTAATTGTCATACACCCCTCCAAAATATGTGAATTCAGTCTTCAGGAAACAGCTTATACGGCTGCTTTACGCCCGTGTATTCGGCGGCGTAAGCTTCGCCGCTGCTAAACGAGCGCTTGCCCATAAGCGAGTCGGCCTGAAAGCTGAACGCATTGTTTTCGCTGACTATTATATGGTCTATAAGCTCTATGCCGAGCGTACCCAGCGCCTTGACAATATCATGGGTAGTGCTTATATCGGCGGACGAGGGCGTAACGCTGCCGCCCGGATGGTTGTGTGCGACGAGCCCTTTTACGGCATGGTGGCGTAGGGCGCCAGCGGCAATCTTGTTCATATACACCGGCGATTCGGATATGCTGCCTTCCGAGAGCTTCTCGTAATGTATCACCCTGTTCTGCGTATCGAGCCAGATTACGTAGAACTGCTCGAACGCCTTGCCAAAGAGCAGCGCCTTTGCGAACTCGCATGCGTCCTTTATCGTCTTTATCGAGGGACGCTTGCCGAGTTTGCTACGCTGGTATGCCCTGAATACCTGGGGGAACATCGAAATATAAGCGGCGGCGCGTTTGCCTATGCCTCTCACCTGCTGAAGGTCTTTCGGGTCGGCCTCCAGCACGCCGAAAAGGCTGCCGTACGTCTCTATGAGCCTATGCGCGATATCGTTCGTGTTCACCCGAGGCAGCGCGTAAAACAGCATGTATTCAAGAATTTCATGGTCCTCAAAACCTTCGAGACCTTCGTTTAAATATCTGTTCGTCAATCGCTGCCTGTGGCCTTCGTGCATAAGACCCCTCCAGACCAGGCCTTAAGCGGAACATCCCTTGCAGCAGCTGCAGTTTCCTCCGCTGCAGCCGCCGCCCGAGCTACCGCCTCCACCGAAATAACATTTTCCCTGATAATAGCGCTTAGTGTTTTGCGACGAGCACGCAGGGCAGTTGGGCTTTTTATCCGGGCTCGTCAGCTCTTCGAATATATGTTTACAGTCTTCGCAGACGTATTTCAGTAACGGCATCATGTCCTCCCGCTGATTGTTTTCGTATTATGCCGAATATCATTACAGCATCTTCTTCCGCCATAGATAGAACGCCACCGCGGCCGTCGTGCCTATTGCTATGCCGAGCACTACCCAAAAACCGCCCGTCATGTTGCCGAACGGCACGTCTACGTTCATGCCCCACAGCGCGCCGAACAGCGCCGGTATAGAGAGAAGTATCGTAACGGACGTTAAGAACTTCATTACGATATTCAAGTTATTGGATATTACAGACGCAAACGCGTCCATCGTGCCGGTGAGTATCTCGCGGTAGATGGCGCACATCTCTATGGCCTGCTTGTTTTCGATAATAACGTCTTCGAGCAGCTCTTCGTCTTCGGGGTAGCGCTTCAATACGTTTGTTTTAAGCATCTTCTCGAGAACGAGCTCGTTAGCCTTCAATGACGTAGAAAAGAATACGAGCGATTTTTCCAGCTTGAGCATCTGTATCAGCTCGCGGTTTTTCTGCGATTTGTGCAGCGCGTTCTCAACCTGCGTGCTCGCTTTCTCTATCTGCCTTAAGTACTGCAGGTACTTAGAAGAGTTCTTGAACAGCAGCTGGTAAACGAAGCGCGTCTTCTTAGAACAGTCAAAACTCTTAACGCGACCTTTATAGAAATCTTCGAGTATCGTAGTCTCTTCAAGGCATACGGTTATTATATTCGTTTCGGTTATAACTATGCCCAAAGGCATCGTGTTGTACAAAAACGAAGTGCCTTCCGGCTCGATGACGGGTATGTCGACCAGTATCAGCGTCGCGTCGTCTTCCTTGTCAATACGCGGGGTCTCCTCTTCGTCGAGCGCCGCCGCCAGGAGGTCCACCTCGACAGAGCATTCCCTCGATACGCGATCAAGCTCCTCCTTGGTCGGATCGATAAGGTTGATCCAGGATCCGCTGCAGTATTCGCCGAGGCACTCCAGCACGCCTTCATTAAACTTGTAGAATTGTATCATTGGCAAGCACCGCCTTTCTTTTTAAAATTCCCAAAAACATTTCGGGTCTAAGCGGTGCGCATAACTCTAGCCTGCCGTATGGTATGCACGCCGCTTATGTATTATGTGTGTTCGTTTAGGGTCTGCGTCCACGCATACCACCGTCCTTTCCTGAAGGTTTAATGTGCTCAAGGTTACAGCTTTGCCCTGTAAAACCATAGCTTATTATAGCACGTGGAGGAAATAAATCAACAGCGCATCTAAAAGCTGAATTAAAGCTTTTTTCATGTATATTTGACTTAAAATCTGGCTAGATTTATAATCATAAGGCGGCGGGTCTGTGGTTGAAAGTCGATGCCAGCCGCGGGCGAAACGACCCACGTAATCCGATTATCGGTGATCATGGCGCGGTTTAGAGATAAGTCCGGCCGGGAGGAATCCCGAGAGGCAAAGTAGTCAACGGATTAGCTTCCAAAATCTGGCGAAATGTCCTGCCGGCGAATGTGGGGGCAAAGACCAGGTCAGACGCCGCTATTACTAAACCAGCGGCCTTTCGGTCTGGGGCTGAAAGTGCCGTATGAGGGCAGCCGGAATATTTGCAAACCGGCTGCCTGTTTTTGTTGTTTTAATTATTAAATCGGGCGGCCATTGGAAGGGCGAAGCATAAAAGGCGGGCGATTGAAAACCGCCCCTACTGTATGCAGAATCTATGTTGCGAGATGCGGGAGGGTACGGAGACCCTCCCCTACGAATTCTGAGGAGCGTAACGATATAAAGGCGGGAAATCATATGCTTTTCCGGCTGCATGATATAGGAGAATATCCTGGAATATAATTATTGCGGGATATAACGTAGATTAAGTTGATTCCTGCTAATTTGCACTGGTCATTCCGGAACCACGTAAAAAGTATATGCGGGCTTTCTTTTTAAGACGTAAAAGAGGAAGGCCGATAATACATGCATAAATTAAAAATTGCAGATCAAATAACCATGTATATTTCGGTATATCAACTTGAAAAAGAGTATTCATGTCAAGCCTGTAAATCCAAAGCACAGGGATATATATCAACAAAAGCACAGGGATAATAAAACAGCCCTTCAGGCATAGACTGCTGTTTTTGCTGAACAAAAGAATTAAAAAAACTAATATCATAAATACCCAGAAAACGACACTATATATAAAAGTGATACCTGTAACGTGCTTTGAGAGGAAAGAAGATGTGAAGGAATGTAATTCCATAGCAGACCAAAATAATTCTATAGCAGACCATAACAGGCCTATAATCGAAAGAACTATTGATGCTGTTTTCTTTGTCCCGCCTTGATTTTTTATAACTGAACTGCATGCAAAACAAACGATCAGCGCGGTTATTATGATCCCTAAGTATATAGGATTGCCATATTGAAAAGACCAAGATATACCTGACATAGTATTACCTCCTAACAGAATCAATAATAGTATAAATAGCAAGATATAACAATAGGCGCATTAAAACTTAAGGGTATATGTTGTTATAAAAGAGGCGACAGCATAAAAGCGGGCGATTGGAAATCGCCTCTGCGGTATGCAGAGGGCTGCGAAATACGAGAGGGCGCGGAGGCCCTCCCCTACGCGTGTAAGAAGGGTATAGCATAAAAGGCGGGCGATTAAAAATCGCCCCTACTGTATGCAGAATCTATGTTGCGAGATGTGGCAGGGCGCGGAGAACGCAAAGAAGGTTACAGCGGTTTTTGCTTTATCTTCGCAAACCTGCGCGGGTAGATATCCGGAGTGGGTTTTTGCTTTTCTATCAGTATAATGGCTCCGGGTCCGAGAAAATGGACGCCCGTTGCGGAGCAATGCAAAGCGCCGAGCGCGCCTCTCGCTTCGGAAAGCTCCTCTTCGTAGCTCTCACCTTTCCAGGCGGCCAATGTGCCGCCCACGCGCAGGAACGGCACGCATAATTCGAGCAGCATATTAAGCGGAGCCACGGCGCGCGAAACCGCGGCGTCGAAATATCCGCGGATATGGGTTTTTGCCGCTTCCTCGGCGCGCGCGCAAACCACGGTGACGTTTATGCCTAGGCTCGCCGCCGAAGCGCTTATAAAATCCGTCTTCTTGCCCGAAGAATCTAAAAGGGTGATGTCAATATCCGGGCGCAATATCTTTATGGGAATTCCGGGGAAACCCGCGCCCGAGCCTATGTCTATCACGCGGCAGCCCTCGGGCAGGCTGTAAAACTCAAGCAGTCGGGCGGCGTCCGCGAAATGCCGCAGCGCTGCCTGCTCTTCGTCGGTTATGCGCGTCAGGTTCATATGCTCGTTGGCGCTCGCAGCGAGCTTAAAGTATTCTTCGCAGAGGATTACCTGCTCACGGGTGTGGCGAATATTTTGCCGCTCCAGCGCGCGGCTGAGCGTATCGAAAAATATGCTCATAGACTATCTCCTGTTATCTCCACGCCGCATGATGTCGGTGCAAAGGCGCCGCACAGCTCGAAGCCGCCGCCCACAAGCTGCGCTGCGCTCTTGGCGGCTTCAAACGTCTCAAATACCGAGAACACCGCGCTGCCCGAGCCCGTCATGAACGCCTTAAGTGCGCCCGCCGCTTTCAGCGCCGCCGCAGCTTTTAGTATTCCCGGGGCTATCGCGAGCGAAGCAAGCCCGAGCGCGTTGTCTGAATACTTTGCAAACAATGATATATCGCCTTTTAACACGGCGAACTCCACGCCGTCTATGCTTATATGCCCCGAAGAAGTATACTTTTGAAACGCCTGCGCGGTGGATACTCCGTCAAGCGGCTTCACCACGGCGTAATAGAACGGCTTTTCGGGCTTTAAGGGAGTCAGTTTTTCACCTATGCCTTTGGCGCGCGCAGTTCCGCCGGTGAGCGCGAACGGCACGTCCGCCCCAACGGACGCGGCGATGCCTAGCAGCGCGTCCTTTGTAAGCGGCGAGCCGTATAGTTTGTTAAGGCCAAAAAGCGCTGCGGCCGCGTCTGCGCTAGCGCCTCCGAGTCCCGCCATGCGGGGTATGTTCTTGTTTATAGTAATGAGTGCTCCGCCCGAGTCTGCCGCGTTGATGAACGCAGCGGCGGCTTTGTAGGCTGCGTTGCTCCGCTCGTCAGCCCACGGCTTGTCCATTACGACTTTAATACCTTGCGCTTTTTCCACCGTGACGGTGTCGTAAAGCGATATGCTCTGCATTATTGTGTCGAGCTCGTGGTAGCCGTCCGCCCTTACGCTCGTTACGGCGAGCGCCAGATTCAGTTTTGCGTATGCCCTAAGCGTTATCATTGCCGTCTCCGGTAAGTTTATTATACGCCCACCCGGCGTGAGAGCGCACGGGCTCATCGGCGTCAAGTGAAAGCTCCTTAAGCTTTGCTGCCAGCTCATAAGCGCCAGAGTTGGCAGCATACAGCGCAGCTTGGGATATTATACGGCGCGGTCGCGCCATGTTTGCGCCCGCAAGCTCTTTAAGCCGCCCCGTGCACCTGCCCTCGAGCAGTTCGTCAAGCCTGAATTCATGCGGCGCGCTGCGCTCCTGGGTATTAAGCGGGCAGACGCTCTGGCACCTCTCGCACCCCAGCAGCTGATAGACGTTTCCCCGAAGCGCTTCGGGCACCAGCCCGTCTGTATGCTTGCGCACGCACTCCTTAATGCTGCCAACGCCTGCGCAGCCGCTATGGCAAGCGCCGCAGTGCAGGCACTCAGAGCGGAGCGGCGCGTATTCCTCGGGCTGCACCGAGTCGGCCAGTATCGTCTGTATGCACACGAAAGAGCCGTATATATCGTGGTAATAAAAGCCGTTGTCGCCTATAAAGCCGCCGACGCGCAGCGCTGCCGCCCGCGCTGAAATCGAAGACGTGTGCAGCGCCCTGCCGCCCGCGCTCTCTATAAACGCGGCAAGCCGCCGGGCTCCGCTGTGCGCGCGGTGGGAAGCGACATAATAAGGCGACAGCGCCATATAACCTTCAGCCGGCTCGAGCGCCGGAAGATACCGCGCGAACAGCATTATTATGCACTCAGCGCCGGGAAGCAGCGAGTCTAAACTCAGCAGTTCGCCGTCTTTGGACGGTATAAGCCCCGCTTTTGCGTACCGTATATCGTCAAGGCCCAGCGCTTTCGCCTGCTTTGAAATCTCGTCTTTGCTCAATTCCATGGAGAAAATTATTGCATAAATAATTTAAAATAACAATGAAAAGGGACAAAAATGTTGCGGCTTGCTTCCCCGTGATATATAATTGTGCAATAAATGATACAAATTCAGGTAAAGGAACAACGAACGGGTTATGAAAAAATTAGCATTGCTGATGGTTCTTGTGTGCCTGGCGCTGGCCGCGTGCGCGCCTCCCATGACGCTGGATACGCCGCTCGGGAAGTTCGAATACAGCCAGGAAACGATGGCCGCGATAGAGGACGATCAGGGCAACAGCCTCACGGCTGCGGCGGGCAACACTTTGCTTGTGGTTTATATGACGCCCGATAAGGACTCAAGCATTACCGAGGACCAGGCTTACTCTTACTTTTATAACGGTACGAAAGCTTCGGTGGAAGGGCAGATGTACGACCTTGCCTGCATGTCTCTCGAAAAAGTCGGCGGCAAGGTAAGATACGGGCTCGTATTTGAAGTAAAGGACAACGGGTACGACAAGAAGCAGCCTAATGTGACGCTGATGGTTCCACAGTCGGTACCCGTGCAGAGCGAGCAGCCTTCCGCACCGGCCGACGAGACCGCGGGCTCCGAGCCGGTAGAAACAACGGCTCCGGATACTAGTCCCACAGACAGTACTGCTGCGAGTTCTTAAGAGCGGTAAGCATCCTTTCACGCGCATCAGGCTTGCTTGCACAAATCTGTGCAAGCAGCTTTTTTGTCTCTTCGCGTTTGGTTTTGCCGTTTGCGGGGCAGGGGTTGGCGGCGACGGGAATTGAATGCTTTCTCACCGCGGCCTTTATCTCCTTCTCGGGCAGGTACACAAACGGCCGTATCAGCGTGACGCCCTGCCGGTCAAGAAACGTTACGGGCTTGAACGTGGCGAGCTGCCCCGAGTACAGTATGCTTAAAAACAACGTCTCTATTGCGTCCTCGCGGTGGTGCGCGAACGCGCACTTATAATAGCCCTGCCGCTTCATCTCGCCGAACAAAGCGCCCTTTCGCATCTTTGAGCAAAGCGCACACGGGTTGCTCTCGCGGCGGATATCGAACACTATCTTTGAAATGCTTGTACTTACAAGCGTGTGGTTTATTCCCAGAGAGGCGCAGTAATCCGCAACGAGCGCGGTATCGAAGCCGGGAAACCCGAGGTCTACGGTGAACGCGCCTATCTCGTAACTGTGGCGTGAGAAATTGCGGTAAAGATGCAGCGCGTAGAGCAGCGCCATTGAATCCTTGCCGCCCGAGAGGCCTACCGCTATCCTGTCGCCTTCGGCTATCATATTAAAATCTTCGTCCGCACGGCGAAGATGCCCCAAAACCTTTTTCATTTTTTATCCTTCTAACGCTGCATAAGCCGCCGCAGCCTGATTTTCTCCTTAAGAATTGTTACTAATCTGTAATTATATCAGCAAAAACGTTGCCAACACAACTGCAATATTATAGAATGAATATTATGCTTTTGGGCGGTATATTTTTGTGGTGACATTTTGGAGCTATCTTACAGTATTCGGACTTTCCATGGTGCCTATAATAGAGCTTAAAGGCTCAATACCCGTAGGGATAAGCCTGGGGATACCGGATTGGCAGTGCTTTATAATAGCGGAGCTTGGCTGCATTGCGCTTACGCCGCTAATTATAATGTTTACAAAGCGGATACTCGACTGGTTTATGAACAGCAAAATAAAGCTGCTTAGCCGGTTCGGCGCGTGGCAGCACAGGCGGCTGTCGTCGAAGGGCGGCAAGTTAGACAAGTATAAGGTATGGTTTCTGTTCATATTTGTGGCTATCCCGCTGCCTACGACGGGCGTGTGGACAGGCTCCATGATAGCGGGACTGTTCGATTTACGGATTAAAAAGGCCGTGCCGGTCATTTTTCTGGGAAATATCATCGCAGGTCTCCTTATTTGGCTGATTTGGGGATTTGCAACGGGATGATAATGTGCTATTATTATTGCGATAAAAAACCCCTTATCAAGAGAGGTGGAGGGACGGGCCCTGTGAAACCCGGCAACCCGGCTTAAAAGCCAAGGTGCCAATTCCCGATAGATGAGGTTATAGATTATTTCCTAACCTCGCTGACGCGGGGTTTTTTAATTAATAGAAAAGGAGAAGCTATAAAAATAATGAGAAGGCTGTTTACATCGGAGTCGGTGACGGAAGGGCATCCCGATAAGATATGCGACCAGGTAAGCGACGCGGTGCTCGACGCGATACTGAAAGAAGACCCGTTGGCTCGCGTTGCGTGCGAGACGGCGGTCAACACCGGGCTCGTGCTCGTAATGGGCGAGATAACGACAAAGTGCTATGTGGAGATAGCTAAAATCGTGCGCGACACGATAAGGGACATTGGCTTTACGCGCGCCAAGTTCGGGTTCGACGCGGACACGTGCGGCGTGGTGCTCTCGATAAACGAGCAGTCTCCCGACATAGCGATGGGAGTTAATAAGGAAGAACAGGGCGCGGGCGACCAGGGCATGATGTTCGGCTTTGCCTGCAGGGAGACCGAAGAGCTGATGCCGCTGCCTATAACGCTTGCGCACAGGATAACCAAGAGGCTTGCCGACGTTAGGAAAGACGGCACGCTTGAATACCTGCGGCCGGACGGCAAGGCGCAGGTTACGGTGGAGTATGAAGGCACGACGCCCGTTAGGGTGGATACCGTCGTGGTATCGGCGCAGCACGCGGACGACGTTTCGCAGCCCAAGATTAGGGAAGATATAATAAAGCACGTGGTAAAACAGGCGGTTCCCGCGAATCTGCTCGACGGCGATACTAAGTACTTTGTCAACCCGACGGGCAGGTTCGTAATAGGCGGGCCTGCGGGAGATTCGGGGCTGACGGGCAGGAAGATAATCGTGGACACTTACGGCGGCTACGCGCGGCACGGCGGCGGAGCATTTTCGGGCAAGGACCCCTCAAAGGTGGACAGGAGCGCGGCGTACGCTGTGCGGCATATAGCCAAGAACGTCGTGGCGGCTGGGCTTGCGGAGCGGTGCGAGATAGAGGTCGCATACGCGATAGGTGTGGCGCAACCCGTATCGATACATGTTGACACGTTCGGCACGGGCGTAATGGAGGATATTAAGCTCGCAAAGAGGATACACGAGCGCATTGACTTGAGGCCCGCTGCTATAATAGAGCGGCTGAACTTAAGAGCGCCGATATACAAGCAGACGGCGTCGTACGGGCATTTCGGCAGGCCGGAACTCGACCTTTCCTGGGAAAAGCTCGATTTGATAGACAAGCTGGTTTAATATTTCAAGACGGAGACAGCGGTCACGCTTTATGCGGTCGCTGTTTTTTGTTGTCTTTGAAGAATGCCGGTGATGGAAAACGGGCGATGGGATTAATGGTCTGGAATGACACCTCATCAGTCCAGCACTAGATTGTTATGCATAAAGAAAGACTCTCAATCTAGTGCTGGACAGCTTCCCCTTCTGGGGCCCCCGGCGAACAAAGTTCGTTGGGGTGGGTAAAGGGGAAGCTTTTTTATTTCGTTTCCATAAAGCCTTCTCCTTGGAGGGGAGCCGAGGGCGAGCGCGCTCAGTGAGCGATAAAGCGGGCCGGAGGCTCTGTGACTAGCGTTAGCTGGACGGTAAAGGAGCGTGCCGAACGGTAGTATCAGGCGACTATTATGAACAGAGGAAGGTGGTGCGTAGCGCCGGATGAGGCGTTACCCATTTTCTTTTTTTATTGAATCTTTTAACAAGCGCTATGGAATCACTGGTTTTTGCCTGATTGCTTTTGTATCGCATAATTGTCCTTCTCTTGTCCCGCCTCATCCATCCCCACACATGTAATAAAAATTTCTTGACAGTCATAATGTAATAGTGTACTATATAAGTAGTTCAGCCAAGCGAGGTGATCAGATGCAGTATGACAGCCGCTCGCCTATATACCTTCAGGTGATAGACGATATAACGAAGCGCATGGTTACGGGCGCTATTAAGCCGGGGGAAAAGCTGCCTTCCACGCGCGCTCTTGCGCTGGAATACGAGGTGAATCCCAACACGGCGGCAAGGATATATAAGGAGATGGAAACTATGGGTCTATGCTATACGGAGCGCGGTCTGGGTACGTTCATGACGGACGACGCCAATGTCGTAAAGCGGCTGAGGCGCGAGAGGGCGGATAAGCTGACGCGCGAATTCGTGCGCGAGATGAAGGCGCTGGGGTTTTCCGCGCAGGATATAAAAGCTGCCATAGAGGAGGAGATGAAATGATGGTGAGCCTGTCAACGATACGGCTGACGAAGAGGTTTGCAAAAACTACGGCTGTGGACGACGCCACGGTAACTCTGGAGCCGGGCCGCATATACGGGCTTTTAGGGCCGAACGGCAGCGGCAAATCGACTTTGATGAAGATGGCCGCAGGGCTAGTGCGCCCTTCGTCGGGAGAGATAAGAATAATGGGCGAGCCTATTAGTCCATCATCGCGCTTACACATAGCGTTCATGCCCACCGAGCCTTACTTTTACAGCTACATGACGGTAAAACAGGTTGGAGAGTTCCATAAGGATTTTTACGCCGACTTCTCATCCGACGAGTACGCGCGGCTCGTCAAGTCGATGGGGCTTGATATGGATATGAAAGTTTCTTCGCTCTCGTCGGGCATGTCTGCAAAGCTAAAGCTCGCCGCTGCGGCAGCGCGCGACGCGCGCATTATAATGCTCGACGAGCCGCTTAACGGAATCGACCTGATAGCGCGCGACGCGATAATGTCGGCTATCATCGAAAAAGCGAACGAGACAAACACGATACTGCTCTCGAGCCACTTAATCGACGTTTTGGAGAACATACTCGACGAGGTGATATTCATAAAGGAAGGAAAGATAGTGCTGCAGGGCGGCGCGGAGGACATGCGCGAGCAGCGCGGCAAATCCATAGTCGACCTTTACAGGGAGGTGTTCGCGTCATGACAAAGCTTTTAAAATATGAGTTTTTACGCAGGAAGCAGATGTTAATTGGAGCGGTGATAGCGATGCTTTTTATTGAAGGGGTTGTGCTGGTAAGTATATACAACGGCGGCGGCTGGAGAGAAGCAGGCGTCAGCGGATGGAATAATTCTAAGATACTCGCCGTCGCGATGACGGCGCTTCTCGTAATCGGCGGATAAGTGCTTGCGTTCCTCGACTCGGTCACAAGGCTTTACTCCGACTACAAGCAGAAACACGGCTATATGATACTGATGACGCCGCAAAGCGGCTACCGCATAATCTGGGCAAAGACTTTATTCGCGCTGCTCGAGATATTGGCGGCCGGTATAGTTACCGCCATATGCCTTGCGCTCTCCGGCATGGCTATAAAGCACGTTTACGGCGGAGTGACACAATTCTTTGCCGAACCTCCTGTGGACTTGGGCGTACTTACATGGGCCGGTATAAGCTGTATACTCGTCTGGCTGCTTCAAACGATGGCCCAGATCTCGATAGCCATACTTGCCGTGACGGTAAGCCGGGCCGTAACGCAGGGCTCAAACTACAACTGGCTGATAGCGCTGGCGATGTACTTTGCGCTTGCGATACTCGTAAACATAGTGAACGGCGCGGTGCTGCTCGCGTTCGGCGCGGTAAGTGATTTTACGTACATTGACGACGTTATAAAATCCGGGCTGTTAGTAAAATACCTGACAATCGGAGCGGTTTTGTACTCGGCGTGGTTTGCAGGTTTAACGATGCTGTCGGGGCGCCTTATAAACCGCGGCATGGACATTTAAGGAGGAGAGCGTAATGAAAGGTATAAGAATTGTGGCGGCGCTCGTGTTCGTAATGGCGATGGCGGCCATTGTGTGCGGATGCACTGTATCGAACGGCGTGTTTATAGGCATGGCGCAATCGTCTACGGACAAGTCGCTCTCCGTAAGCTATATAAGCTTTGACGGAAGCATTGAGAAGCGCGTGCCGCTTAAAGCAGGCGACGAGGTAAAGTTCAGCATCGAGGGCGAAGGCCTCGTCGCAGCCGTAATTAAGGACGGAAAGCAGATGTTTTCCATAACGGACGGGGGTATATTTAACGCTCCCGAAGAAGGTACATACGCTTTTCGGCTGAGCGGAAAGGCAAAAGACGGCTCGTGCAAGCTTGCGTGGGAAATAACGTAACGCGCCAGCAAGAGGGCGATCCCTATAAAAGTTAAGAAACTGTCCGGACATCGCAAAACGCGGGCCGCTCCCCCGCGCGGCCATCCGGGCAGTTTTTTCTTTTTGAGACAATATTCCATTAGTGTTGCATAAGCAACATACAAGCGGGCGCACCCGGTATATAATATGCCTAAGACAGGAAGAAATAATGTGAAGGGTATTAATGGAGGCGTAATATGAGCACCATACTGAAGAATATAGAGTTTGAAAAAGCAATTGATTTTGCGGAGCTGGTAGCGTATCAGCCGGGGCAGATAGTCAGCCGCACGCTCGTGCAGAACAAGGCGGTAAGCGTGACGCTGTTCGCGTTTGACGCGGGAGAGGAGATAAGCGCGCACGAGTCAAGCGGGGACGCGCTGGTTTATGTGCTGGACGGCAAAGCGCTGCTGACTATAGACGGCATCGGGCATACGGCAACTTCTGGGCAGGCGGTGGTAATGCCGGCTGGGGTACCGCACGCGGTAGCTGCGCCTGAGCGCTTTAAGATGTTGCTCGTGGTGGTGTTCCCGCAGGAATAAATGAATAAGCTGAAGTAAAATAAATAACAGCAAGAAGGAATCATGTTGTATGAAACAGCGGCTGAATTGCACAGCGCTGTTTTTTTATTTTTCTGTATTGACATCGACACTACTATGTGTTACTATATAGCGGTAGTAAGTAATACTGGATACAAGTCATACAGAATAGTAAGAGGTGATCGTATTGGAGAACCTGACGGAAATGCTCAAAGGCGTGCTTGAAGGCTGCGTACTTGAAATAATAAGCCGCAAAGAAACCTACGGCTACGAAATCACGAAGAAGCTTAATGCCCTTGGCTTTTCGGAGGTCGTGGATGGAACGGTGTATACCATTTTGGTGCGGCTTGAGAGGAATAAACTTGTGGACATAGAAAAAAAGCCGTCCGATATGGGCCCGCCGCGAAAGTTTTATACGCTCAACAAGGCGGGACGCGAAGAGCTGCGCAGGTTCTGGGAAAAGTGGGAGTTCGTATCGTCAAAGATCAGCGAGCTAAAGGAGCAGAGGCAATGAGTATCCGGGGTAAAATCACAGGCGGCGATACGGCCAAAGGGTATAAAGATTATAAGCGGCGGGCAACCCCCCTGCATTTGAAAGGAGAAGCAAATAGATGTCTGAGTTTTTTGATAACTACTTCAATTTTAAAAAGATGATACAGAGCAAGCGCGAGTATAAGCAGCAGATGGCAAGGGTAAAGGCTTTGCCGGAAGATTACCAATACGTGTTTAAGAAAATACAGGAACACATGTGGATGTTCGCGGCAGGCCCCGGCTATGACATGGTAAAGATACATTATGACCTGATTGAACTCTTTGAGGACGGTGCGGCGGCAGGCAAGCATGTTTTGCAGGTTACCGGCGAGGACGTCGCCGCGTTTTGCGACGAGCTTTTGCGCAGCGCAAGGACATATACCGGAGACTGGCGCGAGGCGCTTAACCGCGACATAATGAAAAAACTCGGGAAGGAAAAGAAGACAAAATGACAGAGGCCGCTGTTAAAGTAAATGGGCTATGTAAGGCCTATAAAAAGCTTCATGTATTAAGGGGCGTAGACTTCGAGGTGGAAAAGGGCAGCATATTTGCACTGCTGGGCAGCAACGGTGCAGGCAAAACGACCGCGATAAAGATACTCGCCACTCTGCTTAAACCAGACGGCGGCAGCGCGCAGGTTAACGGGCACGACGTTTTGGAGCAGCCTGAAAAAGTGAGAGGCTGCATAAGCCTTACCGGCCAGTTTGCGGCGGTGGACAGTATGCTTACCGGGCGGGAAAACCTTATGCTCGTTGCCAAACTGCGCAGCGTCTCTGACCCCGCCAGAGTTGCCGACAGCCTGATAGAACGCTTCGGGCTCGGCGATGCGGCAAACCGGCGGGCTGGAACGTATTCCGGCGGCATGTCGCGCAGGCTCGATATAGCTATGAGCCTTTTAGGAGCGCCCTCCGTCATATTCCTCGACGAGCCGACTACCGGGCTTGACCCGGAGGCGCGGCTGGAAGTCTGGAAAACCGTAAGGGAACTTGCCGGCAGCGGCGTTACAATACTGCTGACTACGCAGAATTTGGAGGAGGCGGAGCAGCTTGCCGACAGGATAGGGATACTCCACGAAGGCAGGATTATCGCGAACGGTACGCTGGAAGAACTGAAAAAGCTGTTCCCGCCCGCGAAAGTCGAATATATAGAAAAGCAGCCGACATTGGAGGAAATTTTCCTTGCGATCACCAACGGAAAGAAGGAGATCAATTAAATGAAAAACAAAACAGGCGTATTTTTCACGCGCTCTATGCGCCACATACTGCGCAGCCCCGATACAATAATCACGGTCGCCGTCATACCTATTATGATTATGCTGCTGTTTGTCTACGTGTACGGCGGCGCAATAAAAACCAGCATGGACGAAGATGTGAATTATGTGAGCTATATGCTGCCGGGCATACTGCTTATGGCCATAGCGAGCGGCATATCATACACGGCTTACCGGTTGTTTATCGACGTGAAGGGAGGGCTGTTCGAGCGGTTTAATTCCATGCCCATTAAACGCTCGTCGCTGCTGTGGGGGCATGTGCTTACCTCGCTTGTTTCCAATGCGATTTCTGTCGCTGCGATAATACTCGTTGCCGTTATCATAGGGTTCCGTTCCAGCGCCGGCGTACTTTCGTGGCTTGCCGCAGCAGGGGTTCTCTCGCTATTCACGCTGGCGTTGACGTGGGTCGCGGTATTGCCTGGCCTTACGGCAAAATCCATGGAGGGCGCAATAGCATTCTCTTACCCGTTAATGCTGCTGCCGTTTATCAGCTCCGCCTTTACCCCGACGGAAACGATGCCGCCCGCCGTACGTGCGTTTGCCGAAAACCAGCCCGTATCGTCAATAATAGACACTTTGCGCTCTCTGCTTAATTCCGAGCCTGTGGGCAGCGAGATATGGACGGCTCTGGCGTGGTGCCTAGGGATAATGATAGTGGCTTATATCTTTGCGATGAGAGCGTACAAACGCAAGACAGCATAGATGGATGCGTAAAGCCATATTATAAAGGCAGGAATTACGGTATTCGTTACTCCTGCCTGAACATTGGCTTTTCAAAGCAAAGCTCTTTTTAAATCCATGTTTTTAAATTCGATGTCGAAACTGACGCAAAAAGCCTGCCATGTATAGCTTTAATCAATCAAAGTATCCGTCATAGTCTTGCATATACCATCCGTCAGCAGCGCCCCAGGTTGTCTGTGCCGTTGCAGGGAAGCTTCCAAACCCTCTGTCAAAGCTGCAAAGACCTGAGCGGTCGCAGCAGAGCCCGGAGCGGTTGCAGCAGCGCCCGAATCTATCCACATAGGCACACTGAAATATAGGAAATACCGGGAACTGCGGCTGTCTGAACGGCGGCCTGAACGGTGGTCTAAATGGCGGCCTCGGCCTGAATGGCGGCCTAAACGGCGGCCTTGTGGGCGGTCCTGTCGGCGGACCCATAGGCGGCCCCGGTCTGGTGGGCGGCCCTGTCGGCGGCCTCATAGGCGGCCTGGTGGGCGGGCCCATCGGAGGCCTGAACGGCGGCATTTCGTCGGGACGCTGTCCCGGGCGTTGAGCCATATCGTAATAATACATTGACATGTTAATCCACTCATTTCTATAAGAATCAAAGCATTATATTAGGTTATATCTTTTGATTTATAGTATGCAGGTTTTGATGTATATGTTCTGCGATAATAGGAGGCGCTATTGCAGCGCCAAGAAGATATAAAAATTGTGCGAATAAGCGGGGTGGCAGAGCCCCTTACCAACGGTATAAAAGAAGCTTTTACGGAAATAAGGTACGATAAATAAATATTATGGCAATTATACACAAATATATGTTCGTATGATACAATTAGTGCTATGACGAGCATAGAGGGTACAGTACTCGAGGTAACGTACCGCAACGACGAAAACGGATGGACCGTGCTGTCGCTCGACTGGATGGGCGAGCTTACTACTGCGGTCGGCTGCATGCCTCATATACATGAGGGCGAGTTCGTGCGCCTTTTCGGCGCGTGGACGGAGCACAGGGTATACGGCAGGCAGTTCGCGGCGACGGCCGTGGAGACTAAGCTGCCCAACACGGACGAGGCTATACGCATGTTCCTCTCGAGCGGTCTCATTAAAGGCGTGGGCGAAGCGCTCGCGGGAAGGATAGTTGCGGCGTTCGGTGAGCGAACGTTTGAGGTGATAGAAAAGACGCCGGAGCTTCTTGCGGAAGTGAAAGGCGTGAGCAAAAGGCTTGCCGAGGGCATAGCCGAGAGCTTTTTGGAGCACATAGCGGTAAAGCAGGTGATAATAGACCTGCAGGGCATGGGGCTTTCCGTTAAGCAGGCGTTCCGCGCTTTTGAGACGTACGGCTCGGCGGCGGCGATGCTGATAGCGGAAAACCCTTACAGGATGATAGACGACATATCCGGCATAGGCTTTGAGCGGGCAGACAGGATAGCCGCTAACCTTGGCATAGACAGGGAGTCGGAATTTCGCATAGACACAGGCGTTAAGCACATGCTTTTCTGCGCGATGAACGACGGGCATACCTGCCTGCCGCGGGGGGAATTGCGGCGGCGGGCGGCGAATATGCTGGGCGTAGACGAGGAGCTTGTCGAGTCGCGTATATCCGCAATGACGCTGTCGGGCGAAATAGTGCAGAAGTTCATCAACAATACTCCCGCGGTGTTCCATATATTCGCGCACATTGCGGAGACGGACGTCGCAAGGCGGCTGTTTATGCTGTCAAGAAGCGCCCCCAAGGTGCCGATAAGGGACGCGAGCGAAGCGTACATGAAGTATATAGGCGACGTGGAGATGTCGGAGGAGCAGGAGCGCGCAGTACTGCTGGCCCTTTCGTCGCAGGTAGTCGTGATAACAGGCGGGCCCGGAACAGGCAAGACGACGATTATAAAGGCGATAATGTCGATATTCGAGCAAAACGGCATAACCACGGCTCTGTGCGCGCCCACGGGCCGGGCGGCGAAGCGCATAGAGCAGGCCTCGGGCAGGGAGGCAAAGACGATACACCGGCTATTAGAATACGGCATAGGCGCGGACGAGGAGTTTGACAATTCCGCAAGGTTTACGCGCAACGAAGAGAACCCGCTCGAAGCGGAGGCCGTAATAGTGGACGAAGCGTCGATGGTGGATATATTCCTGATGCGCGCGCTGCTGCGTGCGCTGTCCGACGGAACGAGGCTCGTAATAGTGGGCGACGCCGACCAGCTTCCCTCGGTAGGCCCGGGAAACGTATTAAGAGACATAATAAAGAGCGGGGCGTTCCCGGTATCTAAGCTGACGAGATTTTACCGCCAGAAGGAAGGCGGCGGCATAGTGGAAAACGCGCACCGCGTGAACAGGGGCGAAAACCCGGAGTTCTACGTGACGGGCGATTTTATTTTCATGCCCGAGCCAAGCCCGGAAGCCGTTATGGAGCGCATAAAGAAGCTGCTGACGGAAGAATTGCCAAAAGAATACGACATAATAGAGGACACGCAGATACTCTGCCCCGTTAAAAAAGGAGTCTTGGGCGTATACAACATAAACATGGAGATACGCGAGCTATTAAACCCGCGCCTTGCATCCCGGCCGGAGGTGAAGATAAAAGACACGGTGTACCGCGAGGGCGACAAGGTGATGCAGACGAAGAACAACTACGACATGGAGTGGTTTTACACCGACGATGTGCGGTACTACAACAAGGGGCTCGGCGTATTCAACGGCGATCTCGGAACGATAATCAGACTCGACGAGGAAGCAAAGGAGGCGACAATACGCTTTGACGGCAACCGCGACGCCGTATACGCGTTTCAGGAACTGGAGCAGATAGAGCACGCGTACGCCGTCACCGTGCATAAATCGCAAGGCAGCGAGTTCCCGGTGGTCATTATGCCTCTTTACGGCGCAGGCGGGCGGTTTTTGTCGCGCAACCTGCTGTATACCGCTCTAACGAGGGCAAAAGAGAAGGTAATAATAATAGGGCAGCAGAGCACCGTGGAATATATGGTGGCGAACAACCGTATACTCGGGCGTTACACGACGCTCGACCATGAAATAATAGAGCTCGGGGAGGTGCTGGGCGGCTATGGGCGATAGCGGTCCGATATCCACCCGAAAAGCTGACGGGCTTTTTGGGGTATTAGCAAAAATAGCCGACGCGGTGTTCCCGTATATACCCAAGTGCGTATGCTGCGGCACCGAAAAGGGCGTCGATGAATATCTTTGCCCGCGCTGTAAACAAGAGTTGGAGAGCTTTAGGGCGGGCGAATCGCACATAGAGGGAATCAAGGCTTTTTCGCTTTATAATTACGACGGGCCGATAAAAAGCTTAGTTACGGGCTACAAGTACGGCGGCAGGAAGTGGCTTTCACGGTTCATCGGCGGCGAGATGGACAGGCAACTTAAGTCCCTCCCTTTCAGCATAGACTGCGTATGCAACGTGCCGCTGCACGAAAAGCGGAAGAAAATGCGCGGCTTTGACCAGTCGGAGGAGATTGCTCTCAGCATATCCGAAACCACCGGAATACCTTACATACCGGCGCTGAAGCGGATAAGGAACACCAACACGCAGACGAAGCTCAACGAGCGCGAGCGCCGCGAAAACATGAAAGGCGCGTTCGAAATGGCGGAGCGGGTGAGCGGAAACGTGCTGCTGATTGACGACGTATTGACCACGGGCGCTACGGCGGGAGAATGCGCGCGGGTGCTCAAAAGTGCCGGCGCGGAAAACGTGTATGTTATGACGTTCGCGCGGGCGCTCTTGCGGGGGAAGGAGCAGCGCGGGAGAATTAAAAGGCTGGTCGGCAGGCTGGTCAGGGGCTGATCAAGGGCCAAACATATAAAGGGGGCAAACATGCTTTATCCCGATTTTTCTTTATCCCGTTGGATCGACGTGTTTATAATCTGCCTGGCGTTTGCAGTCATATCCACAGCCTTGATATTTATAATACGGTTTATTTTAAATAAGAGCGTAACGATATTTCCCCGGTTATGGATCAGGCCGGTTAGTGTGGGTTCCAGGGACGAATTGATGCAAAACAGGGGTTATAAGCGCATAAGATTCCAACCCGAGAGGGTTATTACGTACGGACAGAACACGTTTGCCTATAACAGCAGGAAAAAGAAGATACTTATACAAACGTATATGTATCCCGAAGGTATACTGCTTGATTACAAAGACGTTATATCCTTTGAAATATTAGAAAAAAAGGACGAGGCCTCAGCTAAAACGCAATGCGGAGAGCTCAGCCTTATAATCAGAACAAGCAAGCCGGAACATGAGGAGATAACGCTTAAATACATATCCACGCCCGAAGACAGATCGGGCTTTGTGTATGCTTCCGCCATCAGCGCGGCAAAGGACGTAAAGGCCGTTCTTGACGGCATATTAGCTAAAGGTCATTATGAGAAATGAAAACAGACAAATATAAACAAATAGAAGGCTACATGCATTGCTGCATGGGCAACTCCTCGCAGGACGGTATGGAGAAGGCTTGCGGACAGGTTGGTTAGGGACTAGCTGTTACAATACAATGAAATATCCGTATCTACGTAATCCGAACTGTCGAGAACTATTTCTTGATTCAGATATTGCTTTCGTACTTTTTCAATAGCATCATCAGGCGAATCCGCATCAACATCTATAACTCTTTGCAGTGTTTCGGTTATCTCAACCGAATAATTTTTCATAACAACCTCCGAGTTAAATCTTTCTATATACCCCTCGCGAAACGAATTCGATGATTCCTTTATCGCGCAATACCTGTAACTGCTGACGTATCTTATCCTTTACGAAATTGTTTTGTGGATGCCTTGACTTTAAGTAACCTTCAAAGCCGTACATATCGTCCAGCGTAAATTTGTTTTCAGGTATGAGGCCTATACAATACATGATGTCTACCAGCCAGCCTCGGGAATCATGACTTTGGTTTCTTAAAAATTCTGATTGATTCCATTTTCTTATTACATCTTCCCTCGGGACTTCATTGGTATTTTTGATTAAGTATAATTTTCCTTGTTCCGGTATCATGCCAAGCAGTATATTGCAGCCTGTCCAACCGGCGCGCTGGGCGGCCTCTTTTAGCGGTTTGCGGCGCTCAATTACGCCGGGGGTTACATAAAACTTTGGGACGATAATAAAGTCGTTGACCGTCCATTTACGGTTGTCATATGTGAGAAAAAAGAAATTAGGATTGTTGTCTGAGCCTATACGCTCAATCATCGTACTGTATGCTCCGTCGTTGACTTTGTTTGCAAACTTGTCTTTCTTACTCTTTAATTCGTATTCTTCCTTGCATAAATCACAATAAAAATCTTTTACCGGCTTATTGTTTTCGGTTTTAACAATACTATTATTGCCGCAGCTTGGGCAGTATGCGTTTTCTTTTACCCATTGTTCCGTCAGTACTCTGGCTATTTGGGACGGGCTTTTATATCCGGCGGCGCTTTTGAGGTTGAATTGTAAATTCATATATTGTCTCCGGTAAAATTGAATATTAATGGTTTAATATAACTATTATAACATATAAAAACGCCTAAGATCATTTTAAGTTTAAATGGTAGGAACGCACACTGCTGTGATATGTTATAATTATCAAAAAACAAAGGTCATTGAAAAAATGAAAACAGACGAATATAAACAAATCAAAGACTACATGCATTGCTGCATGGGCAACTCCTCGCACGACCGCGAGCATGTAATGAGGGTGTTGTTTACCGCGCTGCGGCTTGCCCGGGCGGAGCGGGGGATTGACTTTGACATACTCATAGCGGCGTGCCTGCTGCACGACATAGGGCGCGACGCGCAGTTAAAAGACCCAAAAATATGCCACGCGGCCGAAGGTGCGAAGATGGCGGAAGCGTTCCTTCTCGGCATCGGCTGGGAGGAAGCGCGCGCAAAGCATGTGAGCGACTGCATACGTACGCACAGATGGAGAAACGACGACATGCCGCAGAGCATGGAGGCAAAAGTCTTGTTTGACGCCGACAAGCTCGATGTTACAGGAGCTATGGGCATAGCGCGCACGCTGATGTACCAAGGCGAGGCGGGAGAGCCGCTGTATACCGTAAGCGGCGGCGGTGTATGCCCCGGAACGAGCAGGGAAGACCCCGAATCGTTCTATAAGGAGTACAACATAAAGCTGAAAAACATAGGCGCGGCGTTGTTTACAAAGGAGGCGCGGCGTATAGCGTGCGAGCGCAGCAAGGCGGCCGAGGCGTTTTATGACAGCTTGACTCAAGAGGTAAGCGAAGCGTACGCGGGCAAGGCGATACTCGACGACAGTTTGGAACAGAGCCGGTATTGAAATAGTTTTTCTATAAATATATAATCAACAAAAACAGTAACAAGGAAGTACGGACATGGAATTTGCTAACAGGATGGATAAAGTAACGGGCAGCGCCATAAGGGAGATATTCGCGCTGCTGGAGAGGCCGGGCATGATATCGCTGGCGGGAGGCAACCCCGCGCCCGAGTGCTTCCCCAGCGCCGAAATTGCGGATATCACTGCCGGTATAATAAGAGAGAAAGGCGACAGCGTGCTGCAGTACGGGGGGACGCCGGGCGTAGGCGCTCTTAAGGAAACCGTAATACGCATGATGAAAGCGCGCGGCATAGAGGCTGCGCCCGACGAGGTGATAATAACGTCGGGCTCAACGCAGGGTATAGGGCTCGCTGCCAAGACGATGCTGAACCCGGGCGACGTCGTGCTCGCGGAATCGCCGTCGTTCATAGGCGCATTGCAGACGTTTCTTACATACGAAGCCGACCTTAAGGGCGTAGAGATGGACGAAGAGGGCATGGACATAGACGACCTTGAAGATAAGATTAAAAAATACTCCCCGAAGTTCGTGTACACAATACCCACATACCAGAACCCGACGGGCAGGACAATGCCTCAAAGCCGGCGCGTTAAGATGCTAGAAGTGTGCGAAAGATACGGCGTGCTGATACTCGAGGACGACCCTTACTGCGACCTCAGGTACTCGGGAGACGCCGTGCCGCCCATTAAACATTTTGACAAGCGGGGTACAGTCGTTTACCTGATGAGCTTTTCAAAGATAATATCGCCGGGGCTAAGAGTGGGCGCTGCGATAGCGGACCGCAGCATAATAGCTAAGTACAACATTGCAAAGCAGGGCGAAGACCTGCACACGTCAAACCTTTCCCAGGAAATAGTGAACGCGTACGCAAACTCCGGGCTGCTCGAGCCGCACATAGAAGATATACGCAACAACTACAGGCAGAAGCGCGACGCTATGCTACATAAGCTCGAAGGATTCCCCGAAGGCGTAACGTATACGCGGCCCGACGGCGGGCTGTTCATATGGGCGACGCTGCCCGAAGGTATGGACGCATTAAAGCTTTTCGGTCAGTGCGTCGACGAGGGCGTGGCGTTCGTGCCGGGCACGCACTTCTTCCCGGAGGGCGGACACTTGAACACCTTAAGGCTCAACTTCTCGATGCCGTCGCTGGAACAGATTGATAAAGGCTGCGATATACTTAAGCGCGTAATAGAGAGGAACTCATAGCGTGGGAAAAGAGCTTTCACGCATGACGAACGAGGAGTTGTGGCAGCTGTTTCCGATAATATTGCGGGAGCACGACCCCTCGTGGCCCGGGAAGTATTCAAGCGAGAAGCAAATAATAGAGCGCATTATAGGCAATGAAAACATAGTGCGCATAAGCCATATAGGCAGCACGTCGGTGCCGGGGCTTTTGGCAAAGCCCACGATAGACATACTCGTCGAAATAACGGACGGCTGCGACACGGAAAAGATTATAGGCGGCATGACGGAAGGAGGATACATATTCTCGCCTAAGCCCGAAAACCCGCCTCCGCATATGATGTTCTTAAAAGGCTATACGCCCGAAGGCTTTAAGGGGCAGGCTTATCACGTGCACGTGCGCTTTAAGGGCGATTGGAGCGAGCTTTATTTCCGCGACTATCTTAAAGACTACAAAAGCGTAGCCGATGAATACGCGGCGCTCAAAGCGGAGCTAGCTGAAACGTACGAGCACGACAGGGACGGATACACGGACGCAAAGACGGATTTTATAAACAAATACACGGCGCTGGCTCGCGAGCTGTATAAGGACAGGTATAAAATAGAATAACGTAAAATATGATTCATCCTTAAAAGGAGGGTTGTATTGAAGCAATACGCCTTGCTCGTATGTGTTTGCATCTTTGCGCTTGTTGCGCAGGGATGTTTGTATGTAAGCAAAATATCTGCCAAAGTATTGAGTCGATAACGGTAACAGGGCTGGAGGCAGGCGGGTGTGGGGACTCTCCCTTGCGAACAATCCGGCGTATTATAAAGGGCTGTTTTTACAGCCCTTTTACTTAGCTTCCGAATCACCCTTCAGTTGTTTCAGAAGACAGCTTTCCTTTAGCGGAGATCGTTTTGCTTACGTTTTTGTTTCTTCCCGCTATTCTCTGCACGAGCTTTACTATCTCATACCAAAGCACCGACGCGGAAGCAACACCAATGACTATCAAGAACTGCTCAAAAGACAGGGCCGCGAGCTTTAAAGCACCGTTTAAAGGCGAATACAATATAAGCAGCAGCCCTGCTATCGTGCCAAGGTTTATAGCCCACATGACTTTGTCTTTTATGAGCCGTTTTACGGACTGAAACACGAAATCGCGGTTGGAGCTGTTTACCTGCACGAGCAGCAGATTCGCTATCATTATTACCGCTATGCCCATCGCGCGCGCTGCGGGGGCGTTTACGGGGTTGCCGTCAAGCGCCGTTAAGTACGTAAAGAACGACGCGCCGAATATGGCGAGACCTTGAAGCAGGCTTTTAAACAGTATTCCTGCATTAACGAGCTTTTCTTTAGGGTTGCGCGGCTTTCTGGCCATCACATTTCTCTCGGCGGGCTGGCGTTCGAGCACGACAGAACATGTCGGGTCTATAATGAGCTCTAACAGCACGACGTGCAGAGGCAGCAGCAAAAGGCTCGCAGGGTCTATGCCCAGCATGGGCGCTAAAAGCGAAGCGAGCGCAATAGGTATGTGTATCGTAAACACGTAACCCACCGCTTTGCGTATATTGTCGTATATGCGCCTGCCGTCGCGTACGGTATCCACTATGGTGGAAAAGTTGTCGTCCATCAGTATTAAGTCCGCGGCCTCCCGCGAAACCTCGGAGCCGCGCTGACCCATCGCTATGCCTATATCGGCGTACTTAAGCGCGGGCGCGTCGTTTACGCCGTCGCCCGTCATAGCGACTATCTCTCCTATGTCCTTAAAAGCGCGCACTATGCGCATCTTATGCTCGGGTGTAACGCGCGAGAATATGCTCACGGTTTTTACGCTTTCGCGCAGCTCGTCGTCGCTTAAGTTATTCAGCATATCGCCGGTTATTATATTATCGCAGTTCGGCATGCCTATCTGTTTCGCTATGCTTGAAGCGGTAACGCCGTTGTCTCCCGTTATCATAACAACGCGTATGCCCGCCTTGGCGCACACGGCGATGTCGTTCTTTATACTTTCCCTCGGAGGATCGGCAAGGCCTATAAGGCCGCTGAATTTAAGCGAGCAGTCCGTAATATCAGCGGGTATCTTATCTTTCGCAGGCAGCGCCTGTATGCCTACAGCTATAACGCGCAGGCCCGCAAGCGACATTTCAAGCGCTTTTGCCTCCGCTTCCGCTTTCTGCGCCGCCGTCATATTACAGACGGTTAACAACCGCTCGGGAGAACCCTTTGCGGCAATGAGTATCTCTCCGTCGTGGTGCCAGATATGTCCCATCATCTTAAGCTCGTTCGTAAACGAATATTCGCTTAAGAGTTCTCCGCCAAACAGGTGGTCTCTCGAAATGCCCAAAGCTTCGCAGTATGCGAGCATCGCTTTTTCCATCGGGTCATACGTATCGGTCTCGCACGCAAGGCCCATCGTTTCACATAATTCTTCTGTATTGCCGTCCGGCGACCACGCTTCCTGCACCGTCATCTGGTTGAGCGTAATCGTGCCCGTTTTGTCGACGCAGAGTACGGAAACGGAACCCAGCGTTTCAACGGACGGCAGCCTGCGCACAAGCGAATGTTTTTTGGCTAATCTCCAAGCACCCATGGAAAGGAACACCGTGAGTATAACGGGGAATTCCTCGGGAATCATCGCCATAGCAAGCGTTATACCTGAAAGTATGCTCTCAATAATGCGGTCCTTGAATATATGGTCGGGTATATTGAAATACGTTATTGTGCCTATAAGGGCAAAAAGCACGGCGGCGATGCCCGCACATAACTTGACGAGGCTTCCCGTCTGCTTCTGCAGCGGCGAATCTTCCTGCGGTGCGGACGCTACGTCCGCGCCTATCTTACCGTATTCGGTAAAAGCGCCTATCTTTTCGACCTTCACCGTTGCCGTGCCCTGTATTACAAGCGTTCCCGCATACGCATAGTCGTGCCTCCAGTAGTCGCCCGGCTGCGTATCGCCGCCTGCCGCGACCTTCCATACGCCTTCCGCTTCGCCCGTTAGCGTTGCTTCGGCAATGCACAGGTCGCTGCATTTTATTATAAGCCCGTCCGCAGGTATTTTTACGCCTTCGCTTATCATCATAAGATCGCCCGGCACGAGGTCCGCGCTCGGTATTACAGTCTCTATTCCGTCGCGTATGACCGTAATATGAGGTGCAGACAGATCCTTCAATGCATTGAGCGTTTTGTCGGTCTTCCATTCCTGAAATATATCAATGCTGATAACGCCGATTACGAATACAAGCATTATAGCGCCGTCGCGAGGCTCGCCCAGTATGAAATATATTACCGCTGCAACAAACAGCAATAAAAACATGGGCTCGCGTAAAATGTGAAGTGTTTTCATAAAAAAATTTTGTTTTTTCTGTGAAGTCAATTCGTTTTTGCCGAATTTAGCCTGAAGTGCTTTGGCTTCGGTTGAAGACAGACCTGACAGAGTATTGTTCGCTGTCATAAAAGTTTCCTCCATAGCTTATATGGCACTTGCTCTTCAGTCAGGTATGTACTTAAGTGTGTATAAAAAAACACCTGAAGAACATACCACTGTCCCACAGATGTTTCGTTTACGATCTGCTGCCACAAAAGCGGCCCGGCCCCACGGGTTTATGGCTCTCCGGTTGTGCTGCCAATCACCCATCGCCTGCTCAGTTTGTACTGTAGATTAATATGCAGTGCAAAGAGATAACTCATTATAATGTATGCGGATGCGGGTGTCAAGTTGCGTGCTTTTCAGAAAGTTCCGGACGGTAAAAGTTAAATATGAAATGAAAAGCGGGCTTTTTAGCGTTTTAAGTAGCAGTCGTCGCAGTAGCCGTAAACCTCCAGCCGGTGTCCCGTAACGTGGAATCCGTTTGCTGTGCCTATCTGCGCGCCCTCCAGCGGGCAGCTTTCAAGGTTCCACCTCTTGTTGCAGCCGCGGCATACCGCGTAATGCCTGTGTTCGCTGCGGCTGAGCTCGAACTGCGCGTTAGGGCTGTCCATCGGTATTATTTTATCTACGATGCCGCATTCAGTGAACATATCGAGCGTGCGGTACGTCGTGGACATCCACGCTCGCTTGTCTTTTTCGAGGTACAGCTCGTGTATCTGCGACGCCGTAAGCGGCGACTCGGCGTTTTCAAGTATCTCAAGAAGAGCTAAGCGCTGCTTTGTCCTTTTAATGCCGCATGAAGCCAACAGATCAGTACTCGACATAGACCCCTCCTTACCCTGAAACCGAGGACGATTTCCGTATTGCCTGCAGCGGCCGCTTTATGGCGTATGTGAGCACCAGCGCGGCGACGCCCGTCAGCGCAATAGCCCCGCCCGGCTTTAAACCGGCGTAAAAAGATAACGTCAAGCCTATTATAACAAACGCGGCGCCCATCAGCGCGGAAATCGCGACGGTCTGTTTAAAGCTTTTTGATGTCTGCATTGCGCAGGCTACGGGCAGCACCATAAGCGACGATATTATGAGTATGCCTATAGTGCGCACCGAGACGGCGACAGTAAGCGCTATCATAAGCGTGAACACGAGGTTTACTCGTTTTACCGGCACACCAGCGAGCCGCGCGGATTCTTCGTCAAACGTCATAAGGAACAGCGCTTTATACAGCAAAAGGAACAGCGCCATTATTACTGCGCACGCCGCAATAGTTAAATAAAGCTCCCCGTCGCTTATCGCGACTATGCTGCCGAAAAGAAAGCTCGAAAAGCTTGCGGCGTTTGTTATGAAGCCCGAAAGCACGCCAGCGAGCCCTACGCCGGTGGACAGTATTACGGACAGCGCTATCTCGGCGTACCTTGGAAACAGCCTGCGCACGGCTTCTATGCCGAAAGCGGCGACTACGCACGCGATAACGGAGCCCGCGACGGGATTGAAGCCCGCTATCAGGCCGACTGCCACGCCCGCGAGCGACGCGTGCGACAATGTGTCGCCTATCATCGAAAAGCGCTTTAGCACTACCACGACGCCCACGCACGGCGTAACAAGCGCTATCGCGAGCCCGGCAACGAAAGCTTTTATCATGAAGTCATACTGAAACATACTAATCCCCCCGCGCGGAGCACGCGCCGGTGTGCGCGTCCGAATGAACGTGCGCATGCACGCTGTGGCCGTAGAGGCTCGACAGAAAATCGTCGGACACTCCCGCGGATACGTCGTGCTCCGTCATACGGCCGTCGCTCATGCAAAGCATGCGGCCTGCGTGAACCGTTACCGCCGTTATGTCGTGCGTAACCATTACTACCGATATGTTCTTTTCCTTGTTGAGCGTATGCAGCAGCTCGTACATAGCGTTTTCCGACGCGGTGTCCATGCCGGAAGACGGCTCGTCGAGCAGCAGTATTTCCGGATTGTTCACGAGCACGCGGGCAAGGTGCATTCTCTGCTGCTGCCCGCCCGAGAGATGGCTTATCGGCGAGCGCTCCAAACCTAAAAGCCCCACAATGGAAAGCGCCGAATGCACGCGCTCTTTTTGCTGCCGGGAGAGCGTGTGCATAACGCCTGTCTGAGAATAAAGGCTTGATGCGACCACCTCGTACACCGAGGCGGGAAAGCCGGTATGGAACTGGTTTTTCTGCGCGAGGTAGCCTATTTTGGGCCAGTCGCGGAATTTATGGGAGGGCACGCCGAACAGGCTGATGCTGCCTCCAGAAGGTCGCAGCAGCCCCAAAAGCAGCTTTAAAAAAGTGCTCTTGCCCGAACCGTTAGGGCCGATGACGCCCGCAAAGTCGCCTCGCATCAGCGTAAAATCTATGCCGCCCAGAATTTCCCGGGCATCGTAGCCAAAGCTTAAGTTTTTAACTTCTATAATATTCTGCATAGTTATTTAAGCGCCTTTTTAAGCTCCTCGAGATTCTTTCTCATAACGGATATGTAATCGCCGCCCGCCGCTATTTGTTCGTCGGAAAGCCCGTCGAGAGGGTTCAATACAGAGACCTGAGCGCCCGTCTCGTCCGCTATCGATTGCGCCACTTTCGGGCTTATCAATTCCTCGAAGAATATTACGTTTATGCCTTTATCGCGCACGATGTTCACTATTTCGGCCATGCGAGCCGGATCGGGCTCGGATTCAGCCAATACTCCCTCTATCGCTATCTGGTTGAGCCCGTACGCCTCGCAAAGGTATCCGTACGCCTCGTGGGCAACGACTATGTCCTTTTTAGGGCAGGCCGAGAGGCCTTCGCGCAGCTCGCTGTCGAGCGCGTCGAACTCCGCGGCGTATTTATCGTAGTTTTCCTGATAGTAGGATGCGTTATCGGGGTCGGCGGCTGCAAGCGCGTCTTTTATAGCGACGAGCTCAAGTTTTGCAAGCTTAGGGTCAAGCCACACGTGCGGGTCGGGCTTTGAGCCTTTGTAGATAAGCGGTACGCCTTTTGAGGCCTCGACTACGGTAAGGCTCCTGTTGCTCAAAGACGAGAGTATATCCTCGGCCCAGCCTTCCATGCCTGCGCCGTTGTATATGAACACGTCCGCCCGCTCGAGAGAAACGATATCCGACGTGGACGGCTCCCAGTCGTGCGGCTCGACGCCTGAGGGCACCAATATAGAGACTTCGGCCTTGTCGCCGCCTATCTTGCATGCAAAATCGTACATCGTATAAAAGCTCGCGACTACGCTTAACTTATCAGACGCGCCGCCGGGTAAAGGCGCGTTCGCGCAGCCAGCGGCCGTTATCAGCAGCAGCGCAAAGAGCGCCAGCGCAATTAGTTGTTTTAACATATTACTCCTTATGAATGCACCACTTGTTGCAAATGCATATCATTCGCAAATAAGATATCACCTGTATTTTCCATTGTCAACAGGTCAATGAAAATAATTATGCCCCGATTTGCGGATTGATAAAAATAATGAGTGAAATGAAGCGTCGCAAGGCGAAAAGGCCAGTCCTCGCGTCAAGAAACGTTACGGAGAAAAGCTTTATTACTAGATTATTAGTCCGGCATATTTTGCTTTAAGCTCGAGTATGCGGCGGACGCTCTGCTCAAGGCGCTGGCGCGTAAGCGTGCCGTTCTCAAGCGCGGCGAGCAGCGAATCGAGCACCTGTTTTTGCAGGTTGTAGTATCTGCCTATAAGAACCATGTCGCCGCCCGCGAGTATGTGCTGCACTGCGCCGTCGCCCACCGAGCTTTGGCTGCGCAGCCCCTGCATGCGAAGGTCGTCCGAGCACACGACGCCGGTAAAGCCCATCTGCTCGCGCAGCAGCGACGTTATCACAATTGGGGAAAGCGACGTTATATACCCGGCGTCTACATTGGGATACGAAAGGTGCGCAACGAGCATCGCGTCTATGCCCTCGTTTATCGCGGCCTGGAAAGGCACAAGAGAAAAGCTCTGCATTTCTTCGAGGGTAGAATTTATAACGGGCAGCGTTTCATGCGAATCCATCGCCGTGTCGCCGTGGCCGGGGAAGTGCTTGCCGAGCGACGCCAGCCCGGCGTCGTGCAAGCCGCGCACAGCATGCGGCACTAGCGCCGCGACGGCATTGGGGTCGCTGCCGAACATGCGCTTTCCGAGGAACGACGTTGCCGGGTCGTGCGAAATGTCGAGCACCGGAGCGAAGTTGATATTTATGCCTAAGCTTTTAAGCTGGTCGCCTATGCGCCTGTATTGGTCGTACACGAGCGCCGGGTCGTTTTTATTGCCCAGCCTCTGGGCGGAATAAAGCGCGGGCTTCCACTGACCTATGAAGCGCGTTACGCTGCCGCCCTCGAGATCTATGCCTACGAGCAGCGGAACGGGGCTCGGGTTGTGCGAATTGACGCTGGCTATTAGCCCTGCGGTCTGTTCGAACGTGTCGGTGTTCCATCCAAACAGCAGCACGCCGCCTACGGAGTATTCCTGCATGAGGCTTATACTGTTTGCGTCCATGTCCTGCGTGCCTTCAAAGCCTATAATAACCATCTGGCCGATCAGCTGCTTATCGCTCATCTGCGAGATAAGCGCGCCTATAGGGTCCGCGGCGGGCGTGGGCGAAGGTGTCGGCGTGGGCGCCTGAGTGGGCGAAGGAGTGGGCGGCGCAGTTGGCGTTGGCGTTGGCGAAGGCGAGGGCGTGGCCGTGTTAACCACTATGGACACTGTGCTTTGAGCGGCGCACGAAACAAGCGCAAGCGTCAGAGCGAGCAGCAGAATTAACAGTTTTGCCTTGCTAATAACCAAACCCGTACCTCGAATATATGTTGTGTAAAGTATAGAGAGGATTTATGGGGGTGTCAAGACGGAAGAACCGGTGAGCTAGTATTTAAGCGATAGAAATGAAAATGTTGCTAAATCCGCGTAAACAACATATAGTTATTCTGTATTCGATATCTTCCGACTTGCGAGCGTAAAAAAACTAAAATCGTTGCGCTCATTGGGGGCGCAGAGCGGGTGATAAGGTATGTTCGCGGTGCTATTTAAAAACGGGGGCGCTTATGCGACAGGAAAAACTGTGTTTTAACCATGCGGATATAAACAAGATATCCATCTGTTTTACGTGGGACGACAATTGCTATGCGCATATCAGGCTGATTGCTCCGCAGTTTTTAAGGCGCGGCTTTAAGTGCACGTTTTATGTCAATCCCGGAAAAGAGGGCTTTAATGAGAAATTCGCGTCAGGGTACCGCGAACTTGCACGGCAAGGCTTTGAAATAGGCAGCCACAGCTATGACCACGTGCGCCTTACCGGCCTTAAGGAGGGGGAGCCGGAGCATCAGATAAAGGCGTCGGCGGACGGCATATTCAAGAGCATTGGCGTGTACCCAACGACATTCGCGTTCCCGTATCACGATTTTGACGAGCATACGCTCTCCGTTGCCAGGCTGTACCACCTCGAAACGAGGAACACGCTGCGCGGTTCGGTGCGGTTTGGCGTAAGCACGAATTCGGCCCCGGAAGAGATGTTCGGCGCGGTCAGGGAATGCGTATCGGCGGGACAAAATATCGTCTTTTCGGGGCATTCGGCTGTTTCGGACTTAAAAGAGCTTTCTTTGCCCGGCTGCGGGTACGAGCCGATACTGCTTGATAATCTGAACGCGTTATTGGACATGATACAGACGGTTGAGAAATGCGCGCAGGTGCTGATGCTGGAGCAGGCCGCGCTTAAAGAGTACATAATAAGCAATTGTGAAATCGCCGGAAACACATATGCGCTGACGAGCGAGCAAGCGGAATACTTAAGCGCGTTCGGCATAGACCCTGGGAAGCTAAGCCGGCTTATTTGAACGCTTTGCCCGCGCAACACATCCGTATTTTCACATTTTATCATCACGACGACAGGTTTTCCACGTATATAGAGTGTCGATGACCGAAGGGACGGGAATATTATTTATTTCAAAAGATTCTTCAGTCGCTTCGCTCCTTCTGAATCATCATGCACTACCCGCACCACAATAAACGAAAACATCTTCCATCTACGCACAACCCAGCTATAATTGAGATATGGCAAGAGTTCGCATGTCATTGTCACATTGAGGTCGCCTCTGAATCTGAAATTACCCCTGCTGCAGCACCACACTTTGTCCATTAAGGACGTATAGCAATGTAGCTATTATGGCAGGGGTAGCGCCATAAATTTCATCCATGGAGGGTTGTATGAAACCTGTTTATGAGCGTTGTTGTGGGATTGATGTACACAAGAAGATAGTCGTAGCCTGCTTCAGAAACGGGAGGAACGCAGAGCTGCGACAGTTTGGGACTCTGACAAAAAATCTCAAAGAGCTAGGCAACTGGCTAGTCGAGAATGGATGTCAGATGGTCGCAATGGAGAGCACAAGTTCTTACTGGAAACCAATTTATAATATCTTAGAGTTGCTTGGTCTTAATATCATTGTCGTTAATGCCCACCACATGAAAAATGTTCCCGGTAGAAAGACAGATATCAAAGATGCGGAGTGGATTGCCGATCTACTGCAACATGGGTTGTTAAAACCCAGCTACATTCCCGATAAAGAACAGCGGGAGATACGCGAGATTGTTCGCTACCGAAAGAGTATGATTGAAGAACGTGCCAGAGAGACAAACCGTTTGGAAAAAGTATTGGAAGGTGCAAACATTAAACTAAGCTCTTTTGTATCGAGCTTAACGGGTATGAGCAGCCGTAAACTTATTGAACACTCTTTGGTGGGGCAAGTAAGTGAAGAGAATATTGGGGATTTGATACACAGTTCTATGCAATCAAAAAAGGCTGAACTACTGGATGCTTTAGATGGAGTATTCTCTGCAACACAAAAACTGCTCGTCAGAGCAATTCTTGATCACATTGATGATATGTCTAAGCGCATTAAAGAGTTGGATGATATTATTAACGATCAAATGAAAAGTTATGAAGATGATATTAAGAAACTTGATGAGATAACCGGAGTCGGTAAACGGAGCGCCGAAGTGATTATCTCTGAGATAGGCCATGATATGAGTCGGTTTCCAACGGACGCACATCTTTGTTCATGGGCAGGTCTTTGCCCATCTAACAATGAAAGTGCGGGTAAACGTAAAAGCGGCAAATCCAGCAAAGGCAACAGGCATCTAAAATGCATACTCATTCAATGCGCCAAATCTGCAAAACGAAACAAAGACAGCTTTTTCTTTGCTCAATATCAACGTTTGGTCGTGAGACGAGGCGCAAACAGGGCAACCGTTGCGGTTGCCCATTCGATGATGATTGCAATATATCATATACTAAAAAACAAAGTGCCTTTTAAGGATTTGGGTGCTAATTATTACTCGAGATTCAACTCAGGAGCAAAAGCTCAATACTATTTAAGGAAGTTACAAGAGCTAGGAATGTCGGTTCCCGTTTCTCTGACGACCTAGCGATCATACTACTTTACGGGTTGTGTTTACAACCTTCTTTTTTGTACACTTTTTTCTCCTCTGTTTTCATAGCAATGACACATGGGCTTTTCTCTATAAAAGCCTATTTTCGGTATTGGTAACTTTTGTCATTCCGAGCGCAGTGAGGAATCTTTAATACGTTTTACTCTTATGTATCTTAAATTTCTACAAAGTTATCCGTTGCTCTACGCCTGATTTTTACCATAATTAAAAAAAAGACCTTGCGGTCTTTTTTTAATTATTCGAAATTACTTTTTCTCTATGGAATTTTCCTCGTCAACTTCCGCGTCTTCAACCGTCGCTATCGCGCCCTTTGTGAAAACGAGACGGACTTTATCGGGCATAGCCTCTATCGTAACAAGGTCTTCCTTGACTGCGACTATTTTGCCGTACATGCCGCCTATAGTCTTGACCATCTTGCCGGGCACCATGCTTTCCATCATCTGCTGCATCTGCTTTTTTCTCTTTCTCTGGGGAATGACCATTAGCAGTACCATGGCGATAACCATTACAATAAGCAGACCCCACTGATTTATAAAATTCACAATACTGTTTCCTGCATTTGCGTCCATCTGAATACCATCCTTTTCTTTCGCGTTTTTCGATATCTATCAGTAAACCGGAATACTTAAACCGCAAAAAAGTACCGCAGTCTTCCATTCCATTTTCACTTCATATATCTTCGAGTATATATACTATATTAGCGGCCGTCAAATATCAACCTATTTTTAATGATTATGCGTTATAATTTGCAAAAAATTCATCTCTGTACTGCTTAAAATACCCTCCGTCTATGGCCGCCCTTATCTCTTTCATAAACTCTACCGTAGCGTGCACATTGTGTATCGAAAGCAGCGTAGCGCCGAGTATCTCCCCCGCCTTTACGAGATGGCGCATATATGCGCGCGTAAAATTGCGGCACGCATAGCAGGGGCACCCTTCTTCTATCGGCTTAAAGTCACGCGCGTATTCCGCGTTGCGTATCACCAGCCTGCCGCGCTTCGTAAGCGCCGTGCCGTTTCGCGCTATGCGAGTCTGCAATACGCAGTCGAACATATCCACGCCGCGCGCCACGCCGTCTATTATGCAGTCAAAAGTGCCAACGCCCATCAGATACCTTGGCTTATCAGAGGGCAGCAGCGGCACTACGACGTCGAGCATTTCGTTCATCGTTGCCTTTGGCTCGCCGACGCTTAAGCCCCCTATGCCGTTGCCGGGAAAGTCCATAGCCGCAATGGCTTTCGCGCTCTCTATGCGAAGGTCCGCAAACGTTCCTCCCTGTACTATGCCGAACAGCGCCTGATCTTTCCGAGTCTTTGCGGCCTTGCAGCGCTCCGCCCACCTGTGCGTGCGCTCCATCGCTGCGGCGACGCGGTTGTATTCCGCGGGGAATTCCACGCACTCGTCGAACGCCATTATAATATCGGCGCCCAGCGCCTGCTCTATTTCCATAACCTTTTCGGGGGTAAACAAATGCTTTGAGCCGTCAAGATGCGACGAGAAATGCACGCCCTCCTCGGTTATCTTCCTCAAAGCGCCCAGCGAAAAAACCTGAAAACCGCCGCTGTCGGTAAGTATGGGTCTGTCCCAGCACATGAACTTATGAAGCCCACCGGCTTCTTTCACTAGCTCGTGCCCCGGCCTCATATAAAGGTGATACGTGTTTGAAAGTATTATCTCCGCGCCCGCTTCATTTACTTGCTCGGGCGTAAGCGCCTTTACTGTCGCCTGCGTGCCCACCGGCATATATACCGGCGTTTCAATGCTGCCGTGAGGCGTATCTATGCGGCCTCTGCGCGCCAGCGTGTCGCTGCACGTTTTGGTTAATGTAAAATGTATGGACATCGTTCCTCCGTAGCTGCGGTTGCATTATTATGGCGTGTTTGCTCGCTCATGCAGTTTTTACATTATACCATATCCCGCGAACGCCGCAACATCTATGCATTTATAAATGCTACGAAGAAAGCATATTCTTTGATTGTCAGTCTGCGTATATAGAGCGCAGTATCGGTATTACATAATGGCTGCCTTGCCTGCCCTTTACGTCTTCTATCATCGCCACGGCAAGATACTGCTTTGCGCTTTTGTCAGCGGGATACACAACGAACCAACCGAGCTCCGTGCCTTCCGTATCGTCCTTGGATTTTTTTATCTCGGCAGTGCCTGTCTTGCCGGCGTAGCTTGCGCCTTCTATTTTGAACGAATGGCCGGTGCCGTCCGGGTTTTCAATCACCTGCACCATCGCGCTTTTAACTGCTTTTACCGCATCGTCCGTAAACACGTCTTCCTTCCAGACAGCCGGGGTTTTGCCCTTTTCGAGGTAAGGCGTCATCATATCGCCGCCGTTTATAAACGCCGAATATATCGAAGCCATATGTACGGGATTTACTTCCACCCTGCCCTGCCCGAAGCCGCTGTTCGCTACGTCTATCTCGTCCGCAAATTTAAGGTCCGTGCCAAAATAGGAACGGCTGAGGCCGAATTCAAACGGCACGTCTTCGCCGAAGCCTATGCTTTTAAGGCCGTCTGCAAGCGCGCTGCCGCCGATTTTCAACGCTGCTTTTGCGAAATATATGTTGTCGGAGTATATAAGCGCGTTTGTAACGTTTGCCGCGCCTATGTACTGCTTCAGCGTGGAAATGCTGTATCCTTTCCAGCTTTCCTTCTTCCATGTCGTTCCGCTGGGCCCGAAGTCCTCTTCCGCCGTAAACGCACCGCTGCTGAGCCCGAGTGCCGCTATAATCGGCTTAATTGACGAGCCCGGCGCGTACGTCGCTTTAAAGCGGTTGTACATAGGACGAGTTTGTTCGTTGTTGTATTCGTTCCACCGCTCCTCCGTCAGACCCAGTATAAAATCGTTGGGGTCGTAAGACGGCGTGCTCACAAGCGCGAGTATCTCTCCGGTCTTCGGGTCCATAACGACCGCGGTTCCCTTATCGTTCTTCATCTGCTCATATAGTTTGGCCTGCAGCCCGGAGTCTATCGTAAGCGTTACGTTCTCTCCGTTGCGTTCCTCAATGCATGCGAGCACCTGCTTTTCGTTGCCGTCCTTGTCCGCGATATATATCTTACAGCCGTCAACGCCGCGTATGCGCTCTTCGAGCAGCTTTTCCATGCCCACCTTGCCTATCAGGCTGTCTGCCTTATAGCCTTCGCCGGGGTGCTCGTCCAACTCCTCTTTGGTGATGCTGCGTATGTAGCCGGTTAGAGCCGCGGCTGCAGGGCCAAGCTTATACACCCTGTCCTGCACGGTGTTCAGCCCTATTCCCTTTATAGCCAGCAGCTGCGCCTTTTTCTCCTCGTCGGTATACGATATGTTTCTGAGCGGAACAAACAGGTCGTCCTTCACCCATTTTTCGGACAGCTTGGCGTTTATGTCTTCCACAGTCATGCCGAGTATCTGCGCCGCTGCAGCGATATCTTGCTCGCGAGTTTCGGGGTTCATCTTTCCGGGGACAAAACCCACCGAATAAACGTCAGCCTTGCCCACTATAAGCTCCCCGTGCCTGTCGAGTATGCTTCCGCGCTCGCCTTTAAGCGTTTTTACGCGCACCTTATCGTCGTCGTTAAGGCCGGGGAATATTATGTTGGAGCTCCATTCGAGCTTATATACGCCGTCATACTCCCCGAATTCCGCCATGTTGGGAAATTTGATCTGCCCCGCCTGCGTTTCCATCGACGTCATGTATTTTACCGAGTTTCCGTTTCTCGTTACGTCGGATATTGTTATGTTTTTTGCTTCTATGCCCTCGTATATGTTTTTGTTGCGCTTTATGAAGTCGTCTTTGGACAGCGTGCTGTTTTCGCTGATAAAACCGTACATGCGCTCATAGTCCCTGTCGTTGATTGCGGACATATACGCCTTTAAAATATCCTCCGGGCTGACCGGCTCGGCTGAAGTCGGTTCGTCTGTAGACGCCGGATCCGCGCACGCAGCCGTTGCGATTATCAAAAAGGCTATTATTAAACACAACAAAAAACGTTTCTTATTCAACTCGAAATCTCCGTTTCATCTGATAGAATGACTCTATTACCATTTATTATATCTTATATTTCTTTTGCGCTCAAATACTAAATGTGATATCATTTGTGAATATTTGCATCGAAATTACAAAGCCATACCTATTATTTTACTCTTGTTCATACGGTACGGCTTAAAACTGGATAATATTGCATTATTCGGGATTATAAAATGAGCATTGCGTCGCCGAAGCTGAAGAAGCGGTATCTTAGCTCAACCGCCTGCCTATACAGCTCGAGCACCTTCTCTCTTTCTGCGAACGCCGAAACAAGCATAAGCAGCGTAGACTCCGGCAAATGGAAGTTGGTTATCATAGCGTCCACAGCTTTAAACCTGTAGCCGGGAGTTATGAATATGCCGGTGTTGCCGCTGCCTGCGTGTACCGTTCCGCTTTCGTCGGAAACCGTCTCGAGCGTGCGCACGCTCGTCGTGCCCACGGCTATTATCCTGCCGCCGTTCTTGCGCGCCCCGTTTATCAAAGAGGCCGCGTTTTCGGATACGCAATAATATTCTTCGTGCATTATATGGTCTTCTACGTTTTCCGACTTGACCGGCCGGAACGTACCAAGGCCTACGTGCAGCAGCAGCCGCGCTATGCTTACTCCGCTTTCTTCTATGCTTTTAAGCAGCTCGGGCGTGAAATGCAGCCCTGCGGTGGGCGCGGCTGCCGAGCCCTGTTCCTTGGCGTACACTGTCTGATAACGCGTTTTATCGGCGAGCTTCTCATGTATGTAAGGAGGCAGGGGCATTTCTCCCAGCTCGTCGAGTATCTCTTCAAAAACCCCGTCGTATGAAAAGGATACTTCGGTGATCCCGCCCTGTTTCTTATTAAGTATCTTTGCCGAAAGCTCCCTCGAAAAATCCACCGTGTCGCCGATTTTTAGCTTTCTGCCCGGTTTCATTATTACGTCCCAAGTTTTAAGCGAAAGGCGTTTAAGCAGCAAGAATTCGCACGCGCGTCCGTCGCCGCGTTTTTCCCCGTACAGCCTTGCTGGTATTACCTTCGTCTCGTTTATTACGAGCACGTCTTCGGGATTTAAGTATTCCGTTATGTCGGAAAATACCTTGTGCTGCACTTCGCCGGTTTTCCTGTTGTAAACAAAAAGCCTTGACTTGTCGCGCTCGGCAATAGGCGTCTGCGCTATAAGGCTTTCGTCAAGGTCGTAATAAAAATCGCTTGTCTTCAACTATTCCTCCATTAAACACCCCAAAAAGCCTCACGACTTTTTAGGGACCCCGTTTTTTCGCCTCGAAAAAACTTACGGTTTTTCTTCGATATCCAGCTTAAGCTGCTGCGCGTCGCAGTTGTAAACATAGCCCATATGCGCGTATGCGAGCTTTGTGGCCACCCTTCCCCTCGGCGTCTTGTTTATAAAGCCCAGCTGTATCAGATACGGCTCGTATACGTCCTCTATCGTCACCCGCTCTTCGTTAGTCGCCGCGCATAGCGTATCGAGCCCTACAGGGCCGCCTCCGAACTTCAGAATTATAGTGTCCAGTATGTTCTTGTCTACGCCATCGAGGCCTATTTCGTCCACTTCAAGCATCTCAAGCCCATGCCGCGCGGCTTCAAGCGTTATCTCCCCGTTGCCTTCTATTTCCGCGAAGTCGCGTATGCGCTTTAGCAGCCTGTTCGCGACCCTCGGCGTTCCTCGCGAGCGTGAAGCTATCTCAAGCGCCGCGTCGTCCTTAATAGGCACTCCGAGTATTCCTGCGGAGCGCTTAACAATTCGCGAGAGCTCTTCGGGCGTATACATCTGAAGCCTGTGTATAACGCCGAACCTGTCGCGCAACGGCGATGTGAGCATTCCGGCTCTGGTCGTCGCTCCCACAAGCGTAAATTTGGGCAGATCGAGCCTTAAAGTCCTCGCGGACGGGCCTTTTCCTATTATTATATCCAGAGAGAAGTCTTCCATAGCGGGGTAAAGCACTTCTTCGACGCTGCTGGAGAGCCTGTGCACTTCGTCAATGAACAGCACGTCGCCTTTGTTTAGGTTTGTAAGTATCGAAGCGAGGTCTCCCGGGCGCTCTATCGCAGGCCCGGAAGTCACGCGTATGTTAACTCCCATCTCGGCCGCGATAATAAACGCAAGCGTAGTTTTGCCGAGCCCCGGAGGCCCGTAAAGCAGCACGTGGTCAAGCGGCTCGCCGCGCTGCTTGGCGGCTGCCATAAAGATTTTAAGATTCTCCTTAGCCTTCTCCTGCCCCACATATTCGTCAAGCGTCCTCGGACGCAGCGAATAATCCGTAGCAGCTTCCGCTTCGTTAAGCTCGGCGGAAACTATCCTTCCCTCTTCCGTCATGCCGCCTCCTTTAAGCGCCCATGCGCTTCAATGCCATCAGTAATATGTCTTCCGCCGTGTCGCCGAGGTTTTTAACGGACGATACCGCGCGCATAGCTTCCACCCTGTTGTACCCGAGCGCTACAAGCGCGCTAACCGCTTCGGCTTCTTTATCCATGGCAGCTTCGGCAGCGCCGCCTTCTTCCGCCATGCCGGCGGCGGTTAACTTGCCCGCGAGGTCTATTATTATCCTCTGTGCGGTCTTCTTGCCCACGCCGCTTATCTTTTCAAACGCGCGTTCGTCCGAAGTTATTACCGCCGCCGCTATATCGCTTACCTTCATTGCGGAAAGTATCGAAAGCGCAACTTTCGGCCCTATGCCCGAAACGCCCGTAAGCTTGATAAACAGCTCTTTCTCTTCGGGCGTAGTAAAGCCGTACAATGTGTGAGAGTCTTCCCTCACGACAAAGTGGCAGTAAAGCTTGGCCTTCTCGCCCGCCTTAATATGCAGCAGAGACTGCGCGGTAGTGTTTATGCGGTAGCCTACGCCGCAGGCTTCCACCACCGCGTAATCCTTTCCCGTTTCGACTACCTCGCCCCTGATATAATCGTACATACTAAGAGCTCCTTACTTTATCCTGAAGTTTTCCGCGAACCTGCAGCTGTGCGCGTGGCATATTGCGCATGCCACGGCGTCCGCGGCGTCGTCCGGCCTTATTACGTCGCCAAGCCCCAAAAGCAGCCGCACCATCTCCTGCACCTGCTTTTTGTCCGCTCTGCCGTAACCCGCGACGGCCTGTTTTATCTGAATAGGCGTATATTCGTAAAGCCCGGCGCCCGAATCGAAAGCGGCGGCCATCGCGGCGCCCCGCGCCTGAGCCACCTGTATTACCGTCTTTAGGTTCTTGCCGGAAAACAGCTCTTCAAACGCCACGCATTCGGGTTTGTATTTTATAAGCAGCTGCTTGATATTCGTATATATCGATGAAAGGCGCTTCGGGAACGGCACGCCTGCTTCAGTAACAATAACGCCGCATTCCAGAAGCGTTACTTTGTCGTTGTTTGAATCAATGACCCCGTAACCCATAAGCGCCAGCCCCGGGTCTATTCCGAGTATCTTCATTATAAAGCGCAGCCTTTCGCGTATCGGTGATACGTTTAACTAAATCTACTCATATAACTATAATTGCACCGAGTAACGTTGTCAAACAGATAAACTTTGCTCCTCCCATGCCGCCGTAAAGCCTTAAAATTATTTACTGTGGAAATAAACAAAAGCCCCCGTAATTGCGGAAGCTTTTGCATCTGTTTACATTACAACTTAAAAGCCGCATGAATTTTAGGGTTATTGTATTAAGCATTAAGCTTTTTCTTTGCGACGTTTACCATCCCGGCAAATGCGGTTTTATCGTTAACAGCCATATCCGCAAGTATCTTCCTGTTTACCTGCACTCCGGCCAGTTTTAAACCGTTTATAAGGCGTGAATAGCTTATGCCGTTTACCCTCGCTTCGGCGTTTATCCTTGTAATCCAAAGGCTTCTGAAATCCCTTTTCTTAAGCTTTCTTCCGACATAAGCATATCTTAAGGATTTCATCACGGCCTGGTTGGCAGCCTTGAACTGCTTCGACTTGGCTCCGTAATAACCTTTTGCGAGCTTTAATATTTTCTTGTGTTTTTTACGGGCGTTTATTGCCCCTTTTACTCTTGCCATTTCGCATTACCTCCTTAAAAGTCTACTTATAAGGGATCAGCTGTCTAATGCTTTTCTCTTCAGAAGCATCCACATATGTTCCCTGCCTCAAATTCCTCTTGCGCTTTGTGCTTTTTTTATTGAGGATGTGGCTTTTGTAAGCTTTAGCTCTTTTTATTTTGCCGCTCTTAGTAAGAGAAAACCTTTTGGCGGCGCCTCTGTGTGTCTTGATTTTTGGCATCCTTTTCCCTCCTCGTTAGTTCTTTGGTGCTAATATCATAAACATATTTCTGCCTTCGATTTTTGCCTGTTTCTCTATTGATGCGTTTTCCTGTACCATAGCAAAGAATGTGTTCATAACGAGCATGCCTTGATCCGTATGGGCCATTTGCCTTCCCCTGAAGCGTATCGAGACCTTCACTTTATCTCCGGCCTTTAAAAACTTCAATACATTTTTCGCTTTTACCTCAAGGTCATGCTTATCGATTGTCGCAGAAAGCCTCATCTCTTTCATTTCAATGATCTTTTGGTTCTTCTTCGCTTCCCGCTGTTTTTTGGCCTGCTCGAATCTGAATTTACCGTAATCCATTATCTTGCATACCGGCGGATTCGCGTTTGGTGAAACCTTCACAAGATCAAGACCCTTTTGTTCCGCAATCTCCATCGCCTCACGCGCAGACATAACGCCTAACTGCTGACCGTCGTCCGACACAACGCGGACGTTCCTGTCGCGTATCTGCTCGTTAATCTGATGTTCAGTTGCTATAGTAAACACCTCCATGTTTATTTATGCGCATATCCGCGCATTTAAAGAACGTCTAAGCGTTCCCAAGCAAATAAAAAAACGGGCAGACTACCCGCTATAAACAAAAATATTTTGCTTATGCTTACCGTGCCTGGCTCTTGCCGGCAGGTGAGAAACGGGCAGTCTCTACTTTCAAGCGAAAAAATAATAGCATATCTTCATGCCGATGTCAATAAAATTGACAATATGTATTATCCTTTATTTACTTATCTTTCGATAAATTTAAGAAAACAGCACCGTCAGCAGCTTTTGCCCGCAAGATACCCTGTGGAAAAAGCTATTTGAAGGTTATATCCGCCGGTCAGCGCGTCGACGTCAATAACCTCGCCCGCGAAATAAAGGCCGCCGCACAGCTTGCTCTGCATAGTAGACGGGTCTATCTCTTTAACGCTCACCCCGCCGCGCGTTATAACGGCTTCCTCTATAGGCCGCTTTGCCTTCACGCTTAGCTCCAAGCCTTTAAGCGCGCGCGCAAGCTTTAAGCGCTCCTCTTTTGTTATCGAATGTGCCTTCTTGTCGGGGCTTATGCCGGCAACGCCCGCGAAATACGATATAAGCTTTGCGGGCAGCAGCCCACCAAGCACATTATCAAAGTTCTTATTGGACTTTTCACGCAAGTCTTTAAGCAGCCTTGCGTCCAGCGTTTTATCGTCGAGCGCGGGTTTTAAGTCGATAATCATGTTGTATTGCTTTGCGTCCTCAATATATGCGCTTGCGGACAGCACCAGCGGCCCGGAAACGCCCGTGTGGGTAAACAGCAGTTCCCCCTGCTCTTTAAAAACAGTCTTTACGCCGTCCGTAAGCGTTAATGACACGTTTTTCAGCGTTAGCCCGGCTAATGAGCGCACGTCCTCCTCGGTATCCACTCCTACAAGCGAAGCGGCAGGCTCTATTACAGTATGCCCAGCCTGCCTCGCAAAGAAGTATCCGTCGCCGGTAGAGCCTGTGGACGGATAAGACAGCCCGCCCGTCGCTACAATAACGCTGTCATAATAAAGCTCTTTTCCGCCCAGCTTGATGCCCGTTACTCTTTTGTTATTAATAATGAGGCCTTGAACCTTCGAGCCGAAATGTACGTTTGCGCCCGCGCTCGCTACAGCCTTTGAGAGCGCCTTTATCGCGTCGCTCGATTTGTCGGACACTGGGAACACGCGGCCTCCCCGCTCCACTTTCGTTTCAAGCCCGAATTTCTTAAGCGTGTTAATGAGTTCGGCATTATCGAACGTATACAGCGCGCTGTACAAAAATACGCCGTTGGATACGACGTTATCGAAAAAGTCTTCTATTGGCGCGGCATTAGTTATGTTGCAGCGCCCCTTGCCGGTAAGGTACAGCTTTTTGCCCAGCTTTTCATTCCTCTCGTAAAGGTCGGTGCTTTTGCCGGCGATTGCCGCCGCGTAAGCTGCCATTATGCCCGCGGGGCCGCCTCCTATTACGCAAACGCGTTTCATCTAGCTTTCATCCCTGCCCGCATATACTTCGTGCTTATGCCAGAGGTCTTCCAGCATCTCGAAGTTTTGCCTAAGGCCGTCCTTTCTGCGCATTCCTACCACGAGTATCAGCGCGTTTATAACGCTTAAAGGCGCCACGAGCGAATCAACGAACAGATTCATATCCGAATTTACATACAGACAATGGTCCGCAATTTTAGCGAGCGGAGCATGGTCGTTGTCCGTTATCGCAATGAGCTTGGCGCCGTTATTCTTTGCAAACGCAGCGCCTTCCACCGTTCTTGAAGAATACCTCGGAAAGCTTATGCCTATAACCAAGTCGCCCTCGGACGCGTGCACGAGCTGCCCGAACACGTCGCCTATGCCGGATATAACAAGCGTGGCCGAGTCGATTATGTAGTTCAAATAGTACCAGAAGAACTGCGCGAGCGGCTCGCTTGAGCGAAGCCCCATGATATACACCCTTCGCGCCGCAAGTATGGAATCGGCAACTTTCTCGACCATAGCGTAGTCGAGCACTTCCCTTACGTGGCGCAGGCTCGCTATATCGTTGCGCAGCGACCAGCGCGCAAGCTCTTCCTCCGCCATGTCGGACCCAAGGCCCATGCGCTGCACGTTTGTAAGCTTATTCTTAATAAGCTCCTGCAGCTTCTTCTGAAGCTCCGGGTATCCCTCAAACCCAAGCGCGCACGCGAACCTTACTACTGTGGACTCGCTTACGCCCACCGTGTCGCCAAGCCGGGATGCGGTGATAAACGCGGCGCTGTCATAGTGGTCGATAATATATGACGCTATGGCCCTATGGCCCTTGCTCATCGAGTTTCTTTTCTCTTTAATGATTTTTAATATATCCCCGTCTTGCATAAAACCACCTCCAGTAAACAGCACAAATGAAACGAATTTACGATAATCATTGCACATTCTATAAACGGGACATGCAACGTTTAACCAAATTATATCATATTATTCGGAAAAATGAAATTTCAATTTTGCAATCATGCAATCAAGGGGCTGCAACTGATTGTTGTCAGTGAGGTCGTATTTAAGAGGCGTAAGCGAAGCGTAGCCGGTGCGTACGGCGCAGACGTCCGTGTCGTCGTTGCCGCAGCTTTTTATAAGCTCTCCTGCCATCCAGATATATTCGTTGCCCCGCGGGTCGTGCCTTACGTCCACAGCGTCCTCGTATATCGTCCTTCCCTGGCGCGTAACCTTTACGCCTTTTAGCTCGCCTATAGGCAGGTCGGGCACATTAAGGTTATAAAGCACGCCGTCCGGCTGGGAATCAACAACGCCGCCATCGATTATGTCGAGCGCAAGCTGCGCCGCCGTTTCAAGGTGATTTGGATAAAACGACGCTATCGATACAGCCATCGCGCGTCGGCCCATTATGACGGCGTCCAGCGCCGCGGAAACCGTTCCGGAGTACAACACGTCGGAGCCCATGTTGGCGCCGTGGTTTATGCCCGACACAACAATGTCCACGTCCGTTTGCATGATATGAGTTATGCCTATTTTCGTGCAGTCCACCGGCTGCCCGTCCACTATGTAGCAGGGTATCCCTTCCAGCCCTGAAGGCGAGGCCTTTGAAACCCGAAGAGGCCTTGATAGCGTTATCGCATGTGCCGAAGCGCTCCGCTCGGAGTCGGGCGCTACCACCGTTATGTCATGTTTTTGCGCAAGCTTTACGGCAAGCGCTTTTATGCCTTCCGCATGTATGCCGTCGTCATTGACAATTAAAATACGCATATTTACCCCCAATGGATAATTCTACAGGAGGCAAATATGCGTGTCAACGAAGTTATACGCTTCAATCCATAATTTCTCAAGCGAACAGCCACCATACAAATATGCGCTTCAGCGAATTTCTGTAGTCAAGCACGTCTATATCCTGCTTTATAATGGCGTCTACCCGGCCTATCTCCTTCCCGTCAAGCAATATGCGAAGGTATCCTACTGTGTCGCCTTCCTTAAGCGGGGCCGTCACGTTTTCCAGCAGCACGAGCTCTTTTTCCAACGCGTTTTCCTTGCCCTTTTCTACAAGCGCGGAGAAGTTTTCTTTGGCGTATACGTCCACATACGGCGAAGTACCGCCCGCTACCTGAAGGTTTTTGGCAAGCGTCTGTCCCTCGGTAACCAGCGTTTTTGCGGTAAAGCCTGCGTACGCGTAGTCAAACGCTTTGCCGGCTTCGTCAAACCGCGTAGAGCTGTTGGGGCAGCCCAGAGAAACGAATATATACCTTCCTCCTCCGCGCTTCACCGTCGCCGCGATGCAATACCCCGCCGTCTGCGAGGAGCCTGTGCATATGCCGTCGCATCCCGCGTAATACTTGACAAGCCTGTTCGTGTTCACCATCTCGGTTTCGCGGCCGTCGGGGTGCTTGTAATTCTCCATCCAGATGGTGCTCCATTTTCTAATGAGGTCGTACTTTACGAGTTCGCGGCAAATGGCGCTTATGTCGCGCGCGCTCATCGTCTGCCCATCGGCTTCAAGGCCGGTAGAGTTTTTAAAGTTCTGCGCTATGCCCATCACTTCTGCTTTCTTGTTCATCATCTCGACGAAAGCTTCTTCGCTGCCTGCCACCTTTTCGGCAAGCGCCGCTGTCGCGTCGTTGGCGCTGCATACAGTGACGGCTTTCAGCAGGTCTTCAACAGTATGCGTAGTATTGGCGTCCAAAAACACCTGCGTACCGCCCTTTGCGGCCGCCTCCCTGCTTATCGTTACGGTGTCATTAAGCGAAAGCCTTCCGCTCTTTTCGGCTTCGCAGAACAGCAGCAGCGACATCGTCTTAATAAGGCTCGCGCACGGAAGCTGCGTGTCGGCGTCCTTTTCAAGCAGAACATTGCCCGAGCCCGCATCTATCAATATGTAGCTTTTTGCCTGCGAAGTAAGCGTTTCGGCATGCGCCGTATTTGAAAATGAGAATAGTATAATGATAGCCAGCAACAAAACAACTGTTTTTTTCATAAGAATAACCACCTTTCGCTCCATATCGTTCCCAAAACCAAACCAGGTTTTTGGGCTGTCAATGTTAGTTTTTCCTGCGTAAAAACGATTATTCTGTAATCAATTCTTTGCTTTGCGGACATAAAAAAAGAAGCTTTTTCAGCTTCCCTTATATGTCATTCCGAACGCATGTGACCGAAGGGACGGGAATCTTAAACAATCTGTTTCTTAAAGATTCATCAGTCGCTGCGCTCCTTCAAGCGAAGCTGACGGAATGACAAAAGATGCTTTTGTCGCCAACCTGAAACATTCTAAGCTTGTTTAATTGTAAGGTCCATGTTCATTCAGCCTGGCGCTTAATAAAACCGTCTATCAGCTTTTTGATGTTGTCGGCCGCAATCTTTCCCGTCTCCATCACTTCCTCATGGGAGAGCGGCTGATCGAGTATGCCGGCAGCCATGTTGGTTATGCACGACATTGCCGCCGAAGAAACGCCTGCGTGCGCTGCCGCGGTTATCTCCGGCACGGACGACATGCCCACGGCGTCGGCGCCCAATATGCGCAATGCCCTGATTTCGGCAGGAGTCTCAAACGACGGGCCTTTCATCATGGCGTACACGCCCGTCTTTACATCAATGCCGTTTTCCTTCGCCGCGTCTTTAAGCGCGCCTATAAGCTTTTTGTCGTACGCATAGCTCATATCGGGAAAGCGCGGCCCGAACTCGTCTATATTAGGCCCTGCAAGAGGGTTTAAAAACGTAAAGTTGATATGGTCCTCTATTATCATTATGTCGCCGGGTTTAAAGCTTGTGTTTATTCCGCCCGCCGCGTTGGTTATGAGCAGCTTCTTTACGCCGAGCTTGATAAGCGCGCGCAGCGGTATCACCGTCTCCTCCGGCGTATATCCTTCGTAGCAGTGAAAACGCCCCTGCATGCATACGATGTTTACGCCGTATTTTTGCCCGAACACTAGCTGCCCCGCATGGCCGGGCACGGTGGAAACGGGAAATCCGGGTATGTCCTTATAGGGGATTATCTCCGCCCCGGCCACCGTGTCCGCGTATCCGCCAAGCCCGCTGCCCAGCACCACGCAGACTTCCGGCGTGCTGCTTGTCCTCTGTTTTAACGAGTTATATGCGCTGTATATCCTTTCAACAGTCATGTGATTCATCCTTTCGTTATTTCGATGAGGAACGATTTTCCCACAGTCCATTTTACGCTGAAAAACTCGGCAGCCGTCGCCGCTATGTCCGCAAACGAGCTGCGCGTTCCTATGTCGACGCCCTTACTTACGCCCGCGCCGTAAACAAGTATCGGTATGTATTCGCGCGAGTGGTCGGTGCTCTGCGTAGTCGGGTCGCAGCCGTGGTCCGCCGTAAATACTATTATGTCCTCTGGGCTTAGCGCTTCAAGCATTTCCGGCACCCGCTTATCAAGAGCTTCCAGCGCCTTCCTGTAGCCTTCCACGTCGTTGCGGTGGCCGTAAAGCATATCGAAATCCACAAGATTGGTAAACACAAGGCCGTCAAAATCCTGCTTAATAAACTCTATCGTCGCCGTTACGCCGCTGTCGTTGTCCGTCGTATGGCTGCTCTTTGTAAGCCCTACGTTTGCGAATATGTCCTCTATCTTGCCTACTCCCGCCACCTCGTACCCCGCGCTTTTCAGCGCGGCGAGTATAGTCTCTCCGGGCGGCTCGAACGAAAAGTCGCGCCGGTTCTTCGTCCTTACATAATTGCCTTCTTCTCCGATAAACGGGCGGGCAATTACGCGGCCCACGCCAAGATCTCCGGTTAGCATCTCCCTTGCTTTTTCGCATATGTCATATAGCTCGGGGAGTGGCACCACGTCTTCATGCGCGGCTATCTGGAACACGCTGTCCGCCGAGGTATATACGATAAGCGCGCCCGTATCCACGTGCTGCTTTCCCAGCTCCTTTATTATCTCCGTGCCCGAAGCCGGGTAATTGCCTATCGTTGCGCGCCCAACGGCCTGCTCGAACCGCTCCATGAAATCCTTCGGGAAGCCGTGCGGGAACACAGGGAAAGGCTTTTCCATCACCAGACCCGCTATCTCAAAATGACCGCCCGTGGTGTCCTTGCCCGGAAACACTTCCATTGCCCTGCCGTAAGAGCCTATTACGTCTTTTTGCGGAAGCCCGTCCACAAGGCGGCACATGCCGAGCGCCGCAAGGTTGTCAAGGCTTATGCCTTCCGAGCGCTCTATTATATGCCCCAAGGTATTCGAGCCCTCATCGCCGAACTTCGCGGCGTCGGGCAGCGCGCCTATGCCAACGCTGTCCATTACGACAATAACGAATTTAGCCATCAAGCACTCTCCATATTTTGATATGGCTTATTATACCACAAAAACAGCCCGGAAATATATTATTCGGACTGTTTTCCCGTAATGTATTCAATTTCGCTTTTCGTAAATACCGCTTTTGAAAGAAGTTCGGGGCGGCGCCGCGCCGTTTCGAGTATCGACATGCGCCTCCGGTATGCGCTTACATTGGCGTGGTGTCCTGATAACAGCACTTCGGGCACGCTTAAACCTTCAAACTCGGGCGGCCGCGTATATTGCGGGTGCTCAAGCAGCGCGTCGGAGAACGACTCGTATGACGCTGACTCGCTGTTTCCAAGAACGCCGTCCACATGGCGTATGCACGAATCTATTAGCGCCATAGCCGCTATCTCTCCGCCCGTGAGCACAAAGTCGCCTATCGAGACTTCCATGTCAATATGCAATTTAAGCGCTCGTTCGTCCACGCCTTCGTAATGCCCGCACAGTATGTTGATGCACGCGTATTTGCTCAAATTCACGACCAGCCCGTGCTTTAGCTGCCTGCCGCGCGGCGACATGTAGACGTTAATATACGGGCGCTCGCAGCGCGACTCTATGTCGAGAAAGCACGCGTGAACGGGATCGGGTTTAAGCACCATGCCCGACCCGCCGCCGAACGGATAGTCGTCGGCCCTGCGGTGCTTATCCTTCGTATACGCGCGTATGTCTATCGCGTTTATGCAAATAAGCCCGGCTTTAATGGCCCTTGACCACATGCTTGAGCCCAGCACGGACTCAAACATTTCGGGGAACAGCGTTAATATGTTATATGTCGTCATATACCGCGACCTCCACCAGTGCGGCGCTGTCCACCGTAATAACGCGTGAATCAAGATCGACGTTTTTTATAACGCGCTTCAGCGCCGGGAACATGAAGTTTTTTTCTCCCTTTACGACGTATACGTCCGCCGCGCCGTGCTGCAGCACGTCTTCGAGCACTCCCAAATTTCTCCCCGACGTATCGGAAATCTTAAGCCCAATTAGGTCGAATATATAATATTCTCCTTCATCAGGTTCGGGCAGCTCCCGTTTATCCATGTACATATACTTGCCGCTCATGCGCTCGGCGTCGTTTCGCGTGTCGCAGCCTTCGATATGCAGGTACGCAAAAGGAGGCTCAAGCCGCAGCGCTTCGAACGCCGCCTTCCTCATTGAGCCTTCCTCTTCTATATACGCGTAGCCCCTTTCGCAGAACGCTTCCGTGTCATCGGAAAAAATCTCGGCTTTAACGTCGCCTTTTATGCCCTGTGCCTTGAGTATCCTTGCAATCTCAATCATGTTCTACGATTTCAACGATATACTTCTTTTTTGACTTCGACGAAGCCGCTTTGACGACGGCGCGTATCGCTTTTGCTATTCTGCCCTGTTTTCCAATGACCTTGCCCATATCGTCGGGAGCAACCGAAAGCTCAATCACATAAGATTTTTCGTTCTCTTTCTGCGTTACGCTGACCTCTTCCGGTTTGTCTACAAGCGACTGCGCAATGTATTTTACAAGCTCTAGCATATAATACTCCAAATTACTTCAGTACGCCGTTTTTCTTAAGCAGCGCCCTTACTGTATCGGTAGGCTGCGCGCCGTTTTTAATCCAGGTCTGCGCTTTTTCGCCGTCAACGACGCATTTTTTTGACATGGGATCAAAGTTGCCAATTTCCTCTATGAACCTGCCGTCTCTCGGCGCTCTGGAGTCAGCAACTACTATCCTGTAAAATGGTGTCTTCTTTGCGCCTATTCTTTTAAGTCTGATCTTTACCGCCATATTTTCCTCCAAATTTTTTCCTGTTTTATATTAACCACATAAAGCTTTGTGGCTTTTAGCTAAAAAGGCATCTTCATCATGCCGCCCCTGCCGCGTTTCGACATGCTCTTAATCATTTTTGTCATCTGCTCGAACTGCCCGAGCAGCCTGTTTATGTCCTGCACCTGTGTACCGCTGCCGCGCGCTATCCTCTTCTTGCGGCTGCCTCCTATTATAGAAGGGTTCCTGCGCTCCGCTGGCGTCATCGATTTTATTATCGCTTCGGTGCGCGCCATCTGCTTTTCGTCAAACTGCATGCCGGCAAGCTTGTTCCCTCCCGGCAGCATCGACAGCATATCGCCTATGTTGCCCATTTTTTTAAGCTGCTCCATCTGGTCAAGGAAGTCTTCCAGCGTAAACTCAGCCTTGCGCAGCTTCTTTTCCAGCGCGGCGGCTTTGTCCATCTCAAAGCTCTGTTCAGCTTTTTCGATAAGAGAGAGCACGTCGCCCATGCCGAGTATGCGCCCCGCCATCCTGTCGGGATGGAAAACCTCTACGTCTTCGAGCTTTTCGCCCACGCCCGCGAACTTTATCGGCTTGCCCGTGACAGCCTTGACGGATATAGCAGCGCCGCCTCTGGTGTCGCCGTCCAGCTTCGTGAGCACTACGCCGTCGAGCTCCAGGTTTTCGTTGAAAGCGGCAGCGGCGTTTACGGCGTCCTGTCCTGTCATGGCGTCCACTACGAGCAGCTTTTCATGCGGCTTTATAACCGCGTCCACGCGCTTTAGCTCTTCCATCATTTCGCTGTCAATATGCAGCCTGCCCGCCGTATCGAGTATCAGTATGTCTACGAGCTTTTTCTGAGCCTCAGCAAATGCCTGCTTAGCCGTAATCACCGGGTCCTGCTGACCGCGCTCAAAGAACAAAGCGCCCGCTTTGCCCGCAACTATCTCTAGCTGTTTTATAGCCGCCGGGCGGTATATATCGAGAGCCACGAGCATTACGGTTTTGCCCGTCTTGCCCCACATCTTAGCCAATTTGCCGCACATAGTTGTTTTGCCAGAGCCCTGCAGGCCGCACATCATAACTATCGTGGGCGGGTTTGACGCGAAGTTAACGGGAACTTGCTTTTCGCCCAGCGTTTTTACAAGCTCGTCGCGCACTATCTTAATTACCTGCTGGCCGGGCGTAAGGCTTTTAAGCACTTCCTCGCCTATGGCCCTGTCCGTTACATTCTGTATGAAGCTTTTAACGACCTTGAAGTTGACGTCAGCCTCGAGCAGCACGAGCTTTACCTCGCGCATCGCCGCTTTTACTTCCACTTCGGTCAGTTTGCCCCTGCTTGTTATCTTAGAGAATACGTGCTGCAGTTTTTCGGAAAGGCCTTCAAACGCCATTGTCGTTCCCCCATATATCGGAAATCTCGTCTATTATCTCTTTCAACTCGGTATCGCCTGCGAGCCTGCGGGCTTTTTCAAGGGCGATGTTTGTACGCTGACGCCTTTCACAGAGCCCCAAAGCCTGCTCGAACGATATAAGCTTTTGTCTTGCCTTGCTGATGCCGTCCCGCGCCGCCTGCCTTGTCGTGCGCTCAATCTCCGCGATCTCGGAAAGCGAGTAATCCTGATTATAATACATATCGCACAAACGCTGCTGTTTTTCGGTAAGCAGCCCCGAATACACATCGAGCAGCATCACGGTTTCAAGATCCTTCTCCACTCCGGCCCACCTATAAACAAAATAAAAGCTGTAAAGCTAATTTACTTCACAGCTATTTTAATTTATATTCAAACCGTTGTCAACAGCGTTTATTCCAAAAGATTCGCCGCGAACGCTTCCGCGTCGAACGGCTGAAGGTCTTCGATGCCTTCGCCGACGCCCAGGAACACTACGGGCAGATTTAGCTCTGCGGATATCGCGCATACTATGCCGCCCTTTGCGGTTCCGTCTATCTTAGTAAGTATTATGCCCGAAAGATCCGCAACCTGCTTGAACTCCCTCGCCTGAGCTATTGCGTTCTGACCGGTTGTCGCGTCTATGACGAGGTATGTGCGCTTTTCCGCCTCGCCGTACGACTTGTCTATTACCCTGTTTATCTTCTCAAGCTCGTTCATAAGGTTCTTCTTGTTGTGCAGGCGGCCCGCAGTGTCGCAGATAAGCAGGTCAATATTGCGGTGCTTGACGGAATCTATAGCGTCATATACGACCGCCGCGGGGTCCGCGCCCTCGCCGTATTTTATCACCTTCGCGCCCGAACGCTCTCCCCACTTGGAAAGCTGCTCGGCAGCAGCGGCGCGAAAAGTGTCGGCTGCCGCTAAGTATACGCTTTTTCCCTGCGAAATATAATAATGCGACATCTTGCCTATCGCGGTAGTCTTGCCCACGCCGTTTACGCCCACGACGAGCATAACGCACGGGAAGGAAGGCTCGGGAAGGTCATATGTCAAAAGCTCCGTTATTATGCCTTTAAGCAGCTCTTTTACGCCGGACGTCTCCGAAATCTTTCTGTCCTTTACTTCCTTGCGCAGCCGCTCCATTATTTTGCCTGTAGCTTCCACGCCTATGTCGCAGAGTATAAGCGTCTCTTCGAGCTCGTCGTAAAACTCCTCGTCTATCTTCTTGAACGCGGCGATTATGCCGCCCACTTTTGAGGATATATTATCGCGGGTCTTTTTAAGCCCGCCCTTTATCTTGTCGAATATACTGTTATTCATGCATTCTCCGCCTTTAAAGCCGCTCAAAGTTCGCGGCATCTTAGTCAAGCCGCACGGAAAGCAGCTTGGAAACGCCCTTTTCCTCCATAGCGAAGCCGTAAAGGCTGTCGCATATTACCATCGTAGGCTTTTTGTGCGTAATCACTATGAACTGCATCTTTTTCGCGTATTTCTGCAGATAATCCGCAAGCTTATATACGTTGGCGTCGTCGAGCGCTGCGTCAATCTCGTCGAGTATGCACACGGGCGACGGGTTTATTTTAAGTAGCGCAAACAGCAGCGCTATTGCGGTAAGCGCCTTCTCGCCGCCCGAGAGCAGCGATATCTTCTGCAGCTTCTTGCCCGGCGGCTCCGCAATTATCTCTATGCCGCACTCCATAATATCCTCATCGTCCTCGAGCACCAGCCGCGCGCTTCCGCCGCTGAACAGCTCCTGGAACGTCTGGTTGAAGTACCTGTTAATCTGCTCAAAGCTCGTTTTAAACGTCTTTTTCATCTCGTCGAGCAGCGAAGCTATGAGCTTGCGCAGGTCTTCTTCCGCGACGATAAGGTCGTCCTTCTGCGTGGTTAGCGTCTCCATGCGATTTTTAAGCTCGTTGTAATCTTCTATCGCGTTCGGGTTCACGCTGCCCATTTCCCTTATCTTTTCCCTTATCTGCTCCGCTTCATTCTGCGCTTCCGATATGTTGATGTTCTCCCGTTCGGGAAGCGCGTTGGCGTATGTAAGCCTATAAGTATCCCAGAGCTTGTTCTGCGCGTCCTGTATGCTTGTTTCCGCCTTTTCGATATTGAAATCGGTGCGCATCAGCCTTTCGCCCAAGTCGCTTATTTCCTTTCGCAGAGAGATTATTGATTCGTCCTTCTGCGCTAGCGCTCTATTCAGGCTTTCCCTTTCGCCCGATATATGGCTTTGGCTTTTTCTAATCTGCTCGGTGGCCAACGTCTTTTGCTTGTAAAGCGTTTCAAGCTGCTGCCTGAGCTTTATAAGGTTTTCCTTGCTCTCGGCGTTAAGCTCGAGCGTCTTATTCTTCACCGCCTTTGATTTGTCAAGCTCAAGCTTTTCTCGCTCTATGCGCTCGTTGTCGCTTACCAGCGACGCGCTTTCCCTGTAAAGCTCCGCTATCCTTATATCCGTGTCGTGCAGCAGCTTGCGCTTTTCTTCGACTACGGAAGCGTTCCTGCTGTATTCCTCCTCAAGCCTCTTATAATCTTCGTCTTTTGCTTCGCTTATGTGCTCAAGGTCGCTTCTCAACGCGTCGTATTCTGCAAGCTGCCCTTCTACCGAGGAAAGATCACTTTTGAGCTCTTCTATTTGAGCCCTGCATTCGTTCACGGATTTTTCCGCTTCGGTTGAGGAGGCTTCCGCGGCCTCGAGCTTTTCCCGCACAGCCGACATTTCGACTTCGTTGGCATGAAGCTGCTGGCGTGCGCTCTCTATATCGTCAAGTATTGACTCGTATTCTTTCTGCTTTGCGGCGATAACGGCTTCTATTTCGGAAATCTTTGTTGACAGCTCGGTTTCGCGCGCCCTTAGCTCTTCCTCTTTCCTGTCGCGCGAAATAAGGCCCGATACCTCCCGCTTAGTGCTGCCGCCGGTTATCGCCCCTCCCGGGTTGAATATGTCGCCGTCTATCGTGACCGCGCGGAACGAATACCCGTTCCCGCGCATTATTCTTATAGCCGTATCGCTGCTATCGACTATCACCGTGCGCCCGAGCAGGAAGTCAACAGCTTTTTTTACATCCCCGCCGCACGAAACGAGATCGCTCGCCACGCCGTATACGCCTTTTTCATTAAGCGATTTTCTTTCCTGGTCGCTTAAATAGCGCGGCCGCAGCGCGCTTAACGGAAGGAAAGTTACCCTGCCAAGGTCGTTGCTGCGAAGGAACGATATCAGCGCCTTCGCGTCGTCCTCGTCGCCGACCACCACATCCTGAAGCGCTTGTCCGAGGCATATCTCTATCGCGGTTTCAAACTTCTGAGGCACGCTGATAAGGTCGGCAAAGGTGCCTTTTATCCTCCGCGCCAGACTGCCGTCCTGTTTTGCCGCGTTCATCAGCCGTTTTACGCTGCCTATATAGCCCTCGTAGCTGTTTTTCATGTCGCTCAGCATGCGCAGCGACGACGTACAGGCCGCGTGTTCGCGCTTTAAGCCTTCAAGCGACTTTACGAGCGCAGCCGATTCTTCCTGCGCCTTGTTCCTTGCGGCAACGTACCCGTTGTAGCGCTCCCTTATCTCGGAGCTTTTAGCAGCCGAGAACTCAAGCTCGCTTTTCAGCTTTGCTTGCAGCGCCATATACTCCTCGCGCTGTTTTTCGAGCGACTCTAGGCGCTGCGCCGCTTCGTCCGCCTGACGCTTTAAGAACTGCTGCTTTTCATTCAGCGCAGAAAGCGTGCTCTTTACGTCTCCTATTTTTTCGATTGCCGCGAGCCTGTCTACCTGCGCGGCTTCTATGAATTTAACCCTGTCCTGATAGTCGCCCGTAAGCTTTGCTATCTCGTCGCTTATTTGCAAAGCGGCGTTTTTAAGGTCGTTAATTTCTTTATCTATATCGCTTATGCGCCGCGAGTTTGCCGCTATGCTCTTATCCAAAGCGCCGCGCTTTGCGGTTAATTCCTTTATTTCCTCCTCAACGCGCCGCGAATCCTTTTCGAGGTTTGCCATGCGCTCGTTACAGAGCTTTATTTCACCTTCTACGCGCTGTACTTCCGCAAGGCTTACGCTCAGCTTGTCGGAAAGCTCGCTGCCCGCCTTTTCCAAAGTCTTTGCGTTTTCCTGCTCGGCCAGATAAAGCTGCTCCAGCTCTTTTAATTCCTCGCGTTTTCTTTCGCGTTCTTCCGATAGCGACAGCTTTGTCTGCTTTAGCTTTTCAATCCTATCCTTGCCGGATTCATAGCTGTGCAAAAACAGGTTTACCTCTAAGTGCTTAAGCCTCTCGCTGAGTTTTAGGTATTCCATAGCAGCGTCGGCTTGCACTTTCAGCGGTTCGAGCCGCAGCCGCTGCTCCTGGAGTATATCCTCTATGCGTATAAGATTAAAGCGCGTCTTCTCAAGCTTGCGCTCCGCTTCCTCTTTGCGCACGCGGTATTTCATTATGCCTGAAGCTTCTTCAAACACGCGCCTTCTGTCCACAGAGCGCTCGCTTAAAATCTCGTCTATCCTGCCCTGTCCGATTATCGAATAGCCTTCCTTGCCGATGCCCGTGTCGCGGAACATCGTAAGTATATCCTTAAGCCTGCACTTGGCGCCGTTTATAAAATACTCGCCCTCGCCCGAGCTGTAGAGCTTGCGCGTTATCTGTATCTCCGAGAACGCGGAATCCACGCGTTTGTCGCTGTTGTCGAATATAAGCGATACTTCGCAGAACGAACGCGGCTTGCGCGTCTGCGTGCCGGCAAATATGACGTCCTGCATAACTGTTCCCCGAAGCGTTTTTGGGCTCTGTTCTCCCAGCACCCATCTTACCGCGTCGGAAACGTTGCTCTTGCCGCTTCCGTTAGGGCCTACGACTCCCGTTATCGACCCGTTCATGTTTATTACAGTTTTTTCCGGGAACGATTTGAATCCCGACATTTCTATCGACTTCAGAAACAATATTAAAGCCCGCCTTTAAAAGAAATAATAAGCGTATGAACGCTCTTAACAAACTGCTTGAGACTGTAAATGGTAGTCCTGCAAAAAAAAATCGGCTTAAGCCGAGATGATTTAAGCTTTAGCGTATCTCCACAAACAGTTTTATGGAAGTCCTCGTCACACCGTCTATTTCGACGTTTGCAAACGCAGGTATTACAACGAGGTCTATCCCCCTTGGCGCCATAAACCCTCTTGTAATCGCTATTGCCTTTATTGCCTGATTGACAGCGCCTGCGCCAACCGCAATGACCTCCGCTTTGTGATAATCATTTATCATGGCAGCTATGGCGCCCGCAACTGATTTAGGTTGTGATTTTGTCGAAACTCTTAATGGCTCCATAATAACCCCAACTAAAATACATGATGCCTAATTATAGCAAATAATAATCCAGATGTATATATTTATTTATAAAACAGCATCTATCATATTTTTAATCTTGTCTTTTCCAACCACTCCGACGGACTTTTGAACCGCATTTCCGTCCTTGAAAAGTATCAGCGTGGGTATGCTCATCACTCCGAACTTCTGTGCGAGCGCTTCCTGCTCGTCTATGTTTATCTTGCCTACCAGTATTTTGCCCTCGTAATTCTGCGCTATCTCGTCAATGACTGGCGACAGCATGCGGCAGGGCGTGCACCATTCCGCCCAGAAATCGACCAGAACAGGTTTGTCGCTCTTTATCACGGTATCGTTAAAGTTATCGTTCGTTATTTCTGCAATCTTATCTGACATAGCCGTACTCCTTGTTCATTTCGTTTCGTCGTCTTTATCCTGTTTTCTGCCCACCATACGGTATACGTTGGTAACAGTCTTATTATATAACGGATACGCCGCTTTTAACAGCAAAAAGGATAAAATGGCAAAAATAATTCCGCAAACAGCCATCGTTACGTCCGTATTCGGGAATATTCCCCATACGCCGGACAGCAGCCAGCCGAAAACAACGCCGAGTATCAGCATAACAAGCGGAACCACATATGCTATCGCGGAGGCTTTGAGCGCTTTTCTCATAGTTATCTCAACGGAAACGTAATCTCCCGGCGACACGTTCAGTTCGTTCTCCACCTCGACCACTATCTCGTTCTGATTCGATAAAAGCCCGCAGGCGCCGCATTTACCGCACGCTGACGAGCGGTGAAACTTAACATACGCGGTATTTCCCTTTATATCCACTACTTCGCCGTATTCAGTCATTTATTCCTCCATCGATATCCCATATCGCTTCTTGGCCAATGTAGCCCGCAGAGCCCTTGCATATACGAAACGCTCCGGTGCGTCCACGGCATAATTGATTCCTTCGATAAGCGACGCCATATTTCCTTCCCCGACGAACACTTTTTCAGCCGCGATAAGTCACTCAAGCCTTTACCTTCAATCCCAGCTCTTTAAGCTGCTTTTCGGTAACGGCGCCGGGCGCGCCCGTCATCGGGCAGGACGCGTTCTGCACTTTGGGGAATGCTATTACGTCGCGTATGGACTGCCGCCCAAGCATAAGCATCGCGAGCCTGTCGAGACCGAAAGCAAGCCCGCCGTGAGGAGGAGCACCGTATTTGAGCGCTTCAAGCAGAAATCCAAAGCTCTCCCACGCCTGTTCCTTCGTAAAGCCGAGCGCTTTTAGCATCCTTTCCTGTACTTCCGAGTCGTGTATCCTTATGCTTCCTCCGCCCAGCTCGTTGCCGTTAAGCACCATATCGTACGCCTTCGCGTATACATTAGCCGGGTCCGTTTCCAGCTTATCAAGGTCCTCGTCCTTTGGCGACGTGAACGGATGGTGCATCGCAACGTAGCGCTTTTCTTCTTCGCTGTACTCGAACTGCGGGAAATCGACTACCCAAAGCAGATTGAAAGCGTTATTGTCAATGAGCCCGAGCTTTTCCGCAAGCTTTAAGCGAAGGTTGCCGAGCGAGTCGTACACCACCTTGTTTTTGTCGCCCACGAAGAAAATAAGATCGCCGGTCTTCGCGTCTATGCGCTTTAACAGAGCGTCCAGCTCTTCCTCGCTGAAAAACTTCGTTATAGGCGACTGCATGCCTTCCTCTTTCATCGATATCCAGGCCATGCCCTTGGCGCCGTACACCTTTACGAAATCAACGAGTGCGTCTATTTCGCGCCTCGCGAACTTGTCTACCGCGCCCTTTACGTTCAACGCCCTTACGCTGCCGCCGTTCTTTACTACGGACGAGAACACCTGAAAGCCGGAGTTTTCCACGATATCGCTTACGTCCACCAGTTCGAGCCCGAAGCGCGTGTCCGGCTTATCGGAGCCGTACCTGTCCATGGCTTCTTTCCACGTAAGCCGCGGCAGCGGCAGAGGTATGTCTATATCCAGCACCTGCTTGAATATATAAGCTATCAGCCCTTCATTGAGCGATATCACGTCGTCCACATCGACAAAAGACATCTCAAGGTCTATCTGCGTGAATTCCGGCTGGCGGTCTGCGCGCAGGTCCTCGTCGCGGAAGCATTTTACTATCTGGTAGTACCTGTCGAATCCCGACATCATAAGCACCTGCTTCAATGTCTGCGGCGATTGCGGCAGCGCGTAAAACATGCCTTCGTGTATCCTTGACGGCACAAGGTAATCCCTCGCGCCCTCCGGAGTGCTCTTGGTAAGCATAGGCGTCTCTATTTCAATAAAGCCGTTTTTGTTAAGGTACTCCCTCGCCGCGTTGGCTATCTGGCTCCTTACAAGCAGATTTTTTTGCATTACAGGCCTTCTTAAGTCAAGATACCTGTATTTTAAACGCACTTCTTCCCTTACCGGCGAATCGTCGGATATCTCAAACGGCGGCGTCTGCGCCTTATTCAAAATTCTAAGCTCCTTAACCCTTACCTCTATAAGCCCGGTGGGGATCTTCTCATTTACGGTCTCGGGGTCCCGCTTTACTATCTTGCCACTTACGGCAATGACATACTCGCTGCGCAGGCTCTCTACGCGCGCAAAGTCGCCTTCGAAATACGACTCGTCGAACACTATCTGCATTATGCCCGTTCTGTCCCGAAGGTCAATAAATATAAGAGACCCTAGGTTCCTTCTCGTCTGCACCCATCCCATCAGCGTAACGTCGCGGCCGACGTCGCCGAGCGTAAAATTAACGCAATAGTCTGTTCTTTTCCATCCTTGCATAAACTCGCTCATATCTGACCCGCCTTTATAAAATCGTTAAGTTCCCCGAAAGGAACCAAAGTTTCCCTGCTGTTTGCCATGTCGCGAACTACGGCGGCTTGCTTTTCCATCTCCTCGTCTCCGATTATGATTACCCACGCCGCTCCTATCTTATTCGCGTACTTAAGCTGCGCCTTTAAGCTCCTGCCCATGTGGTCGCACTCCGCGTTTATGCCCGCTTCGCGCAGCTCCGACAATATCGAAAAGCCTTTTACGCTTGCCTTATCGCCCACCGTGCATACGTATGCGCTGCAGCCCGGAGCTTTCGGCAATTCTATGCCCAGGGAATCAAGCGTAAGCAGCAACCGCTCCATGCCGAGCCCGAAGCCTATACCCGGAGTGGGAGGACCGCCTATCTCCTCTACGAGCCCGTCGTACCTTCCGCCTCCGCATACCGTGCTCTTTGCGCCTATATCCTGCGCTATTATCTCGAACACTGTCTTGGTATAGTAATCAAGCCCGCGCACGATGTAAGGATTAATGGAATACTCTATACCCGCAGCTTCCAGCCGCGATTTTAAGCCGTCAAAATGCCCGGCGCAATCGCCGCACAGATAATCGAGCATTACGGGAGCCTCTTTTACTATACGGGCGCAGCCCTCCTCCTTGCAGTCGAGAGCGCGCAGCGGATTTGTGGACATCCTCGCGCGGCAGTTGGCGCACAGCCTGTACTCGTTGCTTTTAAGATAAGCTCTTAAGTCTTCGTTGTATTTCGGGCGGCATTCCCTGCAGCCTATGCTGTTTATATTTAGCTCGAGCCCCGTGATGCCTAAAGACTTGAAAAGCGACAATGCGACGGAAATCACTTCCGCGTCTATCGACGGGCCGGGCGAGCCGAACGCTTCTATGCCGAACTGGTGATGCTCCCTTAAACGTCCCGCCTGCGGCCGCTCGTACCTGAACACCGGCGCCGAAAGATAATAGACTTTAACCGGCTGCGCTTCGGCGTAAAGGTTGTTTTCTATAAAGCTTCTTACAACGCCGGCAGTGCCTTCGGGGCGCAGCGTTATGTTGCGGTTTCCCTTGTCGAGGAACGTGTACATCTCCTTCTGCACTATATCCGTCGTTCCGCCCACGCCGCGCTGGAACAGCTCGGTATGCTCGAATACCGGAGTCCTTATCTCGCTGTAGCCGAACCTTTGGCATATATCCCTTATAACGCCCTCTATATACTGCCATTTTCCACTTTCGCCCGGCAGAACGTCCTTTGTTCCTTTAGGCGCTTTAGTAAGCATGTTTCACCTCATATGGTTATATAATAAAAGTCCCCGTCACATGACAGGGACGAGCATTAACCCGCGGTACCACCCGTTTTCCCGGGAGCCTCCCCGGACACTTTAAGGCTTATTTAAGTGTAAAGAGGCTGTTACCATCGCCAAAGCCGTATCTTTCCGGTTTCAGTCACGCCGGGAAAGTCCCTGAAATACGGTCGTTTTTGGACCGGCTTCCTCTTCTTTTGTGCACATTATACCCTTGCAGTTTATTTTTGTCTATACTATTTGCAAAGCGCGTACGTCTCTTTTGCAATAGCAAGCTCTTCGTTTGTGGGTATGCACCATATCTCGACTTTGGAGTCGTCCGTTGAAATCTTGATCTCCTTGCCCCTTGCGGAAGCGTTTTTGTCCCTGTCAATATACGCGCCTAAGAATCCGAGCCCTTCGACGCACATAGCGCGCGTCCTCGAGTCGTTTTCTCCGATACCCGCCGTAAACACGATAGCGTCTACGCCGCCCATTGCAGCGGTATATGCGCCTATATACTTTTTGACAGTGTAGCAGAACACGTCGAGCGCAATTTTCGCGCGTTCGTTGCCCTCGTCTGCGGCTTTCCAAAGGTCCCTGAAATCGCTCGACACGCCCGACAGACCCAATACACCGCTCTTTTTGTTCATGTACGTGTCCATCTCCTTAGGAGACATGCCCATCTCCTGCATCAGGCAGGGAACTATAGCCGGGTCGATGTCGCCGCAGCGCGTACCCATCACTACGCCGGCAAGAGGCGTCAGCCCCATCGAAGTGTCTATGCATTTTCCGCCCTTAACGGCAGTGATGCTCGAGCCGTTACCGAGATGGCATACTATTATATTGACGTCTTTGGGCTCTATGCCTTTTATCTCGGCATACCTGCCCGCAATGTATTTATGCGACGTGCCGTGGAAGCCGTACCTGCGTATGCCGTATTTGGTATACGCCTCATAAGGAAGGCCGTAAAGATACGCGCGCTTGGGCATCGACTGGTGAAACGCCGTGTCGAACACCGCCACCATCTTTGTGTCGGGCATGATCTCCATGCACGCCTCTATGCCCATTATGTTGGCCGGGTTATGCAGCGGCCCGAACTTTATGCATTCCCTTATCGCGTCCAATACGGTTTCATTTATGATTACGCTGTCGGTAAACTTTTCCGCCGCGTGCAGCACTCTGTGGCCCACTGCGCCTATCTCGTCCATGCTCGATATAACGCCGTGCTCTTTATCGACCAGCGCCTCGAGAACTAGCTCCATTGCGACTTTATGGTTGGGTATGGGCTGTTTTACCTCAAACGGGTCTTTGCCCGCAGGCTTGTGCGTAAGCACTGAGCCTTCTATGCCTATGCGCTCCACGAGCCCTTTGGCTATTACCTCATACGTTTTAATATTGATAAGCTGATATTTGAGCGACGAGCTTCCCGCGTTTATGACCAATATATTCATTATATGCCTCCTATTGCTGCGCCTGTACGGCTGTGATAGCTACTACGGATACTATATCCTCCACGCTGCATCCCCTCGAAAGGTCGTTGACAGGGGCTGCAAAGCCCTGGCATATTGGGCCTATAGCTTCCGCGCCCGCTAGCCTCTGCACCAGCTTGTACCCTATGTTTCCGGCCTGAAGGTCGGGGAAAATAAGCACGTTGGCTTTTCCGGCCACCGGGCTGCCCGGGGATTTTAATTGTCCCACTTTTTCCACCAGCGCTGCGTCGGCTTGCAGTTCGCCGTCCACCATAAGGTCCGGGGCGAGCTTTTTAACTATCTCGGTCGCCTTTACCACTTTATCCACAAGCTCGTGCTTCGCGCTTCCTTTTGTGGAGAACGACAGCATTGCTACTTTAGGCGTCATGCCCGTAAGCTGCCTGCCCGTCTGCGCCGTGGAAATGGCAATAGCCGCGAGTTCATTTTCATTCGGATTGGGATTTACCGCGCAGTCGCCAAACATCAGTATGCCGTTGTGACCGTAATCGTTTGTTTTGAGTTCCATTATGAAACAGCTTGATACAATCGAAATGCCGGGAAGTGTTTTTATTATCTGAAGCGCCGGTCTCAGCGTGTTGGCCGTAGAGTTTATCGCTCCTGCCACCATACCGTCCGCCTCGCCCTTTTTGACCATCATACAAGCGTAAAACAGCGGGTCTTCCATCGTCGTTTTTGCCTGTTCCATCGTGATGCCTTTGTGCTTTCTCATCTCATAAAATTCGGCAGCGTAGTCGTCCAGCTTTCCCGTTTTGTGTAGGTCGACTATATCTACTGCCGAGTAATCCAGCCCTGCGGCTTTCGCTCTTATCTCTTCTTCGTTGCCTAAGAGTATTACTTTAGCAATACCCTCTTTGGAGATAATCTCTGCTGCTTTGATTGTCCTCTCTTCCGTTCCCTCCGGCAGCACAACTCTTTTAACGGAGGAGCGCGCTTTACGCTTGATTTCGTCCATCAGTCCCATTTTTAAATGCCCTACTCCCTTCAATAAAAAACAAATATTTAAACGATACGTTTAAATGATATAATTAAACAGCCATAATATTATATTAAATAATTTCACTTTTGAAAAGGAGAAATTATGGTTATCTGCGGTATTGTGAGCGAATATAACCCTTTTCATAAAGGCCACGAAAAACATATCTCATTAACTCGCGAAAAAACGGGTGCGGATATGGTAATTTGCGCCATGAGCGGTAATTTCGTTCAGCGCGGAGAACCTGCGGTATTCGATAAATGGACGCGGGCGGCGTGCGCGTTAATGGGCGGAGCCGACGCCGTAATAGAGCTTCCGCTGCTTAGCGCAATACAGAGCGCCGAAGGGTTCGCTTCGGGCGGAGTGCGCGTGCTGGCTGCCGCGGGAGCCGATTCGATAAGCTTTGGCTGCGAAACTGACGATATAGCATTGCTCGAAAGGATAGCGCAAACGCTGTCAGCCGAAACCGGCGATTATAAAGAAGAGCTTAAGCGTCAGCTTAAAGAGGGCTTAAGCTTCCCCAAAGCGAGGATGATTGCCGCATTACAGGGCGAAAATGAAGAGCTTTTCCTGCCCAACGCGATACTCGGCATAGAATACATAAAGGCTATATTGAAGAACAAGCTTGAAATGAAACCATACGCGGTAAAGCGTATAGGCGAGGAATATCATTCCACCGATATAGAGGCTCAGTATGCCAGTGCAACGGCTATACGCTGCGCTATCGAAGGCGGAGACTTTGATGCCGCATATAATGCGATGCCCGAAGCTTGCGCAGGTTATGTAAGGCAATCCATCGACGCAGGCTTGCTGCCCGCAATGCCGCAATGCTTTGACAGGGAGCTTCTGTATGCCTTAAGGCGCGGAGGCCGCGAATACATAGCGTCGCTGCCCGACGTAAGCGAAGGCCTGGAAAACAGGATATACGACGCCGCGGATTCGTGCGGTTCGCGCGCGGAGCTGATAGCAAAGGTAAAGACAAAGCGGTATACATATACGCGCATCTCCCGCATACTGCTGTGCGCTCTGCTCGGCGTAACTAAAAATATGATCGATGAGCATAACAGACGGGATATCGGGTATATACGCATACTCGGCGTAAGGAACAGGGACGTGCTTTCTCAACTCTCGCGCTCCAGCTCCGTGCCGCTTATAACAGGCTCGGTCTCGGGTTCGCAGTACAACGCCGCCGATTTAAGAGCCTCCGATATATACGCCTTGAGCCAAAAAGCGGCGCCTTTCCGCTGCGTCGCCCGCGACTTGACGGAGAAGCTAATAATACTCGAAGTCGATTAAAAGCGGCGTTTTAAGGCCGCTTGCAATCTTGCGTGCTTTTATTCATACGCCTCGCGATGTGTTCATATAATTACAAGTGAGGCTTAAAATGAGAAAGATACTGCTTGCCGCCGGTGTTGTCGCTGCCGCGGCCTTCCTGCTGCTGTACCCTGAGCGCTGCCTCGAAAGCGCAAAAAAAGGCCTTGACCTTTGGTTTGCCGTCGTACTCCCTTCCCTGCTGCCTTTTATGGCGGCTTCGTCGATACTGCTTGAAACGGGCGTCGTGCGCCTTGTTTCATACGCGCTTTCCCCTCTTACGCGCCTGCTGTTTTCCGCTCCCGGAGAGAGCGCTTACGTATTCCTTGCGGCGGCGCTGTCGGGCTATCCCGTGGGCGCGAGGATTACGGGCGAGCTTTATGCAAAAGGACAGCTGTCCGAGCCTGACGCTCAGGCAATAGTCCGCTTCACGAGCGTTACCGGCCCTGTATTTATAGGCGGCGCCGTCGCCACCGGCATGCTCGGCTCGCCCGAAGCCGGCCCATACCTCATATCTTCCCATTATTTGTCCGCAGTTCTTACAGGCGTATTGTTCGGCATGCTTGCCAGAAAAAAAAGCGCTCCGGCAAAAAAAGAAACGTTTAAGGAAGCGTGCGCGCTTTTCAGGCGCGACATAGAGCTTTGCCGCCCGCTTGGCGAGCTGCTTTCCGAAAGCATAGAAAAAGCGCTTACAACGCTTGTTAAGATAGGCGGATTCATAATAGTGTTTTCGGTCATAATGGAGATACTTTCGATGAGCGGGCTGGTAAGCGCCATGGCTTGGGTGTATTCCCCCCTCTCGCGGCTTACAGGCCTTACCGAGCAGAGCACAAAGGCGATGCTTTTAGGAAGCATTGAGATGACAAACGGGTGCAGCATAGCCTCCGCCCTTGACTTAAGCCTCCCATTAAAGCTTCCGATTATTTCTTCAATAATCACATTCGGGGGCATGTGCATACACATGCAGACGGTATCCGTCTGCGCGCCTTACGGCCTCGTTCCCAAACAGTTTGCGCTTGCTAAAAGCATTCAGGCCTCGATTTCTTACGCATTGTGCGCGCTTTTCCTCTCGCTGTTTCCTCTGGCGGATGCACAGCCGGGAGCCGCGGATATAAAAACAGCCGCATTTTTCGGCATAGGCTATGCGGCGTTTTCCATTATTGCATTGCTTATAATCAAATATATACAGAAAACGGGAAAGTCAACCTGGCTTTCGTTTGGAAGAAAGCTCTAGCCTGTTCTTTCTTATCAGCTTAAGGTAATCGGAGAAATATGTTTCCAGTTCGCCGAGTATATCGTCGGCGTATTCTTTCGCGCCTACGGTTATTTCCCTCGCGTTTGCTTCCGCAAGGCTTAGCAGCTCTTTTGATTTCAGCTCGGCTTCCTGTATCACGCTGCTTTCGGATACGCGCGTCTGCAGTTCGTCCTCTGCGCTGTTTATTATCGACGCGGCTTCTTCGTTTGCTTTGCTTATTATTTCGTCGCGCTCGGCAAGCAGATTCTGGGCTTCTATTATGTCTTCGGGTATTGAGTTTTTAAGATCGCCCAGTATTTCAAGCAGTATATTGAGATCGACAGTCCTTTTGTTGGAAAAAACGGCTTTTGGGCTGTTTTCCAATTCCTCTCTTAGTTCGTCCAGTAGTTCGTATATTCTCATATTACCTACCCGCCAAATAATTTTTAACGTCGTATTTTATAGGCTCAGGCACGAGTCCCGTTATGTCTCCGCCGTGAGACGCGAGCTCGCGGACAAGGCTCGAGCTTAAAAATGAATTCTTTAAATCTGTCATCAAAAATACTGTTTCTATGTTCTTTGATAATTTGGCGTTGAGCGCAGCGATTTGAAACTCGTATTCGAAGTCCGATATTGCCCTAAGGCCCCGAATAATAAGATTCGCATCCTGCTTTTTCATATAATCAACCAGCAGCCCTGAAAAATTATCGACGCTTACGCCCTTAAGGTGGGACGTGCTCCGCCGTATGAATTCCATTCGCTTCTCGACGGAAAACGCGGGCGTTTTGCCGGTATTTATGAGCACCGCAACGGTAACGCTGCCAAACAGAGTGCACGCGCGCTCTATGATATCAAGATGGCCGGTGGTGACAGGATCAAAGCTGCCCGGGTAAACACATTTAATCATAACATACTCCGTATTCCAAAAACCACAGCGATATGTCCCCGTAAATCTTTTTTTTGTTTAAATTATACTTCGGCGGAAGAATAAAATCAAATGCCGCGCGGCACTCCATTACCACTTTGCTTCCGTCCTTCAAAATACCGGCCTTATCCGCGCTTATAAGAAACGATTCGTAAATATCCGCGTCATACGGAGGGTCCATCAGCACTAAATCATACTTACCAAGCCTCGGCATCAGCTTTATAACGTCGCCCTTGAAAACAGTGTAGCTGCCTTTGGGCACCGGCTCAAGGTTTTGCCTCAGCGTCTTTATATGCTCGGCCGACAATTCCACGAAGTCCGCGTGCGCCGCCCCGCGGGACAACGCTTCTATGCCAAGAGCCCCGCTGCCTGCGAAAGCGTCGAGCACAACCGTGCCCGGCAAATAAAACTGCAGCGCCCCGAACATAGCTTCCTTGACCTTGTCCGTGGTCGGCCGTATGGCGTCTCCTTTGGGGCAAGCAAGCCGCCTTCCCTTTAAGCTGCCTGCGATTACGCGCATCCTTTTCTCCCTATTATACGTTTTTCGGTAACCACGGCGTCCATCGGAACGTCGTGCGCTTCGCAGGCGAAGCCGTCAACCACCTGATAATCGTAGCATACGCCTATTTTATAGGCGTTTGAGTATGCAAGGAACCTGTCGTAGTACCCGCCTCCGAAGCCTATACGGTAAAGCCTTGAATCAAACGCTATGCCCGGCACTACAACAACATCCGGCTCAAGCTCGTCCACGTCGTTTACGGGTACCGGCTCCATTATACCGTATTTGTTGCTTTTCATCGCCGAGCCGCTCTCGTACCTTACCGCTTTAAGCTCGCTACCCGCTATGTACGGCAGCGCTACCGCCTTGCCAAGCTCCATTAAGGCATTAATAAACTCGTTTAAATCGGGCTCGTTTTTATATGCGCAATACGCCATTACGCACCCGGCGTTTTTAACGCGGTCAAGCGCGAGCAGCTTTTCGCAGATAACCGCGCTTCTTAAAGCCGCTTCGCGAGGGTCCATCGCAGTACGCGAGGCGAGCATGCTTCGCCTCATCTTTTCTTTTTCCATAGTATCCTTTACGGGTTTTTGTTATCGGAACAATACAGCCTCGGCACCCTCGGCGATATAGCGCACAGCACTTCATAATTTATCGTGCCGCAGCGCTCGGCGAATTCATCCGCCGTTATCTCGTCGCCGCCCTGTCTGCCAATGCAAACCACGTCCCCGTCGCGCTCCGCGCCCTTGATACCCGTTACGTCAATAAGCGTCTGGTCCATGCACACTCGGCCCACAACTTTAGCGCGTTTGCCGCATACGAGCACCTCGCCGTTGTTGGAAAGCAGCCTGTTAAAGCCGTCGGCGTACCCTATCGGTATAGTCGCTATTCTCATCTCTTTTGGGGCCGTGAACGTGCATCCGTAGCTCAATTTATCGCCAGCCTGCACGGTTTTTATATGCGATATCTTAGTGTGCAGCGACATCGCGGGGATAAGCTTTATGCTCCTGTCAACCTCACGGGATGGATAGCAGCCGTACATCGCTATGCCCACACGCGCCATGTCGTATGAAAGCTCCGGGCAGTCTATTGCGGCTCCGCTGTTGGATGCGTGCACAATAGGCGAAAACCCGCGCCGCTTTACGCCCGCGATAAACTCGGTGAATCGCTCGTTCTGCATCCTTGTATAGCTTTTGTCCGCTTCGTCAGCGGCTGCAAAGTGCGTCATCACGCCTTCGAGCTCCAAAGACGGCGACTTTTGTATATCGTCCAATATCGTGTCCATCTCATCGAACGTTTTAACGCCCACCCGGTTCATGCCCGTGTCTACTTTAAGGTGCAGCTTCAGTTTTACGTTATGTTTTTTAGCGGCCTCCGCAGCGTAAGCTACGCATTCTCTTGACGTTACCGTCATGCTTATATTAAGTCCGGCCGCCATATCCCACTGCCACCTGTTAGACGGCCCGAGCACGAGTATCGGCGCAGTTACGCCTTCTTCGCGCAGCGAGGCGGCCTCTTCGGGTATAGCCACCGCGAACCAGTCCGCGCCCGCTTCAATGGCCGCTTTCGATACCATAACGCTGCCGTGCCCGTAAGCGTCCGCCTTTACCACGGCGCAGAACATAGCGCCTTTTCTTAAGTGTTGTTTTAAGTTCCTTATGTTTTGTTTTACAGCATCAAGGTCAATTACCGCATATGTTGAACGAACTAGCATTATTACCTTCTTTAGAATATTGTTTTTTAGAATATGTCGCTTTCTTCGAGCAGCCTCACGTTGTTTTTCTTAAGCGCCTCTATCGCGCCGCTGATGTCTTCCACGCGGAATAGTATCAGCGCGTTCTGGCTCGGCATACGCACGAAAGAATACAGGTATTCAACGCTTATACCCGCCTCGTCGAGCATCTTTAACACGCTTGCGAGCCCGCCCGGCTTATCCGGCACTTCGGCGACTATGACTTCCGTCATGCTCGCCGTAAAGCCATTCTGTTTGAGAACGGTTATGGCTTTATCCGGGTTATTGACAATGCATCGCATTATCCCGAAATTGGTCGTGTCGGCTATAGACAGCGCTATAAGGTCTATGCCCTCGTTTCCCAGCACGTCGGTTATTCTTGCCAGCCTGCCCTTCTTGTTTTCCACGAAGACGGATATCTGTTTTATCATAACCATTCCTCCTTAAAACTTTCTTTTATCTATTACGCGCTTTGCCTTTCCCATGCTGCGCTCAATCGACTTCGGCTCGACGAGCGTTACTTTTACGCTGATATTGAGTACGTTATGTATGGCTGTTCTTATCTTCTCGCTCAAGGCCTCCAGCTTCCTCACTTCGTCCGAGAAGAACTCGGGCGATACCTCCACCTGAACCTCCAATGTATCGAAATTGTCCACTCTGTCTACGATTATCTGGTAGTTGGGCGAAGCCTCCGCGATTTCTACCAGCACGCTCTCTATCTGCGACGGGAACACGTTTACGCCGCGTATAATAAGCATGTCGTCCGTGCGGCCCATCACCTTCTCCATGCGTACCATCGTGCGCCCACAGCCGCACTTTTCGGGATGCAGCGCCGTTATATCGCGAGTCCTGTACCTTATCAGCGGTATACCGTCCTTGTCTATCGTAGTTATTACGAGCTCTCCTTTTTCGCCGTACGGCAGAGGCTCGAGCGTATCGGGGTCAATTATCTCGGGCAGGAAGAAGTCCTCCGCTATATGCAGTCCCTGTTTGCATTCGCAGTCCGCCGCGACGCCGGGGCCCATTATCTCGGAAAGCCCGTATATGTCAATAGCGAGTATGCCAAGCCGCTTCTCTATCTCGCTTCTCATCGCTTCCGTCCAGGGCTCCGCACCGAATATGCCGGCCTCGAGCTTAAGAGCCTTCCTGTCTATGCCCATCTCTTCCATAGTCTCGGCCATATAAAGCGCGTAAGAGGGCGTGCACGCAAGTATCGTCGTTCCGAAATCCTGCATCAGCATTATCTGCCTTTGTGTGTTGCCGCCCGATATCGGCACCGTTATCGCGCCTAAAGCCTCCGCGCCGTAATGCGCCCCGAGCCCGCCGGTAAAAAGCCCGTAGCCGTACGCCACCTGCACTACGGAATGTCTGTTGCCGCCCGCGAAAACGAGAGTCCTCGCCATCAGGCTCGCCCAGTTTTCTATGTCGCGCTTCGTATACCCCACTACAGTGGGCTTGCCCGTAGTGCCCGACGAGGCGTGCACCCTTACAATCTCTTCCCTTGGCACGGCGAACATGCCGAACGGGTAATTATCCCGCAAATCGCTTTTAAGTGTGAACGGCAGCAGCTTTAAATCGTCAAGGCTTTTTATATCTTCCGGCTTTATGCCTTTCTCATTGAAAGCTTTTTTGTAGAACGGCACGTTTTCATATACTTTCTTTACCGTTCTCTTTAATTTATAAAACTGCAGGGCTTCAAGCTGATCCCTGTCCATGCATTCTATTTCTTTGTTCCAATACATATTCGGCCTCCAAATTTTATACCCCTAATACGGGAAACTATTTTCACCCCAGCAAGTCTCATGTCTTGCTGGGGACCCCGTATTAAAATTCGTAGCCTTTCTCAAACGCCCTAAGATTAACGTCAATTAGCTTTTGGGGTATCGTCTCTTTTATGGCATCTATGAAAAGCTGTTTATCAATATCGCTGTTCTTAGCAAACGCACCTATAAGCACCGTGTTCACCGCTTTTTCACTGCCCGCCTGTCTTGCGAGCGTCAAAGCGTCGATAAACACGGCCTCCGGCGCCGCCTTGCGTATCCTTTCCTCGATGTCGCAAGGATATTCCTCCGCTCCGGTAACTACCGGCATAGGAGAAATCTGCTGCGTATTGATAAACATACTGCCGTTTTTTTTCAAACGGCTAATCCACCTCAACCCCTCAAGCTTTTCAAAAGCCAGTATAACATCCGCTCTGCCTTCGTCTATCACTGGCGAATGCACCTTATTCCCGAAGCGCACGTGAGTAACGACGCTGCCTCCGCGCTGCGCCATTCCGTGCACTTCCGATAGCTTTACGTCATATCCCGCAGCCACCGCGAGATTACCTAATATCCTGCTCGCGAGCAGCGTACCCTGCCCGCCTACGCCTACTATCAATATGTCCATACTACCTTGCCTCTATAGCGCCGAATGCGCATACTCCGGAGCACAGCCCGCATCCGGTGCACACCGCGCCGTCTATCTTCATGCCGTTTTGCGATTTTTCAATTGCCGGACAGCCGAGCCTAAGACAAACCCCGCACGCCCTGCATTTGTCGTTTACGATATACGGTTCGTGCTTTACTTTTTTATCCAGCAGCACGCACGGACGCTTAACTATTATAACGCTCAGCTCTTCCCTTGCGGTCTCCTCTTTAAGCGCTGTTTCCAGACCTTTTAAGTCGTAAGGGTCGGCTATCCGTATATGCTTTACACCAAGGCTCTTAATAAGCAGCGGCAGATCGACAGCCTCTACTATATCGCCCTTTATCGTCCTGCCCGTTCCGGGGTGGTCCTGATGCCCGGTCATGCCCGTTGTGGAGTTGTCGAGTATAAGCACTGTGGACGTGGCTCCGTTATAGACCATGTCCACAATTCCCGTAATGCCCGAATGGAAGAACGTAGAATCGCCTATTACGGCTACGAGCTTGCGCGCAAAGTCCTTGCCGCGCGCTTTTTCCATGCCCATCGCGCACCCTATGCTCGCGCCCATGCATATGCACGTGTCTATGCCCTGAAGCGGAGGCGTAGCGCCCAGCGTATAGCATCCTATATCGCCGGTTGCGGTTATGCCGAGCTTTTTGAGCACATAGTATACGCCTCTGTGCGGGCAGCCCGGGCACATAACGGGAGGCCTCTGGGGCAGCGCTCCGGGGCCGGCAACTTCTTTCTTTTCGCCGCCAAGGGTTGCCGCTATGCTGTTTACGCTGTATTCGCCCTGAACGGTGAACAGCTCCTTGCCAGTTACGCTAATGCCCATAGCCTTTATCTGGTCCTCTATGAAAGGCTCTAATTCCTCTATGACGTAGAGCTTATCTACGTTTGCGGCAAACTCCCTTATCCTGCCTTCCGGCAGAGGATAAACCATGCCGAGCTTTAATACGCTCGCGTTGGGCAGCGCTTCCTTTACGTACTCGTATGTAACGCCGCTCGTAATTATGCCAATGCCTTTATCGTTGTATTCTGCAGCGTTTATATCCAGCGTGTCCGCATGCGCCTTTATGTCGTTCATGCGCTTCTCGACGATTATATGGCGTTTCTTCGCCATGCCGGGCATCATTACGTATTTGCCTATGTCCTTTACATACGGCTTTAATACAGCTTCCCGCCTGTCCGAAAGCTCCACTATTCCCTGAGAATGCGAAAGCCGCGTACTCGAGCGCACTAAAACCGGCGCGTCGAACTTCTCGGATAAATCAAAAGCTAATTTAACAAACTCCTTTGCTTCGCTGCTGTCCGAGGGTTCGAGCATGGGCACATGCGCACTGCGAGCGTAAAACCGCGAGTCCTGCTCGTTCTGGCTCGAATGCATGCCGGGGTCGTCCGCTACAATAATGACGAGCCCGCCGTTTACGCCCGTATATGACGCCGTGAACAGCGGATCGGCCGCTACGTTCAAACCTACGTGCTTCATGCAGCACAGCGCCCGGGCGCTCGCTATGGACGCGCCTATGGCTACCTCCATAGCCACCTTCTCGTTGGGCGACCATTCTGCGTATATGCCGTCGTATTTTGCAATGTTTTCGGTAATCTCCGTACTCGGCGTGCCAGGATATGCCGTCGCGACGCTTACTCCCGCCTCGTACGCTCCTCTGGCGAACGCTTCGTTGCCAAGCAATAGTTTCCTCATGTATGTCCTCGTTTATCGTAAATCTGTTACTCTCTTCGCTTTTCCTTCGAACCGCTTTAAAGACCGCGGCTCGACGAGCCGCACGTTCGCGTCTATGCCGAGCACGGTATGCAGCGCGTTTTTTACTTTGTGCTCAAGCGCCTCGAGCGCGCTGAACCTGTCGAGCAGCCCAGCGTCCACCACCTCAACGAGCACCTCTATTTTGTCCATGTACCCGTCTTTGCGCACTATTATCTCGTAATGCGGCCCTAAGTCCTCTATTTCGAGCAGCACGCTCTCTATCTGCGACGGGAACACGTTTACGCCGCGTATAATAAGCATGTCATCCGTGCGCCCCTGTATCTTTGCCATGCGCATAGAAGTCCTGCCGCACTCGCATTTTTCCGGGATCAGCCACGTTATGTCCTTGGTGCGGTAACGCAATATAGGCAGCGCTTCCTTGGTGAGCGACGTTATTACGAGCTCGCCCTGCTGGCCGGGCGGCACCGGCTCAAGCGTGTCCTTATCCACGACTTCGCAGTAGAAATGGTCTTCCGCTATGTGCATGCCGTTACGGACGTAGCATTCGCCCGACACGCCGGGACCTACAACTTCCGACAGTCCGTAGTTTTCCGTCGCCACGATGTTCCATGCTTTTTCTATCTCGCGGCGCATCTCTTCTGTATGGCCTTCGCCCCCGAACATGCCAAGCCGCAGCGGAAGCTTTTTAGTGTCAAGCCCCGCCTTTTTCGCGCACTCCGCCATATAAAGCGCGTACGACGGCGTGCCTACCAGCAGTGTAGTGCCGAAATCCTGCATTATCATAAGCTGGCGCTCCGTGTTCCCGCCTGAAATGGGTATTACGGTAGCGCCCAGCTTTTCAAGCCCGTAATGAAGCCCGAACGCGCCTGTAAACAGCGTGTATCCGAACGTTATCTGCGCTATGTCGTCGGGCGTCGCGCCCGCTGCGCAGGCGAGCCTTGCTATAAGCTCCGCCCACATGTCTATATCGGCTCTCGTGTAGCCCACGACCGTCGGCTTGCCCGTTGTGCCCGAGGATGCGTGTATCCTCACTATCTCCTTCATCGGCACCGCAAACAGCTTATACGGGTAGTTCTGCCGCAAGTCGTCTTTTACCGTAAACGGTATCTTGCGAATATCCGCAAGCGTCTTTATATCGGCGGGTTTAAGGCCAACCTCGTCGAACTTTTTCCTGTAATGCTCAACGTTGTTGTAGCACCGTTCTACCGTACTTTTGAGCCGCTGCGTCTGTATGGCCTCTATCTCGTCCCGCGACGCGCACTCCATTGCTTCATTCCAAATCATATTCTCTCCTCACTTTACGCATCAAAAAGCCTTTAAATGCTCTTTGACCATCCTTTACCTAGTCCGCACGAAAGAGAATTGCCGTGCTTCCGTTCTTCATACGGATGATTATAGACCATATGCCGTGAAAAATAAAGAGTTTCTGTGAACAGTGCATATATATGCATATTTAAATCAAAAACTGATACCTGTGTCATTCCGAGCTTGCGAGGAATCCCCTTCTGAAAAGCTTCTGTATGGGATTTAAGGCCTTCGGTCCAGACTCGGAATGACATTCAGACGAGTTTTCCGCCAAACAGAAAAGCCGGTTTACCGGCTTTAACTTGTCTCTTGCTATTCTCCTATTATCTTTATCATTACCCTCTTTTTTCTCATGCCGTCAAACTCGCCGTAGAATATCTGCTCCCACGGGCCGAAATCGAGCTTTCCCTCGGTAACCGCCACGACCACCTCGCGGCCCATCACCGAGCGCTTAAGGTGCGCGTCGGCGTTGTCCTCAAAGCCGTTGTGAGCGTACTGCGAATGCGGTTTTTCGGGCGCGAGCTTCTCGAGCCATTTCTCAAAATCGCTGTGCAGTCCCGGCTCGTCGTCGTTTATGAACACGCTTGCGGTTATGTGCATGGCGTTAACGAGGCAAAGCCCCTCTTTTATGCCGCTCTCAGCAAGCGCTCTTTCCACATCGCCCGTTATGTTGATATACGCGCGCCTTGTGGGCACGTCCAGCACAAGTACCTTTCTGTAGCTCTTCATACATACACGCCTCCGTTTCTTTGCACAAAATGATATTGCATTATCGGCGGCATGTAAAGTGTTTCGCGGCAATTATCCGCAGTAGATCATTATCGCGTCGCGTAGGAACTCGGCGCAGCCGGGTGCGATGTTGTCGTAATACGCCTTGAACCGCTCGTCGGCAACGTACATCTGCGCAAGGCCTTTGTGAGCTTCTTTCGTATAGCTGTCCCACGTGCACATAAGCCACTGCTTATGCAGCCCGCACGCCTTTTGCGCAAGCTCGCCCGCGGGGTCGCCCGCAGCAACCGCGGCTTTCAGCGTTTCATTAAGCTCGGCCGACAGCCGCTCCATTTCGTCGTACTGCTCCTTTGTCATGCTCATGAACTTCGCGTTGGATTTCTCCACGGTTTCCTCGCCGTACTTTTCGCGTATCTCCGCTCCGTACTTTCTTTCGTTTTCCTCCAGCTTGCTCTTTTTAAAGCCTTCAAATCTTTCACTGTCCGTCATGGTCGTTTCTCCTTTCTCGGCTGAAATAGTTTTTTCAACGTTTTTTATCAGGGCGTCCAGCCTCGCCCTTTTTTCTTTGAGCGCTTCAAGATGCCCTTTTAACGCCTCTTGTTTTTCAAAGCCGGGCGCGCTCAAAATCTCGGCTATCCTGCCAAGCTCCACGCCCAGCTCGCGGTAAAACATTATCTGCTGAAGCCGCTCCGTCTGTTTGGGGCCGTATATCCTGTAACCCGACGAATTAACCCTTTCAGGCTTAAGCAGCCCAATGCTGTCGTAATACCTTAGCGTGCGCGTGCTCACTCCCGCGAGCTTACCCAGCTCGTTTACCGTGTATTCCATGCTCTTACCTCCTGTATGGAACCAATCGTAAACCATGACGTAACGTCAATGTCAATAGCTTTTTATAAAAATTTTCGAAAATAAAAAAGCACCGGCAGCCCGATGCTTCAAATCACGGGTAAAAATTACTCCATGTCATATCCCGCTTCTTTTACCGCTTCCTTTATATTGTTATAGCCTACTTTCGTTTCGTCGTAGAGTACCGTGATACTCCCTTTTTCAAGACTCACGTCGCAGCTCTCTACGCCGCCCAACTCGGTCACGGCGTTTTTTACGTGCATTACGCAGTGGTTGCAGCTCATGCCGCTTACTTTATATGTCTTTTCAATCATATCGTTCTCCTTATACGCATTAGGTATTTATTCACTTAACTAGTTTACCACAAATTCCGCAGCTAAGTATGTAACTTTATTACAAAGAATATCAATCCAGCTCCAGAGCCTGACGTACAAGGTCGGCGCACAGGTATTTCGCTTTATCCCAAATAAGCGTTTGAAACTCCTCATCGTTGTGCGGAGCGGCTCCGTTGCCCGCGGGCGTCAGCTCTATGCAAAACGCCGGGCGCTTGAATTCCTGTCGGAACCAGTTTTCGAAGCCCGCACCGTACACCGCGGGGTCTTCCGAGACCGGATTCAGCGCATATCCCGTGACGTCCGAAAGCGCCTGCGCTATTTGCTGCGCCGCCGGTATCTCATCTTCCGTGCCGCTGTCCGCCCAGAATATTACCTCGCCCTTGGAATGGAACGACGCCGCGAGCAGAAAATCGTTTTCTTCGCACAGCTTCATCATGGCTTTAACCTCCGGCTCGGTTGCTGGAGCTTCGCCTTTATACATCTCCGAGCTCGGCACGTCGGTGTTGCTCGCCTTTTCCTCCCAATGGCACGGGTACTGGCGGTTTAAATCGATGCCGTTTATGTTAGCCTTCCACTCGCTATACCTTGGCTGCATCATGCGCATGCTCCTTACCTTATCGGGGTCTTTTACTGATTCAACGCCGTTCTGCACGAGGTTTACGCCGTCGGGGTTTACCATGGGCACTATATAGATAGTAGCTTCGTCAAGCAGCGCTTTTATATCGAAGCCGCCGTAAGCTTCCCCCGACTCATAGCTTCTTGCGTACTCATCTATCGTTTCCATAAGATATGTCGAGGTTATATATTCCCGTGCGTGATGCGCGCCCGCAAAGGCTATCTTCTTGTCTCCCCTGCCCAGCTTTATTAAAAGTATGTCCCTGCCTTCCACAGATTTGCCTATAACGTCCGTCTCTATAAGGCCGGAATATGCCGCTTTTAGCGCTTCTGAGTCCGCAAGCATCATCTCATAGGAATATGTGCGATTGGGGTTTACTATGTCGGCATTTTTGCCGCTGCCGGAATCATCGCTGCTGGTTTGCGGCGGTTTTGTTATCACCGCCGCCGACGATTCCGGCGACGCATCGGGCGCTTTGGTTGTACACCCTGCAAGCAGCAGCGCCGCTGTTATGAATATGATAAAAAGTCTCTTCATATGTATTTACCCTTCTCACCACGCATTTTTTCATATTAAAGCATATTATGAACCGTGTCAATAAAACAAATACCCTTTATTTACCATAATACAGAAAAAGCGGCGCTAATGGCCGCTTATTCTGCAGATTATAAATACCAGGTAATTTCCGGGATGTCTATATTTTCACCGTCGCTCTTCGTATAGCGAGAAAGCTCAGCGCCCCGAATACCACTGCCGTTATAAAGCTTGACAGCACCGAAACATATGGGTTGTATCCGTCGAGGAATCCCCACGCTTTAGAGAAGAAATACCCTAATGCGTCAAATACCTTGCCGTCAAACAGGTAAGTGTCCATATACGGCAGCAGCATTACGAAGAACACCGGCACGCCTATAGATACTATGAGCTTTAACGACTTTCCCATGCGGTAATATATAGCCGTAATGAAGAATCCTAACAACGCCAGCGCGATATAAAGGAAAGTCATCCAAACAAATCCATCCAGCGCCACACGCATCTGCGCGCCGAAATTCAAAACCGGGCCGTAGTGCAAATTATACATCTGATAAAACATCGACTGGTAGTTGTCCACCGAAGACAATACAACGTTGTTTATGATGTCTACGAACGCCATAAAAGCGGCAAGCGGTACTATCGCTAAAATATAGCTTTTAAACATCGTTTTTCTGGAAACACCGTTGGCAAGGAACAGGTGAAACGTGCTTTTAAACGAATTAAGCCCGACAACGAATATGAATACCGCAGTCGATATCTCGATTCCGCTAGAGGTTACCCTGGCGTCGTTGTGATATAATATCATCCGCTGCATGCCAACGAATAAGATAAGTGCGTATATGACGATGTAGAATATAATTAGCGGCTTTATCATGCCATGTATCTGATATTTTAACGCAGCTTTAAGTTTCATTTTCTTTCTCCTTTAAGCGTTCGTCAGATGTATAAACAGGTTCTGCAGGCTCATTCCCGATACTTCCAGCCCCTCGGGCACTGAAGGCTTGTCGGGCTTTTCGAGTATATAGGCGCTCTTTATTCCGCCCAGCACGTCCGCGCCCAGCACGTTTTTGCCGCGTATAAATTCGTCAACCTTGCCCTGCGGCCCTGTTACCGTGTACCCTCTCGAAACAAGGCTTTGCGTGTCTTCCTGAAGTAGTATTTCGCCCTTTTTGATTATGACTACGTTTTCAATTACGTCCGCCGCTTCTTCTATTAAATGCGTGGAGATTATTATAGTCCTCGGCTTCTCGCTGTAATTTAGCAACAGCTCCTTGTAAAACAGGTCGCGGAAATTTGCGTCGAGCCCAAGCACCGGCTCGTCGAGCAGCAGTATAGGCGCGTTGCAGGACAGCGCGACTATTATCTGAAATATCGACTCGTATCCCTTTGAAAGCTCCCTTACCTTCTTTTTCAGGCTGAGCTGGAACTTATCCGCAAGGCGGCAGGCGTAATCCGTATCCATCTGAGGATAGAATTCCTTTGACCACTTGAAGACTTCTTTAATTCTCATGGTGGAAGCATAAAGCGAGCTCTCTCCCATGCAATACACCTTGGAGAGCACGGCGTCGTTTTCATAAACGTTCTCGCCGTCTATCGTTATCTCCCCTTCGGTGGGGAAAAGCTTGTTGGTAATTAGGTTAAGCAAAGTCGTTTTACCCGCGCCGTTCCTGCCCAGGAGCCCGTAAATCTTGTTGTCGCCGAACGTTACGCTGACGTTGTTAAGCGCCAGCGTATCGGCAAACCGTTTTGTAATGTTTTTAACTTCTATGTTGTTCATTGCCATATCCCATCCTTACCATTTCGTATATTTCTTCAGTGGTGATATCAAGCTTGCTCGCCTCCGATACAAGCGGTACGACGTATTTTTCGTAGAACTGCCGTTTGCGCTTTTTTATTATCTTTTCTTTTGCGCCCTTTGCAACGAACATGCCTACACCCCGTTTTTTATATAGAATTCCTTCGTCGACAAGTATGCCGACGCCTTTAAGCACGGTAGCCGGGTTTATCTTATAACGCACCGATATCTCCGTTGTTGAGGGCACCTGCGTTTCGCTCTCGTAAGCTCCCGAGATTATCGCGTTTTCAAGCTCTTCGGCTATCTGTATGAATATCGGTTTATCGCTTTCAAAATCAAGTATCATTATTTACCCCGTTAGTTATCTACTTATGTAACCAACCATAGCACTTATTATCCTCTATGTCAATATCTTTTTTGATTTTTGATTATACTAATACATGCGGTCCAATTTAATATTGCTTTTTAGGTTATTTGTGATATTATTTCATCAAAACTATTAAGGACGTGATACGAAATTGGAGAAAAAAATAACGCTTTACGGATTTAATAATCTCACCAAATCCTTAAGCTTTAACATTTACGATGTGTGTTATGCGGAATCTCAGAAAGAGAAGAACGATTATCTTATTTATATAGATGAGCAATACAACTCGGAACGACTGACGAATATACTCTGTACGGTCACTGATATAATAGGCGCCCATGTGCTCAACATCTCGAAGCAGGACTATGAGCCGCAGGGAGCAAGCGCGGCGATACTGATCAGCGAAGAAGCTATAGCCTCAAACGTGATAGACCCGAGCTGCAACAAAGGCAATATCGTTTTTGAAAAAGACAGCGTTGTCGCGCATCTCGACAAAAGCCACGTAACGGTGCATACCTACCCCGAGTTCCACCCCGAAAAGGATATCACTACTTTCAGGGTCGATATTGACGTATCCACTTGCGGCAAGATATCTCCCCTAAAGGCTCTCGATTTTCTTATTTCCAGCTTCGATTCGGATATTATTTCAATAGATTACCGCGTCCGCGGTTTTACGCGCGACGTCAACGGAAACAAGTATTACATCGACCATGAGATTAATTCCATACAGAATTTTATCAACAGGGATACGCTCAGCGAATATGACGCGATAGACGTAAACGTCTACCAGTCGAACATTTTCCATACGAAAATGATCAGGAAGGAAATCGATCTTAACAATTATCTCTTCAATAGCGACGTATACGCGCTAAAGCCCGAGAAAAGGCGGGAAATAAGGGATAAGCTATACAGAGAGATGATTGAGATATACTATGGAACGAACATCTATAAGTGACAGGCAGAATGATTCGGATTACAGAAACCGCCAGTCGAGAACGCCTATAGCAACCGCGCTTCAGCAATATAAAAAGCGGCGCGTACTGCCGTTTGACGTTCCGGGGCACAAGCAGGGCCGCGGAACCCCCGAACTGAAAGAGTTCCTGGGTGAAAAGTGCGTCTCGATTGACGTCAATTCGATGAAATCCCTTGACAACCTTTGTCATCCGGTATCCGTTATCAAAGAGGCCGAAGAACTTGCCGCGGAAGCGTTCGGCTGCGATAACGTATTTTTTTTGGTCGGCGGCACCACGTCCTCCGTTCAGGCAATGATACTGGGCTGCTGCGCCGAAAACGACAAGATAATAATGCCGAGGAACGTGCACAGGAGCGCGATCAACGCGGTGATACTCTGCGGAGCCGTGCCCGTTTACGTCAATCCCGGCATAAATTCGGAGCTGGGCATACCGCTTGGCATGACGCTCGAATCCGTGGAAAGAGCGATACTCGAAAACCCCGACGCGAAAGCCGTGTTCGTCAACAACCCCACATATTACGGCATATGCTCCGACCTTGCGGGCATAATTAAGCTTGCGCACAGCCACGGCATGCTTGTGCTGGTTGACGAGGCACACGGCACGCATTTTTATTTCCACGACGACCTGCCGACAGCCGCAATGCATTTGGGCGCGGATATGGCGGCGGTAAGCATGCATAAAACCGGCGGCTCGCTCACGCAAAGCTCTCTTCTGCTGTTAAACAAGGCGCGCGTCAACCCCGACCAAATGCGCGTTGTAATTAACCTTACGCAAACGACTAGCGGCTCGTACCTGCTGCTGTCCTCTCTCGACATCGCAAGGAAAAACCTCGCGCTTAACGGCAGGGCGATGTTCGACAGAGTGCTCGAGCTTGCGGAATACGCGCGCAAGGAGATAAACGATATAGGCGGCTACTACGCTTTCGCCGGCGAGATAAAAGGGCCGGCCGTAGCGGACTTTGACCGCACCAAGCTCAGCATAAACACTATAAAGCTCGGGCTTGCAGGGTTTGAGGTGTACGAAATACTGCGCGACGAGTATTCTATACAGGTGGAGTTCGGCGACGTCGCCAACTTCCTCGCTATAATATCGGTAGGCGACACTACGCTTGCCATTGAGCGGCTGGTCGCTTCGCTTGCCGAGATAAAGCGCTTAAAATCCGGTCAGCATGCCGGCATGTTCGACCACGAATACATCACCCCCATTGTAAAGGTGACGCCTGAAAAGGCGTTTTACGCGAAGAAAAAAAGCGTTCCTCTCAAACAGAGCGAAGACGCGATAAGCGGCGATTTCGTGATGTGCTACCCCCCCGGCATACCGATAATAGCGCCGGGCGAGGTAATAACAAAAGAGATAATCAGCTATATACTTTACGCTAAGGAAAAGGGCGCGCTGCTTACCGGCGCGGAAGATATGAGCATTGAAAATATAAATATACTTGTATAACGGAGATAAAAAATGGAACTTTGGTACACGGAAGAGCATACGGAATCGGTGCGCTTCTCAATAAAGGTGAAAAATCAGCTTTACAGCGGCGAAAGCGAATTCCAGCGCATCGACGTGTTTGATTCGGAAGAATTCGGGCGTTTTATGACGCTGGACGGCCTTATGATGGTCACGGAAAAAGACGAGTTCATATATCACGACATGATAGTGCATGTGCCCATGGCAGCCAAGCCGGACGTTAAAAACGTGCTCGTAATAGGCGCGGGCGACGGAGGCACCGTAAGGGAGCTTACGAAGTACAAAACGATAGAGCATATAGACATGGTGGAGATAGACAAACAGGTGGTTGATGTCTGCCTCGAATATCTCCCCTCGCTTACATGCAGCCTTAAAGACGAGCGCGTGCATATACACTATGAGGACGGCCTTAAGTTCGTCCGCTCGAAGCACAACCTATACGACCTCATAATAGTCGACTCCACCGACCCGTTCGGCCCCGGCGAAGGACTGTTCACCAAGGAGTTTTACGGCAACTGCTACCACGCGCTTACCGAAGACGGGATACTTGTCAACCAGCACGAAAGCCCGTACTATTCCGCCTACGCCAACAACATGAGGAGGGCGCACGCGAGGATAAACGAGTTCTTCCCCATCTGCCGCGTGTACCAGGCGCATATACCCACCTACCCTTCCGGGCACTGGCTGTTCGGCTTTGCCTCAAAAACGGTAGACCCGATAGAAAATCTTGACGAACAGCGCTGGAACGCGCTCGGCATTAAAACAAGGTATTACAACACCGACCTTCATAAGGGGGCGTTCGCGCTGCCCAATTACGTGATAGAAATGCTGGAGAATCTTGAATATGAATAATACGGCGCTTACGTTTATATCCTGCGACAACAAATACAAGGAATCCACAATAGTAATATTCGGCGCTCCTTTTGACGGCACTACGTCGTTTCATCCCGGCACGCGCTTTGCGCCTCAGGCTATGCGCAGCGCAAGCGACGGCGGTATTGAAACGTACAGCATACACCAGAACAGAGACCTTTCGGATATTAAAGCGTGCGATATAGGCAACCTTACTATGCCGATAGGCAACTCGCAGCAGGCTATGAAGCTTATTGAAAAAACGGCTTCGAAGATAGCGCAGGACGGTAAGATACCGGTAATGCTGGGCGGCGAGCATCTTGTTACGCTGGGCGCAGTCCGCCCCCTTGCCGCCAAGTACCCTGATTTGCATATAATACATTTTGACGCGCATTCCGACCTGCGCGACAAATATTTCGGCCAGAAGCTTTCGCATGCAACCGTAATGCGCCGCATATGGGATATCGTTGGCGACGGACGCATATTCCAGTACGGCATACGCTCGGGAGAACGCGAAGAGGTAGAGTGGGGCAAATTCCACGTATATACAAACTTTTTCAACTGCAATAACTTAGATTATGCCGTTAAAGCGATAAAGGACAAGCCTTGTTACCTTTCGATAGACCTTGACGTGCTCGACTCGTCGGTGCTGCCCGGCACAGGCACGCCGGAGGCGGGCGGAATAAGCTTTAACGAGCTTATAGAGAGCATATTTGCGCTGTCGGGGCTTAATATTGTGGGCGCCGACATAACCGAGCTCTCCCCCCACTACGACGCCAGCGGCGGCTCTACGCTCGTAGCCTGCAAAGTGCTGCGCGAACTGCTGCTGATGCTTGGATAACAGAATATTTTAAGCACAACAATACCGCACCCGACGGATGCGGTATTTTAATGTTTTTATTGATTAACGGCTACGCGACTATATCGCCCTTGTAGCTTATCAGCGAGGCGTCGTGTACGCCGGGTATTGCCGAGAAAGCGTCTATCATGCCCACTTCGCTTTCCTTTATGTTCATCTCAATAGTGAGCTCCATAGTGCCCTGCGATACGACTTTGGATTTGAGCCTGCCCTGCGGCAGCTTGCGCAGCACGTTCTGCACTTCCTTTTTCACGCTCTCGTCAAAGCGCAGCACGAGCATGTAAGGAAAGTTCTTTTTCGATTTGAACAGGTTCCAGATAAGCATCAGCACGCCTATTACGCCCGAAGCTATAAGCGCGACGATATAAAGCCTTGTGCCGAGCGTTATGCCCGCGGCTATCGCCCAGAACATGTATATCGTATCGAGCATTTCCTTGACGGCCGTTCTGAACCTCACTATAGACAGCGCGCCCACCATGCCAAGCGCGGCAATAAGGTTGGTAGTTATAGGCATTATCACCATAGTCGTAACCATGGTTATCATCACGAGCGATGTTCCGAGGCTTTTTGAGTATATGACGCCCCCAAACGTAAGCCGGTAGATTATATAAATAAATATCCCTATTACGAATGCCAGCCCCAAAGCAATAATAACATCGGTAAACGATAGATCGGTTGTGAATGCGAAATCATCAAGTATACTTTTCCTGATGAGTTCCGCAGCCAAATTAACATCGTATCCGCCGCCCATTTAAATAAACCTCCTAGTCAAACTTTCTGCAGATGACGTACTTTGAAATAGCGCATCTGTCAGCAGCATTAATGTTATTTAGAACACGTTTAATGAATTCCGGCAAATATCTGTTGAACTTTACCTCGAGCACCATAAGCCCGGTGTCGTACATGGGCATCACCGGCGCGTTTGGGTCGAATATATCCTTAAGCATGAGTCCGGCCTTTAAGTCCTTATCAAACGTGATTCTGCAGTTTTCAAACGGAGACACGTACGCTTCCCGAATATAGTCCACTATTACCCGCGGCCTTAAAAGGAACGTCTTCATCTCCATATACAGCTCTTTGGCGAGTTTCTCGCTCCTGTCCCGCAGGAAATCGAACTCCCCCGCCATTATGCTGTCATACTCGTCGTGCGTAAGGCTTATGCTTTGTTTGCCGATATACTGGCCTACCTTATACTTTTTCTCGAACTTGATCGGGTTGTCCTGATAATTGTATATCCTTATCCTGTATTTATATCTTTCGCCGTTGCCCGCCAGCTTTTCCCGCAGCGCCGTTTCGTGTATGTCGTCGAAATAAAGGCTTCGGACGTGATACGCGCCGTTCTCGTCAGCAAAAGGGTCGGGAGACATAAGCGCTTTGAGCGCGCCTCTTAGTATTATATAGTCCCTGTAGTTTATATAATATTTAAGCTCATGCCTTAGGGGCATTCCATGGGATTCAGCGCTTTCTTCAATCGCGGATATGTCCTTATACTCATAAGCAACAGCGTTTTTTGACTCGCGGAGCGGCGCCGGCGCATATGACATTTGCGGCTTCACGTTTTCTGAAAATACGTCCAGCCCTTCGCCTTCTTGGCGCTTAACGGCCGGTTTTGCATATTCCGGGAACATTTCAGGCTGTTTAGCCGCTGCTTTTACCTTGGCCTTGCGAGTTTCGGCGGATTTACGCGGCTTTATTTTCGCTTCTGCGTTTGGCCTTTGAATATTAAGCTCTTCGGGAAAATCGCGCCGCGCTTTTTGTTCGCGGTCATTGAATGTATACAACCCCGGCTCGCGCTTCTGCGCCGGGCTTACCCTGCTCTTTCTTGCCGAAGAGTTTTCTATCGGTATGTTTAATGTGCTCTTCGGGTTGAAATCCCGCTGCGAGAGCAGCTGAAGGTTGTGCTGCTTTACAAGCGGCTTTACTTTCTTAAGTTTTTTGAAAATATCTTCGTCTCTCGCCATATAAAAACTTTCTCCAAGATTATTGCGCGGACATTAAAGCAAGCTACGCTCTTCGCTTTTCCGCTTAAGCCCCGCCGTTCTGAGCGCCGGGCGAAGGGGCCGTCGTAAGCTCCCACTCTGCGGTATACGCGCCGTCTCCGCCAATTTTACGCGCATATGCGGTTTTCGGCGGTATCTCTTTTATGCTCACCTGGTCAAGTATGTAACCCGCAGCGTCGCAAAGCGTAATCGTCTCTTTGTAAGACGCCACGCGAAAGTTCGTGTGCAACGCCTTTGCCGCAACGTCGGTCAGGTTTTCATCCTCTCCCGACGCGAACACAACGAGGTATTCCCCCGGCCCTATCGTAACCTCGGGGAACTTCCATTTAAGAAATTTAACAGGGTCGTCCGAAAGGCCGTAACCGCTTAAGTTTATCGCCTCGGCTGAGCCGTTGTACAATTCTATATAATCGCTCGCGCTGCCGCTGTTATCGAGATACGATGTCGTATTCAAAGGGTTTATCTCCGTAATAATAAGCTGCGAGCCTTCCTTTATCCTGCTGTTAACGAACGAAGCGTAGCCTTCCTCGGTGTTGGGAAAGCCGGGCGTCGGCTTGTCAAATGCAGCAAACTGCGTCGCATCGGAGGATCTGCCCAAAGAAATGTTCTCGGTTTGAGCGTCGTATTCGACCTTGTCCGCCATTTTGTCGTCGGGGCCAAACAGGTACACCCCGCCGCCCGATGAACTCAGCTTAAAATTCGTATGCTGGTAAACGGCGTTTTTATCGGATACGTTCTTATCGGACGCGAAAACCACCAAATACTCGCCGGGTTTAAGAATTATGCCCGGAAACTGCCACTTCGCGGATTTGCTTTCGTCCGACAGCCCGTATCCGGACAAATCCACGTTCTCGCCGGAAGCATTGTATATTTCTATCCAGTCGCTGTATTCTCCCGTTTCATCGGGCAATACGGCGCTGTTTGACGCCAGGAACTCGTTTATTACGACAGCATAGCCGTATGCATCAGGAGCAGTGCCGGTTCCTGTTCCAGTCCCCTGGCTGTTTACGTATAAAAAAATGCCCGCCGCAACCGCAGCTATGATTACGATTGACAGCACACCTTTTAAAATCCTCAAGTACGAACGCTCCTTTTATCTATGCGAATCTGATTTTATCATGCTTTCATAGCAAATACAACTTTTTATATTTATCTGCATTCAATGTATTTTTCAGCATATTATCGCCATTATATTGCATTTGTAAACACAGCTGTCTTTTGATACGAGTCCTGCTGCCGCGGCTTAAGGCCTCACGGCATTTGGGTCCCATAAAAAAGAGCTGGAACAATACCACCAGCTCTTCTTATTAAATACTATACTGCATTTTAATTCATAAGGCTTGAGTATGTCAACTGTTTTACTCCAGGCCGAACTCTGAGAGATCAAAGTCGGTTAAATCAATCTGCTTGACATACTGGCGGGTATACTCGACGCCGTTATAATACAGTACGCCGTCCTCCAAATACATATCGAAAGTCGAGCCCATTGCTTTGATAGTTCCCGAGCCGGATTCTTCATCAAACATATACCTCGCTGGAATTGTTTTCCCCATCACCTTAATTTCCACCGTTCCGTCCGATTTGAAATCGAGCTCGCCTGCGTACCCTTCTTTATCATACCATTTACCAGCTATTCCATTCGCGGCGTTTCCGCCCGTTAGCAGTATGACAAGCACAACTATCCCCGCAACAAGCACCGCTCCGCCGATTATCAGCCCGATAATCAGCCCGTTTTTCCTCTTCTGAGGCGCATAACCCGCATAAGCGCCGGGCTGGCCATAGCCATACATCGCAGGCTGGGGCTGAGGATTCTGCGCCTGCGCCGTGTTAAGACTGTTGCCGCAACTGACGCAAAACGCCGCTCCCTCGGAATTCTGTGTACCGCACTTTGTACAAAACATAACAAGCCACTCCTTTAATATTTAAATTGCGGGGAACTCCCGCGCTATTTAAACCAGCATTATTGCTTCGTGTACGTTATGTTATCCATGGTAAGTGTAGTACCGTCGCATGCGAATTCATGCACTTTATCATTGCTATCAAGCTTAAAGCTTCCCTCGCTGGTTGCTCCGTTATACGAATAGCGGCCGCGGTGTAATTCGCCTGACGCCGTCCACTCAACAATGCCGCCGGGTTTAAACTCAATTGTGCCCGCTATGCCCGCCTGATCGCGCCAGGAACCTTTAAGCTGTTCGGGCAGCATACCGCCGAGGCCGATAATTAAAAAGACTGCAATTATAACCACCAGCACGGCGCAGCCGATTATCAGCATCCTTTTATCGCCGCTTTTTTTGCTGCCGGGAGATTTGCCGGGCGTAAGCGCTATGCCGCAGTCATTGCAGACTTTCTTGTTTTTCTTATAATCTTTTCCGCACTTCTTACAATACATATTTTTCTCCCATTATATTATTGTGATTAATTTTAACATATCGATTATAATATTGATAGATAATTTCTTCTGTTTATATTTACTTTTACCGCTCATTATTTGTTGCAAAACGGCTAAGCATATGTTAAAATACGATTCGTTATTTGAAAACGAGTATTTTTTCGGAGGTAGACACTTGCCAAATATAAAATCTGCGGAAAGACGCGTACGTGTTGAAGCAAAGGCGAAGCTCAGAAACAGGGAAGTCAAGTCGGAGCTTAAAACGCTTGCAAAGAAGTTCAATGAAGCGGTAGCGGCGAAGAATGCGGAAACTGCTAACGCTCTGTTTAAGGAATATACGGGAGCGCTTGACAAAGCCGTGCTTAAAGGCGCTATACACAAAAACAGCTGCAGCCGCAAAAAGGCGCAGTGCTCCAAGGCCATTGCCTCTATCTAAAGGCTGACAACGAAGAGTTTTAAGCCTTTGGTCTTAAGATCAAGGGCTTTTTTGTCGTTTTCCTGACATTTAAGCGCTGCATTTCACAGCTTATATATCGTCATAAGCGTTTCAGGCAGCGCCAATGAGGCGTCCGCTTCACCGCTTTTTATGCCGTAATCAAGCTCCGCAAGTCTTACAAGCGCGTCCCTTAAGTCCTGCTGCGTAAACCGCGCCGATTCCTTTTTCAGCATATCGACCACAAAGCCTTTTATCCCCGTCACTTCCGCTATTTTCGAAGCGGGATATTTCAAGTCCGCCATGGTCTTTACTTTATACATGTCCCTTATCTTGCGCGCTATAAGCCCGATAAGGCCTTCCGGTCGCTCCGTACGCAGTATGTCTTCCAGCAGTTTTTTCGCCTTGCCAGCCTGTCCGCCTGCAAGCAGCCCGTGTATCTCAAACACGTTGTATTCGAGCGACTTTGCCGCGCACTCTTCAACGTGCTTTGCCGTTATTTCACCATAGCCGCAATATGCCGCCAGCTTCGCCGTCTCGTTGTCAATCGCAAAATAATCGCACCCCACAGCCGCGACAAGCATGGAAGCCGCCTTTGCCGGCATGGAAGCGCCGTAATCGCGCGACTTTTTTTGCGCGAAGCTTACGCAATCGGCAGCAGTCGGAACGGAAAACTCCTTCACCGTGCCCTGCTTGCTTATATATGTATATAGCGCTCGCCTTTTATCCAAAGCGTCTTCGGTGCAAAGCGCAATAACTGTGCTTGCGGGAAGTTTTTTAAGCGCTTCGGCTATCTTTCTTGAATCGTCCGCGCTGCCTTTGGCAGTCAATGCCGTGCAGCTATACACCGCGATAAACCTTATATCCGACATGAACGGCACGGAGAAGCACGCCTCTATAAGCTCGTCGGCTTTAGGCATATTCTTATATTCCGTTACGTTCATCTCGGGATATTGTATATCAAGCGAGCTTTTGAGCTTATTGACGCTCTCCCTCACCATATAGCTTTCGCCCGCAAATATAAATGTGTTACTGTTCATATTACCCGCCGTATGTATTGACTTTGATATCGCCGCTTATATAGAATTCCACCGCGGCGTCGTCCATTGTTGTAAAAACCTTGCCCGAGTAATCGTATAGATTATCCGTGGCCAGTTCGTCCGGCTGTCCGTACCTTTTCTTTCCGACGCAGATAACGCTGTACCGCGGCCTTATCACCGAAAGCGGCAGCCTGTATGACGACATCCGCGAGCCGTGGTGAGAGGCCTTGTATACGTCTATACGTGGCAGGCAGGCAAAAATCTCCGTTTCCGCCGTGCCCGGTATGTCGGCGGAAAAAAGCAGCCGTTTGCCGTTGTACTCTATAAGCAGCACGAGCGACTCGGAGTTTTTATCCTCCGCCTCCGTGTCCTTATAAGGATATAATACCAGAGCGGACGTGTATTCGTCCAGCTGGACGGTGTCCCCCGCGCCGAGCGCAACTACCTCTGCGTTTGGCATCGCCGCCCTCACGTCGCTCTCCTCCTGCCAGGAGCAATATACCTTGCCAAGCAGCCCCGCATCGTAAAGCGCTTTTATGCCGCTGAAATGGTCGCCGTCCGTATGAGAGACAAAAGCGGCTTCGGGCGTATATCCGTTGCGAATCGTAAAGCTTACTATCTCTTCCGCGCTAGCCTCGCGGCCGCCGTCTATAAAGTATTCTCCGTTCTGTACTGTCCTTATGAACGCCGCGTCCCCCTGCCCCGAGTCGAGGAAAACAACGTACATGCCGTTAAAGCCCGGCAAAACGGCGAAAACGGCAACCGCGGCGGCTAAGCTTAAGCAAATCGCGGCTTTTGTCTTTATCGCAGCCAGCGTATACGTTGAACATATATACATAAGCACAAAGCACGCTATTACCATGAACGTCGAAGGCGACGGTATATTCACCGCGACAAACGGAATCTGCGCGGCAAGCCTTATTATATAAAGCATAGCCTTTATTGCGGCGGAGGCAGGAAACGCTGCAAACGCGGCTGAGCTTCCAAATATCACACCAAAGAGCGCAGCGATGAATACGAGCACCGTCGTGGCGGAAGCGAGCGGAATAATAACGAGATTTACGAGTATGCTGAGCGTCGAGAGCCTGTTAAACGACGCCGCCAATATGGGCATGGTTCCCGCCGTAGCGCCCGCCGACGCCGCTAGCGCGTTGCCTGTGCGCTTCAGGCGCTTTTTAAGCGCCCTGTCCCAAAGCCGCCTCGCCTGATTTCCAATAGTCAGCATGCCGAAAACAGCCGCAAACGAAAGCTGGAATCCCGCGGTAAAAAGGTCGAGCGGCCTTATCAGCAGCGATAATATAAACGCCAGCGACAGATAATTAAGCGTATCGTTCTGCCGCCCGAAATGCGTGCCCAAAAGCACGGCGCACGACATGACGGCCGCGCGCACTATCGATGGCGTAAAGCCGGTTAGGCACGTATACGCCGCCACAAAAGCGAGCGCTATAATGAGCCGCGCATTGCGGCCCGCCCGGAGCAGCTTCAGCGCGAAGTATACAAAGCCAATCAGTATTGCCGCGTTAAGCCCCGATACGGCCAGCACGTGCGCCATGCCGGTGTCCTTGAAAGCCGTGTACGTCTCTTCGTCTATGCCCTGCGTGTCTCCCAGCAGCATCGCTTTTGCCACCGGCGCGGTTTCGCTATCGAATATGCCGTCGATAACGCTTGAGAGGTTTTCTCTCGACCCGGCAAAAAACGTATATGCGTCGTTAAGCCTGCCCGCCGTTTTGGCGCTGTCCGCATACGCCTTTAAGGTTATGCCCTGCGATTTGAGATACAGCCTTTCGTCAAAGCCTCCCGGATTGCGCACGCCTTTAGGCGATTCCACGTCCGCGACGGCCTCAATCACGTCTCCGCAGCGTACCTCACCGCTTGATAAATATAGCTTTATGCAGCCGCATTGCCGGCCTTCAACCGACGCGTTGTCTAAAAGGCATATTGTGCTTCCGTATTCATTGTGATACGGCGAGTTGTATACCCTTCCCTTAATATAAAGGCTCTCCCCCGTTGCCAGATAACCTGAGGTTAACGCCGAGGCGGACAAAAACGCGGCAAGAAAAAATAATGCCGCGCACACAAGCGGCAAAATAAATTTGTATAAGTGTTTATATAATCTTTTCTTTGTAAACGCGGCAAGAAGAACTGCGACGGCTGATATTACAGAGGCCAGAAGCATATAAACCGTCTTAAAACCAAAATACCTGCCCAGCGTTACGCCCAAAGCAAAAAAGACCGCCGCTGTGCAAATCGGCCGCCTTTTTAGTATTTCATGTATGCGATGCAGTTTTGCGGTTCCCGCAACACCCATTCAGACCTCGTAAGATACAAGTTCCTCAATGATGCTCGCGCCGGGATAGTATTCGATGGCTTCTTTAACGAGCTCGTTTTCGTCGTATTCGGGGAACACGTGCGTTAAAAGAAGCTTCTTCGCGCCCGCTTCTTTTCCTATTTTCGCAGCCTCCGCCGCCGTAACATGCGCGGCGTTCTCCGGCTTGTCAGCAGAGAGAAAACCGGCTTCTATCAAAAAGAGATCTGCGCCTTCGGCAAAGCCCGCGAGCCGTTCGTTGTAGCTCGTATCGCCGGAATATACGAATTTCCTGCCTTCGGCGCAAAACGACATAGCGTAACTTTTTACAGCATGAGGCATAAGCGCGAAGCTTACGTCCATGCCGCATATGCCGGCAGTGCCGCCGCCATCTATATAATGCGCTTCGATGTTTTTATTGGATGCAATCAGCTTCGCTTCCGTTTCCGGTTCTGCGGGCATATATACGGGCACGGGGTTTTCAAGCCTGCCCATTTTTTTAGCGGCGTCGAGCGCGTACCTTAACGTAAGCATATCGCCCATATGGTCTGCATGCAGGTGCGAAAGCACGACTGCGTCTATTTCGTGCGCATTTAATACAGAAAACACCCTCGTAAGCGAACCGCAGCCCAGGTCTATTATCACGCGCCGTCCTCGGTATGTAAGCATATAGCTCGAACACGCGCAGTTTGCTTTAGGATACGGCCCGTATTTTCCGAAGCATGTAAGTGTAATCATATCGCTCCCTTAATCCTTTTTACCGGATAATACAGCGCTGCCGCCGCCGCAACGCCCGCGACCCACTGTATAAGGTTCTGCACGAGCCCGCCGTAGGCCCTTCCCCATCCGCCTAACAGCACCTCGTATAATGCGTAGCCCACGAACATTATCGCGCCCGCTATTATGCTTGTAATGAGGAATCTTAGGAACCCTGCCTTTTTCATCATTACCGCGCAAAGAAATCCCATCAGGCCTTTTATTATTATCGTTGCCGGTATATATTCGGCGGCTCCTAGTATAAGGTCGGCAAACAGGCTGCCAATAGCGGCGGTGCCCGCTGCCCACGGCGCGCCTATAAGCAGCCCCGCGCAGTAGATAATAGAATCGCCAAGATGCATATACGCGCTGGTGGACGTCAGCCTGAAGCTTAAAAACGCCGTAAAAACGAATATGAGTGCTGCAAGTATGCTGGATATCGCAAGTGATTTTGTGTGGCCTTTTTTCTGCATATTTTATCCTCCCATTGCGCTATATTTTAATATAATTCATCAACCGATGCAACTGCTGATTTTATTGAATACAATCACGCCTCAACTTGGCGCTCCATATACTGTACAGTGAGTATCATCTTTTTTACGGGGGCTTTCATATGTGCGGTATCGTCGGTATCATTGACTTTGAAAACGACCTTCTTGATTGCAGCGGCATACTTTCAAATATGATGGATAAACTGAGCCACAGAGGCCCTGATTCGGCCGGATCTTTTATAACGCATCAGGCGGCGCTCGGGCACAGAAGGCTTGTGGTTGTAGACCCGGCAGGCGGCAGCCAGCCTATGACAAGAAGCGTAGGAACCAATACATACACAATAGTGTATAACGGCGAGCTTTATAACACTTTGGAGCTTAAAAAGGAGCTTTATGACAAGGGGCATGTGTTCCTTACCCATTCCGATACCGAGGTGCTGCTGATGTCTTACATAGAATGGGGGCCTTCCTGCGTTGAGAAGTTTAACGGCATATTCGCTTTCGGCATATGGGACGAGCGAAAGCAACGAATATTCCTCGCGCGGGACAGGATGGGAGTAAAGCCCCTGTTTATTGCGCGCACAAAGCACGCGCTGCTTTTCGCCTCCGAAATAAAAGCAATACTCGCGCATCCGGATATAAAGCCCGTTATCAACGACAACGGGCTGCTGGAACTTTTTGCGCTCGCGCCCGCACGTACTCCCGGCAAGACGCTGTTTTCAGGGATTGAGGAGCTAAAGCCCGGGGAATGCATGACATACTCTCCGCTCGGTACGTACATACACCGCTATTGGCAGTTTAAGAGCGAAGAGCATAAGGACGATATTCCCGCTACCGTCGAAAAGCTGCTCTTTTATATAGAAGACTCCACAATACGCCAGCTGGTATCAGATGTGCCCGTCTGTACGTTTCTTTCCGGCGGGCTCGATTCGAGCACTCTCTCGGTAATAGCGGCAAAGCACATGGCCAAAAACGGCGAAACTCTCGATACGTTCTCGATAGATTATGTCGACAACGACAAATACTTTACTCGCAGCGTGTTTCAACCAAGCCCCGATAAGGACTATATAGATATAGTAAGCAGGTATATAGGCAGCAACCATACGCCTTATGTTGCGACCACCGAGGAATTGGTAGCGTCGCTTAAAGACGCCGTAATCGCACGCGACCTTCCCGGCATGGCGGATGTGGATTCAAGCCTTTTAATGTTCTGCAGGGAAGTTAAAAAATACGCTACTGTCGCGCTCTCCGGCGAATGCGCAGACGAGATATTCGGCGGCTACCCGTGGTTTTACCGCGACGACCTATTAAACCTCGATATGTTCCCGTGGGCGAATTCATTGGCGCTGCGGCGCAACGTAATGTCGAAAAGCCTCTCTAAGCTTAATATCGAAGATTACGCAAAAGCAAGGTATTTCGACACCGTGGAAGAAACCCCGCTGCTGGGCAACGAAAAGCCCAAAGAGCGCAGGCGCCGCCAGATGTTCTATTTGAATATAAAGTGGTTCATGGCCAACCTGCTCGACCGCAAAGACAGGATGAGCATGGCAAGCGGGCTGGAGGTAAGGGTTCCTTTCTGCGACCACAGGCTTGCCGAATACGTATGGAACATACCGTGGGATATAAAGAACGCGGGAGGCATGGAAAAAGGCATATTGAGGCTGGCGGTTAAAGACCTGCTGCCCGAGAGCATATGTTCGAGGAAAAAGAGCCCTTATCCCAAAACGCACAACCCCGAATACACAAGGCTTGTCTCTACGGCGCTGAGAGATATACTGAATGACAAATCAGCGCCCGTCAACGCGCTTATAGACAAGGATTTCACAGAAGAGATGCTCGATTCATTGAGCATAGTAACGCCCTGGTTCGGACAGCTTATGACCGGCCCGCAGCTCTTTGCGTTCCTTATACAGCTCAACATGTGGCTGGAAGAATACAACGTAAGCATAGCCGTTTAGGACGGCTGTTTTATTATGCCGTAGTTCCTTATAAACGGGTTTGAAAGGCATAAGTTGCCCGCAAGCGTATCCGTCTGATTGCCTTCTATAAGGAACTGCACCTTGCTTATGCCGTCCATCGACGTTATAGTGTTTACTATTGAATAGACGAGAAGCATCTCGCTTTTTGGCTTTAAATCCGCGCATGCGTTTTTAAAGCCTAAAGACAGGTTGACAAATGCCGTGTCGCCGTATATATCCACCGAAAGTATATCTTCCTCCGTTATTCCCTGAAGCATTATGGGTTCCGCGTTGTCGTCCTCTCCCTCAAGAGGGCCTTTTAACAGCTCAAGCAGCCGCTCTTTTGCGTTCCATATCTTTGCCTGCTCCATGCTTCTCGAAACTTCGAGCAGCAAGTCCGAATTCTTGTCCTCAAAATAGAGCGGCGCGCTGCTGCCTATCAATCCTATAAAATCCTGCCTGTTCATGCCCGCCGATGAAGCGCCGGAATACGGCTCCACCCTGTTGCCGTTAACGTATATGTCCACATACCTGACGCCGGGCAAAAAGCCGGTTAACGTGTATACCAGCGCCGCATATGAAAGCTTGGCGTCCTTCGTGTCCGAATATACGTATCTTGTAGGCAGCTTTGAAAAGTTAAGCTTCAGTATATACCCGTCGTCGGCAGGCAGTATTTCCGGCTCTTCCACAAGCTCAAGGCCTTCCGCAACCGGTGTGGCCATAACGGAAGTATTCTGCGGGCCTTTCCCAAGCTCTCCCAAAAGCGTCCGCACATAGGCGCTGCCAGTGTATTTTACGTCGCGCACCTCGGGCAGTATAAAGCTTCCGCCGCTGGATATAAAATACAACACCGTCGCGAGCTCATTTTCTTTGGGGGACTCTGGCGTCTGCTGCGCGTCTTTCCCTCCAGGCTCAGGCTTCGGCTCCCCGCCCGGTATCGGCAGAGCGGGCACTTCTTTATAGTTGGCGGAAGCCTGCAGCCATGCGTCGATTATGCCGCCAGTCTGTTTTTCATGCGGCTCGCACGGTACTGCGGCCGCGCCTTCTTCCGCTACAAAGCCGGGCTGCACTCCGTTATAGAATACCGACGTATATTTTGTGCCCAGTATGTCCGTAACGGTATTCGCTATCGCAAGCTCCAGCTTAAACTTGTCCTCGGGTAGTATCGCAAGGCCGCTGTACTTTAAATATACATTAGCAACGTTTCGCGAGCACTCTATGCGTTCGAGCCTCATGCCCGCCGGGGCAACTGCCGTCAGCCTTTCGCTAAACGGCCCTTTCAGAAGCTGTTCTATCGCATCTGTCGCGGGATTCGTATCCTCGCCAATGAAGATATTACTTATTTCCGCCGTCAGCATGCCGCTGGAAGCGTTTATGAAGTATACGGCGGTCTTCTCTACCCTTCCCTTTTCGCCAAGGCTGCTCGTGTCTATTTTGCTCGTGGGTATGTACGCTCCGTATTCGCCCGTATCCTTTATTACGCCGCATCCGGCAAACAGCATGCAAAGCGCAGCTGCGGCGGCAATCCATCTTTTCATAGCGCCTCTATCCGACATTGACAAGTATGTTTACAAGCGAAGTATAAGACAACGCCCAAATGTCGTTGTTTCTTACCATTATCACAGGTTTGCTCACCAGCTTTATTATGTCGTCCGCCTTCGTTCTTACCGAATAATCGAGCATCACTACCGCGGTCTTGCCGTCGTACGAAACGTTCCAGCTGGTAACGTTATAGCTTTCAAGCCCTACCACATTTGAGGTGAGCGCGCTGGAAAACGCGCTTATATCCGGCTTTACCGTTCCGTCGGGGCTTGTATACGCAGTGAAATTGTAAAGCCCCGTCCAGTCCTTATAGGCAAAGCATTTCAGCGCTTCGGTAAGCGTGTTCTCCGGCGTCAGTATAAGCGAAGCGTCCCTTGTCAGCGGCTCAAGATACGTCTGCGGGTTGTCCTCCCAGCCCGCTTCGCCGCGCGTTATCCTTCCGCCCGTTTCGCTGCCGCTTTCCCTCGCCACTTCTATCTGCACCTGTGAGTATTTTCCGAGTTCGACAATAGTGTTTACTATCGAGTATATCGCGAGCTTCTTCTGGTCGGGCGTAGTTCCTTCCTCAAGGGCGGCTTCGCTCGGGTCGGTGGATATGAACTCGCTGCTTAACGTAACGAATAATATGTCCTCGTTGGAGGAGACGCTTACGAGTTCAACCCCGTTCCAGAAAAGCCCGCCCAGCTCGTCCCTGTCCGCGGAAGGCCCGCTTATCAGCGCCTGAATAACCGCTTCCTCCAGCGTCTTGCTTACAGGCACGTCTATTTTCCGCGTCTCGGCGGCAAGCAGGTTCTGTTTGCGGTAGCAGAAATACAATGTAACGTTGGACGTGACTTTGTTGGCCGCTTCCGCCTTCGGATTTATATCCGGCGTGTTTGCGGGCTTGTTTGTCTCGCCCAATGCGCATCCCGATAATAAGGTTATCAGTAATAATACCGCCGCTGCGGCAATTTTCATCTTACTCATTGCTTTCTCCCTGCCTTTTAATGGGCAGATACAGCGTAAAAGTGCTGCCCTTTCCTTCTTCGCTCTCCACGTCTATCCTGCCGCCGTGCAGCAGCGCTATCTTCTGCGATATATGCAGCCCAAGGCCGCTGCCTCCGGTGTCTCTGGCTCGTGCTTTGTCCACACGGTAGAAACGGTCGAATATATAAGGTATCTCCGATTCGGGTATGCCTACACCGTCGTCCTTTATGGTGATCGCGGCGTATGCCCCTGATTTTTGAAGCGACACAGATACGTGACCGCCCTTGTCGGTATACTTTATCGCGTTGTCAATAAGGTTCATTACCGCCTGAATAATTTTGAGCGCGTCGCATTGTATCTCCAAATCGTTTATTACCGAATATGTGAGAGTTATACCCTTTTCCTTTGCTATCGGTTTAAGCGAGGAAACGGATTTATGTACGAGCTCGCTAAGTAGTATCTTGTTTATTACAAGTGCGTCCGCTTCGCTGTCCGTCTTCGCAAGCGTAAGCAGCCCCGTTATCGTTTCGTTCATGCGGTCTATCTCTTTGTTTATGTCGCTTAAAAACTCCTTGTATATCTTCTCGTCTATGCCGTCCTGATACAGCAGCGACTCGGTGAGTATCTTCATCGAGCTTAACGGCGTCTTCAGTTCGTGCGAGGCATTCGATACGAATTCGCTCCTGTGCCTGTCCATGTTTTCAAGCTTCTCGCTCATCGTGTTGAACGTTTCCGCCAAAGACGCCATCTCGTTTTTGCTGGTAACCTTTATGCGCTGCTTCAGGTTCCCCTTGGATATCGATATGGCGACGTTTTTAAGCTCGTTTATGGGCTTTGCTATATAGCCGGAAAACACAAGGCTTATAAGCAAAAGCACGAGACAGGCGGAGCACGATATAATAACAAGTATCGTTATGAAGCTGCGCGTCGTTTCCACGACGTCCTGTATCTCGTCCGCAAACAGCACCGCGCCTATCGTTTCGGTGTTATAAACCACCGCCGACGTGTAGTATACGCAGTAAAACGGTTTCTTGTCGCTATCTATCCTGTGAAAGCCGTATGACGTATCGCCGGGGCCGAGCAGCACGTCGGATATTTCCTTGTGCTCAAGCTTTTGCCCGTTAAGTATCGAAAAGCTGTCTACCTGCACGATGCCCGACTTGTCGAGCACTAAAAACCGCCCGCCGTATTGCTTGGAACTCTGTTCGGCGATCTCGTACATTTTTTTTGCGTTGGAGTTATAAAGATACGGCGCCATGCTTACGGCGACGCTGTTGGTGCTTTTTAGCTGTTCGTTCACCCGCATTTTTACAAGATAATCTTCCGCGAGATACGCGACAGCAAACGTGACCGCCGCGAATGTCACGGCGGCTACGAATATATATATTACTACAAAACGCCAGCGTATCGAATAAAATACGCTATTTATCCGAGAAATAATATCCCACTCCCCACTTGGTCAATATGAATTCGGGCTTCGCGGGATTGCTTTCGATCTTTTCACGAAGGCGGCGGATATGCACGTCCACGGTCCTTAAGTCTCCCAAATACTCATATTTCCATATAAGCTCCAAAAGCTTTTCCCTGTCGTAAACCTTGCCTTTATTCGTTATGAATAGCTGCAAAAGATCGAATTCTTTCGCCGTAAGCCCCACGTCCTTGCCGTCAACCGTGACGCTCCTGTTTTCCAGGTTGACCGTCATATTCTTCGCGTGGATTATCTGCGGCTCCTTGTTCTTCTCTTTGCCTTCCATGCGCCTGAATATAGTTTTAATGCGCGCTTTTAATTCGAGCATATTAAAAGGCTTTGTCATATAATCGTCTGCGCCGTACTCCAAACCCATTATCTTATCCATGTCGTCGTCTTTAGCGGTAAGCATTATTATCGGAACGTTTGATATGCTGCGTATGCGCTGGCACACTTCCATACCGTCTATTTTAGGCAGCATCAGGTCAAGAAGCACAAGGTCGTACTTGTCGGGCTCAAATATCGCAAGCGCCTGTTCTCCGTCCAGCGCCTCGTCCACCGCATAGCCGTCCTGCTGCTCAAGATTGAACCTTAACCCTTTGATCAAACTGGGTTCGTCATCGACGATCAGTATTCTCTTCATACATACATTCTCCTTGCACGTTATGACAGTAATTATACCACAATGTCAAAAATAATAAAATGAAAGTTGATACAGTAACATGTATACCCAATTTTGTGCGTTCTTATATTTCTTATATGTTGATTTGAGCAATTTTCCTGGCTGTATATTAATCTAGCGACTGCTTCGGCGCTTTACGCCGCGACTGTCGGGCTTAGGGCGGATAGGCTGCTCTTCGGGCACAAGGCACTGCGGCCCCCTGCCAATCAGGTCTTCCCTGCCCGCTTCTTTCAGCGCTTCCCTCACTAGCGGCCAGTTGCGCTTGTTGTGAAACTGCAGCAGCGCGCGCTGCATTGCTTTCTCCTTGGGAGCAGTCGCAACATACACCGGCTTTTTCGTCATAGGGTCAATGCCTGTATAGTACATGCACGTGGATACCGTGCCGGGAGTAGGATAAAAATCCTGCACCTGCTCGGGGATGAACCCTTGGTGCTTTAGTTTCAATGCAAGCTCAATTGCGTCTTCTAGCGTGCTTCCCGGGTGCGACGATATGTAGTACGGCAGCAGATACTGCTCCTTGCCCATCTTCTTCGTCACCGAAGAAAACCTGTGTGCAAAGCGCTCGTATACCCTGTAATCGGGCTTGTTCATAAGCGAAAGCACGCCGGGGCACACGTGCTCGGGCGCTACTTTAAGCTGGCCGCTTGTATGCTTTTTAACGAGCCTGTCAAAAAAACGGCTGTCCCTGTCCGCCATAATGTAGTCGTAGCGAATCCCCGAACGAATAAATACTTTCCTTACTTTTTTGACGCGCTCCAGGGCTTCGAGTATCTCAACAAGCCCCTTGTGGCTCACTTTGAGGTTTGGGCACACGCGGGGAGCAAGGCAAGGCGCCGAGCAGCCGCCCGAATCCTTGGCGGTGCAAACGGCGTCGTAAAAGTTGGCAGTCGGGCCTCCGACGTCGTGAATTACGCCCTTAAACTCGGGCATTTGCGAGAACCGCTCCGCTTCTTCTATTATCGATTTTTTGGAGCGCTTCTGTATCCGTTTGCCCTGGTGGGAAGATATCGAGCAAAAAGAGCACATGCCGGGACATCCGCGCAGCGCTGTTATGCCGAACTGCACCTCCGCCAGCGCGGGTACAGGCTCTTTATACGACGGATGCTGCCTGCGTGTAAACGGCAGCGAGTAAACGGCGTCCATCTCCGCGGTTGTAAGAGCGTTTGAGGGCGGGAACTGCACCAAATAGCGCTGTCCGTGCTGCTGCACCAGCGTTTTGCCGTTAGGCGTCATGTTCTTTTGTATTATTCTGCACGCGTCCGCAAAATCGCTCTTGCTGGAAGCAACGCGCTCGTATGAAGGCAGCATTATGTAGTCGTTTACCGCGTCCAGCGAAGATAGCACTACGCATGTTCCCTTAACGCCAATTATATCGCTTAACGCTTCGCCTTCCGCAAGCCTTTTCGTTATCTCGGCAAGCGGCTTCTCGCCCATGCCGTAAACTAGCATGTCAGCCTTGCTGTCTATTAAATAAGAGCGCCTTACGGCGTCTTCGTAATAGTCGTAGTGCGCGAACCGCCGCTGGGACGGCTCTATGCCGCCTATTATTACCGGCGTATTTTTATGCGCCTGCTTGAGCCGAGCGGTGTAGGCAATAGTAGGCCTCGGGGGGCGCAGCCCTGTCTTTCCTCCCGGCGAATACGCGTCGGAGCTTCGCGGCTTTTTTGCGGCGGTATACATGTTGACTATGCCGTCCATGTTTCCCCCGCTCAGTAAAAACGCGTATTTCGGCGTTCCGAGCTTTAAGAAGTCGTCCGGCTTAGTCCAGTCGGGCTGCGAAATAACGCCTACCGTAAACCCGAGGCTTTCTACGAACCGCCCTATTATCGCCGCAGCGAACGACGGGTGGTCAACATACGCGTCGGGCGTAACGACAATAAAATCGAGCCCAGATACGCCAAGGCCGCTCATCTCTTCTTTTGACATCGGGAGAAACTCGTTTTTCATACGCTAAAGTATATCATCAGCGCGCTATTTCCAACAAGCGTAAATTTCGCATCTGCCTTCCGCCAAATCAAGCGGTACGCTTTTGCCTTTGGCTATTCCGTCTACGCTTAGCTCTGCGGGGCCTTCGTAACCCGGAGCAATATCGACCGTTATTACATAAAGCGCATTGTCTCTTCTGTACTCAACGGTGTACTTTCCGAAATTGTCGGGAACGCACGGGTATACGGACAATTCTCCCCTCTCAATATGAATGCCCAGCAGGTATATTATCGCAGCCTGGTACATCCAGCCCGCCGCTCCGGTATACCATGTCCACCCCGCCCTGCCCTTGTAATCGGCAGTGTAATAAACGTCGGCTGCCATAACGTACGGCTCGCCTTTATACCTTGCCACGTCGGCAGGCGTGCGCGTATGGTTTATCGGGTTAAGCAGCTGAAACAGCCTGAAAGCTTTATCCTTTTCGCGCAGCTTTGCCGCGGCTATTACGAACCATACGGCGGCGTGGCTGTACTGCCCGCCGTTCTCGCGCACTCCCGGCAGGTAGGACTTTATATAGCCGGGGTCTTTCTCCCACTTGTCAAACGCAGGCTTAAGCAGGCGTATCACTCCCTCTTCGGACATTACGAGCTGCCTCTCGGCTGAGAGAAAAGCCTTTCTCGCCCTCGCCGCTCCGGATATCACCGCCCACGCCTGAGACACAAGGTCTATGCTGCATTCCTGCGACCCGCGGCAGCCCACCGGCGTTCCGTCGTCAAAGAACGCGCGCATATACCAGTCGCCGTCCCATGCGTTGTTCTCAATATTCGCCCTGAGTTTCTCGCGCTTTTCCTCATACATTATAGAAAGCGCGTCTTCGCCTCGCCTGCGGCAGAGCGCCGCGAACACTCTGAGCACCTCCGACAGGAAAAATGCCAGCCAGACGCTCTCGCCTTTTCCCTTCTCGCCTATCTTGTTCATGCCGTCGTTCCAGTCGCCGGTGCCTATTAAAGGCAGCTCGTGCTCCCCGAACTTGAGCGCCGAGTCTATAGCCCTTACGCAGTGCGAGAATACGTTCTCGGTTATATCCGAAGTACAAAACTCCTCGTAAATATCGTGCATGCCCTCGGGTATCTCTTTCCCCTCAAGGTAAGGAACGCTCTCGTCGAATACGCTCATGTCACCCGTTATCCTCTCGTACTCGCACGCCACAAACGGCAGAAACAGCTTGTCGTCGCTGATGCGCGTGCGCACGCCGTGCGCTGGCTCATGCCACCAGTGCATCACGTCGCCCTCAACAAACTGCCGCGCCGCGAACTTTACGATAATTTCGCGCGTAATTTCGGGGTTGGTATAAACGAGCGACAGCACGTCCTGCAGCTGGTCCCTGAAGCCGTATGCACCGCCCGACTGGTAGTACCCGGTCCTGCCCCATATCCTTGACGCGTAAGTCTGATAGACAAGCCAGTTGTTGACGAGCGTATCGAACGACTTGTTCTGCGTAGAAACGGTTATCCCTCCCGTCAGGCGCTTCCAGTATGCCTTTACCTCGCCGAGCCTTTGCTTTATCCTTTCTTCGTCTCCCATCTCGCCGAATATATCGTCCGCCTGTTTGGCGTCGCCGTATCCTAACAGCGCCGCGACGCTTTTGGTTTCGCCCGGCCCAAGCGTTATATGCGCCTGCAGCGCGAGCAGCGACGCCGCCCCCAGTGTGTTGGAGAGCTCTTTTACCTTTACCGCCTCGGGCAGTATGTTGTTCCCCGGCACGCCGAAGAACTCAAAAGCCGACGTCGTGTAGTTTACGTTTTGTCGGGGCATCGCTATGAACATAGCTTTATTCGGGTCGTCGAAAGACGAGTACGCTTCGAGCCTGTTTTCGTTAAACCTTGCCTTTATGCTGCGGCAGCCGCGCGCTATGCCCGTCTCCGCGAAATAATACACCGAGAACTCGTCGCTCCTGTTCGTATTGTTAGTTATCTCAAGCAGCGTCGCCTTTACGGGCAGCCTCGTGTCCACAAAAAACGTAGCGCTTGAGCTTACGCCGCCGTAGCGCTCGCTTACGGTATAGCCGATGCCGTGTATAACGCGGTATTTCCCCGACGCGTAAGAGTCGGGCATAATGCTGAACACCGCGCCCGTCCTGTCGTTTCTTATAAGTATGCCTTCCGCGTTTATGTCGGTAAGCGGGTCGTTCCTGAACGGCGTTAAGCGCTTCATCTGCGCGTTTTCCGCCCAAGTGTAGCCTCCTCCGCCTGCGCTTATCAGCGTACCGAAAGACTTGTTTACCAGTATGTTGCTCCAAGGCAATGGGTAATCCTCCACGTCTATGCAGTATTCCGTGCCGCCGCTTATGTATCCTCCCGTACCGTTGTCAAACGCCTTTATGCGCCTCGGCGCCCTCGCCCTTTCCCTTGTTTTCTCCTGCTCGAATACATAAAACGCGTTCATTTTAACCGGCACTTTAAGCTGATCGTGCAGCGGCGCGCTGTCTTCCAGCACAAGGCACGAAGCGCTTATTAACGTGGCAAACTGCTTATCCGTGATGCAGTCCCGCGCAATCGCGTATACCCTGTTGTACGGCCTGCCCGACGACGCCTGCTCGAATTCTTTAAGCTTATCGCGCAGCGGGTTTATGTACTCCGCGCCGCCGTCGTATATTATGGCAAGGTCCGCCTTAACGCAGCGGTGGCTCATAAATTCCTGTGCTTTCACTACTGTTTTGACAACGTCCATATGCTCGCTGTCGTGCGCGAACATGCAGATTATAGGCAGGTCGCCCGATATCCCAAGGCACCACAGCGCCTGTACTCCGTCCGCCCCGTCGCTCAGCGCGTGTTCGCAGGGTATTTTGATAACTGTGCGCGAAGCAATCCGCTGGAACAGGTCGGCCTGCATGTCCTTTAGCTTTAAATAGCGCATTTCAACCTGCGAATGAGTCCACGCAAGATGGAACGTGCGCTTGACGTCGTCTTCTCCCGATATCACTGAAAGGCTTTGTATCACGTCCTGCTTGCATTCTCCTGCCGCTATTACAAATGCAACGCTGCCCAAAGACTTCGCGGGCACGGATATGTCGCACTTTATGCCAAGGGCTCTTGCCACGTCCCTTTTCCCGCCGTCGCCCGCCATGCAAGCCGGCACTCCGAATATGTTCTTGCGGCCGAATATGCCGGCGCGGTCGGTGATGAACTCTGCGCTTCCCCGGGCGCATACTTTCATAGCGCTGTATACGCACTTGTTCCTGCGGCGCGCAAATATAGTTTTATTGTCCGCGTCCACCTCAGTTTCCAAAAAAAGCTCCGTAAAGGCCGGATGCGCTTCAAAATCAGGCTGCCTGCAAAGCGCCGGAGTAAACGCGCACATCACCGAAAGGTTTTCATCCCTGTCGCCTTTGTTGTTTATCTCGAGATTTCTTATTTCCATGTCATATTCCGGGGAAACGCAAACCTCGAGCGTTGTCGTTATATCCCCTATTTCACGCACATACGCCGCCTTGTGCGGCTCGAACACCGCCCTTTCCTGGTCCGCGCGTACGCATGTGGGCAGCATTGCGGCCGACCACACCGCGCCCGTATCGTTATCCCTTATATAGACGTGTATGCCGGGCGCGGTCCTTAGGTAATCGCTGTGCCACCTGTTTATCATCTTATACCTGTACATCGAATAGCCCGTGCCGTACTGCGTAAGCATTACCGTGTAATTGCCGTTGGAAAGAAAGTGCGCTTCAGGGTACTGCACGAAATGCTTGAACGTCCTTACCGAATGTATCTCTTCCGCAAACTCGTTCTGTTCGGGCTGTTTCTCCCCGAGGCTCAGCGTTATGTTTCTCGGCGGCACTTTTTCCTTTAGCAGCATCTCTGTGGCTTTTACGCACATCGAGCTGTGAAACAGCTCCTGCAGCTTGTCGTCCTGAAGGCAGTTGAGTATAGAAGCGAGTATCATGCCCTGATGGTGCGCCATGTAGCTCTTTACGATGCGCTTCTTTTTGCCTTTCTGCATCCTTGCCTGCGTGTAGTCCACGGCTTCGTAAAACCCGTACTTTCCCAAGGCCCCTATCTTCTCGAGCCGCTCGAGGTTGTGCACGGCGGCTTTGGCGTTGACGTGAAGCGCGAGGAATACGGAATAAGGCGACACTACCACTTCCCTTACAAGGCCGGAGCGCATGCCGAGCCCCGGCACGCCGAATGCCTTATACTGATAGTTCATCTGCAGGTCGAAAGCGTAATACCCCGATTCCGAAACGCCCCATGGAACGCGGCGCTGTTCGCCGTAGTCGCTCTGCATGTTGACTACTGTTATATACGTCTCCCCAAGCAGAGTATTGTCGTAGCTTTTCATTATTATAAGCGGCATTAAGTACTCAAACATCGTTCCGCCCCACGAGAGCAGCACCCTGTTGTCTCCCGCCACGGTAAGCGGCCTTGCCAGCCTGAACCAATGTTTTCCCGGCACGTCTCCCTTTGCTATCGCTATAAACCCCGTCTGCCTCGCTTCCGAGGCGAGCAGGTCGTAATGCGTGTCGCTCAGCCTGTTCTGCCGCTCGTCAAAGCCAATAGAAAAAAGGCCTTTACCCTCGTCATACAGCGCCGCAAAGTCCATTGCGTCAAACAGCGCCTTTATGCGCCTTGTAAGCCGCTCCATCCGAAGAGTTAATCTGCGGCACGCAACATAGCTTTCGCCTAGCGCCGTTTCCATCGATTTTACCCACCCGAGCACCTTCTCGTCCCGCAGTCCGGCCGCCTTTTCATATATTTCGGATAATAGCTCAAGCACCTCGTTGAATTCGCCTATGTATCTGTTTACGGATATAGCGCCCAGCTTTATCTGAAGGTCGTTGATGATATCAAGGTACATGCTGGTATGTAGCGATTCAAAGGTAAGCAGCTTGGGCGCCCATTTCGCGTATCTGTCATAGTAGCCCTCAAACGCTTTTTTGTATGCGGACAAGGACGCGCTGTCCTCGCCGATCATGCCGAGCAGCCGCATAGAATCGTATATGCCGCTGTCAAAAAGGTCCTGCCCATCCGGTAGCGCGTCCGGGCTCCCGGACTCTCTTAATATGGCTTTTATTCCCTTGTGCATGTTGCCGGCTATAGGGTAATTTAGCATATCGTTTATAGCCTCAATAGCGACTATCAGGTAGCAGGCAAGGTTGCCGCTGTCCACCGACGATACGTATTTCGGCTCGAGAGGCTTAAGGTCGGTTATGTCATACCAGTTATATAGATGCCCCTGCCATTTTGGGGCTTTTTCTATGCCCTGCACGCACCTTTCCAGCCTTCCGAGCGCTTCAGGCAGGGTAATAAAGCCCATGTAATAAGCCGCGAGCCCCGACGTCATAGAAAACGCTATGTTCGTGGGCGACGTCCTTAAAGCGACGCCTTTTTTAGGGCTGTGCTGATAGTTGTCGGGCATCCAGCAGTATTCGTTCTCCGCGCCGTACTTCTCAAAAAACCTCCAAGTCTTAAGCGCAATATCTTCAAGGTACTCTTTTTGCCTTTCGTCAAGCGTATACTTTTTGATTTTTCTAGGCCTGCTTATCAGATAAGCAATCGAGGGCGCGAAAAACCATACCGCAAATATGAGGAACGCGATAAGCGAAAACGTACCTGTGACTATAAGCGACAGCGCGTACAACACAACGGCAAGAATGGGCGCCGCGCGCATCTTCTTCCAGTAATACGATACGCCGTCTTCCGAATGCTTTTCGCGTTCAGCGGCGGTAACCCATTCGAGCATGTTCTTTTTTGTTATCGCCATGCGTACTATCGTGCGCACTATCGCGTCGAGCATAAGGTACGTTTCATACGCGAGGAATGCAAACTTATAGAACGACTGCTCGAACAGCGTCTTTGTTTCGTACCACGCGTCCTTAAGCGTCGTTCCCTTGCCGGTATTCCTTATAAGCACTATTATTCTGGTGCCGAAATCCAGGATGCCGTCTATGAACAGCGGCAGTATGCCCGATATGAACCAGAAGAAAGCGGAGCGGTAAAACGCGGTCTGCGAAAGCAGTATTACAACGAACGACAGCGGCACTACGAGGCTGCGCCGTATGTTGTCTATTATCTGGTACTTCGTAAGCCCGGAAAGAGGGTTTTTTGTCCTGCCCTCCTTCGTCCTTACGTTCCTTTTAAGCCAAGGCAAGAGCTGCCAGTCGCCTCTCACCCACCTGTGCTGCCTTTGCGCCCACGAAAGGTATTTCGTGGGATAGCCGTCCATAAGCACCACGTCGCTTAACAGCGCGCACCTTGCGTATCCCCCTTCAAGCAGGTCGTGGCTTAGTATGGCGTCGTCGGGGAACGCGTTTTTGAGCACCTTGGCGTATATATCGACTTCGAATATGCCTTTCCCTGTGTATATGCCTGTGCCGAACCCGTCCTGGTAAACGTCGGACGCGGCGCACGCGTATGTATCAAGCCCGCCCTTTCCCGAGAACACAAGCGAGAATCTCGTCTTTGCGGCGCAGACGACGTCTATTCCTATCCGCGGCTGCATTATTCCGAAACCGCGCTTTACCGTGTTGGTGGCGGGGTCAATCTGGGGCCGGTTGAGCGGATGCTCCATCGCTCCTATCATCTTGACGGCGGCGTCGCGCGAAAGCTCCGTGTCGGTATCCAATGTAATGACGTACTTTATTCCCTGCGGTATGTCCTTCGATACGTGCATGAACCCTTTATCGTCGCCGCGCAGCAATGCGCACAGTTCAAGAAGCGCGCCACGCTTGCGCTCCTTGCCCGAAAACTTCTTTTGCGACGGTATGTAAGTCCTCTTTCTCTGCGCGTAAAAAAACAGCTTTTTTCCGTACTTATTGTTGAGCGCGTTTATCTCTTCCTCTATTTTCTCGATAATCTCCACTTCCTGCGCATTTATCTCGTTCTTGTCCTCCTTAAAATCCGAGAGCAGCATGAAGTAAAGGTTGTCGTGCTGATTCGCGGCGTAGTAAACCTGCATCTTTTCGAGCAGTTCCCGCCCGTCCTCGAGGCTCGTGAGCAGCGAAGTTACCGCCACCATCGTAGCGCTTTCGGGAGGTATCCCCTCTTTAAGCGACATCTTGGGTATGAAAGCGGGCTTGTTTATTATCGTGAATATCCTGTTGTTAATCGCCGCCGCCACTGCGTATATAGGTATTAAGCTCAGCAGAAAACCTATTATTCCGTATACGGGCGGGTACATGAAAAACAGCGATATGCACAGCAGCCCCGCGCTGACTATCGTGGAAACAAGCGCGCCTCCGGCATAGAACAGCAGCATATGCCGCTTGACAAAGCTTGCGGCCTTCTCCTTAAACGGCACCTTTGCGAATTCGCGCATAAGGTCGTGGCGCTTTGCGCCCCGCAGGTATTCCCCGACATGCTCGCCGGAATCTTTAGCGAGCCTTATGGCGGCTTTCGCTACCGCGGGCTCGGATACGTTTATTATTGAAGCGATTTCGGTAACGCCCTTCCTGTAGTATTCGCGCGAATTGAAGTCCATAGCAGCGTAGCATTCGTCCTCGCTTAAATGCCTGTGCACCGCGGAGATGCCTTCGAATATGGCCTCGAAGTTTATCTTGGCGAGCATTCTCAGCGACGAAAGCGCGTTTGAAATATACATTATATTCATCGCCTGAGCTGCGTGCGCTTTTGCGACTAGCTTGTCTATAGAAAGGTTTCGCGCCGCGAGCCCTTTGTTTATCTTTTCGGCGACTTCGCCCATATGCTGGCTTTCCCTGAAAAGCACCGTTAAGTGTTCGATAAACTGCGGGCTTGACAGCACGCCTTTGTTTTCGCTTATAAGCGACTCCAGAGTCTGCGTTCCATCCTCCGCCTGCGCGTAGAATTTCTCCGCCCTTCTTCTCATCTTAAGGCTCTCTATGCTTCGCTTGGCAAGCTCGGAAACCGCGCATATGATCGCGATTTTAAGCATATCGACAAACACCCAAAGCTCGCCCGAATCTAATTCCGCCTCTTTTTGATACGCCCCAAGAAACTCCTGTATATTGCTTACCGTTATATAAAAAGAGCTGTGCTTGGCAAGCTCAATTGCGAGAGCAAAGCTGCGCGGGTAATGCGCGAGCTTTCCGTTTTTTATATGCGGCAGGCGGTATGTTTCCTTCTTTAATTCTATCTGCTTTATCTGTTCCAAAAATAGATACCGGTTGTCGTAAAACCATTCGGAAAGTGCGGGCAGCTCAACGCCGTCATACTTTCCCTGCCTTGCGGACGCATATGCATTCTCTATGTTCCTGCTCGCTTCTCCAAGGCTTAAATGCCTGTACTCCATATTTTTGGAATACACCTTGTGTATCAACGACAGTTCGTAAGCATACTTGATAAGTTCCTGCGATGAAAGCTTAACATCGTCGAGTATATTCAATGAAATGCTTTGTTTTAAAAGCATAGTCCCTCCATTATGAATTGCCTACTCATATTATTGTCTTTTGACATACTCAAAATTCAGGCGCGTTTCACCGCATTTTTCCGATTGCATTAATAATGAAAATAAAAAAGAAGCCCTCTTTTGAAAGCTTCTTTAAATCATAATTTTGAGACAAACCTGTAAGCCGAGTTCTGTCAAGAACGGTCATCTATCTACGCCTGCAGTTGCCAGCAGGCTCCAGCGATTACATGGGGCGCGGCGGGCAGCCGCTTTAATATCGGGGCCCCAAAAAAGTCGTAAGACTTTTTGGGGCGATAATGCCCACTATCAATCTTGCACCGAGCGGGGTTTACATAGCAGCCAAGTCGCCATGGCTCTGGTGAGCTCTTACCTCGCCTTTTCACCCTTGCTCCTGCACTATACAGTATAGGAGCGGTATATCTCTGTTGCACTTTCCTTGGAGTCGCCTCCACCGGGTATTACCCGGCGCCCTGCCCTACGGAGCTCGGACTTTCCTCCCCCCGCACTGGAATTGGCGCTCAGTTAATCGTATGACTTCAGTACCAATTCCAGTGCGGGGAGCAACCGTTCAGTTTGCTCAAAATTCATTTCACGTATAATATGCGTCCGCAATTTTCGCACTCGACTATTGTATCAGCTTTTTTTATTTTTGCCAAGTCTCTTGACGGCAATTCCATGTTGCAGCCCATGCACCTGCCGTCTTTTAGCAGCGTTACCGGCATCGCCCTGTTCTGCTTTATACGCTTATACTTTTGAAGCAGCGCCGGGTCTACCTTGGACGCGGCGGCCTCGGCTTCTTTTCTCAATTTGTCGAGCTCGTCGGCGCCGGCGCGCAGCTCTTCCTCATGCTTTGCCTTCAAAGTATTGAATTCCCTTTGCGCCTTGCCGACCTTTGTAAGAATGTCCTTGAGCTTTTCCGCGGTGCTCTCGGCGTTTTTCTGCACGCTTAGCGCCCTGCGCTTCTGCTTAACTATGTTTTCATACGTAAGCTCGTATTCGCGCACAAGGTCTTTTACAACATTATAATCAAGCACGTTTATATCAAGCTGTTCATACTCGCTGATATCGTTGTGCTTCTTGTTTAAAAACTCCATTATCCTGTCATACTGCGCGTCTATCTCCGAGAGCTCGTTCTGCTCGACAAGCGCCCTGTTTTCCATATCCTTAAGCAGCGCCTGCTGCTTCTTTAAATAACTCTGCAGTTTAACAAGCTGTTTTCTTGTAGCAGTATTTTTCAGCTTACTTTCGTATGCCTCCAGTTTGGCATCCGCTTGCTGGTATTCAAATAGTACGGCCAGCTTATCCAAATAAAATCCTCCAATGTCTGTTATATATATTCATACGGCGATTGCACGCTATCTGCCTTAAATAAACCTACGTTTAATTGTAACTCATCGATGCGCGATTGTAAACTGATAAATGCTTTGTCCACAAAGCAGCGCTCGGTGGAGAAATGCCCCGCCTCAATCAAAAGCACGCCCTGCGCCTGCGCGTCAATAAAATGGTGATGCTTCGCCTCGCCGGTTATAAGCGCCTCGGCGCCCGCGTTTTTTGCCGCTTCTATGAATTCTCCTCCGCTTCCGCCTACCACCGCCGCTTTTTCTATAGTATCCGTATCAGTAAGCGACATCTTCAGCGCATCTATGCCCAAAGCAAGCTTTATTCGCTCCGCAAGCTCGTTTTTATGAAGCGGAACTTTAAAGCGCCCGACGCGCACGAGGCCGTCGACCTCTATTACCTCAATGTCTTCAAGGCCAAGCTTCTGGGCAAGCTCGTCGTTGATGCCTCCGTCCGCCCTGTCAAACGACGTGTGCGCCGCGTAAAGCGATATGCCCGACCTTATAAGGCGCATCATTACCGCGTCGGAAGTCTTGCGGCAGTCGAATCGTTTTTTAGCTTCGAACATCAGCGGATGGTGCGCGAGTATCATATCGCAATTAAGTTCCTCGGCTTTTTGAGCAACTTCCATCGTGACGTCGAGCGCAACGAGCACGCGGCTTACATTATCGCCGCAGCGCAGCAGCAGCCCCGAATTATCCCATTCGTAAGCAAGGCTTAACGGGGCTATGTCCTCTATCGCCCCAACAATTTCATCCAATGCGGCGGGCATCTCTTGCCTCCTCATACGCCTTTATTCTTTCCTCGATCTCCTTTATCTTAACGCTTGCGTTTTCCGCGTTCTTTTTTATGCTGTCGAGGTATTGCTTTTGCTTGCCGATGAGCTTGTCTAAAAACCTCAGCAGCGTCTCCGGCCTTTTTCTTAGCAGCACCGGCCCCAGTTCGAGCTCAATGCCATTTAGCTGCCTCGAACGCCCCCGTTTTGCGAGTATTACTGGATAGAAGCGTTTTCCTTCGTCAGCCATCTCCTCGTCTTCTATGACGTATCCGTTGCCGCACAGCCATTGCCGCAAGACCTGCGCTTTGGTGTTGCAGGACAGCACAAGCGTTTTGGGAGCATTTTCCCCCGCGTCATCGAGTATTCTTGCGATCAGCTCTCCGCCCATGCCCGCGATAACGGCCGCGTCCGCTTCGCCTTTTTCGAGCACCGAGAGGCCGTCTCCCACCCTGAAAGACATGCGCTTTTCAAGCCCTTTTGAATGTGCCAGTCTTTCCGCCTTTTTGAGCGACTTTCCGCTTATATCGCTGCAGACGGCAGTTTGGGCTTTACCCGCTTCCAGCAGAAGAACGGCGATTTTACCGTGGTCGCATCCTATATCGGCTACGGTTTTAACATATGGGACCATACTTACTATGGCGTTGAGCCTTGACGACATTCTGCCTCCGCAACAAGAAACCTTATTTGACCGCGATAATAAAGGCAGCCCTTAGAGACCGCCTCTTGTTTTAACCGATATCCCAAAATGCCCGGCCTTTTCGTTAATCCAGAAAGTCTCTGAGCTTTTTGCTTCTGCTCGGATGGCGGAGCTTGCGCAATGCTTTTGCTTCTATCTGCCGTATGCGCTCCCTTGTCACCATGAATTCCCTGCCGACTTCTTCGAGAGTGCGCGCGCGTCCGTCGTCGAGCCCGAAGCGCAGCCGCAGCACTTTTTCCTCCCGGGGAGTCAGCGTATCTAGCACGTCCATAAGCTGTTCCTTTAGCAGCGTGAACGCCGCAGCTTCCGCCGGAGCGGGAGCGTCGTCGTCGGGTATGAAGTCGCCCAAGTGGCTGTCTTCTTCCTCGCCAATCGGCGTTTCCAGCGAAACAGGCTCCTGCGCAATCTTTATTATCTCGCGCACCTTGTCTTCGCTTATATCCATTTCACGCGCCACTTCCTCGGGCAGCGGGTCGCGCCCGTACTGCTGCAGAAGCTGCCTTGAAACGCGTATCAGCTTGTTTATCGTCTCGACCATGTGCACCGGTATTCTTATCGTGCGCGCCTGGTCTGCTATCGCGCGGGTTATCGCCTGGCGTATCCACCACGTCGCGTATGTAGAGAATTTATAGCCCTTCGTATAGTCGAATTTCTCTACGGCTTTTATAAGGCCGAGGTTCCCTTCCTGTATCAGGTCGAGGAACAGCATTCCCCTGCCCACATAGCGCTTCGCTATGCTGACCACGAGCCTTAGGTTAGCCTCTGCAAGCCTGCGCTTTGCCGCCTCGTCGCCTTTCGCCATAGCTTTTGCGAGCTCGACTTCCTCTTCGGCGGTCAGAAGGTTTACCTTGCCTATCTCCTTTAAGTACATGCGCACCGGGTCGTCTATGTTGACGCCTTCCGGAACGGATATGTCTATATCGGTATCGACGTCTTCGGCTTCGTCGTCCGGTATGTCCTTCTCGAATTCGCTGTCTATGACGTCTATCTTCATCTCTTCAAGCGCGCCTAACAGCTTGTCCAGATAATCGGCGTCCATTTCAGCGCCTTCGAGCGCGTCGTTTATCTCCTTGTAAGTCAGAACGCCTTTCTTTTTACCCGTTTCTATGACGTCTTTTAGGCGCTCTTCTTTGTCTGACTGCGCAAACGTACCAAGCGCCTGTATCTTCTCAAGGTTTTCCTTGGACAGCGTCATATCCATGTCTTTTTCTTTTCTTTCATCCATATCTTCGTTTTCGTCCGAGTTTTCCCCGATATCCCAATCTTTTTCGTAGGAATTCTCTTTGGACGGCTTTCCCGAAATCATATCTTTTTTCGCCCTTTCCTCAGGCGCCGTTTTTTTGCTCAAAAATCATCACCTTAATTCTGCCGTCTTTGTTGTAATTCTTTATCCAACTCGCCTATATCGGCGAGCAGCTTACGTATTTCTTCTCCCTTGGCAGTACGCAGCTTTTCCAGCAGCTCCTGCCTTTTTTCCGCCAGCCTGCCCGTCTTTATGCTCAGTATGCAATCGCTTAAAAACTTCCTTGGATCGTCGGCTACGATTTGCATATTTGACAGCCTTGCAGCTTCGTTTATATCTTCGTCGTACTTCAGTTCCGATATTAATTCGGCATAGGTTGGCTGAATTCCTCTTTTTGCGCTGTCACATAATGCGGAAAATATATTTTTATGTGAATTCTGCGTAAACTCGTCCGGATGTATTTCATCACTTATATCTGAAACATACCGGCTGTTGCTTAGCAGGTACGCTAAAAACGTACTCTCCGCGTTATCACCATTATTTTCAATACTATTATACCGTTTATTGTCATTAGTATTCTTATGCGGTTCCTTCTTTTGGATTTGACCCAAAATCGATTCCGCGCTGAAGCCCGTCTCGGCGGCTACTCTTTTAACATACCTTTCCTTTATTATAGGGCTCGATATGCCCTCGATTATCTTCGACGCGGCTATCGCGTATTGCTCTTTGCCGTCGTCCGTTGATATGTCAAACTCCTTTTTCTTTACGTCCAGCTTGTACGCTATTGAGTCGGGCGCTGTCTTTACCTTCTGCGCGAACCCTTGAAGGCCCTTAGCCTTTATGAATTCGTCGGGGTCTTTTTCCTCCTCAAAACGCATCACCTTTACTTTAAACCCTTGCGCGGCGAGTATGTCTATCGCTTTCATAGTGGCTATCTCGCCAGCCTCGTCGCCGTCGTAAGCTATATATACGTCGGACGTATACTTCTTTAAAAGCTGCGCCTGCTCCTTCGTCAGCGCAGTGCCCAGCGACGCAACAGCCGCTTTTACGCCGTGCGCGCACAGCGACACTACGTCCATATATCCTTCGACGAGCACTACGCTCTTTATGTTCCGCATCTTTCGTATTATGTCTATGCCATATAGGTTCTTCCTTTTATTGAACACCGCTGTTTCCCGCGAGTTCAGGTATTTTGGCACGGAATCGTCCAGCACCCTGCCCCCGAACGCTACAACCTCGGAGAGCGGGCTCATTATAGGAAACATTACCCTGTTCCTGAACGTATCAAACGCTTTGTTGTTCTTTACCGAGACAAGGCCGCTTTCGCGTATAAGGCTTTCAGAAAACCCTTTTGCTTTTAATAGGTCGAATACGCTGCTCCACGAATCGGGCGCAAAGCCCAGCCCGAATCGCTTTATTATAGTCTCGTTGACGCCGCGCTTTTTGAGGTATTCCAGCCCCGCCCTGCCTTGAGGAGAATGCAGCGTGTCGTAAAAAAACCTTGCCGCGATCCTGTTCATTTCGAGTATACTCTGCCTCTTTTCCTTCTGCCTGAAGTACTCCTTGTCGTCTATCGCTTTGGGCATCTCCATATTAGCGCGCTTTGCGAGCAGCTCGACCGCCTCGGTAAACGAAACGTTCTCTATCTTCATTATGAAGTTCGTTACGTTGCCGCCCTGCTTGCATCCGAAACAGTAATAAAGCTGCTTGTCCCTGTCCACCGAAAAAGAAGGCGTCTTTTCATGATGAAAAGGGCAAAGCCCCCAAAGCCGCCCCGATTTTTCGCTCAGCGTAGTATATCCCGATATTACGTCTACTATATCGTTTTTCGAATAAAGCTCCGCGAGCCATCCGTCCGTGAATCTTGCCACTATTCCTTATACCAACCTTTCGGTATAAAAAGATTGTTGAACACCTTGACTGCGTATACGTCCGTCATGCCCGCTATGTAGTCGGTGACTGCCTGCTTCAATCCGTAAAGGCTTACGTTGCGTTCCGCGTCGCGGCCCATGTTTTCCGGATGCTCCGTAAAATACTCGTAAAGTAGCCGCAGCATGTTTTCCGCCTTTTTTTCCTCCGCTTTCGCTTCCGAGCCGAGGTAAACGTTTTTGAACATGAACTGCCTCAAATTTTCCGTCATTGCGTCAATTTCTTCCGACATGCTAACAGACGGCTTATTATAGCTCGTTTCAACCACGTCGCGTATCATAGTGTTTATTCTCGAGCTGTGCGTTCTGCCGAGCACGCGGGCGCATTCTTCCGGTATCAAATCGATTATGCCCGCCCGCAAGGCGTCGTCAATGTCGTGGTTGATATACGCTATCCTGTCCGATATGTTTACGACCATGCCCTCCATCGTAGCGGGCTTGAGCGACTTTTTATGGTTTAGTATGCCGTCCCTTACCTCAAAAGAAAGGTTTAGGCCTTCGCCGTTCTCCAGCTTTTCCACGACGCGCAGGCTCTGCTCGTTGTGCTCAAAATGCCCGGTCAGTTCATTAAGCACGCGCTCGCCCGAGTGCCCGAAAGGCGTATGCCCAAGGTCGTGGCCCAATGCAATAGCTTCCGTCAGGTCTTCGTTGAGCCTTAAACACCTCGATATTGTCCGCGCTATCTGCGCGACCTCAAGAGTGTGCGTAAGGCGCGTACGGTAATGGTCGCCTTCGGGCGACAGGAAGACCTGCGTCTTGTGCTTTAAACGCCTGAAAGACTTGCAGTGTATTATCCTGTCCCTGTCGCGCTGAAAAACGGTGCGCAACGGGCACGGTTCAAGATACGCTTCGCGCCCTTTCGATTCTGCCGCTTTCGCCGCGTAACGCGATAACATTTCGTATTCGCGCTTTTCCGTCTCTTCTCTGAAACAAATACTATCATCACTCATACTACTATATTTACACAAAAAAGATAAAAATCCTTCATATCGGGATGAAAAGCTGTATAGCCTCGTCCAATGAAGGATATTTATATTCTGATTTATATACAATATATACAATGATTCGTGCGCGTTCCACGCTTTGTTATTCAGGAAGCTTTTTGCCGCACGCGTTGCAGAATTCAAAATCGCCCTGCACTTTACTGCCGCAATACGGGCAGAACGAATTGCCGTTACCTTTTGTTTGATCTTTAAAGCCTTCGCCTGAAAACTTTTCATTTAGCGGGTCGGGCTCTTCAGTGCCGTCCGTTATGTCCAGCACCGAATACCTGTTCTTCTTTGTGGCGTTTGCTATGTTGTAAACAGCGACAATAACTGCGACGATTATGAATATCACGCAGAACACTATGCCGAGCGTTTCCGGAGAGGAACCGAACCCGCCGCCAAAATACGGGCCGAACGAGTTGCTGGTATTAATAAGTACAACAAGAAAAACAACGCCGAATACGGCCATCATTATTGCTACTATACCACCCATCATGGAAGGCCCTCTTCCCGGCTTTACGCTTTTCATACATTACCCCCGGATTTATTTCCGATATTATACACCATATGCTCTGGTATTCCAACCGTTTTATTCCATCTTAATTATGCACTCTTAAAGGCTTCCCCTTTACCCATCCCAACGAACTTTGTTCGCCGGGAGCTCAGGAGGGGAAGCTGGCAAATGCAAAGCATTTGACTGATGAGGTTGATTCATCCCCATTTATCCTCTCATCCGTCGCTCGCATTACCTTCCTCTAATATGAAAGGCATAGAAAAGAGACGAGGCATGGGGCCCCGTCTCTTAAAAAGCTTTGTCTTATTTGTTCTTGGCCAGTATAGCGGCATGCGCTGCGGCAAGGCGCGCTATAGGCACGCGGAACGGCGAGCAGGATACATAGTTAAGGCCTATGTTATGGCAGAATATGACGGAACTCGTCTCTCCGCCGTGCTCTCCGCAGATACCGAGCTTGATGTTCGGCCTCGTTTTCCTTCCAAGCTCGGCGGCCATCTGCATCAGCTTGCCTACGCCCTTCTGGTCAACCTTCGCGAACGGATCGGACTCGTATATCTTCTTGTTGTAATAATCGTCGAGGAACTTGCCCGCGTCGTCTCTCGAGAAACCGAATGTCATCTGCGTAAGGTCGTTGGTTCCGAACGAGAAGAACTCGGCTTCCTGAGCTATTTCGTCGGCCGTAAGCGCGGCTCTCGGTATCTCTATCATCGTGCCTACCATGTATTCTACCTTTACGCCCTTCTCGGCTATTACCTGCTCGGCTGTCTTTACGACGACGTCCTTGACATACTTGAGCTCTTTTACTTCGCCTACGAGAGGTATCATTATCTCGGGCTTAATCTGCAGCTTTTTCTCTTGTGCCACTTCTATCGCGGCTTCCATTATGGCCCTCGTCTGCATCTCGGCTATCTCGGGATATGTCACCGCAAGGCGGCAGCCCCTGTGCCCCATCATCGGGTTGAACTCGTGAAGGCTCGTTATCGTGTCTTTAAGAGCTTCGACGGGCATTACCATTTCCTTTGCAAGCGCCTTTATGTCTTCCTCATTAGTCGGCAGGAATTCATGCAGCGGCGGATCTAAGAGCCTTATAGTAACAGGCCTGTCGCCCATCGCTTCGTATATGCCTTTAAAGTCTTCCTTCTGCATCGGCAGCAGCTTGGCAAGCGCCTTTTTCCTCTGTTCTACGTTTTTCGAGACTATCATCTCCCTCATCGCGGGTATCCTGTCCTCGTTGAAGAACATATGCTCGGTCCTTGTAAGGCCTATGCCCTGAGCGCCGAACTTGACGGCCTGCGCGGCGTCTCTCGGAGTGTCGGCGTTGGTCCTTACCTGCAGCGTCCTTACTTCGTCGGCCCACTGCATTATCGTGCCGAAATCGCCCGTAAGCTCGGCGGGTTTCGTGGCTATCCTCTCGCCGTACACGTTTCCGGTCGAGCCGTCGAGGGAAATGTAGTCGCCTTCTTTGTATACTTTGCCGTCCACGGACATCGTCTTATTCTTTTCGGAGATGACTACCTCTCCGCATCCTGCTACGCAGCACGTTCCCATGCCTCTCGCGACAACGGCGGCGTGCGACGTCATTCCGCCCCTTGCGGTCAGTATGCCTTCCGAAGCGTACATGCCTTCGATATCCTCCGGCGACGTCTCAAGGCGTACAAGCACAACCTTCTCTCCGGCGTCCGCGGCCGCTTTGGCCTCTTCCGCGGTGAAGTATATCTTACCGCATGCGGCGCCCGGCGAAGCGGCAAGGCCGCGCGCAATGGGTTTAGCTTTCTTAAGCGCTTCCGGATCGAACGTGGGGTGCAGCAGCGCGTCAAGCTGCTTGGGGTCTATCTTTAACAGCGCTTCTTCTTTCGTGAGCTTTCCTTCGCTTACGAGGTCAACCGCTATTTTGAGCGCGGCTGCGGCAGTCCTCTTGCCGTTTCTCGTCTGCAGCATGTAAAGCTTCTTTCTCTCGATGGTGAACTCCATATCCTGCATGTCGCGGTAATGGTTCTCCAGCGTAGTGGCTATCTTCTGGAACTGCTCGTAGACTTCGGGCATCGTTTCATGAAGGTCGGATATAGGCTTCGGAGTCCTTATGCCCGCGACGACGTCTTCGCCCTGGGCGTTCATCAGGAATTCGCCGTAAAGCTTCTTTTCGCCCGTAGAGGGGTTACGCGTAAAAGCGACGCCCGTGCCCGAGTCGTTGCCCATGTTGCCGAACACCATCGCCTGTACGTTGACGGCCGTGCCCCAGTCGCCCGGTATGTCGTTCATGCGGCGGTACACAATGGCTCTCGGGTTGTCCCATGAACGGAACACCGCTTTTACGGATTCGATAAGCTGTTCTTTCGGGTCCTGCGGGAACTCTTTTCCCATCTCGGCAAGATACAGCGCTTTATACTTCGCTACAACGTTTTTCAGGTCTTCCGCGTCAAGATCGGTGTCAAGCTTTACGCCCTTTTGCTCTTTGACTTCGTCGAGTATCTCCTCAAACTTCGATTTCGCTATGCCCATAACGACGTCGGAGAACATCTGTATGAACCTCCTGTAGCTGTCGTAGGCAAAGCGCTCGTTGCCCGTAAGATTTGCAAGCCCTTTTACGGACACTTCGTTAAGGCCAAGGTTCAGAATCGTGTCCATCATGCCCGGCATCGATACCCTTGCGCCCGAGCGCACCGAAACGAGCAAAGGATTGTTAATGTCGCCGAATTTCTTGCCGTTGATACGTTCCGTCTCTTTCATCGCGGCGTCGATCTGTTCCAGGATTTCGTCGGCAATGACTTCTCCGTCCTGGTAATACCTCGTGCAGGCCTCGGTCGTTACCGTAAATCCCTGAGGTACCGGCAGCCCAAGCCCTGTCATTTCGGCCAGCCCGGAGCCCTTGCCGCCGAGAATATTCCTCATCGAAGCATCGCCTTCGCTAAAAAGGTACACATACTTTTTTGACATTACGCAACTCCTTAAAACATATAATTTCAGCCAAAAGCTGTTTTTAACTTCATAGAATTATACCATTGACAAATAGCTTGTACAACAGGATTTCGTATAAATATGCTGCAAAACACTCATATTACGAATTATTTGTCTCATTTTGCGCAAATATACCCGAATATCAGATTAATTTTATAAGCGCGGGCGTCAGCAGCGTTTCTATTATAACACCGAGAAGCGAAAAAAGATATATCGAAAACATTTTTGATATGTGCGGCCTAGAACAGAGCAGCCTGTCTTTGGCGGTATAGGGTATTTTTCTGTTCTTAATAACGGTTATGCAGTTGTTGAGCCCGGCAACGCCCGCCTTGCATACGCAGGGTATGAGCACTATATTGGGTATGAACTCGCAGAAAACTATTGCGGCAAAGCCTCCCGCCCCGAGGTTTACCGAAAGCGCACCCACCGCGAAGCCCACAAGAAAGCCTTTTACTATCATAAGCAAAGGTATGACGAGCAAACCGAACATTACGAGCGAAAACATCGTAAGCGCACCGAACAGAAGCGTGTCCTGCAAAAACGCGTGTATAAACACTGCAAAGTGGTTTATGTTCTGCGTTCTTAAGGCGTCAAACAGCGTATCGAGGTAGCCGGTAAGCGCGGACTTTTCGCCCGGTTCCATCAGGCTTATAGTAAACGTGCCCGCGGTAATGCCCACTACAAGGAAAAAAACGAGCAGCAGATACTGCGCTCTGTTATCCAGCACGTCCATTGTTATCCGTCTTTTCAGCCTTGCAAGCAACGCAAAACAGCCCTCCATATTATCTTTTAAGATAAATATGCGGGCCAAAATGCGCGTATGCTAATCGACGTATTTGAGTTCCGTGTTAAGCTTGTCGGCAAGCATTGCAATAAACTCCCCGTTGGTCGGCTTGCCTTTTGTATCCATTATCGTATATCCGAAGAAATCCTCCAGTACTTCGACGTTTCCCTTGTTCCACGCCGTTTCTATCGCGTGCCTCATCGCGCGCTCCACCCTTTGGGGCGTAGAGTTGTATTTCTTGGCTACGGAAACATAAAGTCCTGTCGTAAGCTGGCTCATAAGTTCGAAGTTGTTGTGCACGAGCAGTATCGCTTCGCGCAGATAATAGTACCCCCTTATGTTGGCCGAAATTCCTATGGCTTTTATATGCCTTGTTACCATGTCGCACGGGTCGGCTTTTGCTTTGGCCCCTTTGGTCCCGCATTCTTTGCTGAAGGACATTATCTCCACGATACGCTTTTTGAACACCTCTTTGTCGAACGGCTTTATGAATATGTAGTCAACGCCGTAGCTCTCGGCCTTTTTCATTACAAACTCAAGGTTTACTGCGGACGTCATTACCATTCTCGTATTCCCGTCGTAATCGCTTTTTGCAAGCTCCTCCAAAACCGCAAACCCGTCGAGCACCGGCATAATGAGATCGAGCACGAGCAAATCGGGCTTTGATTTCATTGTAAGCTCGTAAGCCATGCGCCCGTCAAAAGCGTAATCTTCGATTGTAAACATACCGGTCTCTTCAAGAAATGAAGTCAGCAGCTTTAGATAATCTCGGTTGTTATCGGCAAGTATGGTTTTATATCTGTTTGCTTTGGATATTGTTCCCATATTGATAAATTCCTCAATTGTGTTTAAAGCGCGATTCATTTGTTGTGAAAATTGTTACAATATTAAGTATATTCCACGTAATATTCCAAAACCCTGCCCGATTATACTCTTATGTCAAAAAAACTCAATATTATCCAATTATCGCATTTAATAGAGCTGCTCTATCATCCAGTCGATAAACAGCCCGTAGCCCTTTGTAGGGTTGTTTACGAATACGTGGGTAACGGCTCCTATTAGCTTTCCGTTCTGTATTATTGGGCTTCCGCTCATTCCCTGCACGATGCCTCCCGTTTTTGAAAGAAGCTCTTTGTCGGTTATCTGCAGCACTATGCCCTTCTGGCCGGGCTCGTCCTGGGGATTGACTTTGATAATCTCGCAGTCGAACGCCTTTACGCCTTTGTTGTCTATCATAGCGAGTATCTCTGCCGGCCCCGTTTTTACCTCGTTCCTGTGGGCGGCGGGTATCGGCCGGGCAAACGTATTTAAATCCACCTCGTCGAATATCGTGCCGTATATGCCATAATCGGTATTCTTTTCTATCGTTCCCATCGTCTTTTGCGAGTTGATGAATTCCCCCTGTATCTCGCCGGGCACGCCGCTTTCCCCCTTGTTTACCTGCACTACCTGCGAAAAGAATATCTCCCCTTCCTTTACGCTGAGTATGTTCCCGGTGTCAAGGTCGCATATCGCGTGCCCCAAGCCTCCGTATTTCCTGTCGTTGGGCGTTACAAAGGTAAGCGTGCCCACGCCTGCCGTGTTGTCCCTTACCCATATGCCCAGCCTCATTTTTCCGTCCGACGGGTCTCTTACGGGCTTTATCTTAAGTTTTATCTTCTTGCCGTTACGGTCGACAACTATGTCGAGGTCTCCCTCGGCTTCGTTTTCCATCTTAAGCATATGGTATGCGTCTTCGATTTCCTTACCGTTTATTGAAAGTATCACGTCGCCGGGCAGAAGGCCTGCCTCCCTCGCGGGATTCACTATCTCGCCGTTTTCCGTTTCTACGCCCGTTATGCCTACCACCAGCGCGCCCTTTGTGTACAATGTGACGCCTATGCTCTGCCCGCCGGGTATCAGCATCATTTCGTCGTTTACGCTCACCTTTACGGTTTTGAGCGGCACTCCCAGCAGCGAGAGCTCTATCGTAGCGTCGCCGTTGCCTATCGATTCTATAACCAGCGGGCTCTGCATGCCCGTCGCTTCTTCGAGCGTCTCGCTTTTAATATCGATAACGCCCTGGGAAATAACGTCCGCCTTGACCGGCAGCCCCAAGTCAATTACCCTCGATGAACCTTTTCTTATAAATATTTCGCTGGGAATATGCGCATAGCTCTGCATTGCCGGCAGAAAATAGGCAGCGCATAACAGAAGCACGAATAGTATTCCTGATAGTTTAATAACCCGTTTCAATAAAACACCTCTAACTTAAACTTCTTTATTATTGTCGTTAGAGGCGTTTGAAATTATACTTCCTGACTTTTTATAATATATTGGTCATGTTGACGTTTTAAAGTTTTTGGCGCGTATAAGCATTTCGCGCGCGTGGTCCTTTGCGACGTCGGAATCGCCGCCCGAAAGCCGCGCTATCTCCGACACGCGCTCTTCGCCGCTCAGCTCGCTTATGTATGTGTTCGTGGTCTTGCCGTCGCTTTCCTTGGAAACAAGAAAATGCCTGTCGCCCATGCACGCTATCTGCGGCAGGTGCGTGACGCATAAAACCTGCCTTGAGCGCGATATCGTTTGCAGCTTTTCGGCTACTACCTGCGCCATTCTTCCGCTTATGCCTGTGTCTATCTCGTCGAATATCACCGTGGGTATGCCGCCCCGGTCGGCGGCTATGTTCTTGATAGCCAGCATTATGCGCGACACCTCGCCGCCCGAAGCCACCTTTTTAAGCGGCTTCTCCGGCTCGCCCGCGTTGGCGGATATGTAAAACTCGGCGGAGTCTATTCCGTTTTCCGAAAACGCGCACTCGTCTATTGAAGCAATATCCGAAAATTTCACCGAGAAGCTCGCCGCGGTCATGCCAAGGTCGGCAAGCTGCTTTTTCATCTTGTGTTCGAACGCCGCGGCAGCCTCCCGCCTTAAGTTTGAAAGCGCTACGGATTTTTCGTACAGCGCGATTTTTTGCCGCTTAACTTCAGCGGTCAGCTTTTCCGCCAGCGCTTCGCTGTTCACTAGGTCGGAAAGCTCCTGCTCGGCTTTTTTGATATATTCCCCCGTTACGCACGGGTCCTGATATTTGCGTTTTAAGTTGCTTATAAGCAGCAGCCTCTCTTCGACTTCCTCCAGCTCGTTAGGGTCGAAGCTTAGTTCGTCCATCTCTTTACGTAAACAAGAGGCCGTTTCTTCAAGAGTATAGTATGCGTCGTTAACGGTCGAGGCCATACGTTCATATTTTTCGTCTATGCGTCCGAGCCCCGATAGCTTAACGCTTATATCCTTCAGCGCCGAAAGCGCGTTGAAATCCTCCGACGCATAGAGCGATTCGTACGCCGAATTAAGCGACTCCATTATCTCTTCCGAAGCGTTCATGCGCTTCTTTCTTAGAAGCAGCTCTTCCTCTTCGCCCTCTTTAATATTCGCCTTTTGTATCTCGTCTATCTGGAAACGCAGTATGTCTATCCTGCGCTCCCTGTCGCCCGCTGCGCCGAAAAGGCTCTTTAGCCTTCTTGCGGCCTCGGTATAATCGATGAAAGCTGCCTTTACCTGCGCTTTTGCCTCGTCTATGCGCACGTCAAAGCCGTCCAGCATCGTTATATGGTTTTTCTCGTCAAAAAGCGACTGGTGCTCATGCTGGCCGTGTATGTCCACAAGCAGATCGCTTATTTCTTTAAGCAGCGAAAGCGTTACCAGCACGCCGTTTACGCGGCAAACGTTTTTGCCCGACGCGCTTAGTTCCCTTGAGAGCACAAGTTCGCCTTCGTATTCAATCTGCTGTGAAGCGAGTATATCGCATACAGCCTGCGGCGCATTCTCAAACCACGCTTCCACCGAAGCGTTCTGACACCCGGTGCGTATAAGCTCCCTGTCTGCCCTCTCGCCCAGCACAAGGTTTACGGAATCAACGATAATGGATTTGCCCGCGCCCGTTTCCCCCGAAAGCACATTCATGCCTTCGCAAAGCGATATCTCTATTTCGTTTATAAGCGCGATGTTTTTTATTATAAGTCTGCTAAGCATATTTTCACGCTCATTTTATTCAGGCGTTTTTCGAACCTATCAGCTTCGTCAGCTCCTCAATAACTTTCCTTTGCTCCCCTTCTTCTTTTACCGCTATGAATATCGTATTGTCCCCCGCGAGCGTTCCTGCTACCTCGGGCAGGTTGAGCGCGTCTATCGCTTCGGCCGCGGCGTTGGCGCTTCCAGTTATCGTCTTTACTATGACAAGCGCAGCCGCCTGCTGCACGGAGACCACCGTTTCCTTGAACACCCTTTTTAGCACGTCCAGCTTGCCGTGCTGCCCATTGCTTGCGACGGCGTATTTATACGTGCCGTTGCCGGACTGCACCTTTACCAGTTTGAGTTCCTTGATATCCCGTGAAATGGTCGCCTGGGTTACTTCGAAGCCGCGTTCTTTAAGAATTGCCGAAAGCTCGTCCTGCGTCTCGACATCGTATTTACCGATAATCTCAAGTATTGCGCTCTGCCTTCCCTGTTTCATCCCATCACCCTCTTAAGTTTTATATCTTGTTTTCTATCTGTCCCAGTTTAAGAACTTTGACCGGAGCAGCGTGTAAAAATAATTCTCACGGAATCTGATAAAAACAGCCTGGTTTTCCGACTTGCTGATATGTACGGTTTCTCCGCTTTTTATTTCGCATTTCAGCTTGCCGTCGGAAATAAGCACCACCCCGCTCTCGGAGAGCGGTTTTATTACGATCTCATCGCCGGGTGCGGTAACCAGCGTCTTTGAATGCAGCGAATGAGGGCAAATCGGCGTCGTTACAATGCAGTCGAGCTTGGGGCTAACGATAGGCCCGCCAGCCGAAAGCGAGTATGCGGTGGAGCCTGTGGGTGTGGAAACAAGCATGCCGTCGCATTGCACGCTGTCCGCAACGTCTCCGTTTATAATAAGCTCTATATCTATTGTTCTCGCGATGTCTTTTTTAAGCACGGCTATGTCGTTTAACGCGTCGATTTCAAACACGGTGTTCCCGTTGTTCTTTACCGCGCAGCGCAGCATTATGCGCCGCTCGAGTGTATAGTTGCCGCTTAATATATCGTCTACGGCTTTTCCGATGCCGCCAAGTTCAATCTCCGTCAAAAAGCCCAGACGGCCTAAATTTACGCCCAACATAGGAACGCCGTGTTTGCTCGCTTTTGAGGCCGCTCGCAGCAGCGTGCCGTCCCCGCCGAGTACAATCAGGCAATCGATATTTGCGTAATCCAAAACGTCGCTTTCTCCTTCGGGCAGCGCGTTTTTATCAAAAAAAGCACGGATTCCGCGCGCGCGCAGGCATTCCGCAACCTTTTTTGCGTCATCCAGATTCGGGTCTTTATCGGGGTTTGAAAATATTCCTGCTTTTTTAATATTCATACCTGTTCATTATAATAAATATTGGATAATTATACAACCACGATTGGTGTGCCGGAAAAAAATACTTTTTAAACTACGTTAATATGCGCTTGTTCGACTACCGCTTTTATATCCACGTCGGCGCTTTCGCCTTCGCTCTTAAAGTACGCAAGGTATTCTATGTTTCCTTCGGGGCCTTTAATGGGGCTGTACGAAAGGCCGCATACCGCGAGCCCTAACCCGCGGGCGAATTCAAGTATGCCGGCAATCACGTTTTCGTGCACGTTTTTGTCGCGCACTACGCCTTTTTTCCCTACGTTTTCTCTTCCTGCTTCAAACTGCGGCTTTATAAGCGCTACAATGCCAAAAGGTGCGGTTAGCGCGTCAATCAGCGCGGGAAGTATTAGCTTTAACGATATGAAAGATACGTCTATGCTGGCAAACCTAACGTCTTTGTCGAACATTTCGCGCTTTAGGTATCTTGCGTTGCAGTGTTCCATAACGCATACGCGGCTGTCTTGACGGAGGCTCCACGCAAGCTGCCCGTGGCCTACGTCCACCGCGTACACAAACTCTGCGCCATGCTGCAGCATGCAGTCGGTAAACCCGCCCGTCGAAGCGCCCACGTCCACGGCCGTTATGCCTCTTATGTCTATATCAAAGCACTCAAGCGCCTTTTCAAGCTTTTTGCCGCCGCGGCTTACGTAACCTTCGGCTTTCTTAACCGTTACGACCTGCCCTTCGCCGATGGGCGACGACGGCCTGTCGCACCGCTGCCCGTCCACATACACGGCCCCGGCGATTACCAGCGCTTTTGCCTTTTCCCTGCTTTCAGCGAAGCCGTTTTCAAACAGGTAAACGTCTATCCTCTTTTTTTCTGCCATTCTGTCCGCTCTTTTTCTCCCGTACAAAAAACATGAAAACGTATGACACCAGGCTGACTATTTCCTTGTTCCGCTTTATCGCGACGGCTTTCCCCATCGCTTTGCCGGCAACCGTTAATGCGGCAATTACGCTCGATATGACAATAGGCCATATAAAGCCGCCCTGCTCGTCTATCGCGAGCTTTACCGATATGGCCGCGCCCGCCGCGCCGCTTACTATTCCGCATATGTCGCCCACAACGTCTCCGCAGATATTGGAAACTATATCGGCGTTCTTAAGCAGTATAATTGCGCTTTTTGCTTTTTTTATTTTTCTTGACGCCATCGAAATAAACGGAGCCGCGTCGCAGGAAGTTACGGCTACCGATATGATATCGAATATTATGCCTACGAGCATTATCGCAAAAATAATAAAAGCGACCGCTATTATGGAAACCTGTCCCATAAGCGACTCCGTAACAACGCTTATCCCGCCCGCTATTATAAGGGTGATGATAAGTATTTTAGGTACCCAAAGTTTCTTCTTTTTGCTTGTCTTTTTCTTTGTCAAATAATTGCTCCAGAAAATCCAAAAATAAAAAAGCGGTGGTGATATTTTGAATAAACCTTGCAGCTTAGGTCCAGTAGGATTTCCCTTCAGAGTACTTCCCGTCGCCGCAGAAGCGGTTTCCCTTTAAACCCTGAAACGCTTCGTTGCCGAGAACGTGACTGGATTACCGTTAAGACCACACTATAATCTCCAAAATATCTCGGTGTTTTAACGCACACACCGTACAGTCTAGGAGTTTTCCTCAACAGCACATAAACGGTTTCTATCCTCTTTTGCCATGCGGGTTTCTCGCAGCGATCGTCCCGAAAACGCTTGGCCTAAGCATCATCGGGCGTGTTCTGCAATAACGCCCCGCATAACTCAAGGCAGGCTACACTGTACACAGCTAGACGCCGCATAACAGGTTTCACCCCAAGTAGTGATGCAGATCACCTTCTTGGGTCTCCACGGAAGCAGGGTCAACGCCCGCATGCCATTGCGGATCGCCCTACAACCTTAACTCCCAGCATCAGCTCCCGACTGGGCGTCAGCAGCCAACACCAGAAACTTCATCGATGTGCCCTTAAGCGGATTTTTAGCCCCGCCTTCGAAACCGCAGTACCGACTAGAATACTGCACCACCTTCTGAACATCATTATATATTATTATCGTGTATTTATCAATGATACCTTAATATTTTACAGTTTATTCACTATGGATAACGGGGTCCCCAAAAAGACGAGTCTTTTTGGGGTGTAAATTGCAATGCTTTCCAGGCAAAAAAAGTGCGCCGCTTGCAACAAGGCTCGCGGCGGCTTTCACACAAAGCAAAGAGTCGGGGAAGGTATATTGATCTTTCAGTTGATTCGCTTTTATTTTTTGACGCATCATAGACATGAAAAGTTCCATCAAAAACTTTTTATCGTAAAAAACACGCACTAAGCGCGCGGGTAAATGGATAGCTTCGGCGTTGAAAAAGAAACGAAAATCTAAAATATATAAAAGGAAAGCACATTTCAAACAAATTTATACCTGCAAGCCTCACGTCTTGCTGGGGACCCCGTATTTGCACCCCATCAAGCCTTCGTCTTGCTGGGGACCCCATATTTGCACCCCATCAAGCCTTCGTCTTGCTGGGGACCCCGTATAAAGATTCCTCGCCTGCGGGCTCGGAATGACAAATGCAACTATGAGCAGACAGAAACTTTGTATCTTTCAGACGAGCGAAGCGATGAAGAATCTTAATCCCATGCGGCAAAACCCTTTTACGAGTAAAAACGTTATGCGCAAAAGCGTACGCTTACATGCAAACGAGAGTTTGGGTGCTTACGTCCGAGTATATCTCCATAGCCGTTTTGGCTACGTGTATTACGTGCGATAACCGGCTTTCAATGAGCTCATCGAGCACGTTTTCTTTGCCGAGCACTTTTTCCGCGTTAAGCACCACGCCTTCCTGGCCTTCAAATATCGCCACATAGAATATGCCCGCTTCCACAAGGTCCTGGAAGAAATGGCTGCCGAAAGACAGTTCGGGGCTTAAACCCGCTTCTGTTGATGCCATCTCGCATATAACCGACATGTTGCACAGTTCAGAAAAATGCAGCGGCACGCCGAGCGACGGCGTAGTCGTCCCCCACCTGCCCGGACCCATAAGCATTACGCTGCTGCCTTTCAGCGCGCTGTTGAGCTTTCCTATCTGTCTTGCGACTGAATACTTGTCCTGTTCGCTGAGCGCAAGGTATTCCTTTGCTTTTACAAATATCACGTGTTCTATCGGCAGCCGCACGTTGCCGCCCATGAAATTGCCCTTCTGTGAGAAAAAGCAGTCCTTACTATCCGCAAGATTCGGCATCTTTACGGACCTGCCCAAACCGCGAGTCTGCAGCGGGCGGCACTGCAGCAGGTTTATTTTAAAATCGCCTGCATTTGTGAAATTCGCCGTGAATTCTATGTCTACGGGATAGTCATATATATTGGAAAGCAGCGTAAGTATGTCTTTCATCACCTGCGGAAACCGCGTTTCGGTAAGCAGCTTTTTAAAATCAAATACATATTGCGCCGCTATATCCTTGTACCCCATCTCTCTTAGCCTTCTTTGATTGTCGTAATCGACGCTTGCAAACAGGCTTTTGTCAGCCTTTATGTCATCGTTTATCACTTCGTCAAGGCTCCTGCTCGTCAAAGCGTTTTCTTTGAGCGACAGCAGGTCTGCGCCGTGCTGCGAATATTTCGTGCGGTCTTCTATGTTCATAGGCGGCAGGCTTTCAGGATCGTCAAGGCGCACTATGCGCGCGTAATCGCCCGCCGTCCTGTCCACTGCGCGCGTACCGAGCCCGAACACGAGGCGCAGCATCCCCGAGTCCGCGTTCTGCGTTTTGTTCCACACATACAGGTTCTTTGAGTTGCCCACGCCCGCGATATGTGGATAAAAGTAACCGTTGTGCTGGTCTCCCGAAACGCGCTGCACTAGTATTGCCATCTGCTCGTCATGCTCAAACAGCCCCCTGTTTATTCTGTACGTGAGCGCGTCGTCGTTCATAGTGCTCGCGTATACCGTGCGCACCGCATTCTCGAACGCTTCATAGCGCTCCTCGGGCGTGCCCTGATTAGCGCAGAACACGCTTTCGTATTTGCCCGCAAACGCGTTTCCGAAGTTGTCCTCCAACAGCGAGCTTGAGCGCACTATTATAGGCGACTGTCCGAAATGCCCCAGCATCTGCACGAACTGCTCGCGTATATTGGCGGAAAACCTGCCGCGTAATAGCTTATCCTTAAGTTCTGCCGCGTACTCGTAATACCCTTCCTTGGTCTTCTGCATTGTGCGCAGCTTCCACCATCCGTTTTCCACGATATACGTGTAAAAAACGTCCGAGCCGATATAGTAGGAATCGTGTGGCTCAATATACTTTGATATGTCCTTGCCTTCCCGCTCGATTATCTTTCGCGCCAGCAGCATGCCCACGCTTTTACCTCCTATAAACCCGGTGCCCACCTCACGCGACGCTATGGCCGTTATGTCCGCCAGCGTAAAATACCTGTCGCACAGCTCGAACATCCTCGATTCCCTGCCTATGAGCATCCGCATCAGAAGGCGCTTTAACTGCCCCTGCTCTTCTGCGGGCAGCCGCAACGCGTCTTTTGCCCTTTCCAATACTACCGTCCAGTAGTCAAGCTGCTCGCCGCCCCGTTGTATGCTGGAAAACAGCTCGGCTACCTCCGAGCTTGCAGTTATGCTTATAGCTTCCTGGCCTTCAATCAAGTGCGGGAAAAACATAGTGGGCGAATAGCGCTGCCAGGCTTTCAGAGGATGTATATAAAGCCTGCCTTTTACCTTATACAGGTCGAGCAGCAGCTGCGTAGTGTCGCGTATGCGTGCAATCGTGCTGTTCGTATGCGCGTTTCTTATTATCGAAAAATACGCTACGGTGTCGAGCTCATACAGGTACGGGCACGTCACTTTGAAAAAATTGCCTATCATCAAATCGGAATACCAGTACTTTAATAGGTCCGTAAGGCAGTCGAATACGTAAAACGCCTTTTTGCCCTCACGGCTTACTATGTTGTGTATCTCCGTAGCAAAGCTCTCAAAGCCGCGGCTGGCGTCGACACGGTAAACCTTAGCGCCGTTTTCAAGCAGCGGCTCGTGGTCGCCGAAGCGCACGTAAACAAGCCTTCGCCCATCCGCTATTGCCTGCCCGGCGAACGAAAGCGCCATGCTGCGGTAATCGGATACCGAATCTACCTGCCATACGACGTTATCGCCCAGCCGAAGATCGTCTATCACCTTGTCAAAGCCTTTAAGCCCCGTGCTTGCCCTGTCCTGCATTTCCATAACGACGCCTCCAAACAAACGCTGCCATATCCCGCTTATATTTTGGCGGCTTTTTGCGCAGCGCATAAGGATATGTATAATATATTAATACTGTTGACATTACGCGGCAATATTCAGTACAGGCACATTTATTTATGATTATAATTATGAATCAGATTATCCCGTATCTTGACCACAGCCCGACTCTGTTCCCCCATATCAGTACCAGCGCCTGCCCTTCGGGTGTATTCCAGTCCCGCTCTATGTCGGCGTGGCACTTTTCTCCCTGCCCCATACGCGTATGGTGGCAAAACCTGCATTCAAGCGGCTCGAAGCCCGTATCGTAAAGCTCGCACAGGCCGTCTTTTAAGAAGTTGCATCCGAAAGAAGCGTACTCCTGCAAAGCAAAGTTTTGTTCGCATCCCCGAAACGCCGGAGACAGTACGCCAAAATCTAACTTCGGCGACATTTCAAGCATCATCCGTTTCCCAAGGCCCGCATTAAAGGCATTATAAGCTTCCTCGACGCTCCACCATCCCGGCCGCGCACAAAAGCTTTTGCATATATCACAGCTGCAAGACTGCGACGGCGGATACTTTTTTATTAAACTCTGATTTAAATGGCTTCCCATAATAGTCGCCCCACACAAAAAATTTAAAACAAGACTACTCTTTTTAGTTGTTTAACAGTTTAGTATTTATTCAGACGAATTACGCTAATATTCCATTTACGTGCTTTATTTTGTTTCACGTGTAACATTTACCAATCAAATATTTCCGTCGGTGTCCGCATTGCCCGACTGGTAATTGTCTGCTTTTATGTCTGGCAGCTTTCCTGTCAGTTCTTCCGCAATCATAATTTAAAGCTTCCCTTTGTCTTTCGTTTATTCCGGCTCTGCAGCTGAATGGTATTGCTTATATTGTCTGTGTCATAAATGAACGCAGCTTTTTTCGCCAATGTGTTTAAAAGCCTGTATATATATGATTTATTTACAATATTGTTATATTATACCTCGCTTTATATAAAACGTCTACGTTATAATCGATTTCATTTTGAGTAAACAATTTTTTTCAACACATAATAACGTTAATACGTTATACGAGGTAAACCTATGGACCCGTCCCTAATTAAAGCAATTGACGAAATAAACAATAGTTTCGTAGGCGTGCACGACCGTATTTGGGAAGTGTGGCTTTCCAAAGTCGTTTTTTCATGGCACTGGTGGCTGGACGTAGCGCTTTCCGTGCTGCCCTGGGTGCTGTGGCTTATTGTACGTCGCCGCGACATTCAGCGGCGGCTGCTGTTCGCCGGGCTTGTAACCGCGCTGCTCGCCACATATCTTGACATAATCGGCATGTCCCAGGGCTGGTGGACATATTATACCTGGGTGTTGCCTCTTATGCCCGAATTCCTGCCTTGGGATCTAGCTGTAATGCCCGTGATGGCAATGCTGTTCTATCAATACAAGCAAAACTGGAACCCATGGATAAAAGCGGCCATATTCGCTGCATTGGGCTCATTCGGCGCCGAACCGCTATTTGAATTTATAGGCATATACAGAAGAATTGCGTGGGAACACTGGTACTCGTTTCCGATATATATTGCCGTATACATGCTCGGATACATCGCGTTCTCCCGCCGCAGGAGCGCCGCCGCATAACCCCGGGCGTACGCTGCTTTATCAACAAACCGGCGGTTGTCGCGCCGCTTTTATGTCCGGAGTCATAAATATCCCGCTCTTGTTTTGCATTACCCCGAAAACAGCAATACCTCTTGCCGCTTTTAATGCTGCATGTGGCTTTTTTTACCATGTTCCTTAGGTAATTTATTGGTTGCGCTTATATACAATTCGGTGTTCTTTTATTCCTTTGGTCCTTTCTACGAGCCTGTGCCCGCAGATGTAATTCCGAAATGCTGCGGGCACAAACAATAAGCTGTCTTGATAAAACAGCTTACCGTTTTCCAAGTAGAGCTTACACTTTCTGTAGCCGTTGATTATTACAAAAGCTTTTGGCTTTAATTATGCCGGTATTTTAAACGGCGCTTTCCGTTGCCTCGGGCTGGTAAAGCACCTTTTTAACTTTTATTGTCGTTACGCCGGACGGCACTTTCCATTCTATCGTATCCCCTTCGCGGTATCCCAATATGGCGGTCCCTATCGGAGACAAAACCGATATCTTGTTGTCGGAAACATCGGACTCGTGCGGGTATACGAGAGATATCTCCTCCTCCGAGCCGTCCAGCACCAATAAAACCCTCGAATCCATCGTGATAACATCGCGCGGGAGGTCCGCCTTTTTTACAACATCGGCGCGGTCGAGCTCCCTTATAAGGTCGCTCATAAGTTCCTCGTTTTGTATATTATCCTGTATAGCTTCGTTTATAAGTTTCTGAAGCTTTCTTTTATCCGTTTCTGTAATATATATTTTACGCGACATAATAAATTCACTCCTGTTTAAAGCTCATATTTTTGTTTCAGATATTTCGCTACGCCGTCGTTGTCACAGCTCTCTATTATCCTGTTGGCAATCCTTTTTACCTCGTTAACCGCATTTTCCGGCGCAAAGCAGAAATCTGCCGCTTTCATCATTTCTATATCGCTTGGTTTGTTGCCGAATGCAACGATTTCATCCGGCTTTAGCATTTGCCTTAAATTCATCAGGGCGTGCGCTTTATTAGCCTTCGCGTCGAATATCTCAAGGCAATGACGCCCGTTGTATATATTAAGGTACATGACCGATTCGATCGCCTGGACCCTGCTCACTCTATTATATACATGCTGGATCTTGCTTTTATTCCCTGTCAGTGCAAAATAAACAACCTGCCTGTTTTTCGCCGTCCGCGCAAAGCTGTCTACTTTTTTTATCTCCCTGCATTCTTCCTGGGCCCTTCTGCTCAAGTACTGCACGTCCTTGCTTTCCGCTTCCGTTTTATAATATATGCTGAGCGCATTTTTATCGTACGTATACATAAATGCGTTGCAGTCCTCTTCGTCAAGAATAGCTTCTATCTCCTTTACTTTTTCCGTGCCTATCGTTTTAACGTCTATATACTTCTTTTCATTGAAAGAGTAAATACACGCGCCGTTCATTACAATGCAAGGAATGTTTAAATTTAACGCTACCAGTTTCTGATCGCAGCCGTAAGTCATCCTTGCGGTAGAAATCGCAAACAGCCCTCCCTGATCGATAAACTTATTGATAATGTCCGCCGTAAATTTCGTTATCCTTTTCTCAGAGTTGAATAGCGTGCCGTCAAGATCAGATACATATACGGTTTTCATTCCTTCCTCCTTCAATTCTTATTGAACTGATTCTATGCTCAAGATACCCGCTTCCCATATTGACGGTTGCCTTTGCCCCTTCTTCCCTCAGCAGAAGCATAAGGCCCGTTTCCGACAGAAAGTGTATCTGATGGATGCCCCTGTTCCCGTCCCATGTGTCGTCATATGTCATATGGCAGTAATATACTCTGCTTTTGGTATCAGTCAGAGTAAAGCTGCTGTCCAAAACGACAAACGGTATACGGTTCAACTGTTTTTCTTTTTCGTCTGCAACGGTTATGGATTCAAATAAAGCCTCAACTTTTCTGATATACCTCTTGAAAAAATATCTGATGTCGTCTCTCGATGTTATTAATCCACTGCTTAATAAAGTTTCCTCTATGCTTTTTATGTTTTCTTCTATACAAACTGTCTGCCCTATAAGCCGCTCATACGACGCTTTCTGCAGAATGGTTCCCACCGTTTCCTCCTGTAAAATCTAATCATATAACCGCATGCTGTCTTAAATATCATCATCATAGGAAAAGACACTTCGCAGCGCGCGAAATGCCTTTGAATTTTATAAAGTATCTTTATTTTATATCTTATAGTACTATCTATGATTTGTCAATGCTGGATTGTGCTCCCATTTAATTGCATCGTTTCTATTTAATATACCCAGTGTTATTTAATTCATGTAATATTTATTTAATATTCCAATATTGCCTATAATATCGTTTGACCGCCTCACTTTTCGCTGATATAATCGGAATATAAAAAGAACCGTCATAGTTTCTATGGAAGGCTTTTATTAACTACGTAAGGATGTAGCGAAAAATGAAAGAGCCTTTTATTTTTTTATCGGATGAAATAACCCGTGATAACGCTTATAACTTGATAGCATGGCTTAAGGACTACGAGGTGCGCAAGTTTTTAAGCGACACCCAAAACGTTTCGGACGATATAGAGCGTGCGGTAAAAAAGGTTAACATGCCGATTTTGACGCACCTTTTTAACCAAAACGGCAGGTTTTATATGGCGTATGATAAAGACGGCAAGCCTGTAGGTTTTGTCCGGCTTATAATAAGAAGCGCCGAGACGGAGATAGTGATAGTTATCGGCGACAAGAGCAACTGGGGCAAACGGCTGGGAACGAGCACAATTTTGGAAAGCCTGAAAATAGCTTTTTTTGAGCTCAGGTCAAAGCGCGTTGTCGCAAAGATACACAAGGAAAACATACGCTCAATAAGAGCTTTTGCAGGCGCCGGGTTCAGGCAGAGCCACGAGTCGGCTAATATGAAAAGCTTCACTATAACTATCGAAGAATATATTGAGTCCGTAAAGAGGCGGGCTGCCGCTCCGGGCGTAATCTATATTACCGAGCTTGACAGGAGAAGATTAAGAAAGCTGATAAGCGACAAGCTAAAAAACGGCGCCGACAAGCAGGCGGTTGATGACCTCGAGTCCGAAATCAAAAGGGCAAAGGTCGTCGAATCGCATCGGCTCCCCCGCGGCGTCGTTTCTATGAACTCAAGGGCGCTGCTTTGTTTAAACGACGACGACATCGAGGTATCTTTAGTGTACCCGCATGCTTCGGACCCGGCGCAGAGCAGGCTGTCCGTATTGTCCCCGATAGGCACGGCAATACTCGGGTACAGCGAAGGCGACAGCATACGGTGGGACACCCCCGACGGCATTGCTCACATCAAAATCAAAAAGCTGCTCTATCAGCCCGAGGCCGCGGGCCACTACCATTTATAGAGCAGAAACCGGGGTTAGTATAAGAAGCCGTCTTTAGAAGACAGCTCCTTTTTTATTGGAGGAAAATTATAATTGCCGTCAGTTTAGTACTATTCTTAACCGCGGCTTGCGATTATCCGTCCGTTACTTTTGCTTTATGATGTAGCGCTTCTCAACGTAAGCAACGGCTATATACATAAGCGCGGCCACAACGGCAAGTATAAGTATGCTCGCCATAACGAGGTCGAGCTTGAATACATGCCCGCCGTATACAATTAGATATCCCAATCCGGCTTTTGATACGAGATACTCCCCTACTATTACTCCCACCCACGTCATTCCTATGTTGATTTTCAATGCCGATATTATCGACGGTACGCTGGCTGGCAGTATTACCATGCTTAGTATCTGCAGCCTTGTAGCGCCGAACGTGCGCATCAGCATTATTTTTTCTTCGCTGACGTCCATAAAGCCGTTCAGCACGCTCAGTACCGTTACTATCACGGATATGAGTAGCGCCATAGTGATAATCGCGCCTTCACCCGCCCCCACCCAGATTATAATGACGGGGCCCAGCGCTATCTTCGGCAGGCTGTTGAGCACGACAAGGTAAGGGTCGAGCGTGCGCGCCACAACGGGTGACCACCACAAAACTATCGCTATGCCTATTCCCAGCAAAGTTCCCAAGGAGAAGCCCGCCACGGTTTCCCACAGCGTGACGCCTATATGCATAAACAACACTCCGTCATTGTAAAGCGTCCCAATGGTCTTTATGATTCTTGAAGGAGAGCTCATAATGAACGGGTCTATCCACTGCAAAGCTGCAGCCGCCTCCCAAAAGCCTATTATAAATATAAGAAGGCTTATTCTGAGCAGGCGGACTTTCCTTTGCTCGTGCTTTAAGTCTTTAATATACTTTATATGTTCTTCGGTATAATTGACTTTGGGTTTTCCGTTAACTTTAGTCGACATGTACGGCCAGCTCCTTCCAGATGAAATCAAAATATTTGCTGAAACCTTGGGCTTTTCTTTTCTCTATCGGCGAAGTGCTTTCGATATTGAAGTGTATATCCACGCAAGCCTTTACCGTCGCCGGCCTTTGGGAAAGTATGATTATCCTGTCCGCCATGGAAATGGCCTCGGCTATGTCGTGCGTCACCAGCACGGCCGTTTTTTTCTCCGAACGGATTATGCCCGCTATCTCGTCGGACAATGCAAGCCTTGTCTGGTAGTCGAGCGAGGAAAACGGCTCATCCAGCAAAAGTATTTCCGGATCGACAGCAAGCGTCCTTATCAGCGCCACCTTTTGCCTCATGCCGCCCGAAAGCTGATGAGGATGGTAACGCGCAAAATCGCCCAGCCCGTATTTTTTCAGGAGATCAAGAGCCTTTTTTCTTGCTTCCTTAGTGCATTTTTTCTGCACCTGCAAGCCCAGCATTATGTTTTCTTCAATCGTCCGCCATTCAAAGAGGTGATCCCTTTGCAGCATATATGCGACCGATTCATTATAGCCGCATACTTCCTTATCCTTTATCTTTATCTCCCCGCTGGTGGGCTTTATCATACCGGCTATAAGCGATAATACGGTTGTCTTTCCGCAGCCGCTCGGCCCCACTATCGCGAGAAATTCACCTTCATATACGGAAAAGCTTAAATCCTTTATAACGTTGATCTCGCTCTCTGCGGAATGATAGTTTTTAGTTATGTTCTGTATCTTGACCAGTTCCTCCAAAACCCTTTTCTCCCCTTTACAAAAATGATATATGGATTACCCTTGGTTCCAGCTAAATTTAAGGCTTACCGGGGTATAGCCTTACCTTCATATAATTCAATATATTAGAGACGGCGCTCTTTAGTTCTGTTCCCCCGTCAGCCATAAAGAATAAAGCCCCGAACCCGGAGATGCTCGGAGCTAATTACGCTATGTTTATTATTTTTTGTTTACTATCTCGAGGGCGTAGGATGTATCCACGACGCCTTCAAAATCGACGGCTTCGTCAAGTATGCCCGCTTGCTGTATTATCTCCTGCAGGCGGTTGAAAGCCTCTTCCTTCATAACCGGCGTGTCCATCCAGGCGTCTATCTCCTTGTAGGAGCGTGCGACCAATACAAGCGATTCGACCGTAGTATCGGGGAAATAATCCACTATAGCTTCGGCTATCTCGCGTTCGGAGGCGTTTTGCACCCATTGCTGCGCTTTGTATATCGCCTTTAAGAAACGCTTTATTATATCGGGGTTGTTTTTGATATAGCTTTTCTTCGCCATAAAGGCCGTATAGGGAACCTCGCCGCTTTCCGCGCCTACTGCGCCCATTATATAGCCTTTGCCCTCCTGCTCGAACATCGAAGCGGTAGGTTCGAACAATGTAACGTAATCGCCGGTGCCGCCCTCAAATGCGCCGCCCATCAGGTTGAACTGTATGTTTGTGATCACGTCGACGTCCACGCCCGGCTCAAGGCCGTTTTTGCGCAGCACGTATTCGAGCGTCATCTCCGGTACTCCGCCTTCCCTGCCGCCGATAATCGTCGCGCCTTTAAGATCGCTCCACTTGAAGTTTTCATTCGGCGCCCTGCCGACGAGGAAAGAGCCGTCGCGTTTTGTAAGCTGTCCGAAAACAACGGCGCTGTCTTCCTTGCCTTCGTTGTATACGTATATTGCGGCTTCAGGGCCCATAAGGCCTATATCCGCCTGCCCGGATAAAAGCGCCGTCATAGACTTATCCGCTCCGCCTCCGTTCACCAGCTCTATTTCCAGGCCTTCCTCCTCGAAATACCCCAGCGACATCGCCGCATACAGCGGAGCATAGAATACCGAATGCGTCACTTCGTTGAGCACTATTTTTTCGGGCGCTTCGTTTTGGCAGCTCAGCAGCGTAAAAACGCATAGCAGGCATAGTGCCGCTAATGCCAGTCTTTTTACCATCAATGAAATCCTCCTTTATACAATTTTCTCGTTCATACCATATTATTCAGCCGAAAAAAGATAGTGCAGGATAAGGGCGCGGCAGCCGCCGGACTTGCGCGTATGAGCCCGTTGCTAAATGCTTTATGAAGTTGTCTTAAAGAGAAGAAGTTTTGTAAGACTGTATCTAATAAGACTTTTGTGCCCGGATAGCATAAAAGGGCGGCGCACGCCCTCTTATGTTATATTACGTTTTTCTTGCATAGACATAGCGATGCATCGACTTTTTTATACTGATAAAGGAGAACTTATTACTTCAGTCTTAATGGTTTATATTCGTCAGGCAGTTCTTCCTCGGATAGAAATTGAAAACCGTCGTCGCGCAGTATAGGCAGAAACACTTCGTATGGAATCCTTGTAAACTCGCAGGCGTAACTGCTCGACCCGAACCACAGCCCGGCTTTGCTGTTCAAATTCAAACCCCTTGCGAACTTCGTATAGTTGGAGCAGTCATGCACCGCCAGTTCCCACTTTTCGTCGTCCGCGATTTTCATTAACTTAAGCGTCAGTTCCCTGCTCCAAACAGGAGATATATAACCGTGCCGGCAAATATACATGTTTTCCCCGTAGTAATTGCCTATGTTGTTCGGATTCAAATGCAACTCCGCGCAGTTAATAAAGTCGGGCTTTGCGTCAAGAACCGCTTGCTTTTTCCTGAAAAAATCTTCGAAAAACCGGGGAGTCATGGGTGTTTCTATGCCGACGTATCGTATGTATTTTTTAGCGGTTCCTATGTTTTCAATAACTTTATCCGAGCAATTGGAAGCGCCTAAGTTGAAGCGTATCTCGTCAAGCCCGGCATCCCCCAAGGCTCTCAAAGTTTCTTCCGTGGCCAGAACGCCGTTTGTGTATAGGTGCTGGTAAATGCCGACGTCGCTGAACTTCTTTATCACCGGATAGTATTTTTCTATTTCGATGAACGGCTCCAAGTAAACGTAGGCAATGCCGGTGGGCTTGTTATGAATGGACAGCAGCAAATCGATGTCCTTCTCGTAAAATTTCGTGCCCCCTATTTCCCACATGCCTTCGCCTACGGGTTCAATGTCGTCCATTTTGCCGTAATCATAGCAGAACTTGCACTCGAGGTTGCATCTGTTTGTCTTCCTTACCGCGCTCAAGCCGGTGCCTAAAAGGCAGGAGCGGCATCCTTTGGGGAATTTGCTTTCGTCGCCTACGTAATACGTCCTTCCCTCCAGCGATTTTAGGCCGCTTATCTGAGCCATCAGCTTTTCGTTGTTTGAGTCTACCGCCGCCTCTATCTGTGCAAATGTTGAGTATATTATCTCCTGCTGCTTTGCGCTTATCTCTTCATCCTCGGGCAACATCGAGAAGAATTCGAACCACAAAAGCGCGTCTTTCTTTGATATTTTCATAACATATTCCTCTTAAGATTCTTATATTGCTGATTCATTACTGCCTGTACCGACTTGCCGGCAAAAGCATATTTATTATACAATCAATAACGGATATTATAACAGCCATTTTTTATTGCCGCTTTGCCGGACAAAAAAATAAAGACATGCGCCGCGCTTTTTTTCGCGCAGGCGCTGCCCTTGTTATCGTAAAAAAGACACTTTTTTATTACTGCCCCTTAACTATCTCTACCGACTTGCTGCAGCCGAATCTTTGGGCTCCCGCGGCTAAAAGTTCGCGCACCTTCTCCGCGGTAGATATGCCGCCGTCTATCTTTATGCCTATGTTGTTTCCCACTATGCCGCGCACAAAGCGCACGTCTTCAGCCATCGCTTTCTTGCCCGTAAGAGCGTTCGATATTTTGATAAAATCAGCGCCCGACCGCACCGCTATGTTAAGAGCGGTTACTTTTTCTTCGTCGCTGTAAAGCCCCTGCTCGTATATCGCTTTAACAAGGGCCTTGCCCTTTGCAACGTTCACTATCTCGCTGAGGTCGCGGAGCGCTTCGTCAATTTCTCCGTTCTTGATAGCGAGTATGTTCATGGAAACGTCCAGCTCTTCCGCGCCGTTTTTAATCGCTTCCCTTGCCTCGACTATCTTTGCGGCAGTAGAAGCCGCGCCGTGCGGGAACGCAATAGGAGCGCACACCTTGACGCCGCTTCCTCTTAAATACTCCGCCGCAAGCGATACATAATAAGGCGAGACGCATACGTTGGCCATACGGTATGCCTTTGCGTCTTTGCATCCCTTTATTATCTTATCCTTAGTAATATCAGGGTTCAGCAGGCTGTGTTCTATAGTGTGCGCGACGTCCGCACCCGCTTCTTTCTTGATTTCGCTTTCACCGATACGCGCCAAAACTTCTTTCGTTACTCTTGCCACTATGTCCTGTATATCCACCGCGGCCACCCGCCTTTCATTCCACGTCAAAATGGTCGACAACACCGCATATCGTCATATCAACGATAGCTTTCTTGTCGTCAAGTATCATCATCGACGCCCCGCCGTCCACGTTTACGAGCACGGTATCGCCAACCCCGGCGTCTGCGGCGTCTATTACTATCTGCCGCGCGCCGTACGGTTTGTTGTCAAGCCCTATAAGCTCTACCATCATAAGCTTGCGCCCGTGATGCGACTCGGGCTTTATTGTCGACACCACGTTGCCGACTACCTTTGCAAGCAGCATATTACTTCCCCGGCAGTATCGCTTCCACGTCGTCGTGCGGGCGCGGTATTACGTGCGCCGACACAAGCTCGCCCACGCGTTTTGCAGCCGCGGCGCCTGCGTCCACCGACGCCTTGACGGCGCCTACGTCTCCGCGAACCATAACGGTGACAAGCCCGCTGCCTATCTTCTCCTTGCCTATCAATGTGACGTTAGCGGCTTTTACCATCGCGTCAGCCGCTTCGATAGCGCCAACCAGCCCTTTTGTTTCCACCATTCCGAGCGCCAGTTTTTCCATTTTACATATCCCCCTTTTGATTATTCGTTGATACGGTCAATAAACCCGATTATCGAAGAGTCCACCGGTATCAGCCTGCATTCGGGAAACGGCAGGCATGCTTCCTTGCTGCCAATCAGGTACACGAAATCCCCCGGCCCCGCCTGTCGCGTGCCGTCCGCCGAAACTATTATATCCGCAGGTTTACCGTTTTCGTACTTCTGCACGACGAGCAGCTTTACGCCTTTTAGATTCGGGTCCTTAACCGTGCTTACGACCGAGCCTATTACCTTCCCGGTATACATGTTACTCCTTCTTCGCAGCGGCTTTTGCGGGTTTTTCGGAAGGCAGTATCGCTTCCACATCATCGTGCGGGCGCGGTATTACGTGCACCGACACAAGCTCGCCCACGCGCTTTGCAGCCGCGGCGCCCGCGTCCACCGACGCCTTGACGGCGCCTACGTCTCCGCGAACCATTACGGTGACAAGCCCGCTGCCTATCTTCTCCTTGCCTATCAGCGTAACGTTAGCGGCTTTTACCATCGCGTCGGCCGCTTCTATCGCGCCTACCAGCCCTTTTGTTTCCACCATTCCGAGTGCCTGTTTTTCCATCGATTTGCTCCTTTTTTCATATAAAAACTTTTTATATTTTCTGTGGTTTATAGAAAGACCTGCGTCTTTTCACGCTTAATATACTGACCTCTTTAAGTCCGGATGCGGCGAGGGTATTACGACGGTGCGCGTTATCATGCCCTTTACCCCTTCGTCCGACTTTGCCGCCTCCACCGCATGGCGCACTGCCGCCACGTCTCCCGTCAGCGTAAGGAACGACTTGCCCCCAAGGCCCCTGCCGAGCCTTACCTCAATGAGCTCTACGTCCGCCGCCTTAACAGCTGCGTCCGCGCAAAGCAGCGCCGACACCAGTGAGAATGTTTCGACTATGCCCAGCGCTTCAAAGCTTTTGGGCTCGCCGCACGCCGAAACGGCTTTGAGCACCTGCTCGTCTATGTTGGGTATCACCATGCTGTCCACGAGCGTTTCCTCCGCCCCGGCCGCTCCCGCAGCCACCGAGGCCTTTACCGCTGCCACGTCGCCCGATACCAGCACCACGTATTTTCCAGCGCATGCCGTCTGCGCAGTCAATAGGTTTACTTCCGCCGCCTTCAGCATCGCGTCAGCCGCCTCAATGCCTTTTGCTATGCAGTTCGTTTCCACCATTCCGAGTGCGTTTGTCATATTACTGCTTCCTTATTTCAATATATTTGTCCGCCACAGCGGCTACGCCCGATATGCTTGCGTGCAGGTTTGCTCCCACGCCCTTGTCGACCGACGCAATTAACTGCCCCTCGGTTACGCTGTCCCCCGTATTTACCGCCGGCACGGCGGGCGCTCCTATATGCATCTTCAATGGCAGCCGTACGTAATCCGCATACAGTTCCTCGTCCTTTAAAGTAAGGTCCTTGTCGTATCCTTCTATTCCGAGCCGTATCATAAGCCTCGATACCGGAACCTTTGTGCATTCAATGTTGTCCGCCGGGGCAAACGCCACTTTTTTCTCCGGCTTTACTCCCGCTTTTGCCAGCTCCTGCTTTACCCGCGTCATAAGCCTTGAGGGCGCAAGCTGGAAGTTGCACGCGTACTGCGTGCATACCCCGCAGTCGCAGCAGGAGAATATTCCGTTCACATATCCGAAGTTGTCGGCATTCAGCGCAAGCGCCCGCATAATTTTATGCGGCTCAACCTTAAGCCCCAGTGTGTTGCGCGGGCAAAGCTGCGTGCAGTAGTTGCACTGGCAGCACACCGATTTGGCAAGCCGTATGTCGCTTTCGAGATTGCCCGTCTTTCTTGCAACGAGCTTATGGTCTTTGGGGATTACGATAACGCCTCCGGTGGTCTTTTCGACCACTTCCGATTCTATATTCTCAGATACTCGCCCCATCATTGGCCCGCCTATTATAACGCTGTAATCCGACAGGTCTTTCGGGCCTGAAGCAGCCTCGATCAGCCTTAAAAGCGGTATGCCAATCGGCGCTTTATATACCGCCGGCTCCGCAACCTCCCCCGTGACGGTAACATACTTTTTTATAACAGGCGTTTCCTGTAGCGCGTTCGCTATATCGGTCAACGTCGAAACGTTCTGCACTACGGCTCCCACATCTATAGGCAGCCCGCCCGTAGGCACTACCTTGCCGGTCACCTCGTATACTATCTGCTGCTCGTCTCCCGCCGGATAGAAGCTGTCCATAAGATGCAGCTCAGTGCTGGAATCCAGCGCGCCGACCATCGCTTCCACCGCTTTAACATATTTCTTTTTGAGCGCAATGACGCCTCTCTTAGCGCCGGTAACATACATCGCGGCTTTGAGGCCGAGCATTATCTTTTTCGGGTACGTCTCCATCAGCAGCCTGTCGGTTCGCAGCAGCGGCTCGCACTCCGCGCCGTTTGCTATCACGACATCGGCGCTGCATGACAGTTTGATATGCGCAGGAAAGCCCGCGCCGCCCGCGCCGACTACTCCCGCTTCCCGTATTTTATCAAGTATCTGCTGCTTTTCCATTTACACAATCCTGAAGTTTCCGTACAGTACGCACCTGCGAAGCCGCGTAAACGTTCTGGCGCTCGTTATTCCCTCGCCCGTGGGAGTGGCTATAGTGAGCGTAGTGAATCCTTCCCCGCCGAAACCGAGCCCCGCGTAGGAGGGAGCGTTTTTGACGAATATGGTGGTGTTAAGCGCTTTAGCCGCCATGGACAGATGGCTTACGTTCTGGGAATGCATCATGGCGGTGTGCATGCAGCCGTTTTCGGCTTTTATGGCCATATTGATGGCCGTGCCTATCTCGTCGTTCTGTACGCGCACGATGCCGAGCACAGGCATCAGCATCTCCACCGTTACAAACGGGTGGTTTTCGCTTACCTCCGCAATTACAAGCCGCGGGTTGCCGGCATATGAAACGCCGCTGTCCGAAAGTATCTTCGTAGCGTCTTTACCGACATAGCTCCTGTTGACTACATATTTGCCGTCCTTTTGCACCAGCACGGTTTTTACTATCCTGTCTATGTCCGCGCCCGACACCCTGTAAGCGCCGTGCTTTTGCATCTCGTTCATAAGCATGTCGGCCACGCTTCCGTATACGAACACCTCTTTTTCGGCTATGCAGAGTACGTTGTTGTCAAAGCTCGCCCCGTCAACTATGTCCTTAGCAGCCTGCTTTATTATCGCCGTGTCGTCCACTATGACAGGCGGATTTCCCGGGCCAGCCGCTATTACCTTTTTGCCGGTGTGCATAGCAACATGCACTACCGCTTCGCCTCCGGTTATAGCGAGCAGCGGTATGTCTTTGTGCTCCATCAGCGCTTTGCCGGTTTCCAGTGTAGGCTGCTTTACCGTGCATATAAGCGAAGAAGGCCCGCCAGCCGCAACTATAGCTTCGTTGAGTATGCGCATCGCCTCGGTGGAGCTCTTCTTTGCCGACGGATGCGGGTTAAACACTACGGCGTTGCCCGCCGCTATCATGCTTATAGAATTGTTGATTACCGTAGACGTCGGGTTGGTAGACGGCGTTATCGCGCCTATTACTCCGAAAGGCGCGCGCTCAACAAGCGTAAGTCCGTAGTCTCCCGTCATTGCGTCCGCGGTGAGGTCTTCTATGCCCGGAGTCTTTTCTATCGCGAGCTTATTCTTTAAAACCTTGTGCTCTACTTTGCCATAGCCCGTCTCGTTGCGCGCAAGCTCTGAAAGGTACTGCACGTTGTCCATCGCCGCCCTGCGCATAGCGTCTATCAGCCTGCCGCGCTTATCGAGCGACATCGCCATCAGCTGCTGCTGGGCGGATTTGGCGGAAGCTATCGCTTCTTCCATGGTATCGCAGAGCCAGTTTCCGCTTGATGACGCGGCCGCCCGGGCGCCTGTTAAGCTCCTTACGGTTTCTTCGACTATCTGGCGAATCTGCTGCTCCGTTAAACTCATTTGGCCTCACCCCCACCTTCTTCAAACTTGCGGAATATTATTTTTCCTTCTATCTCAATAGAGTCGATTATGGCGACTATAGCCATATCCGACGGTTTATTCTCAGTCAATGCCGTCTGCCGCGACGAACTTCCGCCGCACAGCATTACAACCTCTCCCGCTCCCGCGCCTACGGTGTCAATAGCGACTATCGGCGAGCCCTTTTCTTCAAATGTAGCGAGATCGATGGGCACTACAATAAGCAGCTTCAAACCATGCAGCTTTTCTGTTTTGTTGGTACTGACAACGCTTCCCTTTACTCTTGCTATCTGCATATCATATCTCCTAATATTCGATGCTCACGCCGCATTCTTTTGCGGTGTCCTGCGCGAGCTGCGTTACTATCGCTCCAGGCGCCGCCTTCACCTTCAGGCTGCCGTTCCGTATCGCGTCCTTTACGTCCTGTTCGGTAACGAGCTCTTTGCCCTGCTTTTCAGGGGTTTTGCGCTTCAATGTCGCTATATTAATCCCCATCTTTTCAAGCGCGTCTATATTGTCCGCAATAACGCCGAGCGCCGTGCCGCGCAGGTATTTGGGCGACTCGAAGTCGAGAAGCACTGTTACCTTCCTGCCCCATAGCAGCGGCCGTATTATAAGCGACGCGATAAAAGAAGTATCGTCGGCTGCCGCGATTGCGCCCAGCAGCGAAAGCGGCGGCGTTATGAGAAATATCTCTTCAAAGCCGTCAAGCTCTTCGAGTATCGCGCGTTTGTCCGCCTCGAGCTTTAACGACTTGCAGCCCTCCAAAAGAGGCGGCATATCGTCGGGCAATGCGCATACAACGTCTTTGCCCGCGAAGAACTTCCTAACGCCCTGCGGGTCAAAAACATTGCCGCAAAACACCGCCAATTTGGTTTGCGTGCGAGCCAACCCGCTCAATACCTCTTCGGTGACCCGCCGTATTATTTTCTGTATGTCCTGCGCGCTGTAGCTCATTATCCGCCTTTCACCAGTTCGAGCATATCGCTCGATTTTATTCCCGCCGCGTTTGCTTCGTCGGGGTCGAGGTGCAGTTCAAGATCGTGATCCGGCCCGGTGCGCACAACGATGTTGCCGAATACCGTTTCGCGCACGCCTTGTTTTTTCACGCTCACAATATCACCGTTCTTCAGCCCGTACCATCCTGCCTGCTCAACTGTTGCATGAAGATGCCTTGCCGCCACTATCACGCCCTTTGACAGCGTAACCTCGCCCGCAGGGCCTATAAGCGTTCCTCCGGGCGTGTTGTCAAGATCCCCCGACATGCGCACCACTGGCTCAAAGCCCGCTTTATAGCAATCCGTCACGGGAATCTCTATTTGCGTCTCCCGCCTTGCAGGCCCGAGAACGCGTATCTTCTCTATACGCCCCTTTTTGCCGACCAGCGTAACCTGCTCTTCGCACGCGTACTGGCCGGGCTGCATAAGGTCGCGCATTTTTACAAGCGAATGCCCTTTGCCGAAAAGCGCCTCTATGTCGGCCGCGCAAAGATGCACATGGCGAGCCGATACCGCCGCGGGTATATAGCGTTCTCCCGCAAGCGCCAGCTGCTTTATAGCCGCTAATGTGATTATACGTTTAAGCGTTTGCTCGTCCAACGTCTTTTCTCCGTTTTAAGTTATCTCGGCAGTATGCCTTCAACGTCCTGATGCGGGCGCGGAATAACGTGTACTGAAACAAGCTCGCCCACGCGCTTCGCCGCGGCAGCGCCTGCGTCGACAGCCGCCTTTACCGCTCCGACGTCGCCTCTTACCATTACCGTTACTAGCCCCGAGCCTATCTGCTCTTTGCCTATCAGCGTTACGTTTGCCGCTTTTACCATAGCGTCGGCGGCTTCAATAGCGCCTACCAAACCTTTTGTTTCAACCATTCCGAGTGCCTGTTTGTCCATTTTAATTCTCCTTTTGAAATTTCGTTTTAACAGTCAGTGTCCTCCAATAAATCGTCCTTTTGGAGAACTTATCTTTTACGCCGCGTATTACGGAATAAGCACCGCTTTTTCGGCGTCCTCGCTTATAAGGCTTTCAAACGCCTTTGTTATGTCGTCGAAAGCAAACTTTGTGATGTATTTTTCTACATTAAGCCTGCCGCTTGCAATAAGTTCGAGCGCTTCTATGTTCTGCTTGACCGTTGATGCGTGAGCCCCGAATACGCCCAGCTCTTTATAGTGAATCAGGTTGCTGTCGATATGATAGTTGTTCTCGCCCGGAAGCCCTCCGAACAGGCTCATGCGCCCGTTGTTGTTTAATAGCTCCGCTCCCTGCTTATGCGTTATTCCCGCAGGGCATGCGGTAATAACTACGTCCACTCCGTCGGCGCCCGCAATGTTCTTTACGAGTTCCGGATAACCCGCGTCTTTTGTGTCGATTACGTGTACGTTAGGCACCAGCTTGCGCGCGTTGGCGCGCCGCTTTTCGGATACCTCGCCTATTATAACCTTTCCGGCGCCTTTCATCAAGGCAAGTTCTGCGTGAATGCATCCCAAATACCCCGCGCCGTATATTAATACGTTTTCTCCCTTCTCTATATTCAGGAAGCTTTGGGCGTTTATTGCGCAGGCGACCGGTTCGGCGACGCTGGCCGCCTCGGGCGGCAACCCTTGCGGCACCTTAATTACGTGCCCCCGCTCTATAGCCTTTCTTGGTATCTTTATGTATTCAGAGAACGTGCCCGGATACTGGTACCCTATAGTTTCAAGGCTGATGCACATATTAGTGCGCCCTCTTCTGCAGTTTTTACACACTCCGCAGCCGATAGCGGGCGCCATAGTATACCGCTCGCCTTCTTTCAGGCCCGTTGTGCCTGCTTCCACTATCTCGTAACACCCTTCATGTCCTATGGTTACGGGCGGTTTAAGCTTTGCGCTGCCGAATCTATAGGTGCGCAGGTCCGTGCCGCATATAGACGCGCACAGCACCTTCGCGACGGCCTCTCCCGCTTTGGCAACAGGCTTTTCTATTTCATCTATTGAGAACTTCTTTTCCTCGTGATATACAAAAGCTTTCATATCTCCTCCCCTGCTCCTATTCATTCAGCCCAGGGCAGAAACAATATCTTGTTGAAAAAGAGCTCCTTCTTATGTATCTTGTCGAATATGCCCGGAACGTCTTCAAGGCGCAGCTTGTGCGTGATTATCTTCTCGGCGTCTATCGTTCCGTCCGCAAGGCTTTCCGCTCCGTGCGTCCATTCCCAGCCCGGGAACGGCTTGGAGAACGAATTCCACGATCCTATTATCTGCTTCTCATATCTCATTATCTGGTCGACGCACTTCTCGGACAATTCAAGCGGCTTGTGCGATATGCCCAAAAACACCATCCTGCCGTGCCTGCCGGTAGCCATTATCGCGTTGTGCTGCGCCGGAGGAAATCCGGAAGCGTCTATGCAAAGCTCCGCTCCGCCGTCCGTCGCTTTAATTATCTGTTCGACCACGTCGCCGGCAGTTCCGTCTATTGCCACGTCCGCGCCGCAGTCAATAGCAACCTTGCGTTTTTCTTCCGTAACGTCGACCGCGACCACCTTTGACGCGCCTTTAGCTTTCATGTACTGAAGCGCATAAAGCCCGATAGGCCCCGTGCCCACTACGCATACCTTTTCGCCGGCCTTGAAACTGCCGCGCTTTATTGCGTGCAGCGCGTTCGCAAGAGGGTCTGCGGTAGCCGCCGCTTCATACGTGACGTTGTCGGCTATGCGGACAAGGTTTATCTCGGGGACGGCAAGATACTGCGCGAAAGCTCCGTCGCAGCGCGAGCCGAAATAGTTATAATCAACGCATAGCGAGTAATTCCCCTGATTGCAGTACTCGCACTTAAAACAAGGCATAAGCGGCGCTACTGTTACGCGGTCGCCGTCCTTGTAGTTTTTGACGGCTGAGCCCGTCTTTACTATCTGCCCCGCAAACTCGTGGCCAGGCGTTATCGGCGCTATATACGCGCCGTACTGGTTGATGCGCGGTATATCCGACCCGCATACGCCTACCGCCATCACCTTTATAAGCACCTCGTTCTCCCTGATTTCGGGAATAGGAACCTGCTCCAGCCTTAAGTCCCTCGGCGCATACATCCTTACTGCTTTCATCATGCCGCTCATATTAAAAACTCCTTATTTACGTACAATCAATATGTATCCTTTATGACCGCTACATTGCCGGCAGGGCAATTTCCGGTAGCGCACTGCCCGCATTTTACGCATGCCTTGCCGCCGCCCGTTACTATGGCCACGCCCGAGCTTGTCCCCAGCCTCGTCGCTCCGGCCTTTATCATCGCTACCGCCGTTTCATAATCGCGAATGCCGCCGGAAGCCTTAACTCCCATATGCGGCCCCACCGTCTGGCGCATAAGCGCGACGTCTTCCTTTGTCGCTCCGCCTTTTGAGAAGCCCGTGGACGTCTTTACAAAATCAGCGCCCGCCATCTTTGCTATCGTACATACTTTTACTTTCTCCTCGTCGGTAAGCAGGCATGTTTCTATAATGACCTTTACGAGCGCTCTGCCCTTTGCCGCCTCAACAACCGCTTCTATGTCCCTTCTTACAAGCTGCCAGTTGTTCGATTTGATAGCGCCTATGTTTACAACCATATCGACTTCCTTAGCGCCCAGCAGCAGCACCGTCTGCGTCTCTTCCGCCTTTACTTCGGGCGTGGTGGCACCGAGCGGGAAGCCTATTACCACGCAGGGCGCTACTCCGCTCCCCGAAAGCTGTTCGGCAACGAACTTTATGTAGCTCGGGTTTACGCATACGCTCGCGAAGTTGTACTTTTTAGCCTCGTCACATACCTTGCGCACGTCTTCCTCGGACGCCTCTGGCTTTAATAGCGTGTGGTCGATATACTTTGCAAGCGCCGCGGGCGTATACTCGCCTGCATCGGCTGATGGCTGCGGCTTGCCGCTTAACTGTGCGCAGACTTCTTCGGTTACTTTTTTGATCAGTTCGTTTATGTCCATTGAATCTACCTCCAAATAGCGTTCATAATCTCCCCAACAAGCTTTACATCTTGTTGGGGACCCCGATTTACACCCCAACAAGACTCACGTCCTGCCGGAGGGCCGTAATATCCTACAGATTGTACTCTTCGCACCGTTTCAGTACGCTTTGCGCGGTAATCTCGTCGGTGTACAGCGACGTCAGATAACCGCCTCTTAAAGCCCCTATTATTGCGTCCGCTTTCTCTGCCCCCACTGCTATCCCTAACCTGTACTTCTTTTTTTTGAGCTCGTGAAGCTCTATGCCTATAGTCCGCGCGTTGTAGCCGTTGTCCACAAGGTTGCCTCTTATGTCGAAAAACCTTGTGCATATGTCGCCGACAGCCCCGGCGTCGCGCAGCGCCTTTATGTTTTCCACCGTAAGCGTAGCGCGCTCGACCAGCACCGAATGCTCCGACGTCTGCCCTATGCTGAAAACGGCTATGTTAGCTTCTCTTGCCAGCTCAAGCACCAGCCTTATTCGCGAATCCCTCTTTATTTCTTTCGCGATTCTTTCATCGTCCACAAACGCCGGAGCGGCTATCATGTAACCCACGCCCGAATAGGCTTGGGTAAATTTCTCAAGCAGGCCTGCCGTTTTTGTAGACAACACGCTGGTGGCGATGGAGCCGTTAAGCTGCACTATCTTTATATCTTTTTTCTTCGTTGCCGGCGGCACCAGCAGCGAAGAAAGATGTTCTATGGTCCTGCCCCATGAAACGCTTATTATATCGTTGTCGGATACAATCCTGCTTAAATCCTCAGCCAGCATCCTGCACGTGTCGGTCATGCATAAGCTTGCGTTATTGACATAACAAGGCGCTACGAACACATGTTCGATATCGAAGTGCTTTTTTAATAGCTCTTCCTGCAATTTAAGGGACCGTACCGGATATATTATTTCGTGCTTGACATAGCCGAGAGTCTCGGCTTTTTTAATTATGCGCGATACAGTGGATATGGACGTCTCTTCATCCGCAGCTATCTGCTCCTGGGACATGCCCAGTTCATAGTATTTTTTGGCTATCCGTATTATCGTGTTTATCTCGCTTATCGTCGCGTTTTCCATTGTGTTTTCCAAACTTTTTCATTCCACGGGAAATAATAATTATTGTTTAATATTGCATATTCGACATCGATGAAAATATTCCTGCCTACTGAAAAAATTATTATCATAAAAGTGAAGTAATTTTAAATTACCCCTCAATTAAAATTAAGGCTTTGGAAAGTCATAACTGCGCGCCCGCCGCACAGTTATGTTTTATACGGAATCCTCGGCAAGCTGCTAGGCTTTTTGGGATGCGGATTGTAGGCAAGCAAAATAAACCGACATAATTACGGTATATGCAACAAGTATGTAAAACCATTTAGTGCCGAATTTACGCGTGCGAATGGGCGCCAGATTAAAGATAAGCAGCATCACCATGACGGCGTAAATAATGATGGAAAACACCTGATGCGGAAAGTATCTTTCAAATATGAACAGAAAGGACAGTATTATTATGTTGTTGTCAAGAGCCAAGCCTTTGTACGTGTCATTGTCTATCATTCCAAAGACGTTGAAATAACTAAGCCTTAAAGCGCCCCCGCCCACAATAAGAAACGCGCCCGGCAGAAAAACCGGGCTGAACTTTCCGTAGCTTAACAAAAAGATTGCCGGAAAAACGCTGAAGCTTACGATATCTATAAGCGAGTCAAGCTGCGCGCCGACAGCCTTATGATAATCGGTACGGTTTTTTAGTTTGCGGGCTATTATCCCGTCTGCCCAGTCAAACAGCACTGACCAGAGAACCCCGATCAGTGCATAAAGGTGTTTTCCTGTGACAGAGAAGTATATGCCGGTAAAGGAGCTTAAAAGGCCCGCTAAAGAGCAGATATTTGACGGGTCTTTAAGAAAACAGAGCATTGTATATTCTGAGCTATTATTAATTTCTCTTCTGCTCATATATAAAATCCCCCTGCTCTCTAAACTTCAGATAAAGCGTTTTTGCTCTGTTTGCCCTGAGCGCATTATGAAGCGCATTAAGCAGCAGGCTGTTTTCCTCGCTTGTTTTTACTGCAACCCGTATATATTGGCCGGTTATTCCTTTCTTACCCGACAAATCTTTTATAAGTATATTGTGTTCGCAAAGCAGCGTTTCAGACAGGTTTTTCGCCGAATAGCCGCCCAATACTTCGCACATTACAAAGTTGGCCTGTGTAGGGATAACCCTTAAGTTTGGTATGTTTTTTAACATCGCCACGAATTCTTCTCTTAAGAGCTTAAACTGCTCAATAGCCGAACTGTACTCTTTGCTGTATTTTTCATATATCTGCAGGTAGAATTCAGCTATCGAGTTTATATTCCAAATCGATATGTCTTTTTTGATAAAGCTTATCAATTCCTCATCGGCGCTCCCGACAACTCCGAGGCGCAGCCCGGGCACCCCAAACGATTTTGAGATGCTTTTAACAACGACAAGGCGCTTATATTTCTGCAGTATCGTTTCGGAAAGAAGCGTTTGAGGCTCCGGCGCGTCAGCGAAATCCACGAACGACTCATCCACTATCATTCTGACGCCTTTTTGTTCCGCCCACGCCGCCAGCCGCAGCACTTCGTCCCTTTCAATGAAGTTTCCCGAAGGGTTGTCTGGGTTGACAAGTATAAGGGCTTTAATATTAAATCTGCCGTAATAATCCATCAGTTCCGCGCTATTGTATGAAAAGTTCCTGTCCTTGGGGTAATACGGCACGATGGAGTTTTTGTTGAGGCGATTAGGATATTCCTCAAAAGTCGGGAAAACTATACCGACGTCGCCGTTTATTGTCTTCATCAGCGAATTGATGAGTTCTGCCGCGCCGTTGCCCGGACAAATGTGTTCTTTTTTAATGCCGAAGTTTTTTGCCGCCACGAGGCTGTTTACTTCTATCCCGGACGGATAGCTGCAAATCAGCCGTCCGATGCTGGTTTTAATTTCGTCAATCATTTTCCTTGGAGGATAAAAGGGATTGACCAGATAGCAGAAATCAATAAGCTTTGGATATCTCCAGTACCCGCCGTATCTTTTCTGTATTCTGGCAAACCTTTCTTCGGAAAAAATTGACTCCGCTATATCCAAATCCTGCGCGTCGTCAATTTCATACCACGCTTCATCTTCAAGCACCTCGGCCTTTATCGGGGCCTTTTTGATTACCCCCAACACTTTGAGCACCTGCTCGTAATATTCATTGCTGCCCTGCGAATCGATATACGCTTTTAAGAAAGGAACGTAATACAGTTGTGAAAACTGTTTGCTGAATTTATATATATTTACGGTTTTATAGTATTGCCCGATACTGCCGTAGTCAAACTCCTTCTTTTCGACAAAATTCGTTATATTGTTTTGGCCGTCTATAGTGACAACTGTACCATCCATCCAATTCTCATACTTGGCTACCAGTGCAATATTCGGATAGGTATTGTTGACGAGCTTTACTATAACGCCGTCTTCAAGTATCAGATCCGACTCCAGCAGCAGCGTGTCGTCCTTTACCAGATAATCCCGCGCCATGTACAATGAATATATGTTGTTCGTTTTAGAATAAATCTTATTATTTACAAAAGTTATCGGCGTTTTTATATTAAGAGCGCCTATATACGAAATAAGTTCCTTTGATTTGTATCCTGTGACAATTATGATTCTCGTCAGTTTCAGTCTGTCAAGTTGAGAAAGCATCCTTTCAATTAAAGTTCTGCCGTTTACTTTAACCATGCATTTGGCTGAATCTTTAGTCAACTCTTTCAGTCTTTTTCCCATTCCCGCCGCTAAGATTAATGCTTGCATATTTTCACCCCGTTCTTAAAAATTATTTTTAATTTCTAATTTCAGAGTAAAATGTGTAGCATTATAAAACCGAATGATTAAAGCGTCAAAAAAACGCCATATATTAATATACAGCGCCAAAAGCAGAAATATTTATAGCTTGTTAAAATATCGATTTAGCTTAACAGATGTGATAAAGGCTTTGCAAATACATATACCGCCCGAAAATGCCAAGGCTTTCTATTCCTCGCTCTTCCTGTATAGATATAGCGCTGCACATTAACACATACTATTTATTTGTCGTTATTAGCACTCGATACGGTTGAGTGCTAAACCATAGTTTTGATATATCATACATTATCAACGTTGTCAATATACTTCTAAATTTTCCTCATTAGAATCAGCCACCATAACAGACAATCACATTGGCGTTGGCAGCGCCGTCATCAGCGCCGCAATACATTATCTTTTCCAATTTGCAAACAGCTCCTTGTTTGCGTCCAAAAGCTCTCCCGACATCTTGATTGTACTATCGTCTTCGGTTTTATAGTCGCCGGTTATCGGCACCGGGTTGCACCCGTTCTTCTGCTTCTCTATCTTGCTTATCTCGAACCTGTTGCCGCAGTTTTGACAGACGAGTTCATCGCCTTCCTGCACGTAGTACCCCGCGCCCGAGTCGTAGCAAATCTTGCAGGTATTCATCGCTGTGCGTATGGTTCCGTCCGGAGCTTTTACGGCAAGCACCTCCATTTTCGATATCGCCTGCCTTATAGGTATAGAACTCCGCTTGTTCCGTTATTTTGCTCTTGTCAATAACGATCCCGTACCAATACTACGGCTCCGTTGCGCTCGCTGAGGCTGCCGTATCTTTGACCGCCTGTTTTTCAGGGTTAGCGCCGGCAGTGCTTAAGAGTATAATTCCCGATATCAATGCCGCTGCCGCCAGACACGCAACGGCGATAACGCCCGCTTTAGACTTTTTCGACTTTGATTTATTGTTTTACGCTTTCATACTATCCCCTTCACTATTTGTTTTTTTTATGCTATCACTCGCTGATGAAGATATTATGAAGATGATTAATTAACTTATGTTTGTTTTTGGCAAAGTCACGAAGAATGCGCTGCCCTTGCCCGGTTCGCTTTCCACTGCAATACTGCCTTTATGTGCCTCAACGATGGACTTTGCTATGGTAAGCCCTATGCCGGCTCCGCCAGTATCCCTGTTTCTTGATTTGTCGGTCCTGTAAAAGCGCTCGAATATATGCGGCAGGTCTTCGGGGGATATTCCGGCTCCCGTGTCGCGTATTTGTACTTTTGCGGCATCGTGCGTTCCGCTTACCTTTATTTCCACCCTTCCGCTACTTCCTGTGTATTTCAGCGCGTTGGAAAGCAGATTGATAAACACCTGGCTTATTTTATCCCTGTCGGCTTCGATATATTGCTCTTCGGCGTCGAGTATTACTTCTATCCCTTTTTTGCTGAACTCGCCTGCAAAATTATCGGCGATTCCGCGGACAAGCGCTGCCAGGTCGAACGTCTCCGCATTAAGAACGAGGTTATCTCCTTCATAGCGCGAGAGCGTCTCCAGTTCGCCCACCAGCTTCGATAATCTCAGTATTTCTTCGTGGAAGCTCTTTAGCCGCGCTTCATCGGGCTCCCAAACGCCGTCTATAAACGCTTCCACATGGCTTTGCAGCGTAGCGAGCGGGGTTCTGAGCTCGTGGGCGACGTCGGCAGTCAGCCTTTTTCTCAATGCCTCCTGTTTGCCCAGAGTCTGCGCCAGAGTGTTTACGGAATCGGTAAGCTCTATTATCTCCTTCGTGGTTGATTTCTCGTCAATCCGGTCGTTAAAATCGCCCTTTGCTATCCCGCCGGTGGCTTTTACTACCCTCGCTATCGGGCTGGTAAGCCGCTTCGCCATGTACGCGCCAAACACAAGGCATACTGCGAGCGAGCCCAGCGCAGCCCAAAGCAGCAGGCTGTTAAGCGCCCCCAGATACTGAATATCGAGGTCGCTGTAAAAATACGGGCCGTAATACCCGACAGCTACCCTGCCGACCGTAACGCCGCCGACGTCGACGGCATATTCCCTTTCCTCATAGCCGCCCTGAAATCCGGTATTATACGACTGCATGTTTTCCGACATGTTCTTCAATATAGCAATGCACAAGCCGTTGTTATGTTTCCTGGCGTCCCATATTACCTCGCTGTTGTTGTCGGTTACGCGTACCATCAAGCCTTCTTCCAAAGCGTTGACGCCTATGTTTTCGAGCTCCGCCGCGTTCCATCCTCCCGATCTTTCGTATCTCTCGCTTATCAGTGCCACCGTATCATTAATCTTTTGGTCCAGCTTGTTTATCGTGTATTCTTTAAACTGCCTGTCTAAAACCACGTTGGCAAGTACGCTTATCGTGAGATACAGGAAAAGCGCTATACCGATAAACGCAGTCCAAAGCTTTACTCTAAGGCTCGTTTTCATGCTCCGCACCTCCAAACTTATACCCCACGCCGTGCACAGTCAGAATATATTCGGGCGTTTTAGGATCTCTCTATCTTCTGCCTTATGTTTTTTATATGAGTATCTATTACCCTGTCGTACCCCTCAAAGCCGTAGCCCAAAGACATCGTTATTATTTCGTCCCGCGTAAACGCCTTGGTCGGGTATTTTGCAAGCGTGAACAAAATTTTTAACTCGTTGGGCGTAAGCGGCACTTTCTGCCCGTTTCTTCTCACTTCGCGGCGCAGGTTGTCTATCACCAGCTCGCCGTCATTGAACGACAGCTCGTCCGCCACGGGTATAACCTCCGCGGAGGCCCTTCGCAGCACGGCGTTAACCCTCGCTACGATCTGCCGCGGGGAGAACGGCTTTGTGACATAATCGTCCGCGCCTATCCCGAGGCCTTCCAATATGCTCTCCTCTTCAATCTTCGCCGTCAGCATAATAATGGGCGCCCTCGATTTTTTCCTGATAGCCCGGCAAACATCCTCTCCCGCTATATCGGGCAGCATAAGGTCGAGCAGCACGAGAGCGGGCGAATGCTTTTCAAACAGTTTAAGCGCTTCGCTGCCGCTGCAGGCGCAAACCACCGAATAACCCGCTTTTTTAAGGTATGATTCCAAAACGTTCGCTATTTTGATTTCATCGTCTACTACGAGTATCGTTTTGCCCTTTGCCATAGCCAAAGCTTCCTTTAAGTAATTCCGAAAGCGCCGAGTCAAAGCTTTCCCCGACGCACTCCGGTTTTATCTTATTACAGTATAACCTGCTGTCGCCCTTTAGTCGATTGCGGCGTTATATAATATCGTACGGCTTAACAAGCAGATCCACGTCGTTTCCGGCGTCCTTCATCGTGAGAAATGCCCAGCCTTCAATATTCTTTACGTCAACGCCGAGCTCTGCCAAAGGTTTGGCGTAAATCACAAACACTATATCCTTATCGTTTTTTGTATAATCCTTCGCCCATTCAAATTTGCCGCTGTTAAGAGCTACGCCGAAATGGTAGCCTGCTTATGTACGGCAATAAAAGCAAAAGTGCTACGGGTATGCCGCAGCACAAGATAATTTGGAGCCAATACGACATTGGTCTTTTTGGTTCGCCTGTTTTGCTATTCTTACTATTGCCACAGCAGTTCATATATCCGTATCTTCCTTATTAAAAAAGTTCAAACGTTTTGCTGCGTTCAAATATAGCTGACTCTTATGTAGATTTAATGAAGAAATGAAAATTAAAAGGATAAAGGCGCTCCTGCGAAATCACACGCAGTGCGCCTTTGGTTTTATTACTCGGAAACATTCATCCGTCCAGGCAGATTGAGTATTAGCTGTTTTTTCTGTTTGACAGACTATCAAGAGTTGCTGTTATGTGCTCTGTCTGTTCCTTTGTCAGGAGTTCTTTTACCTCGTTTACCAAATGCCTGAGCTGTGTGCAGGCGTTCTTACTGTCGGTTCCGACCGCTGCAAATATATCGTCTATCCTGCTTTTGTATGCTGCGGGATGAATTTTGAACTGCTCAATCATTTTAACCGCTTTCTTTTCGTTCAGGCAATATTCGTTATTCAATGCAAACAGCACCTGATTCAGAGCCGATACCGACCGGACGACATGAGCGGTTAAATAATAAATATCGCCTTTATCAATATAGTTTTCTGCAAGCCAAAGCGAAAACTCCGCCTCAAACGAAAATAAGTGAATCAGCTCTTTTTGCAGCGCTGCCGGATATTGTTCGGCTATTCGCTTCATCGCAGATATACTGCCGCCCTTTTCCCACAGCACTTTGCTGACGGCTAATTCGCCCATATACATGACGTTGATATAAGCATGCGGATGCCCGGTCTGGTAATGTGCGGTTACAACCCCGTTCCGTCCTTCTTCGATAGCCTTCTTAACCCTTTCGATATCGCGCAGTATAAAATCTACGTGACAGCCGTCAATGATAAGCCAGCCACCGCCGTTGACCCATTTGCCCCACCCTCCGGGCGGCGCAATAAGATTCTGGCGGTGTTCGTCGTCAACCGCCTGAGCCGCTTTGTTAAGTGCGTCCAGGTCGAGCGCCGAACCATCGTAATATATGCCGATGTCAATATCCGAAGAAGGAGTATGCGTGCCTCTGGCTCGCGAGCCGCCAAGCACAATCGAGCAAACGCCTTTTACTGTCGATAACTCAGCTGTTACTTTATCCAAAATAGCTTTGATCTCATCCATATAACTTATATTCCTTATTTTGCGTTCAACCAAAGGAGTACAGCTTTTACTTTATTAAAAACATTTTATTCCACGCCGAAGCCGGCTGCCCACGCGTCTATCATCGCATGCAGCTTTTCATGTACGCCATGCCCGACTACATTCTCTTCATGCTGCTCGAACTTTTCAAACATAATGCTTTGCGCCTGTTCATCTAAAACGCTATCCGCCATCACGAAAAGCACGTTGTTTTCCTTGTCGATATGACTGCGCAGCAGGTCGCGGTATTTGGCGGTGGCGCTGTTAAAACCATCGATGTTCTTTTCGCCAAGGCTTCGGCTCATTTGCGCAATATACTCCCTGCCCAGAGCGTGTTCCTGCAGCATCACGCCCACGGGGCCGCCCTCGTTCGGTATCCCTTTGTCAACCAGTTCTTTAAACAGGTAATTCTCCTCTTTGCCGTGATGGCATTTGTCCGCAAATATCTTGAGGAAATCAACCACCTCGCTGTAATAACGAAGCAGGCTTTCAGCCTTAAGATTATCGGACTCCATCATCTTGTCAAGTATCTGCAGTACGTAAAGTATGGCTTCGTGTTCCTTCTTAAGGTCTTGCGTCGCTTTTCCCATATTGAACCCTCCTTTTTATAATTAAGATTCTGCGTTACAGCAAAAATCGTTAGCATTTGATTTTACCGCATTATAACACAAAGCCGCGGATATATATGTTGCAATTGCAACACATGAGAGTAATTTCAATAAACACTTGCAACGGAAGCTCGTTTGTAATTCTAAGCCTCATCAAAGGTTATGGCAGCAAAAATAAATCTTTACCGGAAACCGAATCTCAATTAAGCAAAACAAATTTAATATCATTAAAGGAAAAGCCCGCTATACGAAAAACGGGCAGGTTTAGCACACACAGCAAATGCGGTGCTGGGATATCATAGCGTTACTTAGCGTTTTTGCCCATTAGCTTTGCGCCGTTGGTTCTGCAAATATGCCATGTTTGATTATAAAACCTCCTAATCTTACAGAACAGGCGTTTTCACCCCGACATATCCGTTAAACAGCGCAAGCGCGATAACCATGATTCCAATCACAATAAACGCTCCGGTCATTCTGCCGCCTTTCAGGCCGGCTACTTCTCTTAAAAAAATGACGTACAGTATTGTTTTCCATATAAATATGCCGACAAATGCAATGCTCAGCAGTATGCCCCAGATGCTGTTGTTCCAGAAAACAGTAAAGAAGGTTTCACTGAAGGCAACGGCAATGGAGCACAGCAAAGTGGGGAAAAAGGTCAGGCCCCATGTCTTAAGATAAGTTATAAGCGGCGTTTTGCTGCCGAAGCATTTGCTTATGGCCCAGAACACGGCGCATATCGCAAGATAGCTGGCGCATCCCCATAAAGCGGTGCGCAGCATTAAATAAACATCGGGAGCCGCGTACCGGGAGCTGGCGGACCAAGCCAGAAGCGGCTCAAAGACAGCGTTGATCAATATGGTAGCTGCAACGAGAAACCATGCAACCGCTTTGCTTTTATTCCTGAACGCATCGATTGGATGGTTTAATACCTCAAGAAAGGAATTCATACTCTCAACCTCCGAATACTTTGAGTATCATGTTCGTGTATTCCGTTCCCCAGATTACAGTGCATAACACAGCCTGCACCGCGGAAAGGCCGAAGGCAAATCGCCAGGGATATGCGCTAATCAGCCTGAATAATTTTTCGGAAGGTGAAGCTTCATATTTGCGGTATTCAGACAATATACAGGCAAGCATTTTTTCCTTCTGCTGCTTTGTTGGCAGCGCAGCATTCTCCAATATTTCGTAAATCTTTTTATCTTTTTTCACAGATCAAACCCCTCCTTCTTTTGAGCCGACCGGTATTCTTTGATGAAAGCATTTTTTGCCCTTTGCAGCATACTTTCTATGGCTTTTGCGGACCTGTCGGTAAGTTCCGCTATCTGTTTCACGCTTTTGCCGTCAACGTATTTCAGTATCAGCGTGATTCTGTAATGAGCAGGAATCCTGTTTAAGCAATCGCAGACCATTTGGCTCTCAAGAGCCGACTCGATTATGTTTTCGGTATCCTGCCCGAGATTGCCGAGATGCTCGGTAAGCGGATCGTTAATGCCAACAAGCTCAATCTTTTGCCGGTACTGCTTTCTATAGAAGTCATAGAGCTTGTTTCTGGCAATTCTGAATATCCACGTTCTGTTCGAACACAGCCCTTTAAAACCGCCCATGCTTTTAAACGCATCAAGAAATATATCCTGCGTTATATCTTCCGCCAGCGCAGCGTCCAATCCCGTTCTCAGGAAAACATACTGGTAGATTTCGTTAACAAAAGCCTGATACAGCGATATAAACTTTTCTTCTTTCAGGTTTTCCGCCATATTCATTGGACCATTCTCATTCCTCGGCTATAGCAAGTTCCCTGGAAGCCAGGATGTAGTCGTCATAACTAATTTCCAATTTCAATGTGCCTGTTGTGACTTTATCTCCTTCAAGAGAAAAAACGATTATACCCTTTCTGTCGGTGGGCATTTTTTGTGTATCGGTTTTTACTTCGTTCCCGTTGATGAACCACTTTGCAGTATATTCCATTCCCTTGGGGGATTCTATAAAATATACGCTGGCATAAACGTCCTTCCCGGCTGCCAGCTGTTCGGGCTGCTTTGCGCTCTCCAAATCGCCCCCTTCGGTATATTGCCGATCCGAGACAATGAAGTTCTCAACGGTGTTGGATACTCCGCAGCCGGCGAGAGCAAATACTAATAATGCTATTAATGCAAGCAAGAATGCGTAATTTTTATATATTCTCATATGGGTTAACCTCCTTATTCACCGTAATTATACTCGTCCTGACGGCAAAAAGCTAAATATGATATGGTAAAAAGTATCAGAACGCCTGCCGTAAAGCCTATAATCGCATTGGTAAAATTTGCGGTGTTCTCAGAATTGGCTAAAGCGTACATCAGAGCACCGGGAGCTATTATGCTCACGCCGTCTTTAACCGCTTGTGACCACTGAAAAACGCTGCCGAGCCCATCAACAATGATTATAAAGAAACGCGGCATAAGTATAAGTCCAATAGCCAGGCTCCATATCAGCGCCGCTTTGGAAGAGCGCGCCAATACGGAGATTGTAACGCCCATCGCGGCGAATACCATGATATAACCCCACAACGGAAGCAGATATCGTATAAGGAGTATTGCGTTTGAGAAATCGCTTAACAAAACTATAACTGCCGTTATTGGAAAGAGATAAATAAACGACAACAGCAGTGACACAACCGCCGACGTGATGATTTTTGCTGCGAAAACCTGTCTTTTTGTAACACCCGAGCATAAAATACAATCAAGAACATTATGCTCCCGGTCGGAAGATACCAAGTCAAAGTAAACGGATAATACTGCCCATGCACCGAAAATGATCTGCGGCATAAAAATAGTCATAAACTTGACCTCATTTTTTTCCAGTTCTACCCTGCCCGCAGATGTAAAGAAGAAGAAAACAGCTATGCCCGCCATAACAAACCAGATTAAAAAGGTTCTAAATTTCAATGTTGATCTGATATCGCGCAGAGCCAGTCTCATTAGCATTGCTCTTCACCCCTTATCTGCAATTGCTCCTGAACAATTGTTTTTACATTGTAAGAGGAAACCTCAAAAATTCTAATCGAATCAACGACAAGTTCATTTACCAATTCTGATACTCCCTTTCCGTCTGTTTTCACATGGAGAACGGTTCGATTTTCATTGCCCACCAATGAGTATTTTTTCGCCAATATTTCATATTTGCGCATGGGAATCGGTTCTGTCTTTATCACGTAACTGCCTTCCAGCTCGCTGCTGTATATGAGATTGCCTTTTTCCAGAATCGCGATATTAGTACAGATTTCATCCATGTCCTGAAGGATATGCGAAGACATCAGAATGCTTTTGCCGTCTTTGTGGATCGACTTTTTAATATTCGTCATTTCATAGGCCGCACTCGGGTCAAGGCCGGCGGTAGGCTCATCCAGGATATACAAGTCCGGTTCGCCAGTCATCGCAATGACCAGCTGCATTTTTTTCTGTTGCCCCGGAGAGAGATGCTTAACCTTTTTTTCGGTATCCAGTTCCAGTCTTTTGCACAGCAAAAAACTTTTTTTATAATCGGTTTTTCTGATCGATGCAAAAAAACGAATAGTATCGGCAACAGTAGCGCCGCCGTCAAACCGGCAGCTTTGCGGCATATATCCTACATAATTCTTTTCCGTATGTATGCGAATACTTCCGCCGGTCGGTTTCATCAATCCTGTTATCAACCTGAGCAACGTCGTTTTTCCGGCTCCGTTTTGGCCTACCAATCCGTATACTTCGCCTTTAATAACAGTCAGGCTTATATCATGCAGTACTTCTGTTTTACCAAAGGCTTTATTCAGATGGACTACGTTTAATACTTGCTCGTTCAACCATACATCTCCTTTCGAATCTTTGTCTTCAGCCTTCAAATAGATAGTCGCATATCGCTTAAAAATCCTTCATGAATATAAAATGTTTTTTCAAAAGATATATGTTGACTGCATAATCGTAATTATAATTTTCCGCTTCCGTTAAACCGATCTATATACCGCATGGTTAAGCCGTTTTCCGTCATCGTTTTTAATTAAGTTACGGCTGCGCTAAGCGCAAACCGCCTCACGCCGCATCATATAAAAAAGAACAGCGCCCATACAAGGCACTGTTCTATTGGGATAATACGCAGACCGCAAAAGAGTACTAAAACTTAACTTAATCTATAAACTCTACCTCGATTATGTCGGCATAGTACTCGTTTTCCTGCACGTCCTTTATTTAAAAGCCATAGCAATACGGCTGTACCGCTTTCACCTCAAGCCGTTCAAGCTTATACCACTCATCGGCCGCCTGCCGTAATGCCTAAAAAAATAGCCCGGTCCATTATTTGCCGTACTTTGCACAAGGCGTGTTAAGTAGTCATAAACCCCGCTTTTTAAGCGGAGTTTATGACTACTGAATCTGAATTGCCCTGTGCTTTTGCTGTTTCTGCGGGTCTTTGGGCAAGGTTATCGAAAGAATGCCGTCTTTATATTGTGCGTTGATGCCTTCTTCTTTTACATTTTCAAGGGCGAATGAGCGCTGCATTTCACCATAGAACCGCTCGCGCCGTATATATTGGTTGCTTTCCAAATCTGTCTGTTTATCGTGTTTTACCGAGAGGTTCAGTATACCATTCTCATACGTGATATTGATCTGTTCTTTTTTTATTCCGGGCATCTCCGCTTCGATGACATATTCTTTTTCCGTTTCTTTTACATCGGCGCGGATATTGTTCATTCCGCCAAAAGCGTTGTTCCACAGGTTGTTCCAATCGCTATCGAAGAAACGGTTCATAAGATCAAAAGGCCTGAATATATCTCTGTTGTACGGCACTAAGTATGACATTTTTCAAACTCCTTTTTTATTTTTTAGTTTTGGTAAACGCCATACCCGTTATTCATTTATATAAAGCTTACTGCTATTTAATTCTTCGGCAAGTAGCGCCCAATCAACAGCGATTGCCATTTACATTACTTTCGCGTTTTGAGAACTCCGGCGCCAATGAGTTTATTATGCTGTTCTCATTTTCGCTGCCTCATTTAATTACGGCGACCCGGCTCAATGGGACAAACTAAACACTAGCTCGATATTTGCTAAAATAAACTTCCCGCCGTGCTCTAAACCACTTAAGGCTTTCGAGAGAGTTGAGTATCATTGCGCGGATATTCTTGTCATCGTACCTATCAGCCGCTTCTTCAACTGTTGATATCGCATGGTTGAAAATATCTATCCAGTTAAGGACAATAAAGCTATCACTCAGTTTTTCCATATCAACGCGGTTTTCAAGCTCTTTTACATGTTCATTTTCAAGCCATTTGTCTTCCCGTTCCGTAAAGTAGCGTGCAACAACATCACCCGGATTTACAAGCCCCTCTTTTTCGATAAAGACTTTTTGCGCCGAATTGCTAATGAGTATAATCTTGTAATTTTCCACTCCATAATCCCGCATGTGTTTATATGCGAGCAATGTTTGCCTGCCAAGATCTCGAATCGAATGCTTATTACTCGAAGGCGCCGGAAATGGATTTTTAAACTCAAAGTATATAACACAATCTTTAAGAACCACGGTTGTATCGGGTTGCACTGAATATCCATCCTTATGAGATACAAAATTCGGTTTAAAGTACCCGCTGTCCTTATCCAATATTCCGGTATGCAGTACATCGTCGCAGTCGGTGCTGCCCGTCTGTACTCCCAACCTTTTTAAAAACGGAATTAAAACTGTATCTGCTGGAAGATGTAAAAGCTCGTTCATTACCTCTGCTGTTAAGATGTTTTCCCACCGATTCAGCTTTTCTGTTAATTTAGCCTCCTGCAAGCCATCGTCCGGCCTTTTCCCAGGCAAAGTAAATAAATTATTGCTGAGATTGAATATTACGTTTGATTTATGCCCCTTATAATTCATAACATAACCTCATCATTTATCTTATATTCTGTATGATGCGAGTGCCATTTATTGCTGAATAGTTTTAACATCAACTCACGCAATCTCTTGAATAAAGATTTGTATTTCACTTGAATTTTCTTGGCTATTATACTAAACCATCTTAAAATTCATCATTACTACATTATGGCCGTCCTCCCTGACAAACCGGGCATTTTCTTAACCAAATATCGTGCCCGTTTGCGTAATACTCGTGGCCGCATTTTAAGCATTGCATTTGATAGAACCATTGCAAATGACCCGAACCGGGACGGTCTGTCTTCCCTAGATTTTTCTGATTGTTCTTATTTATATAGCCTTCCGTCGTCGACTCTGTTGTCCCTGCGGATTTTTTACGGCTTTTTAGTTTATCTATTGTAATATTCTCTGTGTATATAAAGCTATCGGCATTAACAGGTTTTGATGCTCTTTGAGTCTGCAGAACTCCTTTTTTAATCAAATGGATATTCGGGAACTTTGCTCTGCTTTTATTGTAGAAACAATCCAGCCATTCCCGCTCCCAGTATGACGTATCAGGCAAGGCATAATAAGCCTCATAATCACCGTCAAACCCTATTATTGACGCCCTGCCTATATTGATAATAAAGGCTTGAAAAGCGCAAACAAAGGCAGCAAGCTCTTCATGATATATCTTTGTATTTTTTGATATGCTTTGAATATAATCTTCAATTTCCAAAGAAAAATAATACTCGTTTAAAATATTGTTTATTAAATATCTGTATTGGCTGTCGCTATGAAATAAAACGGGGAAAAGATAGTTATCAATTTGTGCTTTTCTTTTAATCAAAACATCCCTTGGGGCAAGTAATGCCTGAGTAAGCTTTGGTATTACCTCATATATACCGGTTGTACGGCCATTCTGAATATCATTGATGGATAAGTATCGATAAGGCTTTAAGTTTGACGAAAACTTCATTCCGGCACAATAGAAAGGCCAACCCTGTTTCGGCACTGCAATAGAGCTCGGCTGCGGGCCGCGCTTACTACCGTGAAATATGTCAACAGAAAACGCTTTTTCGATCATCCTTCCGGTTTTGGGCTTTACTTTCTCTGTTTCATCGATATGTTTTGGAGTCATGGGAGCGTCCAGCGTAATAACATCAAAGGCATTAGTTCTAATCATACTGATGACAGTTTTGTCTTTGTAGTTAAACTTGGTTGGCTCTAAAAGGAATCCTATTTCTTTTGTGTCGCTATCTACTTTAAATGCACAGTAACAGCTTGTTTTATATTTCGATGAAAATCCAAGATCAATTCCCAACACCTGCATAGCAGTATCCTCTTCAGTTATCTATTTCCTGCCAATCCCTGTTGCACTAATGATTATTAACAAAACGCAAACCCACCATGGTAAGTGTAACAAAAATATTCCAACAATAACAACTATAAAAAATACTGAACCGATAGAATTGCTGGAAGGTTTCTCAGTGATCCATTTATATACTAATAACCTTGTCCAAAATGAATCATTTCTCATATTATATAAATAGCATTTATAATGACCCAATTTCTGGACTCAAGGCTGTTTGTTTAGCAAATATTGAACAGCCCCGTTGGGAATCTGGCATGGCCGAAGGTCTTAACGGAAGTATTCACGCCTTCGTCACAACGCCCGCCGCATTGCGACGGATGAAGCAGCGAGATTTTTCTTACTGCTTCTTTGTCAGGCGTTCTTCCTTTTTTGCCTTCAGCAGCCAGCACACAATGAGCGTGAGAGGAATAAGAATATCCACTATCGCGGGGTATACGCTCCCGGGATTGAAATTACCGATAAGCACCATTTCTTCTATATGAATGGCCGCCGCCCCCAGATAAAATGCCGAAAAGATAATGATTACAGCCAGCCAGAACCTTCCTCTTAACCATATGCACATAAAGCCCGCTCGCGATTCCCAGCGAAACAAAGCCCAGTTCCTTTTGAAAGCCGTTCGATACCCAGCCGATTTGCGCGGCAATCTGTTCGCTTATGAAAACGTGTCCTATAAACCCTTGCAGGCTTGCTAAACAAACCGTTATAGCCAACTGAAATAACAACACCGTTTCGGCAATATCGGCGATATTTCGCTGCTTCTTATATCGGGGTTTGGATTACCAGCGAATCTTAAATATTAATCATGACGTTCATCAAAATTGTCATAGGTTTCACAAAACCTGGCCGAGAAAGAGGGGGCTTCTCCTGCTATGTATAGATGTGAGATATCTCCGAATGCAATCATTCTAAAACAGGCAATCCCTTTTCTGCGCTCTTCCGTTACAAGGGTGGTTACAGAAGTTGGTGAAGCACAAAATCCGTGCCATAAAACTACAGGTGAGATTCCTAAGAGGTGGCTTAAGATTACACATTCAACGCCAAAATGGCAGAAAAAAGCTATGGTATTCCTATTCGGATTAATTGCCCGGTACAAATTACCTTCACGAACATATCCGTTTTTTCGTATAATCTTATCAATTCCTTCAAAAACCTTATTTGCCTCCGATATTACATTGCCCTTTTTCATAGCCGGCACTGTATGCCAGAGGTCTTTATCATAATACTCATTAATCGATGTCCAATCCTGCGGAAGGAGATCCCAGCAAATCCTCTCCCTGCCCAAATTTTCATCATATATCGGAGCATGAAATTCTCTAAGCCATGGTAATACTTCTGCAGTACGGTTCATTTTATTTAATGTGACATTTGCTGTATCACGTGCTCTTCCAAGCGGAGAAACATAAAATTCCTTTATATCCATAGCTGATACCCTGTTTGATAAAAGCTCTGCTTCTTTCCAGCCCTTTTCGGTTAGTGTATCTTTTTCATAATCCGGGTCAGCATGGCGTATAATCAGTAATTTCATATAGTCAATACCTTGTTCTTATGTTAAGTAACATCTAATTATAACTTAAGAATAAAGTTCTGACTACCGGCTTTCAGAATGAAATTACTAATGCTCATACCGTTATGAAAATGATTACAGTCTTGTTATCAAAACTACGCACTCCGCTTGTCCCGTTCTGTGGAAGAGGCCGGAGAGTTTGACTCTTCTTTGCAGAGCAATTACAATTTGCTGCGCCACATCCAGCATATTAAATTTTCAGACTGAGTCATTCCAAGCTTTTTCTGGAGAGCCAGGGAAATTACATTATTCTTTTCTACCTGACCGAATGGGATAAATCCTCTCTCCATTGTATCAGCAATATATTTTCTCTCAAGTTCTGTTCCATATCCTTTTCCTCTGAATTCAGGAAATATATAAAGCATACCCATGCTACCCTCCAGGTGCTCTCCTATAAATCCGGCAAGGCTTTCTCCTTCATATCCGAGAATAAGAGACTTCCTATTTACCACTTTATACATCTCTTCGGCACTATTCATATCATAGACTTTCATAATCTGGGGAACGTCGTTATTATCAGCTACTCTAAAAACAAGTCGTGTGCTTATATCCGGTTTTTCCCCAAAATAAGCCACCTGGTAACAGTCGAGCTTTTCCTGAAATACGTATCTTTCAAAGGCCGTTTTCCCAATCTCGTAATTCGAAGTCATAAGAAGTGGAAAATCCCAAGCATTATGCTTATCAAGGAGAGATATACCCAGCGCTTTATCTTCACAGGCAAGAAAATATGCCTGGCTCACATGATCAAAAACCAAAAGCGCATTTTCATACTCTTCTATTACTTTTCCGCTTCCTCTCCGGAGAACACGCTCAATGCCAAGGTAATTAATATCCCTCAAATTCATAATTGCTTATCTTTCCCATTCTCATTGTAGCAACAACTTAATAGTTCGCTTTCGTCTCGTCAGAGGTGATATCCATCTCTTTCGTATCTAATTCAACCTGGATTCTGTCCTTTGGCCGCTGTTTGGACAAAAGTACAGCCGTCTCAACGTGGAACGATAGGCTCACCTCGATGTCTGGTCTGTATTTTTCGTTTTGCTCGTTCGCGGAAATAGGTCGATACTGGATTTGATGGGTACTATCTGTTCGCGGGAACAGTTCAACAGCTTTTGTCCGTTCGCGGGAATAAGTCAACATATGGTTTATAACCCGGTACCTCTACTAGAGCGATAGCATTGGAATCGTTAACGAACAATGGCAGAGATTGCAGCAGCAATAGTAACACTGTCATCAACAGTATTTTCCCTTCCAAAAGAGATTCGAAGTGTTCCTTCAGCGTACTCTTTTGGAACCCGAATTGCTTCAATGACATGTGAAAGTTTTGTTTCTTTAGAATCACAAGCTGCTCCGGTGGATATATATATACCTTTCAGATCAAGGCGATGAAGCAGCATTTCTCCATTAGAATGTTTTATTGAAATATTAATATTGCCTGGAAGCCTTTTGCTTTTATCCCCGTTAATAACATAATCTATCCCAAATTTATCAAGCTCACTGTAAAATCGTTCAGTTATTATCTTTAATCGTTCAGCTTCTTTTTGCATTTGGCTAACACAATTCTTTAGTGCAACAGCCATTCCGACAATACCTGCCACATTTTCTGTTCCAGCACGGAGTCTTTTTTCTTGAGCACCGCCATCGATATACGGTAAAATATTAGTTCCTTTACGTATGTATAAAAAACCCACACCTTTTGGGCCGTGAAACTTATGAGCAGATGCAGAAAGTAAATCAACACATAGGTCTTGTACATTTACTGGAATATGTCCAACTGCTTGTACTGCATCAGTGTGCATGTGTGCCCCATGCTGGTGTGCGATTTCAGCTATCTTTTTTATTGGCTGTATTGTTCCAATTTCATTGTTAGCAAGCATAACAGACACAACTATCGAAGTATCTGTTATGTAATCTTTAAGAACATTAGAATCAATCAATCCATCTTGTTTAACGGGCAAATAAAGGACAGGGTAGCCATTACGCTCCAATGTGTTGCAAGAATTCAATACTGCATGATGTTCAATAGGTGAAGTAATAATTGTTCGCCGAGCGTTAAAGGCACCATTTAGGTTATAATATTGTGTGATACCTTTTATAGACCAGTTATTACTCTCGGTGCCGCCGGATGTGAAAAATATTTCATCTGGTTTAGCATTAATACAATCTGCGATAATTTCACGTGCCTCTGCAATTGCTTTCCGTTCAGCACGCGAAAATGAATATGGGGCAGATGGATTACCATAGTTATCTCGCAGCCACGGAATCATTGCTTCAAAGGCTTCATTATCAAGTTTAGTTGTGGCAGCATTATCTGCATAAATCAATACGATACCCCTCCTTTTCTTCTATTCTTTGTATTGAATATCTGGCACGTCAGGGTTAATGTATTCTTTCGGAGCAATCACATGCAATTGATTCCTTATCACCTGTCGCATTTCTTTAGCTGGTTCAAGACAATATTTAACAAATTCATCCTGCGGAATATCATTCTTCGTTTTTGCATGCGGAAATAACAGCTTTACAAATCCAGTGCAAAGACGTGTTATTGCATCAAGGTCACGCTTATATGCTTTTGGTGGCACTACAATGCATGAATCCACTAAAGTTGAATAATGCAATTCATCACGTAGTGAATGTAGGACTTCTGCAAAATATTCAGTATTTAAAGCCCAACCCTTAGCAACTAAGTTTTGATGAAATTTTGGTATCTTCCATCCCGGAATGAATCCATGGATTCTATCAAGTGTTTCAGCTTTGCGGAAAATCGGGTTTATTGCATCAACCATATTAACATGTGTGTTAAATTTCTCCGCTTCTATATTCCCTAAAACAACAATCCCTGAACTAGCAGGAATTTCAGAATCAAACCCCTTAACGATACCGTCTTGCATATAGGTAGTAAGAGCGGCTTGTATCTGTGCAGGTTCAAGAAATTTCATGTTCTGTATTTCATCAAATGCAACATAGTCGAAACGTGTAACAAGTCCTCCAGTTTTCAAGTTGTTATCGTAGAATAGGGTAGCTCTTGATACCGTGCCACCCGAAACAACCCAGCCGCGTTTGCTGATTTTTTCATATACATAGCTTTTACCTGTACCACGAGGTGCAAGCTCAATCAAGTTTACTCGCCGTTCAACAAAAGGTAACAAGCGACGGATAAAATACATTTTTTCTTCCTCAGAATCATATCCGCCTGGGTTGTAGTCTACGGCAGAGATAAGCAAATCAAGCCACTCTTCGGTTGTGAAATTGTTACGGGCTTCTCGGTAAAATTCCAAGTCCACACTATATGGGCAAAACGGCTGGTAACCAATCAACTTGACATATCCACGTGGAGGTTTTTTAGAGAAGTCCTGTTCCCACACAAGGTCAATGATTCCCCAGTTCTCGCTTTCACGAAGCAATGTCTCCTGCCATCTGCTGACTACGTCGTTGGCAACTTCACCACCAGCGCCAGACTTTGTGCCACCGAAGTCTGGTAATTCAAATAATGTCTTTCCCGTTTTGACATCAACCCCAACTCGAATTCTGGCAAGAAAACGGATGCTCTCCCCGTTGACCATCTGGAATTTGAATTGCTCGTAATCCTCACGGTTAGGGATATATTTCTTTATGTATCGAGCTACACCGTTGTAGTCAATGTTCCCGTTTTCATCAGAAAATTTCATTACAAGCCAGTCTCTCATATAAGACGGTAGACTAAGATCTGCAAAAAACTTAGTTCGTTCAGGATTCTTAAGTACTACCATCTCCGCGAAAACTTCTTTAATCTTGTCCATTGGCTATCCTCCTAAAGAAACAAAGCACAACCTTGTTCCTTGAATTCTTCAATTTTTATTTCCAAATCACTGCGATCACAATCAATATATTCTGCGAGGCAGTCAATACAGTATAACTCGTTTATATCTTTTCCGAGCATTTTCTGTGTAAGCGCTACTTCATCCTTATTCAAAATTTTATTGCACTCAGTGCATATCTTTTTCCCTCTCATTATGGCAACCCCAGTATATCATCATTAATCGTTATTCCCTTTGGTTTTTTTGTTGTTTCTTTGGGAGATAGTGGAATTTTGCGAGTTACGATTATTACAGGCACAAGATATTCCTCAGGTGTCATACCACCGTGTATTTCCCCAGCAACAGCCTTCTCGTCGGTATTTCCGCCTGCCGCATTGCCTGATTGTTTAAAGTGCTCATGGGTTTTCATAACGATATAGTGTTTTCCGTCAATTTCTGTACGCTCCATTGAAGTTGTTAATGTTATATAACTGTCATCTTGTAACTCAACAAACCTTCCAAAAGAGCGTACGATTGCGTTCTTAGGAGGCTCAATAGCAAAATTCTCCGCATCATGAAAGAGCAAAGCCGCAAGCCGGCTACTACCGTGATCTCCAGTTACAATAACCCTATTTGTTTTTAACAGCATTTCTGAAACATGTTCAACAATCTCTTTCATAATCTCCAATTGACGGGCAATGCACAGGAAATAATCCTTATCATCTGGCATGCCATTATGAGAGAGTTTGTCGAGCCGATCCCATTTAACATCTGTAGCCGTCCATTTATGGTTGAATTCAGTTTCCGTAGGTAAAAGCGCCTTTGTAATTAGTGCCTTCACGGTAACCTCAATGCCAAGAGAATTTAGTCTTCTTAATAATACGGGAATCCATTCTGCACCTAATCCGTCGATCCAAAACTGAAGACTATCGTTGCTGCTATTTTGTTGAATTACTTTATTTCTGCTATCAATACCATCAAAATCAATACTACAAGGTATATCTGTGTTAGGCCTATTTATCAATTTACTACGACGATACCAATTGAAATACTGTTTTACTTCTCCTGATATTGAGTTAGTAGCATCAGGATTTAAATATTCGGCCAAATCAGGGTAATCGAATTTGAGTTGCTCAACAAGAGCGTTGACATCAGCGCCGCTACGCAAAAGACCGCTTATTGTTTTCACAGCATATGCGCGTTCCGCAAGTGTCCTGTATGTCAGCATCATCAACCTGGATTCAGGGTCGGGGATTTTGTCGAGTCTTGTAAAATATTTTTCACTATAAGATAAGTCTAGAACCCTCAATGCAGCAGTCCTTTGGCGGATGAAAGAGTCCGACAATTTAGGTAATTCGAAAATGGAGTCTCTAAGCGAAACGGGTATCTCTCTCGCTGTTGCTGCCCTGTTGATAGCAAATGTGTAGTAGTCGTCTGACGGGTATAGTTTGTACCATATGCGCAACAAGTTCAATTCATCATCCGAGAGTTCGTTAAAGCGTGCTAATGCACTAATGGGGTCAATATTGAGGTCGAAATTAAGTAAATACTTAATGGTTTCTGCAAACGGTTTATCCCGTTTCACGTTTTGAGCAATGAATTTCCAAAATTTTTCGTTGCCATCATTCTTATTAAGCTTCTCGCCATCGGTAACAAGAGAAGCAACATAGGCAAATGGTTCATCAACGATGTTCAAGCGAACTCCGCCGTATACAGGTTCCGCATATCGGTACAATTTAGTTAGGAGTGAAAAGCTTTTTCGGTTTTTGTCACCAAATAATGATGTCCACTTCAGAAACCATTCTTGCAAATTCATGGCATCTGCAGCAATTGCCTCCTTGAAATCAGGGGAATAGATAGTAATGCTGTACTCAGATTCGCTTGAAGACTCATTTACCTCCCAAATGAATTGTTGCTGCCGCTCATCTTGAATTGGCATTATGGAATCAAATATTTCTCTGCCTCCAAATATCGGGATTATATACTTTGTTGTAGAACTTTCTGGCTGCAGTTGCTCCCATATACCAGGGAAATTAGCGGTTGCCTTATCACGTTCACGCTTTATACAAATGCGAAGATATTCTCCAACTGAGAGCAGAAGTAATTGCTTTCCCGAATGCTTGGCTAACTCGTTTTTGAAATCCTTAAAGCGGGGTAGAACATCTCCTTTAGTAAAAGCAGATAGGTCAATTACCTCATCGCATACAGCCTTAAGCTCACCGACCAAGGATAGATAGTCGGTGAAGTTGTGGGCAAATATTAATCGCGTCGGAAATCTACCAGGTGTTTGACGCTCATTGGACACCTTAAAGATAATTTCAGCAATATTCATCGCAACGCCCTCCTAATTTAGGAAATAGCTGTATAGTTCAGGATTCTCATCAAGAAGCTTAAGTACGATATCTTTTAGTTCCTTCTCAGACATCTTTGACCCTATACGCTTCTTGGCTTCATCAATATATTTTTTCTGCAAATAGGAGTCAAGAACAGCACGTATCTCGGGAATTTTGTTTTCCCATGTATAAACGTCTGAAGTCAACTTCGAATTAGTCTTGAGCCTGTCAAGTAGAATCCTTCTGTCAGTATTGAATGCTGGACGATAATTTTCGCCGATATGAGCAAAGAATCGGTCAGCTATGTACACCGGGTCCTTGAGCACAGCAAGCTCACTGCCATTTAAGAAAGTTATAGCTTTTGCAAGAGCATCTTTTTCTACTACTTGTCCATCTTGTAGTGCCTTGATTGCCCTTATAGCCATAATGCTTGCTCCATCAAACAACCACGCTATTGGTATGTTTGCGTTATTACACCAATCACGTACGCTTTTAGTACCCGTGGTATCATACCATAGTTCTTTAGCCTTTGCAGAGTCACGGGTGTACTGAACATTATCCAACAATGCATTCAACCTAGTATCAAAAACATTTATCGGCGTTTCATATGTCTGCTGTTTTAGAGCAGTATATACCTCTTCCAGCTCATCATCAGTAACTATAATGCGGCGAGCATTGAAGACTGCTTCTAGAAGCTGCTTGGGCTGAGAGAGATTTTCCCATGCGATTTTTGCGCTTCCTTCTAGAGTTGCAACTACAACTTTTTTGTTAGGAAGCTCAGTCCATGGTACTTTTGAAATCTCTCGTAAAAGTTTTAATGCCGGAATCCAGCTAACGGATAATGTCTCTATGACTGTTCCAGGTACCTTCATATGTTCAAAGACATTATTTAAAGCATTTTGTACGGCGCGATAGGTTTTTACGTTCGCGCCAATTTCGGATTTAATGGTATCAATCACTTTGAATTCTTGCGCTAATTCTGTAAGTTTTTCTGCCACTTGTTCTTCGCGCCAGGCTGATATCGAATCCTGTAGATAGATTCGAAGCGCATCAAAAATGTCTTTATCGGTCAAGTCAAGGCTTTTGCTTAAATTTTCTATTTCCTTAACCTTTAAAAACATAAATTGCTTAAACGCTGAAAGCATTACCGTTTTGTCAGCAAGGATTGATGTCATCGCTTGCCGAAGTTGTCCACGACCATTGAACTGTGTAAGCACTTCTGCCATCACAGTTTCTTGATCATCAGTAGTTTCATAGATGAAGCTGCACAGTAAATCTGTTATTCGAATAACTATCGACTTAAACTCATCGCCACCAAATTTATCACTAGGCAAATATTTTATTGCCCAAAACGGAACGCCAGTTCTAGTAATTGTCTGCTTAATAAATTTTCGTGCCTCTGCATCGCTAACAACCTCCTGAGCTGAAAGGCCAAATAATTTTTGAATATATTGCTTGAATTTTTGCCAAATAGCAGAGCCAGATGAGAGGTTATGATTAATGGTTTTTCCGTCAAGCATCTTACTGACCATACTCGCCAGATTACCCGCTGTTGGCGGCAGGGTGTTTACGCCATCAAACCAGTTAAATGAGCCATTAACGAGGGAACGCATGACAAGTCCAATAAAGCACCCAACAGTCATCGAGTTGTAATATCCGAAGGGTGGTTGCTGTAACTTCGCCCAAAGTAAATCAAGCGAGATTTTCGCGCCTTGAGAAAATTCCTGCTGAAAATATGAAGCGAGGGTAGAAATAACCTCTGCGTTTGTACCGCTCAGGCTTATCAGGCCACCCAAGTCATTAATTTCCCATGCTCCAATAGCCTTTAAAGCATTTACAATATTATTAACCTGCGCATTGGTCACTTCCTTAGTCAGACCAGCCAAGACAACTTTATCAGTACACTTTCTATATGCTGTGTTAACCGTCACAAGACGCTCAGGAGCAGCCGGAAAAACTGTATAAATCACATCTTTTTCTATCCGCTTCATCAAATCGCTCTTCCCATAAACCCCTGTGAATTGAATATCACCATAGCAAGCATAGATCTGAGAATCTAATGCGGGACCTGCCCATGTGGCAACAATCATGTTCGCCTCTGTTTCATATTTGCTTGCATCACCTGACTTGCCTTCTTCCGCGCAGAGTTCTTTATGCGTAATAGCTTTATGCCAACGATCCAGCAAATCTGCTGTGCATGGCTCACGAAGCATTGCGATAACAAGACGCTTGCTATCGTCTTCCAAAGATAATTGCTTTATCTTTGCTTGAAAGCTGGTATACTCCCTCGCTTCGGAAACAGTAACAACAAGTATACCAATTTTATATGGGTGGTTTTGAAGTTCCTTTTTAACTTCCCCAAGACGCGCAGATAGAGAATTGGTTTCCGACGAACAAGCCGCGATGTACACACGCCCTGCAGTAGCTCTTGTAGGATCCCACATTCCATTTTCTATTATTTTTGAAAAGATTCCCTTCGTAGCGAAGAGTGCATATCGCGTATATTTTTTCTTGGTCATCTCGAGCCTAACATCGAATGTGTCTGTGCTCCCTGTATAGGGCAATTCTAAGCGAGCGTCGCCGTTAAGCATTTCTCCAATACTAAGCAATCCGATTTCCTTAAAAGAAGTAAGATATTCATCAATAGTCGCCTGGTCTAATTGGCCACGAAAACACTTATAAAGAGTATTTCTTGTTGCACCGATTTTTCTGCTCGGGCGATTTTGTTTGCTATATAAATTACTAATATTGCTACCGCTCATTACGGCAATTAAAAGCAATGCTGCCTTAAAGACATGGAGCGCATATTCATCAGAAATCGAATCAGCCTTATTCTGAAAATGATGTATAGCTTTTAATGTTTCTGGGGTAAATGTCTTTACATCTTTATCGCGTGAGTCGGACTCTATAGTAAAGAAATAATCCCAAAGATAATCAACAGTTAACCATTGCCATTTATTTGGTTCATTATTTTCTATATAGTGGATAAATCCAACGCCTTTTGAGGATTTTGCCTCGTCTTTCATAAACCGAAATAATGTTCTCTGGGAAGCACCAAAGTGTTCTGCTACGGTGGCAAGCATTGCAAGTGTCATAGGGTGAATTGGACATAGTTTCGCAAGCCGCTCATTGATATTTATACTCTGATCAAGATTATCAAACTCAATCTTATAATTTTCAATGGATTTCATCAAATCCTTTTTTACTTCTTCCCATTGGGTTTCCATGCCTGGACGAGGAATAATCGAATCGCCAATTAAATCGTATGCAGCGCTCTCGGTAATATGGAATTTTAATTCATGGTAGCGATGCAAGATTCTCTCATAGGTTTCGTCACCAAGTTCTGATACCCAAGTAGGGTCACGGTGAACTATAAGACACATAAAGAACGGTGCATTAGGTTTCGCCTTGCCATCTTTATCCACAGATTTGCACAATTCGGAAAGCCGTTGCAGTACATTGTCATCTCCGCAATCCCTTAAAAATCCGGTAAATTCATCCCATATGAATACGATACCTGTATCAGAAAGTTTATTGCCGGCAATGATGTCTTTTATCCATTCTTCAAACCTATCTACAACACCTGTGAACATGGTGCGCTTATTATCGTCACAGATGCGCTTGACAAGATGGATAGCATCAGAATCACCGTCCAAAACCGCTTGTTGGAACTCATCAAAATCGGAATATTGGTCAGAAAGGCCGTATTGAATATCCGTAAATAGATATGTCCAGTTGATACTCTTGTCGTTAATGGCATCCTTTGCTGCGTTTATAAGCGAGCTTGTTCCATAATATGCCTTTTCGCCAAACTTTTCTTTAAGTTTTTCCTTTATCTTAACCTCCATCTCCATCATAAGATGAGTGCCGCTTTTGATGTCAGTTGCTCCGCTTTTCCAAACGACCAGAAATTCACCTTTCTCGCGAATCTTTAAAAAACGCTTTTTGTATTCAGCAAGAGAAGGGCGACTCAAAAAGGGTTCGATATTAGTAATACTATCCTCAAAAAGATGCTTGAGCACTATAGCTGCATAGCTCTTGCCTGTACCGTACGCTCCATGAATCCAAAAGGAACGACGCTTGTCATTATCCTCCCATAACATAGTTTGACAAATTGCGTCGATAGCATTTTTCATATCATCGTGGACTATGTACTCTTGCCACAGATTCGGGTTGCGTTTTTCTGCATCCAAATCAACAACAGACTCGTAGTTTGCAGACAATTCAATGTAATTACTGTACTTCATACCTCTATCTCCTTTACTCTGTGATAATGTCGAGCACATCGATGGCTTTCTTTTCGGGTACAAGCATAATGTTATCGAGGTCTTGGACAAATGCCACACGGATGAACTCAGGATATTGTAGCGCAATGTCCTGCACAATGGCTTTGAAATTTTTCGGATTTAAACCGAAAATAGCTACAGGGTCTACACCCTTAGCCTCAGCATTACCGCGAGCGTTATCAAGTTGAGTTAAGGTGAATGTGTATCGCCCTGTTTCCTCAGCAAACTTATAGAGCGCATAGAGAATTGCTGCGGCTTCTGGGGCATCCCAACCTTGCTTCACGAACTTATAACTTGCGCCATCAGGAATCGGAATACCCTGTTTGAGTGCGGTACCAATTGGCGAGTGGCGGAAAGTTTCGAGTAAAGCAGTCACCGCATTATCACGTGTAGATGGAGAGTAGTCGTCGCCAAGCATGAATACAAGTTCGGCCTTATCATAAGTCTCGCCACTTTGCGTGTACAACATATACCACTTTGTGATAACAGAGTTATAGGCAAGATTTGTCCAAATCACAGCCCAGACCATTGGATTGCCAGCTCCAAGTGCAACGAGCTTATTGCATAACTCGGTCATCGTTCCAGATTTATCTCCCTTGTTTGAAGGTTCAAGAAGTTCTGCCTCGCGCAACCAAACACGCAGTGCATCATATTGTCTGTTTCCAAGCTGCCCCTGTGTAAAGCAGTCCGTACCATGCTCAAAGAAATGTTCTAGCCATGGACGGCGGAAACCGAATGTTTGATATCTGTTCATGCCTTTCAATTGCATATTATTTCCCTCCGTAGTCGATAAAGATTTTGCGACAAGGCATCCTTTTCCACCAGTAAAACTGATGCAATTGCCACAATGAGTACATAATTCCTCACGAATTAGGATTTTATTTTCTTCTGTTATTTCAAATGCTCCTGTGGGGCATTGCACGACACAAGCTTTACAACCTATACAGTACGCCACTTTATATGCGACGCCACGCAGTTTACTAATAACAAATCTGTCCATTTGAGTATATGGAGAATATGTAACCGTTTCACCTGCCAACGTAAAGGTATATGTTTGATGAGAAATAATCTGAGTATAAGAATTACCATTTTTCTCAACTATTTCTCCTAGTATTTTTGCAACATCTAACCAGTTACCCGTTCTCTTTGTAAATCTAAAAATTATCTTATCGCCATCTATTACTTCGGTGACACGATTGCCGCCGTTTTTTAATCCACGGCCCCCCATCCTTGCACGCCAGCCGCCGTTCTCAATATACTTTTGGGTACTCTTGGCCGGTTTGACTCTTTCAACATAATCTTCAACCACATTGAGAAGTGGCTGAATTTCATCTTTATGGAATCCATAACTTAGGTGATCGCGCCAAGGAGACGACATAGGACACACTGAACAGCCTACACGATTAAAGCCTTCTTTATATGCATCGTTAAGCAATATCTTGTTTTTGAGCAAGTAGAGATAAATCTCTGCTGTTCCCCAAGTGAGTATAGGGCTGACATTTACCTGATTGATATTCTTTACGCCTTCCCGGACTGTTTCATATTCAGATCTAGCAAAACTCTCTTCCGAACGCACCCCTTCAAAGACTACTGCTTTAGCATCGTAATCGCCAGTAATTTCCCGTAGTTTTAGCATTGTTGGTACTGATTTATGAACTGAACAGCACCACCGCATTCTTCGACCTGGGGGACCAAAAGCGTCCCATGTTGTTTCCGGTAACATGTGGCTCTCTGCTTCATAAAAACGAAGCTTACTCCAGTTTTCCTTTGCTCTCTTTACTGCGTCGATCGTTGCACTAAACTCCATTCCAGTATTACTGAAAATAACAACAAATTCGTCAGGTCTCAGGGCCTTGGCAACAAGGTCGAGTAAAACGAGACTATCCTTACCTCCAGAGAAAGCAACAACAAACTTCATTCCTTTGGCGGCATATTCATCATGAATTTGGCGTATAAACTCAATCGCTTTATCTTCAAGCCCTCTCATGAGGCTTTCATTTTCTTTCCATAAGTGTTCAATGTTTATTGCTTTAAGTGTTAATCTCTCTTTTTTTACATTTATAGTTGGCTTTGTATAAAACCCTCCACCGACGGCCTCGGCAACTACTTCTCCGTTAACAACATACCGTCGGATCCCTTCCGCCCAAAGGAGTGGAGCATCAGTCTTTGGATAATTCCAGTAATTATTAAAACCAAAGTAGTCAAGTTCCTCCCTAAAAACGGGTCGAATTTCTTTGATAACCTTGGCGTTAGGCACAAGGCGATATATTCCATTTTTATCAGTCCATTGATAACCATACATTCTTTTTATCTCTCCAATATCTTAACCATTCTGTTTTCGTCTGTGAAAGCAAAACGGTAGTCTTTTAATGCTTTATGAAGGTTATAAATTAGTTCATTACCTTCGAGCATACCTACGTCACGTAAAAGTGTTCTAAGTTCTTCTGTAGCCATTTTCTTGCCCAATATTTTTCTCTCTTGACAATATCGATGCACCAAATCCGCAAAACAGCTGATATCCGATTCGTTTGGAACAATTGCGGCCCCGAGTGTATCAAGCGCTTGTCCATCAAGACCGGAAAATATTACCCTATAGCCAATTCCGGGTCTCAATCTTAAGGTTTCTTGTAACAGTAATGCTGTCCAACTCAAACCACCCTTTATTGTTGGTAATGATGAAAACCATTTAGAGGCTATGTCCCGTAATACAATGTAAGACACATTTTCGCACGCAAAGAGCTTGTTCAATGACTTTGTTATTGCGGCACAACGCTCATTTGTCAATTCAACAATCTCTGTTAGTATGAAATGTTTAGAAGCGTAGAACATCAATAATCCCTGACGTATAACCGTCGCGTTGATAGGCGACCTTTGTTTAATACGTGTGAAATAATCATCAATTTGTTCTCTGGTAACGGTTCCACCTAACTGTCTAGCAAGGTTGATGATAACACCTACATAGCTCTGTGGATAATTTGGCTGCGCTTTCCATATGTGAGGATAACTCATTACATATTCATTTTCAAAAGCATTGTATGTAAGGCGCCATAGTTGATCAGCAGTATTAATAGCATTATCATTTAGAAACAGTGGTAGAGTATCCTGAGCTGCATTCCATAGAATACTGATATTACTGTACCCGTAAAGCGTCTGAAAGTGGGCTTCAAGAATTTCTCTTATGCCAGCTTTTCCTTCTTCAAGATCAACGATGTTGCTGAGAGATGAGGAGTAAACGTTTGTATTGACAGGTTGCTGGTGGTATTTTTGTATATCATTTAATAGACAATAAACTCTTTTACCAGCCTCATTTACTTCAAAGTGAAAGTATGGCACAGATGCTCTATTTTGTTCAGAGTATGTAGAATTATCACAAGCGCTCTCGATAATATTTCGAACAACGTTAACAGGGTTTTGCGCCCCAAATGTATATAAGCAACGTTTTACTATCTCGTCATATATTTCATTAGCGGTTAATGCCTGGGATGATTCTGTAAGCACCGTTACCACTGCATCTTTGATGGTCAAAGGTGTAGTTTGCTGTTCGTCCAAAGGTGATATATTTTTCGAAGCATTATCAATCTGTATAGCTGGCTTTGATTTGAGGAACTTTAAAAACACTCGCCCATCCCGCATAAACGATAAATAGCATTTCTTATCCATTACTCTAAATAACTTGTTGTCACGTGCCTTATTATAGACCTCAATGAAAACAGCGGGGTTTGTTATTTCCCACAGTGAACAATCTATTATCTTTCGCTTTAACATCTGCTCAGAGGCACTATCAAGCGATGATAGAATAAGTGCTGTTTCATGCTTGCTCTTATTACCTGACAACCATGTGCCAAAAGAAACTCTAACCGCATTGATAAGACAGCTGGTCGATATATCAGCACTATGTAATTTTATATTATGATCAGTTGCCATAGCTAAACCCCTTCTTTATTCACCCAAAAATGTACCAACATTAATCAATTGATGATATGCTCAGTAATTTTTATCTCACTCTTTGCCGAAATCATCACACGAACCTGGGACGAATTCCATAATATCAGATATATCACAATTTAGTGCCTTACATATACGCAGGAGCACTTCGGTATTTACATTCTCGCCTTTGCCCAGCTTGGCAATTGAAGCGGAACTGATACCTGTTATTTTTCGCAAATCCTGCTTGTTCATGTTTTTGTCGATTAATAACTTCCATAAGTTATTGTAACTAAAATGCACGATACCACCTCATATCACTCTTTTGGGGATTGTGGTATATCAAATTTGCAATCATGCAAAAAACCACACTGATCTTCACCGACGATGCCTGTGAAGATGATTCGTCTTACACCGTTCTGATTATAATCGAGATTAGGTAGCGTCCGCTCGTTTTCCACGATTATCAGCTGTCCCATTTCTCGGCTATTGATGAAGTACTGAAACAAAGCGGTTTGTACACTCTCCGATGTTTCATTCTTTGTTCCCTCATCAATTCCATGTAGCGGCGTGTCAACGATACATAGCCCAGGATTGTAAACAGCATTTTCCAACATGAATTTGCGAAATGCCATGACCACAATCGTATTTAAAATGGAGCAGTAACCTTTACCTTGCGTTAAAGCTTTTGCTTGTCCGTTAATTTCTAAGTCGAAAGAGCTCTTTGAGAATCGCGCTGAGATAAGAGGCGTGTACTTGCACTCCGTCAATATTTCAATTAGTGCAGCATCCATCCCTTCCCAAAATCGGTCATCAAACTTGTCCATTGGCTTATATTTAATTTCGGATACATCTTCGTTCTGCATATCACGCAGGTCGCTATACCATCCATCAGCGAGGCGGTGTATTACATCGAGCTCATAGTTTAACTGTATATATACGCGATAAGCATCAATGGTCTCAGAAAGAGCTCTGGCTTGTGGCTGCAGATCTTTTGCTATCAGCTCTTCCACACTGCTTTTCTGTTCTGTCAGTAGCACAATCTCTGTCTGTAATTCCTGTATTTGTTGTTTGATATCATCTTCTGCACCAACAAGGTCGTTATATTGAGCCACTATCCTTGAAAGCTCGGATCGGGCAGCCTCAATGTAAGATTTCGTATTCTGTGTCGGGATTTTCCCATTACAAAACGGGCAGTTAGAGTCATGCGACACATGTTTCATAACGGTTTCGCCGTCAACGATAAATGAAAGCCGCTTTATGTCTGCGCTGTACTGCGTTTTTAGTGCGGCGTAGCGTGATATAAGCATTTGGCATTCTGTCAAACGCTCTTTCTTCGCTAGCATGTTGTTGAGTAACGACTGGCTGTTTGACATCGCGGCTGATATTTTTTCTTCGATATCCGATAATGCTTGAACTGCATTGTCAATTTCTTTTTGGACGTCCAACCCGTCAAATGCACCAATCATATCAAGGATACTTTGTTTTCGGTCTGCAACTCCGGAAAGCTCTTTATTGATATACTTTTCAACTGCTGCTTTTCGTATGGCTCGTTCTTTTTTGCTTTCGCGTTCATCAAAATTGGAGAAGTCGTTTCCGTATATCAAAAACAATAAAGATGAGAGGAAAGCTGTGCGCCCCTGTATGCTTTTTGCACCGCCTTCTGGCATAAGGATAGAACTCTCTCGTTCTATCTGACGTTCCTTTATTAGGATGACGGGCAGGAAGGTGCGCCATGTCAGATGTTGTGGTCTAAAATTTTCGTTGGCAATTATGTCATGGTCATCCTCTATACCAATTAAAGCAAGCCAAACCTTACTGATAGATTCCATGGTTTTCGTCGCGTTTCTGGCTTTATAAGTACCACTTTCGATTCTATCGTCAGAACTAACTACATCGATTTTGTTTGATTCCAGTTTGCGTGTAAATTGAATCGAGCCATCTTCTGTGCTAACAAAAAGCATAATAGTATCATAACCAGTGGCACCCGCAAACGGAAGATTATCACTGCCAAAAATATAATCGATACAACGAAGGATGGTGGTTTTTCCTGTGTTTGAAGGACCCGATATAATCGTAAGCCCTCTGTCAAACTCTGCAACAGCATCCTTTTTACCGGCACCCTTGACTATTAGCTTATTTATATAAAAATCTGCCATGTTCACTCCTCCTTTCCGCTAAGTGCTCTTTTATTAATTTCTGCGAGAATTTCAACTTCTGACTTGCCTTCAATATACTTGCAAACCGCTTGAGACATAACAATATACTCATCGGTATAGTCGGAAGTCAGCTCGTCACATATATGCGCTCCTTGTGCTGTTATTTCGTATGTAAAGCCGCTTCGGTTTTGTACTGCTGATACGAGCCTATTAAGTACAAGCTGCTTAATTGCCTTGCCAACAAGCACTCTCTTTGACGCTACTTCACTAAAACTTAAGCTGTTGTCACCATTCAGGTTGTACGCAGCAAGGCTAAAATCACGAGCATAAATCGTCATAAAATCAGCGGCAGCAATTTTGTCCAGCGTCATAGCTTCTCCAAATACGCGTAGGGTCAGAAGAACGCGGAGTGAAGTTTCGAACGGGGTGTTAAACAGTTCAGTCATCGTCAAACACCCACTGGATTTTCCCGTCATTCACCAGCATATGGCAAATGCCTTTCTTTTCGCTGTTGTTGATAAGATCTTTGATTTGCGTGAGAAAAGATTTTGTTAGCGTTATCTGTGACACCTGATTTAAAACAGCCAATAGACGTTTAAAACCGTCATCAAAATCATTCCAACATACATCAATGATACCGTTGTAAGCATCTTCCTTTATCTTGCCAAATTCCACATCACCATTCTCGAATATTTCACGCACTGAACGCTCTACCCGAACAGCATTATAATAGTTTTCACGCTGATCCGAATAGTTACGGCGATATCTGGCGTTAAGTGTAGACAAATTATCTTTCGTTACACAAGCCATACCTGTAGCTTGTGCGTAAGCAGCAAATAGCGCCTTAATGTATGGCATTTCCTCTTGGGCAATATCTTCGGGCGGAGTTATTTTTTTATGTAGGTTAAACACCTGCCCGTTAATTGAAATTTTTCCGTCCCTTACATATACAGTTGCTATTGGCACTCCTGTTAGTTTCTGCTTCCCATATGAAGCAGCACCGGCGGGGGTGTCTTTTCTTTTTGTTCGCCTCGCAGTTTCCGTCAAAATTGAAACAAAGAGCTTGGCGCATTTATCGGCGACATCATCGCCTTGGATATCAATGCCAAGCTCTGTTAACTCCTTTTCAAGATTTTCTGCGAGATCATTAGAAAGGCTGTCATTTATATAAGCTGAAAAGCACATAGGGTCACTTGCGTCTAGAAGCTGTGCCGCAAGTGATATTGGAAACGGCTTCGATCCGTTATATATGCGATTTTTGTAATCTGGAGTTTTATCAGTCAGAGGGCTTCCGGCGAAGTCTGCATCATCCACGACAAAATTGCAGAGTAGGTCATCTAGATACTCTGCTGGCTGCTTTGCTTGTCCAATATAGGGATACATCATTCTGAAATATTCATCCGGCTTCACAAGCGCCTCTCCTTTCTCTGCCCATAGTCCGAATCGGTCCGAATCAGTCCGTTGCGTTCCGTGGTAAAAACAGAAAATCAAATACAATTATATTGTCAGCAGAATGATTCATATCTGAAGAAAAATGCAATACAAAGCTGGTTGCAACAGCCGATGCAACAAACTAAAGGTATTATATGACAAAATTTTGCAAATGTCAATAGTTTATTTGCTTTCGCAAATGCATTAACTGCAAAAATGAACACATTTTGCTGAAAAAATAAATCTCAAAGCCTGAGATGCGCATTAAGGCGGCGGGATACATAGGAAGTTCCAAGCACGGTAAACGCCGTGTTCGGAGCCTCGGATGTACCCACCGTGCCTTGTCATGCCCATTTCAGGCGTAACGGTCGGTTTACATCGAAGCACCGGCTTTTTATGTGTCCTTGTCGCCCTCATCCGCACACAGGCGGAAAGGACACAACGCATGAGAATTCAATGGAAATTCGCAGACGGAACCACAGCAGAAGTTGAAGTCAACGAGGAAATCGGGAGCTACATAACAGCATCACGACGCGAGGAGAGCAATCTCGCCCGTAAGGAGCGCTACCACTGCTATTCGCTCGACGCTATCGATTACGAGGGACTCGAGTATGCGATAGACACTACTCCCGAAACCGATTTGATACGCGAAGAAGACGCCGCTCGGATCAACACTGCGCTGGACAAGCTTTCGGAAACACAGAAACGGCGACTGTTAATGCTTGCTGATGGCTTGTCGGTTAATGAGATTGCCCGTATCGAAGACGTCGCTCCAAACGCTGCGTGGAAATCAATCGAAAGTGCAAAGAAAAAATTCAAAAAACATTTTTAGAAATGGGTGTATAAAACCCCCACTTTTTCTCCGTATACCGAGGGACACATCTACACCGTCCCTCGGAAAGGACGGAGATAGAAATGAAGCACAATTTGAAAATCAGCGTTTCGAAGAAGCCCACCGAGGGCGGTGTCGTCAGATGCCGACGTGTATCAATGCGCGAGCGACTACTTCGGCATTTCTTCGGTGAAAAGCGCCGTGTGATGGTTATCGTACCTGGTGACAGCGTCGAGTGCGTATCCATTACGGAACTGCCCGGCGGAGGTGATGAAGTCAATGAACAATGACAACGCACCGCTGCTACCGATGCCAATTAAGGTAAAGCCCTACGCTCACCAGATCAATGCATTCAATTTTATCTGCAAAAAACTTGGACTTTTACAGGGAAGCGCGTATTCGCCAGTGGGGTACGGAGCCGCCTTGCTCATGGAAATGGGTACTGGAAAAACTCTCACGACGATAGCAGTCGAAGGCGCTTTGTATCATGCCGGACGCATCCGCAGAGTGCTGGTGGTATCACCACTTTCAGTTACAGGTGTATGGAAAGACGAACACGATGCGTATGCAGATTTTGAGTACACGCTCGCTGTGCTCAAGGGGAGTGGCGAAAAAAAGCTCGATACTCTCCGGCATATGACCGGCCAGCCTCTTCAGATAGTCGTTGTGAACTACGAATCGGCATGGCGGTTAGAACGCGAACTTGCAGCATGGAAGCCTGACCTTATCATCGCCGACGAAGGGCACAAAATCAAGACGCACAATATCGCCGCTTCTAAAGCAATGCACCGGTTAGGATTAGTGGCTAAATACCGACTGCTATTGACGGGGACACCTGTAACGAACAAGGCAATCGACATATTCAGCCAGTACAAGTTTCTCGACCCACGTATCTTCGGACAGAGTTTTTACAGTTTCAGAAATCGCTTCTTTTTCATGACCGGCTACGGCAATCACACACCCGTTTTGAAAAAGAACATGGAGGATGAACTTACTCGCCGCATGCACTCTGTTGCATTTCGTGCAACAAAAAAGGATTGCCTCGACCTACCGGAAACGACAGACATTATCCGCAAAGTCGAACTGGAGCCGAAGGCAATGAAACTGTATCAGAGTCTTGTCAAAGAAAGTTATGCCGAGCTGTCTGACGGCGAGGTCACCATCACAAATGTACTGACAAAGCTCCTTCGTCTGTCCCAACTTACGGGCGGTTTCATTGGCAGTGATGAAAGCAGCGCTACTGAACAGGTTAGTAAAGCAAAACTGGACGTGCTGGAGGATATCATCGATTCGGCGTTGGAGGAGAACCGCAAGCTCGTCATTATCGCCCGCTTTGTACCGGAACTGGATGCCATTTGCGCCATGCTTGAGAAAAAACGCATCAATTATTCACTCATCAAAGGCGGTGTAAAAGACCGCGACGAGCATGTTGCAAGATTTCAGCATGACCCCGATGTACCTATATTTGTTGGACAGGTGGCGACTGCGGGATTGGGCATCACGCTCACAGCGGCAAGCACAATGGTGTTTTATTCTCTGGATTACTCGATGTCGAATTTCGAGCAATGCAAAGCCCGCATTCATCGCGCCGGTCAGCGTATGCCATGTACTTACATCTATCTCACCGCGCAGGGTACAGTCGACGAAAAAGTGCTGAAAGCATTGAAGAATAAGGCAAACCTCGCCAAGACGCTGGTTGATGATTATCGCTACGGCAACAACCCATTTATTTAATGAAGGAGATTTTCACTATGGACAATTCAGAAAAAATGTTTGAACTCGCAGATACGGCTTAAAGCCCTGCGCGATGAGAAAAAGGAAATTGAGCAAAGCCTCAAGGACATTAATGCCGAACTGGAGGAAGTCGACGCTGTACTGGCACAGCTTATGACGGATACCGAGACGCAGAATTTCACCCGCTCCGGCACTTTGTTCTGCCTTACCAATACCACACGTGCAGCAGCGATGGCCGACCGCAAAGAGGATTTGTTCGAAGCACTTCGTGCCGAGGGTTATGGCGGGTTGATTTACGAAACCGTCAACGCCAACAGCCTATCGGCTTTTGTCAGAGAACAGATATCAGAAAACGATGATGTATTACCTGATTGGCTTAATGGCCTGGTCAATGTATTTGAAAAAACCACTGTGGGTGTCCGCAAAGCGACCCGCAAATAATGAAAGGATGAAAATACCATGAAAAGCAACGAAAACAAAGCTCTTACCACCAAGAACAGTGCGTTTATGGCACTGAAAGATTTTAACTTAAACGATGCGCTCACCGAGGAGCTTTCCGGTTTATCCGGCAGTTTTGAACGCATTAAAATTCCTGCCGCAGGTATGACGGTATTTGAAATTCCCGGTGAAAATCCCGACAGTCCTGAAACCGTCAAGGAATTTTCGGCAGTTATCCTGCATCACCACCCGCTGCATGCCTACTATACGGACAAATACACGGGCGGCTCTAATCCCCCTGATTGCGGCAGCTTTGACGGCATCACCGGCGTAGGTAATCCCGGCGGCGATTGCGCGGGGTGTCCGTTTAATAAATTCGGATCCGGTGAGAACGGAGCGAAAGCTTGTAAAAACCGCCGCCGTATTTATCTGCTCCGGGAGGGCGAGATTTTTCCGATGATCCTCTCCCTTCCGACCGGATCGCTTAAGGACTTTACTCGCTACATTATGCGGCTGCTCTCCAAAGGCAAGAATTCTAATTCGGTAGTCACTAAATTCACCCTAAAAAAGGCTACCAACAACAGCGGTATTGCATATTCACAAGCGCAGTTCTCGGTCGACCGCGATTTAACTGACGAGGAATTCGCTCTTATTTCAGGACTTACCGAACAGGTCAAAGCTTTCTCCGTTCGTGTCGGCTACGACAACGAATCCTCCGTTGATGTAGCAGCAAACATTGACCCCGAGACAGGCGAAGTTATTGAGCCGCTCGCCTAAAACATAAAGCCGCAGGTCGGGTGGTCGTGTACTACCCGACCTCAAGCGGCAGATTGGAGCAATTTATGGATTACAACATTATCTATACAAATAAAGAGATACACGATTATATCAGCGGTGCGGACGTCGTTGCATTTGACTTTGAGACAGCGCCGGATGATGAATGGCGCGACGAGCCGAAGGCTGCACTGGACGCACACAAGGCACATATTGTTGGTATCAGCATTTCGGTCAAGGAAGGAAGCGCTGTGTACATACCCCTCTCACATAAGGTTGGAGCTAATGCCATTGACTCCGATGGTGTGGCGGAATACCTAAGAGAAGCCCTGTTTGAAAATCCAAGTGTGGTTAAGGTGGCACACAACCTTTCATTCGAGGCGATGTTCCTGTATGCATTAGGTATCGTCGTATGCGAGCCTTGTTATGATACCATCGCGGCAGCGCAACTGACGCTTAAGAGTAAATTTGAGTTTCGTAACCTGTCGGACAGCGGGTTGAAGCTGCTTTCGACGTCACTATTCGGTGCGGATATGCCGGACTTTGCAACTGTAACGGCAGGACGCCTTTTTGATGAGATGGATCCAGCGGAGAAAGAAACCCTTCGTTATGCTTGTGCCGATAGTGACTGCACCTTGCGGTTGTATCACAAATTCAACAACTGGTTTGCCAAAAATCTGCCCCATCATAGAGAAATCGTGGAGCGCGTCGAATCGCCGACTGCAGTTTATTGCGGCATTATGAAATATAACGGTGTTCCTATGGATGTGGAGACAATGCTGAAAAGACAGAAGGAAGCCGAGGAAAAACTCATTGCCCTGCGTGCTAAAATCGGCGAGATGACCGGCGGCGTGGACATAGGAGCAAATGCATCCACATCAGCTTTCAAGAGGTACCTCTTCAGTGACCTTGGTCTTCCGGTATTGAAAACAACAGAAAAACATCAGGAGGCAGCGGACGATGCAACAATGATAATGCTCACCGACTACTGCCGAGATAAGCGTCCGGAGCTTGTTCGCCTGTTTGAACTGGTACAGGAATACCGTAAATGGGGCAAACTCAAAAGCACCTACATTGACGGGTACTTAACGCACATCAATACGGCTACTGGACGGATCCATCCCGAACTCATGCCCCTCGGTACAGAGACAGGGCGTTTTGCATCGCGTAACCCGAACTTACAGAACTGCCCGCGTAAAGATAACGACCCGGTTGGTGTGCGAGGTTTTATCGTAGCACCTGAGGGCAGCTTGATTGTCTCATTAGATTTTTCCCAGATAGAGTTACGCGTCGGTGCTTTCTATTGCCGTGATGAAAGGATGCTGCAAACCTATCGAACCGGCGGTGATATTCATGCGGCTACGACCTCGGTCATTTTCCGTATTCCGTTCGAAACGGCGGCGGATAAGAATGAACCGCATTACAAGGAACGCCGTACTATCGCAAAGAACTGCAACTTCGGTGTGTTTTACGGGCTATTTCCAAGCGGGCTGCAAAAAACGCTGAAATTCAAGGCAGGGCTTGATATGACCAAGGAACAATGTGCAGGGATCATCGACAACCTGAAAAACGGCTATCCGCGTTTGACCGAATGGCAGGACGAAACAAAAAAGCGAGCTGCAAGCACTTGTTTCGCTGAAACAAGGCTCGGCCGCCGCAGGTATATTGTCGGCATCCTTTCTACCGACTGGAGCAAGCGTTCTTTTGCGGAACGCTGCGCTATGAACACCCCAATTCAAGGCACTGCCGCCGATATCATCAAGCTGGCAATGGGACGCATTGCTGCTGGCTTGAAAGAACGCCCGTGGCTTAAGCCTTTTTTACAAATTCACGATGAGCTGGTATTTGAAATCCCAGCAGACAAGCTCGATGAAGCAGTCTATTTTGTTAAAGCATGTATGGAAGAACAACCCTTTACTGATTTCGATGTGCCGATCATCGCTGAGGCCGCATACGGCACGAATTTTGGTGATCTGATTGAAATGGAGGGTGTGTGATGTGGATAGATAAATATAATTCTGAAGGTTATTACGACCCAACGACATATAAAGCCATGCGCATGGTACTGCACGATGAGCTAAAGCGCCGCTATGGTACAGGATACCGCCCTCTCGTATTCATTTGTTCACCATTTGCCGGGGATATAAAAGCAAACACCGAGCGCACAAAAAACTATTGTCGCTTCGCTGTAGAGCAATATGCAATTCCGTTCGCACCGCATCTGCTCTACCCGCAGTTTATGGATGAGCACGATCCGGACAGCCGTAAGCTCGGGCTTTTCTTCGGGCGTGTCCTGCTCGGAAAATGCCAGGAGTTGTGGGTTTTTGGTGATACCGTATCCGAAGGCATGAGCTACGAAATACGCAAGGCGCAAAAACATAATATGCTGATTCGGTATTTTACGGAAGACTGCGAGGTGAAAACAATATGACCTATCCAAAAGAGCTGATGGAACGAAAGCAATGGGTCAACTGGCGGCTCATCCCCGATAAGGATGGCGGCAAGGATAAAAAGATGCCGTTTAACCCGGTATCAGGCAAGGGTGCTGCATCTAATAACCCGGCGACATGGACGGATTATGCAACTGCCGCCGATGCAGTGGAGCGTTATGGTTTTACGGGTGTGGGCTTTATGTTCTCTAAGGACGATGATTTTGTGGGTGTAGACATTGATCATTGTTATGACCCCGAAACAAAGACATTTAACGATACGGCCAAGGCTATCATCGCAAGGCAACCAACATACATGGAGTTTTCGCCCTCCGGCACCGGCGTTCATCTTTTTTATAAAGGCAAAATACCCGGTACCGGCAACAAGAATACCAAGACCGGCGTGGAAATGTACGAGCATACCCGCTACTTCACCATGACAGGTAATAAGCTTGACTGTGCTATTAATACCGTCGCCGAGGATAACGGAACGCTTAAATGGATTCACGAAACATATATCCGCCCTCCCAAAAGCAAAAAGAAAAAGTTGCAAAAGAATACACCCGTTCAGCTTACAGACGATGACCTTTTAGAGCTTGCAAAGAATGCCGAAAACGGCGAGGCATTTACGAAGCTCTGGGAAGGTGAGTGGCAAGAGAACTACGCCAGTCAGTCCGAAGCGGACATGGCTCTTTGCTGCAAGTTGGCGTTCTGGTCTGGAAAGAACAAGGAGCAGATGGATAGGCTCTTTCGGCAAAGCGGCCTGTTCCGTGAAAAATGGGACACGCGGCATCATGCCAGCGGAGCAACCTATGGTGAAGAAACGCTGTCAAAGGCCTGTGACATCACCGAAGATGTATACGCTCCCGGCGGTGACGCAGCTGTATTTGAGTATAAAGGACAATATTACCGCAAGAGAAACGACAACATCTATCTGCTTACAAACTTCGTGTTTATACCGGTTGAAATGATTGTTGCCGATGAGGAAACACAACTTACTGCTGACCTCGTAACCGTGCGCGGTGAGACATACCGGTTGACCTTCATGACAACGGATTTTGCCAACCAGCAGAAATTCAAAAATGCGCTCAACAAGCGCACCATTGCTCTAAGCTACACCGGCTCAGATGGTGATTTAGAACTGCTCAAAGCATATATCTCCGAATTAGACTGGCCTGTAAAAAAAGGCGTTAAGGCCATGGGTATCTACGAGCATGATAAAGAGATGGTATTTGTTTCTATGGACGGTGCGGTTGACGCGAACGGTACAGATGTCGATAACATCATTCAACTCGAAAAGTACCGCAGCATTGACAGTAGTATTCTGTCAGCAAAGCCCTTAACGGCGGCCCAGCTTCAGAAATTAGGTGAAAAGCTGATGTCCTACAACGAACCTGCAAAAACGACTTCAATATTAGCATGGATATGTGGTTGCTTCATAAAAGAGCATCTGCGAAAGAAGAATGTGAAGTTTCCTCATCTTATGCTCATCGGTGAAGCAGGTAGCGGTAAAAGCAATACGCTGGAGCGGGTTATTATGCCCGTCTTTTCAAGAGCAAAAATCATCGCAGCAGGCCAGACGACGGCATTCACTCTGATGAAAGACGCGGCATCATCTAATGTCATTCCGATGGCACTGGATGAATTCAAGCCGTCAAAGATTGACAAATATCGACTTGATGCGCTACTGAACCATTTTCGTAACAGCTATGATGGTCAAGAAGGTATTCGTGGACGCGCCGACCAAAGCATTGTAAGTTATGAGCTTCTCGCCCCGCTTGTGGTCGCCGGTGAGGAATCGGCAGATGAAGCTGCAATCAGGGAACGCAGCATCGAGCTTTTATTTTCCAAGAAAGACCTGAAACCCGTAGGATATCGTACGACTTTTCAAGAGTTATGCCGATGTGCCGATATGCTCGGTAGCTTCGGGCATAGTTTATTGAATATCGCACTGAAAACAACAGTAAACGAATGTTATTCATGGTATGAGGAAGCGCTTGGATGCTTCAGCAAGGAGCTTCCGTCGCGAATCGTTAATAACCTTGCCTGTATGGTAACCGGTTTGCGGCTACTCGAAAAGCTATGCAAGTCGCTCGGTCTTACTTGGCATGAGGCACTCCCACATAACCTTGAACGCTGCACAAAGTACATCGAATTTGCGGCAAAGGAATATTTGCTTGATGGCGGATTGAGCAATAAAAGCGTGGTCGAGCAGACGCTTGAAATAATGTCGCGCATGGGGCTGGATCCAAAAAGTGAATACACCCTCTGCGATGGTAACACCGTGTTGGCGCTTCGGCTCAACCCCGTATACGACAAATATACCAAATACCGCAAGGATTACGCCGTTGTCGGCGAAACACTGACCTACGCACAATTCAAAAAGCAGCTGGCTCACTCAGATTATTTTCTTGAAAGCAATGTGCAAAAACGCATCGGATCAGAAAATCGGCGTGTTTGGACACTCAATTATGAGCTGTTGAAGGCTCGATGTGATGTGTCCGGCTTTGAGATCACAGAGATAGAACCGCTATGAACAATGTAAATGTAACCTCACAGTCCAAAACGCAACTTCCCGAAGAGGAAAAGTTACAAGAAAAGTTACGCCCAAAAACCGCTATATACAAGCACAATTTGATTTCTCTTACCTTTTGTAACTTTGTAACTTCTAAAATTATGGGTATACACGCGAGAGCAAAAACCTCCATAGCGCGAGCGCGTATGTGCGTGTAAATATATGCACACCTATATATTTCGAGGTTACGAGGTTACAAGCTGCAAATAAGTTACAAGGAGGATCATGTGTCTGAAAAAGAAATCGTATCTAAAATCCTTCGCTATTTAAAAACTGTGCCGAAGTGCTTCGCTTGGAAGGAACACGGCGGAATATACGGCACAGCGGGTATCCCGGATATCGTTGCCTGTATTGATGGCAAGTTTTACGCATTTGAAGTAAAAACACCGGTCGGCAAAACAACAAAACTGCAAGAGGCAACTATTCGTAAAATCCTCGCCTGTGGCGGCACCGCTTCGGTAGTCCGTTCGGTTGACGAGGTGCGAGCTGTTATTAACGGCTCCCTGCAATGATTTTGAAAACAACGCATCCGTGCTTTACATATACAATGCTAACAATGCGACACTGCTTCTTCAAAAAATAAAGTTTAGGAGCGTGTCACATATGATTGACAATTATAATAACCTGGCTAACGCCATCATTCTTCAGGCGGTCAAGGATTACCGCAAGGCGTTGCGTACTCTTTCTATGAATCCCAACAACCGTTCAGCGCAGTATGAGCGCAGCCGTATTGAACAATTCTTCCGTTCCGGCTGGTTTGGGGTGCTGACAAGCATCGACCCGGAAATGCTCATCACCAAGCTGAAAACGGAGGTGACGGCATGACTGTTAAAGCATATCTCGTGCAGGCATATAGGCTCGACCAGCGTATAAATTCCAAGCTAGAGCAGATTGCTTCGCTAAATGAACTGGCTACGAAATGCACCTACACCCTAACGGGCATGCCTCGCAATCCAAATCGTAGTACATCAACGATGGCCGATGCTGTGGCAAAGATAATCGACTTGCAAGCGGAAATCAACCGTGACATCAATCGGCTCGTTGACCTGAAGCGCGAAATGGTCAGGCTCATCAAAAACGTGGATAACACAGAGCATCAGACGCTGCTGGAGCTGCGCTACCTCTGCTTCAAGACTTGGGAGCAAATAGCTGTTGACATGGGCTATAATGTGCGCCATGTATACCGACTTCACGATGAAGCAATAGAAAACATTACAGTTCCGCAAACTCAGCAGTAAATGTCACTGTTTGTCATGTACCCCTTTGTGATAGTATATACTTAGGAAACCAGAATAAAGCAGAGCCTCGAGGGAAAATCCCCCGGGGCTTTTGTTATGCCCAAGGAGGTGACCCTATGCCAAAGAAACCGAAGCGGCCGTGTCGATACCCCAGTTGTCCAAAACTGACGGATGGTTTGTATTGTGTGGAACATCAACGGCAGGCAACGCGCCACTATAATCATTTCCAGCGCGAGCCTGAAACCAACAAAAGATATGGTCGTGCATGGAAACGCATACGCGACCGTTACATCAAGGCACACCCGCTATGTGAGGAGTGTAAAAAAGCTGATCGCTTAACCCCCGCTGAAGAGGTACACCATATTCTCCCGCTCAGTCACGGAGGAACAAATGATGTGAGTAATCTCATGTCGCTGTGCAAGTCGTGTCACTCACGCATTACTGCAGAGAGCGGCGACAGGTGGGGGCGGTCAGATCTCTAAAACTATTGAAAGCGGACAGCGGCGTGGGGCTTCGTGCGAGAAATCGCAGTTTCAAACGGCTAATATCCCCCACTGGACAAGGAGTGTGATGAGTATGGCAAAAGACGGCACCAACAGAGGTGGTGCAAGAATCGGCTCAGGGCAAAAAAAGAAAGCCCTCGCCGACAAAATTTTAGATGGCAATCCCGGTAATCGAAAGTTGACCATCATGGACTTTACAGACATGACGGAGCTTACCGGAGAATCAATGCCAAAACCAAGAGGCTATCTTACCGCGAAACAGAAAGACGGTTCCACAACACTGGCGGCAGAAATTTTCAACAATACATGGCAATGGCTCAAGGAGCGAGGGTGCGCACAGTTAGTAACTACTCAGCTTATCGAACAATACGCTCAGAGTGTGGCACGGTGGATCCAGTGCGAGCAGGCAATCAGCGAGTTTGGCTTCCTTGCTAAGCACCCCACCACCGGCAATGCTATTCCGTCCCCCTATGTTTCAATGTCTCAAAATTTCATGAAGCAGGCCAACAACATCTGGTTCCAGATTTATCAGGTGGTACGGGAAAACTGCACAACAGAATATCGCGGTGTAACACCTCAAGACGATGCAATGGAAAAGTTGCTCAATGCCCGTCGGGGCGCACTATAATAAACGGAGGAATGTGAAATGACAACTTACAAAACAGCAGAAAGTGTATGCAAAGGGCATCCGGATAAGCTCTGCGATTTGATTGCTGACAATATCTTGGATGCTTGTCTCAGAAAGGACAGAGCTTCTCGCGTAGCTTGCGAGGTTATGGCGACTAAGGGCAAAATTATCGTAGCGGGCGAAATCACCTGTAGCGAAAAAGTAGATATTCGGTTTATCGTGCGAAATGTCCTGCGCGAGGTCGGGTATAATCCTTGGAAGTTTACTGTGTTCGTATTCGTTCATCGACAGAGTGCGGATATCGCAGCCGGTGTGGATACGGCAATTGAAGCGCGAAACGGCATATGTGATCCTTACGGATCTGTCGGCGCAGGTGACCAAGGCACAGTATACGGGTACGCAACAAAGGAAACGCGAGAGTATTTGCCTTTGCCGCTAGTGCTCTCGCATCGCATTGCCAAGCGCATTGATGAATGCCGCGAAGGTAAACTCATCAAAGGCATTCTACCGGACGGCAAGTGTCAGGTTACTGTCGAATATGAAGATGGTAAACCCAAACGTGTGAAAGCTGTGGTGATTTCTGTTCAGCATGAGGCGAATAGAACGCAGGAGCAGCTGCGCACGGATATTATGAATAATGTCTTGTGGCAATGCTTTGAGGATTTCCCAATGGACGATGATACCGAAATACTCATTAACCCCAGCGGGCGTTTCGTAGAGGGCGGCCCCGCTGCTGACACAGGACTGACGGGCAGAAAAATCATGGTGGATACTTATGGTGGTCTTGCGTCTCACGGCGGCGGAGCCCTTTGCGGCAAAGATCCGACGAAGGTTGACCGCAGCGGTGCATATATGGCACGGTATATCGCGAAGAACATTGTGTGGAGCGACTTAGCTGAAAGATGCGAGGTCGCTCTTTCTTATGCCATCGGTAAAGCAAATCCCGTGGCAGCAGCGGTCACTTCATTTGGAACAAGCAAATTGACAGATGAACAACTTACCTTGATTGTGCAGGAAGTCTTTAATTTGCGCCCTGCCGCTATCATTGAAAAGCTGCGTTTGCGTACAGCCATATATGAAAGCACGGCGGCATATGGTCATTTCAATTCCTGTCTCTTTCCGTGGGAAAACGTGGATTGTTATAAGGAGTTAAGAAAGGCGGCTGAGAAATATGCTGATTGAAAAGATACCCGTGGCAAAGCTCAATCCAGCTGCATATAACCCACGAAAAGACCTGAAGCCGGGTGACAAGGGATACGAAAAGCTCAAGCGCTCTATTGCGGAGTTCGGTTATGTGGAACCGATCATCTGGAATAAGACCACCGGTAACGTGGTTGGAGGTCACCAGCGGTTGAAAGTGCTACTCGACCTTGGGCAGACGGAAATCGACTGCGTGATTGTTGAGCTTGATGACAAACGTGAAAAGGCACTTAACCTTGCACTTAATAAAATACAGGGCGATTGGGACGAATCAAAGCTGGCTTCGCTCATGGCAGAGTTTGACGCATCTACATTTGATGTATCCCTAACAGGTTTTGATGCTGACGAAGTAGACGCGCTCCTAAATAAATTTTACTCGAAGGAAGCTATACAGGATGACTTCGACGTAGGCAAAGAAAAGGAAGCCATTGAAGCTGCTGGCGAAACACGAACTCATACAGGAGATATCTGGCTGCTTGGACAGCATCGGCTTTTGTGCGGCGACAGTACCAGCGAGGTGGATTTTGACCATCTGATGAACGGTGCCCACGCTCAGTGCGCAGTTACCTCTCCTCCATACGGCGTCGGAAAAGAATATGAAAAAGCCGGGATCGAACCGTGGTTTGAAACGATGCGCCCCGCTATAAAGAACATCTGTAAAAATGCAGATATCGTCTGTTGGAACATCGGAGACCTATATGCCACAGGCACCCAGTTTATTGAACCAACCGAAATGTATAGCATTGGGCTATTTGCTGACAATGGCTTTCGTCCTATCTGGATTCGCATTTGGAAAAAGCAAGGTATGAATTTCGGCAACGCGCCCTATCACCTTGTGACAAATAAACCGGTGCAGCAGTACGAATATATCACGGCGCTGGCTGCGCAGGAAACTGATGAATACAACGACCAAGAGTATGCCTGGGTTTCGGCATTCGCCGGTCATTCATATAAGTTTGTGAAGCGTCTTACCAAGGATGAACGTAAAAAATGGGGCTATGCCGGTATTTGGGAAATATCTACTGTGCGAGCCAATAAAGATCACCCTGCTATGTTTCCTGTCGAGTTGCCGTGGCGATGCATTAAAATGCATTCTGACCGTGGCGGTGTGGTACTTGAACCTTTCGCGGGCTGTGGAACGACGCTCATCGCCTGTGAACAGACCGAACGCAGGTGCTATGCGATGGAAATTTCGCCGGTATATTGTGACCTCATCGTAAAGCGCTGGGAAACATTCACCGGTGGGACTGCTGTAAAGCTGGAGGTATGATATGGATATACAGAAATTATCAATTGAGAAGTTAAACCCTTCAGCATACAATCCGCGAAAAGACCTTAAACCCGGTGATGCTGAATATGAAAAGCTACGCCGCTCCATTGAGGAGTTCGGTTATGTTGAGCCTATCATATGGAATAAACGCACGGGCAATATTGTCGGTGGCCATCAACGGTACAAGGTATTGGTGGCACTCGGATATACCGTTGTGGATTGCGTGGTGCTGGACATCGATGAGCAAAAGGAAAAAGCCTTAAATGTGGCGCTCAACAAGATATCTGGCGAGTTCGATATCCCGCTTTTGACCGACCTTTTGAAGGATATCGGTGCAAGTGGCTTTGATGTATCTCTTACGGGTTTCGATGCTGCAGAGATGGATGCGTTATTCAGGGATAGTATAGTCGGAGGTATCAAAGAGGATGATTTTGACGAGCCATTACCTGAAACACCAGTTTCCAAGCAGGGAGACATCTGGCTGCTTGGACGGCACCGCCTTATCTGCGGCGATGCTACGAAAGCGGAAACATATAAAAAGCTGCTGAACGGTCAGCAAGCAAATCTCGTGATTACTGACCCACCATACAACGTGGACTATAAAGGCACTGCGGGAAAACTTAAAAATGACAATATGGAAAGTACCAAGTTCCGCGCATTCCTGCTCTCGGCATATCGGTGTATGTATGATGCGTTGGTAGACGGTGGCGGCATTTATGTTTTCCACGCTGATCGTGAGACAGTCAATTTCAGGACAGCATTTACGGAAGCAGGCTTCTTCTGTCATCAGACCTGTATATGGATAAAGAATACACCGGTCTTGGGGCGCTGCGATTATCAATACAACCATGAGCCTATTCTTGTGGGCTGGAAACCAACAGCCGGCCACAACTGGTACGCCGACCGTAAACAGCGAACGACATGGAACTTTGATCGTCCAACAAAAAGCAAGCATCATCCTACTATGAAACCTGTGGCACTGTGCGCCTATCCAATTATGAACAGCTCGCTGACAAACAACATTGTGCTTGACCCATTCGGGGGCAGCGGCAGTACTCTCATTGCCTGCGAGCAGACAGGACGCATTTGCTATACGATGGAGCTTGATGAGCGCTATGCCGATGTTATCGTGAAACGGTACATCGAGCAAAAAGGCTCAGATACCGACGTTTACCTTATGCGCGATACACAAAAAACTGCATATAGAGATGTCAAAAAGTCTGTAGAATAACGCTTGCTATTCTACAGATTTTATGGCTCTATATGACCTGCGTAGAACGCAGAAAGGTGGTAAGTGCATGGAACAAAACACATTTGAAGTCCGGTATAACATTACCGGCGACGAGCGCGAGCGTCTCGTTCGGGCAATGGGCGACATTTTGGAAGCTGAACCTAAATATTTGGGTGCACCGAGCTTCGCTTACGAGATTGATTATTTCACTGTTGATAAAAACGGCACCGTTGTCTTTGATAACCGTAGTGATAGCGTGGAAATCGAAAACCTCATAGAGCGGCTGCATGAATTGGGCTTTGAAGCAGAAAAGGACGGCAGTGACACCAATGATGACGACAAGCTTGTTATTGAGATGCCGCTGACAGGGTTCACTCCTGAAAAACTTGATAACCTTGCTAAACTGGTCACCGCAAAGGAATCGTTACTCAAAGCAGCATTAGGTGCCCCCGATTTGCCCATTCAGCAGACAGAAAACACTCTCCGATTCCCGTGGTTCAAAGGAAATTTAGACAGCGATTCGGTTCACGCTTATACCACATTAATAACGAAGCTCTGTGAAACGGCAAAAGAAAAGCAGCGAGTCAGTGCCAAAGAACGTGAGGTTGATAATCCAAAGTACGCCATGCGCTGCTGGCTGCTCTCCCTCGGCTTTATTGGTGACGAATACAAGGTTAGCAGAAAAATCCTGCTGAAAAACCTCCCCGGCAGCAGCGCATTCAAAACTCCGAAAGGTGGTACAGGTGATGAGCAATAGATTTCCTTCAAGAGAAACCGTCGAACGTATCCGCGCTCAATATCCCTTCGGGTGCCGTGTGGAACTGATAAAAATGGATGACATACAAGCTCCTCCTATTGGTACTAAAGGAACGGTCACGGGCGTGGATGACATTGGAAGCATAATGGTTTCATGGGACAACGGCAGCACGCTTCATATCGTATATGGCGAGGATATATGCCGGAAAATTTAATTGAAAAATACACAATTACAGTAGTTTTACGAGCAACAAAGCTTGTGTAGTATATGCCGATTTATATCGTGTAATTGCCTTGCTATGCTGTGTTTTCTATGGCTATATGTAACCTACCGCAAGGGAAAACACACTTATAAGGAGGACATCAACATGACAAACCAACTTCATCTGAACCAGACGGTTCGCAACCACGGCATTCTCGCCAAGATCGTCGGTTTCCATGAAGTCACGGGCGACCCAATACTCCGCCCGCTTTGGAACGACGGCACCAAATGGCTTGCAAGCGCAGCCATGTGCGAGCCGGTCGATATTAATCCCGCCGAGGTCTCGCAGCACAAAAACGGTCTTGTGAACCTCGATTAAGCCAAACATTAAAAGAAAGGAGAAAAGCATGGACTACCGAAAACTCATCGACGAGCAGCTTGGCGACGGATACACTTTCGTGAAGGTTTACAACGCTTTTGAAAACGGAGAGTTGCGGATTATTGCCAAGGACGCGCAGGGATGCGAACACCGATATATTTTAGTGGATGGCGAACTAACGGAAAAACCCTAACCTAAAATCGAAAACAGCCGAGAACACCCCGAAAGGGGCTGTCTCTCGTGCAGACATTTTTAGAAGGCTTGCCTGTGGCAGGTCATTTTTTATGCCATTTTGAAAGGAGGCGGCTGATATACGAAAACTAAAGAAATACACACCAACTCGTTTTATGATGAAGGATTCCGTTTACTGCAAGGAAGCCGCCGACTATGCTGTCGCTTTCATTCAGGCCTTACGTCATACCAGCGGCATATGGGACGGTCGGCCTTTTGAACTTATTGATTGGCAGGAACAGATCATTCGAGATGTGTTTGGTGTTCTGAAGCCAAACGGCTACCGTCAGTTTAATACAGCATATATCGAAATACCAAAAAAGAATGGAAAGTCAGAGCTTGCCGCGGCAGTTGCACTTTTGTTGACTTGTGGCGATGGCGAACAGCGCGCTAAGGTATATAGCTGTGCTTCGGATAAGAACCAAGCAAAGATTGTGTTTGAGGTTGCTGTGGCGATGGTGCGTAAATCACCGGCATTAACAAAGCGGGTTAAGATAACTGAATCGACAAAAACCCTTGTATATATGCCCACGGAGAGTACTTATCAGGTGCTCTCCGCGGACGTGGCAAATAAGCATGGATTCAATACCCACGGGGTTATTTTCGATGAATTGCATACACAGCCTAATAGAAAGCTCTTTGACGTGATGACCAAAGGTAGCGGAGATGCCCGAATGCAGCCACTATATTTTTTGATTACAACTGCTGGCGACAATACGAACTCCATTTGTTATGAAGTGCATCAAAAAGCACTGGATATTCTATCAGGACGCAAGACGGATCCAACATTTTATCCTGTAATCTTTGGGGCTGCGGAAACGGATGACTGGACGGATCCAAAGGTATGGAAAAAAGCAAACCCCTCCCTTGGCATCACAATAGGATTAGACAAGGTAAAGGCAGCTTGTGAGAGTGCAAAGCAAAATCCGGCTGAGGAGAACAGCTTCCGGCAACTCCGGCTGAACCAGTGGGTAAAACAGTCTGTACGCTGGATGCCAATGGATAAATGGGATGCCTGTGCTTTCGCCGTTGACCCGGAAGCCCTGCAAGGGCGTGTTTGCTATGGTGGGCTTGACCTCTCCTCTTCCACTGATATCACAGCCTTCGTGCTGGTCTTTCCGCCGCTCGATGAGGATGATAAATACACTGTTTTGCCGTTTTTCTGGATGCCGGAGGACAACATTGATTTGCGTGTTCGACGTGACCATGTGAATTATGATTTATGGCAGAAGCAGGGTTTCCTCAAAACAACTGAAGGCAATGTTGTGCATTACGGTTTCATCGAAGCCTTTATCGAGGAACTCGGTACAAAATATAACATCCGTGAAATAGCCTTTGACCGCTGGGGTGCTGTACAGATGGTGCAGAACCTTGAAGGTCTTGGCTTTACAGTCGTGCCCTTTGGGCAGGGCTTTAAGGATATGTCTCCACCCACAAAAGAACTGATGAAACTGACACTGGAACAAAAAATTGCTCATGGCGGTCATCCTGTTCTTCGCTGGATGATGGACAACATCTTTATCCGCACCGACCCTGCAGGCAATATTAAGGCAGATAAAGAAAAATCGACTGAAAAAATCGATGGCGCTGTGGCAACGATTATGGCACTCGACCGTGCGATTCGTTGCGGAAACGACAATGGCGAGAGTGTTTATGATAAACGTGGTCTACTTATTTTTTAGCAAAGGAGAGTGATGTCTATGGGAATCTTACAAGGAATATTCAAGGCACGAGACAAACCTAAAAATGCACTTGTAGGTAGCCGCTACAGCTTCTTTTTCGGAAACACAAGTGCCGGAAAGCCGGTTAACGAACATACAGCCATGCAAATGACAGCGGTTTATTCCTGTGTGAGGATACTATCTGAAACCTTGGCGGGGCTGCCGCTTCACGTGTACAGATATAATGATTCGGGCGGTAAAGAGAAATATTTAAAGCACCCTTTATATAAACTGCTCCATGATGAACCGAACCCTGAGATGACTTCGTTTGCGTTCCGCGAAACGCTGATGAGTCATCTTTTGTTATGGGGTAATGCTTATGCACAGATAATTCGAAACGCCCGTGGTGAGGTAATCGCTCTCTATCCTCTCATGCCGAACAAAATGACAGTTGACCGCGACAGTAAAGGTCGATTGTTTTATCTTTACTCCCGCACAAGTGACGATGCGCCTACTCTTGGCGATGACAGTCAGGTATATCTCTCACCGTCCGAAGTTTTGCATATACCGGGCTTAGGCTTTGACGGACTTATTGGTTATTCACCCATAGCTATGGCGAAAAATGCGGTGGGGCTGGCAATTGCGACTGAGGAATATGGCGCGAAGTTTTTCGCAAACGGAGCAGCACCGGGCGGTGTGCTTGAACACCCCGGCACCATAAAGGACCCGCAAAAGGTCAAGGAAAGCTGGAACGCTGCCTACCAAGGCTCGAAAAATGCGCACCGTGTGGCTGTTCTCGAGGAGGGCATGAAGTATCAGCCGATAGGCATCTCGCCCGAGCAGGCACAGTTTTTGGAAACCCGAAAGTTTCAGATAAACGAAATTGCCCGTATTTTCAGAGTGCCGCCTCATATGCTTGCTGACTTGGAGAAATCCTCATTCAGCAACATCGAGCAACAGTCGCTTGAGTTTGTAAAGTACACGCTTGATCCGTGGGTAGTGCGCTGGGAGCAGTCCATGTGTCGTGCCCTGCTTATGGAAAGCGAAAAGCCAATCGTATTCATTAAGTTTAATGTAGACGGCTTGCTTCGAGGCGACTATGTTTCCCGCATGAGCGGATATGCAACCGCAAGGCAGAACGGGTGGATGAGCGCAAACGATATCCGTGAGCTGGAAAACCTTGATCGCATTCCAGCGGAGTTTGGAGGCGATCTCTACCTTATCAACGGTGCGATGACCAAATTACAGGACGCAGGTGCGTTCGCAAAGCAGGCTGAGCCTGCACCCAATAAAACAGAAACGGAGGAAGGTTCTGATGAAACAAACAACGCGGGCAGAAATGCCTCAATCCGCACAAAGTAATATAAGCAATTTGCCAGCGGGTGCTACCTGCAAATTTTGGAACTGGGTGCGGGATGAGGAATCTGGAACACGAACGCTCTACCTTGACGGCGTGATTGCAGAAGAATCATGGTTTGACGATGATGTCACCCCTAAGGCTTTCAAAGCAGATTTGAATGCAGGTGAGGGTGACATTGTTATTTGGCTCAACTCTCCCGGCGGTGACTGTATTGCTGCAAGTCAGATTTATGCCATGCTCATGGACTACAAAGGCAAGGTCACAGTCAAGATTGACGGTATTGCCGCATCAGCAGCGAGCGTTATTGCGATGGCGGGAACAACTGTGCTAATGGCCCCTACCGCTCTCATGATGGTACACAATCCACTGACTATCGCAATCGGCGACAGTGAGGAAATGCAGAAAGCCATTGCAATGCTTTCGGAGGTGAAGGAAAGCATCATCAATGCCTATGAAATCAAAACCGGGCAATCACGAACAAAACTCTCCCACCTTATGGATGCCGAAACTTGGCTAAACGCCAACAAAGCCATAGAACTTGGGTTTGCAGACGGAATTTTGGAGGATGAGAAAAAGCGTGTGCAAGCAGAGGATGTCACATACGCTTTCAGCCGTCGGGCTGTAACAAACTCTTTACTTGACAAGGTTAAACCCAAATTGCCAAAACAGAAAACCAGTACCCCTATTGATGTCGCCAAAGCTACTCCTGCGGAATGGCTTGAGAAGCGGCTTTCTTTACTTCAACACTAAATTTTGAGGAGGAAAAACACATGAGTAAAATTCTTGAACTGCGCGAAAAACGCGCAAAAGCATGGGAGGCTGCTAAAGCTTTCCTCGACGCCAAACGCGGTACGGACGGTATGGTTTCCGCTGAAGATACCGCTACCTACGACAAAATGGAAGCCGATGTTGTAGCTCTTGGTAAGGAAATTGAACGACTTGAGAAACAGGAAGCCCTTGACCGCGAGCTTTCAAAGCCACTGAACACACCTCTCACAGCCAAACCCGCCGTTCCCGGTGCTGATACCAAAACAGGGAGAGCTTCAGATGAATACAAAAAGGCGTTCTGGAACGTGATGCGCTCTAAAAATCCGCATTATGATATTAGAAACGCTTTGGAAGTCGGAGAAGACAGCGAGGGTGGCTACCTTGTACCGGATGAGTTTGAACGTACACTCGTACAGTCTTTGGAGGAAGAAAATATTTTCCGTAAGCTGGCAAAAATCATTCAGACCTCCAGCGGTGACCGCAAAATCCCGGTAGTCACTACACACGGTACAGCCTCGTGGCTCGATGAAGAAGAGCTTTATCCCGATACCGATGAGGTTTTCGGTCAAACCTCTATCGGAGCATACAAACTTGGTACCTTCATTAAGGTGTCTGATGAACTGCTTAACGATTCGGTCTTTGATCTACCAAGCTATATCAGCACCGAATTTGCCCGCCGTATCGGATCTAAGGAAGAAGAAGCCTTCTTTGTAGGCGACGGTTCCGGTAAGCCTACAGGTATTTTCGCTGCAACAGGTGGCGCACAACTTGGAGTCACTACCGCAGGCGCTACCGCAATAACTGTTGATGAAGTTATCGACCTGTTCTATTCCTTGAAATCTCCTTACCGCAAAAAGGCTGTGTTCGTGATGAACGACTCCACGGTTAAGGCGATTCGTAAGCTGAAGGACGGACAGGGGCAATATCTGTGGCAGCCTTCTTTGACCGCAGGTACCCCCGATACCATCCTAAACCGTCCCGTCTACACTTCGGCATATGTACCGACAATTGAAGCCGGTGCTAAGACCATCGCTTTCGGCGATTTCAAGTATTACTGGATCGCTGATAGACAGGGGCGCTCCTTCAAACGCTTGAACGAGCTTTTCGCTACTACAGGTCAGGTGGGCTTTATGGCCACTCAGCGTGTGGACGGCAAACTGATTCTGCCGGAGGCCATCAAGGTTCTCCAGCAAAAAGCGTAACGGAGGTGCGACATGGGTTACAACACAAAGAACTACACCGAACAAGGCGGTGAGAAAACAGTTATCGGCGGAACGCTTGAAATCAAGGAGGGAGCCTCGGTAACGGGGCTTCCTTCTGCACCGAATCAAGCCGCAAGTACTGCCACAAATGTTGCAGGACTCAAGGACGATCTCAACGCGCTGCTTTTGAAATTGAAAGACACAGGACTGATGAAACCCGATACATGGAATGTCTCAGCAGCTAATGTCACCACTGCTCTGAGCGAAGATATGACAGCCAATCAAGGCAAAGTCGAATCCATCACCATCGAGGACAATGTCATTACAGTCACTGTTCCGGTTGACGAGCTGATTGCGTATGAAAGCTTGAGTCCCGCGCAAGGAACCCACAAATGGGTTGCCATCCTCATAACCACAGGACTACCTGCCATCACGGCAGTTAAGTATAACGGCAGTCAGCTGACCTCAGCCGATGCAGATGAAGCTGCTGCTGTCGGCGGGCAGGCCGGAGATATTGTGATGTGGCTGAAGTGCGACGAAATCGTAAATCAGCCGAAGTCGTTCACTCTCTGGTCATCCGGTTATCCCGAAGCCACATTCACTGTTGTCATCGCGGAACCGGAAACAGAAGAATAAGGAAAGGACGGTGGCGGAATGACGCTGATTGAAAAAGTAAAGGCAAATCTTATTCTTGAGCATACGGCGGACGATGAACTCCTGCAGATGTACATCACCGCCGCCGTATCCTATGCCGAAAGCTATCAGCACCTTCCGGAGAAATTCTACAAGGACCATCCTATGCCGCCTACCACAGAGCAGGCCGTCATTATGCTGTCGTCCCATTTTTATGAGAGCCGGGACGGCAGCACCGGCGGCTTTTTCGCCGACAACGTTCAGGCCGGACAGCAGGTATGGAATACGGTCAACCTTCTTCTTAAACTTGACCGGGATTGGAAGGTGTGAGCATGAGTTTTGGAAAAATGAACACATTCATCGATATTATCTCAACCGAACCCACGAAGGATGCTGACGGTTTTGTTATTCACGGCGATACTGTTCTTGCGTCAGTCAGGGCATATTTTGAGCAGAAAAACTCTACGGAAAAGTGGCGTAACATGGCGCAATCAGATGAAGTGAATGCCTTGTTCCGTCTCCGCACGATTCCCGGACTTGCTCTTCACAACCGCCATGTTATCGTCTGCGAGGGCAAACGCTACAACATATACTCGGTTGAAAATGTAAAGGGCCGAGGAATGTATCTTGAAGTATTGGCGGTGAGCGCTGATGGCTAAGGTCGATTTCAAGATGCCGGAGGAATTCCTGCTCAAAGTGTCAAGGTTGGCTGAAAAGACCGATGAGATTATACCGAAGGTTCTTGAAGCCGGTGCTGAAGTCGTATATGACAAGGTAAAAAGCAATCTTTCTTCTGTGGTCGGTAAAAACACAAAGGTTAAAAGCCGCTCCACCGGAGAACTTGAATCTGCGCTTGGTGTATCTCCGGCGAAGCAAGACAGAGATGGTAATTTCAACGTGAAAATAGGCTTTGCAGAGCCGCGCTCTGACGGCGGCAGCAATGCCAAACTTGCCAACATCCTCGAATACGGAAAACATGGACAGCCTCCGAAGCCTTTTCTGAAACCTGCCAAAAGCAGATCAAGAGGTGCTTGCATTGAGGCTATGACCAATAAGCTGGAAAGTGAGATTGAGAAGCTATGAGCATATTATCTGAACTGAACACACTGTTTGAAACCGCAAATATCTCTGTCGAAACAGGCGTCTTCAGCGGAGTACCTCCTGATGAATACCTGGTACTGACCCCGCTTACTGACACCTTTGCCGTTTACGGAGATAATAAGCCGCTGGCGGATGTAAGCGAAGTCAGAATCTCGCTGTTCAGTAAAAACAACTATTTACAAAGAAAGAATCAGCTTGTGAGGATGCTCCTCCAAGCTGATTTTGTTATTACCGACCGCCGGTATATCGGACACGAGGATGACACCGGCTATCACCACTACGCCATCGATGTGGCGAAAGAATACGAAACGGAGGAAATTTAACATGGCTACAATTGGGCTTGATAAACTCTACTACGCACCAATCACCGAAGCGCCTACTACGGGTTACGAAACCTACGGCGCTCCGGTAATGCTAGCAAAGGCAATCTCAGCTGAACTATCAATCGAACTTGCGGAAGCGACACTTTGGGCGGATGACGGTGCCGCCGAAATTATCAAGGAATTCAAGAACGGCAAACTGACCCTTGGTGTGGACGACATTGGTAAAACCGTCGCCGCAAAACTGACGGGCGCGACCACAGATGAAAACGGTGTTCTTATCTCTGCTTCAGAGGATGGTGGCGAGCCTGTCGCTATTGGATTTCGAGCGAAAAAAGCGAATGGTAAGTATCGCTACTTCTGGCTTTACCGCGTCAAGTTCGGCATTCCGTCCACCAATCTTGCCACCAAGGGTGATAGTATCACCTTTTCAACGCCAAGTATTGAAGGCACTGTTTCCCGACGCAATAAACCGGACGGTAATGGTCGTCATCCATGGAAAGCGGAAGTTAACGAAGATGATGTGGATGTACTACCGGTTGTGACCAGTGATTGGTATACGGAAGTATACGAACCTGAATTTGACACGGATTTGGAGGTTTAATGCATGGATAACGAACGAAGCGCCGTTATCAAAATCGGCGACAAAGAATATGAGCTAATTTTATCCACTCGCGCCACAAAGGAAATCGCCAAACGATACGGCGGGCTGGACAACTTGGGAGAGAAGTTAATGAGGTCAGAAAACTTCGAGATGGCTCTGGATGAGATTATTTGGCTGATTACGCTACTTGCCAATCAGTCCATCCTCATCCACAACCTACACAACCAGGAAAAACCAAAAGATTTGCTGACCGAGGAAGAAGTGGAATTGCTCACCTCGCCACTTGAACTGGCGGTATATAAGTCGGCAATTACTGAGGCGATGTTTAAAGGAACGGCTCGTAACATCGAAAGCGAGGATAGTGAGTCAAAAAACGCCGAGGTCGGGTAAGCGACGATGAGTTGTTTACCCGACTTTTATATTACGGTACGGTTCATCTGAATCGCTCCGAAGAGGAAACGTGGCTTACCCCAATTGGACAATTGCTGGACCTGTGGGAATGCCATCGCCAGTTCCTCGGAATGGTCAAGCCAAAACGCGAACTGTTTATTGAAGATGTCATCCCTGATGGCATCTGATTTTTTACGGAGGGAGGTGTTTTAAGTGGCTGACAATTTTGGATTAAAAATAGGCGTCGAGGGCGAAAAGGAATTTAAAAACGCATTGCGTGATATAAACCAGTCATTCAAAGTGCTCGGTAGTGAAATGAAGCTGGTAACGAGCGAATTCGACAAACAGGACAAATCCATAGCGGCTACTGCTGCCCGTAACGAAGTCCTTAATAAAGCAATCGATGCCCAGAAGGAGAAAATCTCCACCCTTGAAGCCGCTCTTCGAAATGCATCCGAAAGCTTTGGTGAAAATGATCGCCGCACTCAAAACTGGCAGATTGCCCTCAATAATGCCAACGCAGAACTTAACAACATGGAGCGTGAATTAGAAGAATCCGCGGAAGAAGCCGACGACCTTGGTGAGGAACTTGAGGACGCTGGTGACAGCGCCGAAAAGTCTGGTGGAAAGTTCGAGAAACTGGGCGGCATCCTAAAAGGCATTGGTATGGCAATGGGCGCTGTGGCTGTGGCTGCCGGAGCCGCTGCCGTCAAACTTGGCAAAGAAGTCATATCCGCCTATGCGGACTACGAACAACTGGTCGGCGGTGTTGATACACTCTTTGGTGAAGCGTCGCAGTCTGTTCAAAAGTATGCTGAAAATGCTTTCAAGACCGCCGGTATGTCCGCCAACGAATATATGGAAACCGTCACGGGCTTTTCGGCAAGTCTTATTCAGTCCCTCGGCGGTGATACCGCAAAGGCAGCGCAGGTTGCTGATATGGCGATTACTGATATGGCGGATAATGCCAATAAAATGGGGACGGATCTGTCAGCTATTCAGACGGCCTATCAGGGTTTTGCCAAGCAAAACTATACGATGCTCGACAATCTGAAGCTGGGATATGGCGGCACAAAATCTGAAATGGAGCGACTCTTGGCTGATGCCGAAAAAATATCCGGCATTAAATACGACCTCTCTTCATTTTCCGATTTGACGGAAGCGATCCATGTCATTCAGACCGAAATGGGAATCACAGGAACGACTGCTTTGGAAGCCACGGAAACAATAGCTGGCTCTATGGCGGGGATGCAATCAGCTATAGGAAACTTGATGGCAGGTTTGGGTAATGCCAATGCTGATGTCGGACTTTTGATTGGTAATGTGGTCGAAGCGTTCCAGAACGTCGTGAAAAACATTGTTCCAGTTATTGAGAATATAGTAAGGGCATTGCCGCCTGCCCTCGACGGGATACTACAGGCAATCGGTGATTTGCTTCCGACTCTGCTCTCTACGGTAGTCGATCTTTTCACACAGGTGCTGACAACGATTTTGACGCTTTTGCCCGAACTCATCCCCGCCGCCGTGGATGCCGTTATGACCATTGTGGGTGCGCTGATTGATAACCTTCCATTACTTATTGATGCAGCGGTTCAATTAGTGGCCACTCTCGTTACAGGCATCGCCGATGCACTTCCACAGTTGATACCGGCGGCAGTGAACGCTGTGATCACAATCGTTCAAGGCTTGGTAGAAAGCCTGCCTATGATACTTGATGCCGCCCTTCAACTGATTCTCGGATTAGCACAGGGCATCCTGGATGCACTGCCCCAATTGATCGCTGCTTTGCCCGCTATCATCCTCGGCATTGTAGATTTTATCATCGGGGCTATCCCGCAAATTATTGATGCTGGAATTCAACTTCTCGTGTCTTTAGTAGATGCCTTGCCTGAAATCATCACAGCAATTGTGGCGGCAATACCGCAAATTATCGAGGGTTTAATTACGGCGATCCTCGGCTCTATTCCCCAGCTTATTGACGCCGGGATTCAGCTGTTAATATCGTTGGTTCAAAACCTACCGCAAATTATAACTGCCATCGTAGCGGCGATACCACAGATCATCTCATCGCTTATTACGGCGATTATCGGGAGCATCCCACAGCTTGTGGGTGCGGGCATTCAGCTGTTCGTGGCGTTGATAAAGAACCTGCCAACCATCATCGTGGAAATCGTAAAAGCGATACCTCAGATTATTACGGCTATCGTGAAAGGCTTTACCGGTAACATCGGTAAAATCGTGCAAGTCGGCAGCGACCTTATCAAGGGGCTGTGGCAGGGTATTTCAAATGTCGCCGATTGGATTTGGGGTAAAATCTCCGGTTTCTTCGGAGGGATCGTCGACGGCATCAAAAACTTCTTCGGTATCCATTCTCCATCTACCTTATTTGCCGGACTTGGCGAGAACATGGGTCAAGGTATCGGTGTAGGCTTCGAACGGGCGATGGATGAAGTCGCAGAAGATATGCAGAACGCTATCCCCACCTCTTTTGATACGCCTGGCATAAATATGGGCGATGTAACAGGAAGTCATGGCGGCTTGGCGGTATCAGGTATGCCTTCGCTCATCAACATACAGCAGATGATTGTTCGCAGCGAGGATGACATCCGAAGAATATCACAGGAACTTTATAACCTGATGCAGACCGGCTCGCGGGCGCAGGGACGGTTTAGCCCGGCATAAGGAGGTGTTGGCATGGGCTTTATTTTCAACGGAATTTCATCACAAAGCATGAACGTCAAGGCTCGTCTGACCTCGTGGCAGGCTTCGCCACCCTTGCGTAATTCCTTTGTTTCCATACCCGGAAAGCCGGGTGTGGCAGACTTTGGCAGTGATAGCGCAGAGCGGGTCATAACTGTGAGCTGTAATATTGCTCCATTGCACAATCTCGCTTCTCTGGTTGGAGTGTTAGACGGCCTTGCCGAGTGGTTAGATCCCAAAAAAGGGCTGAAACAACTTGTGTTTGACGATGTCCCCGACCGCTATTTCACAGCGAGACTGCAGGATGCCGTGAACTGTGAACGGCTTATTCGCTCGGCAGGCGCATTTGACTTGAACTTCGTCTGTCCCGACCCACATGCTTACGCTTTGACAGACGAGAGTTTTACACTAACCCAAGAGGGTGCAAATACAGTCACGAGGAGTAAAGGCAATACAGACTCATTGCCTGTTTTCCTTTTGAAAGGCATCATTCAGTCAGGGGCATCAACCTATGTGTCGTTGAAAACAAATGACGAAGAACTTCGCATTGTCGGGCCTTTGGCTGCCGGAGAAACCCTCGTCATCGACAGCGGATTAGTTACTGCCAAGGTGGTAGACAGAACTGGCGAAACGCTCCGTAATGGTCTGCCTCTGCTTCAAGAGTTGAATTTTCCAATTCTCCGCAAAGGAACGAACATCATAACCATTACGGCAATCGGTGCGACATTTACAGAACTGCAAATACAGGCGAAGAGCCGTTGGAGGTGAGGACATGGCGGTAAAATCCATATTGACTTCTCAAACAGACTTTACGGGCGAGATTCCTGCAACCGTAAAAACATCAGCACTCTGGCGTTTCAACGAATCCACGCCGGATAGTAATACTCGCCTTGCAGACTCTTCCGCCAACGGACGGCATTTTACTGTCTCTGGATGGAGCGGCACAACCGCTTCTTTACCAAACGGCAGATTTGGGCGGTATTTCCGAATGAACATCAACAATCCGACCACAGAAAAAACGCACCTTGTCGCCACCAACGACGGTACGTTCTTTTCTGATCTCGGTGAGAAAATTGCCGTCGGCGGTTGGATTAACCCGACCACCTATTCTGTAGGGCAGAACTACATTCCTCTTTTCAATACAAGGCAAGGACCCGGTCAGCCTATTTTTTATATCTCCCTCTATCAAGGGCGGCCGCGAATGATGCTCTATAATTCATCAGGAACGCTTATCCTTGACCAAACCGAAACACCTGGATTCAACATGGTCAATGGTGGTTGGTATTTTCTCTCTGCGATCATAAATGTGACGGAAAAAACATCTCAGATAGTTCTGTGTAATCGTGCCGACGGTGTAGTTTGGACAGCCCCTTTGCGAACATTTACTGGTACATTGAATCCATCCTGTGTAGCGGATATCGTTATGGGAATGCACGCAAACCAGTATTACTACGCAGGTGGCTTGGATGAGTGGTTCTTTGAAACAGACAGCAATTTAACTATTGATGACTTGATTCACTACTTCCGTCAAGCAATGCTTGCAAATGGAGGAGACACTTCGGGTGACGTGGATGCGTTAACTGAGCCGGGGGGTGTCACCCTACGTAAGGGAATTGGTAATCTCTACCCCGAAAGCGGCCAACTGACGACTATTGCCACCGAATGCAGCCTTGCCGGGAGCGGTCGAGTATCTGCAACAAGTGAATACACCGCGGGTGTCACGTCCATTTCACTGATAGAAACATCAACCTCAGATGATATGCAGAACTGGTCGGCATGGCAGGCAGTTGGCACAAACGGCGAACTGACCTCACCGAATCGTTCATATATCCGCTACAGGGTAACGCTCACCACCAGCGATACAACGGTTACACCAAAGCTACTCGATATAACGCTTCATGATATCCCCAAATCTCCGTATGAGAAACTGGGGTTTGCCCGCCCTGTTATTTTGGATGAGAACGGAGCGTGGGAAACGGTTCTGGAGAATGCTTATGACATCATTGTTACGGGCGAGATCAACGGAGCGGACACCCTGGAATTCAAGTTGCCTTACAGTGACCCGAAGCGCATAATGCTCGACAACGAGAAGCAGGTACAAATTGCTGAGGATGTTTATCGTATTCGGACAATGACTGATGAAAAAGGCTCGGATGGCAATAGTATACTCACAACGGTCTATGCGGAAGCGGCATTCTATGACCTGACTTTTTCTGCAGAGAAACAACCAGTTGAATTTAACGCTGACCTGCCCGCTGTCCCGATGGCATTTGCACTTGAAGGTACAGGCTGGGAAGTCGGTACAGTAAATGTAACCACCCTGAGAACATGGACCTGCCAAGAAAAAAACGCACTCTCCATACTTCGAATGGTACAGAACATCCATGGCGGCGATTTGGTATTCCACAGTCGGGACAGACGTGTAGATTTACTGACATTCAGCGGAACAGACAGTGGGGCACTCTTTGCCTACCGTAAAAACCTGACCGGGATTAAGCGTGTAGTCGATACCCGATCCCTTGTCACGAGGCTCTATGCTATCGGTAAGGACGGCATGACGTTCGCTGCAATCAATGGTGGCAAGGACTACGTGGAGGACTTCAGCTATTCAAGCGAGGTGCGGGTAGCTACCCTTGACTGTTCTAATTTTACAAACCCCTATCAGATGCTTGAATTTACCAATATGCGGCTTGCCGAATATGCAAAGCCCCGCGTATCCTATGTCCTATCGGCGATGGATTTGTCCGTGCTGACGGGCTATGAGCATGAGCGATGGGATTTAGGTGACATTGTAACCGTTGATGACAGGGATTTGAATCTGACCATTAAAACACGAATTGTACGCCGCCAGTACAACCTTCAAGAGCCATGGAAAACCGTACTGGAACTCTCCACCAAACTTAGAGAACTGGGCGACTCTTCCTCCTCGACGATTGCTGACCAGTTCGACCAAAGCAACCTCATTGGGCAGGAAATTAAAGATATGGTTCCCTTTAATCATTTGCGAAATTCCCGAGCCGACGACGGCTTCGCCTATTGGCAAAATAGCGGTTTTGAAGTGGATACTGAAAACGGTGTGTCCGGTACAGCTTCCTTTAAGGCAGTTGGCGTGGCGAATATGACCAAAAGTATGGCACAAACAGTTTATCCGGCATCAAGACGCAACTACACCATATCGGCGCAAATAGGATCGAATAACCTAAGCAAGAGAACGAACGGACAGGTCGGTATCGAGGTGGTATTTGAATACGAGGACGGGACAACCGAAACACGATTTATTGATTTGTATTGAGAGGACGGTGAATTTGCATGGTATCTTTTCAACAAGTGGCGCGGGATGCATCACCCAGAGGTTATGGCAGGCTGCGCTCCATCACCATTCGACTCGTTATACAGAATTGCACGGGAGAAGTATTCTTCACTGATCTAATGCTTCAAGCAGGTGTCGTTGCCACGGGCTGGGTCGGCCATGTCTGTGAAATTCAATGGACTCTCGATGGGTAGGTGGTACTTATGGTCATTAACAACTTCATCCGATTTGCAGAGGTAATTAAGCTCAAAGAGGAAAAACGAATCGTGAACGTCACCCTCCGTCCTCTCATTGCCGACTGTACTGGCGAGATTTACTATACCGACCTTCAACTTCAAGAAGGCGACAAACTGACAGGCTATACGCCCCACAACAGCGTTATGCTCCGAAGTAGCGGAAATACTCCTCGCTACCAAAATGCCGTGGTGCGTGGCAGTGCGACTCTTGTCCTTTTTAATACTGGAGAAACCTCAGCGGGTCTTGATTTATATATCTATCCGAAACAGCCAATGTCGGCGGGAAGCATTGAAATTTCACAGGGCATGGATTCACATAAGTGCAAATTTACATCGGCGGTGAATGCGGGCGATGAATTTGCCTTAAAAGCTGTGGCAAGGGAATGTCTGCGAAATGGCAGTCCCACATCCAAGGATGGATTTTATCAATATACCGCAGCTTATGACAGTAAGCATCAGATTAAGCTGGAAAGTGGAAAATCGGCGAGGGTCTACCTTGAATATGTAGAAATGATGGAAGGAGATCCGCGCTTATGAGCAGGGATTATCTTAAGGGAAAGAAATGCATGGTATGGTCGTTCATGGGCAACACCCGAATGCACCAAGCCTTGAATAATTACGGAGACCGTTTTGAAGCCGTCGGCATTTTCACCTTTGAGGTGGACATATCAGGAACGATAACCGAAACAGGTACACCGATATCCAGCATGATGCCATACATCAACAAATGGCCCAAAGTGCGTTGGTTTCTTACCGTGATGAATCACGGAACAGCTTCTATATTCACTGCTCTGCGGAATAACGAAAATGGTGCAAAGACTAAGTTTCTATCTGAGTTAGTGCGGATCATGCAGAAATACCCGTGGTGCGCTGGTGTGGATATCGACTTGGAGCGCGGCGGTGGGTATGAGAACAAGGACGCAGCAAATATCCTCTTTCGCGATATATACCAAACCGTCAAAGCGTACAATCCCACAAAACTGGTCAATATCTGTTTACCCGGTATGACTGGCGTCCAAGGCTCTGTCGGCGGTGAGAACTGGTGTGTCTATGCCGATCTCGATGCGTACTGCGACACGGCAGCGATTATGTCCTACGGTATGGCTTGGGCTGGCAGTGCACCGGGTCCTGTCTCTCCGCGGGACTGGCTTGTCGGTGTGTATGATTATGCCGCAAGAGTAATGAAACCGCAAAAGATCTATATGGGTTTGCCGGGTTACGGTTGGGAGTGGCAGATATATGCGAACCCTGCAGACCTCGGCAAGACATATCGTGGCGTGTCGCTTACCTACTATGCCGCTAAAATATGGGCGGAAGGCGGGTATAACTTCACGGGTAATGCTCCTTCGCAGCCGATGATACCGTGGCTTGCCTACTGGGACGATTACGATCAGGTACCGTATATGCTCCCTCAGGTATACGATTATGCTGAGGGCGGCGATGCAACCGACCGAGAAGCCCCTATCATCGGGGAAACCTACAACCGCCGACGATACTTAACTTGCTACGGAAAAACACAAAAGGCAGAGTTTGGCACAATCTATATTGACCGGGACGGTGTGCCGGATAGTTATACAGAGGGTGTGGTTATTGGTAACGGCATGATTACGCTCTCATCAGAAACGGGTACAGCCACCTACGAATTTACCGTTCCGCAATCGGGAGTTTATGATGTTGCCGTCCGTATCTGCTTTCCGTATTGGGATAAGAACGGTATCAACATTTCACTTGACGGTTCCTCGGTCGGATTTTACGAAAGCCGCCTATGGTGGCCATATTGGAGAAGCACCTTCTGGGTGGCTCTTGCCAAAGAGCACAGCTTGTCGGCAGGAGAACACACCATCACCGTTGACGGAGGTGTGATTGGCGCACAATTATATGGCTTTCGTCTTTGCTCATCGTTTTCAGAACGGCCCTCAGCGGGTTCAGCTACCTTTGAACTCTCACCGCGCAGTTTCAAGGACGTGAACGGGAGTATGGCTGTTCCGGACAAAGGCTTCAAGCTGACCACCGAGATTCTTCGAAGAAAACCCGACTCGGCTTTAGTGTGGTATGAGGACTTCCGGGACCCCATCACACTGCAAAGCACTTACTGGACTACGCTTTCAGGCAATTGGGCAGTCTGGCGAAGCGATGAATATGCAACCGGCAGGGTTTACTCACAGCTGGAAGGTAGTGGCCAGCTTGCCTGGAGATATGACAGTTTCTCTGATGTTCATCTTCGAGCTCGGCTTGCTTTCCCTCATAACGGAAGCGGGCGCGCTGGGGTATTTATTGGCAACATCTTCTGTTGTATCAACATTGACACGCAGCAAGTGGAACTCTATCAAGGATCTGTTTTGCTCGGCAGTTATGGATCAGCTTACTCTAAAACACCCGTCTCCGATATCCGAACAAACCCCAATATGTATCTCATCGAAATGAGGAAACGCGGCAACCGCGTGAGGGTTTATTCCGGAAACAGCAACACCCTCCGCTTCACAGCCACGGTATCACCGACAAGCGGTTATTGTGGTATTCGGTCGGACAATGAAATCAAGTGTGAACTTCTGCGTTTAGGCGATGCCTGGACTTACGAGCCGTATGAAGCTTTTGATGTGACGATGCCAAACGGTACTACCGAAACTTACGGCAGGATCGCCCGGAATAACGTTACATGGGACAATGAATTCGAGGTATTTACGCTTACCTCAGATGTGGAGGAATCCTCTACCAGAAGTGAGGATATCTCGATGGATTACGACTTTGTGCATTCAGCGATGCTATACATTCCCTGCAACGCTGACTATACTGCAAAATTCACACCACGTGATATCAATGTCTGGTGCTCGAGGATATTCCTCGGCGATGGGGATGGTTTTGGTATCGTCTACTACCAAGACGTAGATTCGATCGTATACTGGGCAAATGAAGCTGCATACCGATGGGGTTTGCGTGGGTTTGCCTTATGGTCACTCGGTCAGGAAGACTTGCGGCTTTGGGAGGCACTCCCGAAACAGAGTTAAAGAATAATCATTAATATCGGCATTCGCGCCTGCTTATTTTAGCAGGCGTTTTTTATGCGAAAAAACAGGAGGTAAAAGGAAAATGAAAGAGATTTGGACTTGGATTCAGGTTGTGTTTACAGCCATTGGAGGAACCCTTGGCTGGTATTTAGGCGGATTAGACGGTTTCCTTTACGCACTCATTGCCTTTGTGGTTGTCGACTACATCACTGGTGTGCTTCGTGCAATTGTGGAGAAGAAGCTTTCCAGCCGAATCGGAGCACAGGGTATCGCCAAGAAGGTAGCGCTATTCCTTGTGGTCGGTATTGGTCATCTCATTGACACTTACCTGCTCGGCGGCACGGGAGCACCGCTTCGTACAGCGATTATCTTCTTCTACATTGCTAATGAGGGTATTTCTCTTGTTGAGAATGCCACGGCTATTGGGCTACCTGTGCCTGAAAAGTTAAAAGGTGTGCTGGCACAGCTTCATGGAAAGGACGGCGAAACGAAATGAACCTCCATAAACTCATTTTGACCAACAATGCTTGCTACAAAGCAGGCCGAACTATCACTCCTAAGGGTATCATGGTGCATTCTACCGGGGCAAATAACCCAAACCTCAAACGCTATGTGGGTCCAGATGACGGTCTGTTGGGCAAGAACCAGTATAATAACCATTGGAATCAGGATAAGCCGGATGGGCGGCAGGTCTGTGTACATGCCTTTATTGGCAAACTGGCGGATGGCAGTATCGCAACATACCAAACCCTCCCGTGGAATCATCGAGGTTGGCATGGTGGCTCCGGTTCAAAAGGCTCAGTCAACGATACTCATATCAGTTTTGAAATTTGTGAAGATGGACTGACCGATGCCGCCTACTTCAATGCTGTGTATAAAGAAGCAACTGAATTATGCGCCTATCTTTGCAAAGAGTACAAGCTCGACCCAATGGCAGATGACGTGATCATTGGGCATTACGAAGGGCATAAGCGCGGTATTGCCAGTAACCATGCCGACCCCGGGCACTGGTTTCCTAAACACGGGAAGTCAATGGATACTTTCCGTGCCGAAGTTAAAAAGTTGCTGTCAGCAATAGAAGCGCCTACCTCCACCGAACTGAAGAAACTGTACCGAGTTCAAGTCGGTGCATACTCTGTCAAAGCAAATGCTGACGCCATGCTTAAGAAAGTTAAGGCGGCAGGATTTAAGGATGCTTTCATTAAATATTCGTGATAATTATTTTCAAGCCCGCGGAGCGTAAAAACTCTGCGGGCTTTTTTTATTTATAGGTGTATAAAACGCTCCACTTTTCTCCGTATAGCGAGGAGGTGGTTTCTCGTGTTCAATGAACAGAAACTTGAGTTAATGCGTTGCCCTATTGGCGAAGGGCTGAAAATCGATGGTGAAGTGAACGCTACTCCGCATGAGCAAATGCAGCGCGAAGTTGATTATGTGAGAGCACAGCAAATACTCACTTCTATGCTTGAGAAAGATTTAATTACCTTGTCGGAATTCAACAAGATAACCGAATTAAATCGCAAAACTTTCTCGCCGCTATTAGCTGAGATTATGCCTTGAAATCGTTGATATAACTTCGTTTCAGAGGTAATATGTCACACTGACTAAGGAGGTGAGAGTTTGAAAAAGGTAACGAAAATTGCTCAAAACACAGCCGATTTAACCGAACAGACTAAGATGCGGGTTGCGGCCTACTGCCGTGTATCTACCGACAGCGATGAACAACTCGAAAGTCTGGATGCTCAAATAAAGCATTATGAATCCTACGTCAATGCAAATCCTGAGTGGGAGTTCGCCGGGCTCTATTATGATGAGGGCATCTCCGGAACAAAAAAGGAAAAGCGGCCTGAATTGCTTCGAATGATTGCAGACTGTGAAGACAGAAAAATAGACCTCATTGTAACGAAGTCTATCAGCAGATTTGCTCGAAATACAACCGATTGTCTTGAACTGGTCAGAAAGCTACTTGACCTTGATGTTTTCATTTATTTTGAGAAAGAAAATATTAACACCGGGTCAATGGAAAGCGAACTCATGCTGTCAATCCTGTCTGGACTGGCCGAAAGCGAATCGGTCTCCATCTCCGAGAACAATAAATGGTCGATTAAGCGCAGATTCCATAATGGTACATATAAAATATCTTATCCGCCTTACGGCTACGACAATGTAGACGGTGAAATGGTTATCAATAAGTCTCAAGCTAAAATTGTCCGCTTCATCTTTGCCGAGATTTTGTCCGGCAAGGGTACCCACAAAATTGCTAATGAGTTGAACAGGCGAAAGGTACCGACCAAAAAAGGCGGTCGCTGGACATCAACGACTATACGCGGGATGGTTAGTAATGAAAAGTACACAGGTGATGTCATTTTTCAAAAGACCTATACTGATGAGCACTTCAACCGCCATAACAACAATGGAGAAAAAGACCAATATCTAATTCGAAATCATCACGAGCCGATTATCAGTCATGAGGATTTTGAGACCGCACAGGATATTATTGATCAGCGTGCTAAGGAAAAAGGGCTGGAAAAGCAAAACACAAAGTATCAGAACCGTTATCCCTTTTCAGGCAAAATCATCTGCGGCCAGTGCGGTGGCACATTTAAACGCAGAAGTCACTCAAGCGGAAGGCATCGAATTGCTTGGTGCTGCTCCACTCATATTGCAAACATCAAGAAATGCTCTATGAAATATGTGTCGGAGTCCGATTTCGAATACGCATTTGTCACCATGATGAACAAACTCATTTTCGGACATGCAGTTGTTCTAAAACCATTGTTAGTCAGTCTGCGTGGGATGAGTTCCGATGAAACTCTGGAAAACATACGTGCGCTTGACAAGAAACTTGAAGAAAACACAGAACAGCGAAATGTTCTGGTTGGGCTGATGACCAAAAAATATCTTGAGCCTGCCGTTTACAATAAGAGCAACAATGAATTGTTGCAAGAGGCAGAACGCCTGCGCCGCCAAAAAGAATCCATAACGCGATTCTTGAATAATGACTTCCAAAACCTAAGTGAAGTCAGTGCTCTGCTGCAGTTTACATCCAGGGCATCAATGATGACGGACTTTGACGGTGAATTGTTTACCCGTTTTGTGGAGAGGGTTCTTGTTTATTCACGAGCGGAAATTGGATTCGAATTAAAATGCGGCATTACGCTAAAAGAAAGGTTGGTGAGGTAAATGAGCCATATACCATTTGGCTACCGTATTAAAAACGGAAAAGCCGTAATTGATAAAGAGGCTGCAGAGCAGATAAAAACATTATTTCAATCTTACCTGAGCGGCGATTCATTGGCAACAGCCGCTAAGAAAGCAGGTATTAAAGCTTTCCATTCCGGTATCGGCAGGATGCTACGAAATACCCGATACCTCGGTGATGAGTTTTATCCGGCTATAATTGACAAAGACACTTTCAATACTGCCGAAGCAGAACGAATTATACGGCTGGAAAGGCTCGGCCGTAATCGGAAGCCAAAGCAAGAAAAAGAGGTCGTTTATCCTACCATCTTTCGCATGAAAGAAGGAACAGAGGAACTCGACGACCCCTTCGGGCAGGCGGAATACGCCTACAGTTTAATTGAAATGGAGGTGAACAAGAATGGCAGTCAGTAAAAATGTCACAGTGATTCCGGCAAGGAAGCATGTTCGAAAGAGTGAGGATGAAGAAAAGCCCAAACTCCGGGTTGCGGCATACTGCCGTGTTTCCACAGACAGCGATGAGCAGGCTACCAGTTACGAAACGCAGATTGAACACTACACCGCCTACATACAAGGGCATCCTGACTGGGTGCTGGCGGGAATATTTGCAGATGACGGCATCTCAGGCACCAACACCAAAAAGCGTGAGGAATTCAACCGGATGATTGACGAGTGTATGGCTGGTAATATCGATATGATTATTACAAAGTCCATCAGCCGATTTGCCCGAAACACACTGGACTGTTTGAAATATATCCGTCAGCTCAAGGAGAAAAACATTCCCGTTTATTTTGAAAAGGAAAATATAAACACCATGGATTCCAAGGGCGAAGTTCTGCTCACGATTATGGCATCCCTCGCCCAACAGGAAAGTCAGTCATTGAGCCAGAACGTAAAGCTGGGGTTACAATATCGCTACCAACAGGGTGAAATTCAAGTAAACTGCGCTCGGTTTCTCGGCTATACAAAGGATGAAAACAAGCGTCTCGTAGTCGTGCCCGAGGAAGCTGAAATCATCAAGCGCATTTACCGGGAATACCTTGAGGGTGCCAGTATGCTGAAAATCGCTCGCGGTTTGGAAGCGGACGGTATCCTAAACGGTGCGGGCAGGGAACGCTGGCATACAAGTAACATAAATCAAATCCTTCGAAATGAAAAGTACATCGGAGATGCACTTTTACAAAAAACCTATACGGTTGACTTCCTTACAAAAAAGCGGGTCAAGAACAACGGTATCGTTCCGCAGTATTATGTAGAAAACAGCCACGAAGCCATTATTCCGCGTGAAGTATTCATGCAGGTGCAGGAGGAGCTTGTCCGCCGACGCATTGTCCACACCAGTCCGAACGGAAAGACCAGAACCTTCAGCAGCAATCACTGCTTTGCTCAGATAGTTATCTGCGGCAACTGCGGCGAGGTTTTTCGCAGGGTGCATTGGAATAACCGAGGCAAAAAGTCTATCGTCTGGCGGTGCGTCAGCAGACTGGAAAACACCGGTCTGTTCTGCGATGCCCGCACGGTGCTGGAAAACACCATCGAGCAAGTGTTGGTCACCGCCATCAATCAGGCACTTTGCGATAAGAATTCTTTCCTCTCAACCCTACAGGATAACATTGCCACCGTGATAAATCGAGAAAACGACAAGGGCTTGGCAGATATCGATAAGCGACTGGAAGAACTTCAAACGGAACTTCTGAAGCTTGCCACCTCCAATGCCGACTATGATAAAGTCGGCGATGAGATTCACCGACTGCGTGACCAAAAGCAAAAACTGCAAATTGAAAACGTCAACCGTGAGGAACTGAAAAAACGGATGGCTGATATGAGCGCATTCCTAAAAAAGCAATCCGCCGCCCTCGCTGAATACGACGAGCAGCTTATCCGACGGCTGATCGAAAAAGTCAGCATCTATGAGGATAAATTTATTGTGGAATTCAAGTCCGGCGTGACGGTGGATGTAAATAAATAAGCTAAAAATAAACAAGGCACCCTACGTTGTATAATTCTTGTAGAGTGCCTTGCCGTTTTTTTCACTTACGGCCTCATTGTAACTTTATCATAACGCCTTGTCAGAAGGCGGCAAAGAATAGCGTCTGCCATCAACGCAACACCCGACCAGAAAAACCATGTATTCACACCTACGACCTCAACAACCGGACCTGCAACAAGCAGACCTATCGGCATAGCAAGAGTCATGGCAGTCATCAAGAGGGAAAACACCTTGCCCATCATTTCAGGTGCAATGCTTTCTTGAACATAGGCCATAACTGGAACATTCATAAATGTACCGGAGGCACCCAAGAAGAAACAGCATACAACAAAAATCCAGAAACCACTTATTGGAAGCGCCCCACTAATTAGTGTAGTCAGTCCCATTAAGCCAATAGCTAAGGATGCCATGAAAAATCTCCTTTTCATGCCGCCCCACACACCGATAACCAAAGATGAAAGAAGCAATCCTCCTGCAAATACAAATTCCACAATACCATTGTGCCATGCTTCGCCCATAAAGTGGCTACGTACCAGCAGAGGAAACAAAGAACCTAAGGGCATGTAAAGTATGGTCATCAGCAGCATGGGGAAAAACACAGCCATTAAAGGCTTATTTGCTTTCATTGAGATAAAACCCTGCTTCATGTCAGACAATAGATTCATCTTTTCACTGGCTTGCGGAATATCCGGAATTATAATTAACAAAAGGCAAACTATCGCAAAAGCAGCCCCCAGTATATCCACAACCATAATGGCATAAATAGGCATAAATACCATGAGTGCAGCACCCAGCACAGGCCCCATCATGTTAGATACAGATTGAATCATGTTACCCCAACCGCCTGCTTTGGTCAACATGTCGGTAGGCACAAACATTGGTATAGCCGCTTGCATAGCCGGGCCATGAAAGGTATTGCCCAATCCGCGTATAAATAAAACAATGTAGATAAACCAAATAGGCGGTGTCTGTAAAAGTAAAAAAGCTGCGCCAAGAATGATGCTGGATACGGCTACTAAGCCGTCAGCTGCAATCATTACCGAGCGACGATTGTATCTATCGATCCATACACCGGCAAATGGTCCGATTAACAAATTGGGGAGAAAAGCAACAACGGATGCAATCGTCAGTGTGATTGCGGATTCAGTCTGGATGGTAAGCCACCAGATAATGGCAAACTGCACTGCGGCAGAACCCAATATTGAAAAAGCTTGTCCTGCATATATTATAGCAAATTGTTTTTTCCAATTTTCGATTCTATTCATCAAAAAATCTCCTTTAACAAAAATTAAAAACGAACAACTACCTAAGTGTTGTTCGTGCAAAAAGACATGATTTTACAAGGAGATCTCCAAAAGTGAGGGATGTACTCATGTAAATATGTCTTTAAGCACAACGAATAAGCCCTAAAAAGGGCAGTGCTTAAAAACTAAATTACATGAATATCAAATACATATTTGCACCTCGCTTTTTATAATAACACGTTTAAAATAAAATCTGAAGATATGAATCATCCCGATCCATCCTGCTCCGATATATGAGATATCATCACTAATAAACATATAAGCATATTTTTCGATTTTGCTTAGCCTATTACGCAACCATTTTATCAACTCAATCTAAAAAACAATACTGAGCACATAACCTCGGCTTTTACAAAAAAACACCCAACCCACTCTCTAAACCTCAAAAACACTAAAAATATCTAATCCGTTCGAGATCTAAACATCTAATCTACTCTGTCATAAGCCTTTGACATGTAACCTGACCCCTTAATTGATGATGTAGTTCTTAGTTGGCATAAATCTTTTTCGGTTTTTTAAAGTCGATTGGCATTATTTCGACCTCATCTCTTTCTCAATAAGAGCTAGTGCAATCCGAAGTGCCTTTACCCGCCTGTCGTTTAAAGTTTTTTGTGAAGACTGTAGTCTGCCGCTTTCCTGCATCTTTTCGCACTTGTGTAACGTTGAAGCAAGGGCGGTCTTCGCCTCTTCCAGTTCCTGTTTTGTGTATTCGTTCATTTTATCTCCTTAATTCTTGAAAGGTTACCGCTGCACAGTACCTCAAGGTTATCAAATATTTTACGTGCTGGCCAATTCCACCACTTTAATTTCAGCAGATGGTCTATAAGGTCATCGTCGAATCTTTTCTTAATAATTCTGATGGGGTTTCCGCCTGCAATACGATAAGCCGGTATGTCCTTTGTAACTACTGAATTGGCAGCTACAATTGCTCCATCACCAATATGCACGCCGGGCATTACAGTGACATTTTGACCTATCCACACATCATTTCCTACAACAGTATCTCCTTTGAAAGGTAAATCCCCAAGTGTCGGAGTTGCCTTTTCCCAACCATGCCCCATGATGTTAAAAGGATAAGTAGTGACGCTGCACATTCTATGATTCGCACCGTTCATTACAAATTCGATACCTTTTGCTATAGCGCAGAATTTCCCGATGATGAGCTTATCACCTATAAATTCATAGTGATGTGTAACGTGCTCTTCAAATCGTTCCGCACCATTGATATCATCATAGTAGGTGTAATCGCCTACTATAATGTTTGGACGTGTTATTAAATTTTTAATGTAGCATATGCTTTTGATGTTTTCATTTGGATAAATGGAACTTGGATCTGGTCCATATTGCATATTAAACCTCCTCGCGCGTTGGCTTTCCGCTATCAACGCTTTCCCAACTCAGATGCTATCAAGCTTGTTTCACAGACTTAATTAGCAGCATCATTGGGCGGCGCATTTCATCTGACATGCCCGGAATGTCCATCATATCGGCGCTTGGCATTGCTTCCTCAACAGCGTCCAGCTGAAATCCAGCTTTTATAAGCCCCATTAGAATTTGCGTTAGTGTATGATGTCGTTTAGTGACATCCTGTCCAAGGAAATGGGTAACTCGCTCTTCGGGATAAAAGTAATCATCAACAGGCCAGTGCTGTGGCCTGCCATTTGAATCATAAACCCAGTCCTGGTTTACACCCGCTGTAAAAACAGGATGTTCAATGTTAAGAAGGAAAACGCCATCAGCCTTTAGCGTCAAGTATATCTTCCTGAAAATCGCATCAATATCTGCAATATAATGAAGCACCAGATTAGAAACTACGCAATCATATGAATTGGCGGGGTAATCATATTCCTCCAGTCCGCAAACCCGATAGGTAATTTTCGAGTCTGCGTTTTTTGCTTTTGCTTCATGTATCATTTTTTCACTCAGGTCAATACCCAATACCTGCTCTGCACCGCACTCAACTGCATATTTGCAGTGCCAACCGTAACCGCATCCAAGATCGAGTACGCTTTTGCCGCTTAAGTCAGGAAACAAGGCCTTGAACTGATGCCATTCACCTGCTCCAGATAAGCCTTGCTGACTGCGTGACATCTTCGAATACTGGTCAAAAAATTGTCTATTATCATAAATGTTGTTCATATTCTCACCTTCTTTGTGTAGTTAATATCTTTCACCGGATATGTTCATCAGTCATTCGGAAAAATACCTTTCACTTCGTTAATCAATTGCTTTAGCTGCACACAGGCATTTGCTCCATCTGTTCCGGCTACCGTAAAAATCGAATTTACTTTATCTTTGTATCCAAGTGGGTGAATGTTAAAATGCTCTATCATGCCGACTGCCTTTTTTTCGTTCAGGCAGTATTCTTCATTTACTGCAAACAACACCTGGTTCAGCGCTGAAATTGTCCGTACAATATGAGCAGTAACATAATAAACATCGTTTTTCTTTGAATTGCTTTCCGCGAACATTAAAGAAAACTCTGCTTCAAATGTAAAGAAACCAATAATAGCTCTTTTCAATTTCGGCGGGTATTTTTCCGCGACTTGCTTCAAAGCTATAATTTTACCCTGTTTATCCCACAATATCTTGCATACTGCTAATTCTCCCATATACATCACATTCATGTAAGCATGGGGATGTCCTGTTTGATAATGTGCGGAAATAACCCCTTCCTGACATTCTGAAATCACAATTTTTACTTTTTCCGCATCACGCAGAATGAAATCAACATGGTATCCACCAATAACGAGCCACCCTCCGCCATTAACCCATTGACCCCATTCGCCGGGAGGAACAATCAAATTATCCCTGTGTTCATCATCCACAAGTTTTGCTGCCTTGTTCAAGGACACAAGGTCAAGAGTTTCTTTATCGTAATAGATACCGATATCAATATCCGATTCAGAGGAATGCGTGCCCCTTGCACGGGATCCTCCAAGCACGACAGCCTGAATACCTGAAACATCTGCCAATACAGATACAACTTTATCTAATATTGTTTTAATATCATTCATGTATGCTCACCTCATTATACTTGAAGCTTTTCCAGTCTCGATTTATCGCTTCAAGAATTGCTTGTTTTAACTAACATCCAACCAGACCACACAACCCCCACAAATTCAAAAAACATCTAAATCGACCACTCGCGAACCCATGTTATCCAAACTGACCACTCGTCAAACACCGACATCTAAATCGCTCTGTCACGTTCAAAATCATGCCTTTGGACTTGTTCCCACGAACCGATATTTTCACAAATTTTACACATTGTATTTTAACTCTCAAACCTCGAAAAGCCCAATATTACTGGACTTTTGACACACTCACTTCTCAACCCTTGATAGAGTAGAACTGTGGGGTTACCACCGTCCCCTCATCAAACCGTACGTGCAGTTTTCCCGCATACGGCTTTCCGATATTCTTCTTCCTTCAGCATTCAGCCGCACATACTTGCTAGTCCTGCCTGTTTAGTCAATTCTCTGACCTTTGCTGCATTTCCTAGCCTATAATTGCGTTGTTTCTTCCGATTGTACCACCGAGTAAACTTGAAATTGATATACTTATCTATCTTCCATAACCATGGTCTGGTAAATCTTCTGGTATAATAGTTTCTCATGCCAATGATTTTAGGATTGAGTTGCTTAACCATCTCTTCCATACTTAACAGTAGCTTACTTGGACTGGAAAATACCTCTTTTATGTTAGCTCTCATTTTCTTCATAGCCTTCTTAGACGGTACCTGCTGTAGTGTCCAATACCACTGCCAGTTTTTGTTTCTAAACCGCTGAAACCTATTATTGAAACCAAGAAAATCAAAACTCTCTTTACCAAAATACATATCAACCAGTCTTGTTTTCTCATTATGAAGGGTTAGTTCCAGTTTTCCCATAATCCACTTCACAGCACGTAAGGCTTCTTCTGCATGAGATAATCTCTTACACAATATCACAAAATCATCTGCATAACGCACTAATTCTCCCAGATGTCCAAAGACTTTATTCCAATATACATCGAAATAATTCAGATATATGTTGGATAACAGCGGGGAAATAACTCCTCCTTGCGGTGCTCCCAGTGTACTTTCACTATACCTACCGTTTTCCAATACTCCTGCTTTTAACCAGCCTTTTATCAACTTTAGCACTCTCCGATCGGTTATTCTCTGTTTGACCAACAAAAGCAGCTTATCATGGTTAATACTACCGAAATAATCTTTAATGTCGACATCTATTACCCATAGCGCTCCGCCTTTGTCAGATACTTCGAATATCCTGTCCATTACCTGTTTGGCACTTCGTTTCGGTCTAAAACCATAAGAACAGGGTTGAAAATCTGCTTCGAATATCGGTTCTATTACTATCTTTGCCGCCATCTGCACTATTCTGTCCTTAATTGTAGGTATTCCTAATGCTCTTTTCTTACCATCAGGTTTTGGAATATAACTTCGTCTGACAGGTTTGCACCGATATCTCTCTGTCCTCAATTCTTCCGCTATTTCGTCCAGTAGTTTTTCCTCCCCGTACGCTTTCACGTCTTCGATGCTGATTTTATCGACACCGCCTGTACCACCATTCTCTTTTACCCGTTTCCATGCTTCTTCCAAGATATCATTACGGTATATCTTATCATACATTGCATAGAACTTTCTCTTTCGGTCAGCTTTGGCTGTAAGGTATAGTCTGTTTTGGAAGTCTCGTACTTTTTCATGGGTGTTTATAGCTTTTTCGGCAATCACCGGTACCTACCTCCTTTACAGACTTGAATAAAGTTGTGCCCCTTCCCTATGTACAGTTTTGTTGTCTGTACAATCCTTGGTACTATGAGCACTTCTGACTGCCTCTTTGCAGGAATGCAACTTCGCTTATGCTTATATGCTTCCTCTTTACAGTTTCCTGTGCAAAGTAGGCTCTCTCCAGTTCTGACAAATACTTTCCTGACGTGTTGCTACCTCTACACCGCAGGGTTCTTAGGTATTGCATTTAGGGTTCTTCATACCGTCTGCTGTCTTCGCTGTTGATGTCGCAGCTCGACTCCCTGTTGTTCCCTTTCGGGAATGTAGATAACGGTGCGGCAGTATTCACTTTATGTTACAACCCATCAGTTTGTCTGTTCCTTTCGGAACATTCCGTAACGCTTCAACGCATAGATTACTCCATACGCTGGTTACTGACTAAGTAGCTGCCCTACCTTTACCACTACAGGACTTTCACCTGCTAGCATTTGCCAGCTTAGCTGGACGCACACATCAATACCACCGTCTCAACGTGCTCTGTATGCAAAAACATTTCCACCGCTTGTACTGCAATACTCATCTGTGCCAGCATCCATATTTAGCGTGGGGGCTCACGTGACACTTTGACGCATCTTCACAACAGTAATGGTAAGTGCTTTCCCCCAGTTCTGATGCGGCGGTTCAAGAATCACGATGATATCCGAAACTATGGCGGGCATATTCTTCAATTGATACCCCTCTATTACGTAACGTACATCCTTTAGCTGAACGGAATAATATGCTTATTTACCACATGTTTTAATGTAACATAATGGGGTATGCCATCGGTCAAAGACCGCCCCTACGCGCATTAAAGCCGGCAAGCGCGATAGTCTTTAGTTGCATTGCTCGGGCAGAGTTATCTCACCTGCGTAACAGGTGTTGAATATGCGGCGTATCTCTTCGAGCGAATCCGTCTGCCCGAGCGCCCACATCAGCTTTGTGACCACCGCTTCCGTCGTCATATCCATGCCCTGAATTACGCCGTAAGAAAGAAACCTTGCGCCCACCTCGTACATCGAAAAGTCGCTCGGCTCATATACGCATTGGCTGCATACCACTACCGCGATGCCGTTATCTATCAGCATCTTAATTTTGGGAAGCAGGTTGCGGCGCACGATATGCAGACCTCCCGTGCCGAACGCTTCGAGTACCACGCCCCGGTAGTTCATTTTAAGCAGCATATCGAATATATCCGGGTTCGTGCCCGGTATCAGCTTCAGCAGGAAAACGTCGGTGGATATCTTGTCCTTGAGCACAGTCGGCGCTTCGCTGAGCTTATAATTGCGGCAGTCGGTATTCACATGCAATCCGTTTGCATATACTTCACCTAAGTAAGGAGCGTTAACGCTCTCAAATGCTTCGAAGCCCATCGTGCGCACCTTCACGGCGCGGCAGCCGTTCATCACCTTGTAGTGGAACGCTATGCTGACGCCGGGTATGCCTTTGTCCACAGCCTCAAACGCGGTATAAAGATTGTTCCGCGCGTCGGTCAGCATATTCTCTATAGGCATCTGCGCGCCCGTTAACACTACCGGCTTTTTAAGGTTCTGCAGCATGAAGCTCAGCATCGAAGCGGTGTATGCCATGGTATCCGTACCGTGCGTGATGATTATGCCGTCGTAATCGTCAAGGCTGCTCATTACACAGCGCGCTATAATCTGCCATTCTTCCGCCTGTATGTTCGAGCTGTCCATGCTGAGTATATCCTTCGCGGTTATATCAAAGTGGCCGCTCAGTTCGGAAAGATAACCCAGCAGTTCTTTGGCGTTAAGCGCGGGCTTCATGCCGCATTCACTGCTGCGCGCGGCTATCGTGCCGCCCGTCGCTAAAAAAAGCACGCTTTTCATATGATTACTCCTAAAATATCCGCGGCGCAAAGCGCATGCTCCAAGTACTCCTTAGTATATCCTTTTAACGCGGCATATTGCGGCTTTAAAGCTCGTAAATATCGCCATATTTTTCGTTTATATAGTCGATATAATACTTAGCCTTTAGCTCTTCCCCCGTTACCATCTTTATGAGTTCTTCGGGTTTATATACGGAGCCGTGTTTGTGTATATTGTCTTTGAGCCACGAGTGTATTACGTCAAGATCGCCCTTCTGAATCCTCATATCCAGGTCCGGCATGTCTTTTTTAAGCGCGCCGAGGAACTGTGCGCCGTACAGGTTGCCGAGCGCGTAGCTTGGGAAATAGCCGAAATCGCCGCCGGACCAATGCACGTCCTGAAGTATGCCTTCCGCGTCGTTTGCGGGCTCCACTCCAAGGTAGTCCCTGTACTTTTGGTTCCATAGCGCAGGCAGTTCGCTTACGTCCGCGCCGTCCTCAAATATCGCCTTTTCTATTTCATACCGTATTATGATGTGGAGGCTGTACGTGAGCTCGTCCGCCTCTATCCTTATCAGCGAAGGCTTTACGTCGTTTACGCCCTTATAAAAGTCGTCGAGCGAAACGTCCCCGAGCTGCGGGAACCTCTTTTTCCCTTCCGGGAAGAAGAACTCCCAAAACGGCCTGCTCCTGCCTATTATGTTCTCGTAAAACCTCGATTGGGATTCGTGTACGCCTATCGAAACGCCCGTTGCCAGCGTCGTGCCCTTAAGTCCGTCGGGTATGTCCTGCTCATAAATAGCGTGTCCTCCCTCGTGTATGCAGGCAAACAGCGCCGTCCTGAACTCGCGTTCGTTGTAATTTGCAGTTATTCTGACGTCCCTGTTGCCAAGCTCAGCGGTGAACGGGTGCACGCTTGTATCGAGCCGCCCCGCCTGAAAATCAAAGCCCATGCGCTTAAGTATATATTCACTGAAGCTCTTCTGGTCGGCTGCCGGAAACTGCCGGTTGAAAAACGACGTGTCTGTTTTTACACTGCTGCCTTTTATGCTTTCCAAAAGGCTTAATATGGCGTGCTTTAGCTCGCCGAACACGCTGTCGAGCTTTACTGTCGTTATACCCGGCTCGAAATAGTCGAGCAGCACGTCATACCTGCTGCCGCTGTAGCCCCAATATTCAATGAACTCCCTCTTAAACTCTATGAGCTTATTTAAGTGCGGTTTAAACAGCGAATAATCCGACTTCGCCTTTGCTTCCTCCCATGCCGATTCGGCTATCGAAGCCGCGATAACGTACTCCCTGTATCTATTTTCGGGTATCTTCATCGTGCGGTCATATTCCCTTTTCTGCTTTTCAACGATACCCTTAACCACGTCGTCCCGCTCGTTGCCGCTAAAATAATCGATATAGCTTTTAAGCGCCTCCGAAGTCTGCAGTTTATAAAGGTGGTTTGACAGGTATCCTAACACCTCTCCCCTGTACTCCGCTCCCTTTTTTGGCATGTTGACCCTTGAGTCCCACTGCAGCGCGCCGATGGCGCTTGTCAGGTATTCGATATCCTTGAGGTATTCTTTGAATTCCATTAGCTTGTTTTCATAATCGCTCATATTTTTTATCCTTTATTGTTTTTTTCTTATTTATTACTGATTATTGATAAATTACCGCCCCGGAAGTCTTATAACTCTGAGGCTCCGGTGCTATTTCGCCGTTTCTACGCCGCGTTCCTGCGCGAGCCCGGCGCGCGTTAAGAGCCTCATTTCCCTTATTATGAACGCAGCGGCCAAAGCAGCGGCGCTCGCGTCGGCAATCGGCCCCGCGTACATCACGCCGTCGATGCCGAAAAACAACGGCAGTATGATTACCAGCGGCAGCAGGAACAGTATCTGGCGCGTCAGCGATATCAAAAGGCCGACTCTTGCCTTGCCTATCGACGTAAAGAAGTTGGCCGTGACAGGCTGTACGCCGTTAACGAACGTCATCAGCATGAATATGCGAAAGTATCTCTCGGCGAACTCATAGTACGTTTCGCTGCCCTGTCCGAATATGCTGACTATCTCCCTCGGGATTATCTGAAATGCCAGAAACGCTACAACCGATATTCCCGTTGCGGCGATTATCGCTTTTGTGTACGTCTCTTTTACCCTGCCGTAGTTTTTAGCGCCGTAGTTAAACCCGTTTATAGGCTGGCACCCTTGGGCTATGCCTATCGTGAACCCGAGAAACAGCATATTGACTTTGGAAATAACCCCCACGCACGCCAAAGGTATATCGCTTCCGTATTGAGACGCCGCGCCGTAATACGTGAGCGTGTTGTTCATTGTTATCTGTACCGCTGCCATTGCGATCTGGTTAAAGAACGACGCGCACCCGAGCGACACTATAGCCTTAAAGTTATGAAACGACGGCTTAAAATAGCTTTTTGAAAACTTTACCGACTTAAATCTGAACAGATACCTTATCACAAGCGCTGCGGACACGGCCTGCCCAATAACGGTTGCCCACGCAGCGCCCGCTATGCCCATATCGAATGCGAATATGAAAATCGGGTCAAGTATCGTGTTGAGTATCGCGCCCGAAAGCACGCATATCATAGAATATGTCGGGCTCCCGTCCGCGCGTATTAGGTGGCTCGCCCCCGCGGAAAAGGTAACCAGGGGGATGCCGAGCGCAGTTATGCTCGTGTAAACCGTGGCGTACGGCATTACGTTTTCCGTCGCGCCGAAAGCATAAAGCAGCGGCTTTAGAAATATCATCATCGCTGCTCCCAGCGCCGTTCCGAAGACGGCAAGCAAGAGTATGCCGGTGCATACGATGCGCCCCGCTTTTTCTTTCCTTCCCTCGCCCATACGCAGGCTGAAATTCGACGCGCTTCCTATTCCCAGCAAAAGCGCAATCGAAGTGCTGACGGTAACAAGCGGAAATGCCACGTTTGTAGCCCCGTTGCCGTACATGCCTACGCCCTGTCCAATAAATATCTGGTCTACGATGTTGTATAACGAGTTGACTAAAAAGCTTATAATGGAGGGTATCGCGAATTTCGGTATCAGTTTATTGATTTTTTCTGTCGCTAACGGATTTTCACCCCTAAAAGTCCCATTGTTCTTGGGGGCGGGGTTGCGTTCCGCCGCTTCATCATTGGACATATTTAAGAAACCTCCTGTTAAAAACAACACGGCAAGCTTTATTATACGCCTTTACCGCAAAATGGAAAAGCCCGGATATTGGCTCGGGCCGCAGACAAAGCCCTGGCTGACGCGTTATTTCTCCGCCTATTCCTCAGCGCAGCGCTGCTTTCTGCATCAAGAAATAAACATGTTAAACGCGTCTTTTATATTATGCGGTTTAACGCGTCAATAAAAAACTCTTCGCCGCACTGCAGCAGTATATGGCAAGCGCCGTAGTACTGGGGTATTTTCATCAGGCTGCCCAAAGGAACTCCCGTAACACCTGCGAGTATCGCCCTGTTGACAGACGTATGCGCTACTATCAATATGTTGCCTTGGTTTTTCAGCAAGTCGCGGAACGCAGGCGCCACGCGCGCCTTTACATCGATAAGGTTCTCGCCTCCGGGGGGCCTGAAGTTTACTATATCGCGTCCGCGCCGGGCGTACTCTTCGGGGTATTTTTTCTTTATATCGTCCACAAAGCGCCCGTCCCACTCCCCGAGGCTTATCTCATCAAGCGCTTCAACCACGTTTACTTCAGTGCCTGTATAAGAGCATATTATCTGCGCCGTTTGCTTCGCGCGCATAAGGCCGCTGGAAAACACGCGGCTTATATTAAATCGCCTAAGCACTTCTCCTGCGCGATGGCAAAGCGCCCGCCCTTCCGCGCTCAGTTCCACGTCGCACCGGCCGATGAGCCGTTTGCCGGAGCTTAACTGCGTATTGCCATGGCGCATTAGCAGTATGATGCGTTCAGACATACGTCAGCGCTGCCCGCCCGCGCGGACCTGTATCATCTCAGCGGCGATGCTTACGGCTATCTCGGCCGGCGTATGAGCGCCTATGTTAAGGCCTATAGGCGAATGCACGCGGCTTAAATCGCTCTGCGTAAAGCCCTTTTCCGACAGGCTCTTATACGCCGCGTCCCTCTTTGTCCTGCTTCCTATCATGCCTATATATCCCGCGTCTGTCTTAAGCGCCTGTTCAAGTACAGTCTGGTCGTGCATGTGCCCTCTTGTGACTATTATTATGTAGCTGTTTGCGTCGATATCCAGCTCTTCAAGCGCGCCCTCGAACGGGCATACCACCAGCCTGTCGGCCTGCGGGAAGCGCTCTTTTGTCACGAATTCTTCGCGGTCGTCTATAACCGTTATGTAAAATTCAAGGCGCTCCAGCAGCGCTGCCATCTCATAGCCTATATGCCCGCCGCCGAATATAAACGCCTTGCTGCAAACTAGCGGATCAACCATGTATTTTCTGTCGCCGGCGTCCATGTAATGGCTCCTGTGATCCAAATACGCTTTGACGGCGTCTAAATCTCTCCCGCTTAACTGCGCCGAGGCCTTGCCGCTATCCGAATGCAATGCGAGGCGGAATGAACCGTCCGGCTCGATTATCGTTATCATCCACGCCTTGTTCCGTTTGCGCCATATTTCCCCGGCAGCCGCGAACGTTTCCCTCGTCTCCCTGTCGGCTGAGTCTATATACTTAAGATACACGGACACGTTGCCGCCGCACGCCATGCCTATGCCTGCGACTTCTTCCTTGTTAAGGCAGAATTCCTTTATGATTGACCGCCTGCTGCGAAATACTCCGGCCGCGAGCTTTTGCACCAGCGCTTCGAGCATGCCGCCGCCTATGCTCCCCTCGATGCGCCCGTTTTCTCTTATTATCATCTTAGAGCCGACTTCCCTCGGTGTCGAACCCGAATGGTCGATTATGCACGCAAGCACGACGCTTTCTCCGCCGCTTATGTATTGGTTGACAAGCTCATATATATTCTTCATGTTTTCACCCCTTCCGGCGCTTTCATACTGCTTTCCCGCCGGTCATATATTATGCGCTTTGCCGCGCCGTTTCTTTTTATACTATGGGCCGTGTGTAAACCTAGGCTAACACTCCCCTTGCTGAGCCCCTCTTTAACAGGTTTTATGCCGTAAAGCGCCGCGTAGACGGGCTCCATACCCTCCGCGTCCGGCGCAAGCTTCAGCCCGATATCTATAACCGTATTTTCATGCCGCCCGTATAGATTCACCTCAAAATCGAGCACATCATCGAGCGCGAACAACGCTTCGTCAAAGTCGCGCATCATTATATGGCCGGTCGGCAGCGCATGCCTGCCCGCTGTCCTGCCTGAAACGATATCCAGCGTTTTAAGCACTGTTCCGCACGGACAAGGCTTTTTTATTATCCTGCTTATGTCTCCCGTACGGTAACGCACAAACGGAGTACCCACGGCGGTAAGCGACGTGAACACTACTTCGCCGTATTCGTTGTCCGGAACAATCTCGCCGGTGTCAGGATCGACAATTTCAAACAGCATGTCCGCTTCGCGCAGGTGATAGCCGCGAAAAGCCTTGCACTGCACGCCGCCGCCAAGGCCCATCTCCGTTGCGCCGTAATGGTTGAATACGCGGCAACCCCATGCCTCCTCCACCGCCCGCAATGTCGCCGCCGGCACGTAATCGGTGGTAAGCAGCACGCTTTTTACGCGGCGCTTGGGCTTTACCTTGCAGCCCCTCACAAGCGAAAGCACCTGAACAGGCACGCCTACAAGCACATTGACGTCATATTCGTCCATTGCCGCTATCACCCGCTCCGGGTCGTCCACAAAACCGTATTTATAGCCCTGAGCGCCCAGCCTTGCAAGCGCCGCAAATAGCAGGTCGCCCACGCTTCCCGGCAGCTCTCCCGGCAGCAGTATAAGCACCCTGTCCCCTAAGTCCGCGAGGTTTGCCATTCCGTGATGAAAGAAATCCGTCGTGGCTTCCTGGTCCTCGGGGGTGAAGAATATGCGTTTCTGGCCGCCCGTCGTACCCGACGTAGGTACGCTCGTCACGCGGGATATCTTAGTCTGCGACACGCAGGAAAACGCCATAGGATCGTTTGATATATCCTCAAACGTGGTAAACGGCAGCGTCGCCATATCGCTAAGGTGCTTTATCGGGTTGTCCGGAATATGCTTCAGGTGCTCACGGTAAAAGCGGCTGTCGCGCTTTACCCTTTCTATCGTCTCGTTGACGCGCTTTATCTGGTACCGCGCAATATCCTCCCTTGTAAGCGGAAGCCCCGGGGTTCCGTGAATCTTCCGGCTAATCCACGCCTCAAGAGGCGTTACCGGTATCAAGCCTTTATTTTTAAACGCAGCCGTGGGCGAGTTTTTGTTCATATCATATAACTAAAACAGTGCAGCATTTTTTTAGGCGTCCAGCAGCCCTTCCTGTTCCAGCAGCCCGAAGCAGTATTCGCACGTTTTACCCGTGATATCCCCGCATTTTTGCGGGTTGTTCCCGCCTTCGCCAATCAAACCGGCACAGGTTAACGTGCCGAACGATCCTTCAAACCATTGCGTGAGCTCATGTACCAGCCGCGGCGCGTCGCTATCGCTGAACAGCGCGAGAAGGCACGCACCGCCGCTTAAAGCCCCGCACGCAGCCTGGGTGTGCAGACCGCGGCAAAGCCCGCGCATCGCTTTTATAAGCTGCTCGTTTTCGGACTCCTTGTACTCCAGGCCTATTTTAACGATGACCTGAGCGCAGCAATATCCCTGCAGCCCCAATTCATATGCCCGTTTTGCAATGTCCATTTTTGCCCTCCTTTTACGTCACGCTAATGTTGCCTATATGCATATACCCGTCGTTAGCGCAGGTATATTGCCTTATCTTCCGAATATATATTCCCGTTTATAACGATAGCCGCGCATTACTACGCCTGCTTTATCAGCCGCATAACGTCTTCTCCCAGCGCGTCCTGAATCATGTGCTGTATGGACGCCGCAGTTTTAAGGCGTTCGCTCGCGCGGCGCATGCGTTCGCCCTCGCCGTCATCGCCAAGCTTATTGGCAAGCTGCGACATTCGCCGCCGTATATCCACAACGTCCGTCTGCTCGGTTACTTTATCCGCGAAATACAGTATTGATTCGTTGCAGATTCTGTGCGCGTATTCCGGGCTTAAATCCATGTGGTTCGCTATCAGCGCCGCGGCTTTTGGGTAGCCCATAGACGATAACGCCTGCGCCGCCTTTAAGGCGTGGTCGCGCTCGCCCTTTTTTATGTCGTGCAGCAAACCGCTTGAGAATACGAGCTCCGGGTCAACGTCATAGCCTTTTTCCATCAGCGCATATGCTATTGTTTGCGCTATGCCGGCGACCTTGGCGCAGTGCGCCCTTACCTCTTCGGAAACGTTATAATGCCTGTAAATATAGCCGCATTCCTCAGTATCCGGCGCGATATGCGTCTCATGATAATCAAGCGCCTTATAGTAATCCTGCTTAGAATCTATATCAATTAGGCACGTCTCGTTTCCCATATCAACGTATTCCGCTTCTTCTTTATGCCGCTCAAACACGCCCTTGAGCCCGCCGTCAAGCGGCGAAGAAAGTATCTCGTCAATAAGCTCAGATGTGAAAAGCGGAGGATGCCCTTTCCTGCCTTTATAACACGGATACAGTATTTTAGCGCTGCCTTTCTCAAACCTGTCTTTCAATACTTCGATAGTGAACGGCTGCGCGAGCGCATAATCCACGGGCAGCAAAAATACGCCCATTGTACGGGCCCCCCGACAAGTCGTGAGACTTGACGGGGTGTAAATATCGCTATTTACAGCGCGCACGCCCGCCTGAACGGAGGCAAACATGCCTAGCGGGTAGTTTTCGTTGTATACGATATTGACGGGCAGCGAGCCTATCGCCTTTGCTATCTCTTCCGCTTTATACCCCACGACGACATGGATTTCGCTTATCCCTGCCGAAACAAAGCAGTTTATCTGCCTCGCAACAAGCGTTTCTCCCCCGAAAGGCAGAAGCGCTTTTAGCTCTCTCATTCTTGACGAATATCCGGCCGCAAGTATCAGCCCCGCGTATGACATTTCCATTCCCCCTGCCCAAGCCGTTAATGCGCTTTTTCATTATACCACATTTATCTAGTACTAAAGAACGCCCGTTTAGGACATGCAAACGCCTGTTTTGCGTCCGGTTATAACCGGCTGTGCAAAAGAAAAAAGCCGTCGGTGACGGCCGGATCATAATTTAAGTTGAGTTGAATGTAATACAAATTAAGGAGGACCATCTTTCTGAAAATGCGCTACCGGATTCTATAGCCTAATCAGCCTTGAGCCGCTTTACTGCCGCTTTATGCCTTTTGGAGGATTAAAACGCTTAAGCCGATGTATTGTGTTAATGCAGCAGGCTCTTTATAGAGTCTGCCATCGACGAAAGTATAAGGTAACAGCTCGTCGCTCCCGCGTCCAGCACGCCGCGCGAACGCTCGCCCAATCTGCTCGCTCGCCCTACTTTCGCTGTCATATCCTTTGTGGACTGCCAGCCGCTTTTAGCGCCTTCCTTGAGCGCTTCGAGCGACTCGGCAAAGCCCTTACCTTCCGCCAAAGCCGCGGAATATGCCTCGACTCCCGGTATCAGCGTATCCAGCAGCGTCTTATCGCCCCGTTTCGCATTGCCTATATCCTGTATGCCCGAAAGAGCGGCTTTAAGCATGCTTTCAAACGTTTGCGCGTCTATCTCGTCCGCTTTGGAGGCAGCCGCCGACATCTCGTCGAACAGCACGCCGTATAAAGGCCCCATGGAGCCGCCTATGTCTTCCATCAGCGTCGCGCTTAACACCGAAAGCCCTTCGGAAAGCGAGAATTGCTTTCCTTCCAGCCTTTCTTTGCACAGCGAAAACCCTTTGTTCATATTTATACCGTGGTCGCCGTCGCCTATGGCTCCGTCGATATCGCTCAAATACGCGGTATTCTTTTGTATCGTATCGATAAGCCCGAGCACTACGCATCCTGCGTCTTTATTGTTAAACGTCATAATGCGTCACCTACAGCTGCTTAAGCCCCACAGAGTCCGCGGGAAAGTCTATGCACTCTTTAAGCTCGTCATCCAGCTTCATTACGGTAAGCGTTACGCCCATCATCTCAAGCGACGTGAAGTAATTGCCCACATAAGATTTATATACGCTTATGCCCTTATCTTTGAGTATCTCTTCGACTTTGCCGTAGACTATGTACTGCTCCATTACCGGCGTTGCGCCGAGCCCCGAGAGCAGCACGACGACTTCGTCGCCCTTAACGAACGGCAGATCGGGCAGTATCAGATCCAGCATCATCTCCGCAATGCGGTCCGCCGTTTCAAGCGGCTGCACGCTCACGCCCGGCTCGCCGTGATGCCCTATGCCGACTTCCATATTGCCGTCTTCTATCGTAAAGTTGGGATGGCCGACAGCGGGTATCGTGCAGGGCGCGGTTCCTATGCCGACGGAGCGCGTGTTGTCTATCGCTTTCTGCGCGGCGGCTATGACTGCATCCAGGTCTGCGCCCATAGCGGCTTTCGCTCCTCCCACCTTCCACATAAGCACTTCGCCCGCCACGCCGCGGCGTTTTTCCCTTTCTTCTTTGGGAGCCGAGGCGCAGTCGTCGTTGGCTACTACGGTTCTTACTTCTATACCCGCTTCTTTGGCTTTGCGCATAGCCATCTTTACGTTCATGTTGTCGCCCGCGTAGTTGCCGTAAAGGCATGCAACGCCCCGTCCCGAATCGGCAGCCTTCATTGCGTCAAAAAACGCTGCCGCGGTAGGCGACGAGAATATTTCGCCCACGGCTACGGCGTCGCACATGTTTTTTCCTATGTAGCCGATGAACGCAGGTTTATGCCCCGAGCCTCCGCCCGTTACTATGCCCACCTTTCCCTTTATGGGCGCTTCAGAGTACTTCAGCACCCTCGGGTTATCGGTTGCCGCCACTATATCCCTGTTGGCTTTAATAAAGCCTTTGAGCATGTCTTCGACAACAAAATTAGGATCGTTTACTATCCTGTTCATATGTCGCCGCCCTCCTTTTAAAACTCAGTACGTTTTTTCTTCCCGCCGGTCTTTAACGGTTCTAATTCATATGGCAAGGATATTGCATCCTTGGCGCCAAAGTCCGCATTACTACAGCTGCGCCGCGATAGCCTTTAGGTTGGCAAGGCCATCTCTGGCGAGCGCTTCGCCGGTCGGCGCGAACGTTCTCCATATTGCGCAGTTGCCCGCGAGTTCCGTAAAGCTCGGGTCGAACGACTCTATTACCAGCGGCCCGTCGTACCCAACTTCGGCCACCGCCGCAAGGAATTCCTTAAAAGGCACAAGCCCCGTGCCCGGTATGCCGCGGTCGTTCTCATTCACATGTATATACCCAAGGTATTCCTTGCCGCATGTTTTGACGGCGCCCGAGAAGCTCTTCTCCTCGCGTATCATATGGAAGCAGTCAAGGTGCACCTTCATATTGCCTGTGCCCACATCCTTGCAGAACTTCACCGCGTCTTCCGCGATGTTTAAAAAGTGCGTCTCAAAACGGTTTACGCACTCTACGCATATAACGACGCTGCCTGTTTCCTTGGCGTACAGTGCGGACTCCCGCATGCACTCGACGCCCCAATTCCATTCCTCGTCTGTGCGCGGGCGCCTGGTAAGATATCCCCACGCGGCATAGTTGACGCCGCCGAGTATGGGCGCGCCCAGCTCGTTGCATATATCCACGCACTTTTTCATTGCCTTTACCGCTTCGGCGCGCACTGCGGGATCGGGAGATATGGGATTTGTCGCCGGCGTCAGCGTAGTCGTGCATACGCATTCTATGCCCACCCGCTCAAGTTCGCTTTTGACTTTGCCAGTGGGGAACGTAAACGGGTTTGATATCGCGAAGTCTATGACCTCAAAGCCCATATCCTTTGCTTTCTCGATTATCCAGATATCCTTTTCGCTAAAGCTTTCAGTCCATATAAAGCTGTCTACGCCAAATTTAAAATACATAATTTAAGCCTCCTAGACCGTCTGCGGTACCGCAGGGTTGTTGTTGGCAAAGTTCTGCAATATTACAAGAGGCTCGTACTTGCCGGTGTTAACGATTTCTATTCCTTTTTTGGCGGAAGCTTCGGATACGAAGAACTCGTCGCCGGAGATGTCGCCGAATCTCAAAACCCCTGGCGACTCGCATTCAAACACTCCGAACTTTCCGTGACCCTGAACCACGAGAGCGCAGTAGCATGCTTCGTCGTACAGCTGAACGCTAGCTCCGGGCGCAACCGTTACTTCTTTTGCCCCTATCCATTCGTTTGCGTAAGCGACCCATTTTTCCGTCAGCCCTTTTTGCGTTTCCGGGATAGCCTTCGGAGCCCTGAAATACTTCTCCTTATAGTCGGGACGGGTGCTCTCTTCCCAGTCTATCTGAGCAAACAGCGCTTCCACATCGCCCTTCTCTTCGGGAGGCTGGCAGTCGGTAAGCAGATTTGGCGGGTTGACTTCGCCCATCGTCACGTTTTCCATTATAGTGTTGACGTCGCTGTTCCATTGCGGCTCGTACGTCACGACGGAAGCGGGAGCGTGTATGACGCCCGCGGGAGTGTACCAGCCGGTGCCCAGCTGTATCCTGTAAGCACGCGAAAGCTCGGTTATGCGCGTATCAAACTTGCTGTAGTTCCGTATGCAGTCTTTTACCTGTTCCTTGGTAGTGGACGGGTCGAACCCGAAATATGTGAGCGGGAACCTTCCGAGGTACCCGTTGTACTGTATTGGGAAATAATACGCTTCCGGCTTGCCGTGGCGGCCTATGCGCTGCGCAAGCTGTTCGGTAAGGTGCAGGTGATGGAACAGCGGCTTGTCGTAATCGTAAAGCTTGGCAAACGTGGGCCAGGTGCCATATTTATTTTGCAATTCTTCGCCTATAAGGTCGGCGCCCAGCTCTTCCACTGCGTCAGCGAAAAGTATCTTCTCGCCTGTCGCTGCGTCAGCAAGCACAAAGCTCATGCCTTCCGTCGGGCCGGTCTTAGGTCCGTTCAGCGCAACGGTGACAGAGCCTAGCCAGCGTTCGCATATACCGCCGCGGTCCATGCCGAACGCGAAATAATCGTCGGGATGAAGCCTTAGTCTGCGCCCCGGTTCGTTAAACCCTCTCGGAACCCACGTCGGGGTAAGCTGAAGCACTCCGTTTCCCTTTTTAAATATCTCTTTAATCCGTTCTTTGGACATAAGATTGCCTCCCTTGTCAAATACAAAATAATAACGGTGTTGATACTCTTTTCAGCCTATAGTTTGTAGTATTGAATTTGATTTGCGGCATTGAAAAGATCTATCTTTTGGTTGATCACCTTTTTCATCGCGTTAATGCTGTCGACATAAAGCTCAAACGGCTCGCGCACTTTTGCGTCGGCGGACAGCGTTTTCCTCAGCTGCTGATAGAAAGCGTCCTTTATATCCGAGGATATGTTTATCTTGTTTATACCGCGCTTTACGCTCTTGGCTATCTCTTCGTCGGGATTGGCGGAGCCTCCGTGCAACACCAGCGGAATGCTTACTCTTCTTTTTATCTTGCTTAAAAGGTCGAGCTTGAGCTCAGGCTTGAAGCCTTTGGGGTATATGCCGTGCGCCGTGCCTATCGCTATCGCGAGGCAGTCTATACCCGTCGCTTCCACAAACCTCGCCGCGTCGTCCGGGTCGGTGTATATGATATCTTCCGCGCCGCCTTCTTTATCGTTGTCCGTCGTGCCTATAGTGCCGAGCTCGGCCTCTACGGAGACGCCCAGCGGATGTACCATTTCCACGACTTTCTTTGATATGGCTACGTTTTCCTCAAACGGCAGGTGCGAAGCGTCTATCATAACGGACGTAAAACCGGTGCGTACGGCGTGCAGCACCTGTTCAAGGCTGGTGCTGTGGTCCATATGAACGCATACCGGCACCTTTGCCGCGTTTGCGGCGCTTATGCAGCTAGCCATGAAGCTGTCGCCCTGAAACTCGAGTTCCTTTGGATGCACCGCCAATATAACAGGCGCTTTCTTCTCTTCCGAACATTCAATAACTGCCTTCAGTATCTGGCCGGTGCCTATATTAAATGCCGGTATTGCGAAATTGCGTTCATTGGCTACCGCCAATATCTCCTTAATGTTCACTAACACAGTTGCATTCCTCCAATTTTTAAATTATAATCAATACCGGCTTAAGCCGACATTTTTTTCAAAAAGTTAGTAGCGGCTGACCCACGCCGCTTTTGTTTTGGCATACAGTGAATATCTGACGCCGATTTTCATCTGTGCTTTTCTATATATGATGGCGTTTGTTGCGTTCCCTGCGCTATTTAAATAGCGCTTCATTTTGGTTAGAAGCAGCCCTTTCATAAGGGCCGCTTCTAACCCCTCATTCATTCTCCTGATTCCCTCATAATGTTTTACTATTTGAGATACTGGTCAACGTTCTCGGGCGTAACCAGCGTGAAGGGGATCATTATCTTCTTCTCAACGGTCTTTTTAGCGATGATGTCCGGTATAAGCGCTATAGCGGCTTCTACCTGAGCTGCGCCGTCCTGAAGCACCGTTGCGCGGAGCGTTCCGTCTTTGACCATCTGGAGCGGGCCGGCATTGCCGTCTACGCCGATGCAGACGATGTCTTTGCGGTCAACGGAGTTGCAGTAAGCCTGAACCGCGGACGACATGTCGTCGTTGTCGCAGATGATGGCTTTGAGCTCGTCGCCGTACTGCGTCAGAGCGTCCGTAGCAAACTGAACCGCTTTGTCAGCCGACCAGTCAGCCGCGAAATCGCCAACGCTTTCCCACTTGTCGTTCTTGCCCATGATGTTCGCAATGCCTTCGCCCCTCTGAATCTGAGCGGAGTTGCCTACGATACCCATCATATGAGCGTACTTGCCGCCTTCCGGAAGCTGCTCAATTACGAAGTTGGCCATTATCTCACCGGCCTCAACGTCGTCGGAGCCAACGAACGAAGTGGCAAGTTCATCCGTGTTGTTCGTCATCGAGTTTACGACAACTATAGGAATGCCTGCATCTGCGCAGCGTTTTACAACAGGCGCGCTGCCTTCGCTTTCAGCGGGAAGCAGTATAACGAAGTTTGCGCCGTTGTTTATGGCGTCTTCGATCAGGTTGACTTGCGTGTTAGGATCGGTAAGGCCGTCGTAGAGCTGCCATTTGGCGATCGTTCCGTCCGCTACGAGAGCGTCGAGGGCCTTTTCGGCTGCGCCGTTCAGCGTTGCATGGAACGCGTCCACTGTGTTCTTTGCGATATAGGCTACGTTGATTTCACTGGCGGCCGGCTCCTGCGAAGCGGGCGCTTCAGATACGGGAGCTTCCGATTTTTCGGGCGCCTGTGAAGCCGGTGCCGACGGCGTAGCCGTTCCGGAACATGCCGCAAAAGCCACAACCAGAAGCAACACAGTTACAAGTGCTAATACTTTCTTCATTTTGTTTCCTCCTAGTTTTTTTTTATCTTAACCCTTTTGGGGGTAAAGAACTTTTATCGTTTGTATTTGCTCGGATTATGAGCGTTTTCTGTTTATTGTCATGTCCAGCATGACGGCGCCAATTATCAGCAGGCCTTTGAATATCGTCTGCCAGTACGACTCGATGCCTATAAGGTTCATGCCGTTGTAGATGAGCCCTATTATCACTATGCCTACGAGCGTTCCAGGTATTGTCGATATGCCACCCGCGAACGAGGTGCCTCCTATTACGCAGGCCGCAATTGCGTCAGTCTCGTAGCCCACGCCTATATTAGGCTGCGCGGCGTTTATACGGGCCGTCATTATAATCCCCGCGATTGCCGAGAATGTGCCGCTTATTACGTATGTGAGTACGCGCGTCCAGAATATGTTGACTCCCGAAGCTCTTGCGGCGTTTATGTTACCGCCCGTTGCATATACGTAGCGTCCGAATTTCGTCCAGTGCATCAGTATGTAGGATAAAATCGTTACGCCGAATAGTATCAGTATCGGGTAGGGAATCGCGTCGAACAGCTTGCCGAGGCCTATCTGCGTAAACGACGGGTTGGCAAGAGCGAACGAGTATCCGCCCGACAGCACGTACCCGAGGCCGCGTATAACGAGCTGGCTCGCGAGCGTCACGACGAACGGGAACATGTTGAATCCTGCAACGAGCAGCCCGTTTAACAATCCCAGTATTCCGCACGCAATTACCGCGGCGATACACGCGAGCAGGTTGTCGCCGGTAAGCTGCAGCACAACGCCTATTGTGGTACTTGCGAGCGCGAGCATCGAGCCTATCGAGAGGTCGATGCCTCCCGCCGTTATTACGAACACCATGCCCATCGCCAGCACGCCGTTCAATGCAACGGTAGAGAGCACGTTTGTTATGTTGCTCATCGTCAGAAACTTGGGCGAAGCGATCGACAGTACAATAAACATGCCTATCATTACGAAAACAATTCCGTAACGTTTCATAAAAAGACTGAAATCATGCTGATCCATCCCGAGGATCCTTTTTTCCTTCTTTGCGTCCATGGTTTCCTCCCTATTTCTCACCAAATTCTTTTGCCAGTATATATTCCTGGTCTGCCTTGCCCGAAAGTATATCTTTGCGGAATATTTCTCCGTTGAGCCTGCCTTCGTGATATATGAGTATTCTGTCGCTCATGCCCATTATCTCCGGCAATTCTGAGGAGACCATTATTATCGCCATTCCCTCCGAGGCAAATTTGCTCATCAGCGCGTGTATCTCAGCCTTAGCGCCTACGTCTACGCCCCTTGTCGGTTCGTCCATGATAAGCAGCTTGGGCTTCGCCATTACCCATTTTGAAATGACCACCTTCTGCTGATTGCCGCCGCTCAGCGAGAACGCCTCGGATTCTATGCTTGCCATTTTAACGGTAAGCGTCCTGGCGACGTCTCTGCATTCAGCCTTTTCCCTCTTCTGGTTAAGCAGCAAGCCTCTCTGCCTGCTGCGCAGGTTGGGAAGCGATATGTTTTCGCGTATCGACCTGAAAAGGCACAGGCCGTAGTCTTTGCGGTCCTCGTTTATCATCGCTATGCCCTTTCCGATCGCGTCGCCGGGGCTCTTTATCTTCAGCTCTTTACCGTTTAAATACATCTTGCCGCTCCAAAGAGGATCAAGCCCGAATATGGCGCGCATGGTTTCGCTGCGTCCCGAGCCGACGAGCCCCGCGATACCAAGTATCTCTCCACTGCGGACTTCAAAGCTGATGTCGCTGAATCCCTTGCCGGTTAGCCCTTCCGCCTTGAACACAACGTCGCCTATCTTGCAATCTACTTTGGGGAATATGTTCTCTACAGTTCGCCCGACCATCATCGATATCAGATCGTTGGACGTTATATCCGCAACATTGCCCGACCCTATGAACCTGCCGTCGCGGAACACCGAATACGAGTCGCATATCTTGAATATTTCTTCCATGCGGTGAGATATATATATTACCGTTACGCCCTGCTCTTTGAGGCTGCGTATAGTCTCGAACAGCCGCTCGGTTTCCTCGCTGTCCAGCGAAGACGTCGGCTCGTCCATTATCACAAGCCGCGCGTTGCACGATACCGCTTTAAGTATCTCTATCATCTGCATCTGGGCGAGCGTAAGCTGTTCCATGAGCATCTTGGGGCTGAGGTTCAAGTTGTACTGTTTAAGTATCTCGGCCGCCTTGCGGTTGGTTTCCCCCTTGTTAAGAAACGGCAGATGCTTAAAAGTGTCTTCGCGCTTTAGGAATATGCTCTCGGCTATCGACAGATAAGGCTCGGGGTTCAGCTCCTGATGAATCATCGATATCCCGGCTTTTATAGCTTCGGCGGGGCCGCTGACGTTGTACGGTTTCCCTTCGAACGTTATTTCGCCCGCGTCCTTGTTGATAAGGCCGATTATTATCTTCATCAACGTCGACTTTCCGGCGCCGTTCTCGCCTAAAAGCGCGTGTACCTGGCCTTTCTTTACGCGGAACTGAACGTCCTGCAGCGCGTGCGTTCCGCCGAACGCCTTGTAGATGCCCTGACAGTCCAGTATATATTCGTAATCCTTTTTAACGTTCTCGGCCAAATATATCACCTCACCTTAATATTGTGCTTGCTTACTTTCTCCCCATCAAAGCGGCTTTTTTAAGCTCATCCTTGCTTGAGAGATACGCTTCCTTATAAAGCCCGTAGTATTCGCTGTATACCTGATGGCGCTGCGGGTCGGGTATAATCAGCTCGTCTTTGTAGCTCACCGCGGCCCGGCAGGCTTCCTCCAGGTCCGAATACACTCCGGCTCCCACGCCCGCCGCAAGTGCCGCGCCCATGCCGGCCTGCTCCGTCGTTTCGGAAACCCTCAGCGGTATGTTGTATATATCCGCCTGCAGCTGCAGCCACGGTTTGCTCCTTGCTCCCCCGCCCGACGCCACGAGCGTTTCCGCTTTAAACCCGAGGCTTTCGCATATCTCTATACACTGCATCAGCGAGAACGCGACGCCTTCCATTACGGCTTTTGTCATATGCGCGCGGGTTGTTCCTATATTGACGCCGAGGAACATGCCGCTTAAATTCGGGTTCACATGAGGCGTCCGCTCCCCGTTAAGATACGGCAGGAATACCACCCCGCCGCTTCCGGGCAGGACGGCGCCGACTTCCCTATTCAGCACGTCATAGTTTATATCGCCTATTATCCTGTGCCACCAGACAAGCGACAGCCCCGCCGTCATCGTCGCTCCGAAAAGTATCCAGCTTCCCTTTCTGTAGCCGCAGAACATATTCGTATTCAGCTCCGGGTTAAGCACCGGTTTATCTATCTGGAAGCTGACCTGCCCGCTGCTGCCTATATTGACCGTCGCGTCTCCCGGCTTAACCATGCCGTTGCCTATGCTTTGCATTACCTGGTCCCCGCCGCCCGCCGCAACGGCCGTCTTTTCCGAAAGGCCTGTCTGCTGCGCCGCACTCGCACATACGCGGCCGGTATTCTCAGTCGTCCCGTAGCAGCGCGGAAAAAGCTCGGAAGGTACGCTTACGCGCTCAAGTATATGCTTTGACCACACGCCGCTTATAATGTCAAAAGCAAGCGTGGCGGAAGCGTCCGAATAATCCGAAGAAAGCTCTCCTGTCATCCTGAATTTAAGATAGTCTTTGGGCAGGCATACGTAGCGTATCTTTTCGTAGTTTTCGGGCTCATGCCGCCTTACCCACATAAGCGAAGGCAGCAGGAATCCCGTATAAACGGGGTTCATCATATGCCTGCATACGCCGTCTTTGCCGAACTCTAAACGAAGCTCTTCAACCTGCTCGTCGGAGCGGGCGTCGCAGTGCAATATCGCCGGGCGCACGACGCGGTATTCGCGGTCCAACATGACAAGGCCGTGCATCTGGCCGGAAAAACTCACCCCCGCAATCTCGGACGCGGGAGAGCCGCATGCCGCAATGGCTTCTCTGACGGTTTCGCAGCAGGCTTTCCACCAGACTTCGGGATCCTGCTCCGCATAACCCTGGCGGGGAGAATCAAAAGTATATTCGCGGTGGCTCAGCGCTTTCAGTGCGCCCGACTCATTTATTATTATTGTCTTTAGGCTGGACGTGCCAAGGTCAATTCCCATCAGTAACGCCACTGTAATCCTCCTGTCAGTCTGCGAAAGATGTGAGGAACCCCGCCATAAACGTGTCGCCAAGGCCTATCGTATATTTCGGATGCTCCATATATCGCGAGGGCACCAAACAAACGTGCTTCCCCGTCCGCAGCGATTTGAGTTGCTCCGCGAAAGCAACCCCTGAGGGGCTTAAGGGCAGACTCAGCGATTCGCCGCAATCGCTGTATGTTCCGTATTTTCCCGTTCTGGCCCTTGTTGCCGACATCAGGTTGCCCAGTGTAAGGCCTTTTTCGAAGTCTGCCCTTCTGAGTTCGTCGCCAAAGTACATTGAATAATCCTTTGTGTGGAGAACCATACCCTTAACAGGGTATCTTTCCAACATGAACTCAAGCCCTCCGAGTATGGAAGAAAGACTATCCTTATCAGTAAGCATGCCGTGCTTTGCAGTATGCTCAACGAGTTCTTCCTCGTTCATACTGTATATGTCTATGTGCCGCGAGAGCCTTTCAATCACAAGGTTTTTAAGCTCTGCGTTTAGATAGTGCGCGCCTTCAAGAAATATCACGCAGCCCGGGTTTTGTTCCTTGACCTTTTTATAATGCGCCGAAACCTCGTCTATCCTCTTTTCCATTATGCCGCGGTCAATAATGCCGTTAAAACCCGATACGCTGTATACCAGCATGCGCTTTGCGTTGGCTTCGCAGTAATCCAGGAAGCATTTATCAATGGGCATCATTTTGTGTACCGTATCGTAATCCATTATTAGCCTGTTGGAAACGGGCGTTTCGTATACGGTTCCGTTTATGTCTATCTTCTCGCCCTTGGGGTACTGCAGTATCATATGGCGCACGGGCGGTGCTTTAGTCGCGCTTTCCATTATCGGAACCCGTCCTCGCTCCGTAACGGTATCAAGGCCCTGCCCGTTCATCTGTACGCAGACTTCCCTCGACCTGTCCGTTATGTGTACGAGAACCGGAAAACCCACCGCATTGAGCGCCGCCGCGCCCTGCGCGCATGTCCCGCCGAGCGCAAACGCCGTATTGAACCTGCTTTCCAGAAACTTGCATACTTCGATGTTTGTTATGTCTATCTCTCCGCCCAGCCCGTGAATCATGTAATAGCACACTATGCGCGCAAAAGATTCCATCGAGTCTATCGTATCGCCGGGCTTTAAAGCCGGCTCCTCTTTCAGATAAGCCGATAATATGTCTTTAAACGTTTGGCCGTTCCATTCGATTATGACGTCAAGATCGCTCGTGTAGCCCATTATTACACCGAGGCCGCTTGATTTATGTCTTTTTATGTCGGCAGGCAGCTGCCTGTAATACTGCACGTAGCTGTCATGGTAAGCCATCGGTGTTCCTCCTGAGTGTGCCTCAAATCTTTGTTTCCGATAAGAAGTATTCTACGTTGTCCGTTTCTCCGTTTTTGGCTTCGTTCTTCTTTGCGCGGGCAACGAAGTAAAGAAGTATGTCAAGTATTGCCGAAATGTATATGTGCGACGCCGCGCCGAAGATATAAACGCTGGAGAACTCTATGCCTGTCGATATCGAGTAATCGGACGTCTTGGTTACCGGGCTGCCCGTCAGGTCTGTTACCGATATTGTTGTCATGTTCCGTTTCTTTGCAAGTTCAAACGCCTGCAGCACCTGCTTTGAACTGCCTGAATGCGAGATGCCTATCATTACGTCCTTATCCGACCCGAGGTTTACTCCGTTAAGCTGCTGCTCGGGCATGAACGAGCTGTTTGTATGTATTCCCACGCGGCCGAGCCTGAACGCGAAATCTATCGCGGTCGGTATCGAGTTGCCCGCCGCAACAAGGTGTACCGTATTGCAGCCGAGTATCAGTTCAACGCATTTTTTTAAGACTCCGCTGTCCACATTCGCCTTTGCGTACATTATGTTGGACACGACTTCCTTAAGCACGTCGTCTGCGTTGTCCGGGTCCTTAGGCTGTATGTTGCCGCTAAAAAGCTGCTCGCTGCCCAGATCATGCGCCAATTGCAGCTTCATCTGGTAAAAGCCCTTATACCCGAGGTGCTGGCACAGGCGTATTACCGTCGCGTCGCTTGTGCCGCTTAGTTCGGCCAGCGCGGACACATTCAGCCTTATCGTATTTTCAGGGTTTTTCAGAATGTAGTCCGCAACCTTCTTTTCCGCCGAAAATATCTCATCGTAGTTTGCGCGGATATTTTCAAGCACATGGCTCCCAAGTACCATATTCATATCCTTTCCGGTCTGCAACATCACCGCCAAAAACCGCAAAGTGTTTAGCGAGTCATAAAATTTTATTTCATGTGAAGGCACATTTGTATGCTTATATGACGATTATAATAACCTGCATGTTCATTTGTCAATGGAATATAAGCATTATATGCGTTTTTCGTGAAATAATTTTTTATGATAACCGGATATTTCGCTTTTTTACTACCTGTTCCCCCCTATACTGGTATTTATATGTTCGTAATTATACATTTTATGAAACAAAATTTTATTTCTTGCAGGGCGGCAAATACAGTCTTATTATGCTTTGGCGTCTAGCAACTTCTCGAAAAACGACTCGTTTTTCAATATCTCGTCTATCGCCAGTATTGCCGCGCCAACAAGCGCGGGGTCCTCTTCAAACGTGCTTATTCGTATCGATAGTTTGCCGAACAAATCAGGCGAGGTGTGCTCTTTAATCGATTCGCATACTTTGCCAAGGAAATGCTCGCCCCCTTTTTGGAAATCGTCGCCTATTACGATTGTGCTGGGGTTTATGAGGTTAATGAGGCTCGCTATGCCGAACCCAATGTAATATGCCACTTCGTCCAGTATTTTAACCGCGAGCCTGTCGTTGTTCTGAAATGCGGCGTATATATCGCTGATGCCGCTGTCTGGTTTAAGCACGGTATCGCTTTCTTTGCCAATATACTCTTTAAGCATGTTAAGCATCGCAAAGCCGGAAGCGTACTGCTCTAAGCATCCTTTGTTGCCGCACTCGCATTTTTTCCCAGCGCAGTTGATGCTCATGTGTCCTATTTCTCCCGCGACTCCCGACCTGCCGCGCATTATCTTTCCGTCCACTATTATACCGGCGCCCAGTCCCTGGCCGCCCATTATATAAAGGAATGGCCCCGGATCGCCGTTTTCGCTGTATTTCTGCCATTCCGCGTATGCCGCGAGGTTAGCGTCGTGGTCGATATACAGAGGAACGTCAAGCTCGTTCTGCAGCTCCTTTTTTATATGTATGTTTTTCAGCTCGGGAAACCCCGTCGCCGTCACAAACATGTCCTCTTCCTTAAGGAACGGGCCCAGCACGGCCATGCCGGCGCTGAGCAGCACTTTGTCTCCCAACGCGCGCGTTATTGCTCTGATTTCTTCCTTTATATTCTTAAGCGTCTTGTCTACATCGTCGTTCCTGTCTATGGGGAATTTCTTAAGCAGGTGCTGGTTGCCTTTAATATCGTATACTCCGACCAGGAAATATTCCCTTGTGAGCCTTATGCTTAAAAACCTGTATTTTTCACAGTTAAGCTCCAGGCCTATAATCCTTCTTCCGTTCTGTCCTTCGATTAGGCCTGTCTCATAAACAAGGTCGCAGGCAATGAGCTCGCTTACTATATTGGTAACAGTCGCCTGATTAAGGCCGCTGTGTTTCGTAAGCTCAGCCCTTGATCTGATATTGTGCTTTCTCATCAGGTCAACCACCAATGCTCTGTTCAAGAACCTGACGTCAACGAGGTTTTTCCCTTTCCTGGCCATATAATATTCTCCAATGCCGCTAATTGATAAAATAATTGATTTGTTTACTTACTTTATTTGATTATTGTTTTTATTATTTAATATATTTTATTTGATTATAATAGTGTAATATCGTTTTGTCAATATCATTAAAAAACAATTAACCTGCCCATATTTCACAGGCAGATTAGTTGACAATGGATTCCTCAGCGATGCGTGAGGATATATATATTGAGGCTATATATTATTAAACTCAATGATACGCGCTGCGGTTAAAAGCCTTTTGGTTTGATTATGCTTGCTTTATTTGTTTTACCGCGCTTTTGATAGCTCTTATATGCTCGGGCGTAGTGCCGCAGCAGCCGCCTATAATATTCGCCCCCGCTTTTACGAGTTCGGGCACGAACGAAGCCATAATTTCTGGAGTATCGGGATAAACGTCCCTGCCGTCTACGCTTACCGGCAGGCCGGCGTTTGCGTGTACGAGTATGGGCTTATCGGGATATGCCGCTCTCATTTCCTTCACTATATCTATCATGCGCTCTATGCCGTTGCCGCAGTTCGTTCCTATTATGTCCGCGCCCGCTTCCACCGCCGCTTTCGCGGCGTCCGCGGGAGATACGCCCATCATCGTTCTGTAGTCGCCCGATATTGTCTTTTCAAATGTGAAGGTGCAGATTATCTCGCACTTCGTATTCTCTTTAGCCGCCTTTACCGCTATGGCCGCTTCGTCCTTGTCGCTCATAGTCTCTATGCATATCGCGTCGGCGCCGCCCTTTTCAAGCGCAGCCGCCTGCTCTTTAAACGCGTCGTAAAGCTGCTGCTCCGTTACGTCCTCCATTATGAGCATCTTGCCCGTAGGGCCTATGGATGCTATTACGTATTTGTCTTTGCCCGCCGCCTCGCGCGAAGCTCTTGCCGCCGCTTCGTTTATCTCTGCGGTCCTGCCGTCCAGCCCGAAATGCGCAAGCTTAATGCGCGAGCCGCCAAAACTGTTTGTCTCGACCATATCCGCGCCCGCGTCAATGTAACTCTCGGCTATCGCTTTTACGTCCTCGAACCTTTCGATGTTCCAGCTCTCCGGACATTCGCCGGGCTTTAAGCCCTTACCATACAAAAACGTACCCCAGGCTCCGTCCGAGACTAGTATCGCGCCTTCTCGCACGGCATCGGCTATTATCCTAAGCATATGCAATCTTTCTTTTTACCAGAGTACCGTGGTCCACAGGTAATTGTACGCCGCCGCGTCGTTTGCCTGCCATTTGCTCTTCACGAGCTCCACGTCCCCGGTAAGGCAGCGGTAGTTCTTTGACTCTTCTTCCCACGGCCGCACAACTCCCGGCGGGCGCTTGCCCTGCGGTATGTTCTGCGGGCCGTGGCTGCCGCGCTTTACGCCTTCGTGCCCTTGCGAGTATACGCCATGCTCCAGCGTATACTCCACGGCGGCATCGAGGTTTTCAGGTATAATATCGTGCATCATCAGCGCCGTCGCGTCGAGTATATACCCTCCGCCCGGCTTCATTACCTCAAACAGCTGCTTTAAGTGGCTGCGCACGTCGTCTTTGCTTCCCCGTGCCAGAACGTCGTACGAAAGCCCGCCGCTTATTGCGAATTTGCCTTTAAACGCCTTGGCCGCCGTTGCCGGGTCGCCCTTGTCGAGGTGGTATATTATGCTCCCCTCCGGCAGCTCGAGCAGCGCATTGTAATGCGCTTCCCAGTTGCCTTCGCCGTAGAAAAGTATCTGGTAGCCTTTTGAGATTATCTCTTCGAACACTGGCTTAAGCGTCGGCCAGAATATCGTGTCGAACGTTTCCTGCGAGAAGAACGGCACGCAGCCGCGATGCGCCCATATAGTTATCGGAACTTTCTTTTCGGGGTCCGCACCGCTAAGAGCATTCGCCACTATGTGCGGCATCAGCGCTTCGCACGCTTTTAACACTTCTTTCGGGCGCTCTATCGTATCTATAGCCGTCTCCATATAGCCGCGGAACTTGTCGGAAAGTATATCAAGAGGCGCTTTTATCATGCCCGCGTTTGCGCCCACCAGACCGGATTCGTATTTCAAGGCGTAGGCGGCAGGCCCGAACGCGTTCATGTAATTAGCGTAAGCCAATGCTCCCGATATAAGCGCAACGTTGTGATCAAAAGTCACCGGTTCTCCTAAGGCTTGCAGCCTCGTCGTTGCGCGCGGAAACCATTTGTTGAACAAAAAAGCTGTAGGGTCATCGCAGAACTCCTCATACTCCGAGGCATGCATGAACAGCTCTTCTTCGGTTGCCGGTTCTCCGAACTGGTTCACGCTGTCCATGTTTACGTCGACGCCCGGAACATAGAGGTATTTCCACGAGGCGGATTTTGCTACGCCGTAGTTGCTCCATATCGCGTTGAGCATTACGGAATCGACTCCCAGCTTTTCTCCCGCCTTTCTCGTCGCCTCAAACGCGAGGTTGTAGTCGCACGCCACCTGCTGGTTCGTGTATCCCATATACCTCGCGGCCGCTTCCTGCATCAGAAAGCGCATAGGTATCCTGTCGGGCGTGCCGCAATCCATCGCGCAATAATACCTTGCCGCCCGTTCGTTATACAGCTTTTCAGTTTCGGAATTTTTAAACATATGTACCTCCTTAAGATATGTCCTTTCCTTCAACGGAGGAGAGAAATACTGGTCTAACCACTTAATTATAACGCATCAGCGCTTTACTGAAAAGCGGAATTTTGTTGCTGTGCGATAAATTTCCCCGGCTTTCAGCACACAGGAAGGAAAGTTTTGATGGTTTATAGCGTCCGGATAGTTCTGCGTCTCAAGGCAGAAACCCCACCGGTTGTGATAAGGCTTCTTGCCGTTTAGGTCGCCCAAGCAATTCGACGTGTAAAACTGCACGCCGGGCTGGTCGGAATACACCTCCATCATCCTGCCGCTCGTCTCACAGTACGCGTTTGCGAAAAACCTCATGCCGCTGCCTTCGATTATGAAGTTATGGTCGTAGCCGTGCCCAAGTAGCATCTGCGGATGATCAGAATCTATGCGCTCGCCTATTTTATGCGGCGTACTGAAATCGAAAGGCGTATCCTTGGTGGGCGCTATCTCGCCCGTAGGTATCAGGTGTTCGTCGACAGGCGTAAAGTTAAGCGCGTTAAGCAGCAGCTCATGGCCGAGTATGTCCGTTTCCGCACCGTTTAAGTTAAAGTAAGAATGGTTCGTAAGGTTCACTATTGTGTCTTTATCCGAGCTTGCCTCAAACTCAATCGTAAGCTCATCGTCGTCGCTCCACGTCATCGCAACTTTCGCAGTAAGATCACCCGGATATCCCTCTTCGCCGTCGGCGCTTAAATATGTAAGCAGCAGCTTATCGCCATCGGCCTGCGCGTCCCATACCCTTTTGTCGAATCCCAGTTTACCGCCGTGCAGGTGTGAATACGGGTTTTCGTTGCAATCCAAAACGTATTCCTTGCCGTTGAGATAAAACCTGCCGTTTGCTATCCTGTTGGCATACCTTCCCACCGTAACGCCCAAGAAAGGCTTGTTATCCATATATTCGTCTATCGTTTTGTACCCAAGTACCACGTCCGCCTTTTCCCCGTTTCTGTCGGGAACGACTATTTCCGTTATTGTCGCGCCGAAATTGGTGACCGCGACGGTGTTACCTTTAGCATTTTTCAACGTATAAACAAATACGTCCTTGCCGTCTTTGACTGCGGCTTTTCGCTCACTTATCATATATTACAGGCTCCTTTTATTTTATATGAACCAACCGGTTTCGTTAAATATTCTCATCCCAGATTTACGCCGCGCTCCTTTAGAAACGCGCGCACGTTTTCCGATGTTACGACCGGGCTGGTAGCTCCGACATGCTGTATTTTCAGCGCCGCCGCGGCGTTTCCGAAGCGCACACAGTCCTCCGTGTCCATTCCGCTGAGCATGGCGCTTAAGAACCCTGCCACAAAGTTGTCTCCCGCTCCGGTGGTATCGACAGTCTTGACGCTGAACGCGGGTATCACGCCGCCTTTGCCGTTGCTGTAAAGATAACTCCCCTCTGCGCCCAGCTTTATTATAATTGTCTTAACGCCTGTCTTGTTCGCTATAAATTCGGCCATGCGCCCCGGCTCGGTTTCGCCGGTCAGGTGCTTCGCTTCCGCATAGCTTGGCATAAAGCAGTCAAGATATTCCAAGTACTTGCGCACGCCCTCGAATCCCACGTTAAAGTAATCCGTATTGGCATCCGCGCTTACGGTAAGCCCGCGCTCTTTAGCCGCGCGGAATATGCTTTCGACGCCGCTCGAGTCAAGCGGAGGGTGAAGAAAAAAGCTGCTGTAGTTAAGGTGCCGCGCGCCCGAGTCAAGCAGCGAATAATCAAAGTCGCCTTCGCACAGCGTCTCGCTGCTTCCCTGTGTAAATAGGAAACACCTGTCGCCATCCGAGTTTACCATCACACAGCATACCGACATATTGACGCCTTTCTTTACGGCGACATGAGATACGTCCACTCCCCGGCTTTGCACCTGCCGCAGAAACTCGTTGCCAAAAGCGTCGTCCCCCACGGCGGCGATAAGCGCGACGCTGTTGCCTAACTGGCTCAAAGCAATGGAGCTGTTGGCCGCGTCCCCGCCCGGCATTAATTTCAGGTTGTCTATGCGGGTAAGTTCGGTCTTAAAATCCAGCGTCTTATACGGAAGCTTTACAGGAATATCGACCATTGCCGTTCCGAGGTTCAATATGTCATATCTGCTCATGCTGCACCTTTTTCGTTTATCCGGTCGGTTAACTTAAGAGCCGGTAATTTACCTTGCTTTGGATGCTGTATCTTTGCTGTGCGGGCCCTGGCAAACAACGGTATTTCATTTATAAAATATCATACGCGCTATTTTGGGTCAACGGCATGTTATGCCGCAATCAGAAAACGTACAAGCAGCATAGAAGGAGACTGTTTTTTGAAGTAATCCTATAGTATCGATAAACCCCCATTTGTCATTCAGTCCCCTTTGGGTGAAGGCTTTAGCCTGACGGCTTGCGGCTGAAGGTCTGAATCCCATGGATAGTGCTTTAAAGAAGGGAGATCTTTTTAGTCGTTACACTCCTTCAAGCGAAGCTGACTTAAATGACAGCATATACTTTCTTGACAGTCTCAGATTGTTTTAAACAATCCTCTTGAGAGATAGCTAAAAAACATACCAGGCAATATGGTATGTTTTTAAGTTTGTCGGGGTTGATATTTGTCACGCTTATGAGTCCAGTTCATACGACACGAGTTTCTTTATATTAAGCGACGGCGCGACGCCTGCGAGCAGAAATACCGCGCCGCTGGCTGCCGCCACCCAGAAAGGAACGGGCAGCGTGTAAACGGACGCGCCCCAAGGGTCGGGGTCCAAAAACGACGGCAGCGACGTGCCGGCTATTATGCCCGCAAGAATACCGGACGCCGCAAGAACAAGCATGCGTATTATAAATATACGGCTTAAATCCCTGTCCCTTAAGCCCGTCCACTTCAGCATCTGCCATTCGTTTTTATGCTCCAGCATTGATATCTTTGTTGACGACGCCGTCAGAGCAAAAAAGCAAAGCAGCGAAAATATGCTTATCACAAGCAGATACGCTATCTGCCCCTCCTGGCTGTCCCACTTTGCCTGCAATTCGTCGTTTGTGTTGTCTATATTGAATCCCAACGCCGTTATGCTGCGCGACACCTTTTCGGCGCAGCCTATATTGGTTATGCGCGCGCTCGCTTTTGCGCTTCCCTGCTGGCCGGGCGGCAGCAGTCCTTTCGCGGCGGTAACGCTGATATAGGCGGCGGGCTGCTCGTCCTCTTCCTCCGCCGACAATATGCCGGATATTTTTGCGGTGACGGGTTTGCCTTCACCCGCCATGATCTTTATGCTCTCCTGTAGCCAGTCTACGTCGGGCGCGTCCGATTCCTCCGAGTCCGTTTCGTCTCCGAAATATTCGTATTCCAAATAGTCTTCTTTGCTCTTGAACTCTTTGCACGCAGCTTCGTTAAGCACGATATACGGCATTACGCCGCTTTCCGGAAACACGCCTCCCGCCTTGAACTTCCCGGTTAAATAAGAAGAATATATGCCAATAAGGTTCAGCTCCGCCGAATAATCGCCCGCGGCAACGCTGGCAGGAACCTCGAACACCGGCGTTACCGCCTTTACGTCCTCAATTTCCGATATATTTGCAATGTCGTTTTCGGTAATATCCGAGTCCTGCGACGAAAAGCTCAATTCAAAAGGCTGCGACTTCTCCTGCTGCACCACCGCAAGCGCCGTACCCGCCACGCACATGCAAAACACGCCTATAGCCGCGGCCGCGGCGGGAAGCACCGCCCATCTGGTAAGGCTTTTTACGGCAATGCGCGCAAGGTCAAAAATCCTCATGCGGCCTCACCTTTTTCCTGCGCGCAACAAGCAGTATTACAAGCACGGCGATTACCGCGCCGCCGGCTATAAGCGATATCCACCACTGGCTCGCCTTATCGGGCTCCTCTTCGGCATCGGCGGAAACGGGGTTTATTTCAGGCGGGTTTATCATTGTGAATATATCGACTTCCTCTGTGTACTCCTGCCCGTTGCCGTCCTCGTATTTAAGGGTTATTTTGCCGCTTGTGGGCCCGTATTTATCGTCGCCTTCGTACCCTTCCGTCATGCTTTTCATGCCTACAAACACGTCCATCTCGCCCTCGCCGTCCGTGCCCGGCTCCATGTTTCCTATAAAAGCCACCTCGGAAGGTATAAGACCGGGCGCCGCGAGCTCGCACCGCACGTTGTAGACCTTTCCGCGCCCCATGTTCATCACCTGGAACTTTAAAGGCATCGTATCGCCAGCGTTGACGCTGTCGGGAATCTTAGGCGGTTCCATCTTTACATTAAGAGGCTGGATTACCGCAACCTGAATTGTTCCCGACGAAGAAAGCGGCGACGCGTTTGAATCCTCGTAATCTATCGCGAGCATTATGTTATACCTCTGGGCGGGCGTTTCAAGGTCTACTTTGTATTCGAGCACTACATCCGTGGTCTTGCCCTTTGCCAGGTTGCCTATAAATATCGTGCTTGTGTCGTTTTGCAGCGCAAAATTCGGGCAGTCGCAGGAAACCGTAACCGTCATGTTCTGTACGGACTTCTTTGTGCTCGTGTTCTTAAGCGTCACAGTTGCCGTAAAACCTTCGCCCGCGTTTACGGGCGAGGGGTTTATGCTGTAGCCGCTTACTATCACTTTGGGCTGCGACTGCGGTTTGGGCGTTGCTTCCGGAGCGTTCGGGTCCTTGCCGTCGGTAATCGTTACATACGCGGTGAACGTCTGCTGCACCGGGTTCCCCCCTGAGGTTGCCGCGACGTCTATGCTCACCGGGTAAACGCCGTTTATGCGCCCCGCGGCAAGCTCGAGATCGAACCGCACAAGAAACGACGGAATGGTGGATGTACCTCCGTTTACGGCGTTGTTTGCGAGGCCGACAGCCTTCTGATAGTTCTTGTACACAAAAGGCGACGCCGACGTTTCGCCGAGCGCAGGAGTAACCGTGATGGTATTTCCGTCCACCACACTCCCCGGGTTGACTACAAGCGGAATAATAATAGTAGCTATGCCGCCGCTTACCGTCGGCATATATCCGTCTTTATACGCCCTGTCCATACCGTCGTAAACGTTGACGTTGTCTATCGAAAGAACCGCATCTCCCCCGCTTCCCCCGCCGCCTCCGCCGCCTTCGCCTTCGGCAAGCGCCGAGGCCGGCGTAATGCAAAGTATCATTATAGCAAGAATAATACTTAGTTTTCTCATCGAATGTCCTCCTGAATTTTTCCGTGGCTTAACGTTATCAGCCTCTCCGCGTCCAGGGCCGGAGCCGCGCAGGTGAAGTAGAGCGCCGTACAGCACCCGAATTCCCAGACGGCGTGCATCGTGCCCGCGAACTGTTCGGTTTCCCTTTCGGACAGCGGTGCGAGTATATCATGCAGCAGCAGTATTTTCGGCCGCGCTATAAGCGCCTTGGCAACGGACGCTATCTGCGCCTCAAGCGCGGTCAGCTGTGAAGGGTAAGCATATGATATGTGCGTAATGCCCATAGTTTTGAGCTGCTGGAGCGCCGCTTTCCTGCGCTGCGCAGCCGGGATTCCCCTTGCGGCAAGCGGCAACTCCACGTTTTCGAGCACCGTGAGCCCATGGAACAGCGAGGGCGTTTGCGGCACGACGCCTATATACTTATTACGGAAGCGCGCGGCCGCATCTTCGTCCATTTCATGCAGCGCTTTGCCCATCACAGTAACGCTGCCGGAGCTCGGGGGCTGCATGCCGGCGATAAGTTTCATCAGCGTCCGTTTGCCGCTGCCCGTCGGCCCGCGTATTATAACGCGCTGGTTCTCGCTTATGTTAAGCGTGATGTCGTTTACGGCGCGCTTTGCGCCGGGATACATCTTGACGACGTTTTTCAGACTTATTACTTCACTCATTCGTTGACCGTAGCCTCTTTTAACATCATTACAGGCATTGCCTTAAGTCACGACGCCGGCGGCTCTGCGGGAGGAGTTCCCGGGTCTGCGGGCGGCGTTGGCGGCGCGGGCGGCGAGTATACATACGTAACGCTGTCTATCGTAGGATATTCATGGTATTCAAACTCAATCGGATCGCAGAGCTCCTTGCCGTCAAGCGAATATATATGCCTGTATGTGCGCACCTTCGTTCCCCTTCTGCCTTTCGCGTACACGTAAGTAGGGTTGGACGCGTCTACTATAGTGCCGTCGGGCGCTTCGGTAGGCACTTCGACGGTGTATGTTTTACTGCCGGGAGTGCCGTAGCGCCCCAGGTTTTTGAATGAATAGTCGTATATCACATTGCCCCACTCGGGATGGTCGGGGTCTATAAGCGGCGGGCCGTAAACCTCCACCGTAACGTTTTTGTCTTTCGGGTTAACATACGAGACTAAAAAATATGGCAGTGTTCCCGTGTTCTCCAGCACCAAATCGAGGTCTGGCTTTGTATTGAGCGTAGCGTCCAGCCCGAGCGGTACATAGTCGGACGGTATCGAGTGATGGTACGATTTGGCTATCTTGAGCCCCGAGCGTATAGCGGCGTTGAACGTCGTGCTACCAAGCTGGCAGACGCCGCCTCCCACCTGCGGAGAATACCCTCCGTTCTCTATGCCCGACGCTTTCTTCCAGCCGACCGTCCTTGCGGTGGAATCGTTCCTCGGCCCGGCAACTTCGTTTATGGAAAGCTTCTGCCCCGGCTGTATCACGTTCCCGTTGATAAACGCCGATATTCTTGCCACGTTCCAGTTCCTTCCGTAACTGTAATGGCCGCCAAAGCTCGACGACCACGACGCAATAAGCTGCGTGTTGGCCTTTATATCGTCCAGTTTGAGCCCCGGCTCGGTGACTTCAACAGGCACGGTTATCGTGGAAAACTGCCCGCTCTTAACCTGCGAGATTATATCGTCTGCTATCGCCGCGGTGTCCGCTTTAAGCCCCGTCTGGTGCGGCTTATAGAAAAACCGGGCTATGTTCGCGTCGGGCGGTATATAATCCTTCTTGTATCCCTCGTCGTCGTTATAAAACTTGTACCGCAGAGGTATAGGCATTTCCTCGTCGGGTATGCGCACAAGCTCGGGGCGCTTGTATTCCCTGCCGTGCGCAAGCTCTTCGACCATAGCGTTTATATCGGGCTGATAAGCTGTTGCAGCGCCGCTTTCATCCACCGTATAACCCCACGGCATAAACTCGAATCCGGCGTCCTTTGGTTCTTTATCGAGCGCCGTTTTAAGCTCCGCGAGGTTTTTCGAAAGCTTGTCCCTGTCGACGGTAAGGCTTACCGTAAAATTCACGCCTTCCGCCGCCGCCTTTTTAAATGCTTCAAGCCGCTGTTCAAACGTGCCGCGGTGCCCGTAGCTCGCCGACTGCGAAACGATATCCATATAATCTGTGCCTACGCTGAAGTCTTCCGCGCTGAAGTTGTGCACTTCGCCGTTAACGTCCAGCGAGAACTTGACTTTAGCAAGCATGCCCGCTTCCAAATCCGCCGTGGCGGAAAGCACCTCGTCCTTTGTCTTGCCCGATACGTCTATGCCGTTTATCGAAACTCCCTTTACAATCGTGCCGAAGTCTAAAATGCGCACGGCGTCGCCTTGGCCGCCCAGCAGCAATATTGCAGCGACCGCCGCAGCCGCAACAAGCACGCACGCCGACGCTATGAGCATTATCTTATATTTCTTGTTGCCTCTCTGTTTATTATCCTCTCTAAAGCCTATATCCACGAGTTCTCCTCCCCTTGCTATTTGACAACCGTAAGTACGCCGCCGTCCATTTCGCAGACGGTGTCGCAAAGCTCGTCGATGTCCGCTTGGTTGTGACTCGCGAGCAGCATAGTCTTTCCCTGGTCGCGCAGCGATTTTATTAGGCTGCGCATCTCCGCGACGCCGCTTTTATCAAGGCCGTTCAGCGGTTCGTCAAGCACCAGTATCGACGGGTTTTCCATTATTGCCTGCGCAATGCCGAGCCGCTGGCGCATGCCGAGCGAATACTTGCCCACCGGCTTTTTCATCGACGGGTCAAGCCCCACGCGCTTTATTGCAGCGCGTATTGTATCGTCGTTTATCTTCCTGCAAAGCGAAGCAAGTATCTGAAGGTTTTTCATGCCCGACAGTCCCGGCAGAAAACCCGGCGTTTCGATTATTATGCCGATGTCTTCGGGGAAGTCGCAGTCTTTGCCCACCTGCTTGTAATTGACGAATATTTTGCCGCTTGTGGGAATAAGAAAACCGCAGATGCACTTCATCAGCACAGTCTTGCCGCTGCCGTTGTTGCCTACAATGCCGTGTATCTTGCCTTCCTCGAAATCGTGGATGACGTTTTTAAGTACCGTTTCCTCCCCAAACCGCTTTGTCACGTTCTGAACGCTGATGGCTATGTCCATTACACATTCTCCGTTCCACTGAAATTAAAATTGTACCTGCGCACCGCCCGCAATGCGAAAAAGAAACACAGCGTTATCAGCACGCCGAATATGACATACGTCTGCCAGAGCCGCGGCAGCAGGTCGTAACCGAAATTATGCATGTGATACGTCGCATGGTTCAACGGCGACAGCCACCCCACGGCTACGTTTGCCTTATAAATAAGTTCTTCGGGAAGCTGGAACATCGTCTTGAATAGATTGGGATTTAGCAAAAACCCGTACAGGCTGAATGCGAACACGCTGATTACGCCCGCCAGCTGCCCCTTGCGTATGTTGAACGACAGCATGATAAACGACATCAGCAGCGTATACAGCAGCATGAGCAGGAATATCGTAGCCATGCACTCGTAAGGCGTGCTCATCTCGAGCGTCTTTACGAGCGCGGGCAGCGCCACTGCCTTGCCCGCACCCGAATAGCCGAGTATAGCGGCCGTTTCGCTCCACATGTTGCCTATGAACGAATTGCTCATGCAAATAAGCGACGTGGAAGCCAGTATGAACACCATATATATGCCGGTGGCGAGCGTGATATAGAGCGCCTGCCCCGCGAGCCACGTCTTGCGGTTAATGCGCAGAAGGTAGTACGGCGTACCCGCGGAGAGGAACGGCATGTCCGCGAACAGCAGCACGAGCAGCAGCGACGACAGCAATATGGAATTGCTGTCCCCGAAAGTCCATACGAACGCCTCGACTATCTGCATAGTCGTTTCGTATTCCTTCGCAAAGCGCACCGCTTTGTCGGAGAGCAGAAAACACAGTATAAAAGCCAGAGCGAACGTTATAATCACGCGCGGGTTTGCGCGCCATTGCCTGAAGTTATATGCGGTTACGGAACAAACCTGCCTCGCCCTATACATTCGCAAGCCTCCTTCTCGCAGTCAGCGCGAACGCAAGGCAGACTGCCGCCGTCAGTTCCGCGAGCAGCAGCATTACGCCGAAGCTCCCCAAAACCCACCCTTCCGAGGGGAACAGCCACTCTTTCGGATAAAGCACGTACAGCTTATCAAAGTACCTCTCATGCAGTATTATGAGCACGTAATAGAGTATGAACGGCGACGCGTACGCCATATAGCGGTTCATTGTCAGAGCGGACATAGTAAATCCCACCAGCGACCAGAACGCGCCAGATAAAAACAGCGTCGCCGCTATCATCAGTATCTGCGCCAGATACGGCTGCGGCGTCTGCCCTTTTTCAAGCGCCAGCTCCATAGGCGTAAATACGAGATACGCGAGCGCATATGAAATAAGTATGCCGAAAAACAGCACCGCGCCGCCCGAAAGCCCGCATGCCAGAAGCTTTGACCTTATATACGGCTTGTAACCCGAACGGTGCAGATACTGCTTGATAAAGCCGCTCTTTACGTCGTCCACGAACGCCGACGTAAACGGCAGCGCGCACAGTATGGGAATGGCAAGCGTCACCCACGAGGAAGATAGAGCCTTCTTGATAAATTCGAAGTGATATCCGTTCATCAGAGGCTCCGTGCTCCGCGCTACGTTTATGATTTCTTCGAGCGACGAGAGTACGACGGCTACTACCATACCGAAAAGGCCTATAATAAAGCCGCGTCCTGTAAACGCGCGTCTTATGTCGGATGACGCCGTACGAATTTTAACGTTTCTGTCTCTCATATCGCTTTAGTACCTGCAGTATTATTCAACTGTCGGAACCGTCTCCCAGAAAATCGTCAATTCCGTCGCATATCGCCTTGACGATTTTATACTGGTATTCCGGCTTCTTTAAGTTTTTCTCCTCTTTCGGATTGGTGATATATCCGCATTCGACGAGTATCGAAGGCTTATCCGTACTCTGCACTACGACGAGGTCCTCCGAACGCGCCCTGCCGCCCGACTCCAGCGCGTCGTTAAGTCGCTGCTGCACTATTTCGGCAAACGCCTTGCCCTGCTCGGAACCCGGTGCGAACAGCACCAGCGGGCCTGAAACGTCCTTGTCGTCGAACGTGTTCATGTGTATACTGATAACCAGACAAGCGTCGCTTTGCTGTATTATCCTTTTTCGCTCCTTTAGGCTTTCCTGCTGCGTGTTCCCCAGCCCGTCGTCGTCCTCGCGTGTCATAACCACCTGCGCGCCCCGCTTTTCGAGCTCTTCTTTTAAGTTTTTTGCGACTTGCAGATTGATATCCGCTTCGCGCGCGCCGTTTGTTCCTGTCGCCCCCGGGTCGAAACCGCCGTGCCCCGCGTCGACGACTACCCGCAGTTTGCCGTCGTGCTTTGCCGTCGCTTTGGGCGCCGCAGTCTTGCTTGCGGCGGCGGTGTCCGTCTTGCGCGGAACGCCGGGCCTCGCAGCTATCGCGCCAATGTCCGCTTTTCCTTGAGCCCCGGCAAATTCTGCCGCGGCTTCTTCATATACCCTCACCACTACCGCGGCGGTGGCTATTATGAAGCCAAGCGCAAGCAGCATGCCCGCAAACTTCTTTTTGTTCAGCCGGTATCCGCGACGGCGCGGTTTTTTTGGTGGATGGTCCATTTTTGCCCTCACAAATTTGATTGATTCCACCACCATCCATAAAGAGCTTTGTATTATCAGAGCCGCTATAGTGCATTATTCAGTTTCATTACGGCGTCAGCCGCAGATTTATACGGGTCTCCAAAAAGGCGCGAGGCTTTTTGGAGTGTGTATTTACCATATTAACACATTTTATACGCAAATACTTCAACATTTTGTAAAAATTATTTAATTTGGTCGGCGCTTGCGTACTTTAGCACACCCCGGCGAGCCTCATGTCTTGCCGGGTGCCGCAACAAGCCTTGAGTATTAGACGCAGCGATACTGCCGATTTGTTCCATAATTTTTCAAAATTTATTTTAAAGCGCGTTGTTTCGCCGGTTAACCACGGTTTACATGCCGCATGACTTACCAATCGGGCCCGTGCGGCCTTTGCATTATCGTTCCATCGAGTGCGTTTATAGTATGTATCGCCTGTTCGCCCAGATCGCTGTGCATCTGATAATTCTCGTCCAACATAACAGTAAGGGCGTTCATTGATCGCCCGCCTCACGTCTTTTTGTGGTCCATATATTTACGAACTCTCGAGTCCCTATGAACGCATGTCCGTCCGTTCATCTTTACTGTTTCATCCTTTCTTTACTTTCCTGCATACGTTCCAATATGCCCGGCATAAGTATGCCGCTGCCGTCGAGCGCATTTATCATGAATTCCTCTTCATTTCCGTCGATCCAGACATCTTTTTCTTCTAAAAAGTGTTCTTCCTGCGCCTTGATAAGCCACGCGGGTACGATAAGCACGCGCTCAGTATCGTCCTTGGCGTTTATGTACGTGGTAACCAGGCGCATTTCCTCGATATTGATGCGCATTTTGCCGCGCTTTCCGTCCAGCCATGCTCCATTCATAAAGAAAATGTGGTCGAGGGCGCGCTCTTTCATTTTATCGAGCGGCATAAGAGTGGTGTTTTCGGCAACGCGCTCCACTACCTGCGCCATGCTATTCCATGAGAAGTATTCTACGCCTTCCTCGCTTATTATCATGCTCACATTCTCCAGATAAAAGGGCGCGCAATATAGCTCGGAGTAATCCTGGTCATTCGAAAAACTGCCGCCGCGCTGCGAAGTCGAGGGAATGCCGCCGCATTCGCGTACAAACTCCACGTAGCAGCCGGGTATTGTATGATCTTCTTCTCCTTCCTTGCCGCGCTCCCTGGAGAACATCGCCTTTTCAAAGCTTTTAAGCTGCATTCCTTTTACGCCCAGCTCCTCCAGCACGCGAATCGCACTGTCAGCCGCGGCGCGCAGGTCCATGTTGTTCTCCTGCATGCGCTTAAGTCCTTTGTCTACAAACTCTCGCTGCCTTGCCCAATCCTTCTTCCACGCGACATCATCAAATTTCGCATACCACTCCGCTTCCTTCTTTAGTTCTTCGTCATACCAGGTAAAATAACTTTCCATGTTCCACCCGCCGCTGAAACCGCAGTAGGAAAAACCGGAACTCGTGTTTTTACCTTTTTCATAGCGGGATGCGTAGACAGACCCATATCTTTTTCCGTCCGGCAATTCTATCGAGACTTCAACAGTATTTTCCCCGTACTCCTTGCGCGGCTCTCCCGTCTCATAATCGGTCGAATACGTAAACACCGGCTCCACATACGTGTAAGTATGGCTTTCGGGCGCCTCGGCCATCTTGCGCTCCACTTCTTTGATATACGAGCGGATGGACTCGGGAGTTTCGCCGTCGCCGCCGTTCAATACATTTTGCAGGCTCTGTTTCAATTCGATAAGCTCTTCTTCATACTCCGATTTCAGCCTTACATGCTCGCCGGTATAGAATTTCGTTCCCGGCTCGGTAAAATACGCGATCAGTTCATCCACTTTCTCCTGCGTGAGTATGACGCGTTCGAGCCGCTCCACCGGATATGTCTCCACCTCGGGCATCAGTATATCCGCATCCACCTCGATGGTAAGAAAATCGTTCTTTTCCACCGTTTCCTTCCAATGCTCCTTAACCGAATAAACAGCCGGCTCTATAGCGTTCTTCACTTCTGCGGTCGGCGGCGCAGCTGTTTCCAGAATCGCTTCTTTGGGTATATCGTCCTCTCTGCGTACGACCGGAGGCGTCTCCGGCGTAGGCTGACAGGCGGATATGACAAAAGTAACAATCAGTACAAACAAAACTAAAACAGCCTGGCAATAATCGCGTATTTTCACGTAACACCTCCGCAACTTTTGTAATACTTTTGTAAATTATGGTATATCAATTTCCTGTCTGTGTCAAGCATGAATGTAAATGTAAATAATATTTTACAATTGCTTTGTTATATACATTGTCGATGATTGGATAAGCCGGTACTAGAATATTCCCGTTATGAAACGGTACAGCAGAATAACAATATCGATATATATGCTGAACAGCCCGAAACCGCCCAACATGCCGGTAACAAGCCGCCTTATATTCGTGGACTCCTTAACGCCCATTTTCTGTATGAGCCAGTCAACGCCCATTACAGCCAGCAGCGAAACGGCAATATAATAAGGGCACACAATGCCGAACACTGCGAATATGACGGCGGACAGCTGGCCAAAGAAAACGCCGGTGCATCTTGCGCAAACGGGGAATACATACTCGCCTGCCTTAAAGCTGCGCTCGGGCATCTGGTGGCAGCCGCTTCTGTCGCCTATGCCCTGCAGCAGCGCTAGAACTGTTTCCCGCAGTTTTGACATATCCTTATCACTCTCGTTCTTGTCCTCGTCCTCGTCTTTTCCTTGCCCATGCCGCACAGGCCGCAGAGTATACCCGGAACCGAGAAAAACAGCCAGCCCAAAAAAGCCTTTATGCTCCCGAACCCTTTTACTTTTCCTTTTGATGTCGTCTCGGTCACCGCCTGAGACGTTACGTTTGTGCTGCCGCACCTAGGACACACCATAGCCCAATACCCCTTACATAAATTTCATATCAATATTACTACAGCGGCGGATATATGTCACTAAACTTCGATAAAAAAGAGTCGCTAATATTACGCTATGTTGTAATGCACGCATATGTTCATTGACGTAATAACTATAATTTACTAAACTGTAATCATACACTTGCGTTATGAATATCAGTCAGTCAAGGGAGGCGGTTTTAATGTCCAAATGGTGGCGTAAAAGGGTCGTCTATCAGATATACCCGCGCAGCTTTGCCGATACGAATGGCGACGGATTCGGCGATATCCCCGGCATAATCGAGCATCTGGATTATCTTAAAGACCTTGGCATAGGCATAATATGGCTCGGGCCTGTGTACCGTTCCCCCGACGCCGACAACGGCTACGATATCAGCGACTACCGCGACATCGACCCTAAGTACGGCACTATGGCGGACATGGACCGGCTCATAGAGGAATCAGGGCGCCGCGACATACGCATCGTGATGGACCTTGTTATTAACCACACTTCCGACGAGCACCCGTGGTTCAAAGCAAGCCGGGATAAAAGCAGCCCCTACCGCGATTACTATATCTGGCGGCCCGGCAGAGACGGCAGGCCTCCCAACAACTGGATAAGCCTATTCGGCGGCAGCGCATGGGAATACGACGAACAGAGCGGCGAGTATTACCTGCACCTGTTCGCGAAGAAACAGCCCGACTTAAATTACCGGAATCCCAAAGTGCTCGAGGAAATAAAGGACATAATGCGCTTCTGGCTCGACAGGGGCGTATCAGGGTTCCGCTGCGACGTTATAAACATCATATGGAAGTCTTCGCTTGAGGACAGCAAAAAGCTCATTATAAAAGGAAGCGAATATTATACGTCGCAGCCGGGAGCGCACGAGATACTGAAAACTCTGCGCAGCGAGGTATTGAGCCGGTACGACTGCTTTACGGTGGGCGAGGCGGTGTTCGTAACGACTCAGATGGGCAGGGACCTTACCGACGAAAGCCGCGGAGAACTCGATATGATATTCTCGTTCGAGCATATGGAAACCGACCAGTACTTCATCAAGTGGTTTAAGCGCCGCTTCAACGCCGGACAGTTCGGCAAGATAATAGCGAAATGGCAGAACGCGCTTGAATGGAACGCGTGCTATCTTGAAAACCACGACCAGCCGAGATCCGTCTCGCGTTTCGGCGACGACGGGGAATACTGGGCGGTTTCCGCCAAGATGCTCTGCCTGATGCTGCTTACTTTGCGCGGCACTCCCTTTATATACCAGGGGCAGGAAATTGGCATGACGAATTTCGATTTTACCGGCATGGACCAGATAAAGGACGTAGAATCCCTCAACATATACAATACGGCAAAGAAGCTTCATATACCCGCGTTTTACCGCTGGCGCATGATAAAACGCTCGTCGCGCGACAATTCGCGCACGCCGATGCAGTGGAGCGCCGAACCGGGGGCGGGCTTTACGGCCGGCGAGCCGTGGCTGAGCATAAACAAAAACCACAAGTTTATAAACGCGGCGGCGCAAATAAACGATCCGGACTCCGTACTCAGCTTCTATAAAAAAATGATAGCGCTGCGCGCAAATAGCGACGTTCTTGTTTCCGGCGAATTCCGGCTGATACGAGCGTCGGGCAGCCTGTTTATATACGAGCGTGAAAAGAACGGGCAGGTATACCGCGTACTGCTTAATTTCGGAAAGCGCACAAAGAAAGCCGCCGCGGACGGCAAAGTTATAATCTCCAATTACGACAGTACGGAATACGACGGAAGCCTTAAGCCCTACGAGGCTGTACTGCTGGATGTAACGAGGTAAGCGCTATGATAGAACAAATCGATAAGCTGTTCCGACTTACGACAAACGAGACAAGCTACTGGTTCCGGGTTACGAGTTTCGGGCACCTTGAGCATATCCATTACGGCGAACGGCTCGCGGCTCAGGACCCCGAAGGCCTCATATTAAAGCGCACCGCTCTATACGGCAGCAGCGTAGTGTACGATTCAAGCGACCCGACATACTGCCTTGACAACATGTGCCTCGAATGGTCGGGCATAGGCCGCGGCGACTACCGCCACTCCCCCGCCGAGATAAAAATGCCGGACGGCACATTCACCTGTGATTTTCTGTACAAGTCTCACCGTATACTCAAAGGCTTTGTAAAAATGGAGACGCTGCCCTGCTCTTACGGCGGGGAAAGCGACTGCGATACGCTGGAAATAACCATGTTAGACGAGTCTAACAACGTGGAATTGCTGCTGTATTACACGGTATACGAACAAACGGACGTTATCACCCGCCGCGCAGTGCTAATAAACCATAACGAAAAGCCGCTCGTTATCCGCAGGCTGATGAGCATGTCGCTGGATATGCCGGGCCGCGGGTTTAAACTTGTCACGTTTGACGGCGGCTGGATAAAGGAAGCGCACAAGCACGAGCGCGAGCTGCAATACGGCATATACATAAACAGCTCGACTACGGGCGCGAGCAGCAACCGCCATAATCCGGGCTTTCTGCTCGCCGAAAGCGGAGCCGGCGAACAGTACGGGCGCATGTATGGCTTCAACCTCGTTTACAGCGGCAACCATTACAGCGCTATAGAACTTTCAAACCAGGACATTGTTCGGGTACAGACAGGAATAAACCCCCACTGCTTCGAGTGGACGCTTAACAAGGACGAGAAGTTCGAGACGCCCGAGGCCGTAATGACGTTTTCAAGCGGCGGCTACAACGGCTTAAGCGCGCATTTTCACGACTTTGTAAACAACCATATCGTCCGGGGCGACTGGAAAGGGAAAGAGCGCCCCGTGCTTATCAACAACTGGGAAGCGTATTTTTTTAAGTTCACCCGGGGACGGCTGCTGCGGCTAGCGCGCCGCGCCCGCCGCCTGGGTATTGAGCTTTTCGTGCTGGACGACGGCTGGTTCGGCAAGAGGAACGACGACAATGCGGGGCTCGGCGACTACAACGTCAATTTAAAAAAGCTCCCGGGCGGCATGGCCAAACTCGCGGACAGAATACGCAGGTACGGCATGGAGTTCGGCCTGTGGTTTGAGCCGGAGATGGTGAATGAGGACAGCGACCTTTATCGCGCGCATCCGGAGTACGCCGTGACCACGCCCGGCAAGAAGCCGACGCTCGGGCGCAACCAGCTAGTGCTAGACCTGTGCAACCCCCGCGTGCGCGATTACATCGTAGAGTCGGTGTCAAAGATATTGGACGAAGCGCGCATATCCTACGTAAAGTGGGACATGAACCGCCATATCAGCGACGCCTGCTCTCCGCTGCTTGAAAACCAGGGCGAGTTCTTTCACCGGTATATACTCGGGCTTTACGACGTGCTCGAGCGCATATTCCGCCCGCGCCCGCATATACTGCTCGAAAGCTGCTCAAGCGGAGGCAACAGGTTCGACCTCGGCATGCTGTGTTATTCGCCACAGGTGTGGTCGTCCGACGATACCGACCCAGTGGAGCGCTTGAAAATTCAAGGCGGCCTTTCCCACCTTTATCCGCTTTCAACGATGGGCGCGCATGTTTCCGAAGCGCCTCACCAGCAGACGCTGAGAAGCACTCCCTTAACGACGCGCTTTAACGTGGCGTGCTTCGGGTGCCTCGGATACGAGATGGATTTAAAGTATCTGTCGCGCGTGGAAAAGAAGGAGATAAAGGAGCAGATAGCTTTTTACAAAGCGCACAGGAAAACGCTGCAGTACGGGCGTTTCCGCCGCCTGCCCGCGCTGAAAGCCAACAAGGTCCACTGGCAGTGCACCGCTGTCGACGGCTCGGAGTCTGTCGCGGGGTTTTTTCAGACTCAGGCCGAAGCCAGCGAAGGGTACGATATTCTGCCGCTTGCCGGTTTCGAGCCGGGTAGCCTCTATTCGCTGCGCACCCGGCCGCAGAGCCTTTTTATAAAGCGCTTCGGCGGGCTCGTAAAGCATATACTGCCGCTGTCTCTTAACCCCGAGGGGTTCATACTCCGCACGATAGGCAGGTTTTACCGCCTTACGGACTGCGTGGAGAGCTATGAATGCCGCGGAGACATGCTGAACTCTGGCGTCCGCCTCAACAACCAGTTTATAGGCAGCTATTACAACGAGCGCATCCGCCTGCTCGGGGATTTCGGCTCGAACCTCTATGTTATTACAAGAAAGGGCGAATAGTAAAAAGAGCCGCAAATAATACGGCTCCGTAAAGCTCTCATCGCAACGGTAAACTTGCGTTTATTTTACTTCTTTTATATCTCCTCTTGAGGCAAGGTCGGTTACTATCTGGTCATAGAACTTTTTATCTATCTTGTATTTAAACCGGTAAACGAAATACCCCACTATTATGCATATAAGAGGTATTAAAAACATAGACGTCTTCAATACGGTTATCCCTTCCGGCGTAACGGGCACGCCCCTCGTGTCCGCATCGTTAATGCCCGATATAATGAGCGTCCATGTTATGATGAGCGTCGCTATGGCGGACCCAAGCTTGTTGATAAGCGGCTGCACAGAGAATGTGACCGCTTCGTTGCGCTTGCCGAATTTCCATTGGCCGTACTCTATCGTATCGGTGAGGAACATCAGCATCAGTATCTGAATGAACCCGTCGCCTATAAACAGCAGCACTCCGGCTATGCCTATCGGTATCATGTTCATAGGCGTAAAGAAGAACAGCAGGTAGGCGGCGATCACAATAATTGTGGAACTCGTATAAAGCTGCCTGCGCGTAAAGCGTTTGCTGAAGTACGGAAATACCAGCAGCGATATTAACTGCGAAACGCCGAGTATCAAAGTGAATGTGGAATATGCGTTCTTGTCGCCGTAAGCATATATGAAGTAATACGTGCCGAACTCCGCCGTCGTAGTATAGCCTATCGAAAACAGCCCCATCGCGATAACGGTAAACAATAGCTGGTCGTTTTTGAATATCGCTTTAAACATGCCGCGTAGCGTAGTCTTCTCTTCTTTCTTGAATATCTGCCTGTTTTCTTTTACGCCCAGCAGCGTAAACAGCTGGAATCCTATCATTAAAACAGAAACGGCCACCGCAAATATGAGCCAGGCCTGTTTGGCGCTGCCCACAGCCTCCTCAAGCATGCCGGTAACAGGTATTATGCCGACAACCACAATATACATACCTACATTCGCCCAAATTCTTGCAAGAGCACCTATCTTTTCGCGCTGGTTCTGATCAAGCGTAAGCGCGGGAAGCATGGACCAGTATGCGATATCGTTAAGGCCGTACGTTACATCCCACAAGAGATAAAGCAATATAAAGAACAGCAGGTAAAGCGAGGAAGATGACCATAGATCGGTGAATAACAGTATAAGGAACACTGAGCTCGTAAGAGCGCCTATGAGCATCGCGGGCTTGAATTTGCCCCACCGGGAGTTCGTATTATCCACTATTACGCCCATAAGCGGGTCGTTGAGCGCATCGAATATCCGCAAAACGGCAAGTACGCTGCCCGTTACCGCAACCATCTCGTTTGACAGGTCAAGCACCTCGGTCATAAACGTAAGGAAGTATACGCTCAGCAGCGTATAAAACATGTCCCTGCCGATAGTACCCAAACCAAAAAACCACTTATTCCGCGTGTAATACGATCTCATCTTATCCTCCTTTATATTTACCCTTTAAGCGCATTGCATAAAGAGGCATTAATAAACTATACGGCCGGGTCATAAAAACTACGTAACGCTGCTTAAGGCTTTTGAGGTGCCGCATTCGTCTTATACTCCACGGCGCAGTATTCGTCGTACATGTCTTTCGTCACTCCGCGGTTTTCTATCATCCTGCTGAAAAATTCTCCGCTGCGCTTTACCGTGCGCTTCTGCGTGGAATAGTCCACATGCACAATACCGAACCTTGCCGAAAACCCTTCGAGCCATTCGAAATTGTCGGTGAAGCACCAATGGTAATAGCGCTTAACCGGAAGTTCGCTTTCCGCAAGCGCCTTTAAGTGTTCGTATATATAGCGGCTCCTGAATGCGTCGGCGTTGTCGCACGTGCCGTTTTCGGTTATATATATGGGAAGCCGGGCCAGCTTATACAGTTCGCGTGCGTTTTGCACAATGCCGTCGGGGTAGATCTCCCAGCCGAGGTCGTTTACCGGCACGCCACTAAAATACTCATCCTTAAAGCCTGCCACAGCCGAGCGGCTGTAATAGTTTATCGCGTGGAAATCGCAGTAAAGGCCTCTTTTGCAGCCCCGAAGCGGGAAGCACGCCTGCCCTTTTAAAAACGATTTTGAAATGCTTTCCTGGAAAACGCGGCGCATCAGCGACGTGCAGATACGGTGCCATAAATTCGCCCTGTTTTTCGGCTCGAACACGCGCATATGGTGGGCGTAGCTTACCTTCGTGTCTTCCCTGCCCATGCCGCGGCGTATGCTGTGTATAAGCTCATAAGCCTTTATATGGCACTCGCGCATGTTGTTGAGCACGCGTATGGTTGCCCGCAGGGATTTTCTGCCCGGAGGCCAGTCGCCGAAGAAAAACCCGAACACGGCGTATACGTTGGGCTCGTTTATCGTTATGTATTCGGCCACTATATCGCCGAACTCTTCCACTACTTTTTTTACGAAATCAAGAAATACGCCCACCGAGGCGCGGTTTTCGAATGCCCCAATATTTTCAAACCACAGCGGGTTGGTGAAATGATGGATGGTTAAAAGAGGCTCTATACCGAGCTGCTTGAGCAGCATCAGTTCTTCGCGGTAGTGGCGGAACTCGGCTTCGTTGAATACGCCCCTTTCGGGCTCGAGCCTTGCCCACTCTATGCCGAGACGGTAATGCTTTATGCCCATATCATGCATGATCTGAGCGTCTTCGGCAAAGCGTTCGTAGTGCATGTTTGCAACGGAAGGGTCCGAGCCGTCTTTTATATGCCCTTTTAAGTACCAATCGTACCAGCTGTTTTGCCTGTTCCCGCCTTCTATCTGTGTGGCGGCCGATGCGACTCCCAGCTGCATATCGTCTTTCAGCATAAAAGGCATATACCCGTCCCCCGTAATTTTTTATATATTATAACACATCAAGGATAATAGTGGTACCAAGGCCGATAAAACAAAAAGGCTGGCTATTGCCAGTCTCCGGTTTTTGATAAAACCTTGAAATGCGATTCCGTCCCTTTTTGGTGCGCCTTTAGAAGAATCCCGTTTTTGTGATAGCCGGGATTCTTCGGTCGCTGCACTACTTAATGCAGAAGGAATGACAGAATGTACTTATTGCCAGTCTTAAGCCCAGTATTTTAGGCTTTTTATTAAGACTTAACCTGGCTCGATTCCGTCAGTTCCGTTATGCGCACGCCGTAGTTGTCGTTTATAACGACCACTTCCCCGCGCGCAAATATCTTGCCGTTTACAAGCACATCCACCATTTCGCCCGCGAGACGGTCGAGCACTATTATAGACCCCATGCCGATCTCAAGTATCTCCTTGATGTTTTTCTTGGTTTTGCCGAGCACTACGGTAACCTGCAGCGGCACGTCGATTATGAGGTCTATGTTGTTTCCGGCCGCCGCCTGTCCGTAATTCGAGGTGTCAAACGACTGGAATTTAACCTCCTTAAGATCAACATCCTTTTTGCTCTTCTCAATGTAAGCGTCTTTATTAGCACCCGTATCCATAACTAATCCCACGCTTTCCTTGTTACTGACTATATTATCCGGCACGCCTGCATACTGTGCCGGTTCTTCTTTGCCACAAAGCGAACTCGCAAGCTTTTTGCCGAAATCGAACGGCATTATCTGCATTATATTGCTTACCAACATGTCCTCTATTTCCATCCTGAAGCTTATTACGATGGAAACTTCGTCGGAATTGCGTCTCTCATGCTTTTCATCGTCCGTCAGTTCCTTGATAACGGGCGGAGCTATATTGACCTGAACATGCAGAGCGGTAGCAAGCGCAGTGGAAGACGAACCTACCATCTGGTTCATCACTTCGCTTATTGCGCTCAGATAGTACTCTTCCATTTCTTCGGTTATGCCGTCGCTTGGGTCGCTCCCCATCAGCAGGCTGGTAATAAGCAGCGCGTCCTCTTTCTTTAAAAGAAAAGAGTTCCTTCCGTCTATACCTTCCGTATATTCGACTTCGGTAAGCACTACGGGTTTTTCATAGTCGTCAAGATACTCGTTGCCCCTGCTTATGCTTACCCTGGGCGTGGTTATAACGACTCTCTTGCCGAGCAGAGTAGACAGCGTAGTAGCGGAAGTGCCCATGCAGATATTGCTTATTTCGCCGAGCGCGTCTTTTTCCTCTTCGTTGAGCATTATGTTGTAGTTTATTTCAGGATCCAAATTATCTCCCTCATTCCATGATGTCTGCATATTCATTAACTGTCTCCTCCTTAATTATCTCCTGTATCTGCACGGCGTAATTGCTTCCACGTAATCCTATCGCCCCTTTGAACTTCGGTATATGTTCAACCTTTATCGTAATGGGCTCGTTTATAGTGTGGTCGATGCGTATCACGTCTCCCACCTGTGTTCCGAGTATCTCCCCCACCGTTGCGTTTGTGGGATTGAATATGGCCTGCAGTGAAAGGTGTATCCCCGCAAGGCGCGACTCGAAGTTCTTCCTTTCATCGCCGCTGCGTATTACACCCTTATCCGAATACCACGCTTTCATAACAAGCGACTTGGCAATCGGCTGTATCGCTACGTGCGGTATGCAAAGGTTGATGATATCCTCCACCTTGCCTATCTTAACGTTCATCGTAATTATCGCGATAGGCTCGTTGGATGATACTATCTGCACATACTGCGAGCTCGTTTCTATCCTGTCCAGCGTAGCGGTAACCTTGTTTATCTTTTCCCATGCCTCGTTCATCAGCTGAAGTATTCTTCTGATGATGCGGTCCATTATCGATATCTCTATCTCCGTAAACGGCTTGTCCGTGTTGTCGAACTGGCCTGTTCCGCCAAGCAGGCGGCTTATAATCTCGTACGCTATTATAGGCGATATCTCAAACAACACAGACCCCTGAAGCGGCGGCATGTTTATTATCGATACTATAACAGACGTAGGCATCGAGTTGCTCAGTTCGGAAAAAGACTGCTCCTCAATGGATATAACCTCTACCTCGCAAGGCGCCCTCAGCGTACCCGAAAGGTAAGTGGACAGCCGACTGGCAAAATTATCGTATATAAAATGGAGCGTACGCATCTGGTCTTTCGAAAACTTGTTCGCCGTTCTGAAATCATAAGATTTTATTACCTTTGCTTCATCTTCAGGCGTTTCATCCGTAACCAGATCCTGCCCCGAGGCAAGTACGCTTAGCAGCTCATCTATTTCGTTTTGAGACAGTATGTTCGACAATGTATTTCTCCTTCGAAGGGTAGCCCGTAAAAGTTTTAAGGGCGGTTTTAAATACTATTGTATCACAAAATCGTTAAAATAGATGGTAGTGATATAATCTATCCCCAACCCCTCGTTCAACTTTTTGACCAATTCCTCGTTAAGCGTTTCCTTTATACTGTCGGCGCGAAGCTCGTCTTCCGTTTTCTCGCGCAGAGAAAAAACTATAATGTCCCTTATCACATGGTTGACTTCCGTCAATTGCTCCTGCGCTTTTACCAGGTCCGGAGTGGAGATTCCAAGCACGAGCGTGACTTTGACGAGCCGCTCGCTGCCCTTTATATTCGTGACAAAGTAATCCCCCGGCATATAAAAGCCGCTTTTGGGCTCTCCGGGGCCGGAAAGAAACAGAAAGTATGCTGCCGCTCCGACCGCTATCAACGCTATTACGACTATTATAATAACATTCTTTTTCATATTGTCCTCACTTTTTGAGAATGCTCTCTATGACAAAATCGACGCGCCTGTTCTTCGCTCTTCCTTCGTCGGTGTTGTTGTCCGCAATCGGGCTGAACTCGCCGTGCCCGGCGGGCACGAACAGCGAAGGGTCAAGGGCGGTAGCCTTCGTTAAGTACCTCACAACACTCGTCGCCCTTCCCACGGAAAGATCCCAGTTGTCCTCAAATTTAGCGTTATGCATAGGCACGTTGTCCGTATACCCTTCAACTCTTATCTTTTTGATAAGATCAGAGTACTCAACCAGTATGCCGCATACCTCCTGCAATACGGCCTGCGCGTCATCACGCAGGCTGGCGCTGCCCGAATCGAAAAAGGCTGAATCGGCCATACGCAGAAGCACGGTAAACTCATCGACATATTTAAGTTCAAGTATGCCGCCGAGGTTGTTCCTTTCTATGTGGCTCTTGATCTTTTCATACATCTCGTTGAAGACTTTGTTTATCTCTTCTGCCGTCATTCCCGTTTCGTTCCCGGCCAGGTCTAACTCCACTGCACTCGGCGAAGTCGACGTCAGCACGAATTTGCCCTGAACGTCCTTCGCCATCTTGTCGGACGCATAAGGGTCGAGCGCGGGTATGGCTATTATCTTCATGCCCGAAAGCGAGGTCGCCACGTCCGACCACTTCTTTGCGTCAACAGAAGAAAATGAAAAAAGCAGCACAAAGAAAGTGAGCACCAGCGTGACCATATCGCCGTATGTGTTCATCCACGCAGGAGCGCCTTCCTCCTGCGGCTCTTCGGGCTTTTTCCTTTCACTCATTTCGTGATCTCCCTCACTTCAGGGTTCAGTTGCTGATCCCGTTCTTTTTCCTTTTCTTCTTTCCTTAACTCTTTACGCGCGATGAACGAAGTAAGCTTATCGCGAATTATCCTCGGGTTCTCGCCGTTCTGTATTGAAAGCAGGCCTTCTATGTAAAGCTCTTTCTGCAGCGCCTCGGCTTCGCTCTTTTCCTTAAGCTTCTTTGATATAGGCGTAAATATAAGGTTCGCGAGTATGACGCCGTAAAACGTTGTAATCAACGCCGTAGCCATTGCCGGCCCCAGCGAATTGATGTCGTCAAGGTTCTGCAGCATGATGATAAGGCCTATAAGCGTTCCTATCATGCCGTATGCGGGAGCGTACTGCGCCATGCTGTTTATTACCGCCTGCCCCTGATTGTGCCTTGTCTGTATGAAGTAGATTTCCGTCTCAAGTATATTCTTAATCAGCTCCGCATCCGCGCCGTCAACAATAAGCATTATACCCTTCTTCAGGAAGGGGTTGTCCATCTCGGCTATAGCGTCTTCAAGGGCGAGCAGGCCTTCGCGCCGTGCAATATTCGCGATGCTTATAATAAGCTCTATATCCTCATTCAAGTCCACCACTTTTTTTGTAAAAGCGTTGTGGTACACGTCTTTGAGCGATTTCAGAGTTTTTCCTTGGTAGGATATGATTGTAGAAGCAATAGTACCCCCCAAAACTATGAAAATAGAAGATAGGTCGTAAAATTGCCCCAATTCGCCCTGAATTAGAATGGAGATGACTATACATATTGCCCCGAATGCCATGCCTACAAGGGTCGTCAGTTCCAATGCCTTTTACCTCAGCTAATTATTTGTCTTCTTTCGGGCTTGCGGAATATATCTGGCGCTTATATTCGATGACAAGCCTTTTTATCTCGTCGCATTTTTCGGACACGACAAGTTTCCTGCCCGACGCCATGGAAATCACCGTATCAGGAGTTTCTTCCACAAACTCGATGAGTTCACAGTTTACCAAAAACTCTTCGGAGTTCAGTCTATGAACGTTAATCATTAATTAACCCCCCAGTTCATGCCTTTATGCGGGCCGGGAAGCCAAAGCTTCCCGACCCTTTAAAAGCTTTTACCTCACCATATTAACAAGCTCTTCGAGCATTGAGTCGGTAGTCGTTATTATTCTCGCGTTAGCCTGGAATCCTCTTTGCGTGACTATCATGTCCGCAAACTCCGCCGTCAGGTCAACGTTGGACATTTCCAGCGAGCCCGGGTTGAGTTTTCCCGTTCCGCCTTCTCCCGGCGTGTCCAGCACAGGATCGCCGGAGTTGACCGTCGGCCGGTAGGCGTTACTGCCCGCTTTCTCAAGGCCGTTCGGGTTTGCAAACGTAGCAAGTACCAACTGTCCCAGCACATGGCTCTGGCTCGTTACCTCGTCAAGCCCGACCACCTGGCCGTTGCTGTTGATAGATACGTCGTAATAATTGGGATCGATATATATCTTCTGCAGCGTCAGATGAGCGCCCGGATCCGTGGGAGCGCATACCGCACCGCCTGCATCCCTGTAAACAGGATTGCCGTCTACGTCTATTTCACACCCTTGGACATAGTTGCCGTTCGAGTCGACAAGATAGTTTTCCGCGTCGGTATAGAAGTTGCCTGCGCGGGTATACGATATTATGCCCCTCGCATTTATTATGAAATACCCGTCGCCGTCTATTGCGAGGTCGAGCGTGTTGCCCGTATACTGCGAGGACGATTCCGTATCGAGCACGTCAATAGTCGCGAGCTGTACGCCGAGACCTATCTGCTGCGGGTTCGTACCGCCGGTAGTAGGGGTGCTCGCCGAAGCGGGCGCCACCGTCTGGCTGTATATGTCCTGGAATACCACGCGGCTCGTCTTATAGCCCGCCGTATTCACGTTAGCAATATTGTTGCCTATAACGTCCATCTTTGTCTGATGGGCTTTTAATCCGGTCACGCCGGAATACAATGAACGCATCATAATGTTTATCCTCCGTTAATTATTAGTTGTTTAATGCAGGCTGTTCTCCTGCTATTTCGGTCAGGCTGCCAAGTTCCACATCCCTGCCGCCCACCACGAGGTAGATATCGCCGTCTTTAACTTTTATCTTTTCGACGATTCCCGTTATCGTTGTCTCGTTGCCGTCTTCGCCGGTAACTTTGGCGGTAACGTGCTTGCCGATAAGGTGCGCGCTTCCCAGAATCTGGTCTTCAATAACGCCGCCTATTTCTTCGTCTCCGTCCGCAACGGCATATACCTTGGACATATCATATGTTTCTCCGCCTACCATAAGGCAGTTTACTCCGTTTTCCCTTACAACGCCGTCAACCTTGCCGAATATCAGCTGAGCACCCGGACTTTCCTGCAGGTATACGTATTTGCCAATAAGGCTGTACGCCTGGCTGGAAGACATGCTGGTGCTGAGCGTACTTAACTGCTGCAGCATCGTAAACTGTGCAAGCTGCGCGATATAGTCCGAACCGCTGCCGCTTCTTGACGAACCTCCGCCAACCGGATCCTGATTCGTCATCTGCGCTATGAGCAGCTTTAAAAAGTCGTTTATATCGAGATCGTTGCTCTTGTTCGGAATTGATCGCGTCGATGCATTCTGCACTTCGTCATACGTTGTTGATGTAACTGCGTTAATATTACTCATTAGCTTTCTTCCTTTCACGCAAGATATTCGACGTTGCTGCCGCCAAGGTAGAAGTCGTATCTTTCCTTTGCGGTGTCAAACGTGCCTTCTGTCGCCTGTTCATAGGCAACGCTGCCTTGAGAGTTTCTCCTCTCGTACTGTCCCGCACTCTCCCCTGCGCTCTCATGCCCCGTCATCGTATCGCTGTACGCAATATCGACCGTCGTTACGGGTATGCCTTTTTCCTTAAGCATATAGTGCAGGTTTGACGACTGGTCCGAGAGCATTGCCTTTACGGACGCTTCCTCCGCTTTGATCTGAACCTTTATGTTTCCGTCCTCCATCGTGAGCTTTATGCTCACTTTTCCCATGAACTCTGGCTTCAGATCGATGTCGAAATCGTACTTGCCTTCCAGCGCTCCCGTTTTTACCCTGTCGACAATCTTAAGGACGCTTTCTCTTACGGCTTCCGGCCTTGCCTGGGTATTAGCCGGCTCAGGCTGCTGGGCTTCTGCCTTGTTAACCGCCGGTTCAGCGTTAGCCGCCGCCCCGTTTACAGGCTCCGCCGCAATCCTTGATTCCGGCTTTCCCGTATCCATGTTAAGAACTTTGGAATCCGGGGCTTCTGCTTCCGTCGGCTTGTTATCGGATAAGCCTTGCTTCACCGTGCTTATGCCTGCGGCGTCTTTGGCCTCTTTGGCGGCAACCGGTTCTTCGCTTTGCAGCTCAGCCTGCACTTGCGGCTGCGTCTTAAGGCTTTCGGCGGCTTTCGGGCTTACAGCCGTATCCGCTTCAGCAGCGGGTTGCAAAATGCTTTCCGCACCCGCTTCAGCGGCAGGCTGTAAAACGCTTTCCGCGCCTGCTTCAGCGGCAGGCTGTAAAACGCTTTCCGCGCCCGCTTTCCCGGAAGCCTGGCTATTGGTATTCTCCAGGGAATCCAAATAATCGCCTACAATTCTCAATATCTCATCTTGCGTCTGCACCGGCTTTGTACCGGCATCATTGTTTTGCAGCATCCATGCAGTTTGTTCGGACGTTTCGCCTGTATTCTGCCCGATTGCCTGCTGGTTTTCGGGCGGTGCGGCTTTTTCCTGGACCTTTTGCTGCGGCAGCTGTATCTGCATTGCAGCTCCCTCGCTTTGAGCCGCAGTCTGCTGGCCTATGGGAATAATGTTTTCCGCTACCATACAAGCTGCGTTGTCCGATTGATAACTTGGCGGTTCGAATCCTTCGAGAATGCCAACAATTCCATATACAGCGCCCTCTGCGCCGGGAATGTCTGGCATGCCGTTATCCTTTACCTCTTTGTCGCCTTTCTCCTCATTAAGCGGCTGCGCTTTGTCTGCGCTTGGCTTGTACGGTTCCTTCGGAGGAGCTTCGCAGTCCTTTAGTTCCTGCGCAAAACCCGGCCCCTTTATTTCCGGTTCCGCACCGTCCTTAATCGGCTTAATGTCCGGAGAGGCGGCTGGCGCTTCGCAGTTTGGAAACGCCAATGCATTGTAAACGATAAGCTTCACCTCTTTCCTTTTTTTATTTATTTCATCATTTCTGATAAAATCTCTGTCGCGACCGCAGAGTTTATCTGGTCAAGCACTTTGCCCGCCTGTTCGCTGGACATGTATAGAAGCACCTGCGCCATTTCCTGCGGGGACGCAAGTCCGCTTATAGCCTTAGCGGCCTTTTTAACGTCCATCTTTTCATAAATCTGCGCCACCGACGTATAATACTGCTTCTGCTGCTCGCTTACTTTTTCTTCTACGTCTTTTACCGCAGATTCACGTTTATCGAGATCCTGCTCCTTCGCGTTTAAGTCTTCCTCAAGCTTCTTTAAGTCCAGTTCCTTCTGGTGAAGTTCTTCTTCTTTTGCGTCAAGCGTTTTTTCGCGCTTGTCAAACTTTGCTTGCTCGGCGCTTAAATTCGCTCCGCCCTCCGCGGCAACCGCCGGGGTGTCGAGTTCAAGCAGCGAAGAAACTATCTGTTTTGCGCCGCCTATATCAAAATAGACCGCTGCACAAGCGCCGGCGATCAAAACTACAAGCACTATGCTTAAGAGCGCTCCTGCCGAGATCTTCTTCTTTTTCTTTTGTACTTTGGCTGATGTCTGCTTTCCTGTGCTTATGTTATTGGCGCTTTTCTTTATATCAAGAGTTTTTCTTGCTTCCGAAGTACCTTTAAGATCAGGGGCTTTCTTTTCATCCATTATTCTATCCTTGTCAGACGCTTGCACGATATGATATCAAATCGTCTACAAGCTTGTCCTGTTCCTTTTTTAATTCATCCATGTATTCTGAGTACTGGTTCTCGCGCACCTTGTCGAGCAGTTTTTTTTCCCTTCTCGCCTGAACCAGCTTTGCGAGGCACTTCTCCTTTTCTTTCTCAAGCGATGCAATCTTATCCTGCATGAGCGCCATTACTGCTTTCAGCCTTTCGAAGAAGTGTCCGTATTCTTTAATCTTAACCGCCTGCACCCCAGCTGCCATCGCTTCGCAGTATTCGCGTTTCATCCTTTCGAAGTTGCTGCTCAATACATCAAGGTCGTTAAGCCTTTTTAAAAGCTCGGCTTCGATCTCGCTCATCTGCATTTTATATTGTTTTTCGATGCTCTCCTGCATGTCGTACAGGGGTTGCAGCGTAAACACAAATTGCTTCATTCGATCACACGCCTGTCATATATTTCGTTTACAAGCCTCATCGTCTCTTCGTAAGAGTACCGCTCTTCCACCCGCTGCTGGAGCAGGTCGTTAATAGGCCCTATTAATTCTATCGCTTCATCTATCTTCTTACTTGAGCCTTTTTTATAAGCTCCTATCGATATCAGGTCCTGCGCCTCCTTATATGTCGCCATCACGCTGCGGATAAACGATGTCTTTTCCCTGTCTTCCTTGGACGTAACGTCGGGCATAAGGCGGCTTACGCTTTGAAGCACGTCGATAGCCGGATAATGGTTCGCGTTTGCTATCTTTCTCGACAGTATGATATGCCCGTCAAGTATGCCGCGCACCGTGTCGGATATGGGCTCGTCCATGTCGTCGCCTTCCACGAGCACGGTATAAAGTCCCGTTATGGAACCGCGCCTGCCCGTTCCCGCCCTTTCGAGCAGCTTGGGCAATATGGCGTACACCGAGGGAGTAAAACCTCTCGATACGGGCGGCTCGCCTATGGCCATTCCTATCTCTCTTTGCGCCATAGCGAACCTCGTAAGCGAATCCATAAGCAGCATTACGTTGTAGCCCTGGTCCCGGAAAAACTCGGCTATCGCCGTTCCCACCATCGCCGACTTCAATCTTACGAGCGCCGGCTGGTCGGACGTAGCCACCACGAGCACAGACCTTTTAAGGCCTTCTTCCTTTAAGTCCTTCTCGATGAAGTCCCTTACTTCCCTGCCTCTTTCGCCGATAAGCACTATTACGTTTATATCGGCCGAGGTGTTTCTTGCTATCATTCCGAGCAGCGTGCTTTTTCCTACGCCGCTGCCGGAGAATATGCCTACCCTCTGCCCTATTCCCAGAGTAAGCATAGCGTCTATCGCTTTTATACCCATCGTAAGCCGCTCGGTTATGCGGCTTCTTTCCATGGGATTGGGCGGCTGATTCATTATAGGGTAGCGGCCCTGTATCTTAACCTTTCCTTTGCCGTCCATGGGGTTTCCCAGCCCGTCCAGTACTCTTCCGCAAAAGTCTTTGCCCACCGCCACGTTGAGCTGGCGCTCTTCCGACACCACATGGCTGTTGGGGCCCGCTCCCGAAAGGTCTCCAAACGGCATAAGCACTACTTTTTTGTCTTTGAATCCCACCACTTCGGAAAGTATGTACTTGTCCCGCTTTTCCGTATATATGCGGCATATGTCGCCAAGTTTTGCAGTCAGCCCTACCGCCTCTACGGTGAGGCCGAGTATCTGGCTTACCCTGCCGCCGTATTCATATGGGTCGGTGTCTCTTACCGCCTCCCGGTACATATCCAGATTACAGAGCTTATTCATCGCTCTCCGCCTTTTCTTCAAGCTGGTGCTTTATCCTTGACAGCTGCACCTTGGTGCTCGCGTTGAGAACTTCGTCGTCCGACTCGAGTATGCAAACCCCGTCGCCCACCTGTCCGTCGCAGACGACTTCGAAAGGAAGGCCTCCCGTTTCTCCTACAAGCCATTCGGCGCCGTTTTTGAAAAACCGTTCGTATTCGTCTTTGCCTACGTGTATTACCAGCTTTTCGGCGTTCTTTAATTCGTTAATCGCTTTAATGACGATACCTTCATATATTTTATCGTCCTTTTGAAGTTCGATATTAACTATTTTTTCCGCTATGTCGAAAGCAAGCTGCAGCACGCTGTCCTTTAACTCATTGAAAAGATTTTCCTTATATCTTTCCAAATTGGCAAAAATACTCCTGGCCGTATTCGTCTGCTCCTGCATGAATTTGGATACTTCGGCCTCCGCGTCGTTTTTGCCCTGGTTGTACCCTTCCTGCCATGCCGACTTTCTTATCTTTTCCGCGTTGTCGTACGCTTCCTTTATTATCTGCTCCGCTTTTTCAACCGCGCTTTGCAGTTTAAGCTGCGCCTGCTCGGCAAGGTCTGCCTCGGGCTGCTCTGAGCCTTCATTTATTTCTTCCGCCGCCGGCTTTACTTCCTGCACGGGTATGGGCCGCGGGGCGATAACGACGACGGACTTGTTTGAGCTCATCTGCTCCACCAGCGACTGGTTGATCTTAAACAATTACGTCATCCTCCCCGTTGCGTTGTATGATGATCTCGCCGGAATCGTCAAGCTGGCGAATGACGTTAACGATCTTCTGCTGCGCTTCTTCAACGTCTCTGACTCTGACAGGTCCCATAACCTCTATATCTTCCTTGATCATCTCCTGCAAACGAGAAGAAATATTGCTGTATATGACCTTCGCAACCTCCGGAGTCGAGCCCTTAAGCGCAACGGCAAGATCGCGGTTGTCGATCTCTTTGAGCACGCGCTGTATAGCCTGATTCGAGAGTTTGACGATATCTTCAAATACGAACATGCGCTTCCTTATTTCTTCCACAAGCTCGGCGTCCGATTCTTCGAGCGCTTCGAGCAGATGCCGTTCGGTACCCCTGTCCACGCTGTTGAGTATTTTAACGAGGCTGTCGATGCCTCCCGCAGACGTCGTGTCTCCGAAGTTAAGCGTGGAGAGCTTCTTCTCAAGCACGCGTTCCGTTTCCTTGATATATTCAGGCGACGTTATGCCCATGTTTGCGATTCTTGCTATTACGCTCGTCTGTATTTCCAAAGGAAGCGACGCAAGTATCGGGGCCGCATTCTGAGGGTCTATGTATGACAGAATGAGCGCTATTGTCTGCGGATGCTCGTTCTGTATGAAGTTGAGAACCTGCGCCGAATCCGCTTTTCTTACAAAATCGAAGGGTTTGACGCGCAGCGAAGAAGAGAGCTTCATTATAAGGTCGTTTGCGTTCTCTGGCCCGAACGCGCGGTCAAGTATTTCACGCGCGTATTCTATGCCGCCCTCGGATATATACTTCTGCGCGATGCACATCTGTATGAATTCGGTCAATACCTCTTCCTTTATCTCGGGCTCGACGCGCCGCATACTTGTTATGCTGAGCGTAAGCTGTTCGACTTCTTCCTCAGACAAATACTTGAAGACCCTGGCGGCATACTCCTTGCCTAGCATGATCATTAATATTGCAGCTTTTTCCCTTGGTGAGTATCTTTCCTGTCCAGCCAAACCATTCACCTGCTTTAATCTTCATTGAGCCAATTGCGCAGCATGTTGGCAATCGACTCGGGATTCTTGTTTACGTATTCTTTCAAGACGGACAAATTGTCGTCCTTTGCTTCAAAATCAATCTCTTTGGCGTCGATTTCCGCCACAGGCTCCGCGCCCGGTATTATCTCCTCGTCGGCGATGAGCTCAAAACCTTCGGCTTCCTGCATCTCTTCCTCCTTCTTCGGTATAAGCATTTTTATTATGGAGAAGAGGAATATCGCAACTATGACGCCGCCTATGACAAGTATTATCAGCCTTGTGGTCTCGGCGCTCTGAGCGTCGCTGATTATTTTTTGCTGTACTTCAAGCGACGTCGCCATTTCGTCGGGAAGGGTGTCCGCCTCGGCAAACGGCAGCGCTTTAACCGTTACGTTCTCAGGCTTTGCCCCTGTCGCCGTAGATACGAGCTGCGTGACCTCATCAGCATAGTTTCCGGTGTTTTCGCTGTTGAGCACAACGGAAACGGAAATGTCTTTTACCTGTCCCTGCGCCTGCTCAATCTGAGTAGTCGTCTGGTTGATTTCATAGTTTACTTCACGCGACACGTTGTAGTACACTGCGTCGGATGTATCGAGCGACGCCAGGTACTGCGAAGCGTTGCCGTTAGAATCTATGCCCGGTATGCCGCCCGCGCCGTCGTTCTTTATCGCTTCGACGAGCTCCCTCATGCTGGTAACGAGCCCTTCCTCGCGGCCTTCGGGCGCCGAATACTCTACGGATTCGGATTTGGTTTTATCAAAGTTCAGCGTAACGTTAACCTGCGCTATGACGTTCTCTTTTCCGAACACGGGCGCGAGGAGGTCTATTATCTGCTGCTGGTACTGCGCCTTTACGTTGTTTTGCAGCGCAAGCTGCGTATCGGCGTTATCCACCTCGTCCTGTTCCCCGACGGAGTACAGCACCATCTGCGAATCAACTATCGTAACGTTTTCCGGCTTAAGGCCCGATATGCTCTTGCAGACAAGCTCCGCTATCGCGTTCACTTCGGCTTTTTCAAGCTTCGCTCCTTTTTTGAGCGTCAGCATTACGGAAGCGGTTGCTTCCTTATTATTATCGGAAAGCACAAAAGAGCTGTCTTCGCCCAGGTCGAGATTTACTACCGCGTCCTCGACCTTGCTCATTTGCCTTATAGTCTGCCGTATGTTCTCCTGCTGCTGGTACTGATAGTATATATTCTTTTCGGTATCGGTTACTCCGAGTCCGGATGCGCCCTTGTATATATCGTAGTTAAGCCCGCTCGTGGGATACCCTTTGGAGGCGAGCTCCAGCCTTATCGTATCCACGTCGCTGCCGGATATCAGCACCGTATCCTCGCCCTCGGTCTTTGCGTCCACTCCCATCTCCTGAAGCAGCGACAGCACCTGAGCCGTATCTGAGCGCTCCATGCCGCTGTAAAGCACGGTATACGTCTTTTGATTCAACAGTACGGACACAACGATGATAACGACGAAAATCAGGGAAACGAGAACTATCAGACGTTTCCGTTTCCCTGAATCCATCTTTTTAAAATAACCGACTATTTTATCAAGTATGCCTTTAACGTTTGCCAAAGTTTTACCTCACTACCCCCTAGGTTCCCTTTGGAATCCTTTGTTGTCGCCCCAAAAAACGATTTTTCAGTACTGTCGCCCTGAAAAATCTTTTTGGGACACGAATTTCTAGCGATGTACATTCTATATAAACTCGTTTTTGGGATTTGAATCAAAAAATGATGCTTAAATTTACAAAATCTATTAAAGTATTCCGAATTAAAACCGATAATATATAACGAGGGTACACGGCGCGCTTCAAGGCGCCACAAGAGCGTCGTAAAGCCTCTCGATTATGCAAGGATGCAAATTTAAAAAATCACGGAGGAAAAAGTATGAGAATCAACAACAACATTATGGCGATCAACACGCATCGTCAGTACACGGTAAACAACAGTTCGATGGCGAAATCTGCGGCTAAATTGTCCTCAGGTTACAAGATCAACACCGCCGGCGACGACGCGGCCGGTCTCGCAATATCCGAGAAAATGCGCGCCCAGATAAGAGGCCTCAAGATGGCTTCCAAGAACAGCGAAGACGCGATATCGCTGGTGCAGACAGCGGAAGGCGCTCTCACCGAAACCCAGTCGATACTTCAGCGTATGCGCGAGCTGGCGGTACAGTCGGCTTCGGCAACGAACGAAGACTTGGTTGACCGCGTAGCCCTGCAGGCCGAGTTTGCACAGCTCATCGAAGAGATCGACGACATAGCGCAGGACACAACGTTCAACGACATGAAGCTGCTCAACGGCACGTTCGGTCAGAAGGTTGATATCCAAGCAGCAAGCGGTATCCAGGAATACGCCAACGGCATAAAGAGCATCAAATTTGATGGCTTTGCTTCCAGTGCTACGGACTATACGGCTACGTATGATTTGGCTACCACTACGTGGACACTGTCCGGCGGAGATTTGGGTGCCACCACCTACACATTCGTTGCCGCAGACCCAGCCGCTCAAGACGGCCCGTTCACGATCAGCTTTGGCGCGAACGGCGAAATCGGTTCTATAACGTTCGATTTCGACGCTACGCATGCCGCATTTGCTAATACTACACTCGTTTTCAACGTAACTGTCGGATCGGCCAATATCCAGACGGGCGCCAACGAAGGGCAGACCATGGGCATATCGATCGGCGATATGGACTCGGCGGCTCTCGGCGTATCCACTCTGAGCATCGATACGGCTGAAAATGCCGCACTGGCTATATCAGCAGTCAATACGGCCATTAACACAGTATCCACTCAGCGCGCGAACCTCGGCGCCTACCAGAACAGGCTCGAGCACAAGATCAACAACCTCGACACGTCTTCCGAAAACCTGCAGGCTGCAGAAAGCCGTATCCGCGATATAGATATGGCGGCGGAAATGACGAACTATACGCAGAACAGCATACTGGTGCAGGCTGCTACGTCGATGCTGGCTCAGGCCAACGCGGCTCCGCAGAATGTTCTCAAGCTGCTGCAGTAACGAATCCGATTTTGGAGAGTCTGGATTACCCCCAGTTCTTCATAGTAAAAAAACCCGCTCCGGCGGGTTTTTTAATTTGCCTAAAACATAGCCCGCGGGCAGCCCGGCCGATTTACTTTTTAGTTCGTTTATTGCAGTGCAGATAATGCATGGTTATTTCGAGCTTAAATGACCGGAGGAACGGAAATCCCGTTTGAAGTGTATTACGTGGATACTCCCCCGCACCGGGTTGCCCGGCCATATCTTATGCAGTAAAACTAATGCCATACCGGGATGCCAACAAGGTACGTCGTGTCTTCGCTTCAGGTGATCACTTCAGAGAAACCGTAAGCGAGGCCTTAAGAAGCGTATAAAGCAAGCCGGGAAGCTCTGTCTGTCAGCTGGACGAGCAGAATACCAACGGTCTGCGTCAGGCGGCTATTGCGAGCAGTAAAAGGCCTTGTGGAGCCTCACAAAAGGCACGTGTTTTACTGCCATTCCGAACGCAGTGAGGAATCTCGTTTGGCATCTGATACAGCGGATCCTTCGCATGCTCCCGCATAGCGGACCGGATGGCAAGAGGAATAGCGGCAGTCGGCGCGAATAGTACATGATGATGCCGAGCCGTAGGCGGCAGCAGCGGCGGAAATCTAAAAAGCGGCTTGCAGCCCTAAGCCCTCTGCGCAGCCGTTTTGCTCTCTCTTAGACAACGCCCGTTACTTCTTCACTTAGCGCGCACAATGTCACACTCTCGCAGTTTCATGAACAGTACGGCTAATGAACTGCTAATAAACATCCGCACTTTAATGGGCTGGTTTTTCTTAAACCCTATATGGCTCTTAGCGGACAACCTCGCGGCATATTACGGTTCCGCTAATCGTATAGGTCCCACACCCCAACAAGCCTCACGTCCTGCCGGGGACCCCGCATTCACACCCCATAAAGCCTCACGTCTTTTTGGGGACCCCGTATTTACACCCCATAAAGCTTTAACTTTATGGGGACCCCGTATTAAGATTCTTCGTCGCTTCGCTCCTCTGAACGAAACATGGGCTTTTGTCTGTAAAAGCCTGTTTTATGGTATTAGTCACTTTTATGGTATTAGTTGCTTTTTACCCCTTACACTTAGCATGTGGTTTTTCTATGCTAACGAAAAAGCACCGAGTTTACTCAGTGCTTTATTATCGTATAGCTGAATTTATTCATCCTTGTTTAAGACGACCACAGGCGCGTTTATAGCCGACCTGTTTATGTCTATCGTTTCTTCCAGCAGTTCCTTGCGGAAGATACGCATCTCTCTCGGGGCTTGTATACCAATACGTATCCTGTCGCCGTCAATCGAAAGTATGTCTATCGTTATGTCCTTGTCAAGGACAATGCCTTCACCCGTTTTCCGAGAGAGTACCAGCATTGCTTTTGCCTCCTTTTATGCTGTTCATGACGGCTTCATATCCCGGAAACCGTATCGGCAGTTCTTTTGCGTCTATTATTATCTGCTTTCCAATGCCGTGCTTTACGTTGATCACTATAGGAGCGGCAAGGTTTATCGTCATTTTCTTTATATCTTCCGGTATCACCGTAACGTTCAATATCAGAAGATCGTTCTTGCTTTCCACATACAGCCCTTCAAGCTCGTGCTCCTTTATGTATATGCTGTAATCGCTGAGCACCTCAAACGATACTATGACCGGCAGGGCTATATATTTGTTCTCGGTAGACTGCAGCCAGTATATGGGCTTCGTGTTGCTCACTTCAAGTATAACGAACTTATGAAGATCTTCAAAACCCGGCAGGCCCCACGGAAAATCAATGATTTTATTATCATTTATATCGAACGAACCAAATCTGCTGGTATCAATTATCATACCGCATATTCCTCCTGTGTTTCAAGTATATATCGCCAAAAGCCGCCGGTTTTTGGAGTTATACTTTACTTATCGCATGTAATCGAGTATTGTGCGCTGCGTTATCTCCGTTCCCACCTGCAGCGCGGCCTCATATACTGCTTTTGCCATGTTGTAGTTCATGTACGCCTCGGCGAAGTCAACGTCCTCAATTTTAGACTTCAGCTCTGTATAGGTCAGGCGTTCTTCCTCATACCTGTTCTCCAGCAGTTCCATGCGGTTTATCATGCCGCCCACCTTGGAAAGCGTTGAAAGCGTCTTGCTCTGCGCGTCCTGTATCTTTGTAATATAGCCGCCGAGCTCGCTTGCGTCCGCGTCGCTGCGCAGTGCATTGTAAAAGTCGTTGAGCATGGAATAGATATTGCCGTCGCCCGTGCCCATAAGTTCTGTGCCGTTTATCGAAATGTCCATAGAAACGTTGTAGCCCAGCTCAATCTGTATCTTCTCTTTTCCTTCGGCTATCAGGCTCGCGTTTGTTTCGTCCGTAAGATCCAGGCCGTTATAGAATATGCCTCCCGCTCCATCCGCTGTAAACGGCGGCTTGTTAATGTTGTAACCGCCGAATATATACCTCTCGCCCACCTGGCTGTTTCCCAGCCCCAGCACATGGTCGCGAAGCTGCGCAATAAGTTCTGCAGCAGCATTTTTATCATCCAGCGTCAAATCGTCGTTCGACATCTTGACGGCCGTCTCATAAGCCGATTTTAAAATGTTGTTCAATTCGGATACCGAAGACTCGGTTTGGTCGAGCCACTCGAGCGCCGAACTAATCGACGATCTAAAGCGCTGCGTCCTTCCCAGCTTGACCTTGCAGTTCATGCTGGATATCAGCCTGATAGGATCGTCCGCAATCGAATTTAACACTTTGCCCGTCGCTATCTGCTTCTGAGACTTCGTAAGTATCGTAAGATTTGTATTCAAATTCTTAAGAAAATCGTTTTTCATCATCCTGCTGGTTATACGCATGCTCTACCTCCCATAAGGGATTACAGTCCTACCCTGCCCGTGTTGTTAATAAGTATGCCAATCGCTTCATCTATTGCGGTCATAACACGCGCCGCCGCGGCATACGAATGTTGGAACGATAACAGGTTAATCATCTCGTCGTCTATCGATACGCCGGAAATGGATTCGCGCCGCGTCTCGAGATTTTCGACTATAGCCGTCTGGCTTTCGCTCATATCGCGGGCGCTTGTGCACGCTATGCCGACCTGTACAACGAAGCTGCTTAAGAAATCGTCAAAGCTGCCTATTCCCGCTATGGTCTTGCTTGTAGTAAGCTCGTACAATTTCTGCGCAATTTTGTAATTTCCTACACCCGTATCATCCGCGTTGAGATCGATAGGAGCGTCGGAAGCGGCTATGTTTCTGCCGTCGGCGAGCACTTCGGCGGAAAGCGCTATGTTGCCCGCGGTTATCGCGGCATACCCTCCGACAGGCACATTGAAGAATTGAATGCCCGTTAAGGATGCCCCTGTGCCTATAGGTATGGTATATCCTGTCTCATGCACCTCGTTAAAAGACTGCGCCAGACTCTGCGCAAGCGTATTTAAGTTGGAAAGCAGGTACGGAATGCCCATCTCTTCGACGGTTGTACCGTCGCGCAGCATCCTGTAAGCCTCAAGTTCCCCGCTGCTGTAGCTAAAATCCGCTCCTTCAAAGAGTATATTGTAGAACCCTGTGGTAGCGTCAGGGCTCGTCTGCAGCATCGTAGCATTGTTATCGCTCACCAGCGTTTGCCCGTTTGTCGTTATCGTAAGCTGGCCATGCTCATTCTCCGAATACTCTATGTTGACGAGTTGGGACAGCTTGTCAACCAGCAGCGCGCGCTGGTCGCGCAGTTCGTTTGCGGACTGGCCGCTGAGCTCATAACCGAATATCTGCTTGTTATAGTCGGCTATGCTCTGAGTAAGGCTGTTTATCGAGTTTACAGTCACCTGCATGGAGTCATTGTACGCGTTTTGCTGATCGACGAGCTGGTTGTAGTAATAGTTGAACGTCTCGCACAGTTTTATTGCGTTCTGCTGTACGTTTGTTCGAATCTCCAAACTCTCGGGATATTCTGCCAGCTTGCTTAAGCTGTCATAAAAGCTCGCCAATGCCGACGACAGACTCGTGGCGTCCGACGTCTCGTCCACCAGCGATGCGATGAACTCCATCTCGGTGGAACGGGTATTCCATTCGCCCAGCGCCGAATACTGGCCGCGCAGCTGCCTGTCTATATACGCGCTTCTTATCTGATCGATCTGCTTAACGCTCGCGCCGCCGCCAATCCTGAGGCCAATATTAAGACGGCCCATCGCGGACGGGTAAAGAGACTCTATAACGAGCCTTTGACGCGTGTATCCTTCCGTATTGGCATTCGCTACGTTGTTGCCGGAAAGCTTTAAGCCTTTCTGGCTGACATAGAGCCCTGTTTTTGCTATCTCAAGTCCATAAAATAATCCAGACATAACACTCCGCCTTAAACGCTCTGGTCCAGCAGACGGTTGCTTACCGCAGCTTTACCGTTCAATCTGCCAGAGTTTGAGTATGTTTCCATCGTATTAACAGGCCCTGCAAGAAGGTCCATATAAAACGACGAATATTGTATCTGAGTTTCTATCAGCATTTTGTTAATCTTGTTTACGCGGTTTAGTTCCGCCGCCGTGCTTTCGAGTTCTTCTTCAGTAGCTTTTAGCTGTTCACGGACCGGGCCGACCGTCATTGCGATTATGTCGCTGATATACGGCTTTTCAATTCCCGTCTCCTTAGAAAAACTGGAAAAAAGCTCTTTCTGTTCGGATTCAAGCTTTTTAATCGTCTTGAGAATCTTCTGCTCTTCTTCAACGATTGCGTTCAGCTTCGGCACGTCGTTTTTTATTATCGCTTCTTTTTCGCTTCTGGACAGCTCAAGAAGCTCTCCGTATGCCGAAGTCTGACGCGCTAACAATTCCTTCAATTTATCAAACAACTGCTCCAAAGGCCCGCCTCCTTTTGCTACAATAGCCCCGGGTTTTTCATAAGTCCTTCTAATACTTAAAGTTAAGCTTTTTTAGGGGAGTCATACCGTTGCCCCCAACGTAGCTTTTATGGGGACACAAAACCTCTCGCCCATATAGGTTATCCGGGCGTTTATAAAGAGCGCAATTTACAGCCCTAAAATCTTTTTGGCTACTTTCTCGCCGGGCACAGAATACGTACCTTCCTCGATCTGTCGGGCAACCTCCTGGATGCGCGCTTCACGCTCAGGACTGCTGGTCTCAAAACATTCCTTCGCCGCTTTCATCGCAGCGGAGAACGTTTTGGCCTCTTCGGTAAACTGGGCTTCGTCGGTAGCCGAAGTATTAATCGGCTCCTCCGTCCTCTCTCTTACTCGAATATATCTGCTCAACAGTTCTTTGGGTGGAATCGATTCAATTCTCATCAAACTCACCTCTTAAAACTTATTTGCTTCTGTAATCAAAATGCATCTTGGCACGACCGGCGCGGCTGGGAACCTCTTTTTCCGCTTGTCTTGCCGGCTGCTCGGGGATGACTCTCTTAAACGCGCTCTGCAACGCCCCCTGGCATTTCTTGCAATATCGTCCCGCGGATATGGGCGCTCCGCAGCGCTCGCATTCAAGCGCGCAAACGCTTTCATCCACCGAAAGCCTGCCTTCTTTCAGGAAGCGCAGCACCAGCTTTTCCGGAACTTGCGCGCCCTCGGAAATATCGGTGACATTTGCCTCAGGATGGTCGTATAAATAGTTCTTAACCTTCCTGAAGTATTCATCCATTTCTTCCGCGCATGCGGGGCAGGTGTCCGAACCTAAAGAAGTGAATAACTTGCCGCATTGTCTGCATTGCCGTACTTTGCTCACGGCCATTCCCCTCCTTCATCAGGTCCTAAGATTATTCGTTGTAGTCTCCATCTCATTCCACGCGTTAAGCGCTCTTCCCGCAAGCGAGAATGTCCTCTGCGCCCTGATAAGCTGAGTAAACTCCGCGCTTAAATCCACATTGGAAGATTCGATATATCCCTGCTTTATTCCTGCATCCGACGCTTTGGGTTCTCCCGACATAACGGTCGGGGTATAGCACCCGCTGCCGTTAAGCGAAAGCCCGTCCTTGTTTGTAAACGTTACAAGCGTAAGGTTTGCAAAAACCGCTCCGTCCATCAGCATCTGTCCGCTTTGCGATACCGACAGGTTTCCTGCGTCGCCCGGAATCCTTATCCTGTTTCCTTCCGAGTCGAGCAGGTAGCTGCCGTCGGCAGTCGTGATGTAATTGCCATCCGCCTCAACGGATAGCTTAAAGCTGCCGTTGCGCGTATACATTATGCGGCCGTCGCCCGCTCTTACGGTGAAAAAACCGTCTCCGTCTATATAAAGGTCAAGGGGTCCGCCCGTTTCCATAGGCGTTCCCGCCGTAAAATCGCGTCCCGTCGAAGCAACTATTACGCCGCTCCCCTGCTTTAAGTTCGCCGTGCTTGCCGTATTCGAGGGGTCTATCATCTGCGTATACAGCGCGTCCTTAAAAAGCGCCGTCTGCCGCTTATACCCCACCGATCCTACGTTCGCCATATTGGACGCTATAACGTCCATCCTCTGCTGCTGAGCCTTAAGGCCCAGTTTTGCCGTATATAATGACTGCATTACGCGTTAAACCCTTCCTACTTCATTTACGGCCTTATCCAAAGTGCCGTCTACCATTCTCAGCACGCGCTGGTTCGTATCGTACGCGCGGGATATTGAGAGCATATTCGCAAGCTCTCCCGCAATATCCACATTCGACCCCTCAAGGCGTCCCTGATATACCTTCGTCGCGGTATCTGCCGCCGGTGCCTGTGTGGCCTGATACATGTTGTTCTCGTCCTTGCGCAGCGTATCGTTATCCGCAAAGGATACTATCCTTATCCTGTCCGTAAGAACGCCGCCAACATATACGCCGCCCTGTTCGTCTACCGTAAAGTCGTCTCCGCCAACGAATATCCTTCCGTTTGACCCCTGAACGTACATGCCGCTGCTGCTGATAAGATAACCGTCGCTGGTCAGCGAGAAGCTGCCGTCTCTGGTATATCTGTCGCCTTCCGGCGTGGATAAAATGAAAAATCCCGGTCCTTCCAGCGCAAAGTCCAAGTTTCTGCCTGTCTCCTCGAGATTCCCCTGTTCAAAAGAAGTATACACCCTGTTTATATGCGCTCCCGTTCCCAGCGGGCCTACCATTCTTGAAGTGCCCGCGCCCGGGTCGTTAAGCCTTTCAATCATCATGTTCCTAAAGTTGCTTAAGACCAGTGTATCCGCTTTGTATCCCGTAGTGTCGGCGTTCGTCAGGTTGTTAGTCAGCACTTCCATCCTGTCCCTTTGAGTCAGCATGCCTGTGCCCGCTGTGTAGAAGCTTCTGAGCATAAAATCATCCTTATGACATATTAATATTTCTTCAATTATTATATCGTAATAAACCCGCCAATTCTTTAGGTTTATATCATCCCTGAGCGGTAATTTTTTTGATGTCCATGATAAGCGAGACTTCCCGTACGGACATCCCCAGCTTTTTAGCGATTTCGGCCTTGTCCATGCCTCTTTGCGCAAGCAGCGATATGCGCTCTTCCGTCGTCAGTTGAGTTTCATCCTGCGGTTTGACAGCCGGAGCTTTAACGCTTTGTACGTATTCCGGCTGCGTTGCGTATTCGGGCTGCGGTACGTATTCGGGCCGCGGAGCGTATTCAGGGCGCGGCGTGTATTCAGGCTGCGGTACGGCCTGCATCGCTTTTTTTGCCTCGTCGAGCAGGGACTGCAGCTTTTCAACGCCCTCGCTTATTTCCTTTTTTGCCGATTCCGCGTATTCCTCAAAGCCGCTCATCATATCTTCGATGTTCTGATAGAGCCTGTAAAGCCGTTGTTCTTTTTCCTGGCTGCCCATATCCGTTTTTTTGCGCGTTACGCGGCCGTAAAACCATGCGAGTATCACGAGCAGTATAAAAACAAAGAATGCGAACGTGTAATATGTTATATCCATTATCTTCCCCTTATTTAATCCATCTAAAGCTTTGCTTTCCTGATATTTGCGGCGTTACAGCGCCTGCGCATACTGCATTTTTGCCCGGAGCTTCATCACCGCTTTTGAGTGTATCTGCGACGCCCTCGATTCCGAAACGCCCATTACCCGCGCTATTTCCTTAAGCGTCATCTCTTCATAGTAGTACAGCGTTACGACCAGCTTTTCCTTTTCCGGCAGATTGTCTATTAAGTCTCCGAGTATCCTTACCATTTCCTTGTTCTCTATCTTCTCTTCCATAGATTCGTTGTTGTCCTGCACTGTGCTTTCCCACGGATAATCTTCCTGCGTCATCTCTTCGAAATAAACTATGTTGAACATCTGCGACTTCTCCAGTGTTTTATGGAGTTCCTCCTCTTCCATACCAAGATGCAGCGCCACTTCGTCATCGCTCGGCTCACGGTGAAGCTTGTTTTCGAGCTCGCTATATGCGTCTGTTATAGCTTTTATCTTGCGCCTTAAGCTTGAAGGCGCCCAGTCCTGCTTGCGGATATTATCGATTATTTCGCCTTTTATGCGCATCGCCGCGTAATACTCAAATTTGACCTGACGCGCCGGGTCGTACTTTTCGATGGCGTCCATAAGTCCGAGTATACCGCAGGAAAGCATATCGTCGTAGTTGCCGTACCCTTTATAGTTGGGTATCATGCGCAGGACTATGCTTTTTACACGGTCGATATAATACATAACAAGTTCGTTTTTAAGTTCAAGCGTTCTTTCCTTTGAATATCTTGCCCATAGTTTTTCTATGTCGATATCTTTCTGGACCATACAGTCTACCCCCCGCTTGTTACCCTTAAGGGCCGCAGCCCCCAAGGGTTTTCCATTTGCCCCTTTTGCTTTATATTGGGTCTAAAACCGAATCTACTTCTGCCTTCTGTTCCGCGCTATAATCTGCTGAGTAAATACGAATCTTGCAAGGCGCGGCCGGAATTTTGCGTTTTCCTCAAACAGCACTACCATCTCGAACGGATCCGAATTTATGGCCGGCTCCATGCTTTTTATTATTTTACCAGGCATCGGAATCGTTTCTCTTGCCGAGACGGGTATCTTTACGCATACCGGCGTATCGAGCGCAAGAAGCGTATAACATCTTAGGTGTACGCTGTTTTCGGACAACGTTACCGTCTTGCACTTGTATTGCCTGTTATCGGTTTCGTTCACCATTAAGACGTCTATTGCGATAGGCAGTCGGTAATATTGCCTTCTTTGAATCTTAGTTATCTCCGACGTCAGCTTATACCTGCATAGCTTTATGCCGTCTCTTTCAAATTCTTCCTTTTTTTCAGCTTCAAAGACGTACATCCCTTCCGGGCGGAAGAAGGAAAACCGAAAGATTTCCTCTTCGTTTCGAAGCGGCGTGCCTTTAATAGTAGGCGGTGGAGCCAAAAATTCTCCGTCTCCTAAAAATTCCTGTAATATTGTATGTACATGAAGCTTGCCTACTTCAACTTCGAGTATCTCTCCTATCCGTACATTTTTAAGCTCCATTGACATGTTTCCTCACCGTTTTCCTCCCGCAAGCTTTTCTAAAAAGCTCAATATCCCCAGCTTGCCCGGCTCTTTAGCGGGTATATTTAGAAACTTACTTGATAAAGCATCTATATTTGCGGACGCAAGGCACTTAGGAAAGCTTACCAGTATGGGCACTTGCATCTTTATAGCCTTTTGCATTTTATCGTCATGCATTATATACCCCAGTTTACTGATGTTGACATCAATATTTTTCTTGGCTACACTGACAAGCCCGTCCATCACCGAATCCGCTTCACTCGCGCTCGTTACTTTATTCAGCACAAGGCTGATATTAGGCTTGGCGATTTTTTCGCTGATTATCTTTATCAGCGCATAAGCGTCTACGACAGCCGTCGGTTCGGGCGTCGTTACTACGACCGTTTGGTTGCTCGCATATATAAGGCGCAGCATGTTGTCCGAAACGCCGGCTCCCGTATCGAATATAATGGTGTCGACCATGTCCTCAAGGGTTACGAGCTTATCGACTACGCTCATTAGCTGCTTGCTATTAAGCCGTGTGAGTTCATACACTCCCGACCCGCCGGATACGAACTTTACGCCTTCCAGACCATGTTCGATTACCTCGCTTAAGTCCTTTTTGTGTTTTATTACGTCCATAAGGTCATACCGCGTTTTCACGCCCAGCATAACGTCTATGTTGGAAAAACCGAAGTCTGTGTCTATTATCAGAGGCTTTTTCCCTTTTCTGCTGAGCGAGATGGCCATATTCAGCGCGAGGCTGGACTTTCCGACGCCGCCTTTGCCGCTTGCAATGGTGATTATCTCCGTAGGCTTTAAACTGCGCGTTCCTGCCATTATGCGCAGGCCTTCTGCCTGATCACTCATAGCGCAGCCTCCTCTCCGATGATATTTTCCGCAAGGCGCTGTATGTCAACTTTACGGATATCATCCGGCACGTTCTGCCCCATAGTAACGTATGAAAGAGATTTTTGCGCGTAATTCGCTATGTTGAGCACGTTGCCCCAAGCAGAAACCTCGTCCAGCTTCGTGATTATAAGCTTGTAGTTTTCGATAAACGAATAGCTGCTTATAATATCCCGGCAGGCGTTGTACCCGGTGGACACGCTTATCACCAAAAACACCTCGTCCGCGCCCGACGCTTCAATGAGCCGCGTAAGCTCGGCTTTCAGCGTTTCCTCTCTTGTGCTTCTCCCCGCCGTGTCGATAAGCACGACGTCTTTGTCCGCGAGCGATTTTAAAGCGTTTTTAAGTTCTTCTTCGTTATACGCCGTTACAAGCGGTATATCCATTATATCGGAATATATTTTTATCTGCTCCATTGCGCCGATGCGGTATGTATCGGTGTTTATTATCGCCACGTCCAGCTTTTCCCTGAACTTTAGCATGCCGGCAAGCTTTGCGAGCGTAGTTGTCTTGCCCGCTCCGGTTGGCCCCGTAAAAAGCAGTACGTTCTGCTTGAATTTTTTGAGCTTAAGCGACATGGGTTCGCCCAGCCGGTCGAGTATCAGCTGCTGCGCGATGGATTTTGTATCGAAGTTTCTCCTGCCCTTCACGTCCTGCGCTTGAGCCGCTATCTCCTTTGACAGCTCTTCCTGCACATCGTGTTTTATAAGCCCGTTATAAAGTCTCAGTATATCCGGCGAAAACGTGAGCGTCATCTCGCGGTTGACAAGGCGTAACTTATTGGAAAATTCCGCGACAGCCTCTTTTAGCTCTTCCATCTGCCTGCTCAGTACGTTTGTCTTTTCTTCCCCGGCTTCGCTCTTTTCCATCTCGGCTATCTTTGGCTGTATCGTATCGGCTTCGGCAGACTTATTTGTTTCCGCCTGCTTTTCCGCCGCTTTGTTTGTCTTTTTTTTATGCGCGGGCTCATAGGCCGCTACTACCTCGACCATCTTCTTGCCGAACAGCCCTTTTATGCCCTTTTGGCGAACGCTTTTATTATGCAATATAACGGCGTCGGGACCAAGTTCGTTGCTTATCTTTCTTATCGCTTCCTGCATATCCTTTGCTATGTATCGCTTGACAAACATTTGCTAAATATTCACCACCCAGTCGGAAAAAATCTCTACGTCCTGTTCAATCTCGTTGTATGAAAGCACTACGAGGTCGGGGTAAACCTGACTAGATAAATTCTTTATGTGCTTTCTTATCACCGGCGACGTGATCACCATAGGCGTCACGCCGAGGCTGAGGAAATGGTCGATTCCCTTTTTGATGCTGGCGAGCAGCTTCTGTATCTGCGTCGGCTCGAGAGCTGCGTGTACGCCCTGCTCCGTCTGCCTTAAGCTGCCCGAAATAGCCTTTTCCACGTCGGGGCTTATCGTTATTACCCTTGCCTTTTTGTCCGGTATGAAGTTCTTAGTTATAGCGCGTTTAAACTTCTGACGCACATACTCGGTAAGCACGTCGGGGTCTTTCGTTATCATGCCGTAATCGCCCAGCGTTTCGAGTATCGTCGCAATATCGCGTATCGATATGCCTTCGCGGAGCAGGTTCGCGAGCACCTTCTGCACTTCGCCAATCGTAAACATCTTGGGCACGACCTCTTCCACCAGCGCAGGCTGCTGCCTCTTTAAGTTGTCTATTATCGTCTGCACCTGCTGGCGTCCCATCAGCTCGTCCGCATGGCGTTTTATGACTTCGAGCAGATGCGTCGAAATAACGGACGGCACGTCTATGGTAGAGTAGCCCTTAAGCTCCGCCTTTTCGCGGTTCGCCTCCGTTATCCATACCGCGGGCAGCCCGAACGTCGGCTCGATGGTATCTATGCCTTCTATAGGCTCGTCAACGTCGTCGGGTTTAAGCGCAAGGTAATGGTCGGGCATGACTTCTCCTTTCGCGACTTCTATGCCTTTTATCTTAATCACATATTCGCGCGTACCCAGCTGCACGTTATCGCGCAGGCGTACTATCGGAACTATTATGCCTAAATCAAGCGCGCACTGCCGCCTTATCATAACCACGCGGTCCAAAAGGTCTCCGCCCTGCGAAGCGTCTACAAGCGATATCAGCCCGTATCCGAACTCCATCTCTATAAGGTCGACATGCAGCAGCGATGTGACGCTTTCGGGTTTTCTCTTTTCCGCGGCAGTCGTCTCCTCCGAATCCCGCGCGGCTGCTTCTTCCTTCTTTCTGGCGTTGTTTCTCTTGACTACGCCTATTATCGGCAGAATTATCGCAACGATAAGGAAAAGCGGCGTCGGAAGCCCGGGTATAAAACCAATAATCGCTAGCATGCCGCCCAGTATATAGAACACGTACGGCTGATTGAAAAGCTGCTTTGATACGTCCTGCCCGAAGCTATCTTTTGTGGCGGCGCGCGTGACTATAATGCCCGTTGCCGTGGAAACGAGCAGCGCGGGTATCTGGCTGCAAAGCCCGTCGCCTACCGTGGCGAGGGTATATACCGATATGACCTCGTCGAAGGTCATGCCCGAGCCTCCCAATAGCCCCACCAGTATGCCGCCTATAATGTTTATCAGCGTTATTATTATGCCGACAATGGCGTCGCCTTTAACGAACTTGGACGCGCCGTCCATAGCGCCGTAAAAATCGGCTTCGCGCTGTATGTCGGCCCTGCGCTCGCGCGCCTGGGTTTCGTTTATCAGCCCCGAGCTTAAGTCGGCGTCTATCGCCATCTGCTTGCCGGGCATCGCGTCCAATGTAAACCTTGCGGCGACTTCCGCGACCCTTTCGGCGCCTTTCGTGATAACCACAAACTGCACCACGACGATGATAAGGAACACTACGAAGCCCACAACGATGTTCTGCCCGACAACGAAGTTGCCGAACGCCTTTATGACGTTGCCCGCTTCGCCTCCGTTTCCGAGTATCAGGCGCGTCGACGATATATTAAGCGCCAGCCTGAACAGCGTAATTATCAGCAATACCGTCGGGTATGTTGAAAAGTCAAGCGTACGCTTTAAATACAGCGTGACGAGCAGCATCATAAGCGACAGCGATATATTGACGATAAGCAGTGCGTCCATTAAGCCCGGTGAAAGAGGGATAATGATCAAAAACACTATTCCCAGTATCATTACCGCAACGAGTATGTCCGATTTTTTCACGCTCTGCTCCTTGCCTTTCCTTTGAGTCTGTATACGTATGCGAGTATCTCCGCAACCGCTTTGTAAAGTTCTTCGGGAACCTCGTCCCCTACTTCGCAGAAGAAGTACAGCGACCTCGCAAGCGGCTTGTTCTCCACTATCTCAACATTGAACTCTCTTGCTTTTTCCTTTATCCTCTGAGCCAGGTAGTCCACGCCCTTGGCGACGACTATCGGCGCTCTGTGCTTATTCTCTTTATACGACAGCGCTATAGCGTAATGCGTAGGGTTCGTAATAACGACGTCCGCTTCTTTTACCGCCTGCACCATGCGCATGCGGCTCATCTGGCGCTGTTTCTGCGATATCCTGCTCTTTGTCTGCGGATTGCCTTCCGTCAGCTTGTACTCGTCCTTTACCTCCTGCTTGGTCATCATGAGGTCTTTATTGTATTTCCACCGCTGATACATGTAATCGAACGGCGCGAATATCGCAAACGCTATAGCCAGTTTAAACGCCACATCGAGCACCATCTTCGCAAAAGCGGCTATCGAATACCCCAGGTCTTCGCCCATCAGCCCCGGGAACTGCTTTAACCTGCCTTCGTATTCGCTGTAGGCTACCCATGCGAGTATCGTTATTTTTATAATCGATTTTACAAGTTCTATAAGCGTCCTCTTTGAGAAGATACGCTTTAAGCCGGCGCCCATGCTTATTCTCTCGAACTTGGGAGCCAAGGCCTTTGTGCTGAACACGAAACCCACCTGCGCTATGTTGAATATCACCGCGCACAGGAAAGCCGCTACAAGCACCGGCGCCACTATGTTCAGAAAGTACAGCACCGCATTGCCCAATGCGTTGCTTACCGCCGCCTGCGTTACCGCGCCCGGCGTCTGCGTTAAGAAGTGGTCCATCATCGCTTTCGTGTTGTCTATTATCATGTTGCCGAATATCGAGAGAACCCCGAACATCGCGAGCAGCGAAAACGCGTTTATTATCTCGGTGCTTTTGAATATATGCCCCTTCTCACGGGCTTCCCGCTTTCGCTTTGGTGTGGCTTTTTCTGTTTTGTCTCCGGATTGGTTCTGCGCCATTTATGCAAGCCCCATTATCATCTTGTCCATGGATTCAAACATCCTGTTGAATATCACTCCGGTAAAACCGACGAAAACCGGAATTATCAGCAGGAGCACCATGAACCCGAGTATTATTTTCAGCGGTATGCCGACTACGAAAACGTTCATCTGCGGCACGGCTCTTACTATAAACCCCAAAGCCACCTCGCCTACAAGTCCCGCCGCTATTAGCGGCATCGCGACGTTGATAGCCAGCACAAACGCGAGCACGAACACGTCGAGCGCTACGAGCCCCAGAGTCGGGTTAAGCGTCGCGGTGCCCACGGGTATGCTGCTGAATGTGGACTTTAAAAGGTATATCAGCTTAAGATGCCCGTTTACCCCGAAAAACGTTATCAGCATCACAATGCTGAAAAGGTTGCCCGTCACCGGAACGCTGATGTTGCTTTGTACGTCGAACACGTTGACCATGCCAAAGCCCATCTGCATGTCCATTACCTCGCCCGATGTGTTGACAAGCGAGAAGAACAGCGTTGTCACATACCCTACCACCAGCCCGAACAGCAGCTCTTTTATGCACAGCACCGCGAATTCGAATACGCCGCCGTACTCGGGAGCCGTCTTCGGGCTGTACGAGGCAAATACTATGTACGTTATGAACAGGCATAGCCCTATCTTCAATATGTTGGGTATCGCTCTCCTGCCGAATATCGGCGAGGACACGATAAGAGCCGTCACCCTTAAGAACATCAGTATGAACAAGTCAAGGTTCTTGTTTATGCTGTCGAATATACTATCCATGTCACTTAAGCATCGTACCGGCGTGTTCGAACATCCGGTTCGTAAACTCCGTAAGAGTGGTTATAATAAGGCCTGAGCTTATAAGCAGCACAAGCAGTATAGCGACTATTTTGGGCACAAACGCGAGCGTCTGTTCGTTTATTTGCGTCGTCGCCTGGAATATCGATATAACGACGCCGACGACCATCGCCACTATCAGCATCGGCCCCGCTACCGTCAATATTGTGGTAATCGCATCCTTCATTATCGCTATGACTTCCGATTGTTCCAACGTTTCACCCTCCAAAGAAATACCATTAAGCCATTAAAACAGCGCCGCCCGGCTCTAACCGAAACTGCTTATCAGCGTCTTTACCGACAGCATCCACCCGTCCACAAGCACAAACAGCAGCAGCTTGAAAGGCAGCGATATCACTATCGGAGGGAGCATCATCATTCCCATCGACATAAGCACGCTGGCAACTATCATGTCTATTACGATAAACGGTATATACAGGAAAAACCCCATCTGGAACCCGCGCTTTATCTCGCTCGTCATGAATGCCGGTATGAGCACGTGATTGGGCACGTCTTCCACGGCCTGCACCTCGTCGGCGCTGTCCGAGACAGATATGAAATAATTGAGGTCCTCTTTGAACGTCTGCCTGAGCATGAATTCGCGCACAGGCTCCATAGCGCGGTCCAGCGCTTCTTCTTCGGTTATCTGCTCGTTGACGTACGGCTGATAAGCGTTCGTGTTGATATCGTTTATTACAGGAGACATCACGAAGAACGTAAGAAAGAGCGCCAGTCCTATAAGCACCTGGTTTGGCGGCATCTGCTGAAGCCCCAGCCCGTTCCTTATAAGTGACAGCACTATTATTATCCTCGGAAAGCACGTGAGCATTATAAGTATGGACGGCAGCACGGAAAGCACCGTGATAAGCAGCAGTATGTCTACCGTCTGGGACCTGCCGCCCGTTATCTGCTCGACTATGCCCGAGTCCGCATTCCCGGCGTTATCCGCGGAACCTGAATCTTTTGACGAACCGCCAAGCGCGGAACAGCCGGAAAAGAGTAAAATTAACAACACTATCAAAGCGATGATGATAATTTTCTTTTTCATTCTTCATCCTCGCTTTTGCTGTCCATTTGCTCGCGGCGGCGCTCCATGGCCTCGTTCAATTGCGTAAGAAAATCGTTGTCGTAAGGCCCCGAGCTTTTACGCTGCGCCTTCGCCTGCATCCTGGCTTTTCTTAAGTTTTCCTGCGCATCTTTTGCGTTAATGAGGAAATCGCGGAATTGCTGCACAAAGCCTTTGCCCTCTTTGGCGGGCGTTTGCTCTTTGGCAGCCTTAATTGCTTCGCCGTCTATTTGCCCCAGGGTGTTTATGGACTGATTCGTCACTCCAACGAGCAGCGCCTTATCGCCCACTTCAATCAGAACGACGTTCTTGTCCCTGCCCAGCGGCATACGGTCTATTATTTGTATGTATCGGCCTTTAAGCATCTTGCTTGACTTGCCTGATATGAATCTCGTCGTGAAATATGCTCCAACGAGAACGGCAGCCAATACAACGATATAAAAAAAAGTAGTCCAGAATTCGTTCACTTGTTTACCCCCAGCCTACTTTTTATATACCCGATTAAATTGTAGTGAAACAAAATATTAACATTAAATGCCGATATAATGGAATTTCAGCGGTTTTTACACCTGCATATTCATTACTTCGTTGTAAGCGCTTATCACTTTATTTCTTATCTGCACCGCCAGGCTTACCGCCAGCTCCGCTTTCTTGGAAGCTATCATCGCGCCGTGAAGGTCGTCCGATTCTCCCGTGAGCAGCGCCTGGTTCTCTGCCAAAGCCTGCGCCTCCGTCTCTTTGACGTTGTTAAGCACGTCGCCGAATATATCGGTAAAGCTGGCGTCGCTTTCCTTTGAGTTCTTCGAGTTGATGCTTTCGAAATTAGATAATATGCTCTCCAATGAATTTACCTGCATACCGAGCCTCCTTTCAAATTACCCCATAGCTTTCGGTTTCCGATCACTACCCAAAAAGGACCTGTCAGTTGCCTATCTCGAGCGCCTTTATTGCCATGCTTTTTGTAGCGTTAAGCGCCGTAACATTAGCCTCATATGAGCGCGTCGCCGACATAAGGTCTATAAGTTCCTCCACCTCGTCAACATTCGGCCTTCTTACGTACCCGTCCGCATCGGCGAGCGGGCTCGCGGGGTCGTACTCGACCTCAAAATCCGACTGGTCCTCAATTATCTGCGACACCTTGACGCCCCCGCCTATGGCCTTGTTGAATACGTTGGAAAACGAATCTGCGTTACGCTCTTCAAACACGCAGACTTTCCTGCGGTACGGCTCGCCCGTTTCGGTTACCGTGGTATCCGCGTTGGCGAGATTCTCACTTATAACGTCCATTCTTAGGCGCTGCGCTGTAAGCGCCGAGCCGCTTATATCCATTGACGATAAAAATCCCATGTTTACCTCCACTGCTTATCCTTAAGGCTTTGTTTCATTGCTTATCAGCGGTTGATTACGGTGTCCAGCCTGTTAAACTCGCTTCTTAACTGTGTCGCAAGTTCGTTGTAAAGTATCGTGTTTTTCGCGAGTTCAAGGTTTTCGTAATCGATATCCACGCTGTTGCCGTCCGACCTGTAGGTGACGTTTTCTCTCTGCGAGACAACCGGCGACATGTCTTTGGTTGCATCGCCGAAGTCATAGTGCTCAGGGCGAGACGTCTTTGCGCGGAAACCGCCGTCATCCTTGAGCGCTTTTTTGAATACCGACTCAAACTCCACATGTGAAGCTTTAAACCCTGGCGTGTCGTTATTCGCGATATTGTTCGTTATAACCTTGTTCTTGATCCACGACGCGTCCAGACCTTTTTCCAGCAAGTTCACATTGTCGAAAAGTTTGTCTATCAACTTAACACCCCTTTTCTTTCACAGCATTTTGCTCAACTGATTCCCGATATTTTTATGGATTCAGTTTTCGCTGAACTGCTTATAATAAGAAATCACTTTATCCACATAGCCCCGTACGCCCGAAGAGATCTTCGAGTACTGCTCTGGGTCGTCAGGGTCGGAAATGCCTAAAGACGCTATCCTTCCCGGGCCTGTGTTGTATGCCGCAAGAGCCATGCGCAAGTCTCCGAACCGGTTTAACAGCTTCTTTAAATAGCCCGCGCCTCCGTTGACGTTCTGGAAGGCGTTGAAAGGATCGGTAACGCCCATCTCTTTTGCCGTTCCCGGCATAAGCTGCATCAGCCCCTGAGCGCCCGCGCGCGATACGGCGTCGGTTCTGAAAGAGGATTCGACCTGTATGACCGCACGCAAAAGATCGGGGTCCAGCCCCGTGCTCTGCGCGGCACTCTCAATAGCCGATTCTATCTCGCCGCTCGATTTGCTTGCCGCAAGCGGCGTATATGAACCGGACTCCGTGCCCGATATATTAGTCGCCCCCAGCCTTGCGTCGATGCTATCAAGCAGGTCTTTGAAGGCCTCGGCAGCACCACCACACTTCGAGGCCCTCTCCTGCACAACGTTTCTGAATTCGCTGAGTTTAGACTGATAAATGCTTTCAATGCTTATCATATACTTATTCTATCGGTTTTTCCCATCAAAACTTTAGGCTTCCGTTATGCAAGGCTGTTGAACCATTTGTATATCTGCCTTGGTATGCCTGCGAGCGGCAGCTGAACGTCGACGGCTCCTATGTTGTAGGCAACGGCAGGCATGCCGTAAACCACGCATGACTGCTTGTCCTGCCCTATCGTAGACGCTCCCGCTTTTTTCATAGCGAGCAGCCCATTTGCGCCGTCGCTGCCCATGCCGGTGAGTATGATGCCTAAACTATTGATACCCCGAAGTTTGGATACCGAATCAAATAAAACGTCGACGGACGGGCAATGGCCGCTTACCTTCTCGCCTTCGCGGCATTCCACGCGCAGTGTTGCGCCCCTCTTAACGACGTACATCTGCATGCCACCGGGCGCTATAAGCGCCGTGCCCGGCCGTACAATATCGCCGTTGCTTGCTTCTTTTACCTCCATAGCGCACTCGTTGTTAAGGCGCTCCGCATAGAGCCTGGTAAACACGGGCGGCATGTGCTGCACTATGACTATGCCGGGCAAGTCGTTGCCCAACTGCTTCAATACTCCCGCCGTCGCTTCAGTGCCTCCCGTGGAAGCGCCTATAGCTATTATCGAATCCCCTCTGGCGTCGCCTACCGCCTTTTGGGCTATCGCTCCGCGCGCCGGGCCGTGTTTATGCTTGCCCACCTTAGCGATGGACGCTATCTTTATCTTGACTACCAGCTCTGAAATGAAGCTCTGCTTTTCACGCTCGTTCTTCATGCTCGACTTGTTTATAAAATCCACCGCTCCCGCGTCCAGCGCGTCGAATACTACTCCGTCCACAGAGCTTACAACAACAACGGGCAGCGGATACTGCGGCATAAGCTTCTTGAGGAATTCGATGCCGTTCATCTTGGGCATCTGTATGTCGAGCGTCATAACGTCGGGCGCAAGCTCGATTATCTTGTCGCGCGCTTCGAACGGATCAGAAGCTTTGCCCACGACCTCTATGCCCTGGTCTTTTGAAATCTCCGAGGCTATGAACTCCCGCATAAACAGCGAGTCGTCCACAACCAATACGCGAATCTTTTTAGCTGGCATAAAAGTCACACTACCTTTTTGTATATAGAGGGCATTACAAACTGATACTTCGTATCGTTTCTGTCTATGGATTCCGATTGGCCGATAAACAAATATCCTCCGTTTTCAGTCGCGTCATAAAACTTCTGTATAAGTTTGCGTTTTGTATCTTCGGTGAAATATATCATCACGTTGCGGCAGAATATTACGTGGAACTTTTTCCTGAACGGAAACGCGCCTTCTATCAGGTTGAACCTGCGGAATATGACTTCGTCCTTAAGGCTTTTCTTTACCTCCCAGCTGCCGTCCGGCAACCTGTCGAAGTACGTAAGCTTCCAGAACGACGGCACCTTTTTCAAGCATTCGTCCTCATATACGCCACTTTTCGCAACTTCCAGCGCTTTAAGCGATATATCCGTGGCGAGCACCCTTGAGTCCCACAACTTGCTTTTCTCGCCGAGAAAATCCATAATTATCATCGCGAGCGTGTACGGCTCCTGCCCTGTCGAGCATCCGGCGCTCCATATGCGCAGGTCGTTGTCTTTGATGCCCGCAGCCGTTTCAGGAAGCACAAAATCCCTGAAATACCTGAAATGTTCCCATTCGCGCATAAAATACGAATAGTTTGTGGTAAGGTAGTTGATTATCGTGCTCATCTCGCTGCCGGTGCTGTCGCTCAAGGCATATTTAAGATAGGTCTCGTAATTGTCAAAGCCCTTGTTCGTCAGGTAATTGTTCAGCCTGCTTTCTATAAGCGTACGCTTTTTGGTTAGATTGATGCCGTAATTCTCCTGCAAATAACCTGTAAGCTGCTTGAACTCCTTGTCCTTGATTTGTATCATGTGTTGTCACCTTTACTGTTGTTATATAAAAGCAAACGCGTTTTTTGGCTTAGCGCCTGTATATTGCCCAAAACCTGGCCGGCAGTTTTCTATTTTTATGCAACAAAGGACAAAACAAGTTTTGTCCCTCGTTTGGTTAATATATACCTTTATATTTTCTCCTGGGTCACATCGGCCCTCTATTCTATCTGCCCTATCTCCTGCGTTTCCCGTTCGTCAAACAGCTTGTTTACGTCGAGCAGCAGCTTGACGTTTCCGTCTATTTTGCCTATTCCCTGTATGTACCTGTTGCGTATGCCCGTCCTCTCGCTCGGCGGAGGCACAACGTTTTCGTCGTCAATTGTAATTACTTCGGAAACCCTGTCCACTATAAGCCCTACGATCATCTCCTGCGTGTCCACGACGACGATGCACGTCCTGTCGTTATACTCGATAGGCTCCTTGCCGAACTTAAGGCGCATATCTATTACGGGAATTATCTTTCCGCGCAGGTTGATTATGCCCTTGATGTAGTCCGCAACTTCGGGTATCTTCGTTATGGGCTGCATTCCGATTATCTCGGTGACGTATCTTATCTCAAGGCCGAAAACTTCCTCGCCAAGATTGAACGTAAGATATCTTCCATGCTGAGTATCTTCATGTTTTTCCATCTCTTCATTGATAACTTCCATGGTCTTCCTCCTTCGAACCGTTAAATAAACAAATAATTACAGAAACATATCCACAATCAAGCCTTTTATGTCGTCCACCATATTAAGAATCCGTATATTGTCTTCCTGCTGTTTGAGTATTTCCTGCGCTATATCGTCGAGCTTGCTGTTTATTCTTTTTATGATAATCAGCGTTTTATGCTTTCCGTTTACATCAAAAGCGCCGGTTTTTGAGCTCTGGTATGCGTTGCTTGCCGCTTCTCCTACAAGCTCGGCGATAAGCTGCCTGTATTTTAAAAAGCCGCATATGTCCGCTCTCTTTTTCAGGGCTTCGCCCTGTTCGAATATCTTGCTTTTGAGGCCTTCTATATATTCCCGGTACTGGGCGTCGTGCATATCGGTAAGCTGACGCTTGAATATAAGCTCAGTATCCGTACCGGCCTGCTTTTCCTGTGCCGCGCCCAAAGCCCGCGCTTCTTTTGAAATTGTCCCTATATCCGCAACTTTCATTGCCTAATACTCCAAGACCATAAGACCTTTGCGCTATATAGATAACCATTTTTTCCTCTAAAGCACCAACTTTTTGGCCTTAATGCACAAATCTTTCAAGCTATTGTTTTTCGTCGATAAATACGGCGCTATTGGAGCTGCGATTGTACGCGTCGAGCCCCTGCCTTTTTTGCCTTATGGCCTTTATCTGACTGCCGTAGCTTTTCAGCTTTTCTTCGGAGAGCTCTCTTAATGCATTATTGGCTTGTACTATCCGGCCAAATAACTGTTCGATTTCTTTGCCGATTTCAACATCGGCCGGGCTCATTTCTTCCGAAGGAGTTTTGCCAAGCTCGTCCACCTTGCGCATTATCTGTTCGCAAGATTGCAGCTCCCGGTCAAACTCGTCCACATTGTCTTCTTTAAGCAGCCGCATTGCTTTATTTATTGTGTCGAGCAGTTCTTCCAGCAGCGTTTTTTTCGCCTTAAGTATATCGGTTATATTTCCACTCATTGTTCCATCTCGCTTAACTCGTAAACCGGAAGCCTGCATTCCTTTTCCACCTTCGCCCAGGTATCGCGCAGGCTGCTGAGCATTTTCAGCAAAGGCTCTATCTTCTCCGCGTCTTTTGAAATGTTTATCCTTACTATCTCTTCGTATATGAATACATAAAGCGACAGCAGATCTCTTGCTATCTGATACTTTAAGTCAAGAGCGGCCATCAGCTCGTCGATTATATCTTCGGCCTTTTTAAGGTTTTTGTTCGCGTCTTCATAATCCTTATTCTCGATAGCAATGCGCGCAAGCTTCAGCCGCTTGATGCAACCGTTGTAAAGCATGACTATTAGACCTACAGGACTCGCAGTCGCCACCTCCTGCGTCTTGTATTTTTCATAAGCATTTGCCATAACCATATTTATATGTCACCTCGTTAAATATTGATCGATCATGAAGACATTCCGGTAAACGTGGAAGAGAGCCAGGACTGCATGCTGTACATCTTTGACAGGGCCTCCTCCATTTTCGCGAACTTTCTCCACAAAGCGTCTTCCTTCGCAGCCATTTTATCCTCGAGGGCCGCTTCGTAGTCTTTGGAATCCTTGATAAGGTCTTGAAGGTTGTCCAGCGCAACGTCCGTCGTTTCCTTAGTGTAAGCAAGCAGCGAATCGGAGATCCGAACTATAAGCCCCTTGTCTTCAAAGCTGTCCCCGTTGCTGAGAAACAGGCTTTTAACCTTATCGGGATCTTCGGAGAGCGCTTTGCGCAGCTTTGTTTCGTCTATAGTGATCTTCGCTCCGTCGGAATAAATGCCGGTGGTAAGCCCTATGCTCGACGGCGTCACTCCCGTGTCGCCTACGGTCGTATAAAAAGCGTTCCTGAGCTTTGTAAGCAGGCCGGAGATGTATGAATCGCCGTGCAGCAATCCGCTCTTTGCCTTCTCCTCCCACAGCTTTATCTCGTCTTCGCTCATTTCTTCCTTCTGAGAGTCAGTAAGGGGTGTATAACTCCGGTAGACTTTTTCTTTTATACGGTTCTGCAGGTCTTCCACGAGTTTGTTATACTCGTCTATGAAGGCCTTTATCTTACTTATCGTTGTATCAAGGTCCTTGCTTACTGTAAATGTTATCGGATCATAGGATTCAGCCTTAAGCGTATAGGTAATGCCGTCATATGTGAACGTGTTGGACGAGTTCGTCACCTCTATTCCGTCAATAACACAGACGGCGTCCTTACCCTTATAAACGTCCACGCCCTCCGCTATGCCGAACGCGCTGTTTACAGGAGCGAACGCGTTGCCTGTAATATTTACAATATCTATCTTGCTCGAGCTGCCGGTGGTTGCCGACTGTATAGTGAAGCCTTTCGTAAGGTTGCTGAACGTCATCCTGACGCCCGCGCCGGACGTGTTTACCGTATTGAGCAGCTCGCCAATCGTAGTATCTCCCGTAAACTCAAACGTCTTGCCGTTTATACTGAACGATATTTTCCCGTCGACAAACAGGAAATCATTCTCCAGATCTATCTCGGACAGCTTTGCATCGCTGCTGTACGCCGCGCCTTTAAACACGTTGACGCTCTTAACGCTGGGCGCGCTGGCAAGCTGCGATATCCCCTCTATCGTCAATGTACATTCGTTGGCATTAGAAGAAGCCGAAATGCTCACCGCTTCAGTTGGTTTGCTGAAATCGACTTTATAGTTTCTCAATGCAGAATCGGACAGCATGTTCGTGCCGGAGAGCACGCTCAGGTATTTTGAACGGAAGCTGGCTATATTCTTGTTTACTTCCCTGTAAGCCGCGTCCTGCCATTCGTACTTTGTTCTTGTCTGGAATTTTTTGTCGAGCTTAGCCTGATATCTTAGCATTAAGCCTTTTACTATAGATTCGGTGTCAAGGCCCGACGCCATTCCTGATATCCTGTTTACAGACATGTCATCTTCCTCCTTTAACAACGCTTCAAAGAAGACATAAGCGTCCTTATAACATATATCGGTTTATCAGGCGGTAAACTTTACTATAATGTCACGCAAAAATAGTCCGATTTTTTACATCTTTTTGTAGATTATTACAACGCCGTTATACATGCGCAAAGTATGAAACTTTGGGCAGGCTGGAGTTATATATTTGCGTTATCGGCCGGTAGCTTGTCAGCCGCCTGCCCGCCTGCGCTATTGTAACCCCGCGCTTTGCGTCGTATACTCCGTCCCTGGACGGGCAAACCATCTGCACATGCCCGTGCGCGCCGTTCCTGTAAAGCGCTGTAACTACCGGATGGCCCTCATTCGCAAGCTGCTGCGCTTTCTCGGGAGTTACTTCGAACCAGCCGTACTGGCTGCCGTATTCGTGCAGCCACTTATACATCGAGTTAGCGTTCATCTGATTCGCTCCCTTGTCGCCGTACGACATCGGAACCCCCGTTTTTGCGTCATAATAATGCGGTATCTCCGCGCCCATGGCGCTTGTTACGTCCCATACGAATATGTTGCAGTATGTGCCGCCGTCAGGCTGATAGCGTTCATTTGTCTCGACGTTGAACTGGTTTATCACCGCAGTATAAAGCGCGGCCGAACGGTTGCCCGGGTTGCTCGTTATCGCGGGCCGGGCGGGCTTTGAGGGATTCGCGGGAATATACCCATCTCCCTGATTTGCATACGCCTTTGCAGCCGCGGCGGTATTTGCATACGAATTAGTTATGCCGGCAAGCGGTATTGAACCGTCGCCATACAGCGCGCTGCACAGGCTAAGCAACATCATATTGGAACTGCTGTTTAATCCCGAGCTTAACAGACAAGACAGCAGCGCGTACGTTGAGCTAGTATCCGGCAGAAACGACTGGTCGTTCCCCGCGTCGTCGCCGTCGCCCAGCGCTTCGAGCAGCATTGAGTTGAATGCGCTTGACGTATTTCCGGCTGTGCCATATGCCGATGATGCGTTATTAAGCAAAGCTGTCTGCATTACGTCGTTTACGCTTATAGCCATGTCTTGTTATCCTTTCGTCTTTTCCAATCCGAACTTCGATTTGCGTTCGTTATCCAAACCGGCTACGAACACCAATATTTCGGCTACCGCCTTATAAAGCTGTTCGGGGATCTCGTCGCCCACGCTCAGCTTGTGCAGTACGGGAGCCAGTTTGTTGTCTTTTACGACCTTGATATTGTTTTCCTGCGCCGCCTGAATCATGTTTTGCGCCACATATCCTTTTCCCAGCGCGACAACATGCGGAGCGCTGTCCTTCTTTGCGTCGTACTTCAGCGCAGCCGCGAGTGTTTCTTCATTCTCATGTCCTTCATATTCTCTCATACATGCACGTCTATGTTACCGGAGCTCACGCCCGCGTCGGGTATCAACACCCCTCCCGCGTTGAGTACGTTCGTCCTTGTTTCCAATCCCGTTATTTTGAGGCTTTTCAATGTATACCCCGCGTTTTCCAACGCCTTTGAAAGAGCTTTCGACCTCTTAATTATCTCGGGCTGTATTTCCTTTTGCTCAAGGCGGAATTCCACCGACAGGCTTTTGCCTGATGTTTTCAGCAGTGTTTCAACGCGCCCGATGTACTGCGTGTCCAGCGCTATGAGCACGGTAAGCCCTTCCTCGCCGGCCTCTTTCTGATTGCGCTTGCGCCGGTAGACATACAGCTCGGCTGTCCTTTCCGGCCCGTTTTTTAGCATGAAAGGTATCTGTATGCAGTCAAAGCGTTTCGCTTCGGCCAGTAGCTCAAGCTGTTTCTGTGCCTGTTCGGCCTTCTGCAGAATCCCTATATCCTGTTTATCGGCATGCTGCAGCAAAAGCTTTAGCTCGCCGAGTTTGTCGGGTATATCCAGTACTGCTTTTTTAAACTCCGCGCCCGTCTGTTTATCCGGCTTGCAAAACAGGTCCAATATCTTATCCGTTATTTCTTTTTTATCAACATGACGGAAGTTTCCGTCCGTTTCCGGCAACAGACGTTCAAACGCCGCGATGTCCTTTTCCAACGGCGCGGTGCCTTCGGCAGCCAACTTTTCTTTCATTAGAGATATATCTTCATTTAATATAACCTGCTGCGCCTCGCCTGAAACCTTATTCTGTAAAACGCCCGCCTGCTCGGCTGGAATCTGAACGCTCGCAGCGCTCGCCTGCCCCGCTTGCCCTGCCATCTGCCCGACGTTTGAAGGCGTCTTTAGCTGCGTGGCGCCGGTATTGAGAGACAAAGCGCCGGCTGCTTCCGTCGCCCCCTTGGGGCTTTGGGCTATGTGCTCTGCCGAGGCGCCTATTTGGGCGGCCTCTGCGCCCTTAGCCGTTAGCTGGCCCGTCTGGCCGGGCTTTTGGGCGGTTTGCTTCCCCTCCACATCCGGCTGAGCTGTGTTTTCTTCTATAATATAATGCACCTCAGGGTTCTGCATTCCGGGCTTTGCTTGCGTTGCCTTCATACCGGGAGCTGCGGCAGCCTGTGCGGACGCATCAAGGCTCACCAATCCCGACACAATACTTTTAAGCAGCGCGCCCAAATTCGAATCCCCCTTAGCGATCTGCGCAAGCGTCGCTATGTTTTCGGGCGTGCGGGGAATGTTATTCTCGATAAGGAAAGCCGCGGCCTTGGGGTCGAGCCCCGGGTTCGCTTTAATTGTAGCAAGCGTACCGGGAATATTGTAACGGGCCGCAGCGAGAGAATCGCTTTGCTTGTTTGAAGATTCAACGTCCAGAAGGTGCAGCACATACCCCGAGCCGTTCTTGTTAGCTGCCACTTCCACGTTATCGCCTTCCGAAAGCCCGAGATCGCTCTGCATTTGAGCCATAAAAAGTCTGCCTTCATTATTTTTAAGCATGACTTTGTCGCCCTGTATGTTTTCCACGCGGGCAATCAGTATCTGGCCTTCGGTGAACTTCGGAGCCGTATACTCGGAAATTATTTGTATCTGTTCGACCTCTTTTATCTGGCCGATGTTTTCAATCTTCATTGTTAATTTATCCTAATCTCATTCAAATTTCTGGTAGCGCCGTCAGTTGCAGCGCAATAGAGGTCTATATTATTTATCGGTTTTTATAAAAAGGATTAAATAGTTTTTGAAAATGTTTCGATATATAAATTAGCCGTTGAATCCAAAGGCTTGTAATAAATTGGCAACAATTCTATTGTCGAGTGTGAGGGGCATGTTCGATCTTAATAAAATAAACAATAACCAACTTGACTTTTTCAGGGAGCTTGAGAACATAGGCGCAAGCCATGCGGCTACCGCCCTCTCTATGATGCTCTCCCACGACGTAGCAATACGCGTGCCTCGGGCGCAGTTCTGCGAATACGGGCAGATATGCGAAATACTTAACGGGCCTGAAAATGTCGTAGCGGGTTTATTGGTGGGAATATGCGGGGACATAAACGGCTTTATACTTTTGGTAATGGATAAGGAAGACTCGCGAAAGATAGCTGATACGATGCTGCAGGGCGTGGCGGACGGCATGCCGGAGCCCGAGAAACAGGAGATGCAGATATCGGCTATCAAAGAGCTGGCAAACATACTCGTCAGTTCATATGTAAACGCGATATCCCAGCTGACCGGGCTGACAATTGACGTTTCGGTACCCGACGTTGTTTTTGACATGGCCGGCGCCGTTATGAACCTTCTTGCTGTCGCGTACGGGGACGTCTGCGATAGCGTCATGTTCATGGAGACGGAGTTTCAGGACAATGAGCAGAGCATATTCGGCCATTTCTTCCTGATTCCCGATTTGGAATCATACAAGACGTTAATAAGCAAAATGGAAGCTTTCTGACATGAGGATAATTACGTTAGGTATCGCCGAGTCGCGGATAGCCCAATCGCCCGACAAGCTGGTGACCCTGGGCCTTGGTTCATGCGTGGGTTTGGTGATTTACGACCCCGTGAGCAAGATAAGCGGGATGATACATATAATGCTTCCCACCGCTCCGAAAGGAACTGTGGTAACGAACAAATACAAATATGCCGATACAGGTATTATAGAGCTCATACATCAGCTCACCGCACAGGGCGCGCCGCGCTCAAGGCTGGTAGCGAAGGCCGCCGGGGGAGCGCATATGTTCAACGCTTCCTATAACAACGACGTTATAAACGTCGGGCAGAAGAATGTGGAGATGTGTTATAAAGTCCTCAAGGAAAGCTCCATCGCCCTCATTGCCGAGGACATCGGCGGCAGCAGCGGGAGATCGATTGAGTTTTGCTGTGAAACCAGTAAGCTTGAAGTCCGTACCGTTTCACCGAGAAGCATACGGGTTATATGACAAGTTGACATAAGTTTATATTAACTAGGAGGGAAATAATGAAAAGGGTGCTGATTGTAGACGACGCCGCATTCATGAGAGTATCGATTAAAAATATGCTCACCAAGCATGGATACGAAGTGGTCGGCGAAGCGGAGAACGGTAAGGTTGCGATAACAAAATTTCAGGAACTGGCCCCCGACATCGTTACGATGGACATAACGATGCCGGAGATGGACGGCCTTACGAGTATCAAGAAGATACTCGCGATAAATCCTTCCGCCAATATCATAATGATATCCGCTATGGGACAGGAGAGCATGGTAAGGGAGGCCGTGCTTTCAGGCGCAAAAGGGTTTATCGTCAAGCCGTTTAAAGAAGATGCAATGATAGCGGCCTTGAATAATCTGCATTAATACGCTAATAAGCAACCGTTTCGGTTGTATTTGGAGTAAAACATGTTGGCGGCTTAATTGCCGCTGAAAAACCCGCGTGATTGCGGAAAGTCTAATGAAAAGAAGGGAAACTGGCATGTCTTCAAACGATTCAATGCTGGATATATACCTGTATGAGAACGTGCAGCTGCTTGAAAAATTCGAGTCGCTGCTGCTGGAGTGCGACAAAAACGAATCGTTCTCAGCAGAGCATGTCGCGGAGATCTTTCGTATACTGCATACGATAAAAGGGTCGTCCGCGATGATGAACTTTGATAATATAGCGAATCTTTCACACGCGATGGAAGATCTTTTCGGTTATCTTCGCGAGCACAGCACGCGCAAGGAGGATTACCGCAAATTAAGCGATCTCGCATTCGAGACGCTCGACACAATAAAATCCGAGATAGCCAAGATTCAGAGCAACGGCATGCCGGACGGAGACCTTTCCGGCATCATAAGCCGTATAAAAGAATTTCTTGACATTCTGACGAACAGAAAACAGCAGCCTTCGCAGCAGGAGGAAGAAAAGCCCGAATATACATTCGAGGGTTCTAACGCTGAGGGCGGGCGCTGCTATAAAGCCAAAGTCTTCTTCGAAAAAGACTCCAGGATGGAAAATATACGCGCGTTCGGCATTGTCAAGTCTTTAGAGGGCATGTGCTCGAATCTTGTTACGGTCCCCAAAGACCTGTTTGGAGAACACAGCGACGATGAGATAGTAGCGAACGGCTTTACGTTTTACATAATGTCGGATAAGCCCAAAGACGCTCTGTACTCGAAGATACGCGAAGCGTTTTTCATACGCAGCCTTGAGTTTGAGGAGATGGACGAGCAGGAAGCCCTGTCGGTTTTCAGCGCGCCCGAACAAAAGACAAAGTCCCGCAAAACGGAAGAAAAACAGGCGGATACTCTGGGCGCGATAAAACAGAATTACATGAGCGTCAACTTATCTAAGCTTGACATGCTTATGGACCTCGTAGGAGAGATAGTTATCACGGAAGCGACCGTAACGAAGAATCCCGAAGTATGCGCGCTCAAGCTCGAAAGCTTCGAGAAGGCTTCACGGCAGCTCAGAAAGCTAACCGACGAGCTGCAGGATATCGTCATGTCCATACGCATGGTTCCGGTATCCGCAACGTTCCATAAGATGGAGCGCATCGTACGCGACATGTCCGCGAAAGTGGGCAAGAAGGCAAGGCTCACGATAATCGGGGAAGATACGGAGCTCGATAAAAACGTTCTTGACAACCTCTCGGACCCGCTCATGCATATAGTGCGCAACTCTATGGACCACGGCCTCGAGCCGGCCGCCGAGCGCAAGCGCCTTGGCAAGGACCCCGTCGGCGAAATAAAGCTGGAAGCGCGCAACACGGGCGGCGACGTAATGATACTTATCTCCGACGACGGACGCGGCCTCAACCGCGAAGCTCTTATTAAAAAAGGCATGGAAAAAGGCCTTATAAAGAAGCCTGCGGCGGAATTAACCGACAAGGAAGTATATTCGCTTATTTTTACGCCCGGTTTTTCGACGAAGGAAGAAGTTACTGAGTTTTCCGGCCGCGGCGTGGGCATGGACGTCGTTATGAAAAACATAGAAAAGATAGGCGGTTCGCTAACGGTAAACAGCGAGCCCGGCAAGGGCATGACCGTTCAGATACGCATTCCCTTAACGCTCGCTATAATAGACGGCATGCAGGTGTCGGTGGGTAGCGAATCGTTCATAATACCGCTTATCAACATACGCGAGTCGTTCAAGCCCGCTAAAGGCGACGTATTCTCCGACCCGGAAGGCAACGAAATGATATATATCCGCGGAAACTGCTACTCCGTGGTAAGGCTGTATAAAGTTTTCGGCATAGACACCAAGATAACCAATCCTGAAGACGGCATACTGGTTACGGTGGAATCGCAGCTCGACACGTACTGCCTGTTCGTGGACGACCTTGTCGGCGAACATCAGACTGTCGTTAAGCCTATCCCCACCTATATATCCAGAACGCTCGGCGAGATCAAGAGTATCGCAGGATGCACAATACTTGGCGACGGAAGCATCAGCCTTATACTTGACCTCAACGGGTTGCTTCAGCAGAAGAGAATTGCGGTATGAGATTTATCCCGGTTAATTATCTGCGTTCAGGACAAAAGGTCGCTTCAGACCTTGCATTGTCCAAAGACAGGGTAATGCTGCGCAAAGGCGTTGTGCTTAACACCTCAATTATACATAAGATAGCTTCGCTCGGCTTTCAGGGCGTGTATATCGAAGACGAGCTGTCGGAAGGTATTGTAATTGAGGAAGTCATAAGCCACGACCTTAAGGTAAAAACGAAGAAGGAAATAGAATCGCTTTTTACCAGCGTTGAGCATAACCGGTCTTCCAACGTTAAGAAAAAGATAAGCTCCATAAGGCCGCTGGTCGAGGACATTGTGGACGAGATTTCGCATAACCGCAACATTATGATAAACGCAATCGATCTTCGCACGTTTGACGATTACACCTACAGCCACAGTTTAAACGTCACCGTTATTTCCGCTGTTATCGGCACGGCCCTAAATATGAGCAGGTCCGCGTTAAATGAACTCGCTATGGGGGCTATAATACACGACGTGGGCAAGATGTTCATCAGCAAGGATATACTCAATAAATCCGGCAAGCTTACGCCCGAGGAATTCGAAGTTATTAAAAAGCACAGCGAATTAGGCTACAAATACCTTTGCGATTATTTCGACATTTCGGAAAACTCGAGGATCGCCTCGCTGCAGCACCATGAAAAATATGACGGCTCCGGATACCCGAACGGTATCTCGGGGGAAGAAATACACAAATACAGCCGCATAGTTTGCTTAGCCGATGTTTACGACGCATTAATGTCCGACCGTCCGTACCGCAAAGCCATGCCCCCTTCCGAGGTTATTGAGTATATAATGGGCGGGTACAACACCATGTTTGACCCCGAGGTGGTTTCGGCTCTGACAAGGAAGATAGCGCCCTACCCTGTCGGCACGTGTATAAGGCTCAGTACGGGAGAGATAGGCATCGTCGTGCAGAATAACGAATGGGCCAGCCTTCGTCCGGTGGTAAAACTTATCGTCAAGGGCAAGCCCACCGACCGCTACATCGATCTTTCCAACGATCGCGAAGCCCTTAACATCACGGTCCAGGAAGTCATAAACAACTAAAAAATTGCTCTAGCTTTTATTCGTTTTCCTTATTTATCCGTTTAACAATTGAATTTTTTGCAATTGCATAAAAAACGTTTAATCGCCGGGCTGTCCATTAAGAATAAGTAATGTAAACCTGCTTTATTCTTATGGAGTGATTGAGACGAAATTAAGCTTTAAAAAGTTTTTTATACAGCTGTATATACGCTTTCGCGACGACGACATATCGTCGCTTAGCGCCCAGCTTTCCTTTTCATTGCTTATGTCACTGTTCCCTTTTCTGCTGTTTTTGCTGAGCGTGGCAAGCGCTTTGCCAATCCCGGTTGCTGAGTTTACCGAACACATTGTTAAATTCATGCCGGGCGATGCGGGCGCGTTTATAGCGGAAGTAATAAGCGAGATGATAAACGCAAAAAGTACTGCGCTTCTTTCGCTAAGTGCCGTTGTTACCGTCTGGGGTTCGTCCCGCGGCATAGGCGCGCTGAGCAAAGGCTTAAATAAAGCTTACGACAAAAAAGAAAGCCGCTCGTTTTTTAAGATGACAGTCATGTCTATAGTGTTTACAATAGGCATGGCTTTGCTGGTGATAATAACGCTTCTGTCCATTATATTCGGCAGCCTGATAGGCGAATTTTTATCCGGCTTCTTTGCTTTTCCGCAGGCGTTTTTAGAGCTTTGGGTAATATTAAGGTACGCCGTTCCTATAGCGTTAACGTTTGTAATATTCACCCTTGTTTACACATGCGTACCCTGCTGCGGCGTCAAGGTAAAGGAAGCGCTGCCCGGCGCCGTATTTTCCACCGCTGGCTGGATAGTGACTTCGCTGCTGTTTTCGTTTTACGCCGCCAACATTTCAGGCTTTACGAGAGTATACGGCAGCATAGGCGGCATAATAATACTCCTCATATGGATATATATAAGCTGCGTTATCATAATGATAGGCGGAGAAATGAACGCGACTTTTACGTATTTTCGCAGCAACATGAACGTTGAAAAATATGAAAACCCCGCCATGCTTCCCGCCTGGTTAAAAAGAAGGCTTAAGCATAAACATACCCGCGGCAAATGAAAAGCGCGACATTCCGTTTTCAATTTTCGCTGCTGCTCATCAGCCTTTTCTCGCCCTTAATCGCCTGTATAGGAGCGATGTCCTGCGTTACTTCCAGCGTGCCCAGGTATTCGCCTTTTTCTCCGCGCACGGCATAGTATCTTATATGCACGAACCTCTCCCCTATCCTTATCCAAAAATCCTCGTGTTCTTTAGCGCCGCTCTTCAATTCGGCAACTACGCTTTCCACGATATGCACGCTCGCGGGCGGATGGCAGTTTGTCACGTTCCTGCCTATCACCGCTTTTGTACGCGGAAATATCCTATCCTTGCCCTGTGAGAAGTATTTGACCGTCCCTTCGCTGTCCACAAACGTCAGGTCAAACGGAAGCGTATTGAGAATCGCCGTTATCTCGCCCGGATTCAAACTCCCCGTGGGGAACACGATTCCTTCCTCCGCTGGCTGCACTGGTTCCTCTGCCGCGGGCTGCTCCATTTCGGGCGCGTCGTCAATGAGGCAATAGCCTAAGTCCCTGCTCTCTTCGGCTATGCGCTTCCACTCGTCGGGCGTTAAAGTTTCCATCATCATTGGCAGTAGTATATTCTCTTCCTTGAAAATCATCTCGGTTATTTTAGCGACGGCCTCTTCGATAACCGCTTTTATATTTGCTGTATCCCCCGCTTCGGCCATGCCCCTGGCCTTTTTGATGAGCCCTCTTATCTCGTCGTCTACTCCCCACATCACTTTGGGAGGCGCGGTTATGCCGTACTTCTCAAGGTAAGGGAACAAAACATTCTCTTTTTTCATATAGTGGATGTCAACCTGCCAAAGCTGGTTCAAGTCGTTCTTCAGCGCTTCCAGGCTCAGAGTTCCTTCGTCAAGCTTTTTTAAATCAGGCTTAATTTGAACGGCTATCAGCTTTTCTATTGCGCGGTTTTCCTGCTTCATTATATCCGCGGGATGCCCTTTTACTCCTGTTTGCGATTTATGTATATCCTCTATCGAGCCCTTGAACACCGCGGCATGTACGTCGCACAGCCGCTGCACCTCCGATACCGGCATTCCGTCCATTATAAGCGCCTGCTCCACTTCCGATACCTCAGACGCCGACACGCCCTCGAACGTTTCGGCAAACTTTTGCTTTACTTCCTCCACGCTCTTCCCGTTGTGAAGCTCGCCTATCAGTTGCTTTAATACGTTGCGCCTGTGTTCCCTGTTATTTATCAATTCGCTCATATTGCCCCTCCAACATAATTTTCAAATTTATTATTGCCAAATGTTCTGCTTTTGGTTCATAACAAACTTTTATGTTTGGCAGGCTCAAAGAATACCGGCTGCGGCTTTATCTAGCCCCGGCTGTTAAAAGTCCTCTCTGTTCTCCGGCATGCCGCCAAATCCCCCGGAACTCACCCTTAATTCGAGCGTATAAATATAGCCCGGCTCAAGCGCCCATGTATCCAGGTAATTCTCAAACCTAATCGAATAATATGAGCCCTCGTCGCCGAACATATCGTCCGGCCCAAATCAGTTCGTGCCATACGCGACGTTAAACATATAAGTGCCGCTGGGAAGCTTTATTTTCACTTTCTTCCCGGAAAGTATGAATAGCGTGGATACGAGCGTGCCGTCATCGGAATATACTTTCATATACGTTGAAAGCCCGTCGTCCGGGGTCTTAATGGTAAGCGGGCGCTTCTTAGCGCTGTAATCCGGATTTCTGTACATCTCTCCGTTTTCGGGAGAGGGCTGAATGCAGCTTTCGGCGCGCTCTGCGGAATCGCTGTAGCCATAGAGTCTTTTAAATATGACGTATGCCGAATAATAATCGCCGTTGTTAAGCGCGTCCTCCGCGGAAGCGTAATCCAGCCTGTTTTGGCACTCCGCAGCCAGTTTTTTAGAGTCCTGATAGCTGCCAAGCTTATCGAACATCTCTAAAGCGGCCTTAACATCGCCGCTGTCCATAAGTGCAGAAGCCGCCGCATAATCCAGCCTGCTTTGGCACTCCGCCGCCATATCCGCGGAATCGAAATATTTGCCGAGCTTAAGGAATGCATTTAGCGCTTCCTCGTTTTTTCCGGCGTCCATGAGCGCGACGGCGGCGTTGTAATCCAAAGTGTTCTGACATTCGGCTGCCAGAGAATCGGACTCCTTATAACCGCCAAGCTTTTCGTATATTTTTTTTGCCGCGGCGTAATCGCCTGACTTCATAAGGGCGTCCGCGTCGTTGTAATCAATCCTGTTCTGACATTCCTGAGCCATCTCCTTTGAGTCTTTATAACCGCCTAGCTTTACAAACCCGTCCTTGGCCTCAGAGAGGCTGCCGGAATCAAGAAGCGCAAGCGCGTCTTTATACCCAGCCTCCAATGCGCTTTGAATAAATACTGGTATCAGTATCGCGCATGCCGCAACCAGTATTCCTGCAGAGACGATAACAAGTATGCGCCTTGTCTTTTTCTTTTTTATCGGGTCAAATGCTGCCGGCTCGTATTGCGGCTCGCCTGTCATAACTTCCGGGGGCGGCATAATACGCGAACCACACGCCTCACAAAAGGCCGCCTCATCCGCGGCTTTAGCTCCGCAGTTTCTGCAATACATAAGAGATACTCCTTTCACCTGACATATTTACACTCAGTATTTACACCCCATAAAGCCTCACGGCTTGCCGGGGGCCCGTTTTTTCACCCCATAAAGCCTCATGGCTTGCCGGGGGCCCCGTCTTTCACCCCATAAAGCTTTGCTTTATGGGGACCCCGTGTTTACACCCCATCAAGCCTAACGGCTTGATGGGGGCCCCGTAAATATACGTTCTGTCCGTCCGTGGTGAAAAATCACGATTTGCAGTTGATTGTCATAGATAAGATGGTTAACGTTTGCTATTTACAGCTTATCATATACAGGTACATAATACAATTATCCCCATTAAACCTTTTTTGCGCTACATAGGCGTCTTGCTCCAGCTTCGTGCATTTTTTAAGGTTAGTTAACATCCCGGCAATTGAGCATCTGCGGCCAATTGAATATTTTTTTGCCGATTGACATATAATTAATTAACGGTTATAATGGACTTGGAAATAGTTTGCTGAATCCTCTTCAAGGGAGGAACGGGAGAACCATACCTTGGGGTGAATCCGATTTTTCGGTAGGGTACCTTTCAACCCGAACCCGACAGCTAATCTCGTAAGCGTTGATAGGGAATATTTTAATTTCTTTAAGTATTTACCCGGCGCTTGCGGATCCGCGAGCGCTTTTTTATTCGCGAATCCACGATATTAAGTTCCTCATTTCAGCAACGAAGCCGAATAAAAAGCGCTTAGTATCAGAAGAAGGAGGTAGTATAATGATCAACTTAGCTTTATGCGGGATCGGCCGTGCCGGAATAGAAGTTATTCGCACGGTACGCGAAATGGATAATTTCAAGATCGTTGCCGCTTTTTGCAAAAACAACAGCGAAAAAAGAGGCAAAGACATAGGTCTGCTCGCACAGATGAGCGAATCCGGCATATATGCCACGGAAATATCAGAGGCTGACCGTGTTCTTAGTGAAACAAAGGTAGACGTTGTAATCGACTTTTCCAATCCGGCTGCGAGTATGATGCTGCTGAATGCGTGCAAAAATCACGGCACGCCTGCAGTAATATGCACAACAGGATTTTCAGATGAAGATATTGACTGGATGATAAAACTTGCCTGGAGCCATAAGCTGGGTATCGTATACGCGCCCAACGTAACACTCGGCATCAACGTACTGATGTCGCTTCTTAAAACCGTTGCACGCGCATTGCCCTTTTTCGACTACCAGATAACTGAAATACACCATAATAAAAAGCACGATATTCCTTCCGGCACGGCTAAAAGAATAGCCGAATCGCTGGAAAGGGATCTGCCGTTAAGCTCCTGCAGAGTTCCTATCAACTCTGTCAGAGCGGGCGGATATATAGGCATCCATGAGGTGGTGGCTGCGGGAGAATGCGAGCGCCTTTCCATATCGCATGAATCGTTTTCCCGCAGGGCTTTTGCCAGCGGCGCACTCGTGGCGGCGGAATACATCAAGGATAAAAAAGGTTGGCACTATATGGAGGATGTATTGGACATAGGCGCCATGCTGAATGAGGAAAGCGACGAAAAGCCAAGGTTCGTTCGCGCTTGACTAAAACAACAGGTTCTCCCCGACTATTTGCCGAAATTATGATTGAAAAATAAAACTTTCAAGTTGTAAAGGGAGCGCGCGGCATCCTCCTTCCGCAGGCTCCCTTTTCTTATTGCATCAGCCGCCTTTATTTTCCTCGATTTGTATTTATTTATTTTTTCGTTTATTATATAACATAACATCCTTTTATTCGACGTTTTCTCACATACAATATTCGATGTTATTTATTGTATATATTAAGTGTATATTGTATAATTAGCGAGTTGAGAAAACGAGCAGGCGTTTATTATGCGGCTTAACCGATATTAAGTAACAAAAAAGAGCGTTTAATATAACAGCACACTCGCGGCGGGCGTTTTGCAACGAACCTTAAAGCTCGCCGCGCTGAAAATAGAACTATACAGACAACACATGAACATCTTTTTGCATATCGGCATGGCCTTAATATAACAACGGATAATAAAGTAAAAGGAGTTTTCATAAACCTAAAGCTTATGCACGGCAATTCAAGCCGCATAAGACGATTTAGTGTTCTAAAGCAGTTGATTTGTATGGAAAACATATTGGTAGCCGTAGACAACAGATTCCACTCTAAGCTGATAACCGAGTTGCTCAGACATAATTACAACATTCATACATACAGTAACGACATCAAAAATACGTCAAAATACGATCTTATAATTATCGACAGGAAGATGTTTTCTTGTTTAAGCGACAGGAATATAAAACTAAAAAACGCCTCGGTCGCTTTGTTTCAACCTATACTGCTCATATCCTCCAAAAAAGGAGTAAGCCAGATAACAAGCCGCATGTGGCAAACGATAGACGAGCTTGTTACCACGCCTATATCGAGGATGGAGCTGTTTTCGGCGGTAGAGATACTTCTGCGGGCAAGAAGGCAATCGATACTGCTTAATCAGATGAGTTCCGGTCTCGGGCAAAAAAACGATCTGCTGCAGCGCGAAAGCAGCATTATGACAGACTATTTCGCAAACGTATCGCACGAGCTGCGCACTCCCCTCGCGGTAATACTTTCGGGCATAGATTTTCTGTCAGCCTGTTTCAGCGAGGATATTATAAAGCCTGAAGCATGCAGGAATACGCTTAACATCTCCAAAAAAAGCTGCCACCGGCTGCTGCGTATTATAAACAACCTTCTCGATATAACCAGGATAAAATCGGGCTATATGAACGTTTCGCTGAGCAATATCGACATTAAAGAGAAGATTGCCGAAATCGTCGAATCCGTGAAAGACTATGCCGAAAAAAAGCGCATATCGCTGAACTTTTTTTCCGACACGCGCTGTCATTATATTGCAGTCGACGAGGACATGATAGACCGTATAGTGCTTAACCTTCTATCCAACGCATTGAAATATACTCCCGAGCAGGGCGCCATATCCGTGATACTGCAGGATAGCCACATACCGGGCAATATACTGATATCCGTCAAGGACAACGGCATAGGCATACCGCCGGAGAAGCACCGCCTGATATTCGACCGGTTTGCACAGGTAGACGAAAGCATGACGAAGCGCGCGGAAGGGTGCGGGCTTGGGCTCTCGCTTGCAAAGTCGCTTGTTGAACTGCTTGGGGGCAGCATATGGGTCGAGAGCAAGCCGGGGCTGGGCAGCAAGTTTACCGTCGAGCTGCCGGTGAAGACCGCCGCCCCCCGCTCATCACGCAGATTCGCGCCCGATATAAGCAGCCGGGTTTATTACGAACTTTCCGATCTGTGAGCCTAACGTACAATTTGCTGTATCAGCCATTAGAGCGGAGCTTAATTATTGCGCGCCGATGCGTCTTATTGTCTTCGCCCGAGCTCCATGCTTTTAAGCCTCAACACGGCAACAATATAAAGCAGCGCGGTAACCGCGGCGGTTATAATCAGCGCTATCGCAAGCGCCGCGTCCGTCTCAGTCTGGAACGATGCGGCGGCGTTAAGCAGCCCCGTCGGCATATACTTCTCTATGCCGAGCGCGTCGCCAACTAAGCGCGAACCGTAAGCCGCTATAAGCGTCAGTATGCCCGCCGCTACGGGCTTATTCACGACAGAGCCGAATGCCATCAGGCAGGAGAGCAAAAACACCATATACGCGCTTTGGAGCAACCCGCCTCTTAACACCGGCAGAACTGGCATTTCGAACCCCATCAGCACTCCGGCGTAGGCATAGTCGGCTATTAAAGCGGCGGTCGTGATAAGCGTCAGCGCAACGCCAAACACCACAAGCTTCGACAGCGTAAGGCTTAAAAAGCTCTTGCCCGAGCAGACGGGGAACACCAGTGTGCCGTCCCTTATTTCCTGCGCTATTACGCCGCACAGCGTAAACACGACTATTATCGTTCCTATCTCAAATACGTCCCCCATGTACGTCTGTACGCATGCCGTCTGCGAAACGGTAAACATGCTGCTTAATACTTCGTCCGATATTCCGGGGAACTGGCTCTGCAGCAATGCCGGCAGCACAACCTTCACCATCACCGGGTCGAACAGCGCGAAGAAAAACAGCCCGGCGGCAAGTATCAGAAACCTGCTGCCCCTCACTCCGTATTTTATCTCTTTTTTAATGCTTAGCATCGTATCCATTTTGGCTGACCTCGCTTATGAATATATCTTCCAGGCTGTTTTTCCGCAGCGCGAACGATGTTATCGGCACGCTTTGCCGCGATAAAAACTCAAGCAGCGCTTTTGAATCGTAAGGGTCAGCAACCGTCACCGCGAGCTTATTGCCCGTTGGGGAGACGCTTATTACACCCTTAATGCTTTCAAGGCGCGACGCAAGCGTTTCGTCCGCCTGTTTAAGCTCGATATCGTATACGGGCGATATGTTCTCGCTGAGCAGCGTTTCCAGCGGCTTTTCAAGCACGAGTTTGCCGTCCGCCAGTATGCCCACCCTGTCGCATACCCGTTCGACGTCGTCCAGTATGTGCGTCGAGAAAAACACGGTCTTCCCCCTGCCCTTCAGGTCCTTGATAAGGTTTAAAACATCCATCCTGCCTTCCGGGTCGAGCGCGGACGACGGCTCGTCAAAGAGCAGCAGCTCTGGGTCGCGTATAAGCGCGGCGGCTATGCCCAGCCTCTGGCGCATGCCCCGCGAGAACCCGCCCACTCGCCTCGACGCGGAATCCTTCAGCCCCGCCCATTCAAGCATGCCGTATATTTGCTGCTTCGATACTCTCCTGCCCTTGCCGCTGCCAAGGTATTCAAGCGTCTCATACGCGGTAAGCCACGGATAGAATTTCGGCTCTTCGGGAAGGTACCCTATGCCAAGCTCGCCCGAACGCGCGCTTTGTACATCCATGCCGTTTACAATGCATTGCCCCGAGCTAGGCCGCGAGAGTCCCGCGAGTATATTAATCGTCGTGGACTTTCCCGCCCCATTGTGCCCTATAAACCCGTATATCTCTCCCTTTTCCACATGCAGGTCTATTCCTTTCAATGCGTGGAACGACTTAAAGTATTTATTAAGGCCTTTTACTTTTATCATCTACGCATCCTTCTTTCTTCCGGCTATCAGGAAAATTATCGGGCCGAGCAGGTTAAACAGAAGGCATATAAAGAACCAGCCCCATCTGTTGAGGTTACGTACGCCTTCAGTAAATATCTTTACCGCGCTGTACACAAACAGCCCGAGCTGCAGCGCAATTACAGGCAGCAGCATAAGCAATAAGTCCGTGGAAAATTCAAATCCGTTCATAATAAAACCTCCTCTTTACAGCCTGATTTTACCTGCCTGAGGAGTCATATGATAAGTTACCGCGGTCATATTTCGGGTAATATTATATTGATAGCTTGAAATAAAAAAAGCTATGCGGGCACAGCAGCTGAAGTGTGTTCTTTAAAACCCTGCGTTTTTCAGTGCGATTACAGCGTTGGCGCGGTCTTTGACGCCCAGCTTTAAATATATCTGGCTGACGTAGTTTTTAACGGTGCCTGTCGAAAGATACAGCTCCTTTGCAATCTCGGCGTTGCTCTTCCCCGCTGTCAGCAGGCGGATTATCTCCTTTTCCCTCTCGGAAAAGTCATACGACGCGCTGCCGGAGCCCGAAAGCCGCGACGTTATCTTGGCGGCTATCCTGCCGGGAAGTATTATGCTGCCGTTTACTCCGTCGCGCACGGCCTCTATGAGCTTGTCGCTGTCGATATCCTTTAGAAGATATCCTGAAGCACCGTACGTCATAGCCTTTATTACGTATTCGTCGTCGTCAAAAGTCGTCAGCATTATCACCGCCGTTTTGGGGAGCTCGCTTTTTATTATCTTTGCGGCCTCCACTCCGTCCATCTGTGGCATCCTGATATCCATCAGCACGACGTCGGGCTTTGTCTGCCGCGCAAGCTCGCATGCCTCCCTGCCGTCTCCCGCCTCGCCCACGACGCTTATGTCTTCCTTCATACCGAGCAGCGCGCGCAGGCCTTCGCGCAGTATCTTCTGGTCGTCGGCTATCAGTACTCTTATCATGCTTTAACCGCCTTTCCCGCCGGTATCGATATCGATACCGTAAACCCCTCGCCCGGTTCGCTTTCGGTATGCAGCGTGCCGCCTATGCTTTTAACCCGCTCGAGCATGTTGTTGAGCCCGAAGCCATAAGCTGCGTTCTTTGATCCCGAGCCGTTGTCGCTGAAAGTCATCGTTACGGTATCGCCGGACTGCTGAACGAGTATATCGGCATGCGTGCTTTTGCCGTGTTTTATGCTGTTGGTAGCGCACTCGACTATTGCCCGCAGCAGCACGTTTTGCTGTATGGGCAGCAGGTCTATATCGCTTTCGCATACCAAATCAATGCTTAAAGGCGTATCGCGTTGTATCTGCTCTAAAAGTTCCTTTAAATTCTTAACAAAATCCTTTTCTTCCCCCTGCTTTATCGCCTTCACTGAAAGCCGTATGCTCTGCAGCCCGTCTTTTATCTGCTGCCTCGCAAGCGCGAGCTTTTTCTGCGCTTCGCGCCTGTCGCTTTCCATCAGCTTCTCCCCCGCCTCCACGGATATAATGGCCGCGGTGAGTTTGTGCCCCACGTTATCGTGTATCTCTGCCGCTATCCTGTTGCGCTCGGCTATAGCGCCCATTTCTTCAAGCTTTAATGACTTTTCTTCGTTCTGGGCGAGCGCCTGCTGAAGCAGGCTGTTTAGCAGAAACTGCTTTTTCATTGTATAAAACGCGATAAACACCAGTATGAATATTATCGAATTGACATACATACTGCCGAAAAACATGTTGGCGTCCGGACTTACGCCCATCTTTGAGAGCTTTACTATAATCGACCCGGCATACAGCAAAAACGCCGCAGCGGCATAAACTTTTGACTCCTTTAAAGTGAGCGAATTGATAACGCTCGCAACCGTTACAAGAACGATAAACTGCGAGCTCGCCGTAAAATCAAGGTAGTTGACCGTAAGCGTAAGCAAGAGCTGCGCCGCCGGCATAGCGAAATACAGCAGCTTATGCCTTGGCTTTACAAACAGTCCGTTCAGTATTGCTATGACAAACGCAGCGGCGAGAAGTATGATTATAAGCCCCAGGTGTTCGCTTTTGCCGTTCATTGATATGTTTAATGCAAGCACTTCATACGCTATCACGAAAAGCACGAATATGCCCTGCTCTATGCCGCTGTCCGTATGCATGCCGCTTATATCGGGGCTCTTGTGTACGGCCTGCTTCCTCCCGCTGAAGAACATATAAGCCGCGGCCGCTGGCAAGTTGAACAGCGCGATAAGCACAATATACAGCGCTTTGCGCCTTTGTGTAAGCGCGTCGTTTTTCCAGCAATGCGAAATATAATAAGCCTGTATGCAGACTTGCACTATGAATATGGGCACGATTATAGGAATGAAAGGTCTGATATCCATATGTCCCCAAAAAACAGATATTACTTACCGCCATAAACAGTTTAATACATTATCGTGCCGGTTTCAACTCAATTGGTTCAGCACCTTCTGAATCGTTTCAATGCTGACAGGCTTGGCTATATGCTTGTCAAATCCAGAGCTTGCGGCATGTTCGATATCCTGCTGCCCGGCGTAGCCCGTAAGCGCGACGAGATATATACCTTTAGTTTCGGCGTCTTCCTTTAAAAGCCGCGCAACCTCGTATCCGTTCATATCGGGCAGGCCGATATCACAGAATATTATATCGGGGCGGATTGCTTTTGCCTTGCCTATTCCCTCCGGGCCGTTTTTGGCGATATCCGCTTCGTGGCCTATCTGCCTGAACATCGAACCGAGAAGCTCCGCAAAATCCCTGTTGTCTTCGATAAGCAAAACCCGCAGGCGGCGGCTCGAATTGTTATTGGGTACGGCCCCCTCTGTTTGCTTTCCCTGCGCGGCTGCGGGCAGACGTATCTCAAACGTCGAGCCCTTTCCGAGCCCGTCGCTCTTTGCGCTTATTGTTCCGCCGTGAAGCTCGCATATGCCTTTCGCTATGCCAAGGCCCATGCCTAAGCCGCCTCCGCTGCGCTCGAGCGATTCGTCCGCCTGTACAAAAGGCTGAAATATCCTGTCGAGCATTTCCTCGTTTATGCCGATACCGCTGTCCTTTACGCTTATCACCGCATGTTTTTTGTCCTTATATACCTTTATTATTACGTGACCGCCGCTTTCGGTAAACTTAAGCGCATTGTTAAGAAGATTGCCTATCGTCTGCGAAATGCGCACCGGGTCGGCTTCCAGGTAAAAACGTCCCGACGGAATGTCCGTTTCCAGCCGTATGCCTTTGCGCTCAAACTGCATACGCATATCCTCTGCCGCCAGCGCCGCCAGCTTATTAAGGTCTATGCGGCTCTTTTTCAGCCTTATCTTGTTCTGGGTAATACGCGTTATATCGAGCAGATCGTCCACAAGCTTGCAAAGCTGCTCGGACTGCCTCTTGATTATCTCCTTTGCCTGCCTTTCCTGCTTTTTGTTCTTTACCGCGTCGAGAAACGATATGCCGGCTGTTATCGTGGCAAGCGGGTTGCGCAGCTCGTGGGACAGTATGCTTAAGAATTCGTTCTTGTTCTTGTCTTCCTCTTTGAGCTGTTCCACGAGCTCATAAGCCTGTCTTTCACTTTTTTTCAATCTGTCGTTCGTGAACAGGCGGCCCAACGCTATCGCTATATAATCCGCAACGGTGCTCATAAAGGCAAGATCGTAATCGGTAAACGTTTTTTTGAGCCTGCTTCCGAACGCGAGCGTGCCTATTACAGAGTTGTCCGCTTTAAGCGGATGGCATGCGTACGCCGTTATGCCCAGCTTGGCTATATCCACCGTCCTTACATCAGGCTTTTCGGTAATGCATTCGGCTACTATGCGTTCTCCCTCCTGCGCCACGCACCCGCATACCGCGGCGCCAAAATCAAGCCACTCGAATTTGCCCACGTCTTCTTCGGGTATGCCTGTCACGGCGTTTAAGTGCAGGCATCCTCTTTCTTTATCGACGATATAATTGAAGAACACGTCGCAATCTATATGCTTCATTGCCATCGTACAAAGGTCGTATATTATCTGGCAGGGGTTTTCGCTGAGCAGCAGGCGGGACGTGATGCTTGCCAGCAGTTCGTTGCGCATCTTGTTCTTTTGAAGCTGCTCGTATGCTTTTTTCCTGCCCGTCACATCGGTTGTAGACCCGATCCACTCGATGATATTGCCCGCTTTATCAAGTAACGGCACCGCCCTTGTGTACGCCCAGCCGATTTCGCCGTTTGAGGCATTTATTCTGTGCTCAAGCTCGACGATGCTCTTGTTGCGCTTTGCATCCTCTATTATCTTGACTATCTGCTGCCTGTCTTCCGGCGGTATATACTTTTCGAGCCATGTATTATTCAGCTTTTCAATGCTTCCCTGCCCGTGAAGCTGAGTAATGGCGCTGCAGTCAGGGCTCATGCGGAAAAGCTCTTCGGAACTGGCCGTAACCAATGCGCGCAGCTGCTCCTCCCGTTTTCTCAGCCTCTCCTCGGTAAACGCGCGCTGCACCGCCGCCCATGTGCGCTCTGCCGTCTCCTTTACCAGCGAAACTTCCAGCGGCGTCCAATCACGGGGCGTCGAATCGAATACGCAAAGGCAGGCGATAAGGCTTCCCTTTTCAAACAAAGGAAACGAGACGCTTGAAACAATTCCATGCTCAAGCGCTCTTTTGCATTCTCCGGCGGGAAGCAGTCTGTTGTTATTATAGTCCTGCACAATTAGCGGCTCTCCCGAGCCCAGTAACTTTAAGGCCGTCGGGTAGATATCGTATATGTAATGCTCGCATGAAGGCTCATTAATTTGCCCGCCAAAAAAACTTGTTTCGCCGAGTTTTTCAGGTTCACGGCATTTTATAAATGCCGCTTTAGCACTTAAATGCTTTGCAATCAGCCCGGAAGCTGTGTATTCTATCGCGGCGGGGTCGGTAAGCGGCCTTATTGAGTCGCTGAGCTTTAACAGGAACTTCAGCCGTTCGTCGCTCTTCTTCAGCGCCTCCTCCGCGCGTTTTCTAAGCAGCACTTCCATAACGGACGGCGTCAGCGCCTCAAGCATCTCTTCTTCTTCCTGCCTGTATCCGCCTTCACGGTTGGCTACCGCAACTATGCCCGTCACCTTGCCGTTCTGCATGAAAGGCGCGCCTAAAAACGACGTTATCTCCGGATGGTCGGGTAGCCTTTCTTTGCCTGACGTCTTAATGTCGTTTATTGCTAACGTTTGCCCGCTGCGGATAACGGCTTCGAATAAACCGCGTATCCCGTTTTCGCAGGCTGTATCGTGTAAGTGCTTATCGCGCCGGCTGCGGCTTTCCGTTCCGCGTTGGCTGACCGCAACGATATGGAACAGCCCGTCGTAACCTACTTCCCCCACTATGCTTATATCGCTCTTCGTCGCCGACTCGATGATCCGAAGCACTGCAAGCGCCAATTCCTCCATAGTATCACAATAAAACGCCTTTTCATATATAGCGTTTACCATCTGCAGCAGATTCTTCTGCCTGCCTAATATTTTTTCGTGGCGCTTCCTTTGCGTAATATCGCGGAAGACGGCAACCGCACCGTTAAACGCACCGTCTTCGCCGGTAAATACCTTCGTATGCACTTCGGTATGAATCAGCCTGCCGTTTTTATGGCAGATGGATATCTCTCCCGAGCAGCTGCGTTCAAGCAGCGCGTCTTTTACCGCATTATGCCGTAAAGATTCCGCCTTACCGATGCAGAACATCTCGTCGGCCGGCCTGCCGAGTATTTCCTGCCCGCTCCAGCCGTATATCTTCTGTGCCGTTTCATTCCAATAGATGATCTTTTTATCTTTGTCATACGCGGCTATGGCGTCCGTAACGTTGGAGAGAAGGCGCTTTTGAAAATTGAAGATTTCTATTGTCTGTTTTCGCTCAGTCATGTTTTCCATTACTATGAATGCGGAGGTTATTTCGCCTGCAGAATCGCGAATGGGAGTTGAGAGAAAAAACACAGGAATTTGAGCGCCATGCATGTTTTCTATCAGCACCTCATTATGGCGCACTATTTCACCGTTGTGCAGAGAGCGGCTTACTGGCATATCTTCAGGCGCAAAGGGCGTGCCGTCCTGCATCAATATTTTCAGGGCAACAGCATGGATATCTTCAATTCCGATTTCATTGAGGCCGAAAAGCTCGACGCCCCGCTTGTTTATAAACAGCGGGTGCATGTTCGTATCGACGAGTACTATAGTTATCGGGACAGCGTTGAAAATGGTTTCATGCCGCTTTAAGAACGGTTCTTTTTCTTCATTATGCTTTTGCGGATATTGCATGCCCATATCCCCCCCATTGGTATATATCTGCAACAAATAATCTTTAATAATCCTGTTAATTTGCGCACGTTTTTATTGGCGGATGAAAGATTATGGAGCATTTACAAAATGGAACTTTAAGTATTTGTTGTTTCCATTGTATAACAGTTTTTATTATTTCGCAACAATTACGCATATATATTCCTTGATATAAATTTTCTTATATTTTCATTGAGTATGGGAACTTTTATCACAGCTGCCTCGTCTAAAGTTAATGAGTCAATAATATCTGCCATAGATAAATAAGCTTCACATTTTGTGGGAAAGGATGCGACATTGGAACTGTTAAAAATCGAAGGTCTTACAAAGATCATCAAGAAGAAAAAGATACTGGATAATATATCCCTTACGGTGAATCCAGGCGAGATCGTCGGTTTTCTTGGCCCGAACGGCGCAGGGAAGACAACGACTATCAAGATGATAATGGGCTTGTTTACGATAACTGCAGGCAGTATAACCATTTGCGGGCACGACATTGTAACCGACTTTGAAAACGCGATGCAGTACGTCGGCGGCATCATCGAAAACCCGGATCTCTACAAGAGAATGACGGGCAGGCAGAACCTCGAATACTACGCGTCAATGTACAGCCGCGCAAAAAAAGAGACCATTGACGAGGTCGTAGAGCTCGTCAAAATGTCGCAGCGAATAAACGACAAAGTAAAATCATATTCGCTGGGTATGCGCCAGAGGATAGGCATAGCTCAGGCGCTGCTCCATACTCCGCGCCTACTTGTACTCGACGAGCCTACCAACGGCCTTGACCCGATAGGCATAAAGGAGCTTCGCGATCTGTTAAAATACCTTGCAAAAAACGCGTCGGTCGGCGTATTCATTTCAAGCCATTTGCTCTCAGAGATGGAGCTGATGTGCGACAGGATATACATAATCGACAACGGAGTCATGATAGGCGAAAAAACAATAAGCCAGATTGAGAACAACGTCGAAGGCATATATAAGTATACGTTCATAACCAGCGACAGCGATAAAACGTTTGAATATTTCAAAGGCCTCAACGCCAACGTTGACAGGGAAAACGGCAATGTTACCGTGATAATGAAGCGGGAGCTTGTTCCCGGGCTGGTAAAATCGCTTGTTGATATGAATATAGACATATATGCTGTCAACCAGGCGCAAAGGACGCTCGAGCAGGACTTCATATCGATGACGACAGGCACAAAGACGCAGATCCGCTGATGGGCTTTGCATTAGCAGAAAGGACTATAACGATGAGTTTTTTAAGACAGGTAAAATTGGAAATTGTAAATATATTAAGGTCTAAATTCCTCCTTATAATAGGCATACTCGTGCTTGCCGCTTCTGTTGCCATACCGGTGGTAACCGCGCTTATACCTCCCCCGTCCGAGCGGGCTTATCCGGGCGGGCCGATAATTTATTCGAGCAGCGCCATGGCTAGAGACGTTGCGTATAAGGGAGCTTATCCCGGCGAGGAGCCGATAATAGTCGACGGCGTCGAAATAACTCCCGACAACCCGTCGTACTGGGCGCTGAAGAATATACAGCAGCAGCGGCAGATGATAGAAAAGGGCTCGATGACGTTCCAGCAAAGCGCTTCCTCTGGTCTGGCGCTTAAGCTAATGGATGCGCAGGAAGACTTCTATATGCATTTCGCGGTAAAGGTTACTACATACGAGGATTACCGCATGGACTTCCAATGGAGCGGCATAACGATGCTTAACGATAAGTTTTTGTACGAGAACAGCGAACAGGACATAGCCGCGCTGCTTGAAGTCTCCCAGATGTTCGGCACATACTATGACACGGAGGAAAACTTCAAAAAGAAATACGTAGACATATCTTCTGAAGAAAGGCTTGCCGCGATAGATAAGGCGGACGAATATCTCGGCAAAGTATACCAGATGATTGACAACGACGACTTCCCGCTTTATATCGAACTCAGCATACTGCAGCAGGAAGAATACATCAAAAACAACGAGGATCAGATAGCGATATTCGAGCAGGATATAATAGAACATCCCGAGCAGGAAGAATCATTAAGCAAGCAGATAGAAATGCTTAACAACGAAATAAAGCGCATAAGGGAAAGCGCTATACCCTTGCTGCAATACAGGCTTGAGAAGAATATAATACCAAATACGGATATGTGGCAGAACTCGGCAATAAACGATATACAGCAAGCGCAGGCGTTTCTGCTCAACTTTGAAATCGTCTCCGAAGAGGACTTCAACAAGCCCGATTACCAGTATTTAAAAGATCAGTACGAGACGTATCACAGATATCAGGCGGAAATGAACGCCAAGAAGCTGGAGTGTCAGAATATCGAGCTTGTGGCGCGAAACAGCCTTGATGCCGACAAGCCGGATATGAAATATGTTCCGGACGGCGCTCGCATGGCAACTGTAAAGTTCCTCGATTACTCGATAATAGTGGCGCTGTTCGCGGTGCTGGTAGGCGGCTGGATAATGGGAAGCGAGTTCCAGCTCGGAACGATAAGGCTGCTGCTCATACGCCCCAAGACGCGCACAAAGATACTCATGTCCAAGTTTATTGCGGCGCTTGTGCTCTCGCTTGGCATATACTTCGTCGGTTCGATACTCAACGTCGTTACAAACGGCATATGCTTCGGATTTTCCGACTTTGCTTTCCCGAACTATTCGGTAGCGGGCGGAGTAGGCTTCTTCGGCGTATATATACCCGAGCTTCTTGCATGCTCGGTGTCGGTGATTTTCGCATACAGCGTGGCGTTCATGCTGTCGATGCTTGTCAAGAACATAGCCGTCTCCATATCGATACCGGTAATATGCTTTATAGGATGCTACCTGCTGATGGACGCGCTGACATCTACCCGCGTAGTGGAGTGGATAGCGTATACGCCTATACCCTATGTGCAGCTCTCGGCGTTCTTCATGCCGTACAGCACTTCGTATACGAATTTCAACACGTATATAGAGCCCACAAACGCGATGCAGCTCATTTTAAGGGGCGTGCCCTTGAGCGTGACATATGGTATAATACTGCTGCTGGCGCTGTCGGCAATATGCGTCATTGTATCGATACTTACTTTCAGGAAACGCGATATAACAAATTAAGAGAGGCCAATTGATGAGCGATAACAACGGCTTTTTAAGCAATTATGGCAAAAACATGGGCGAATATAAACAGCCCCCGAGCGAGATAGTCGTTAAGGACGTCGATCTCGGCTATAAATTCGAAGAAAAAAGCGGGTTCAAAAAGCCCGAGTTAACAGGCGGGCCGCCGCCTTCGAGAAGGCCGCAGCTGCTTATACCGATAATAGCGGGAAGCGCGGTGGTCGTAGCCCTGATAGTTATACTCTTGCTTGTGTTGGGCGGCGGAATAAAAGTAATCGACTTTAAAGGCATGTCGCTTTCCGACGCGGAGCTGTGGGCCAACCAGAACGGCGTGCTGCTCAACGTTGAGGAGGAGTTCAACGACGAGTTTGAAGCAAGCAAGATAATTGCGCAGAGCGTCGAGCCCGACAAGACAATAAAGAAGGGCGAGTTTTTGACGCTTACAGTATCCAAGGGGCACGACCTGTCGGTTTTGGTCGAGCTGCCCGATATCATGTCGATGACTATGGACGAGGTGCAGGCATGGGCGGATAAGAATTTCATGTCCAAGGTGCGCATCACGTCGGAGTACAACGATACCGTTCCCGCAAACCACGTTATAAGGTACGAGATAAACGACGACAAAGTCGCGGGCGACAAAATAAGGCGCGATACCCCGTTGTACGTCATAGTGTCGAAAGGCTCTGAAGACGAGAGCATGGTGCAGGTAACAGTGCCCGATTTCAAGGCCATGTCCATATCGGAAAGCTACATATTTGCCAGCCAGAACGGAATAACGCTTATCGTTGAAGAGCAATACGACGACTATGTGCCCAAGGGAACGGTAATATCCCAAAGCGTCAAGTCGCAGGAAAAGGTGGCAAAAGGTACGGAGATAAAGCTCGTCGTCTCCAAGGGCAAGAAAATAACGATACCCGATTTCTCGGACTATTCGAAAGACCAGGCCGCGGCCGTTGCGTCGACGCTGGGCATACCCGTTACGATAAACGAGAAGTACTCCAATTCCAAAGCGGGCGTGTTCCTCTCCCAGAGCATAGAAGCGGGCACGGTGTATGAGGAAGGCGATTACATAGAGCTCAATTATTCTCTGGGCAATAAGATACAGCTGGCTTCATTCGTCGGCCAGACGAGGGACGCGATAGAAAGCTGGGCGAACGACCTTAACACCAAGGGCGCCAATATAACAATAAAGGTCACGGAGACGCAAAGCAGCTCCCCGAAGGGCACTATAATTTACCAGGACGTAGCGAACACCATGATAGGCGTCAAGAAGACCATAAACATCACCGTCTCGCTCGGCAAGATAATATACATGCCCGATTTCGTGGACGACACCGTATCCGCGACAAGGGGTTACGATACGGCGATAACCCGCGAAGAGGCTATAGCGATGTGCGACGCGGCAGGTATCGTTCCAGTGTTGGTTCCGGAAGCATGCGCGGGAAGGCTGCCCGGCGAAGTGTGGTACCAGAGCATACCGGCGGGCGCGGAGGTCTCGGACGGAACGTCCGTAACGCTCAAATTCGTGCCTGTGTCCACGGTTACCGTACCCAATTTTCTTGGCTCAAAAAAGGATGATATTCGTTTAAATCCGGAATATGTTCAGAGTTTAACAATAACGTTCGTTGACGACAGCACATATGATGCAAGCAAAGTAGGCATTGTCGTTTCTCAGTCTATTGTAGCGGGAACGACCGTGCCCGCGGGCACTGCTATTACGCTTAACGTTGGCCCGCAGCCGCCGTCGCCGTAACGGGCTTTAGCTCTTAAAGTACATGTTTTCAATATAACGTTCAAAAAAGACCGGGTTGCTGCCGAGCTCGACATGCCGCCCGGTCTTTGCTATCTCTTCGCATGTTTGTTTATATTCGTCTCGAAGAAGCGCCATTATCGCGCCGGTGCCCGCGGCGTTTCCTATGGCCCCAATGCTGCCTGCGGCCTGACTGGGCAGCAGCCCTACCTTAATAGCGCTGTTCGGGTCCATGAAATTGCCAAAGCCGCCCGCAAGGTATATTTTGCTTACATCCTCTATAGCCTTGCCCGCGTGGTGCAGCAGCGCTTCCAGCCCCGCGGCTATCGCAGCCTTTGCGGTCTGTATCTCGCGTATATCCTTCTGCGTAATGACAATGCCCGGGCTTATCTCTATGCCCGGCTGTCCGTCCGATTCGACGATATAGCGGCTCATAGCTTCGCTTTTGTCTGCAATCCTGCCCGTTTCGTCCACCAACCCGGAGCTGACCATCAGCGCCGCCGCGTCTAATAGCCCCGAGCCGCATACTCCCTGCGCGGGCCTGTCCCCTATCGTCGTGATTTCGATTGCTCCGTTGTATGGATACACCCTATTTATCGCGCCCGGCACGCCCGCCATGCCGCGGCTTATCTGCGCGCCCTCAAACGCTGGACCCGCAGCCGTCGATGTAACGTACAGAAAATCGCTGTTTCCCAGCGCGACCTCCCCGTTAGTACCTATATCTAGCAGCGCGCAAAGCTGCTTTTCTTTATAAAGCCCGCTGGCAAGTATAGCGGCCGTTATGTCGCCGCCCACGAACGCGGATATGCATGGCATCAGATAGACGTTTGCGTGTTTTGCGGAAAGCCCGAGCTTCCCGGAATCATAATACTCTCCGAACAGCGACTCGGGCTTGAAGGGCAGCACGCCCATGGAAACGGGTGAAATACCCGCAAACAGGTGGAGCATTGTAGTGTTGCCCGTTACGACGATATGCCTTACATCGTCCGCGCTTATACCCTGTGATTTCGCAAGCTCTTCAAGCAGCGAGTTTATGTCGCTTATAATCGCGCTGTTAAGCGTCTGCAGCCCGTTTTCGAAGTCGGAGCAGTATTTTATGCGCGAAATAACGTCTACGCCCAACGAAGCCTGCGAGTTTATGCGGCTGGCAGCGCCCAGCTGTATTGCCTTTCCGCAGTCGTAAAGGTACGCGACTACCGTAGTCGTGCCTATATCGACGGCAGCGCCGTATCCTGTTTTATCGCTCTTTAAATCGGGAAGCCTGCCCGCGGTCAGTATGTTCATTTCCGCATCAAGCCGCACGGCGTCACGCTGCTTTAGCAAGTGGCGCACACATGTCTTGTTCTTGCATTTGCCGAACAGGCACGCTCCCGTGCACGGATATATCTTATCTTCCATACAGAATCCTAAAAAAGGCTTTCAGACGGCCTTTATAACTCCTCCCTCGTAGTCCGCTTCTATGCGCTTGCCGGGCTCAACCACGAGAAATCTTTCGTCCCAGTTCCCTTTAAGCAGGTCTTCAAGCAGCGCTTTTCCTCCCGCTACTTTGTCATACTCCCAGCCGTAATGCTCGGCTGCGCGGCGCGTGTACTCCTCGTGTTCGGGGAACGGCAACTCGTCCCACGCTATATAAGCCGCCCTGCTGTAATTTTTTAGCGCGAGTTCGTTTTCGACAAGGTACCTGGCGTTTTCTTCGCCGTACTTCTCCGTATATTCGGCGAGCAGCGCCTTTTCCATCTCCTCAGAGGGCGTGTACGCGTTCTCTATCCACGACGGCGTGTACCAGTATGTGCCACCGTGCTTATCAAAATACTCCCTGTATCTTGCGTACGAGCCGAGCAGCAGCCCGATGCAGTCGTCCGTTTTAGGCGCCACTATGGTATATTTGCGCGACGAAAGGCCCGCTATGCCGTTGGAGCACAAACCGTACCCTAAGACTATCGCATCGAAATCCTTCCCGAAGCGCGGATTATACGAATGCATGTCCTCTCCGGAGTCAATGCCGTCTATCTCCTGCTGCAGCGCCTTTTGAAGCAGCGCCGGCGTGTCGTGCAGCCCCTGCCGCAGGTACGTCGCATCCACAAAGTTGCCGCATAAAGAAGAAAGCAGGCTCATCTCGCGGTATATCGCTTTGCAGGCAAGCAGCTTCAATCTTTTCATACCTATCCTTACCTTATAACCCTTTTATGGCTCCCAAAACTTCTCCGGCTTTTTTGGAAGCCCTGATTTTAAAAGGAGGCTGTGCCTCCTTTCAGCGCTGTCATTCCGTCAGCTTTGCTTGAAGGAGTGTAACGACTGAAGAATCCCCTTATTTTAAAGCATTTCCCATGGGATTCCCGTCCCTTCGGTCGCAAGCTCGGAATGACAAATTGGTGTTTATACTCAGAAAAGGAGGCTGCGCCTCCCTTTCCGTTTCCTTTTTCAGCCCTGGCAGATGTTATACGCCACGTCTGCTGCGGAGGCCGCATCGGATGTATAGTAGTCCGCTCCAATCGTATCGCAGTAGTTCTGCGTTACGGGCGCGCCGCCTACCATTATCTTTACTTTTCCCTTTATGCCCCTTACCTCCGCTTCTTTGACGACGTCCTTCATCACTATCATTGTCGTCGTAAGCAGCGCCGAGCAGGCTATGATATTAGCGTTCTCCTTTATTGCCGCGTCCACAAACGCCTGCGGCGCAACGTCGGTGCCAAGGTCTATTACCTGCAGGCCTTTGCCCTCAAGCATTATCTTTACGAGGTTTTTGCCTATATCGTGCAGGTCTCCCTTTACCGTACCGAGTATCACCTTGCCTTTAGACGCCGTGTCGGAAGATACGAGCACGGGCTTTAATACCTCCATGCCCGCGTTCATCGCGCGCGCCGCTATCAGCACTTCAGGGACGTACACTTCGTTGTTCTTAAACTTAGCCCCTATTACGCCCATTCCGGCCAGCAGCCCGTCGCTGAGTATCTCCTGCGCCGTCAGCCCTTCCTGCAGCGCCTTTGCCACAAGCTCTTTCACCACAGCGGCCTTGCCCTGCTGCAAAAACGTGCTTATCTCTGTTAATACGCTCATTTGCTTCCCTCCCAAGTAGTTTCTCATTATTGATAATTTTGAATCCCAAGTTATGCGATGCCCTTTTTTGCGCGGTATCTGCCGGGAGTCATACCCGTAACCTTTTTGAACACGTTCGAAAAATAGCTCTGATCCTCAAACCCCGAAAGATAAGCGACTTCCGCCAAAGGTATACCCGGAGACAGCAGGAACAGCTTCGCGTTTTCTACGCGCACCTGGTTTATATAGGCGCTTATGTTGCAGTTCATCTCGTCTTTAAACACCTTGCTAAGATAAGAAACGCTCACCCCCGCATGGGCGGATATATCGTTAAGCGAAATCTTGTTCATATAGTTGCCGCGTATATATGCAACTACCTTCTTTATAAGGTCCGAGTGTTTTGTCTTTGAAAAGTCGAATACGCTGTTCGTGAACCGGTTAAGCACCTTAGCAAGCCAACGGTTCAGTTCGTCGAGCGACCTAAAATCCTGCACGCGACGTATATAATCGCTGTTGAGCCCGAATATCTCGGAGACGTCCGCCCCGCCCTCTATCGCGGCTCTCGAAAGTATCACGACCAGCTCTATTATCCTTGCTTTTATATAATCAAAGCTGCCCCCCGCGGTGAAGAATATATGGCCCAGTATCTCGTTGAGTACCTGCTGTGAAGCCGCTTTGTTGCCCTGCGCGATATAACCCTGCAGCAGCTTTTCCTGGCCTATAGGGTAGGAATCCGGCTTATACTCTATATCCCCTGCGGAATAGAACGCTTCGTTCTGGCTTCTGGCAACCTGCTCTATCAGGCGGAGCCGCATATTGTCTTTCTGGGCGGCATAAGAGGCCAGTATCGACAGCATGTCCGCAAGATACGAAACCCTTCCGCTGCAGAAGTAAGGCAGCGCCCCTGCCTGTGCCAAAAGCTTCTTCGGAGTCTCCCCGGCAAAGAACCTTTCAAGATCCTCCTCCAGAAAGTCGTTTAAATCGACCATCAAAAAAGGCCCGGCAAGGAGCCCATAGAGCAGATCTGCGTCTTCAAGCGGCGCGCAGACAAACGCGAGCCCCGCGGGACAAAGGTACTCATATTTGCCGCCCCACTTTTCCGCCTGAAACAATCCGTCCCGGTGGACGTTCTCGCACTTTAACTCCCTGTTTCTTTTAACCTGCTCATTAGCGCATATGCTGCAAAAGCTGTCCTGCTGTCTTTTAAGCAGGCCGTCGGGCTGAGACGTATCTATTACGCGGCAGCTTACCTGGCACGCTTTTTCGTAAATACCGGCAACTTTTGACGCCGATTCATACAGGGTATACAATAAACCACCCGCTCTGATATATTTTATTGTAACTATTAATTATATTATTGTAATATTCGGTTCCGCTTTGTAATATATTGTTTTGCTTAGGGTAATGGCGGCTTTGACCGCATTACCAGAGGCGCCTCGCGTATCTGAAGTATTTCTTAAACCACGGTGTGGTGCAGGAGCGCTTTACTACCTTTCCGTTGGACGAGGACGCGTCTATCACCATGCCTTTTCCGATATATATTGCGACATGCCCTATCTTGTGCTTGGAATCGCTCCAGAAGAACATCAAATCGCCTTTCTGGAGATCGCTCATCGATTCTATCTTCTTCCACTCGGTAACGTTCGCGTACCCTTGCGCGTTATATCTGCCGCGGTTGGAGCCCGCCTGCTTTAAGCAGTAATGCACGAGGCCCGAGCAGTCAAACGAATTCGGCCCTTCTTTTCCCGAAACGTATGGGTCTCCAAGCTGCTTTTCAGCCGCCTCAAGCATTTCGTTGATGTTTGCTTTTCTGCGCTGTTCCTGAACTTTCTCCGGACTTGGCTTAGCGTCAGGCGAATATATCACATCGAGCGTATGCTCGCCTGCCTTGCCGTCCTGCGCAAGCCCGTTGCGCTTCTGGAACGCCTTTATGGCTTCAACGGTCTCCGTTCCGTAGTAGCCTGTCTCTTTCTTTATGTATCCTAATTCAATAAGCTTTCTTTGCAGATTGTTTACGTCGTCGCCTCTTGTGCCTTCAAGAAGCGTATACTTTTTCGCGTCGGCCGAGTTTATCCAGTTGAGAGTCTCCTGATCCGCCACGCCCGTCTGCTCAAGCCCGTGCTGGCGCTGGAAAAGCTTAACGGCGCTCTCGGTATACGGGCCGAAGAGCTGCGTCGTTTCATCCTGGTCGAAGTACCCAAGGTCCATAAGGCGCTGCTGCAGTTGCTGCACGCGCTCGTTCTCGTCGCCGCGCTTAAGCGTCAGGTCGGGCGTAGGCGTAGTAGTGGGTATGGGAGTAGGAGTCGGCGTAGGCGCCAGCGTTTGGGCAGGCATGTCAAGCGTGCTTGCCTGGCGCACAGGCTGCGCCGGGCCCAGTACCGAAACAAGTATTATCGCTGCTGCGGCTATCGCCGCCGCGCTGAATATTATTATCCATGAGCGGCGTTTAACAAGCATCAGGCGTTTTACAATCAATATTATCAATCTTCTGGTTGCGCTTATCTTTTTTCTTTTCCTGGAAACTGCCATCGGAACCCTCGTACTGATTTTTTTGTCCGGTTATCAATTGTCAAAAAACTTAAGACGCTTTCGGAATTACCACCCCATCAAGCCTCACGGCTTGCTGGGGACCCCGTATACACACCCCAAAAAGCCTCACGACTTTTTGGGGACCCCGTATAAGCACCCTAAAAGCAATCCCGTTTTTTGAACCATGATTTGAAGCTCGTTAAGCCTTAAGAGCAACTGTCTTTAACGGCTTGACGAATCTTCGCCCCAATACCGGATTTTGGAGCACCGAACCACCTTAACTATGCCGACAGCGTAACAGACTTGTTTTTAAAATTATATCACGCAAAAGGCACTTAAGGCAACTTAATGCCTCTGGATTAATATGGCAAACACCCCATCAAACCTGACGGTTTGCCGGGGACCCCGTATTTACACCCCGCCAAGCCTGACGGTTTACCGTGGATTCCGTATTAATATACGCTTAACTATTAATTATACTTTTGTAAACTTTTTTAATTTTACTTGCGTGCAGGTTTATGTTATGCTAATTATAATTGAGGAAAAATATGCTTATATACTGTAATCCTTTTAATATTATATCATATAGAGACAGGATATAAATCTGCGTATTATTTTTAGGGGTGTGGCAATGGACAAAAGATACAACAGGCCCGGCGGGAAAAACAACGACCCTTACGGCCTTTTGGGGTCCGATGAAAGGGGACATGCATCATCCTCCGGGCCTCGCAGCAGCGGGAACGAGGTCAAGTCCAAAAAGTGGATGACTATTGACAAAAAAAAGCCCTGGAGCGTTAAGAAGAAAATCATCGTAACTTGCGTAAGCGTGCTTTGCGCGGCGCTATTAGGCCTCGGGGTATACATAATATCCATATTGGCGGACCCTTTGGGCGGGTTTGAATCCGTCATAGAGCAGATCACTCCTCCCCCGTCAAACGCGGCGACGCCGCAGATTTCCGACGGCAAGGTCGTTCCTACCCCTACGGCAACATTGAGCCCGTATGAAAAGCTTTTGAACATGAGCGATTTTTCGATGCTCGAAGACATAGTCAACGTAATGCTGATAGGCGTTGACCATTCGCCGGAGCGCGATACCGAAGAATGGGCCAAGCAGGGAGGCAAGCAGGCATACCATTCGGACGTTATGATAGTGCTTGCTATAAACACCAATACGAACGAAGTCAACCTTATATCGCTGCCGCGGGACACTTACGCCCACATACCCGGCTTTAAAGGCATATATAAGCTTAACGCTTCGATAGACTTGGGAGGCAGCTGGCCCAATGCGTCCGGGTTTGAAAAGGTGTGCGAAGCCGCATCGTATATGCTAGGCGGCATTCCCGTCAAGTATTATTATGCGGTCGATATGACGGCGGTAAAGGAGCTTGTTGACGCTATCGGCGGCGTGGATTATGACTGCGATATATCGTTCAAAATGGTCGGCCGCCGTTATGAGATGGGAATGCAGCATATGGACGGGCAGGCGGTGCTCGATTACCTGCGCGTGCGCAAGCCGACGGATATTTTCGAACCCAAAGGCCAGACGGGAGACCTCCATCGCGTACAGCGCCAGCGTAAAATGCTGCTTGCCATATTCGATAAGCTTAAAAACACAGGCTTGATAAATACCATACCCGACATATTCAAAGCGGTTGGCGACAAGGTCAAAACAAACGTGCCTCTCGCACAGACGGCCGGGTTCGCGGCGTACGCGTATAATATAGACAGCGCGAACATAAAAATGCATTCGATGTCGGGCAGGTCGGCAAACGTGCTCAGCTGGAATTTCGTGTTTACCGACCAGAAGGCTCGCGTAAATCTTATTAAGCAGATATACGGCGAAGAGATGGCAAAGCTTTTCGATGTGCATCAATATAACGAATTGTCCTACAACTCTGGCGCAATGCTCGGCGAGCATATGGAAGCCGACGTGATACTGGAAAAATCGAGGCCTATACTCGATCAGGTAAAGGCGTTGCTCGACACCGACGCGCAGCTTCCCCCGTATCCTACCCCGGCGCCCGTGGACCCCAACGTTCCGGTCGATCCTACTTTGCCTTCGCCTACCCCCGTGCCCAGCGACGGTTACAGGAAATACCCCGCCGACGGTGAGGTGTGGAACATATACTTAAGCTCGGAAAGCTTGTATGCGCAGATTTCCGGCTGGAACTTCGACGATACCTCGGAGGCAAACTGGACCGCGCTGCACGCGAATAACGAGCAGCTTAAAATAAACATACAGACGCTTAACGATATGTTCGGCGTTACAAAGGTCACAAAATGGAGCAGCTTCTGGGATGTGGATTTTGAAAAGCCGAGCGATAAGTGGTACAGCAACGAGGTCTACATAGATTTCAGGTAGCCGTCTTTACATCTGAATATGCAGTTTGTGACAATCTGACCGACGCCCCATAAAGTCAAAAGCTTTACGGGGCGTAAATTTCATTGCGATGGAACAAATCGCGGAGTTTACAAGTCTAATCGTAATGGACATAAAGATCTATACAATATAACAGGAGCAGCATTGTAAATGAAAAAGTGGTTTAAAAAGCCTGAAAAAGACAGCCTTGAGGGCGACGCCGCATCCGTAAAAAGCGGTCCGGAGGAAGATTCTTCGGATAAAACCGAATGCGGTCTTGAAGAAAGTCCGGCGCAAGCTTCAAAGGACGACACGCTGCCTAACGATGATAAGCCGTCAGGTTCAAAGAAATGGATGTCGGCGGATAAAAAGAAGCCGTGGAGCTTAAAGAAAAAGATAATCGTAACCGTAATAAGCGTACTGGTCGCCGCGCTGCTGGGCGTCGGAGTGTTTTTGGCGTCCATACTGATAGACCCCATGGGCAGATTTGAGACGGTCGATAAGCAGGTGACTCAAGCTCCCTCCGCCTCCGCCTCACAGCCGGATAGTACCGCGACGCCGACGCCGACGCTCGACCCTTACGGCGAGCTTATAAGCAAAAGTGATTTTACGATACTTGAGCAGACGGTGAATATACTGCTTATAGGCGTCGATTACGCGCCCGAGCGCGACGACTGGAGAGGCAAGAAGTATTTCCATTCGGACGTAATGATAATACTTGCGATAAACAAGGAGACCGGCAGCGTAAACCTGATTTCACTGCCACGCGACACATACGCAAAGATACCCGGCGTAGAGGGAATATACAAGCTTAACGCAGCGATGGATTGCGGCGGCGGCTGGAAGGACAATCCGCAGGGAGGGTGCAAAAAGGTCTGCGAGGCGGCTTCGTGGATGATAGGCAACATACCCATAGAGTACTATTACGCGGTGGATATGTCGGCTGTAAAGGGCCTTGTCGACGCAATCGGCGGCGTGGACTTTAATGTAGACGTCGATTTTAAAATGCAGGGGCGCTCATACAAAGCGGGCATGCAGCATATGAACGGGCAGGCGGTGCTCGATTACCTTCGCGTGCGCAAGGACCTTGGGGATGATTCGGGAGACCTTAACCGCATCAACCGCCAGAAGGATATGCTTATCGCGATACTGCAAAAGCTCAAGGATACGGGGCTGATATTCAAGATACCCGATATACTTGGCGCGTTCACCGGCAACCTTCAGACAAACGTCGATCTTGCGAGCACGGGCGCGCTGGCGGCGTACGCGTACACCGCCGATACCGGCAAGATAAGGCTTTACTCCATGGACGGCCCTTACTGCTATCGCCTTTTCAACTGGAACTTTGTAATAACCGACCAAAATAAGCGCGCGCAGATAATCAAGGACGTGTACGGCTTCGATATTTCGAACAGCGAAGACGTAAAGGCGCTGGAGGCGAAATACGGCATAAAAGTGCCGTCTTACAAGAATTATTCCATGAAGTCCGCACTCGGGCTTTGGGAAAAGATGCAGATTGAAGTGACGAGTGAAAAGGCAAGGCCGTTGCTCGACAAGGTCAAGTCCATACTCGACGCCGACGCGGCTCTTCCCCCTTACCCCGACCCGGTAATTCCCGAAGACCCGACGCAGCCCGCGCCTGCTCCGGGGCCTAGCGACGGCTACAGAAAATACCCCGCGGGCGGCGACATTTGGGCGCTTTATAACAGGGCGGAAAGCGGGTACTCGCAGATAGTAAACTGGAATACTTCGGGCGCCACCAAGTCGTCAGATAAAAACTTTCAGGCTGTTATAACGCAGCTGCAATCCGACGTACAGTCTCTTTGCACAGCGCTTTCGGTAGCTTCGCCCAAGTGGTCCACATATTGGGTTGTGGATTACGGCGATCACCCAACCAAATCAAAGGTCAACCAGCATTACGTGAAAAACGAAATACCCGTAGACTTCAATTGATTTACACCCCGCCAAGCCTCACGTCTTGTCGGGGACCCCGTATTAAAAACAGCTTAGCGCCCCTTACTTACAGAGGGGCGTTTTTTGCGTACTATTTTTTATATGTCACATGTAATTTCTTTGTAAATTTTTATTATATTTTGTAGTCTGTTATTCATTTTTACAGTCTAAAGTAATATACTATATTCATAAATTCCGGGAGTATAGCATATGAAAAAATGGTTTAAAAAATTCGGCAGGGATAAAGATATTAAGGACGAAATCAAGGGCGCTGTTATTGCCGCGGACGAGGCCTCCCGGCCCGAGGTTTCTTCAAGCGGCGAAAATGACGCCGCGTCCGGGGACGAAACGCAGCAAAAAGCACAGGCGTCCGAGCCGGGCGGCGGCAAGTTCAAGCTTAAGCTAAAAAAGCCCTGGAGTTTAAAGAAAAAGATAATCGTATCCGCGGCAAGCGTATTGGGCGCCGTGGCGCTGGGCTTAGGCGTATTTTTGGCGTCGATGTTTATTGACCCTATGAGCAGGTTTAAAACGGTTGCCGAGCAGGTATCGCATTTACCATCGCCCGCCGCTTCGCAGCCTGCGGACGTTGCCGCAACCGCCGCGCCGACGCCTACGCTTGACCCGCTTGGCGAGCTGATTGCAAAGAGCGACCCAACCATACTTGAGCAGACGGTCAATATACTGCTTATAGGCGTGGATTATTCCCCCGACCGCGATACGGAGGAATGGATCCGCCAGGGGGGCAAGCAGGCGTTCCATTCGGACGTAATGATAGTACTCGCGATAAACAAGCAGACCGGCAGTATAAACCTTATTTCCCTGCCGCGCGACACGTACGCCCAAATCCCGGGCGTCAAGGGAATATACAAGCTTAACGCTGCGATGGACTGCGGCGGGGGCTGGAAGGACAACCCCGAGGGAGGCTGCAAAAAGGTATGCGAAGCAGCGTCGTGGATGATAGGCAACATACCTGTCGAGTATTACTACGCTGTTGACATGGCAGCCGTAAAAGGCCTCGTGGACGCAATAGGCGGGCTGGATTTCAACGTAGACGTAGATTTTAAAATGCAGGGCCGCTCATATAAGGCGGGTATGCAGTACATGAACGGGCAGGCGGTGCTTGATTATCTGCGGGCGAGAAAAAACATGGAGGATTCGGGAGACCTTAACCGCATTAACCGCCAGAAGAACATGCTGGTCGCAATACTGCAAAAGCTCAAAGACTCGGGGCTTATTGTAAAAATACCCGATATACTCGAGGCGTTTACCGGAAACCTCAGGACGAATGTTGACCTTGCCAGCACAGCCGCGCTCGCGGCGTATGCGGCTATCGCCGACACCAGCAAGATTAATCTGTATTCTATGGACGGCCCGACGGTCGGCAAGCTATTCAACTGGAACTTTGTTGTAACGGACCAGAAAAAGCGCGTGCAGATAATAAAAGAAGTATACGGGTATGATATATCAAACGAAGCGGACGTGGCGGCGCTGGAAGCAAAGTACAACATAAAGGTGCCGTCCTACAGCAATTATTCCTTAAGATCCGCATTGGGACTTTGGGAGAAGATGCAAATAGAAGTTACCACCAAAAAGGCAAGGCCTTTGCTCGACAAGGTCAAATCCATACTCGATCAGGACGCGGCGCTTCCCCCTTACCCCGACCCGGTAATCCCCGAAGATCCTACGCAGCCCGCGCCTCCTCCGGTATCTAGCGAAGGTTACAGGAAATATCCCACCGGCGGAGACATCTGGAACCTGTATAACAAAACGGAAAGCGAGTATTCCAGGATAAAGAATTGGAAGACGTCGGGAGCGGCGAGAGCGTCGTATAACGAATTTATGAGCATACTCGCCGAGCTGCAGACCGATGTGCAGTCGATATGCAGCCAATTGGGCATCAGTAATAACTGGAAGTATTTCTGGCGCGTGAATTACGGCGATTCTCCCAAAAAGACCTCTGCCAACCAGCGTTACGTGAAGAACGAAATACCTGTGGATTTCGATTAAGCGCAGATAATCCTGACCCGATTAAGTTTCACGGCTTTCCGGAGATACCGAATAATCATCAGCCCCTTCAAGGGGTGTTTTTTCTTGAACTCTATTAGGGGACTCCCGCTGGCGCCCCCCCCGCGGTATATTACGGTTCCGACGGCCGCATAAGGTTAAGATTCTTCGTCCCTCCGGTCCTCAGAATGACATGTGGGGCTTTCTTATATAATAGCCTGTTTTACGGTATTAGTTACTTTTGTCATTCAGAGCGCAAGCGAAGAATCTTAAATACGGGGTCCCCAGCAAGACGTGAGCTTGCCGGTGTAAATACGGGGTCCCCAGCAAGACGTAAGGCTTGTTAGGGATCCCGCATAAAAAACGCCCTTCCTAATGTGGAAGAGCGTTGTTGTTTTGCGCTGTTAAACAGCCAGGCTATACTTTTACTCCTCCTGCACACCTTCCTGCGGCTGCTTTCCAAGGTTGCAAGTTTCAAGTATCTTGCCCTTTATCTCTTCAAACACATCCCTGTTCTCTTTGAGGAACGTGCGCACGTTATCCTTGCCCTGGCCAATGCGCAGCTCGTTGTAATAGAACCATGACCCAGACTTCTTAATGATGCCATATTCAGTTCCGAGATTTATAATGCTACTCTCGGCCGAAACGCCTTGCCCGTAATATATATCGAACTCTGCGGACTTAAACGGCGGCGCGACTTTGTTTTTTGCGACTTTAATCTTTGTCCTGTTGCCTATTATGTTTTCGCCGTCCTTAATCGCCTCTACGCGCCTTACGTCAAGGCGGATGGAAGCGTAGAATTTTAGCGCCCTGCCGCCCGGCGTCGTTTCGGGATTGCCGAACATTACGCCGACTTTCTCGCGCAGCTGGTTTATAAACACCGCTATCGTGTTGGATTTGCTTATGATTCCGGCGAGCTTGCGCAGCGCCTGCGACATCAGCCTTGCCTGAAGCCCCACATGCGAAGCTCCCATCTCGCCGTCTATCTCGGCTTTGGGCACGAGCGCGGCAACGGAGTCTATTACTATTATGTCAATGGCTCCGCTTCTTACGAGCGCTTCGGTTATTTCAAGCGCCTGCTCCCCCGTATCGGGTTGCGACACATAAAGGTTGTCCGTATCCACGCCGAGGTTTTTTGCGTATGCCGGGTCAAGGGCATGCTCGGCGTCTATGAATGCGGCGGCTCCGCCCAGCTTCTGGGCTTCCGCCACCATATGAAGCGCTATCGTAGTCTTGCCTGAAGACTCGGGGCCGTATATCTCTATTATACGCCCTCTCGGTACGCCGCCCACGCCCAGCGCAATATCGAGCTCAAGGCACCCGCTCGGTATCACCGATACAGGTACGCTTGCCGCTTCGCCGAGCTTCATCACGCTGCCCTTTCCGAATTGCTTCTCTATCTGTATGAGCGCCATCTCCAGCGCTTTTTGCTTCTCTACCGACATCACAATACCTCCGAAAAATAATATATAATACGAATAGTACAAAAATCAGAACATGTCTTTGACGATATCTCTGTTTTTCAGGAAATAGTCAACGCACGACACTACTGACAGCACTACGCTTGCCCATATGAGGACTATGCCGAGAATAACCAGCCACTCGCCGAATACGCCGTTCCAAAGCAGCAAGACAACGACCATCACTATCTGCACCACTGTCTTGAGCTTTCCCAGCTTGTCCGCGGCCATCACCTTGCCCTCCGCCGCCGCCAGCATCCTTAGGCCGCTTACGATAAACTCCCTGCCTATCAGCACTATTACGAACACCGGGTGTATTCGCCCTATAGCGGTAAGCATGATAAGGGCGCTGCAAACTAGCAGCTTGTCGGCAATAGGGTCGATAAGCTTTCCAAATTTCGTAACCAGATTGCGTTTTCGTGCCAGCGCGCCGTCAAACAGGTCGGTAAGCGAAGCGGCTATAAAAATAAGGGCGGCGACGTAATGGTTCCAAAACCCGGTGTCGATGTAAAATGCCGCTATGAAGAAAGGTATAAGCGCGACTCTTAAGAGCGTCAGTTTGTTGGCTATATTCATTCAGTTTCTCCCGCAAAATCATATTCGTAAGCATCTTTAATAAGCACATCATGAAACATGCCGGCAGTCAAGACTTTTTTTGACGAAATGTACGTTATGCCGTCGACATACGGGGCCTGTCCCGCTGTCCTGCCTGTATACCGCCCTGTTTCCTCGTCAATACCGTCTATTATCGCAGGCAGTTTCTGCCCTATGAGCTCGCGTCCTAGCCGCAGCGATATCCCCTGCTGGAGCGCCATAACGGCTTCATAGCGCTGCTGTTTAACGTCGTTCGGCACCTGTCCGGGCATTTTTGCCGCCTTTGTTCCTTCCTCGGCGGAATACCTGAACACTCCCAGCCTGTCAATTTTGAGTTCCTCCACGCAGTCAAGCAGCTCGGCAAAGTCGTCTTCCGTCTCCCCGGGGAACCCCACGAGCAGCGATGTGCGTAGCGTAAAGCCGGCTTCGTGCAGCTTTTTAACGAGCCTTCGCGAAGACTCCTTAGTGTTGCGCCTGTTCATGCGTTTAAGCACGCTGTCGCTGAAGTGCTGGATAGGTATGTCCATATACTTTACAATGCTGTCGTGCTTCAGCATCACGTCAATCAGCTCGTCCGTAACCCCTTCGGGGTAACAGTACAGCACGCGCAGCCAGCCGCCGTGCATTACGTCCGCGGCTTCACGTAGCAGTTCTTCGAGCGCCCTTCCGCCCAAGTCCGCGCCGTACTTTGTCGTATCCTGCGCTATGAGTATCGCCTCCGAGACGCCTCCTTTTCGCAGGTCTTCGATCTCTTTAATTATGCTCTTAATGCTTCTGCTCTTTAACGGGCCGCGGATTATAGGTATCGCGCAGTAGCTGCAGCAGTTTGAGCAGCCGTCCGCTATGCGCACGTATGCTATATGCCCCGGAGTGGTCAGCACGCGGCCTTCGAGCTCGCCGTCTATGCTGTCGCAACATATGTATTTCCTGCCTTCAAGCGCCGACTGTATCGCGTCGTATATACGGCTGTAGCTCGCCACGCCCAAAAACGCGTCCACTTCGGGCAGCTCTGCGCTCAGTTCTTTTACATACCTTTGAGATAGGCATCCCGTCACAATCAGCTTTGCGCCCGGCTGCTTTAACGCGGCCATCTCAAGTATCGTGTCTATCGATTCCTGTTTCGCCTCTTCGATAAAGCCGCAGGTATTGACTATTATAACATCCGCGGCAGCCGGCTCGTCCACTATAACCGCGTTGCCGCCGGAAAGCACTCCCAGCATGTGCTCGGTGTCTATCCTGTTCTTGTCGCACCCGAGCGATACGACGTATATATAAATATTATTGCTGTGCTTCATCCGTCGCGCCAAACATCTCCTCGTACATATCCCACGTTATCAGTACATTTCTTGCCTTGCTGCCCTCAAAGGGGCTGACTATCTTTCTTACTTCCATCTCGTCCACCAGCCTCGCCGCACGCGCGTATCCTATACGCAGCCGCCGCTGTAGCATCGAGATCGAAGCCTGCCCGTATTCGAGCACTATTTCCACCGCTTTGGGCAACAACTCGTCGTATTCGCCGTCAGCTTCTTCCTCCTCGGCGACCGACACTACGTCGGAAACCACATCCTCGTCAAACTCCGCCTCTGCGCCGCCCGATACGAAATCGGTCACCTTTTCTATGTCGCTGTCCGATACATAACAGCCCTGCAGCCTTATCGGTTTTGCCGCGTCGGACGGATGGTACAGCATGTCCCCATTGCGCAGCAGCTTTTCCGCACCGTTCTGGTCGAGTATCGTGCGCGAATCTACGCCCGAGTTGACCTTAAAAGCTATGCGCGAAGATATGTTGGCCTTTATAAGGCCCGTAATGACGTTGACGGACGGGCGCTGCGTAGCCACTACAAGATGTATGCCGGCCGCCCTGCCAAGCTGGGCAATACGGCAGATAGAGTCTTCCACTTCTCTCGGGCAAGCCATCATAAGCTCGGCAAGCTCGTCGATTATAACCACTATGCGCGGAAGCTTTTCCTCCTCGCCCATCATGCCGTTATACCTATTGATGTCGCGCGCGCCCTTTTCTGCGAATATCTTGTACCTTGAGGTCATCTCGCTCACCGCCCAGTTGAGCGCGCTCGCCGCCTTTTTAGGATCGGTCACGACAGGCACCAAAAGGTGCGGTATGTTCTTGAAGCCCGACAGCTCCACTACCTTGGGGTCTATAAGTATCATCTTAACTTCGTCGGGCGTCGCCTTAAAGAGTATGCTCGTTATCAGCGAGTTAATACATACGCTCTTGCCGCTTCCCGTTTCCCCGGCAATAAGCAGGTGCGGCATTGCCGTGATATCAACAAAAAAGTTCTTTCCCGTTATATCCTTGCCGAGCGCGAACGTAAGCGGCGACTTCGCGTTTTTGAATTCGTCCGATTCGAGCATTGAGCGCAGGTGTACGAACGTAACATCCGAATTGGGCACCTCTATGCCCACCGCTGCCTTGCCGGGTATGGGCGCTTCTATCTTGACCGCCTTTGCGGCAAGCGTCATCGCAAGGTCGTTGTCAAGCTCTTTGATGCGGCGTACGCGCACGCCGGGCGCGGGGCGCAGCTCATACCTCGTTACCGCCGGCCCTTTTACTATATGCACAACCTTTGCCTCCACGCCGAAGTTGGCGAGCGTTTCTTCTATAAGCAGTGCGTTCTTGCGCTGCTCCTCCATGCCGGTGGATTTAACTTTTTCCTGAGGCTTGGAAAGCAGCGTCACCGGCGGCAGCGTGTACGCTTTTTTCTCGCATTTTGCGCCGTGCGTCTCAGGCTTCTTTCTCTCCGTATCCGCGCCGTCTTCCTCGTCCTCGTAATACTCTATTGCTATGCCGTCGCTTTTTCCGCCGCTCCTGGCCTGGCTCCCGGCATGGGCTAAACCGCCTTCTTCGTACGTCGAGTCGGCAGAGGTATAAACTTCGTCGTCGAAAAAGCTTTTATGCCTTCTTCTCTCGAAGCTTTCCTTGTTCGGTATCTCAGGCTCGTATAATATGACGTCTTCCTGCTCCCCGCGCAGGTCCTCGATATAAAGGCGGCGCTTTTTCCGCTCGGCAGCGTTTTCTATTGCCTTTACCACCGTTCTCCTGCCTACGTCGGCAACGCTTTTGCTCATGCTCTTTATGGAAAGGTTCGCAAGCACGAGTATCGAAACAAGGCTCGTAGTAATAAACAGTATTATGCAGCCTATGTTGCCTATAAGCAGGTTGCACGGGAAAAGCAGCAGGCAGCCGATTGCCCCCGAACCGGCGCCGTTTAAGCTGCCAAGGTTATACGATCCGGCAACATATTCAAAAAAATCGCTCTGATTAAGCCATTTGAGTGAAAACGTATGTATGAGGGACAATATCGAAACGACGAGCAGCACGACGAGCCACACTTTGCCTTTATTGACGGTCTTCTTGCGCGCTGCGATCATCAATATGCCGAGTATTACAAAAATAAAAGGCGCGAGATACGCGACGATCCCCAGCAAGCCGAACAGCACGTCCTTAACAGCGCCGCCGAGAATACCCGTATCCGTGCGCATGAATATGCATATGCCAAGGAATACGCCAAGAGCAATAAAAATGACCCCGGCGACTTCGCCGAAATGCCCTTTTTCCTGCTTTGCTTTTTTAGGAACGCCTCTTGGCATATACTTCACCCCGGTAAGTATTATATCATACCGGGTGAAATATACAACGATTTACTCTTCCATGCCCGCAAGGCTTCTGAGCTTGCGCGTAGCGTCCGTCAGCGTTCCTACCTCGTCTATTATGCCGCAATCGACGACCTCTTTACCTACTAGCACGGTGCCCATATCGTTCGCAAGCCCGCCCGTCTGCAGCATAAGCCGCCTGTATTCCTCTTCTTTTATCTTAGAGTGCGAGCAGACGAACTTAACTATCCTCTGCTGCATCTTGTCAAAATAGTCAAAAGTCTGCGGCACGCCAATAATCGTGCCGTTCATCCGTATGGGGTGCACGGTGACGCTCGCTGTCGGCGAAATGTAAGAATATGTCGTCGATACGGCAAGCGTTATGCCTATGCTGTGCCCTCCGCCCAATATGAGCGAAACGCTCGGCTTGCTCATTCCGGCTATCATCTCGGCAAGCGCGAGCCCCGCTTCCACGTCGCCGCCCGCGGTGTTCATCAGCAGTATCATACCCTTTACGGCGGGGCTTTGCTCAATCGACACTATCTGGGGAAGTATATGCTCGTATTTTGTCGCCTTGTTTTCGGGGGGCAGGTTCATGTGTCCCTCTATCTGCCCTATTATGCTTACTACCTGTATAGGAGAGATGGGAGCAAGGGGCGTTCCGAACTCTTTTATTTCCGCGCCCTGCTTCAGTTTATTCGCATCATTATCGTTGTTTTCCATGTAAGAAGCCCTCTTTGAGCAATATAATGCTGCCCCAAAAATCCGGGCGCAATTATATTATCAGCTTAAGAGGCCATGTTTATCCTTAACGCGGCTCGAGCATTACGGGCTGCATTTGCTTTCCTTCGAGCGCAAGGCAGGCCGCTTCTATTATTTTGCTCATGTCCGCAACTATGGATGTGTTTTTTCCGGCAGGATCGTCCTGCCTGTACGGCACAAAATATACGTTGCGCGTGTTCAAAAGCAAACCTAAATTTTTCGCGTTCGCCGCAAGCGCGTCGTTTGTGGATATCGCTATAAGCACCGGCCGGGAGTTTCTTAAGTGCGACTTTGCCGCCATCACCACCGGTGTGTCCGTAATGCCTAAAGCGAGCTTAGCGAGCGTATTTCCGGTGCACGGCGCGATTATAACAAGGTCGAGCAGCTTTTTTGGACCGATAGGCTCTACCTCTACAAGGCTGTCGAGTATTTCGTGCTTTGTAGTCTCCTTAAGGAATTTCCTGAAATCCTCCGCTTTTATAAAACGCGTGTCAATGCTGGCCGCGTTGAATGACACTATAGGCACGACGTCCGCGCCGATGCCCACCAGCTCTTCAATAACCGGCATTACCTGTTTATATGTACAGAACGAACCGGTCACCGCGAAACCTATTCGTTTTCCTGCCAGATCCATCAATGTTCCTCTCCTTCAAATGCGCGCAGTATGGCCTTTGCCGCCGACGCCGGGAAATACCGTCCCGGAAGGCCCTGCTCTATCTGCACGCTGATACCGCTTTTTTTAGCCATATCCATATCCATGCAGTAAGGCGATGAAGCGAGCTCTATAAACCTCGCGTCACGCTTGACGCACCCTATCTCCGCTTCTCCGATAACGTGAAAAGGCACGGTATTGAATATTACGTCCGACTCGGGAAGCGCCTTCTTTAAGTCCTTTGTACGCAGCGCCCGGTAGCCCTCCATCCATATCAGCTCCAGGTCCTTGTCTTTTCTTGCCGTCGCTATAACGTTGGCGCTGCACGCCCGAAGCAGCTTGCACAGGAATTTGCCTATTCTTCCGTATCCTATAACAAGGCATGTCATGTCGCAAAGCGCGGTATCGGTGCTTTTAAGGAATGCGCAAAGGGCGCCTTGGGCAGTCAGCAGCGCGTTCCTTGTCTGGTACGCTTCGTTCTGCATCAGGTCGGAATACCGTGTAGTTTCACCGAACAGCATCTTTGCCTCCGCATCGCAGCCGCCAAGTATGTAAAAGCTGTCGGGATATTCGCTTACCATGTCTTTCAGATACAGCGGATTCTGTGCAAACGGCGCTTTAATTGACCCGTCCTCGTTTTTATAAGGTATCGGAAGGAAAACATAATCCGGCTTCGATATCGGCTCTCTGTTTATCCCGTGCCTGTCGAATCCGGCCATATAAACGTTGTAGCCTCTCTGTTCGAGCATTTTTGCAAGCACTATCTGCCGCATATCGCCGCCGGCTATCAATATGCTGTACATCAAAGTTGCCCCCAAACCTTACCCCATAAAGCTTTATGCTTTACGGGGACCCCGAATTCACACCCCATCAAGTCTTCGACTTGCCGGGGACCCCGCTATTTAACCCCAGCAAGCCTTGCGTCTTGCCGGGGGCCCCGCTATCTTTACCCCATAAAGCCTTTTGCTTTATGGGGACCCCGTATCTGCACCCCAAAAAGCCTCACGACTTTTTGGGGACCCCGTATTTATACCCCATCAAGTCTTCGACTAGTTGGGGACCCCGAATTCACACCCCATCAAACCTAACGGTTTGCTGGAGACCCCGTTATAAACGTTGTTTCACGATATAGTATGCGTATGTTATATCAGTGGTGAATTAAAAAAAATGCCCCCAGGCGCCGCGGCCGCGGCAGCTATTTATAGGAGAGTTGCCGGAAAGCTTTATCTGCATGGCATTGGCGTTGAACAGCCCGCTTGCTGCTATTGCCACCACAATAATACTCTGATTTTATAAAGGATCATAAAAAAGAGGCTCGCTTCAAGCCTCTCTATTTGCACCTTGTTTTAAGCCCCTTCTTTTACCGCGTACCCTTCTTTTTGCGACTTGCCATGCTGCCTTGCAAAGTTCTCCCTGTTCTTTGAAAGGTACCTCTCGTGCAGTTCGTCCGCGTCCATGCCTGCCTTAAGGCACATGCTGACAAAGAAGTGCAGTATGTCTACGAGCTCTTCCTTTACCTTGCCTAAGTCCACCGGCTTTTCGTTCTTCCACCATTTGAAGTTGACCTCGTCGATGAGCTCCGCAAGCTCGGAGAGCATCGCAAGCGTCTCCTTCTGTATCCACTGCTCCATCGATATGCCGCCAAGGCCCCGCCTTTCGGCCAATTCGGTGTCAAACATCTTTTGATGCCTGAAAATATCCTCAAGCTTGTCCATTAAACCCCTCCAGCACTTTTTCTATCTCGCTTCTCTTTTCTATCTTGCCCGCGAACACGGCGGACATCTTTGAATAGTCGAGTATCTTGTCTATCAGCGCGTTTACGCTGTCTATAGTTACCGCCTCTATTTTGCCCAGCGTCTCTTCTTCGTCGTATTCCTCGTCAAGCAGCAGCAGCGATTTGCCGAGCGCGCTCATCTTCGCATTAGTGCCCTCCATTGAAAGCACATAGTTGCCCTTAAGCTGATCCTTGCCCATTTTGAAATCTTCGGCGCTTATGCGCTCAGACTTAAGCTTGTCCATCTCCTGCTTCATCAGCATCACCACGTTGTCCGCGTTTGCGGCCGTCGTGCCCGCGTACAGCGAAAACATGCCCGCAAAGCTGTATGTGGAGGGATACGAGTATACGGAATAGGCAAGCCCTTTCTCCTCGCGTATGGACTGGAACAGCCGCGAGCTCATGCCGCCGCCCAGCGTGTTGTTCAGCACAGCGAGCGAAAACCGCTCGTCGTCCGCAAAGGTGCAGCCGGGGAACCCCAGGCAAAGGTGCGTCTGTTCGGCGTCTTTTTCCACAAACAGCGAGCGCACTTTAGGCTCGAACGGCTCGTCGCACCGGCTCTTTTGCTGCTTTGCGCCGCGGCGGTACCCGCCTATGTACTTCTGCAATATATCTATCATCTGCTGCTCGTCGAAGTTTCCCGCCACCGATATGACTATGTTTGCCGGATAATAGTGCTTTTGTATATAATCCAAGAGGTCGTCGCGCGTAAAGCGCTGTATATTCTCCGCCGGCCCCAGTATGGGCTGCGACAGCGTGCTGCCCGTAAAAAACAGCTCGGATATCTTTTCGTGGGCAAGCTCTTCGACGTTGTCGTTGACCATCGCTATCTCTTCCAACACGACGCCTTTTTCTTTTTCAAGCTCGCCTGAGTCCAGCGTAGAGTTCTGAAACAAATCGGTAAGCACGTCCACTGCCACCTCAAGCTTATCGGGCGTTACCCGCGCGTGATAGCACGTGCATTCCTTGGACGTAAACGCGTTAAGCTGGCCGCCTATCTTGTCCATATCGACCGCGATCTGCTTCGCGGAGCGCTTTTCGGTACCTTTAAACAGCATGTGCTCTATTAAATGTGATATGCCGTTTTCTTCGGGCGTCTCGCATGTGGAGCCCGTCTTTACCCATATACCTACCGCTACCGAATTGTAGGCCATCTTCTCTGCGATTATCCTTATGCCGTTGTCCAGCGTCTTTATCATCCGTTGCATGTCTCCTCTACAGCATTTCATCCATCTTTAGGATAGTATAACCTTTATTCAGCACAATTTGTACTACTTTTTCGAAATCCGCCAAATTGTTATCGGCGCTTGTGTATATAAACATGTCTCCCAGCAGGCTCTCGCTGAAAACCTGCTGCCAGTCGTCTTTCTTTTGCAGCTTTTCAACGTCTATGGACGGGCAAACCTGCAGCACCCGGCTGTCGCTTAAATAGCTCATCACGGGTATATTGTACCCACCGCCTATATACAGCATAAGCCTCTGCCCGCCTTCCTTGCACGGATAATAGCCTATGCCGTTTCCCCTGCCCAGCACCTGCCTTAAAACGTCGCTATTCTGCGAATACTGCTGTTCGGAAAAGAAAAACGTGGCCTTTACGCCGAATCTGTCGAGCGCGTCCATGTACAAAGCTACGTCGCTGTTATCGTCGGCGGCTATCTGCAATGCCACGTTGTCTCCATTTGTGTTCCCCTTCATCACAGGACCGCGCATAAACAGCGCGGGATATGCGGAAAACGCCGACAGGTATACGAAAACAATAATTGCTGCCAGCGCCAGATTCGTAACAAGAAGTTTTCTTAAGCTGCTCTTTCTTTTCAGCATACTATCACCACCCGTACATAGATATATTCACCGGACATTAACTTAAGTACTGCGGCTTTGCTTTTATAAGCATGCGCTTTTGCGCGCCCGTTTTCATAATCATTATATGTTTATTGCGTTCGTCCGTTCGGAATGAATGGCCGCAAGGGAATAAAAAAACCGGCTCAGAGCCGGCAGAAAGTGCGTCAACTATATAATCTGTTTCCTCTATTTCGCTTCCGCGTATATTTCGCCTTCTGCATAATATGAAGGCGCGTCGGCCTGCTTAACGACGGTGACCGGTATCTCCGAATACTGGGGAGGAACGTATGATTCGGAGGCTAAAAACTGGCTCGCCTGCGACACCGCCTCGCGAGCGAGCGCGCCCGGCCCGCAGAATATGGCGGCATAGGCTTCGCCTGACGACACGGCGCCTATTATATCCATATCCCCGCCGAACACCGCTATTTTAACGTCTTTGCCCGATTCCTTCACCGCGCGAATCGCGCCCCTGCCCAGCTCCGGGCTTTGGGCGAATATAAACGCTATGTCCTTTGAAAGCTCAGCTTTTACGGTTTCATACGCCTTTTCTTCGTCCGTACCGCAGAACTGCTCGGACACTACCGATATGCTGCCGTTTCCCTCTACTTTCGAATTGAACCCGTCCGTCATCAGCTGCATTATGAAGCTGTCGTATTCCGTGCCAAGCAGCATGCATCCTCCGCCGGAAGCCAGCGCGTCAAGCGCGCACTGCCCCGCCTTCTCACCTATCGCGGTATAGTTCGGGGATATCAGCATGCTTGCCTTTCCGTTCACAGGATCGACTATGTTTATTACCTGCACATTATGCACATCGCACTCCGCGAGCTCCGTTTCCAGAGAATCGACGTCCACCGGATCGACGACAATCACGGAAGGCTCCGCGTCAAACATCTCGCTTATGTCGTCCCGCTGCTGCTCGGCGCTTGCGGCTTTTATAACGCTCGCTTTTATATTCAGAGAAGCGCATTCGCTTTCAATATCCTCTATAAGCTTGTCGCTGAACGCTCCCCTGTCCGCAAGGCAAAAGCCTACGTCCGCCTTCGCCGCGCTATTCTCAGCAGCGGCAGCCGAGACGGGCGCGCTCACAGTGGCCTGCGCCCCAACGGGCGACTCACCGCAGGCGCATAATGTAAGCGCGGTAATAATAATCACGGCTGCCGCAGCCAGCTTTTTCATGGAAACCTCCCGATACAGTTCGGCATCGTATAATACTGTATACCTATTAGTTTATACTATCTGCCCCTGTGCTTTTGTTTGCGCTTAATCGCGCGCAATTCGTATTTTTCATCCGCCGCGCGACTTTTATCGCTGCTTTGTTTCGCCCTTAAGGCGCTCTTTTGCTCTTCACGCTGCAGCTTAAGCGCTAACCGAAGTATTTCATTATCCAAAGGGCGAGTCGCAAATAATCTTTGGCATACCGAATAGCCCCTCTCGTCGCTTTTTTCAAAAAGCGCCGCATAAAACTGCCCGTTGTAAAATACGCTTAAAGTTACTTCCGATTTATACATAAAACTCCCCCATTTCACGTACGCGAAACAGGAGAGATGGAACAGCCGCATAAAGCGGAAGGTTACTGGCGCAAAGCCGCCTTGCAAAGGCTTGCGTTTTAAGGCGGCTGAGCGTGTGCGGACTACCTACCGCACTGTGTTTTTACCTCTCCGTACCAGTAATATTATATTATTAATAGTATTATAGCATAAAACGAGCACGGGTAAAATGTTTCTCCTCGCTTTATGGCCCCGATAATATGCATCGACACAGCAACTAAAGCGTTACCGCTCCCAGCGCGTCGCCTATGCTGCCGTTTATCACAAGGTTGGCTCTTTTGTCGTACGGCGTGGGCGTTTTGTTGATAAGCACAAGCTTGTCCCCTCCGTAATACTCTATAAGTCCGGCAGCAGGATACACTGCCAGCGACGTTCCCCCGACTATCAGCATATCGGCGTTATATATATAATCTATAGACATCTCAAGCACCGACTGGTCGAGGCCTTCTTCATAAAGCACGACATCCGGCCTTATAACTCCTCCGCATTCGCATTTCGGAACGCCGGAGCCGTGTTTTATGTATTCAACGTCGTAATGCCGTCCGCACTTCTTGCAATAGTTGCGGTACACCGAGCCGTGCAGTTCGAGTACGTTTTTGCTGCCCGCTTTCTGATGCAGCCCGTCTATGTTCTGCGTTATTACGGCTTTCAGCTTCCCCGCCCTCTCGAGCTCGGCGAGCTTTGTATGCGCCCTGCCCGGCTTTGCGTCGAGATAAAGCATCTTATCGCGGTAGTATTCATAGAATTCTGCGGTATGCGTTTCAAAAAAGCTGTGGCTCAATATCATTTCGGGCGGATATTTGTACTTTTGTTTGTAAAGCCCGTCCGCGCTGCGAAAGTCGGGTATTCCGCTCTCGGTAGACACTCCCGCGCCTCCGAAAAACACTATATTGCCGCTCTCTTTTATCAATTCCTGCAATCTGTTTTCGCTCATAATTTTTCACCCGGAGTATATTATAACACCTGCAAAGAAAAACGGCTCAATATCATATTTTACTAAAAAGCTTTTTAAGGCTTCCCCTCGAGGGGAAGCTGTCAAATGCAAAGCATTTGACAGATGAGGTGTTCTAATTTCCCCAGATATCCCCTCATCCGGCGCTCCGCGCCACCTTCCTCTGTTCGCAATAGTCGCTTGCCGTCACTATCGTTCGGCATTCTCCTTTGCTTACAGAGCCTCCGGCTCGCTTTATCGCTCACTGAGCGCGCTCGCCTTCGGCTCCCCCGCGGGGGAAGGCTTTTTTTAATACTCTCCGCTAATAGCTTAAGCTCTTCGGAACTCCCCGTCGCTACCGGAGAATTTATGCAATAAAAAAGCCGGTTGCCCGGCTGATTAAATAATGTTTACATCTTCTGTTCTTTGCCCATGAATACTACTGCGAGCGTTCCCGGACCCGAGTGGCACCCTATTACCGGACCGATGTCCTGTATTACAACTTCCTTGAAAGGCACGTTCTCCGCAACCATCTCTTTCAGTTTTATGGCGTTCTCCATATCGTTCGCATGGAGCACATATCCCGTCTGCTCTTCCGGATTTTCGACGTTCTCCTGTATAACGTTCAGAAAATACTTCATCACTTTCTTTGTACCCTTCATTTTATCTGCGACTATCAGCTTTCCTTCGCTGTTGAAGGTCAGTATGGGTTTAACGTCAAGTATCGTGCCCAGCGTGGCCGCCGTGCTCGAAAGCCTTCCGCCTTTTTTGAGATAGTTTAAGTCGTCCACCGAAAACCACCCATGAGCCTTGTTCCTGTTGCCGATAACCCAGTCTTTTACCTCGTCGAGCGTTTTTCCCTGCTCTTTGAGCGCCTGAGCCTGCATAACGAGTATTCCCGCTACCATGGATATCCTGCGGGTATCCACTACCTCTATCCTTGCGTTCGGGTAGTCCTCTTCAACGTTGCTCTTTGCCATCAATGCAAGCTCGTAGTGCCCCGAAAGCGCGGAAGAAAAAGCGAGGTACAGCAGCTCTTTGCCGTCTTTGATTATATCCCGGAAGAAGTTTTCTATATCGGCGGGCGGGCGCGTGGACGTAATAGCATCGTCACCTCTTTTGAGCCCTTCATAGAATCCAATAAAATCCGTATTCCTGCCAAGGTCGAACAGCTTCTCTTCGCCGTTAACCGTATAGGGCATCAGGAAAACAGGTATGTTGTGCTCGTCGGCAAAAGTATAGGGTATCTCCGTATCCGAATCTGTCGCTATAACATAGTCGTTCATGGGATCCTCCTGGAAATTATCGATAATTCCGCAAAGCATGTAAGTATGTATTACTTATACTATCATCCCGCCGCTCTTTTTACAAGACGAATAAAGAATTCTACCCCTTCGCATAGAGAATCTATGCTGAGCCTCTCATTTGTTGCGTGTATCTTATCGTAATCGTCGCACAGCGAACGGAACGGTTCAAACAGGTATACGCCGTCAGAGATATTGGCGAACCACCGCGAATCCGTCGTGGCGACCATCAGGTAAGGCGTTATAATGAACCCTTCGAAAAATTCCCTTGCCGTCTGCTCTATCATGCGGTACGCTTCGCTCTCGATGCTCGAAACCTTTGACGGATGCTGAGGCACGAGCACCTCCATCTTTATGCCGCTTCCCACTGTCTTTCTTATATGCCTTAAAAGCTTATCAATATCGTCGCCCGGCGCCAGGCGGAAGTTAACGACGGCCTCCGCCCTTTCTGCCAGCACATTGGGAACGGAAGACCCCTTTAGCATCGTAGGCGCGGTAGTGGTGCGCACCGCCGCCGCTCCGGCAGGGCTTGACAAAAGCTTATTTATAAGCAGCGGCTTTGTGAGAAACAGGTTGGCTGCGATTACGTTCCACGGGAACCTCATGTAACCCCCCGCCTTTTCAAGCATAAGCTTCAGCGCTTCGTTAAGGGAAGGTTTCATCTGGCGCTTTTCGAGCGCTACGATGGCTTTTGAAAGCGCGCCTACCGCGGTCCGCTTCGGAGGCCGCGAGGAGTGCCCGCCCTTAGACTCGGCCGTTAGCTTTATATCAACATAGCCCTTTTCGCATATGCCTATCGTTGCTAACCTGCCGTTTATGCCTATCTCGGAGCCGTCCATAAAGACGCCGCCTTCATCCAAAACAAAGTCAAACCTTATGCCTCTTTCCTCAAGCAGCTTTGCGGTGTTCCTGGCGCCCAGCGTTCCCATGCGCTCCTCGTCAAACCCGACCGCTATATAAATGTCCCTCTTCGGCTTGAAGCCCTGGCCGATAAGGTATTCGACGCTTTCCATTATCGCGGCAAGCTGGCCTTTCATGTCTATCGCGCCGCGGCCCCATACATACCCGTCCGCTATATCTCCCGAAAATGCGCCGTGCTCCCACTTGTCCGCCGTCCTTTCATCGACAGGCACCACGTCCATGTGCGCCATCATAAGGAACGGCTTTTTGTCCCGGCTCTCGCCTTTCCACCTGTAAAGCAGCGCGTATTCGTTTACAACTTCCCGCTCGAGCGTATTATGCACAAGAGGATATGACTCTTCTAAATAGCTGTGAAACTCAAGGAAGGCCTCTCTGTCTAAGCCCTCCATCGATTCCGACGTGATTGTCTTAATACTTATCATGCCTGAAAGGTTGCGTGCGATACGTTCCTTATCGAGCGGCAGCGGTTCGGGCCTTGCGGCCTGCTCTTTTTTCGGCCTTCGCGAGGCGGTGTTTACCGCCATTACAGCCGTGAGCAGCAGCAGTATCGCCAGCACGGCATATAGTATGGTCATAATGCGCTCCTTTATTTGTATCTTCCTGCAAGGGACCATGTTGATATTTGTCTAATTATATATCGGCGCTCTTACCGTTTGCAACAAATGAGCAGGCTGTTATTTTTCCCGAGCGAGTCAGTATCATTTCAGAAATGTCTCTAAAATCATAATTGAAAAACTCTTTCATACAAATAATACGCAGGTATGTTTTCGGAGTCATAAATGATAAAAAAGAATGCAATTATAATTTTATTAATAACATTCGTATTAGTCTTATGTGCTATTACTATTACTTGTACAATATTTTCGAAAGAATTAAACTTGCAAAGTGAATTAGTATTAACTGTATTCGGACCGGAGCTTCAGAAAGCATCCGATGATTTTTATTCTGAATACTTATCAGATAACCCGCTTGTCTATAATTATTCGGGTAAAATAATCAGCTTAAAAAAGAGTAAGTATGGATATTATTATGGATATTATATCAAATTCGGCATAGAACCGGTTATAGGGCCGCATGATCCTATTGGTTATGATGAGGTCGAATACTTTGTATATTATGACGGAACCATCAAATTACTGAATTTTACGCATATGAAGAACTATGAAATTCCTCCACGCTCAGGTGTTACGATAAAGAAGCCGATACCCATATCATAAATACGATTACGAGATTTCTGAAAAATTAAATTGACGCAAAGCAGAAAAGCTGTAAGCTTCCGTCTACCGCAAAGCGATTATAAATCTCCTATTATATGCAAAAAGCGCAGGCCTTTCGGCATGCGCTCTTCGCTAAATTTATATTAATACATCCCAGGCATTCCACCGCCGCCCGGTGCGGGTGGAGGTGTTTCTTCCTTGATGTCCGTAACGATGCTTTCTGTCGTCAGCAGCATCGCAGCGATGGACGCAGCGTTCTGCAGCGCCGATCTCGTGACCTTGGTAGGATCGATAATGCCTCTCTTAACAAGGTCGCCGTACTCGTTCTTGGCCGCATCGTAACCGTAGTTTACGTTATTTGCCGATTTGATCTTGTCGACTATTACGCTGCCCTCATGGCCCGCGTTAAGAGCGATCTGGCGTACCGGTTCTTCGAGCGCGCGCAGCACTATCTGCATACCGGTCTTAACGTCTCCGGTTTCGTTCGCTATTACGTCGTTAAGCTCCTTCGCCGCCGTCAGCAGCGCGATTCCGCCGCCCGGCACGATGCCTTCTTCAACGGCAGCTCTGGTAGCCGCAAGCGCGTCCTCTATGCGCATCTTGCTTTCCTTCATCTCCGTCTCGGTAGCAGCGCCAACCTGTATCACCGCTACGCCGCCCGCGAGCTTGGCAAGCCTCTCCTGAAGCTTCTCGCGGTCGTAATCGGAAGTCGTCTCTTCGATCTGAACCTTTATCGAGTTGATGCGCGCTTTGATCTCGGACGGGTCTCCGCCGCCTTCCACGATAGTCGTGTTCTCCTTGTCGACCTTAACCTGGCGCGCGCGTCCAAGCATATCCATCTTTGCTTCTTTCAGCTCTATGCCGACTTCCTCGGATATGACCTGGCCGCCGGTAAGTATCGCTATGTCCTGCAGCATAGCCTTTCTTCTGTCGCCGAATCCCGGAGCCTTAACCGCAACGCAGTTGAACGTTCCGCGGAGCTTGTTGACTATGAGCGTTGCGAGCGCTTCGCCTTCAACGTCTTCAGCGATTATGAGCAGCTTCTTGCCCTGCTGTACTATCTGCTCAAGTATGGGCAGCAGTTCCTGTATGTTGGATATCTTCTTGTCGGTTATAAGTATCAGCGGATCGTCGAGCACCGCTTCCATCTTCTCGGTGTCCGTTACCATGTACGCGGATGCGTATCCTCTGTCGAACTGCATGCCTTCGACGACCTTGAGCTCAGTCTTCATCGTCTTGCTCTCTTCAACGGTGATTACGCCGTCGTTTCCGACTTTTTCCATGGCCTCGGCGATGAGCTTGCCTATCTCCTCATCCGTAGCTGAAATGGCGGCTACCTGAGCGATTGCCTTTGAGTCTTCTATAGGATGCGAAAGCTTCTTTAAAGCTTCCACCGTGATCTCCGTCGCTTTTAATATTCCCTTCTTAAGCCCCATCGGGTTTGCGCCCGCTGCCACGTTCTTCAATCCTTCGCGGATAATAGCCTGAGCGAGCAGTGTAGCAGTCGTCGTTCCGTCACCGGCGACGTCGTTCGTCTTTGTCGCGACTTCCTTGACAAGCTGGGCTCCCATGTTTTCAAACGGGTCTTCGAGTTCAATCTCTTTGGCAATGGTTACGCCGTCGTTCGTGATGACCGGCGAACCGAACTTTTTATCCAGAACAACGTTCCTGCCCTTAGGGCCGAGCGTTACTTTTACCGTATCGGCAAGCTTGTTTACTCCCGCTTCGAGCTGCCGCCTTGCGTCTTCGCCAAACTTTATCTGTTTTGCCATAATAACTCCTCCTTACTTATTCCACTGTTGCCAGCAGATCGCTCTGACGTACGATTATGTACTCAGTTCCGTCAATCTTGACTTCGGTGCCCGAATATTTCGAGTATATGACCTTGTCGCCCTTCTTAACGGTCATCTTGACTTCTTTACCGTCTACGAGCCCACCCGGTCCGACAGCAATGACTTCCGCTGTTTGCGGCTTCTCTTTTGCGCTTCCGGTAAGCACAATGCCGCTCTTAGTAGTTTCTTCGCTTTCAAGACTCTTAATCACGACTCTGTCGCCCAACGGCTTTATCGTCATAATTCAGAAACCTCCTTAAAATTAATTTTAATAATTGCTGATTCTGGAATTTTGTTAGCACTCACCCCTATTGAGTGCTAACAGCTATAAATATAATATATTAGGGATATGATGGCAAACTGAAAATTCCCCATATTATTGCGATTATACTGAAAAATGCACTCTGATTAAAAAATATCTCACGATATCTATAAGAATGCTAGTAAAATCTTTGCTTTATATGATTACTCGTTAGAAAAATTATTAAGGCTCAGAAGGAAGGCGCGCATGCCGAGCAGGAAGGTTTTACCCGCCCGGCATACAGTCTAAACAAGCCCCAGTAAGCGCGCGGTATTCGCCACGACAAAGCAGACCGCGATGCCCGATAGTGTCGGTATGGCAATCGAGACAGCCGTCCATTTCCAGCTTTGCGTCTCCTTTTTAATCGTCCAGCACGTTGTGCCGCACGGCCAGTGCATCAGCGAGAAAAGCATCATGCATACCGCGGTTAACCACGTCCAGCCGTGGGAAACCAGAAGCTGGCGAAGCTGTTCTAAAGATTCCAGCTCAATAATGCTGCCTGCCGACATATAGCTCATTATTATTATCGGGACGACTATCTCATTGGCCGGGAAACCTAGTATGAATGCCATCAGTATAAAGCCGTCCAGTCCCAGCAGTCGCGCAAAAGGGTCAAAGAAGTTCGCGCAGTGCGAAAGCAGACTTATTCCTCCGTATTGCACGTTGCCTAAGACCCATATTATCAGCCCCGCGGGTGCGGCCACCGTTACCGCGCGGCCGAGAACAAACAGCGTCCTGTCGAATATCGACCTTACGATTACTCTTGCTACCTGAGGCTTTCTGTACGGCGGCAGCTCAAGGGTAAACGACGAGGGCATCCCTTTCAGTATTGTTTTGGAAAGCAATTTCGATACGGCAAGGGTCATCATTATGCCAAAAAGGACCACGCCGACCAGAACGAGCGCGGATACCGCCGACTGCAGCGGGCCCGCAACCAATCCGGCGAAGAACATCGTTATAACCGCAATAAGCGTCGGAAACCGCCCGTTGCACGGCACAAAATTATTGGTTATCGTCGCGATAAGCCTTTCCCTCGGCGATTCTATGATACGGCATCCGACAACGCCCGCGGCGTTGCAGCCAAAGCCCATGCACATAGTAAGCGCCTGTTTTCCGCACGCGCATGCCTTCTTAAAGAACTTGTCGAGGTTGAACGCTACTCTTGGCAGGTATCCCAAATCTTCAAGCAGCGTGAACAGCGGGAAAAATATCGCCATCGGAGGCAGCATTACGGAGACGACCCACGCAAGCGTGCGATATATGCCCAGTACCAGCACGCCGAGTACCCACGAAGGCGCGCCTAACCACGAAAACAAATCGGTCAGCCGGGCTTCCATCCAGAACAGCCCCTCGGATATCATCGCGGAAGGATAGTTTGCGCCGGTAATAGTCAGCCAGAAAATGACGCCGAGCAGCGCAAGCATTATCGGCAGTCCGAAAACGCGGGAAGTGAGTATTTTATCTATCCTTCTGTCGTTTCTGTCGTATTTATCGTTTTCAAGCTTTACCGTTTTGCGGCATATATCCTCCGCCGTGCGCACTATGCGCGAAACTATGATATCGCGCATGCGGTCTTCCCCGACGCCCTCAGAAGCAAGAATTTCTCTAGCCTCCGAAAGACTCTCTGAAACGGCGGGGTCTTCCGATATGTTTACTCCCAAATACCTGCTGATTGCATCAACCAGTTTTGTGTCGGCTTCCAGCAACCTTAAGGAAACCCACCGGCTGTTTAACTTATCCGCCAATACGCTTTTAACCGCCGGTTCTATTACTGCGACGGCCCGTTCGACGGCTTCGCCGTAATCTATTTTAAGGGGAGTTGCGGCGCGCGAACAGTTTGCGGCCTCATATACGGCGTCCATCAGCTCGCTTAAGCCCTTGCCTCCCCGTGCGTTAGTTCCTATTACCGGAACTCCCAGCATATCCGACAGCTTTTTTATATCTATCCGTATCTTCTTCCTTTTCGCCTCATCGATAAGGTTTAAGCACACCACAACCCTGTTTGTAATCTCGAGCGTCTGGAGCACAAGGTTAAGGTTGCGCTCCAGGCACGTTGCGTCCGTTACCACCACGGTAGTGTCGGTGCCGCCGAAGCATATAAAGTCCCTTGCGATCTCTTCTTCCACGGAGTTGGCCATAAGCGAATATGTACCGGGAAGGTCTACCAAAATAAATCGCCTGTCCTTATGCCTGTATCTCCCCTGTGCATTCGTTACCGTCTTGCCCGGCCAATTACCCGTGTGCTGCTTAAGCCCCGTTAGGCTGTTAAAAACCGTGCTCTTTCCTACGTTCGGATTGCCCGCAAGAGCTATCAGTTTATCCGAGGGTTCGGTCTTTTCAATGCTCAGTTCGTTCAGCACACCAAGGCCCGTAGACTTGCTTGTAAGCCCCATATCAACCCTCCGCCGTGTGCTTTGCTTCGACCAATATCTTGCGCGCTTCTTCCGAGCGCAAAGCTATCACCGCGCCGCGGATATTGTATGCGACAGGGTCGCCCGCCGGGCTTTTAAGCAGCGCTTCCACCACGGTATCGAGTATCAGCCCCAAGTCGAGCATCCTCCTGCGCGCGCTTCCGTCCGACATCAGCATTTTCACCTTTCCTTTTTGCCCTATTGGCAAAGCATCCAAAGAAATATAGTGTTCCATGACAGTCTCCAAACCTTATATGTTACTTTCTCATAAGTTTTTTAACGTAGAGAAAGTTTTCTCTATACTATATTCAAGTCATCCGACAGTGTGCAGAAAAAATCCCCTGCTGTTATTAACGCAAAAATAATAATTCCCTGAGTATGGCAGGACTTTTTTCGTTTAGCGTTGAATTTAATACGATATACAATTCGAGGGTAGGGGTATGCATATGGATAAATGGGACAAGCGTTTTATGGATCTCACCGAAACCATATCCAAATGGTCCAGCTGCTATAAGGACAACAGGAATATCGGCGCGATCATAGTTAAGAACAAGCGTATATTGACGACCGGCTACAACGGCGCTCCGGCAGGCGTAAAGAGCTGCAAGGAACGCGGCGAGTGCCTCCGGCAGAAGCTGAATATCCCCTCCGGCAAACAACACGAGCTCTGCTATGCAATCCACGCCGAACAAAACGCCATTATACAGGCGGCGAAGCTGGGAGTGAGTATTGATGGCGCGACGCTTTATTGCACGCATCAGCCGTGCGTGATATGCTCAAAGATGATAGTCAACGCTGGCATAAAACGTGTCGTCTATGCCAAACCCTATCCGGACGATTTTTCTCACAAGATATTTGAGGAAGCGGGCATAAAACTGATACAGTTCAAAGGCAACGGCTCCACTTAAGTATTGATAAAAATATTGTGGAAATATATAATGTGTGTGTGATTTTCTTTACACACCATATTTTGTTATGCTGAAAAGGGAGGACATATGGCCAAGGAATACAGCGCAAGCGACATTCAGGTTCTCGAAGGGCTTGACGCCGTACGCAAGCGCCCCGGCATGTACATTGGCTCCACCGGCCCTAAAGGGCTTCACCATCTGTTATGGGAGTTGGTCGATAATGCTGTAGACGAGGCTGCCAACGGATTCGCGGATAAGATAAGCGTTACATTGCACGAAGACAACTCCGTTACGGTGGAAGACAACGGCAGGGGCATTCCTGTTGGCATCCATCCCGAGCTTAAGGTTTCAGGCGTCGAGGTCGTGTTCACGCAGCTGCATGCGGGAGGCAAGTTCAACAACGACGCGTACGCGTACTCGGGCGGCCTGCACGGCGTAGGAGCATCCGTGGTCAATGCGCTTTCCCGCTGGCTTTCGGTAACAGTCTATTTGAACGGCAAATCATACGAGCAGAATTTCAGGAGCGTATTAAAAAACGGCAGGATAGAGAGCGGCAGGCCGGTTTCGCCGCTTGCAGAAACGGGCGTAACAAAAAACCGCGGCACGAAGATAACGTTTCTGCCTGACGACAGGGTGTTTGAAACAATAGCGATGAACTACGACACCGTCGCCTCGCACTTGAGAGTGCTTTCATACCTCACAAAGGGCGTAAAGATAACGCTCATCGACGAGCGCCAGAAAAAGGACGGCAAGCCAAGGAAAGCCGTGTTCGATTATCAGGGCGGCATAGTCGATTTTGTGCAATATCTCAACGAAGACAAGAAAGTGCTGCATAAAACGCCTATATATCTGGACGGCGAAAAGGGCGACATAAAGGTAGAAATTGCCCTTCAGTATAACGACACGTACAACGAGAATATACTCTCGTTCGTAAACAATATACAGACCGCCGACGGCGGAACGCATGTGGTGGGCTTTAAGACCGCACATACGAAGGTTATGAACGAATACGCGCGCCAGGCGGGGCTGCTTAAGGAAAAGGACGACAACCTCTCGGGCGACGACTACCGCGAGGGACTCTCCGCAGTAATAAGCGTTAAAATGAAAGACGCGCAATTTGAGGGCCAGACCAAGGCAAAGCTCGGCAACACCGAAGTCAAAACAGTTGTGGAGAGCATCGTTCAGGAAAAGCTTTCGCTGTTCCTTTCAGACCTCAACAACACCGCGATGGCAACCGAGCTGGTAGGCAAGGCAATAAAGGCCGCCAAAGCCCGGGAGGCGGCGACAAAGGCTAAAAAGCTCGAACGCCAGCGCAGCAAGCTCGAGGGCGCGCCGCTCGTGGGCAAGCTTGCCAGCTGTACGGGCAGGGAAGCCACGAAGAACGAGCTGTTCATAGTCGAGGGCGACAGCGCGGGCGGCAGCGCGAAGCAAGGCCGCGACCGCCGCTTTCAGGCTATACTGCCGCTGCGTGGCAAGCCGCTCAACGTGGAAAAAAAGAGGCTTGACCAGGTTATTGAGAACGAGGAGTTCCGCTCGATAATAACGGCGCTCGGCACCGGGTTCGACGGCGTTTTCGACGAGAGCGCGCTTAACTATCACAAGATAATAATACTCGCGGACGCGGACCAGGACGGCGCCCACATACGCGCCATACTGCTGACGTTCTTCTACCGTTATTTCAGGGATCTGCTGACGTCGGGGCATATCTTTATAGGCAGGCCGCCGCTTTACAGGGTATACAAGGGCACAAAAACCATATACGCGTACACGGACGCCGAGCTTAAAGCGGCGCAGGAGGCGCTGGGCAAGGACGCCAACGTGCAGCGCTACAAGGGCTTGGGAGAGATGAACCCCGAGCAGCTCTGGGAGACTACTATGAACCCCGCTTCAAGAAAGCTCTACCGCGTGGAACTCGACGACTTGGCGGAAGCCGAGCGTCTGGTTACGCTTTTAATGGGCGACAAGCCGGAACCGAGGAAACTCTATATATCCGAGCATGCGAATTTCAACAAAGAGGACAGCTTTTTTAAAGAGAAGGTGATGGAACGTGCCCAGTAACAAGTATGAGGTCGATAACAGCGAAATTACTCCCGTCTCGATGAGCGATATGATGCACGACTCCATGATACCGTTCGCGGAATACGTAATCATGGACAGGGCGCTGCCGCGCGTAGAAGACGGTTTGAAGCCCGTACAGCGCAGGATACTCTATACGATGCTCGAGTTGGGGCTTACGCCCGACAAACCGCACAGGAAATCCGCAAGGATTGTGGGCGACACCTTAGGAAAATACCACCCGCACGGCGACACCGCGGTATACGACGCTATGGTGCGCATGGCGCAGGATTTTGTGATGAGAGCGCCGCTCGTTTCGGGGCACGGAAACTTCGGCAGCATGGACGGCGACTCCGCCGCGGCCATGCGCTATACCGAAGCGCGACTCTCCCCCATAGCTATGGAAATGCTCGCTCATATACAGAAGGACACCGTAAGGTTTTCTTTCAACTTCGACGACACGCTGAAAGAGCCCGATATGCTTCCCGCGCGCTTTCCGAACCTTCTGGTCAACGGCGCTTCGGGCATAGCGGTCGGCCTTGCCACTAACATACCGCCGCACAACCTGGGCGAAGTAATCGACGGCGTAATCGCGCGCATCAGGAACCCAAAGCTATCGCTCGACGAGCTTATGCAGCACATCAAAGGGCCGGACTTCCCCACCGGCGGCTATATGCTCAACCTTGAGGAATTGAGAACGGCGTATGAAACGGGCCGCGGAAAGATAACGTTGCGCGCCAAAACAAGCATAGAAAAGGGCGCCAACGGCAAGACGAAAATAGTAATCACCGAGATGCCGTACCAGATAAACAAGGCCGCGATGCTCGAGAAGATACTGCAGATAACCGAGCAGAAAAAAGAGATGTTCGCTGGCGTCTCCGACATACGCGACGAGTCGGACCGCACGGGCATACGCGCGGTAATAGAGGTGCGCAAAGACTACGACCCCAAGAAGATACTGAACTGCCTTTACAAGTATTCCGATTTGCAGACTACTTTCGGCATAAACATGGTTTGCATAGCGGACGGCCAGCCGAAGCAGCTCTCGCTGTTAAGCATAATAGACCACTATATAGATTTCCAGAAAGATGTCGTCACTCGCCGCACAAAGTTCGATCTCGAGCGCGCAAAGCAGCGCGAGCACATATTAAAAGGCCTCATTATAGCGGTACAGAACATCGACGAGGTTATACATATTATCAAGGGTTCGTCTTCTCCCAAGGAGGCTGGCGCAAAACTTATCGCGCGCTTCGGGCTCACGCAGATACAGGCGCAGGCCATACTCGACATGCGGCTTGCACGTCTTACCGCGCTGGAAATTGAAGCGCTGGAAAAAGAATACGAGTTTATACTCGAGACGATAGCGAGGCTGGAAGCTATACTTGCATCGGAGCAGAAACTGCTTAAAGTCATAATACACGAGCTTACCGAGATTAAGGATAAGTACGCCGACGCCCGCAGGACTACGATACTCGAAGCCGACCATAAGATAGAGATAAACGAACAGGAGTATAAATCCGTAGAGGAATGCGTAATAATGCTTACGCAAAACGACTTCTTAAAGCGTGTGAACCAGAAGTCGTACCAGAAATCCGCGCAGGCCGTGGCCGAGGGCGACCCCATGAAGTGCATCGTTTCATCCTCTACCGACAGGCGCGTACAGATTTTTACCAATCTTGGCAACCTGTATTCGCTGCCCGCGCAGGATATACCCGAATGCAAGCCGAGAGACAAAGGCAAGCCTTTAGGGGCCATACTTGCCGGCATCAACTCAAAGGAAAGCATAGTCGGCATATTTTCCGTGGACGATTACTCCAAGGGCGACGTGTTTTTCGCGACGAAAAACGGGCTTATCAAGAGGACGCCTCTTTCGGAATACGACGTGCGCAACAAAAAAATAGTCGCGTGCGGGCTTGCGGAGGGAGACAGCATTGTTTCCGTAAACCTGCTGCAGGGCGAAAGCGACTGGCTTGTGGTTTCAAAGGCGGGTATGGCAATACGCTTTTCCTCCGCCGACGTCTCTGCAATGGGGCGGTCGGCAAAGGGCGTCAAGGGCATAACGCTTGGCAAGGGAGACAGCGTCGTTATGGCCTCGCCGATAAACGAGCAGGACGATATCGCCATATTCACCGAGCTTGGATACGCCAAGCTGACTCGCGTATATAATTTCGAAACGCAACGAAGGGGCGGCAAAGGCGTCATCACTATGGCGATGCAGAAAAACGGCACGACGGGCACTTACATTGCCGCGGCGTTCCCGGTTTCAGAGCCGTGCAGCATAGCTGTAGTGCTTAAATCCGGCCAGACGTTTGACCTCTCCACCGAACAGCTGGAGCGCTCGGTAAGGACTTCAAAGGGAAGCCCCGCCGTGATGGCCGTGCTCGGCGACTACGTCGTATCCGCGTACAAGTCGTTCATATCATAGCGCACACGATAAAAAAACTCCCGGACGGGAGTTTTTTATATGCTATTTTATCCTGTAGCTGTAGTGCGGCCTTGTGCGCTTTTTGAACCGCTTGCTCCTTCGCGTAGTTATAAGCCGCACGATAAGGAACACTATAAGCCCTATCGGAATTATAAGCCAGTACCACACCGAGCCGCTGCCCTGTCCGGGGTCTTTTTTGGCAGGCGTTGGCGGCAGCGTTGTTACCGCCGTCTCGCCGCTCACAGTCCCCGCCTCGGCAATATCCCTTGAGGCAATAAGGTCTAAAGTACAGACCTGCTCTCCGGTAGCCTCGCTGCTGTAGGTGACGGTGCCGAGCACGTCGTCTTTTTTAACGGGCGCCTGAAGCGGAAGCTCCGCGTTAAACGTGGGAGTCGCCACAAGCTTATCCGTGCGGTTAGCTAGGCCGTCGGCCGTCTTTTTTTCCAGCGTTACGTATGTGGTCCCCGTCTCCGGCATTTTAAATACAAGCATGCCTTTTTCCAAATCCTCGGCGGAGTAATTCTCTACCTGCACCTGTACGGGACCGGCAGCTTCGAGATACGGAGCGACGTCTATCGTGGTATAATTCTCGAACCCCCATTCAAAGAGGCTTTTTGCTATTTTCCAGCGGCCGGAACGGTCTTTTGTCTGGTCGTTGAAAATGAGGCAAATAAGATTCATGCCATTCTTTGTCGCCGACGCGACAAGGCATCCGCCTGCGGCTCTTGTTGACCCTGTCTTTATACCGGTCGCGTATTGATAATAGTTTGGATCTTCAGTATCAAGCAGCACGTTTGTGTTCTCGATGGTCTGAGCCGGATGCTTGTTTGTCGCCGCCATATCATAGCTGAATGTTTTTACCATTTCCTTAAAATCGGCATTTTTCATTGCATATGCCGCGAGTTTTGCCATGTCTCTCGCAGTGACGTAGTGGCCTTCTTCCTCCACGCCGCCGGGGTTTTTAAACGCGCTTGAAGCCATCCCTATTTCCTGCGCTTTTGCGTTCATCATGTTCATAAAAGCAGTCATAGGATTTTGCGGGTCGGTTTTTTGCCCGACATGTATGGCAACGGCGCAGGCCGCATCGTCTCCCGAGACGAGCATCATGCCATACAAGAGATCCTTCATTGTTATCTTTTCATCTTTTTTAATTTTAAGAAGAGAATACCCCATACTGAGTTTTGCCGTCCAATCGCCTTCGGGCGGAACTACAACCTCTTCAGTCATCGACGAGTTCTCAAGCGCGACTATTGTCGTGAGAATCTTTGTAGTGCTTGCGGGCTTGATTTGATCGTCGGCCCTTTGCTCGTATAATACTCTGCCCGAATCCGCGTCAATAAGCATTGCGGCAATATCAGTATCAATTTCTCCGGTATAAGCTGGCGCAGCCGCCAGAGCCGTGCCCGCAAACATACCGAGCACGATAAATAAAACCAAACAAACAGATGTAACCTTTTTCAACTTATACATCCTCTCAAACGTCTTGTTTATAGCCCCGATATAATACACCCCATCAAGCCTCACGACTTGCTGGGGACCCCGTATTTATACCCCATCAAGCCTCACGACTTGCTGGGGACCCCGTATCTATACCCCATCAAGCCTCACGACTTGCTGGGGACCCCATATTAAGAGGCTGTCCGCCCCAAAGCTTTTGTTTGCGGGGCGTATGCATAAATAGGATACATTCAGTATAACAGTTTCGTAATATTTTGTACATAGCATTGTCGCATATTGCAACAAAAACAGCTTTAGCGAGCCCATATCATGTGGTTTTATGCTGTTTCATTTATACTATTTCGCCATATTATACGCCCGTTCATTTTTTGGTGTTTTCAAATCTTATGCATAATTGTATAATAACTTAAGACATCTTTGCACAGGGAGAAATTAATGGCATACAAACTGGTGGCTATAGACCTGGACGATACGCTGCTTACGAGCGACAGAAGAATAAACGACAGAGCAAGGGCTGCTATACAAAAGGCTGTAACAAAAGGTATTATAATAGTGCTTTGCACGGGCAGGACGCAAAAGGGCGCCCAAAGATATTACAACGACTTAGGGCTTGATTCGCTTCTCATAACAACGGGTGGCGCGGAGATTTTCGACGGGGCGGGCAACGCTTTGTATACGAAAAATCTTGACCCGCAAATTGTAAAGCGGCTGCTGGAATTCGCATACAACAGGGGCATACATGCAAACGTATATATAAACGGAGACATCGTTTTTCGTGAGAGAAACAGTTTTACCGACGCTTACGAGGAGCGCGCCGGCTATACCGGCATAGTCGTGCCGGACCTTTTGGAGCGCGAGCTGATAACGCCTAAAGTGCTGTACTATGCAAAGGAAGATATACTGCTCGACGCCCGGGAAGAGGTTGAAAAGGAGTTTCCGCAGCTTACCATAGTGCGTTCGTTCCCAGCGTTTCTTGAATTTCAGGACGCCGGGGTTGACAAAGGCAGCGCGCTTGAATACGTGGCAAACCACTACGGCGTTAAACGAGACGAGGTAATCGCGATCGGCGATACCGAGATAGACATACCGATGCTTAAATTTGCAGGTTTGGGCGTGGCGGTAGAAAACGGAGACGACGAGGCAAAGCAGGCCGCCGACACAGTCTGCGCATCCAACGACGAAGGCGGCGTGGCAGATGTCATATATAAATATATACTGGAGGCATAGCCTTGAAAACCAAACTGAATATTGACAAACTTGCGAAAGACCTGAACTTGAACATACTTTATAAAGGCGACGTCGAGGACATATATGTCGATACGTCGGACTTGAACCGTCCGGGGCTGCAGATGGCCGGATTTTTTGAATACTTCGCCGTCAACCGCATACAGCTTTTCGGCATGGTGGAGATGACATATCTGCAGAATCTCGACCCTGAGCTTAAAAGAGAACGGCTCGACAAGTATTTTGCAAGCAAAGTGCCTTGCGTGCTTATAGGTCGCAATCTGACGCCGCCGTCCGAAATGCTTGAAGCAGCCAGGAAATACAACACTCCGATATTGATGTCCGGGCTTACTACCACAAAATTAAGCCACAAGACTACGGTGTATCTGGATAAAGTGCTCTCCCCCAGTATCACAAGGCACGCAGGACTTATGGACGTTTACGGCGTGGGCATACTGCTGCTGGGAGATTCGGGCGTAGGCAAAAGCGAGACATCGCTCGAGCTCGTTAAGCGCGGCCACCGGCTCGTGGCGGACGACGTCGTCGAGATAACAAAGATTTCCGAGAATCAGCTTGTAGGACAGGCTCCCGATGTAATACGCCACATGATGGAGATAAGAGGGCTTGGAATAATAGACGTGCGCACATTGTACGGAATAGGCGCAGTGCTCACCGAAGAGACGATAGATTTTGCGGTCAAGCTTGAGCCGGGAGACGTCACGAATATCGACAGGCTCGGCATAACTAATGAATACATAACGCTATTGGGCGTGCAGGTGCCAATGATAACGATACCCGTACGCCCCGGCAGGAACCTCGCGATAATAATAGAGGTAGCCTCGATGAATTTCAGGCTCAAAACTATGGGGCAGATAACCGCGGAACAGCTGGACAGCAAGCTGCTGGGCATAATATCGCCTAATTACACAAAGAAAGAGGAGTAAGAAGCATGTATCTTGCCGGCATTGACCTTGGAGGAACGTATATAAAAGCGGGGCTTGTAAGGGAAGACTGTTCTGTTGTATGCAAGACAAGCGTGCCCACTAATCCGGGCAGAGGCTATCAGGCAGTTATCAAGGACATGGCGGACGCGGTGTCCGACCTTGCCAAACAACACGGCATAAGCGTCGGCGAAATAAAAAGCGCAGGCATAGGCATACCCGGCGTCAGCTTAAATGACGGCACCGTAATAGTGCACAACACATACTGGTTTAATGTGCCGCTAAGAGACGAATTCAAGAAGCACCTTGATATACCCGTAGTTGTTGACAACGACGCGACGGTGGCGGCGCTGTATGAATATCACCTTGGCGCGCTGGCGGGCTGCCGCGTGGGAGTGCTGATAACGCTGGGCACGGGCGTCGGCGGAGGCGTAGTGCTGGACGGCAAGGTATTCAACGGAGCTCACGGCCTGGGCACCGAAATAGGGCACATGGCCATAGTCCGGGATGGGCTGCAATGCACATGCGGCAACAAAGGCTGCCTTGAGGTGTACACGTCGGCAGGCGCTTTAGTACGCGCAGGCCGCCGCTGTGTTATTGACCGCCCCGAAAGCATGCTCCATCACTTAACGGGCGGCGATTACACGAAGGTAACGGCCGAGATGATTATGGACTGCGCTAAAAACGGCGATTACGTGGCTATAAGCATCGTAGACGAATACGTTGAGTATATTTCTATGGGCATATGCACGATAATAAACGTGCTTGACCCCGACATAATAGCCATAGGAGGCGGGCTGTCCGGAGCGGGCGATTTCCTGCTCGACAAGATAAAAAAGGCGAGCGAAGGAAAAGGCATATTTGAAAACCAAAAGTACGCCGATATAAAGCTCGCGAGGTCCGGAAACGACGCCGGGCTTATAGGAGCGGCCATGCTAGCAAAGTCATGATTGCAGGCTGAAGCAAGTATAAATAGGTAAGAGGGAGACTTTATGAAGATCAAACCTTTTACCTGTTTTTTATTTGCCGTGGCGATTATACTGATAGCGCTTTCGCCATGGCTTATACAGTCCTATTACTCCGAAACGCCCGCAATAGTGCCTTATAAAGGCATACTTACGCTATGGAACATAACGGGCTGGCGTACGGGCGGCTCCTCCTGCGGCTCGTTCTTAAAAAAGCGCATAGCGGATTTTGAAGCCCGCAACGCAAGCATATTTATCGACTTTGTAGATTTGACGGCAGCCGAAGCGAACGCGGCGTTGCAAAACGGCGAAGCTCCCGATATCGTCTCCCATCCTCTCGGGCTGGATATAGGCCTTCCGCTGTCCCGATTGCCACATAAAGACACTATTTTCCCCGAAATTAACGAAAACGCGTACCCTTACATGTGCGGAGCGTACTGTTTGCTGATAAACGCCGATATGATGGAAGAAAACGGCTTGTTTGCCCCCGTCGGCTGGGGAGTCCGCCCCGACGAGCTATTAAACATGTCAGGGCTCGGCGTATGCTTCGACTCGGAAGAAGGCTGTCTGTCGCTGCCGGCTATAGCGCTGCATAAATATCCTGAAAACGAAGGCCCCAAGCTATACACATGGGATGAGCCTCCCCCTCAGGACGCGGCGACGGGGCTTACGGTCGTTGCATATTCCGACGGGCTTAACTGCTTTTATTCGGGCAAGGCAGGCCTGCTAATTGCGTCGCAGAGGCAGCTGTTCGAGATTAACGCAAAACTCGAAGAAGGCGAGGCGCCCGCGTATCTCGCATACGCTATAAGCGGTTACACAGATATGGTACAGCTTGTAAGCGCCGTATGGTCGGACGACGATAAAAAGCGGCAGGCGTGCGTAGATTTCGCCGGGTTTCTCATTGAAGAGCGCGTACAGGCAAAGCTTGAAGCGCTGGGCGTTTTTCCGGTGCTTCCCGGACTTGAAATATACGCGGATAACGATTGCATGGCCTCTATGTATAAGCTGCTTTCGGAGGACGCCGTGCTTGCGCTGCCCGAAGACAGACCTATGCTCAGCGATCTGTCCATAAAAGCGCTGGGCGGCAACAATGACGCCTTATCAAGGCTCAAGGCATACGCCCGGCGGTGAATGACCATTCACCTCTCGCGGCATATTACGGTCCGCCAACTACATGGGATTTACACCCCAACAAGCCTTACGTCTTGTTGGGGACCCCGTATTTACACCCCAACAAGCCTTACGTCTTGTTGGGGACCCCGTATTAAGATTCTTCGTCCCTTCGGTCCTCTGAATGACACATGTGCTTTCTTCCATACAAACCTGATTTTATGGTTTTAGTTGCTTTTGTCATTCTGAGCGCAAGCGAAAAATCTTTTTAAGACGCTAAAGCTATCCGTTGCTCCACACGCTTAGCGTTTGGTTCTTTCTGCGATAATATAAAAAACCGCAGTCTTGCCGCGGTTTTGGTTTGCAAAATGTTATTTGCAGAACTTCTCGTAATAGTTCTGCAGCCCGAACTCGTATATCAGCGCTTTAAGCGTAGCGGGCCCCGCAACGCCGTCCTGTTTAAGCCCCTTCTTTTTCTGGAATTCCATTACGGCTTCCTTCGTGTCCTTGCCGAAATACTTGTCCGCCTTTACGTCGTAGCCAAGCTTATTAAGCATATACTGCAGCCTGTAAACCCTGTCTTCCGGCTTGCATCCTATCGTAGGCCATTTATACGTCCGCTCGTAAAGCGCGGGAGGTATGCTGTCGCCTCTGTACCTGCCGCTGTAGTTCGCGGTATAAAACGCGTGCGCGCCTATATTGAACTGGTAGACATGGGAGCTCCAGTTGGATTTTGAATTCGACACCTTAAAGAAGTATACGTTCTGCGGTATAACCCACACCTGAAGGTCGAGCACATTTCTTGCCGCTATCTTGGACGCGACGCCCGGCTTTGTATTCGGGTTGTATGCGAACTGTCCCTCCCTCGTTACGACGTCTTTTATCGTGTTTCCCGGGAACCCCCTGCTCAGCACCCTGTTCATCACAACGTTGCCGACGGCAATCTTTCCCTTCATGCTCTCGCCGCGCGCCTCGGCGTGTATGACCTGCGCGAGCATGTACGCCTCTTCTTCGGTGTATTCGTAGTAGTTGGAGGAATACCCCACTTCGTTATAATAAAGCTTTGCCTCGACTTTAAACTTTTCCACTTCCCTGTCCACGCTGATGGGCGGAAGCGTCTTGTCGGGCGGCGTCGTCGCGATTAACGTAGGCTCAGGCGTGTTTGAAACGACAGGCTCTACGGAAGGCCCAGTTGACGGGGAGCTCTCGTTGCCGGTTACGCCCGGCTGTCCGCTTATTTCCGGCTGCTCGCTTACATCCGGCTGCTCGCTTACGTCGCCGCTTACATCCGCGGTCGCCTGCTCGCTTTGCTGCGGAGTGATTTCATCCGACTTGCCGGCGGCGTACGCCACGCTCTTGTTTCCCGCCTTCGTGGGCAGCATTTTGGCAGCTTCGGCAGGTGCTGCCGCGCCTCCGGGCACAAACACTATAACGAGCAAAAGAGCGGCGATTACTATTCCCGAACCTGCATATAACGCTATTTTCCTTCTTCTTCTGCCTTTCCTTCCCACCCGCTTGTTGCTTCCGGCGAATTCCAGCGCGGCGTCGTTGCTGGTCTGCAACTGCCTGCTGAAAACAGACGCAAGCCTGGCTCCGAAGCTCTTTTTGTTCTTATAACGCCTCTGCGTTTCGTGTATCACGGGCGTCTTTTCCAAAACGCCGATACCGTTTTGTTTTTTCTTTGCGGAATGTCTCCCCTGGTTTTCAGTATGTTCACGGAACACGGCGACAGGCGTATCCTCAAGGTTCTCTTCGAATAAATCCGGAGCAAATTGCTCGGGCTTATAGGCTGTTTCCTGCTGGTTTTCTTCAGCGATTCGTTTTTGCGCATCAGAAATTACAACCCTCTGCACGTTTATGGGCTGGCTTCTTCTGTGAAATATGCGGTTGAAAATAGTGCCTGATTTTGGCATTCTATTCTCCTTGAGCATAGCTCTCCACATTAGGTGTACTAATAATACATTACGGTAGAAAAATTGTCAATGTTACGTAACACAATCGTAACAATTGTTAGTTTTACCAAACTTTTCCATGCTACAGATTATTCTTATTTATCCTTGTTTTTATTCCATTGGGGATTATTACTCACAAATAAGCCGCCCTGATTCTGGATATTTCTATATCGCGAGTACCGACTCCCTGATACCCAGCGTTTTGGCCGCTATTTCCCGTATGCCGTTTATCATGCTCTCGTCATTGCGCATGCTGTGGTGCAAGTAAGCGTCAATGCCCAGAAAAGCGATAGCCGCGCAGACGCCGGGGTTTTTCACCTTGAAATAGCCCTGCTCTATGCCTTCGATTATAACGTCTTCAAGCAATGGATAGAGTATTCTCATCCGTTCTTCGTTGACTACGTGCTTAAACCAGTCCGAATTGCTCTGTTTGAAATATGTCTCCGGCTCGGTGCCTATATCGCACTGCTCTATAAGCGCCGAAATATAGTATTCCATCTTCGATATCGCGTCTTTCAGCGTATCCATCTGCTCGCGCAGCTTGTCCCGGTATTCCTCTAGCTGCATCGAAAAAATATACCTTACTATGGACTGCTTGCTCTCGAAATAGTAAAAAAACGTGCCTTTAGCCACCCCGACAAGCGCGCATATTTCCTCCACAGCCGTTTCATCATACCCTTTTTCCGAAAATAGGGTTCTTGCGCTGCTTAAAATAAGCATCTTTGTCGCCCTGTCGCGTGCCATAATCCCTCCCGGCACGGCTAAAACAAAAATTTAGCCGATAATGATGATTCCATTATCGACTAAAGTCAGATTTTTATACATTATTAACAGAAAAAATGAATAAAAATGTACGCTTGTCAATCGATGTTCTGGTTCTTGCGCCCTACGCGCAGCCGCACCATCGCTCTCGCGAGCGCAATCTGGTTCTGCATATATTCCTGATAGCTCTGTTTCTGGCGCATGCGCTCCTCCGCAAGCTCCTTTGCTTCCTGCGCGCGCTTAAGGTCTATTTCTTCGGGCCATTCCACAGCCTGCGAGAATATAATCGTCTCATTCGGCCTTATTTCAACAAAGCCCGACGACGTAGTACACTCCTTCCACTCGCCGTCGATATTGAGCTTCATCACGCCTATGCTCAAAACGATTACCATAGGCTCGTGCATCCTCTGAATGCTCATATATCCGTCGGGCGTGGGTATTATTACGCTTTCAACCTCGCCGTTGAAGAACGTCCTCTCGGGGGTTATTATTTCAAGGCGGTATTTCGCGGGCATTTGCCTTTACCTCTTCTTAACCTTTGCTTTTACTTCGTCTATGTCCCCGACCATGAAGAACGCGCCTTCCGGAATATCGTCCACCTCTCCGTCGACTATGCACTTAAAGCTTCTTATCGTCTTCTCGACGGGCACGTATTTGCCGGGTATGCCGGTAAACACCTCTGCGACGGACATCGGCTGGGAAAGGAACCTCTGTATCTTCCTTGCTCTGAATACCGTCGTCTTGTCGTCTTCCGAAAGCTCCTCCATGCCGAGTATAGCTATTATATCCTGCAGTTCGCGGTAGCGTTGCAGCACCTCCTGTACGCGCCTCGCGACACTGTAATGCTCCTCGCCCACTATCCTCGGGTCGAGTATCCTCGACGTGGATTCGAGCGGGTTTATCGCAGGATATATGCCAAGCTCGGATATCTGCCGTGAAAGCACCGTCGTAGCGTCAAGATGTGTAAACGTCGTGGCGGGCGCGGGGTCGGTAAGGTCGTCCGCGGGCACGTATATTGCCTGTACGGACGTTATCGAACCGCTCTTTGTAGACGTTATCCTTTCCTGCAGCGAACCGAGTTCGTTGGCAAGCGTGGGCTGGTAGCCGACGGCCGCAGGTATGCGCCCCAGCAGCGCGGATACCTCGGAGCCCGCCTGTATGAACCTGTATATGTTGTCTATGAACAGCAGCACGTCTTGGTGCTCCGCATCGCGCAGGTGCTCGGCAAGCGTCAGCCCCGTGAACGCTACGCGCATCCTCGAGCCCGGCGGTTCGTTCATCTGCCCGAATGCCAGGCACGCCTTTTCTATTACGCCCGACTCGTTCATTTCGGAAATAAGCTCGTTGCCTTCGCGGCTTCGTTCGCCTACGCCGGTAAACACCGAATATCCGCCGTGCTCTGTCGCTATGTTGCGGATCAGTTCCATGATAAGCACGGTCTTGCCTACGCCCGCTCCGCCGAACAGCCCTATCTTGCCGCCTTTGGCGTAAGGCGCGAGCAAATCTATCACCTTTATGCCCGTCTCAAATATCTCCGTCGCCGGGTTCTGGTCGGAAAACTTGGGCGGCATCCTGTGTATAGGCAGCCGCTCGTCCGATTCTATCGGCCCTTTGCCGTCAATAGGCTCCCCTATCACGTTTATAACCCTGCCGAGCATTTGTTTCCCTACGGGTACGTTTATTTTATCGCCGGTGTCGATAACAGTAAGCCCGCAGCAAAGCCCTTCCGTAGCGTGCAGCGCGATGCACCGCACGGTGTCGTCGCCTATATGCATCGCTACCTCAAGCCAGACCTCCCTGTCGGGAAGCTTTATTACGAGCGCGTTGTATATCTTAGGCATATGCCCGCTCGGGAACTTCACGTCCAGCACTGGGCCGGTTATACGTATAAGCTCTCCTTTATTCGCGATTTTCATTTCCTGCATAAATTTCTCCAAAACACTTATGATAAAGCTTCAAGAGCTCCCATTATCTCGGATATCTCTTTTGTTATCTCCTGCTGGCGCGCCCTGTTGAAATCCTTGGTGAGCTTTTCGATCATCTCTTCGGCGTTTTTTGTGGCGCTCTCCATTGCGGTCATGCGCGCGCACTGCTCGCTCGCGTATGACTGCACAAGGCAGCCGTACACAAGGCCAATGATATACTGGGGAACGAGAACATCGAACACCTCTTTGGGCGAAGGGTGATATTCGAGCTCCGCAGTATAATTCGTTCCGGTTTCGACTCCTTTTAAGCTGGACATCGAAAGCGGCAGAAGCTTTAATACTTTGGGCTCCTGTTTCAGCGGGGATATGAAACGCGTATAAACGATATACACCTCGTCCATGATTCCGCCTTCGTAAAGCTCAAATATATCGCTCGTTATGTTGCGTGCGGAGCTAAGCGTCGGGTTCTGGGATACGTGCAGAAACTCGACGTCGACCATATACTTTCTGCGGTCAAAGAACGCCCGCGCCTCCTGCCCTATGGTCAGTATGTATCTTTCCTCGCTTTTCTGCATGTGCTCGTACGCAAGGTTAAGCACGTTGTGGTTGTATCCGCCGCAAAGCCCCTTGTCAGCCGCTATAACGATATACGCCGCGCGGCCTCCGCTGCTCTCGCCGATGTACGGATGGCTCAATTCGTGCGTGTGCATGAGTATATCCTTTATCGACGACTGCACGCGTTCGAAATATATATGGTTGGATTCGTACTTCGCTATCGCCTTCCTCATCTTTGACGAGGAAATAAGGTGCATCGCCCTTGTTATCTGCTCGGTCTCGGATATCGAATGTATGCTGTGCTTAATATCCGCCATGCTGGCCATTATTCGTCATCCTCTTTCTTGAGCTCTATGCCGTTTTTCTCGCAGTACACAACAAGAAAATCTTCGGCAGCCTTGCGCAGCTTGGATATCGACTCATCCGAGAGGTCGCCCGTTTTTTCTATGCTTATCCTTACATCAGGATAGTTCCTGTCGACGTATTCGAGGTACTGTTTGTTGAACGGCTTAACATGGCTAAGCGGCAGCTTGATAAGGAACTTATTCACCGCAGCAAACAGCAGTATTACCTGGCTTGCCATAGACAGGGGCGAATACTGGCCTTGCTTGAGCGTCTCCGAAAGCCTCGCGCCCTGTTCGAGCGTCTCCCTTGTCGCGGCATCGAGATCGGAAGCAAACCTTGCGAACACGGCGAGTTCCCTGTATTGCGCAAGATTGAGGCGCAGCCTGCCCGCCACCTTCCTCATCGCCTTTATCTGAGCGCTGCCGCCCACGCGCGAAACGGAAAGCCCGACGTTAACCGCCGGCCTCATGCCCGCGTTAAACAGCTCGGATTCAAGATAAATCTGCCCGTCCGTTATCGAAATAACGTTTGTCGGTATGTAAGCGGATATGTCGCCCGCCATAGTCTCTATTATAGGCAGCGCCGTCATCGAACCGCCGCCGTTTGCGTCGTTAAGCTTCGCGGCGCGCTCTAAGAGCCTTGAATGCAGATAGAACACGTCGCCGGGATAAGCCTCCCTGCCCGGCGGGCGGCGCAACAGAAGCGACATTGTCCTGTAAGCTACGGCGTGCTTTGAGAGGTCGTCGTATACAATAAGCGCGTCTTTGCCGGAATACATGAATTCCTCGGCTATAGCGCAGCCCGCGTACGGCGCTATATACTGCATCGACGGCGTATCGCTGCCCGTCGAGGCTACGACAACCGTGTAATCCATCGCGCCTTCCTCGCTAAGCGTCTGCAGGATGGTGGATATGGTCGACGCCTTTTGCCCTATCGCGACATATATGCAAAATACGTTCTTGCCCTTTTGGTTCAGTATTGTGTCAATCGCGATAGCGGTTTTGCCCGTCTGCCTGTCGCCTATAATAAGCTCTCTTTGACCTTTGCCTATCGGTATCATGCTGTCGATAGACATTATGCCCGTTTCAAGCGGCTGCCTGACGCCCTGCCGGTCTATTATCTGCGGCGCAGGCGCTTCTATCGGCCTGTATTTGGCGGCCGACAGCCTGCCTTTATTGTCCATCGGTATGCCCAGCGGGTTTATCACCCTGCCCAGCAGCTGTTCGCCCACCGGCACCTGCACTACCGTCCCGGTGTTCCTTGCGGTCGAGCCTTCCGCTACGTCCGTAGCGTCGTTTAGCAGCACAGCCCCCATCTTTTCTTTTGAGAGGTTCATCACTATGCCGTAAGCGCCGTTTTCAAACTGCAGCAGCTCGCCGTATTTGCAGCCTTCAAGCCCTTCTACGTATACTATGCCGTCGCCCGAATACGTGACGGTGCCTATCTCGGCGGAATTAAGGTCGCCCGAGTATTCTTTTATGCGCTCGCTTGTGACTTGTTTGAATTCCTCGGCGTTAAAATCCAGCTTGTAATCGGTTATATCCTTACTGTCGCTGTACGGAGCGGCGTCGGAATCTATTATGTATTCTTTAAGCCTCCCGAGATTGGAGCGTATGCTTCTGTCGTATACTTTATTATTGAGCACTACAACAAAACCGCCAAGGAGCGAAGGGTCCACCTCTACGTCAAAATTGATCTCCTCGTCGGTCATAGATTCAAACCGCTTTTTTATAGATTGGATGGTCAGTTCATCTAATTGAACGGCCGATTTCAGTTTGCCTTCGATAGCCAATTAACCCACCCTTTCAAAGAACTCGTCTATTATCTTGCGGTTGTCTTCGACAGATACTTCCCGTTCGAGCACCTTTTCCGCGATCTTGACAGCCATATCCGTGATTTCAACCTTTAAGTCCGCACGCGTCTGAACTTTTTCCGCTTCTATTTCCTTCTTGGCCCTCAACACCATCTCTCTTGAGTATTGTTTCGCGTTGTCTATAATCTCTTTGGCGTGTTCCCTGGCCATTTCGTTGCTCTTTGTTATTATGGCCGCAGCCTGGTTTTCCGCATCTGCCATCATACTGTCGTATTGTTCCTTCTGCCTTATAAGCTCTTTTTCGCGGTTGTCAAGCTCATCTATTTTATTGGCAAATGTATTCTCGCGTTTTTTCATATACTTAAGCACAGGCTTGTATAAAAGCAGCCTGAGTACTACAAAAAGCACTATGACGTTAAGTATATGAATTCCGATTTCCAGCGGAGATAATTCCAGCATTTCTACACCTCACTCAAATATGTACGCCTCTCCTTAAAAATGCACCGATTTTGCCTATCATCAAAATGCACCGATTTTGCCTATCATCAGAATGGCGATAACAAATCCGTATATTGCAGTCGTTTCCGCAAACGCAAGGCCGATGAGCAGCATAGCGTTTATCTTGCCGCTCGCTTCGGGCTGCCTTGCAACCGCCTCCGTGGCACGGCTCGTGGCAATGCCCATTCCTATTCCCGCTCCTATGCCTGTAAACACCGCAATTCCAACGCCAATTGCAACTAAAGCTGACATGTACTTTTTCCTCCTGTTAAATGAATATAATTATCTTTTTTTACCGTAAGCAACTGTCTCTTCCATGAACGAAAGCGTCAGTATAAGAAAGATATACGTCTGTATGCCCACATGGAAAAGATTGAAATATATCGCAAGTATGGCAGGTATGCCTACCGACAAATATATCACGCCGTATAAAAGTTCCATGACCACCATACCGGCGAACATGTTCCCGAAAAGACGGAACGACAGCGATACGGGTATAACCATATGCGTGACTACGTTTATTGGGAACATAAACGCTTTGGGTTTGAAAAACCAGCCTATTCTTCCTAAAATCCCGGTATGATAGATGCCGTAGAAGTTAATAAGCGCGAACGACATAATAGCAAGCGCTATCGTAAAGTTTATATCCGTCGCCGGCGGCCTGAAGCCCAGCAGCTCGGTAAGGCTGGTTGAAACTATTATAATGGCTACCGTAAATATATACGACGCGTATGCGGCGCCGTGTTCTCCCAGCGATGATTTCGAAAAATTTTCGGCGAAATTGACGAACATCTCGAGCACGTTTTGTATTCCCCGCGGTACGGGTTTAAACTTTCTCAATACAAATACGCGTATTATTACGGCGGCAATTATCAGTATTGCCATGACAATCCACGTAAGAACTATTGTCTCGCTTATCTCGATTCCGAAAATGGAAATCTTGTTGGGCATGACATGAAAGCTTGTCTCCTCTAAGCGGATCGAATGTCCTGCAGAGTTTGTCAACATGTTGCTAAGCATCGTTTTTACCATCTCCATTATTTTTACTGCGGCGTTTCAGCATATAAACAGATCCTGATACCAGCCCGAGCAGCATACCGCCCGCCGTCCAAATAAGATGAGCGAGCGACACGGTGGATATAAAATATAAAATCACCGTTATTGCCGCCATTTTTGCAATGAACAGCAGTATCCCCAGGAGCTTCTCGTTCTTTTTGCCCCCGAGTACCATTCTGCCAAGCTTGTTAACTGCCGGCAATTGCAGCACGCCTATCGCTGCGCCTACAAGTAATCCCCACATAATTAATCCATTTTAATTAATACTGCTCAAAAATACAAGTACTCCGCTGCGAAAAATGTCTATTTAATATATTATATAACTGTATATTTTTTCCGCTGCCGCAGCACCCGGGGCGGGGCCCCTGATGTATTGCCTTCGTAATGCTCGTGATATCAATCTCTTCCCCGTCCCCTGTGTTGTTCCACTCCGCAAAGTCGTCGCGTATCTTTGCAAATTCAAGCAGTTCCTGCGCGCCGAAAGCTTTTAGCAGCAGCGAAGCGTCCACTATCCTTGCCATGCCATACGGGCTCGCTCCTTTTTCGTCAGCGGGAATAAAGTAGTTAACGCTTTTATGCCCGCTTTCCAGCAGGTATGCGAGCAAAGGCTCTATATCCTCCGCATCGGTGAATACCGTCTCTATCACGTCGGCGTTGCCTCGCTCGCTGTTATACAGCATATATGCGGCAGGCCTGCCGCCTTTTATCAGCACCGCGGTCTTTCCGCCATCTGTCGCGTGCTCTTCAAGCCGCCAGCGCCATTCGCGCTTTTCCCTCACTATGTACCCGTCGAACCGGCTCATCATGCTCCGGTAAAGCCCGGAAAGCAGTTCTGCGTCCCACGATTCGATTATATCCGCACCCTGCCGCGGCGCAGCTTCCCCGGCGCTTATAAAGCGCGCGTACGAGTAAGTCGCCCAGCCGAACTTCTCGTAGAAGCTGTGTTTGAAAGGGTACAGGTGGGTAAGCATTATGCCGCGCTGCTTCATTATCTTAAGCGACTCGTAAAGCAGCGTGCGCATCAGCCCTTTGCCTCTTCTGTCCGCGGCAGTTGCAGCCCCCGCGATATACGAAGACATAACCGGCACGCCCTGTACGCATACTTTTAACGGTATCATATGGACGACTGCAACGAGCCTGCCGTCAAACGCTCCGAGCGAATTTCCAGGGCTTACTTTGTTTGCGAAATACCATTCGATATAAGCGTCAGTGTCTCCGAACGCCTCTTTCCAAAGCGCCTTGGCCTGCGGTATATCGGTCTCCTCCAGCAGCCGGATATCCATGTTACCCGCTCCTTACGCAATCGTATTTCTCCAGAAGGAATATGGGGTTATACGACAGCTTTGCCTTTCTTAAGCCTTCCAGGCCCATGTCCTCCTCGCGGTTTACATACTTTACACCGCTGCATTCATGCCGCGCGAATTCCCTGTTTATCAGCGCGTACGCTCCGGGGATGTCAGGGTTCGCCTTTTCTATATGTATAATAGCCATATCCCCGAACTCTTCGCCTATCGAGAACGCCTGCAGCTCGCCGTCTATGAATATTAGGCCGCACCTTAAATTTAGCTCTCCTAGATGGCTCAGCGCACGCTTTATCACCTCGAGCTCCTCATACCCTTCCGGCGAATCGTCCTTGCTGCGTATCCATTGCTGCTGCAGCGCTATGCACGCATCATAATCATTATCGGTATATTTCCGGTATTCATAAGTATGGTCCTTAAGAAGTTTGTTTATATGGTTTCGCTTCGCGTGCAATTTTTTGCCCTTGAGCGTTATTAAATCTTCCGCGAGATATACGTATTCGAAGTTTACCCTGTCGGGCAGAAAAGCGTACCTTCCGGGGCAGTCCTTTTCTATCTGCGCTTTTTGCTCGTTTGTGACCCCTTTTATCAGAAACGTTCCGAATACATCCATCATATACTCTTCGATTTCCTTAAGCGGCCTTGCGAAGTTGTACTCGCAGTCCTTTAAGAAAGGCGGGAGCATAAAGTCCTGTCCGGCGTAGTTAAGCAGCAGGTACATCGTATGCTCGTCGCAGTATATCTTTGTTTTCATCGCCGCGCCCCAAATGTACTTGTTGGCGAACGACGCTTCGATGTTGTGATAACCGTAGCAGATAGCATACGTCTCAAACAGGTCTTTGTCTTTTAGCTCAAGCGGCCTGAAATCTAGCATTCTTTCTCCTGATGTTCGTAATATGAAATGATTATATACCTTTCCGCACAAATATCAATCGCCGTTAAAGCAAAATTTTGGGCTTGTGATGCCTTCAAGCACCGGTAAAGCTTTCTGGCGGCGAAATTCTATGCCCCAAAAAGCCTCACGACTTTTTGGGGACCCCGAGCAAATCGGCCTTAACAGTTTGCTCTGTTAAGGCCGCAATTTCTTTCGTATCTCTTTACATTATTCAAGTATCTCGCCGTCAGTGGAGATTACGGTGACGCTCCAGGGTATCATCTTATTGCTATTTATAAGCGCCTGCTTAACCGCGTACTCTATGCCCCCGCAGCACGGCACGCTCATGCGCAACACCTCCACGCTCTTTATGTCGTTGTTCTTTATTATCTCCGTCAGCTTCTCGGAATAGTCCACCATATCGAGCTTCGGGCATCCTATCAGCGTTATTTTGCCCTTCATGAACCTGTCGTGCACGTTTGCGTAAGCGTAAGCGGTGCAGTCCGCTGCGATAAGCAGCTTTGCTCCGTCAAAATACGGCGCATTTACAGGCACGAGCTTTATCTGGCACGGCCATTGCCTCAATTCGGAAACGTTATCCGCCTTCTCAACTGCGGGAACGGCTTTTTCTTTCCTTTGGAATACCTGCGCGTGCGCGGAAGGGCATCCGCAGGCCATCGGTTTTTGCTCCGCGTTTTCCATATTCGATTTATTGCGCTTTACCGCCTCTTCGTCGAACGCGGCCGCTTCGCGCTCCTCTATCGTTATCGCTCCCGTCGGGCATTCAGGCAGGCAGTTCCCGAGGCCGTCGCAGTACGAATCGGATACCAGCTTTGCTTTGCCGTTCACTATTTTGAGCGCTCCCTCGTGGCACGCCGAAACGCACAGCCCGCAGCCGTTGCATTTTTCTTCGTCTATAGCGATTATATTTCTTTTCATTTATATTACCTCCTTGCTTTTCTGGTTTGATTGTAATATAATGCGCTAAAGATATCTGTTGCATTTGCAACATAATGGGAAAGTTTTTTATGAATACTCATGCAATACTTACAAAAACGGCGTTGTTTGCGGGGCTTGACGCCGGAGAAATCGGCGGCATGCTTGACTGCCTAAAAGCTTCGGTACGCCGTTACAAGAAAGGCGATTATATCATTTCGGCGGGCGAAGACACGCGGCATATAGGCGTAATGCTATCCGGGCAGGCGTTTGTTTATAAGGACGACATACTGGGCAACCGCTCAATGATAGCGCTTATAGAGCCTGCCGACATGTTCGCCGAGTCGTTTCTGTGCGCGGGCATCACGACAAGCCCGGTAACAGTGGAAGCGGGCGCCGATTCGGAAGTGCTGCTGCTGCCTTTTCAAAGAATAATCAAAACGTGCTCCTCGTGCTGCGGCTATCACAACGCGCTTATCGAGAACATGCTGGGCATACTGGCGCGGAAGAACCTTACGCTGAGCGAAAAGATGGACCATATCGCAAAGCGCACCACAAGGCAGAAGCTCGCTTCTTACCTTTTAGGGCAGGCGACACAAAAAGGCAGCGCCTCCTTTTCTATCGGGCTTAACAGGCAGGGGCTTGCGGATTATCTTTGCGTAAACAGGAGCGCTCTTTCAAGGGAGCTTTCGGGCATAGCAGAGAAGGGCATACTCGAGTATCATAAGAATAGTTTTAAGATATTGGATTTGGAGCGCCTTGAGCAGATACTGCATGAGGAATAATACTATTTTTATGCTTTTACCGGATGGTGTGTTATAATAATCGTTAATTCGTTTCAGAGGTATTTGATATGGAACATTGCAGCGGAGTGACATACGCTTTGGGGTTCACCGCGGCCGGCGTAGCCTGCGGCATAAAGAAAAACGGCGGCAAGGATCTTGCGCTAATCAAATGCGACGTCGCCGCAAACGCGGCGGGCATATTTACGAAGAACATCGTAAAAGGCCATTCGTTGAAGCTCGCGCAAAAGAACGTAGCGAACGGCAGGGCGCAGGCAGTTATTATAAATTCAGGCAACGCCAACGCCTGCCTTGCGGAGCGCGGCGAGCAGGACGCGCTATTAATGGCAAGGCTTGCGGCCGAAAAGCTGGGGTGTTTGCCGGAGGACGTGCTCACCGCTTCCACAGGCGTAATAGGCGTACCCATGCCTATGGATAAAATAGCAGCGGGCATAAAAAGCGCAGTGCTTTCGCGCGGCGGCGGCCTGGACGCGGCGCAGGCAATAATGACTACGGACACCGTAGTCAAGCAGGCGGAAGAAAGCGTGGTCATAGGCGGCAGCAAGGTGCGCATTGGAGGCATGGCCAAAGGCTCGGGCATGATACATCCGGATATGGCTACGATGATATCGGTAATAACCACGGACGCATGCATATGCCCCAAAGCGCTAAAGGCTGCGCTCAAAGCCGCAGCGGACAAATCCTTCAACAGGATATCGGTCGACGGCGACACAAGCGTGTGCGACAAGCTGCTTATTATGGCGTCGGGGCTCGCGGGCAACGCCGAGATATCGGAAGGAACGGAAGGCTATTGCCTATTCCTTGAAGCGCTTAAGCGCGTTTGCGTTCACCTTGCGAAGATGCTCGCGGCGGACGGCGAGGGCGCGACGAAGCTATTGACGATACATGTAAACGGTGCAAAAACCGCCGAAGACGCGCGCCTAATAGCGTGCGCGATAGCAAAATCTCCGCTTTGCAAAACCGCCGCATACGGCAACGACGCTAACTGGGGCAGGCTGCTTACCGCTGCGGGCTATTCTGGAGCGGCTTTCGACCCCGGGAAGGTGGATATATTCATAGGCAATGTGCAGGTGTGCCGCCAAGGCGGCGGGCTTGCGTTCGACGAACAGGCAGCGCTCGAAGTGCTGAAAAAGGACGAGGTGACATATACGCTGGAGCTTAACGACGGCGACGCCTGCGAAACGATGTGGACGTGCGATCTTTCTACAGAGTATGTAAATATAAACGCAAGCTACAGAACATAAAAAGAGCCCGTAAACTCCTGCGCTACAATAAATGAATGTTATCTAAAAATCGGAACGGCACACCCTTGCGGAGCACACGGCGGGGACCGTTCCCTATAAAATTATCATTATTCTTATGTATTAATAGCAATGACAAATTGGGATTTATCGATAATCTTAAAAAGGAGGCCGCAGCCTCCTTATTTTTTATCACATTTTCAAGTCATACGATTTGCCGGAAGCGGTGGCGTCAATATTGCCCGTCAGCCGCACTGTCCTCCGAAACGCCGTCTCCGCCCTGCGAACTGCGGACTAAAAGCGGCTGCCTTCTGCGGCGTACGCCGTTTTCGTCCACGCTGCCCGGCAGCACCGTTCCGGAGGCCGTAGACGCAAACTGAACGAGTATGCCCCCTATTGCAAAGCCTGCGGAAACTCCCGTTATAAGCAGCGCGTTTAGTGAAAGGAACCTCTGGAACGCGGCAAACAGGCCTCCGCTGGCCTCAATAAACCCGAGCCCTAAGCCCTGCATGTAAAGGTAGAGCCCGGCAAAAACCGCGACGCACGCGCCGAAAATCGAGGTGAACACAACGACGGCCGAGCGCTCGTACGTTACCGCAAGCGCGCCCGAGACAAGGCATATCGCCATGCAGGCCGGGTATAAAAACTGAAGATTCTGAAGGCCAAACGCGTTTACTGCGAACCAAAGGAACAGCGCGCTGCCTACGAGCCCCATAAAGAACCCCGCTATCCTCCTTACGAAGAACAGCAGAATGTATACCGCGACGCTGCTTCCTCCGAAAAAGAGCCACGTGCCCAGCGCGTCAAGGTTAAACAGCCCGTATACGTATATGTACAGCAGCCCTTCTATTACTATAAGTCCGCAGAACGGAAAAAGCAGCCGTGCAAATCTGTAGCCGAAAAAGCAGGATATAAGTCCCAGTATAATCAATAAAGCGCCGCAGATCAGTAATACAACAGACATTAATTTCACCCCACTCAGTATTCAGTTAACGTTCATTTTTGCCCGTAACCGCAAGCTGTATAATAAGGCCGATAAAGAACAGCGCGGCCATTGGTATCAGGTAAATGGTTGAGGTATACGCGCTGTGCAGCGCCTGCTGGTCCCGCAGTATGGTAAGTATCGGCTCAGGATCCGTCGCGGCAATACGGTATATGCCCAGCGCGAGCAGCGAAGCGCCTATATACGAAGTGAATATCGAAACGAATATGCGCCGCATGTTTAACGTAAGCGCGCCGAGTACGCATCCTATTACGAGTATTGATACATAGACATACCAATCCCACACATTAAGGCCGAGCACGTCCGCTATTAAAAGGCTTAACAGCACGCCGCCTCCGAAACCTATAAGGAATATGCCGAGATAAAGCAGCAATACGAACAGCAGCGCGATAACGACGCCGCCGCCCACGCTGCAAAGTATGAGTTCAGCGCCCGAAAGGGCTGTAAAGCTGGATAATAGCGTATGGGCGACTCCGAATCCAAGTATAAAGCCGTAAACGGCAAGAACGACTTTGAGCCATCTGTTTCCAAAGAAGCAGAATACTACGCCCGCGGCCAGGCAAACGCAGAGCGCAAGGATTTCATAAGCATCCATAAAATACCCTCCATCGTATTATTGTATCACAGCATACAGAAAAAAGCATAGCACAATTATTGACGCCGGTTTGGCCTTTTATCCTATCAGCAGCTGCATGCCGGGGCGGATAGCCTCATCATAAGCTAAGCAGTTCTTTTGCCTTATCACTGCGTCGGAAAGCCCGAACCGCTTTGCGATATCCGCCAGCGTGTCCCCCGTCCTCACGCTGTAAAGCTGCCCGGACAAAAGCGGTATCTTGAGTACATACCCCGGGCGTATCGCTATCGGGTCTTTTATGTTGTTCGTCCGCAGTATTATGTTCATCGTAAGCCCGTACTTCCTCGCGATACCGTAAAGCGTATCCCCCGGCTGTACCGTATACATGTCAATTTCCTGCGGAGGCTGCTCGATGCCGCAATTATTGCAGTAGCTTCTTTTGGGTATTACTATCTCTTTGCACAGCAGGAAATCCTGCGGATGCGTAAAAGAGTTTGCGCGCATTATCATGCAGACCGGTATGCGGTAATACGCGCTCAGCGTTTCGAGCCTGTCCGTACGTTTCAGCCTGTGTACCGTCAGTATATCCATATCCTGCCCTCCAGGAAAAATGCATATAGCTCTGGTAAAGGATATGCTGCGATACTGTGTTTATATGAGGGACAGTATGAAATCTCTGCACGCTTCAAGCGGTATATCGACAGGATTTTTACTCATCGAAGAACCCATGGACGCCTGCGCGAGCTCGTCGGCCATTTCGGGCGTCACGCCCAGTTCGCCCAATCTGCGCGGCAGGCCAAGGTATGCGCACAGCTCGTCCACTGCGTCGGCCAGCATCAGCGAGGCGTGAGCCTTATCCGCGAACGTCCGCGAAAAATACGCCTCGGATATATCGGCATAGCTTACGCCGCCGCTTATGTTATAGCGCATCACGTGCGGCAGCATCATGCCGCAGGCTATTCCGTGCGTCGTTCCCAGCACGGCGCCGAGCCCCGCCCCTATGCCGTGCGCAGCACCGAGCCCCGCATTGGCAAGGCATATGCCGCTTACAAGCGACGCAAGGGCCATCGTTTCGCGCGCGTCCATATCCTGCCCGTCGTCATACGCCCGCTTTATCGCCCTCATTGCCCTCGGGGTGTGGTAAAGCGACATTGCGCCGCAGAAAGGGTTTGCCTGCTTCGCGGTATGGCTCTCTATAAGCTGGCATATCGCGTCCATACCCGACGATGCTGTAACGCTTTTGGGCGTGGTCACAGTAAGCTCGGGGTCGACGAGCGCTATCCTTGCCAGCAGCCTGTCGTCACGAAAGCTTTTCTTGAACTTTTCCTCGCGCGACATCACTACCGCGTTCTTGGTAACTTCCGTGCCTGTGCCCGACGTGGTAGGCACGGCAATAAACGGCAAAGGGGCGTTTTTTACCTTCGCGCCCGTGCCTACGCCTTCAAGGTAGTCGCGCACGCTCCCGCCGTTGGTTATTATGCCCGCCGCCGTCTTCGCGGTATCCATAGCGCTGCCCCCGCCTATTCCGATGACGGCGTCTACGCCCGCTTCCGCTCCCGCCTTTACGGCTTCGTCCACGGAGTTAACCGTCGGCTCTCCGGAAGCGCTTTCAAACACCTTATACTCCAGCCCTTCGCCGCGAAGCCCTTCTTTAAGAGCGCCCGTAACGCCCGACGCTATCTGGCTCCTGCCTGAAACGATAAGGAAACGCTTCCCTACGCCTGCGCAGAGCTTAGGCAGCTTCGCTGCCGTTCCTCTGCCGAATACTATTCTTGAAGCGGTGGTAAAATCAAAGTTCATTTGCTGCCTCCTTCTCTCTGAATCGCAATTAGCTCGCTCGCCTTTACGTTCCAGCCCGCGTTCCTGCAATACTGCTCGGTGTACCGCCCCGCCGGCTCTGCCGAGCCTAGACCCAGCAGCATGAACGGCGAGGGCTCTCCCCCGTGCCCGCCGGTGTCCGAAAACGTGTAGTGGTCTGATACTATTATTGCCGTATACGGTTCGTCCACCTGCGCAAAAAACGGCTTAATGAAATGCGTGTCAATATTCTCTATTGCGCGCATTTTCTCTTGCGACTTAAGTTCGTGCGACAAATCGTCCAGCTTCTGTATGTGTATATATGCGTAATCGTATTCTTTAACGGCGGCGACGGCGTTCTTTGCCTTGTCTTTGAGAAACTCAATGAAGCCTTTTTCTTCGCCCGTCGTTACGCATTCGGTGCCGGACAGCGCCGCTATGCCTCTCATCAGCGACGTTTCCGCGAGCACAATCCGCCTGCCTTCCGGCTGCTGCCCGAAGCTCGGCGCATACGAGGCTCCCCAGAACCAAATGCCGTTCGCCTCGGTCTTGTTGTCCCGTTTGAGTACGTCGTATGCCTTTTTCATAAGCGCGAAATATTGCTGCATCACAGGCCCGCCCTTTAAATAATCGGCGACTCGCCCGCCTATCATATCGTGCGCGGGCATGAACGCAAGCTGCTCCGCAATATTCGCCGCGCCTTCGACTATGAGTATGTTGCGGAACGTATCTATATGCACCAGCTTGAACGGAGGCTTAAACACCTCCTCGTTGAGCCTTTCGGTAAGCGGCCTTGCCTTTTCCGACTCTATATCGTGCGCGCTGTAGCTCTTCATAACGCTCGTTTCAAAGCTGTCGCCCTCCAACGTAACGAAGTTGCACCGTATGTACAGGTCTCTGTTGTTTACGGCAAGCCCCGCCCCAGCGGCCTCTATTACCGCGCGCCCCTTATACACTCTTGCGGGGTCGTAGCCCAGCAGGCTCAAATTCGCTACCGAGCTGCCTACCTCGAGTCCCGGAGGTATCGTAAGCACGGTTCCCGGCCTCGAGCTTTTAAACAGGCTGTCGAGCCCCGGCGTGCTTGCCGCCTCCATAGGCGTTTTTCCGTCCAGCGCTTTCTGCGGCCTGTCCGCTATGCCGTCCAGCACTATCGTGAATCGTTTCATTTATATATCACCCCTTAAAGCTGTTAGTTCTCTTTTTATGTCCTCGGCGGATGGGGGCATCCTTTTATGCAATGCGCGAAATTCGACGTACAATCGCCGCTTCCCGTTTCACCGCTGCCGCCCTTAAAGCCCTGGCCGACGCATACCATTAAATCGCCAAGGCCGCGGCTTTCTTCAAGCTGCATAAGAGCATCCAGCAGGTTGGCATAGCACGCGCTGCACGCATCGCGTTCTATGATGTGCGCTTTTATTGAGTCAAGCTTGTCAGTTCGGGCGCTTTGCACTGCACCGCCATTGCCGCTTAAGTTTATAATTTGCGCGTTTTCTAAGTCCGCGCTGCCAATGCCCGCCTGCTCCGCTATGCTTATGTACTCTATATCATACGGCTTATAACCCAGCAGTTTGGCGGCGTACGCGTCTATAAGCACGCTGTCGGTTCCCGCAACCATAACGTCCATTCTGCGGGGATTGCCGCCTTCCTCAAACCCGGGGTCGGTGTATATGCCGTCCGCTATGGTAAGGGTGGGCGTAACCATCTTCCCCAGATACGCTATCGGTTTATGAAGTCCCAGAGTGTGGAACCTTCGCTTCTCGCGGTCGGGTATCAAACCCTTCATGTTTTTCAATGCGCACGTTATCTTTGTCTGGCAATGCCCTTTAATGAGAGGCAGGTTTATAAGCACGTCCGCTTCGAGAGCGCGCTTTGATACGTCTATCGACAGCCCGCCGTATTCCCGCGTGACACATTTATCTTTTTTAACGTCAACAAGCTCTACGCCGTATTTCCTTGCAAGCACGTCATACCCGCAAACGCAAAACGCATGGCGCGTGTCGCAGCCCAGCCAACTGCTCTCTATTATACATAAGTTTTTATACCCGCGCTCGAGGAAGTATTCTATTACCGCTTCGCAAACGTCGGGGTTGGTCGTCGCGCCGCTCCTCCAGCTCTTCGCCACGACGAGATTAGGCTTGAGAGCTATAAGCGCGCTTTTCTCATGCCCCTCTTCTGGCTTTGTTGCTTCTAAAAGCAGCCGCGTCATATGTTTTGCGTCGCCACCTCTTGCGATGTAAAGTATGCCCATGTGTTTTTCCTTTCCATGGCATTATAACATGCGTCAATGCGAGCTTAAAGCGTAAATATCGTTATTATGCATACGGCTCCGCTAATGATAAATAGTTACGCCTGCATATTTATGATAAAATCAGTGTGATGCGTACGTTAAATCTATAGCTGTTTTATCAGGCTGGAACCGCTGGCGGTATAGGGAGAGGAGGCATAAGTTGTTTTCGGATGTCGATAACAATATAAAAAAGAAGAATAAATTACTGTTTACCCGCGACAGCATGTGCCTTAAGGAGCTTATAGCGTTGATAGAAATGCAGAGCCACAGAACTCTTGTAATGTGGGCGCTCGATTGCGCAAAAAACGCGCTGGAAGTTTTTGAATCGTTGTATCCAGATGAGCAAAGGCTAAGAAGGGCTTTAGAGCTTTGCGAGGAGTGGTCGAAAGGCAGGATAAAGATGCCGGAGGCTAAGAGAGCCATACTGGATGCGCACCAGGCGGCAAAAGACTACGATGACGAATACGGCGCGCTGGCTCATGCTATAGGCCATGCGTGCGCTGCCGTTCATGTGGAAACTCATGCCATAGGCCTTGTACTGTACGAATTAACGGCTATTGTTCGCAGATACGGCAAAAACAAATATCAAAAGCCGGTCAGCGAAAAGATAGATTACTATAAGCGCCGCCTTGTTTATTGGCAGGAGAATGCAGGCAGGCTAAGGTCCGAATGGGCAGGCTTTCTATCGGACGACGCCCGTTTCAACAGGGAACGAGCATTAAACGAAAGGCGGAAGCGGAAACGTCAAGGAGTATGACAGTATCGAATCAAAACGTTGTATATAAACAGCCCCTTCAGGCTTTCTTTTTGAGCGGCTTTACGTTTATCTCGCGCAGCGTCACGCCGTTTACATATACCTTGACGATGTAGTTTTTATCGGCAAGCAGCGGGCCGAAAATGAACTCGCCGTCCGCGTCCGTAAAAGTGTCCGCGACTGCCGAGTCCTTGTTTTCTTCATGCAGAAACAGCCGGACGATAGCGTCCTTTATTGTCTTGCCGTCGCTGTCGTATACCGTACCGTGGAGTATGCTCCTCTTTTCTTCGGGCACGGTGACAACGGCCTCCACCCTTTCGTTTTTGCCCGGCGTAAACCCGAACCTCATAGGATACAGCGGCATAAAGCAGCCCTCCCAAAAAAGCTTTGTTAAAATATATTCGCCCGGGCCCCGGATAATGTATCCGCCGCTTTAGATAAAACAAAGCCTTTTCAAGCCGCGCATCGTTGATATTATTTACATTATATTAATATACTCATGGGCATGTCCGTGCTCCGTTTTAATTCCGCATATGGTATAATGTTCTATCACCAAAACCGCCGTAAGGAAATATGTCAAAAAGGAAAAAAACGATAATTAAGCTCGTAATAATAATATCTTTTGTTTTCGTACTGTTTGCCGCCGCTTTTTTAATTATTAACGCTGTAGTAATAAGCGAAGCCGCGCCTTATGTTTTCGGCATAGAGGACATCGACGGCATAGATAAAGCTGACTGCATTATTGTGCCGGGGGCGCTCGTATACGGCGACGACAGACTTTCTATGGTACTCCGGGACAGAGTAGATTACGCCATCTCGCTTTATAACGCCGGCAAAGCCGGAAAGCTGCTGTTTTCGGGAGACCACGGCACGACGAATTACGACGAAGTGAACGCGATGATGGACTAAGCGATAAAAAAGGCGTGCCCAAAGAGGACATTTTTCTCGATCACGCGGGTTTTTCGACTTATGAGAGCATATACAGGGCGCGGGACGTATTTTGCGTAAAAAGCTGCATAATCGTAACGCAGAAGTTTCATGTTTCAAGGGCGGTCTACATAGCGCGGGCGCTGGGGCTTGACGCAGTGGGCGTCAATTCGGACCCGAGGGCATATTCGAACGCAACGCGCGACGCGCTAAGAGAAAGCCTTGCGCGCGTCAAGGGCTTCTTCAGCGTCATATTACTGCCCGAGCCTAAATATTTGGGAGAAGCGATACCGATATTCGGGGACAGCGGCTTAACGCACGATAAAAATTAGTTTTTCATCAGCAGACGCCTTATATTGTTGAAATAATAAGCGGTAACTTTTGTGAACAGGTAATCGTAAAGCACGAACGCCGCTTCCGCGCCTATCAAAACGAGCCACAGGCCTACGCCCAGGCTGAGCAGGTCCTGCTCAATTATCTGCCGTGCCAGCAGATACATCAGCACGAGCGCGACGTTGTAGTATAAAAGCTTTAGCACGTATCCTACGACTTTATCTTTTACTCGCGTCTGTATGTAGTATTTGCCTATTCCGTAATGCCCGAAAAACAGCACGTACGGCACTACGCGCAGTATGTTAGGCATCAGCAGCAGCGACAGCAGCGAAACAATTACAAACATCAGCCACGCGAGCCCTATCTCCTCTTCAAGCACGAGCCCCATCACAAACACCGAACTTAAAAAGTAAGCAACGAATCTCATTGTCGGCAGTATTGAAGCAAGGTATAAAAACACGAGCGACATCGCGGCGAACATCGCCGTAAGGCTGGCCCTGTGTGCAGTTCTTTGAAAACGCGGCATCTAGACCTCCGATATGTTTGGTGTCAGCAGCAGTTTCCGCCCATGCATTCGCAGCAGCAGTCCGCGCATAACAGGCCGCCGCATATATTGCACATGTCGTTTGCGGGGTCGCGCTGACCGCCGTAAAAAGTCTGGCCGTAGCCTGAAGCGCTGCGGTTTAATGTATGGTACGCGTTAGCGTATTCCGGGTTGCCCGGCTCCATGCTGTTCGCGGTAGCGAAGTGCTGCCTCGCGCCGTCATACCAGCCCTTGCGCAGCAGCACCATGCCTTTTAGGTAATGCCACTCGGCGTTTCTGTTGCTTACTGCGTCCAGCATCGACTCGGCTCGCGTCAAGTCGCCCATCTGTATTGCGCTGCGTATATCGGCAAACTGCGTCGAGCCGGTGTATGACGAGGAATACGACGAGTTAAAGCCGTCGGCCGCGCGGTACCCCGCCTGCCTCTCCTTCATTATTATGTCGTAGGCTTCGTTTATCTGCTTTAACTTTTCTCCCGCAAGCTCTTCAAGGTCGTGCCCCTTATACCTGTCGGGATGGTATTTCTTCGCAAGGTTTCTGTACGCGGCCTTTATCTCCGCATCCGTCGCGGAAGGGCTTACCCCCAACACTTTATACGGATCCATCAGCTTCCCCTTTCAGAACATCCTCCGTCTTTTTCGCGAGCCCCAGGTACATTATGTTGTCGACGAGAGGTTTGTCCCTCTTAAGGTCGAGCAGCTCGTACGCCTTGCAGGCCTCCGCCAGCGAAAAGTTGAGGTTGAACGCGGCTTCCTCACGAACCGACGCTTTGAGCGCCGCCGCGTCCTTATGTTCCCTCTGTAAAAAAACGTTATAATTTTTCATCTTCTCATCTTTTATTATGTCGTCATACGCGTCCGCAATGTATATCCAACGCCCGAGGTTGTATCCTAAGTGCCACAGCGTTTTCTTTGCCGCTTTGTCTATAAAGCCGTACGGCGCGCATGAAAACACCGCGCCGAGCAGGCAGCCAAACTCAGACGACACGGCGTCAATATCCGCGCAGTTTTGCGACTCCAGCTTATGTAGATTATGAAGCCTTGCTCCAAACTCCGCCGCCAGCTCCGGGCTGTCCTTTAACGTGCGTTTTTGCACTCTTTTGTAAACCGCCGAAAGCAGCCGGGAGGATATCTTTTTATCGTCAGCCGCCGCGTCTTTTATCTTCGCGTATCCCAAAAGCACGTTTACCGTTGCGGCGTATTCGGATTCGCGCGAGCGTATTACCGTCTTCTTTTTAACGGGGCTCGCTATGCAAAGCTCCCGGCCGGCTTTGGGAACCTCGTCGCTCATAGAAGACAGTATAAGCGACAGCACGGCGCAATCGTAGTTTAGCATAAATCGCGCCAGGTTTGTATATTTTTCTTTTATCGCCTTGCACAAGCCGCAGTAATACCCTTTAAAAGCCTCGTACTCTTTCATTTTGAGCTCGCTCTTTAAGGGCTGCACATATCCGAACATCTTTTACTCCGAAACAATATCAGCGCTTACCAAATTATATTACCATGTACTGGCTGCGACAGCAACGAGTTAGGCTTTTATTAATCGAATGTTCATAATAATTTATCGCCAATATATCGCCATGGTTTCCCAATAAATCAGCTGTCAAATGCTTTGCGGTGATATATTTATAAGGAAATGTTTAAGCAGTGCAAAAACATATTATAATATCTTAAAATATGCGCTAAAATCATTTGACAACAACCATGCGTTATGATAGATTACTAATGTTGATTTAGAATATGGCTGGAAGGCCTTTTTTAGATTGTGCACAAAATTAACCCTTGAAATTTATCTGGGGGCACCATAAGAAGAGTTGGAGGAGTGGCCATGCGCACCAAGATTACATTGGCATGCACAGAATGCAAACAGAGAAATTACGACACGATGAAGAACAAGAAGAACGATCCCGACAGACTGGAAATGAATAAGTATTGTCGTTTCTGTAAAAAACATACCCTGCACAAGGAAACGAAATAACACAGCGCGAGGTTTGGGTATACTATCTGCGATTAGGATGTGAGGGTTATGGCGAAAACAAAATTACTCGGCAGCGACCGCAAGGAAAAGCTGGAACAGCAGCGGAAGCTGGCAAAAAAGGCTAACAAGAAAAAAAGAAAGAGCCCGGCAAGGTTCTTCAAAGACGTAGTCTCCGAGCTTAAGAAGGTCACGTGGCCGTCGGCTAAGGACCTTATCAAATACTCAGGAGCAGTCATTGCGTTTATTTTAGTAACCGCAATTATAGTCGGCCTTATGGACGCCGGCCTTGCCCAATTGTTCAGGCTTGTTCTAAAAACACCGTAAGGAGGCGTACCGTCCAGTATCGGTACACACGATATGTCAGATGAAGTTAAATTCGGCGAAGTAACGGAAACGCCGGAGATAAAAACTGAAGAGACTAAAAAGCACGAGCCTCAGGGCGTGTTTATAAAGCAGGAAAAAACGGATAAACCCTATTGGTATGTCGTGCATACATATTCAGGTTATGAAAACAAGGTGAAAGCCAACCTGGAAAAGGCGATACGTAACCGCGGTTTTGAAGATGTAATACTCGAAGTCAAAGTCCCGATGGAGGAGAGCATCGAGGTTAAAAACGGCAAGAAGAAGCACGTTATGAAGAAGATGTACCCCGGTTACGTGATGGTCAAAATGATACTTGACGACGAAACCTGGTATGTCGTGCGCAATACAAGGGGCGTTACCGGATTCGTAGGCCCCGGCTCAAAACCGATACCGCTTACCGATAAAGAAGTGCGCGCGATGGGCGTTGAGAATATACCCATTAAGCTCAACGTCGAGGTGGGCGAAAACGTGATGGTGACGTCCGGGCCGCTCGAAAGCTTCGTAGGAGTCATCAAGGAAGTCAATCCGGAAAAGCAGAAAGTCAAGGTCGTCGTCTCGATGTTTGGCAGAGACACGCTTGTGGATCTTGACTTTGTACAGATAAAACGTATATAAAGAGGTTCTACTTCTTTTAACAAGTGGGAGGACCCCCAGCGCTAAATTGTAACAATCTAGTGTTGGGCCGCTTGTACCACATTAAAAGTATTAAGGAGGCGTAACCATGGCTAAGAAGGTTACAGGTTACATCAAGCTGCAGATACCTGCAGGGAAAGCGACTCCTGCCCCGCCGGTCGGCCCCGCGCTAGGTCAGCACGGCGTCAACATCATGGGGTTCTGCAAGGAGTTCAATGAAAAGACGGCTAAGCAGGCAGGATACATAATACCTGTCGTAATTACCGTGTACGCGGACAGGACGTTTTCGTTCATAATGAAGACCCCGCCCGCGCCCGTTCTCATCAAAAAGGCAATTGGCCTTGAAAAGGGCAGCGGCGAGCCTAACAGGAAGAAAGTAGCGAAGATAACGCGCGCGCAGCTGAAAGAAATAGCGCAGACGAAACAGCCTGATCTTAACGCTGCCAGCCTTGAAGCGGCTATCAGCATGATAGCAGGAACCGCCCGCAGCATGGGCGTGGAAGTCGTCGACTAGTAACAGTGGGAGGCATTCCCTTCTAAACGCTTGTAGGGAAATTAAATGCCGTTTACCACAAGGAGGAAAGCATGAAAAGAGGAAAGAAATATCAGGAAAGCATAAAAACTTTCGATAAGGCGACGCTGTACGAACCGGCCGACGCTATGCAGCTCGCAATAGACACCGCCAAAGCCAAGTTTGACGAGACAATCGAAGCGTCTATAAGGCTGGGCGTAGACCCGAGGCACGCCGACCAGCAGGTAAGAGGAGCTATAGTTCTCCCCCACGGCACGGGCAAAACGGTGCGCGTGCTCGTATTTGCAAAGGGCGACAGCGCCAAAGAAGCCGAGGAAGCCGGCGCCGATTACGTGGGCGGCGAGGAACTCGTAGAAAAAATACAGAAAGAGAATTGGTTCGAATTCGACGTCTGCGTGGCAACGCCCGACATGATGGGCGTAGTCGGCAAGATAGGCCGCGTGCTCGGCCCCAAAGGCCTCATGCCCAACCCGAAGTCGGGTACGGTCACAAAAGAAATCGCCAAGGCCATCAGCGATATCAAAGCCGGCAAGGTCGAATACCGCGTAGACAAGACGGCAATCGTACATGTCGTTATCGGCAAAAAGAGCTTCGGCCGTGAAAAGCTTATGGACAATATGAACGCTCTTATGGAAGCTATAGTCAAGGCTAAGCCCGCTGCGGCAAAGGGCACGTATTTAAAGAGCGTCGTCGTTTCGTCGACGATGGGCCCCGGCATAAAGATCAACCCGTTAAGATTTATAGGCTGACGGTTGACATTTTGCCGCGGTTCTGATAATATGCCTAAGAATTGAATACCCTGGCTGCCTAAGACACAGGTGCAAAAGGGCCTTCGGGCTGAATGCTTAAATATCCTGTCGAGGAGAGCTGACATGTTCCCTTATAAGCTTTGCTTTACCGGGAGTAAAAAGGATCTTTAACCCTTTTTGTGTGGCTTTCCTGCGCAAAAAGGGTTTTTAATTCGGAGTCCCCGGCAAGTCTAAAGGCTTGAAGGGTATAAAATTAAGTGGCCCCAGCATTTGGGGCGGTAATAAGCTTACGGGAGGTGAAAATATTGGGAGAAAAAGCTATCGAGGCCAAAAAGCAGATAGTTGAGGACTTAAAGGCCAAAATAGAAAAGTCCAAGGGCATGATAATCTACGACTACAGGGGCTTAACGGTTGCGGAAGTTACCGAACTCAGGAATAAGTTCCGCGAAGTAGGCGTCGATTATCACGTAATCAAGAACTCGATGCTGAAGCGCGCAGCCGAAATGATGGATATTTCCGGCCTTGACGAACACTTAAGCGGGCCTACGGCAGTCGCGTTCGGTTATAACGACCCCGTCGCTCCTGCTAAGGTGCTGGTCGAGTTTATCAAGAAGATAAAAAAGACGCAGATCAAGTCAGGAGTTCTGGGCAGACAGGTGATAACGCCCGCGAACGTCAACGCTCTGGCGGAGCTGCCTTCAAGAGAACAGCTGCTTGCACAGCTGGCAGGCACGCTCAATGCCCCTATCGTCGGATTCGCGCGCTCGTTGTCCGGCATCATATCCAAGCTGGGATATGCGCTTAATGCGGTTAAAGAACAAAAGGGAGCTTAATTGCTCAAATAAATTTAAGAAAATAATTCGGAGGAAATAAAAATGGATAACAATCAGATACTGGAAGCAATCGAAAAGATGACAGTGCTTGAGCTCGCCGAGCTTATCAAGCAGATAGAAGAAAAGTTTGGCGTAAGCGCAGCCGCCCCCGTGGCTGTAGCGGCGGCAGGCCCCGCGGCGGCGGCGCCCGCGGCGGCAGCTGAAGAAGAAAAGACCGAGTTCGACGTAGTTCTTAAAGAAGTCGGCCCCGAGAAGATCAAGGTCATAAAGGTCGTACGCGAGCTTACGGGACTTGGCCTTAAGGAAGCCAAAGACGTCGTCGACGGCGCTCCCAGCACGGTCAAGGAAGCCGTTCAGAAGGAAGAAGCCGCCAGCATGGTCGAAAAGCTTAAGGAAGTCGGAGCTGTCGCAGAGCTCAAGTAAACAGCTTTTTGATAAGATGCCGTATGCGTTTGCATGCGGTATCTTTTTTTGTTGAAATATATACTGTAATAATGTTAAAATTAGTCGGAAAATAATGAGGCGAGCCGCATGGTTACATAATAAATACTTTGCGCCGCTTTGAAAAGGTATATTAACATTTTTAATCCGGAAGGTATTATAATGGCTCGCATTGCATGTCCCGCTGATACGCCGCTCGGAACATTTACGGCGAAATACGAAGACGGAGTAATAAAGCGGGTGTTGTTCCCCGGAGAAACGCCCGGCGCCGACGTGCTGCGCTTTGACGGGTCGCTGCCGTTCGCCGCCCAGATAAAGGAATATTTTGAAGGAAAGCGAAAAACTTTCGACCTTCCTATATTCCTGCCGGGCACGGAGTTCAGGCGCAACGTATATAAGGCGACTATAGCGATACCTTACAGCTGCGTCGCCGCGTATTCCGAGGTTGCGCTCGCGGCCGGTTATCCGCTCGCAATGCGTGCTGTGGGCACGGCGATGCGCGATAATCCCCTGCCCCTTCTTATCCCCTGCCACAGAGTCGTACATAAGTCTGAAAAGAAGATAATGTATCGCGGCGGCGAGGATATGAAACGCTACCTTATCGATATGGAACGGGCGTATATGTAGTTCTCGTTTTTCTGGCTCTTTACGTTTTACAGCCTCCTTATATGGTTATATATTTAAAAGACCATATAAGGATTGGATGTAGGATGCCGCTTGATATTTTAAACAATCTGCTTAAAGAAACGCTCAATCACGGCGCGACCGACCTGCACATATGCGTCGGGTCCCCCCCGCTTATGCGCATAAACTCCAAGCTCGAGATGATTCCGGGAACGCACGTGCTGTCGGTCGAAGAAGTCACGGAGATAGTTAATTCGTGCCTTGACTTTGACAGGATGGACATACTGCGCAACAACAAGGTGATAGATTTTTCTTATTCCAAGAGCGGGTTCGGGCGTTTCAGATGCAATATATACAAACAGAGGGGCACATACGCGATGGCTATCCGCATGCTCCCTCTCGAAATACCGGATTTTTCTACGCTGTGCCTGCCGGACACGATACTCCGGTTTACGACAAAGACGAGCGGCCTTGTGCTGTTTACGGGCGCTACAGGATGCGGCAAGTCGACGACGCTTGCCAGCCTCATAGATATAATAAACAAGAATTACAATTACCATATACTCACGATAGAGGACCCGGTAGAATACCTGCACAGCCACTCAAAGAGCCTCGTAACGCAGCGGGAAATAGGCGAGGACGCGATATCGTTTGCGAGCGCGCTGCGCAGCGCGCTGCGCGAAGACCCCGACGTTATCATGGTAGGCGAGATGCGCGACAAGGAAACTATGGCGATAGCGCTCTCGGCGGCCGAAACGGGGCATCTTGTGTTTTCGACGCTGCATACCATGGGCGCGGTAAAGACAATAGACAGGATACTCGATTCGTTCCCTTCCGACAACCAGAACCAGATAAGGAGCCAGCTTGCCACGGTGCTCGAAGGGATAGTGTCGCAGCAGCTGCTGCCCGAAAAGAACGGCTACGGGCTGGTGCCGGCCTGCGAGGTAATGATATCCACGCCGGCAGTGCGCAATCTTATACGGGAAGGCAAGCATTATCAGATAAACAATATAATACAGACGGGCAAGGATTTCGGCATGTGCTCGATGGAGAGGAACTTGGCGTTCCTCGCGGCAAACGGCACGATAGATACAAAGCTTGCCAGACTCAAAGCGCAGGATGTAAAGCTGTTTGAACAGTATTACAATCTTGCCAAGCGTTAAAGGAGAAAAACGATGGGGTTAAAGGAATTGTCAAATGCAGAGCTTTCTTCCCTCTCAAGGCAGCTTGCGCTGGTAGTAGACTCGGAGCTGTCGCTGCAGGAAGGCATTGAGCTTATAATTGAGCAGACAAAATCAAAGGAGTTAAAGCAGCTTCTTCTGCGCGTTGAAGAACGGCTTAACGAAGGCCATTCTCTCGGGCGCGCATTAGCCGAGGAGAAAGCCATACTGCCCGATTACTATATACAGATGGTGGACGTCGGCGAACAGAGCGGCAACCTTGATAAAGTGCTCGTGCGCCTTGCGGATTCCTACGATAAGGCTGCCGAGATAAAAAACAAGGTCGTTTCGGCCGTCACGTATCCCATAATACTTACGGTGCTGATGTTGTGCGTTATTGTGCTGCTGCTTGCGGAAGTGCTGCCCATATTTGACGACGTGCTCTCTTCGCTGGGCGGTGAAATGCCGGGCATAACGCGCGCGCTGATGGCAGTAGGCGGCTTTATAAGCACGTACTTCTATATACTTATAGCGGTTATTGCGCTTATTGTGCTTGCCGTAATATTCATGCGCCAGACGAAGCGCGGCGCCGAGATTCTCGACTCAATCAAGCTTAAGATGCCCATACAAAAAGGCATAGTCAAAAACTTGGCGTGCGTACGCTTTTCAAGAAGCCTTTCGATGCTGTTGCGCAGCGGCATAAGCGTAGCCGAAAGCTTAAGGATGACAAGCGCGACAATAATGAATAAAAAGATACAGTCACTGATTATTGACGCCGCCGAACGGATACAAAAAGGCGAAACGCTGAAAAACGCGCTGGCATCCCTCGGGTTTTTCCCCGAGATGCTGCTGCGTATAATCGCCGTGGCAGAAAGCACGGGCCACACGGACAACATGCTTGAACGCGCTGCTGACATAATGGAAGAAGAGCTGGACACGCGCCTGTCGAAGCTTACGACGGTGCTCGAGCCGGCGCTGATACTTATACTTTCAATTATCATAGGAATCGTTCTGATATCGGTGATACTGCCTGTGACAGGCATAATGAACACCATAGGATAACGTATGAAGAGACTCGGCCTTCCCCTCGTTTGCATACTGACTGCTGCGCTTGTCATTGCGATTACCGGCGCAATAATATTCATAACCATAGGCAATTACGGCAGCGGCTACAGCGACAAACGGGCGCAGGAGATAAAAGAAACCATAATGAGCAGCGCGGCGCAATGCTATGCGCTTGAAGGCAAATACCCTTCCGACCTTAATTATCTGGAAGAGCATTTCGGGCTGCAGCTCGACCACAACAACTACGTATACCATTACGACAGGTTTGCGTCCAATTTATTTCCAAACATAAGCGTAATACCGAAAGGTGAATGATATGTATTCAAGAAACAAAGTGCTCGCAATTGAATCCATTGTCGTAATGTTCGTGCTGATGCTGCTTTCGTTCGTGGTTTTCCTTATAGTGCGTTCGGGGTCTGCCGCTTACGGCAACATTGTGCAGGAGAAGCAGAACTCGGAGAGCGCGCGCGTAGCGTACTCGTATATCAACATGAAAATAAAGCAAAACGACTCCGCCGGGAACGTAAGCATAGTCGATACCGAATACGGCAATGCGCTGAAAATCGGCGTGGCAGGCGACGAATTATGCACGTACATATTCTTTACCGAAGGTACGTTGTACGAATGCCTTACAAAGCAGGACATGCAGCCCAAAAAACAAACCGCAAACAGGATAGCGGACCTTTATGGATTCAGCGTATCCGGCGACGGCAGATACATAACCGTCGTCTGCATCTGCGAGAGCGGCGGCAGGATGCAGTTAACCAAAGGGACGGTAGGATTGAGGACATGAAAAACAAGAAGGGTTTCACGCTTGTAGAGGTAATAGTATCCATCGCGGCTCTGGGCATAATATGCGCGGTATTGCTGCGCTTATTCGTCATTGCCGGAAATACGAGCGGCAAAGCGGGAGACATGCAGAGCGCGGAAATAGCGGTAACCTCGGCTGTAGAGACTCTCGCGGGCGCAGACACGCTTAAAGGCGGGCTGCTCGAGTTGGGCGTGAACTGTTCCGATAATATAAGCAGCGAGTCTTTTTCATTTAAAAGCAACGGCTACGACATAACCGTCGAAGTCAAAAGCAGGGGCGACTATCCCGGAAGCCTTTACGACATCGCGATAAAAGCGTCAAGCGGCGGCAGCGTGCTCGCGCAAGCCAATACTGCAAAATACTATAAGGAGCGCCAGAGATGATTAAGAAACTGCTGTACTCCAAAAAAGGCGCTTCCTCAATAATGGTGATGCTGATGCTCGTCGTTCTTGTGGTGTTCGGCATCGCTGCGCTGACTACCGCCCTATCCAGCATGAGGCTGGGGCAAAAGGTAGTGGATTGGAACGATAAGTATTACGCGGCCGAGAAAACCGCCAACGAACGCTATGCCGAGGCGGACAAGGCGGTCCGCAGCGCGTCCGGCAGCGGCGATATTGCGGCCGCCGTAAAAAGCGAGCTTGAAAAGCTCGGGTTCGGGGATGTGCAGATTCAAGGCGATACGCTTACCGTCTCATACGAAACGTGGAGCGAGGATATAGGAATAAGCGCAGTGCTGGCTCTTGATTTAAGCGACTTAACCAGCCTTCGTCCCGTGCAGTGGAAAGAGATACAGCGATAGCGGCATAAACAACACGGCATCGAATTACGGCACTATATGCAACACATATGAAGCAAAGATTCACGCTTGCACTGCTTATCGCCTGCTTTATTATTGCGGGATGTTCGAACGGCAGTTTAATTGAGAATAAGCCCATTTCAACGGCTCCGGACGCAGAGCTTGATTCTCTATTTGAGTCGTTGCTGCCCGGGCCGTCATTGCCGCCCCAAAAGAAGCCTGACGAGGTGTTCTGCCTCGACTATACGGACAGGGGGCTGCTGAGGATATGCTATAAGGGCGAAGAGGGCGCAAAGCTTAAGCTCGTCGTCTACCCCCCGCGCGGAACGCTGGACGGAAACGGCTACGTTGCTTATAACCTTAAAGGCGACGGCAGCATAGAGGACTTTTCGCTGCAATTCGGCAGCGGCGAATACACGGCGAATATAATGCAGCATGCCGAAGGCGATAATTATTATGCGCTAGAAACGAAGACGTTTACCGTCAATATCAAGGACGAGAAATCCGTATATCTCAACTCGATACAGAACGTTAACTGGAATTACGATATGGCGCCTATACACGACGTCCGCTACATCGTCGCCGACTCGCTGCGCAACAGCAAGGGCGACCTGCTATACTCGAGCTCTATTGATATTTACCGTTTCATAATCAACAACATTACTTACGACAACGATAAGATATACAGCCTGGATTATGATTACGTGCCCGACATAGAGCAGGTATATTCGGATGAAACGGGCATATGTTACGACTACGCGTCGCTTCTTGCCTCTATGCTGCGAAGCATAAACGTACCCGCAAAGCTCGTCAAGGGATATGCGAGCTACAGCCCGGATCAATATCACGCCTGGAACGAGGTGTATATAAACGGCGAGTGGATAACGGTTGATCCCACAAGGGACGCGGCGCTGCTTGCCTCGGGCGCAGCGTTCGATATACGCAAAAACGCAAATGACTACATAAAGATATTCGAATATTAGCTAAAAAACCTCATACGAAAACGAAGCGGCTGGGATAGCCGCTTTTTTTTCATACTTTTTGCGCGGTTTGACAATACTAAATATACCTGCTGTGAGCGGCCGGGAAAAAACTTGCCGGCACTGCTTACACAATAATTACCGGGGGCATTTGTATTGGTTAGACCGCTGCATCATGATAATACCAACGGAAAAAAGCGGCTCAAATGGATATACGACAGCCAGGCGAAAACCGCCAGGCTTGCGAAAGTCGCCGTTTCGGTTGCCGCGATAGTTATCGGCATAATCATATTTTTAATATGCGTCTATATCATAATACCTTCAATAATATCAGACGCGTCGGATACGATAGACAAAAATTTCGCCCTGCGGCTTTATGAAAGCACGCTTATAAATCCGCCCGCGGACGGAAAAGCAGAGCAGGCCTTCGGGCAGCCCGCAGAAAACGGGCGCAAAGCGGAGCCGCGCGTCTGCTTCGGCGCGGCTCTTGCCGAAAACCCCGATATCGTGGGCAGAATAGCCATCGAGAATATAGGCATAACTTATCTTGTGACCCAGACTCAGGACAACGAACATTACCTCAAAACCGGATACGGCGGCGACAGCAGCAGGCTGGGCACGGTATTTCTCGATTACCGCTGCGATGCGCATAATGTGCCGCTTAAAGGCCACTACATACTATACGGCCACTCGTTCGCCGACGGCGGGCTGTTCTATAACCTTAAACGGTATAAGGATAAAGATACGTTTTACAACGAACGGATAATAAGGTTTGACACGCTGTACGCGGACTATGAATGGGAAGTCTTCTCCGCGTACACGACAGACATTGGTTTCAACTTCATTAAAACGGACTTTGAAAACGGCAAGGAGTGGCTGAAATTCCTTAAGGAAATACAGCGCAAGAGCATGTTCAAAACGGATACCGTATTATCGCCGGACGACGCCTTGCTCACTCTGTGCACATGCGTAAGCGGTGCGGAAAACGAACGTTTTGTGGTGCACGCAAGGCTTACTGCGCAATAAGTATGCAGCCGTTTCTATACTGTATATTGATTCATCCCCCAGCTGTCTTCTTAAAACATTTTTTATGACCATTTCTGGTAAAACTCAGCAATTTCGTCTAAAGATATACCCAAAAAATACCGATATAATATAAGATTAATAAGATATGTAAAGGTAATTGTATGCTTATTGTTCTGCTTGGTGCGCAACAATCGCAACTTCCATATACTACGTGACACGGCTTTATATGAAATAATACTTATCCAGGTTTACAATACTGAACGGAGGCATAAAAGCATGAAAATCTTTAAGAAAAGGCAAAAAAAAGCTAAAACCGAAGTGCCAATTCAACCGAACGGCATAAGCGAAATCTGCGAAGAGCAGGCAGTCGCAGAAGACCGCCCGGGCCAAGTATCGCAGCAGCAGCCTGAAAAAGGCCGCAGCAAAAAAGTCAAAAAAGTCAAAAAAGAGCGCGTCTCGTTTCTTGGGAATATGAAAATAGCTCCGAAACTGCTTACGAGATTCCTTTTAATTGCGTTTCTATGTGCGGCAATGGGCATATATTCGATAATCGGCCTGACACAGGCAGGAAATACAACCAACGATATGTATGCAAATACGCTGCTGCCGTTGAGGAACATTGCTTCGATGTCGGACGCCTTTAACGCTCAGGCCATAAGTCTGCGCCAGGCGCTGATAGCTGAGAATAAAGATGATTCGCACGTATATCTTGCCATGCTTAAGTCACAACGCTCGCAGTTTGACCCCAATTTTAAAATACTCGATTCGCTGTTAAAGGAAGACAAAAAAGAACGCCTGGAAACGCTCAAGGCAGCGTACGCAGCCTATGCACCGCTGTTTGACAATGCGCTTGCCAATATTGAAGCCGGCCAGAAGCAGCCGATAATAGACGATCTTATAAGCTATGGCGAATTTAAGGAAGCCGAAAATGCGGTCATTGAAGCAATTGAAGATTTAAAATACAGAATTACCGAAGATGCGGGCGCTAAAGACACGGCAAACAAGAAGATGTCTGCATCGGTAATACTTTTTACCGAGATCTGCGTCGGTTTCGTGCTCGTGCTTTCCGTACTGATCGGCATATTCACGGCAAGAGGGTTCAGCCGCCCGATAAAGAAGCTGACTTCCAACGTTAAGCTTCTCGCCGCAGGAAATACGGATTTCAAGATTTCCGCCAAAAAAACGAAAGACGAAATAGGCGAGATGAGCGCGGCCATTGAAACGATAGTAAACGTAATAAGGGAGCTTGAGCGCGATACCGACAAGCTTATCAGCGCCGCTATGGAAGGCCAGCTTACCGTGCGCGCGGATGCGGACAAGCATCAGGGTACATACCGCAGGATAGTGGAAGGCATAAACGCCACGCTTGACGCGATGATAGAGCCTATTAAAGAATCTGCGGACGTACTCAGCGAGCTCGCCCAGGGCAATCTTGACATAAGCGTTACCGGCGATTTCAAAGGCGACTTTGCCCTCGTAAAGGTTGCGCTTAACAGCACTATAGATACGCTCAAGCAATATATCGGAGAGATAACCGAAATACTTGACAAGATATCCAAGGGCATACTTACGGTAAGCCTTGACTCGGATTTCAAGGGCAGTTTTATTGCTCTGAAAGAAGCAATAAACACAAGCATCGATTCGTTCAACAGCGTGCTTCAGGAAATAGATACGGCCGCGGTGCAGGTCGCTTCGGGGACGAGGCAGGTATCTGACGGCAGCCAGACCATTTCTATGGGAGCGACGGAACAGGCGAGCGCCATCGACGAGCTTACCTCCACTATCACTCAGATATCGGCGCAGACCAACCAGAACGCGCGCAACGCCGACAACGCCAACGAGCTTGTAAAATCGGCAAAGAACGACGCGATAGCGGGCAACAGCCAGATGGATGAGATGCAGAAGGCTATGGAGAAGATCAAGGAGTCGTCGGAAAGCATTTCGAAGATAATAAAGGTTATCGACGATATAGCGTTCCAGACCAATATACTCGCGCTTAACGCCGCCGTTGAAGCCGCAAGAGCCGGCATGCACGGAAAAGGGTTTGCCGTTGTTGCGGAAGAGGTAAGAAACCTTGCCGCCAGAAGCGCCAACGCGGCAAAAGAGACGACTGCGATGATAGAAAACTCTATAAAGATCGTCGGGTCGGGCACTGAAATCGCAAACAAGACCGCAGACGCTTTCTCCAACATACTGAAAGGCGTGGAACAGGCGGCCGATCTTGTAGCTCAGATTGCGGTGGCTTCCAACGAGCAGGTCGCGGGCATCTCGCAGATCAATAACAGCATAGAGCAGTTGATGCAGGTCGTTCAGACCAATTCGGCTACGTCCGAGGAGACCGCGGCTGCCAGTGAGGAACTTTCAAGCCAGGCTGATATGCTTCGCGAGATGGTAGCAAGATTCGAGCTTAAAAACAGAACGGACAGGCCTAAAGTACATACAGAGGAAAGCAGCCCTATAGAGCATATCAATACTGACGCCGAGCCCCATAAAATAGCACTCAACGACAAAGAGTTCGGCAAGTATTAATTTACACCCCATCAAGCCTCACGGCTTGCTGGGGACCCCGTTATATCCAAACGCGACAAAGGCTGCCCGGTTCAAACCGTTTCCGGGCAGCCCTTTTTTTGCCGAGTTATAACTATTTAATATGAGCCGCTTTTCTTGATGAAAGCCCGTTTATCAGTCTGACGGAGGTGCGACAGCTACGGTTTCAGCACATTGCGGATAATCGCCGTCTGAATACGGGCGGGCAAAGCGTTAAGCAGCAAAAGCAGCGGGTTGCGGTTTATATTATACACATACTGCGGGCGCCTCGCCCAAAGCGTTTTTTGCACAACGCGGGCAACTGCTTCCGGCGAAAGCTGTGGCAGAACTCATAAATTTTCTGTCGATGGAACCATAACTTTTCATAAAATCCCTCATTTTTGAAGAGTTTTGTCTTACCCCGAAATTCGCTGATGGAACCATATATTTTCCCAGAGGCCATTTTTTGAAGCATAAATTTTCATTGAGAATCGTGGCAATCCGTTATAAAAAATATTGCCAAACCGGTTTCTTATTTGGTATTGATTTATTGTTTAAAAAAAATAGAATGAATTGTAAAATTATCATTTCAAAGGGGGATAGACAATGGAACACGATTCAAAAGCTATTTTAGAAGAAATAAATATACTATATGATAACAGAAACTATGGTGAAGTAATAGAAAAAGCCCAGTCTCTTATTAATGATGAAAATCTGGACATCGCTTCAGCGGCAAAATTAAGAAGTGCGTTATCATATTTTCGCAAAGGTAAATATAAGGACTCTTTGTTATTATTTGAAGAGTTGGCTTCATTAAAAAACGATGTGTTGAGTTGGTACAATGTCACTCAATCCGCAATACTTTCAAATGAAATTCAAAAAGGGAAAGACGCTTTTAATAAAGCTCTTGAATTGCATAAAATCTCAGGTTTTAATCAGTATCCAAGAATTCCAGAAATGAGATACGATTATGCTGGTGCTCTTTGTATCGTTGGTTTATTTAAGGACGCCTTAGAACAATTAGATGAGTTGAAAAAAATATATATGAAACTTAAAATTACAGATACTAACTTTTTATTTTTGCGAGGTGTCCCTTTTTTCTCTCATACTCTTGATTTGGCCAAAAAGATATTTACTGGCTTGGGTATGGTGTTTTCTCAAACTGATTGGCTTAAAGAATTGAAGCAATATGTAGATGACGATGGAAAGCGAATAATCAACAGATATCAAAACATTGAGTAAGTTGAAAAGCTATTTTTGCAGGCGCTGTTGTGGAACCATATCTTTTCCTTTCGAAAATGGAACCATAACCTTTCAATTTGGAAAAGTTATGCTTCCTGCAACAAAAAAAGCCCTCTTTTTAGGGCTTATCGTTGGTAGCGGCGACCTGATTCGAACAGGTGACACTCCGGGTATGAACCGAATGCTCTGGCCAGCTGAGCTACGCCGCCACGCAGAAACCCGACTGAATCTCTCCAATCGGGCCTCGGCTAATTGGTTGCGGGGGAAGGATTTGAACCTACGACCTCCGGGTTATGAGCCCGACGAGCTACCAAGCTGCTCTACCCCGCGACGATTAGTGCAAGAGTTATTCTATCTCATAACGGCAATATAGTCAAGAAATTAATCAAACATTTTGTCTGGAAATATATATTTAGTTGAATGCAGTTATTGAGGATAGAATATCACTATATCAGCCTCATAAGGCTTGTACTGTATCCATACGCTCTCAAAATTAAGCTCGTATTCTTTTGAATACGTTGAAACAAATATTAATTCCTCCCCGTCGTCATATCCGGTTACCGCCATCCAGTGCCATGTAAAGTCGTCAAGCTCCTTAACGGGATTGCGCAGTATCAGCAGCGCAGGCAGCAGCCTAATATCAATCGCTTGTTTTATACGATTAAACGCCTCAATATGGCTAATGCTGCGGGAAAGTATTTCAAACTTTAATTCGACGCCCTTGGTTTCTGCAAATTCGGCTGTGCTCTGCGCAAAATACGTTGCGTCCGTAAGCCCCATAGCGCCCGGCTTAACGTATTCCCTCACTTCAGTCATATGCTGTACAAAGTCGTCTTTTTTCACCGGCTGTCCGTACGGATAGAGCGCAGCGCACTGCGGAAAAGTAACCGCCATATACATCGTTATCAGCGCCGCCGTAGTCGGCCCGCAGCCCGACATGCCGTGAAGTTTATTTTTAAACCAATACTGGTCGGCTCCGTAATGCCTAAAGCCGTTTTCTATTATGCTTATCGCCTCTAAATCAACCGTCTTTATCATTTATGTCTCCGGTGTATATGTTTTAAAGCTTATTATATCATATTACATCAGAGCAAAAAACATTGGTTTTCTGGCAATATACAGCTAAAATCAGCATATTATAATCACCCGCGCTTTATCAGCACCCGTCTTTTTGGCAGCGCCGATATAATAGGGCTGGAAAATATGTTATAATCTTAACCGTTATCATGTTTTTTTAGAGGTACGCAATGAAGAAAAACATTACTGCAAAACAGCCAAACGCCACCGAGTGTTTCGTATGCGGCGTTGAAAACGACAAAGGGCTTAAAGCCTCGTTTTTTGAAACGGACGAAAGGGAAATAGTAGCTATTTTTACTCCGCACAGGCTTCACCAGAGCTATCCTTACCGCGTGCACGGCGGAATAGCCGCATGCATACTCGACGAAACGATAGGCAGAGTGGTGCAGATAGGAAACCCGGATATCTGGGGCGTTACGGTAGAGCTCTCGCTGTCCTACAGAAAGCCGCTGCCTTACGGAGTGCAGCTTAAGGCGGTTGGAAGGATAACAAGAGAATTAAGGCTGCTGTTCGAAGGCGAAGGCGAGATATACCTGCCTGACGGGCAGGTAGCCGTAACAGCGAAAGCCAAGTACGTTAAAATGCCTATAGAAAGCATAACGGATGATTTCGATCCGGATTGCTGGAAGCTGCGGCTCGATATAGACGACCCCACCGAGGTGGAAATATGATACACACCCCATCAAGCCCGATGGCTTGACGGGGACCCCGTTATTATCACCCCAACAAGTCTTACAACTTGTTGGGGACCCCGTATATTTATTGCTGCGGAGCGGGATTAAAAAGCGACTCCGCGGCAGCGTCTATAGGGTCTCCTATCGTATAATCGTCGGGCATATTCTTTATCATCTCGTAATACTGCTCAAGGTTCTCGTCGGTGATAAACGTTGCCGACTGGTATGTATATTGTACGCCTTCGGATATAAGCGTTCTTCCTTCCGCGAGCAGCCGCGCTATTTCAAACGCCACGGCTGCCGCACGCGCCGGCGCGGGCTGCGCGCAGGCTATGAATTCTCCCGGCTGCGCCGCAAATATTTCGGACTCTGGCCCATTATTGCTCTGCGCAGGCGAAGCAATAACTATGCCGCCGTTTTTCAGCGCATACCACTGTTTAATAAAGCCCGCCGTCGTATCGCCGCACATTACTTTCGGAAGCGTGCGCGCCTCTATAAAAGCTTCGAGCACGCCCTGCGCCATACCCTCTTCGGTGATTATGCCGTCGATTGAACCGTTCTGTTCAATTAGTGTTTTAACCTTCTCCTTCGCCGCGTTGCCGCTCCACGAAGCATAATATGTGCCAACCATGCTGATGCCTGCATTGGAGGACAGCGCGCCTTCTATGGCGGCCTTGCGCTGCTGGCTGGCGCCGCTTGTTTCGCTGCCCAAAACTTGAGCGACTTTGCCGGCCGGCAGGTTCTGCGCGATAAATTCTCCGTACGCCTTACCCCACGACGCCTGATCCGAAATGACGTTGGCCGCATATCCAGAATCGACCGGAGCGTCATAAGCGACAACGGGTATGCCCTCCTCGGACGCCATATATAATATCATGTTAAAGCTTTTGGCGTCCGTCGCGCCGACTATTATAACGTCCACCTCGTTTTTGATTAGGCTTCTTACATCCTGCAGCTGCTGGGTGTAGCTTCCTTTTGCGTCGTAACAATATACTTCGTATACAAGCCCCTTCCTCACAGCGTCTCCCGAGGCTTCCTGCATTTTGCCGAGCAGCTGCCTGTCGCTTTCGGTCTCAACGCTGCCCAGCGTTATCCCTATCTTTGGGCCGCTTGCCACGAACTCCTCTTCTTCTTCGGTAAAGAGGCTCTCATCCGTGCCGGCGAGCCCCGCGAGTATGCTTTCGTCAACGCCTTCGTAATTGTATTCGCCGCTGAATTCGTCGATATTTACGGTGGGAACAGGCGTGGTCGTCGCAATGGCCGTTGGCGCAGCCGATATGTCCGCCTCCGCCGCCGTCTCTTTATCATCGCCGCCCGTAAACAGTATAAGGCACACAGCGCCCGCTATCAGCAAAACAAAAAGCAAAGCTATCAACCGGATATTTCTTGCTATGAACGCCCGGGCGCCCCTTCGCCTGCGGCTCCTTGAGCCTATACGGCCCCTGCCATGTCCGCCCGGCAGGCGGCTCCCGGCACTTATGTTTGTCATACGCTCACTCCAAAGTATTGGCAAAAAACCTCGAAATTTTCCGGCGGCACGATATGCCTGTTATGCCGTCTCCTCGGCATCCCATTTATCCAGCAGTGCTTTCAGCTCGCGTGCGAGGCGCTCCGCTTTCTCTCCCCTGCGCTCTATGCGCTGCCTTATGCCTTCAATGAGTGTAATATAATCCGTAGCGGGCTCTTCGACCACAACCCTTGCTGTCTTGCTCTCCAACGTATCGGTATCAAACGTGTCGCATATGCCGGGCGCCGCAGCGTTATACCCGCGGCGGACAAGCTCCTGCGCAAAATCCGACGCGACCTTTTCTTCGCCGTGCATAACGAACACTTTCTCGACGCTTTTCGGGAAATGCCCTATCCATTCGAGCAGGCCCGCTTTGTCCGCGTGTCCCGAAAACCCGTCGATATATTCTATCGACGCTTTTATCTGTATCTCCTCGCCGTATATCTTCACCTTTTTAGCGCCGTCGATTATGCTCCTGCCCAGCGTTCCTACTGCCTGGTATCCGACAAATATTACCGTAGCGTCCTCCTTCCAGAGGTTATGCTTTAAATGGTGTTTTATCCTTCCCGCCTCGCACATGCCGCTTGAGGATATTATAATCTTCTGCCTGTCGTTAAAATTGATGGCTTTCGACTCGTCAACCGTCTGGGCTATATTCAGCGTGTCAAACGAGAAGAACTTTACCCCTTCCGCTTTAAAAGCCCTTGCTTCCTCGTCATAATATCCCTTGTCGCTGTTTTCGAATATCTCTGTTGCCGCTATGCCCAGCGGGCTGTCTATGTAAACGGGTATGTTTTCCAGCCCCGGAACGCTCTTCTCTTCAAGCATCACCGAAATGCTGTAAAGTATCTCCTGCGTCCTGCCTACCGCGAATGAGGGTATTATTATGTTTCCGCCCGCCTTAATGGCCTTTTTTAATACGCTGGTAAACATCTCCTTTGTATCCGTTTCCGTATGCAGGCGGTCACCGTATGTGCTCTCCATGAAAACTATATCAGCCTGGTTCAAATAAACAGGGTCGTTTATTATCGGGCGCCCTTTGTTGCCTATATCCCCCGAAAAAACGAGCTTTTTTTGCATGCCTTCTTCCTCGATGAACAGCTCAATTGACGCCGAGCCCAAAAGATGCCCGGCGTCAATAAAACGCGCCGTAACTCCTTCTTCCGCGTCAACTTTTTGGCCATAATGCACAGGCGCAAGGCTCTTTGTCGCATTTACCGCGTCTTCCACCGAATACAGCGGCTGTATCTCCTCGCGTCCCGCGCGCCTGCGCTTCCTGTTTTCCCACTCGGCCTCCATCTCCTGTATATATCCCGAGTCCGGAAACATTATCGAGCAAAGCCTTGCTGTCGCGTCCGTGCAATATACCTTCCCCTTAAAGCCCTTTTTAACGAGAAGCGGTATCATCCCCGAGTGGTCGATATGCGCGTGCGTCAGGAACGCAACATCGATCTGGGCCGGGTCAAACTCGAACTCGCCCTGCGGGTATTCTTTTGCGTCTTTGCCCTGCCTCATTCCGCAGTCCACGAGCAGCTTCTTTTTGCCCGTCTCAATAAGCGTGCACGACCCTGTAACACATTTTGCCGCACCCAGGAATGTAATTTTCATATAGCCCCCTAACAATAATATAAAAAAGTCTGTTCGACGAATATTATACAATATAAACAGACAAAATGCCACAAAACCGCGATTCGTTTTACCGCCGGTATGATTCCATTTTTTAGGCTGTGGGAAATAATAAAAGGCTCAAGAAAAATACAGAAGCGGGGTTTCCCCCGCTTCATATATATTACCGAAAAGGCTATTGTTTGCAAATTCATCAAATAAAAAAGCCGCCTATAAACGAGGCAGCCGAACCGTCATGACCGTTAGCCTGAATATATTCAAGTGCTCACGGCTTTAGACTTCATGCTTTGCGCCCATTGCCTTTCGGCGATGGTAGCCATTTTCTCAATGTATTTATATATTAATATAGACGTTCGTACAAGTCAATAGACAAAACGCTTATTTATTATATTTTCTCGTATTGTTAGTATTTACCTCCTTTAGCTTTGCCTTATTCGTGCCTCAGCGCGTCGACCGGGTCTAGCTTTGAAGCCTTATAAGCGGGAATAAGCCCGAATATTATGCCGACGCTCGCCGAAAAAAGCACGCTCAAAAACGCCGCGGAGCCCGACACTTCCGCCTTTATGCCTATTACGCTGCCCGATATCCTCGTAAGAAATACGCCTATGCCTACTCCAAGCAATCCGCCGAGTATCGAATAAAAAAGCGCCTCCGAAAGAAACTGCCCCAATATATGATGCTCTCCAGCTCCCAGAGCTTTTCGTATGCCTATTTCGCGAGTCCGTTCTTTTACCGTGACGAGCATTATGTTCATTATGCCTATGCCTCCCACAAGCAATGCGACGGCCGCTACGGCGCCTACGACGATTTGAAATATATTAAGTATATTCTGCGCGTTGGCGATTTCGTGCGACAGGTTGATTATCTTCAGCGACCCGTCCCCGTATTTTTTCAGCAGCAGCGAAATGCTTGTGTCTATAACGGAATCCAGCGTTTCGGCGCTCGAAGCCGTCACGGATATTTCGTCAAAATACTTTGACGCGAATATGTTTTTAAACGTCGTCATCGGCATGTAGCACTTACCTGAAAAGAACGACGCGTATATCGACTGGTCTTCGTCCTCAACGCCTACCACTGTAAACTTCTGGCCGTTTATGCTGACCTTTTCGCCTTCGGCTTTCCTGTCTTTAAACAGCGTATCTTTTGCTTCCTCGCTGAGCACGACTACGCGCCTTGCGTACCTTACGTCGTTTTTCGTGAGCCCTCTGCCCTCAAGGTATGTCATCTGCTCCATCTTAAACAGCGCTTCGTTCGTCCCCACTACGTCGGACACTATTTTCTTGTCGTTGCACATAAGGTACGCTTTTTCGTACGCAGAAGGCGCGACGTCCTGTATTCCGTTTATGCTTTCAAGCAGATCAACGTCTCCCATATCGAGCATATCGTTAGGGCCCTGCATATTGCTCGGGAAAAACCATACCCTGTTTATTCCGAACTTTAACAGCTCGTTGTTTATCATCTTCTGGCCGCCGCTGCTCACGGATATTACCGTTATCATGGACGCTACGCCTATCATTATTCCCAATATTGTAAGTATGGTCCTTAGCCGGTTTTTGCTGAGCTGGTGCACCGCCATGCCCACATAATCATTCAGTCGCATTTGCCCTCCGAATACTCCACTATACGCCCGTCTTTAAGCACGATAAGCTCCTTTGCGTGAGCCGCCACCTCTTTTTCGTGCGTTATCAGTATAATGGTCGTCCCCATGCTGTTTAAGCGCTTAAGCATCGCGACGATATCGTCGCCCGTCTTGCTGTCAAGATTTCCGGTCGGCTCGTCGGCGAGTATAAGGCTGGGCGAATTGACAAGCGCCCTCGCTATGGCGACGCGCTGCCTCTGACCTCCCGAGAGTTCGCCCGGCATGTGCGACGCCCTGTTGGCAAGCCCCGTCATCTCCAGCAGTTCGGCCGACTTGCGCTTTCGTTCCTTAGGCGGTACGCCGGAGTATATCATCGGCAGTTCAATGTTCTGCCTTGCGGTAAGCGTAGGCAGCAGATAAAACGACTGAAACACAAACCCTATGCACTTGCTGCGCAGGTGCACCTTACCTTCCTTCGAGAGCCTTCTTACATCGGTATTGTTGAAGAAATAATCGCCCGCCGTCTGCGTGTCAAGGCACCCGAGTATATTCATAAGCGTCGTCTTGCCTGAGCCGGAAGCCCCCATTACCGCGAGGAACCCTCCCTGCTTTACCTTCAGCGAGACGTTCTTTACCGCATGAACGCACGTTTCTCCCCTGCCGTATGTCTTGCAAAGATTCTTAACCTCTATCATACGTCACCGTCTGGCCCTCCTGCACGCTGCCGGGCGTAAGCACTACCTTTTCCCCCTCGCTTAAGCCGCTCAATATCTCGACATAAAACGTATCCTGAAATCCCGTCTCTACCGTCCGTTTTTCCAGCTTGTCGTCCTTGCCTACGACATATACGCTGTTTTTGTCCGCCAAGCATTCGATAGGCACCGCAAGCACATCTTTTTTGGAGCTCATCATCACTTCAAGGTCGACTATAGCGCCGGGTATCTTCTTAAACCCCTTTCCCGGCGTTATCTGCACCTTTGCCATCGCCCCGTAATTCGACTGCTCGCCGAGTTCGGCGGCCGCGTGGCCTATGCTCGAAATCTTACCCATGTAATAAACGTCTTCGTCGACTATTTTGACGTTCATGCCGACAGCCAGATTGGAAAGGTCTTTTTCGTAAACATACCCTTCAATGACCGAATCTTCGGTGTCCGCTATTACCATTGCGGGAACGCCGGGCGCAAGCACCTCTCCGCTGCGTATGTTTACGGCAATTACCGTGCCGTTTAAAAGGCTTTTATATGACATATTCTCAAGCTGCGCGCGCAGCCGCTCCACCTCAAGCTCGGCAAGCTCCAAGCTGCTGCTGCTCGGTTCGGCGGACGCGGCCTCTTTGAGGCTTTGCATATTATTAAGAGAAGCCGCCATCGCCTGCGCGTTTTTTTCAAGCTCGCCGGAAAAAGCGTTGTTGAACGATTCGTAGTCGTACCCTGTCGTTTGGGAAAGCGCCAGCGCTATCTTGGCTTTTTCACCGGCAAGTCCCGTAACGCCCGGAGCCATAACGGCCTGCGACTCCGAGCCGAGCAGCATGTTGTATTTCAGTTCGGCCTCTTTGAGCAGTGTCTTTATCTGAGAGGAGTCAATATCAAACAAAGCGTCGCCTTTGTTTACCTTGCTTCCTTCGGAAACGTATATAGTATCAATAGTGCCGCCCGTTTCGCTCATTACACTATACATTTTCTTGGGGACCACCTGGCCGGAAAATTCCAGAGAATTCTCAAGGTCCATATATTTGACTTCACAGAGGTTTACTATTTTGGCGGAATCGCCGCTGTTAAAGTATAAGAGCCAGCCGGCTGCTATAACAGCAAGCACAACGAATAACAGAATCAGCTTTCTCATATAGTTACCCCCTTTATCGCTCGTCGTTTGAATTTAGTTTGGCAAAATTCTTTGGGCGTTATTCGAAAATAAATGTTGCATTTTTATGCATTTTTCTGTATAATTATAAATACTATAATTTGGGGGTGTTTTTGTGATAAAAGCGACTGTGGTCGGGGCTACGGGTTACGCGGGCGCCGAGCTAATGCGTATACTTTCCGGCCATAAACATGTAACTATAACGCATGCGGTGTCAAAGAGCTTCGCGGGGCAAAGCTTAAGCGATATATATCCGAGCTTTAAGAGCCTTGACTACGCGCTGGAGCCTCTTGATACCGAAGCGATATGCGCGGACAGCGACGTCGTATTTACGTCTCTTCCCCACGGAACTTCGGGAGAGGTTGTAACTGAGCTGCTTGAGGGAGGCGTGCGCGTTATCGACCTTTCGGGGGACTTCAGGTACAAAGACGCAAGCGTATATGAAAAGTGGTACGGAATAAAGCATACGGCGCCGGCTTTATTAAGCCAAAGCGTATACGGATTGCCGGAAATATACCGCGAACATATTGCGAAAGCAAAGCTCGTAGGCAATCCCGGATGCTACACTACGTGCGCCATACTGCCGCTTTATCCGCTGCTTAAAGAGCGCGTAATAAAGCATAGCGGCATAATCATAGACGCGAAGTCCGGCGTAAGCGGCGCGGGCCGCAGCGAAAAGCTCGCTTACAGCTTCTGCGAAACCGACGAGAGTGTGAAAGCATACGGCGTGGGCACTCACAGGCATACGTCGGAGATAGAACAGGAGCTCTCGGCGGCTGCGGGCAAAACGGTTAAGCTGTCGTTCACGCCCCATCTTATTCCCGTCAAGAGAGGGATAATATCTACAATATACGCGACTCCCAATAAGGGCGTTGACGAAGCCTGTGTCAGAAAAGCTTATAAAATGTATAATTATGAGCCTTTCATACAGGTCACCGATTCGCTTCCCGAAATTAAATTTGTAACGGGCAGCAACAACTGCGCGATAGGTTTTGTGCTGGATAAAAGAGTAAATAAGCTGATAATCGTTTCATGCATAGACAACCTTATAAAAGGAGCGGCAGGCCAGGCAGTGCAGAATATGAACATCATGTTCGCTCTTGACGAGCAGGAAGGCTTAAACAAGACAGGATGGTATTTATAATGAACAAGTATATTGAAAAGGCAAATATTCTTATTGAAGCGCTGCCGTATATAAGGCGGCTTTCCGGAAAGACCGTAGTAATAAAGTACGGAGGCTCAGCGATGCTCTCCGCCGACCTTTCCGAAAAGATAATGCAGGACATAACGCTGTTAAAATACGTAGGGGTCAACCCGATAGTCGTACACGGCGGCGGCAACGATATCAACAAGATGCTCGAAAAGTTGGAAATAAAATCCGAGTTTCACAACGGCCTTCGCGTAACGGACGAAGCCACGATGGACGTCGTTCAGATGGTGCTTATGGGCAAGATCAACAAGGACATAGTTTCGCAGCTTGGCGTCGCGGGCGCAAAAGCAATCGGCTTGTGCGGCAAGGACGCGGCTCTTATTGAGGCCGAGAAGTTAAAATCGGACGACGGCTGCGATCTAGGGCAGGTTGGCAGGGTAACGAATATCAATACAAAGCTTTTAAGCGTGCTAACTCAGGATGAGTATATACCTGTAATCGCGCCCATAGGCGTAGGCAAGAACGGCGAAAGCTATAACATCAACGCCGATACCGTAGCGGGAGAACTGGCCGTAGCCATAGGAGCAGAAAAGCTGATGTTCCTTACCGATACAGACGGCATTTACCGCGTACCCGGCGACCTTTCTACGCTGATATATGAGATTTCCGTCGCCGAGATAATGGGGCTTATAGAAAAAGGCGTTATTTCCGGCGGCATGCTGCCCAAGGTTTACGGCTGCATAAAGGCGGTAAAAAGCGGCGTAAAGCGTACGCATATCTTAAACGGCACTATACCGCACCCGATACTGCTCGAGATATTCACCGATACCGGCATAGGCACTATGGTAAGGGAGTAAGCATATGAAACTGGAACAGATAACAGAGCTCGAACATAAATATTATTCCCCCGTATTCAAGCGGCAGAACGTCTGCTTTGTAAGGGGCGAGGACGTATACCTTTATGACACCGAAGGCAGGCGGTATACGGATTTTCTTTCGGGGATAGCCGTATGCTGCCTTGGGTATTCGGACGAAGGCTATAAGCGCGCGCTTAAGGACGCAATTGACAACCTGATGCACACGTCGAACATATTCTACATCGAAGCGCAGGCGAAGCTTGCAAAACTCATATGCACGGCGACGGGATATGACAACGTGTTCTTTTCGAACAGCGGCGCGGAGGCGGTGGAAGGAGCACTAAAGCTTGTCCGCAAGTACCATCACGCCGCAGGCAGAGAGCGCACGCAATTCGTCACTATGAAAAACAGCTTTCACGGGCGCACGCTTGCGACGCTTGCCGCTACGGGACAGCAGAAGTTCCACGAGGCGTATAAGCCGCTTTTGGATTCGTTCGTGTACGTAGAGCCAAACGATATTGCTGCGCTGAACGAAGCCGTAAACGAAAACACCGCCGCAGTGATAATAGAGCCTATTATAGGCGAGGGCGGCATAATACCCATAACTCCCGAATACTTCAAGGCGGTGCGCGCAGCCTGCGACCGCTGCGGGGCGCTTATGATAGCCGACGAGATACAGACCGGCATGGGCCGCACAGGCTCGCTTATCGCCTCCCCTTCGCTGGGCGCAAAGCCCGACGTAGTCGTGCTGGCAAAGTCGCTCGGCGCCGGCATGCCTATTGGCGCGTTCCTCGCATGCGGCAAGGCGGCTTACGCATTTGAGCCCGGCGACCACGGCTCAACGTTTGGCGGCAACCATCTCGCGTGCGCCGCGGCGTATTACGTTACGGATAAGCTCGTTTCGACGAACTTGCTTTCGCACATATCCGAAGTAGGCGCGTACTTTATCGACCGGCTTAATGCATTAAAATCGCACTGCCCCGCGATAGCCGACGTGCGCGGCAAAGGGCTGATGCTTGGCCTGGAGTTCGCAGAAGGTACGTCCGCAAAGGATATACAGCAGCGCCTTCTTTCCGACGGCTTTGTGGCGGCTACCGCGGGCGCAAACGTATTGCGTTTTCTGCCTCCTTATGTGATACAGCACAGCCACATAGACAGCCTCATGGAGGCACTGAAGAAACTCTTATAAGCAACAGGTGAACACATGCCCAAAAGAACGGATATCAGCAAAATAATGGTGATAGGCTCGGGGCCTATAGTAATAGGCCAGGCCGCCGAGTTCGATTATTCGGGCACTCAGGCGTGCAAAGCCCTTAAAGAAGAGGGCTTCGAGGTAGTGCTTATCAACTCCAACCCCGCGACAATAATGACGGACGAGGAGATGGCCGACAAGGTGTACATCGAGCCTATAACGCTCGAGGTGGTGTCCTCTATACTGCGCGCGGAGCGGCCTCAGGGCATAATCGCGACGCTGGGCGGCCAGACCGGCCTTAATATGGCAGTGGAGCTTGCGCAGAGCGGCATACTCGACGAGCTTAACATAGAACTGCTTGGCACGCCGCTCGAATCGATAAGGCTGGCGGAAGACCGCGAACTTTTCAAGAAAACGATGGAGAGCATAGGCGAAAAGATAGCCAAAAGCCGCATAGCCTGCAGCGTGGACGAAGCCGCGGCGTTCGCGGACGAAGTAGGGTTCCCTATAATAGTGCGGCCCGCCTACACATTGGGCGGCACGGGCGGCGGCGTAGCGCGCGACATTAACGAGCTTAAGGATATCACGGCTAAAGGGCTTTCGTTTTCCATCATAGGCCAGGTGCTGCTCGAGCAGAGCGTCGCGGGATATAAGGAGATAGAATACGAGGTAATGCGCGACGCAAACGACAACTGCATAGTCGTCTGCAACATGGAAAACCTCGATCCGGTGGGGATACACACCGGCGACAGCATAGTCGTCGCCCCTTCGCAGACGCTATCCGATAAGGAATACCAGATGCTGCGCTCTGCGTCTATAAAGATAATACGCGCGCTGAAGATAAGAGGCGGGTGCAACATACAGTTCGCGCTCTCCCCCGGCAGCCCGGAATACGTTGTCATAGAGGTCAACCCGCGCGTCAGCCGTTCTTCCGCGCTCGCGAGCAAGGCGACGGGATACCCTATTGCCCGCGCAGCCGCCAAGATAGCCGTAGGCTTCGGCCTTGACGAGATAGCGAACCCGATAACGGGCGAAACGAGCGCGTGCTTTGAGCCGGCGCTCGACTATGTAGTGACAAAGGTGCCGAGGTGGCCTTTTGACAAGTTTGTGACCGCTACGCGCACTCTCGGCACGCAGATGAAGGCGACGGGCGAGGTAATGGCCATAGGCCGCAACTTCGAAGAATCGTTGCTTAAGGCAATAGACAGCCTTGACGTTAAGCTCGACTACCAACTCGGCATGAAGACGATAGCGCAGTGGACGGACGAGCAGATTGAAAACTCGCTGCGCACCCCTGACGACGAGAGGATATTCGTCATTTCCGAGGCATTGGAGCGCGGGTACAGCGTCGAGGAGATATGCAGTATAACCAAGATAGACAAGTTCTTCGTATCGAAGCTTGAAAACATAGTGAGCCTCGCGAAGCAGCTTAAAGCGCATACGGCAAATACGCTTCCGCAGGAGCTGCTGTACAAATGCAAGCGCTTCGGTTTCGGGGACAGCTATATAGCGAACCTTATTGGTACGGATGAACACAGCATAAAAGCGCTTCGCGTCAAGTGGGATATGCGCCCCGCATACAAGATGGTGGACACCTGCGCGGGCGAATTCGAGGCTAAGACGCCTTATTACTATTCGTGCTACGACAGCGGAGACGAGTCGAAGGACAGCGGAAGGAAAAAGGTCGTTGTGCTCGGCTCGGGGCCCATACGCATAGGCCAGGGCATAGAGTTCGACTATTGCTCGGTGCATTCCGCGCTGGCGCTCAAAGCGCTGGGCTACGAGTCGATAATAATCAACTCCAACCCCGAGACGGTGTCCACCGATTTTGATACGTCCGACAAGCTGTATTTCGAGCCGCTCACCAAGGAATGCGTGCTCGACATAATAGAGCGCGAGAAGCCGGAAGGCGTAATAGTGCAGTTCGGCGGTCAGACGGCAATAAACCTCGCCGCGCCGCTGGCGCAGGAAGGCGTAAACATACTCGGCACGCCGGTAGACGGGATAGACAGGGCGGAAGACAGGGAGCGCTTCTTAGAGGCGCTGGTTAAACTTGATATACCCATCCCCCCCGGCGCAACTGCGTTTTCGCAAAACGACGCCCGGGAAATAGCGGCGCGTATCGGATATCCCGTATTGGTGCGGCCTTCTTACGTGCTTGGCGGGCGCGCCATGGAGATAGTTTATGACGAGCAGGAGTTAAAGGAATACATGACGTACGCCGCCAAAGTGTCGCCTAAACACCCGGTGCTGGTGGATAAGTATATAAACGGCAAAGAGGTCGAGATAGACGGCATATGCGACGGTAGCGACGCGCTGATAGTAGGCATTATGGAGCATATAGAGCGCGCGGGCGTACACTCGGGCGACAGCTTTGCGGTATACCCCACCCAGACGCTTGCCCCCGAAACAAAGCGCACCATTGTCGATTACGCGATGAGGATAGGCATAGAGCTCGGCATAAAGGGGCTTTACAACATACAGTTCGTAATAGACCGCGAGGGCGGCGTTTACGTGTTGGAGGTCAATCCCCGCGCCAGCCGCACGGTGCCTATACTTTCCAAGGTGACAGGCGTTCCTATGGTAAGGCTCGCTACGCGCATAATGATGGGCGAAGCGCTGATAGGCATGGGATACGGCACCGGCTTTTACAAGGAAAACAAGCTCGTTACCGTAAAGGCCCCCGTGTTTTCGTTCTCGAAGCTCACCACCGTGGATATATTCCTTGGGCCCGAGATGAAATCCACCGGAGAGGTTATGGGCACGGACACCACGTTCCTCGCAGCGCTTAAAAAAGCTTTCGCGGCGTCGGGCATACGGCCTCCGCAAACAGGAAAGCCGGTGCTGTTCTCGATAACGGACAGGGATAAGCACGAGGCTAGCGAATGCGCCCGGCAGATGATAGACTTGGGGTTCAGCGTCGCGTGCACCGACTCTACATATGAGAGCTTTTCCGACCTCGGCGTCAAGTGCAGCCTCATTTCAAAGAGAAACGTGATAAAGGCGCTGAAAAACCGCGAGGTGTCCATGGTCATCAACACGCCGACAAGAGGAAAGCAGCAGGCGCGGTTAGGGTTTGTGCTGCGACGTACGGCCATGGAGTTCAACATACCGTGCATAACGTCTATGGATACGCTTAAAGCGCTGCTAAGCGTGATGTCGGCGGAGCATATAGAAGAGCATTATATACCGCTTGGCGGATACAAGAAATGACTGTTTTTTAAGGAGTAGAATATGATGGACCTGTTATATTATAAGCCGGAGAAAGAATTCACACAAAAACACCTGCTGCGCCTTGCCGACTACAGCAGGGACGATATACTGCAGGTTTTGAGCCTCGCGCTGAAACTCAAGAAGCAGATGAAGGAAGGCCTGCGCCCCCCGCTGCTTGCGGGCAAGATACTCGCGATGATATTCGCTAAGAGCTCGACGCGCACAAGGGTGTCCTTTGAGGCTGGCATATACCAGCTCGGCGGCACGGCGCAGTTTTTAAGCGCCAATGACATACAGCTTGGCCGCGGCGAGCCGATATCCGATACTGCCAAGGTGCTCTCGCGCATGGTGGACGGCATAATGATACGCACATTTGCGCAGAGCGACGTTGAGGATTTGGCAAAGTACGGCAGCGTACCCGTGATAAACGGCCTTACCGACCTGCTGCACCCCTGTCAGGTGCTCGCCGACCTGATGACGTACTACGAATACAAAGGCAGCTTTAAAGGCAAGCTCGCGTTTATAGGCGACGGCAACAACGTAGCCAATTCGCTGCTCGTAGGATGCGCGAAGCTCGGCCTCGATATATCCGTGGCGTGCCCGGAAGGATTCGAGCCGGACTCGGGCGTGCTTGAAACTGCAAAAAAAGCAGCCGAGGAAAGCGGCTCGCATATAGTGATAACGCGCGACCCGGACGAGGCGGCAAAAGGCGCTACCGCCGTATACACCGACGTATGGGCAAGCATGGGCCAGGAGGCAGTCGCCACAGAAAAATACAAACATCTTTCGCCGTACCAGGTAAACGAGCGGCTGATGTCGCTGTGCGCCGAGGACGCCATATTCCTTCACTGCCTGCCCGCACACCGCGGCGAAGAGGTGACGGCAGGCGTAATAGACGGCAAATGGAGCGCCGTGTTTGACGAGGCGGAAAACAGGCTGCACGCTCAAAAAGCAGTAATGGTGCTGCTGATGCGGGACAGGTAAAAACCATGGAAAGCATAGTGTTTAAAAAAGCGGCGCCCGCGGACGTTGCGGAGGTAAAGCGCATAACGAGAAAAGCGTTTGAGGCTTACGCGAAAGAGATACGCCACACGAATATACAGGCGCTCTGTGAGACGGATGAAGAGATACTCAGCGATATTGAGAATAAACACGTTTATATTTGTACGGTGGACGGAGAAACGGCGGGAGCCGTGCGGTTCGAGGTGTTAAAGGACGGCATAGCGTATCTTTCGCGGCTCGCGGTCGACCCCGAGATTCAGTCTATAGGCATAGGCGGGCTGCTGCTTGAAAAGGTGCGGCAGGAATGCGTAGCGCTTGGCGTGCGCGCAATAACGCTGCATACCGCGAGCAGGATGCGCTCCACCGTCGCGTTTTACCTAAAAAACGGCTACTACATACATTCCATATCCCGCGATAAGGAGTATATACGCGCGTTTATGGTAAACGAGCTCGTTGAAATGGACGAGATGTTCGACTATGAAAGCATCGTCGGCAAGAGATGAGTGTAAGCAGCAAAGTGTCATTGCTATGAATACATAATAACGATAATTTGTAGGGAGCGGCCCTCGTGCCGTTCCGTTTTTTATATGTTTTCGTTTATTGTGGTGCGGAATCGAGTAGGAGGTAGGTGATTATTTCACCTACCGACCTCTCACACCACCGTACGTACCGTTCGGTATACGGCGGTTCAAATAGGAATTAGTGTACTAATAAATACCTTTCGGTTATT
>JBLNCA010000036.1:0-11154 GCA_050260375.1 Burkholderiales bacterium | reverse complement strand
GGGTTGCCGGTAACAGGCCCCATGCGGTTGGCGGAACCGTAATATGCCTTTAGGCATTGCCAGCAAGAGTCCCTTATAGGGTTCAAGAAAAACCACCCCTTGAAGGGGTGGATGATTATTGCCTGCTTAAATAAAGCAGCATAAACAGAGCGGCGGCGATCAAAAACGGCAGGAAGAACAGCAGGCGCTTTTTTTGAAGCTGCTGTTTGAACTCCCGCTCGTGCTCGTCGTATTCGGGATTTCTTATTTTATAAAGCGTTTCTTTCAGCTTTTCTTTTATATTGCTCATATAAAACCGCTCCGAGTTTGATAAAAATATTATACCACATCCGTCGCCCGGAATCTTTTTGCATATTTATTAAACGGCAAAAACCGCACGATAATTTTTTATTCATTTTAACCGGCGGGCAGGATTTTAGAGATCTCCCTCAAGGTCTCTCAATCTCTTTTTTTCGCATCATGTGGACAACAATGTGGATAAGTGGGATAACTTTATTCATTATAAGCCATCAAATTATGCAATCATGCTCAGGTTTAGACGTTTGCGGCAGCGCCGGAGTCGTCATAGGGCAAATACATATACCGACAAAAATAATAAAGATGCATTAAAACAAGCGGGCGGATATGGGATAGATATATGTTTTTTGGGAAAGATATTAATGAGAAAATATCAGGCGGATTAATCATGAACGATAGTCTCGACGAGATAAAAAGGCAGATGCACAGCCAGAAAGGCGCGCATATTACGCTGCGGGCCAAGAGCGGCCGCAGGGGCGGATACGAGAGGGACGGCATAATCGACGGGCTTTACCCGGAAGTTTTCACGGTGCTCGTCAGGGAAAACGGGTATAAGCGCCGTTATTGCTTTTCATACTCCGAAGTGCTCACCCATCATGTGGAGATAGACCCATGTCCAGAACCTCTCCTGTCTCTGCGTCCTGAAACATGAGCCAATAGCCCCGTGCATCGCCGGTAAAGCAGCGCAGGTAAGTACCGAAACCCTCCAGCCATATCGGCGGCGCTATTCCGTATTCTCCGGGTACGCCCAGCACCTTTGCGGCGAGCGCGCCGTTTTTGTATATCTTTCCGGAAATGTAATGCCACCAGCCCGTGGGGCCGGGGTAAGATATTTTGACCCATTCGCTGTCGGGAAACACGGAAGGGAACGGGTTTATATTGCTTTCGCGCACCGCGTGGGGGCAGGCGTCGCAGCTCTCTTCCTCGAAGCCTTCCTGAGGCTCGGCCGGCTCGGCGGGAGTTTCGTCATAGCTTTCATCTGCGGACGGAGCGTTTTCCTGACGGTAATCAGCCTGCGGCTCGTAAGCTTCCTCCTCATAATCGGCATGCGGGGCGGCGTAAGCTCCCTGCTGATAGCCGTTTTGCACGGTTTCGTACGCCGGGTAATCGCGGGAGGCGGCCGCTTCCGGCCTGTAGTCTATATCCGCCCTTAAATGCGCGGCTTCTATGCGGTAGTCGTCGAAAGGCGCACGGTTCGGATTGTGCTGATAGCCTGTATACTGGGGCAGGTCTTTGTTGGGCGCGTAAACCTCTTTATGCGGCGCGGGATTGGCTTTGCGCGGTGCGCGGCGCAGCTTAAACCGCTCTATCAGCGCGGGCCAATCGGGTCCGGAAGATTTTAAGCAGAACGAATGAGCTCCGCCTGAGTCTCTCGCGACTACGGCTGCGCCTATTATGTTTTCCAGCGCTACGTTTGGGAGATGGTTGTTAAGCGCTCCGCCCGCTACGTCGCCCGCATAAAGCTCCTTGCCGTCTTTGGTAAAAAGGTACAGAAAAAAGTCGCCCTCTTTAAGGCAGTCGGCTTTAAGCGATATATCCACGCCTCTGCCCTTGGAAAGCAGCTTAAGCGACCCGCCGCCCCTGCCGGGCTCAATGAGGCGCCCGTCGCCCGGACGGAGAAGCATCACTGACCTCTTTAAAGCTTCCATTGCGTCCTCCGTATAACATAATCCACATAGTATATATATTTACGAAAGGCAATTTTAAGACCATCAATGCAACATGCAGGGATATGCTTTTTGGCAAACGTTATAATGTATATGATTAACAGCGCCTAATGTCTGCATTATGCGGATATTGACGCGGATATTATTGGGCTCAAATTCCGCTTGATTTTTGAAAGTATTATGTTATAATGTTCTTTGCGACTTTGCGGCCGCCAAATGAAAGCGGCTTTTAGATAAGAGGTGAATGCAGATGAAACAAGGAATACATCCCGAGTATCACCAGTGTAAGGTAACGTGCGCTTGCGGCGAGACGTTTGTGACGGGTTCGACAAGGAAAGAGCTAAGAGTCGAGATCTGCTCGAAATGCCATCCGTTCTTTACCGGCAAGCAGAAGCTTGTCGATACGGGCGGGCGCGTTGACCGTTTCAACAAGAGATACGGCATCAAATAGTATTTGGGACTTCGCAGACCGGCTTTTCGGTCTGTTTTGCTTTTAGGGTGTAAAGCAGGGAAAGGTAAAATATTAGCCCCAAGGAAATGGGCAAACTGAGGTAATTATGAAAAGATCCAAAATAGGCGGCCAGGGGGTGCTCGAGGGCGTTATGATGAAAGCGCCTTCGGTATGCGGCTTAGCCGTGAGGAAGGCAAGCGGCGAGATAGTATACAAGAAGGATAACGTCAAGTCCGCGACGCAGAAGAATAAGTTTTACAGCTTACCCGTAATACGGGGCGTAGTGTCGTTTTTCGACATAATGGTGTTCGGCGTGAAGACTATGACGCAGGCGGCAAAGATGTACGACGACACGGAGCCGGATTACAAGCCTTCGAAGTTTGAGCAGTTTGTGGCAAAGAAGTCGGGCAAGGATATAATGGACGTGGCTATGGTGTTTGCGGTGGTATTGGCGATAGCTCTCGCCGTGGGCATATTCTTTATACTGCCCACAGTGCTCGCAAACATTGTAAAGCCATACATAGCGTCGGGCATAGTGATGAACCTCATTGAAGGCGGCATCAGGATGCTGATATTCATACTGTACATAGTGGCGATAACGTTCATAAAGGACATAAAGCGCGTGTTCCGGTATCACGGCGCTGAGCACAAGACGATAAACTGCTATGAGCACGAAGAGGAGCTTACCGTAGAGAACGTGCAAAAGTACAAGACGCTGCACCCGAGATGCGGCACAAGCTATCTGCTGCTCGTAATGGTAATATCGATACTGCTGTTTTCGCTTTTAGGCTGGAGCCCCGCTTGGTACGCAAGGATAGGCTTAAGGCTGCTCATGCTGCCCGTGGTGGCGGGCTTGGCTTACGAGTTTTTGAAGTTCGCGGCGATGAGCGACGCCCTTTTCTTCCGCATAATACGCTGGCCGGGAATGATGCTGCAGAAGCTTACAACGTCCGAGCCGGACGACAGCATGGTGGAAGTGGCTATAGTGGCTTTTAAGGCGGCGGAAGACGCGCTTTCAAACGAAGAGCTCGACGAACTCGCCAAAAGCTTTTACCGCCCGAAACAGGAGGCGGAAAGCGCCGAGGCCGCCGGGGTGCAGACCGAGAGCGTATGACGGCAAAAGAGGCGCTGCTCGAGGTAAAGAAGACGCTTGAGCGGGCGGGCATTCCCGAAGCGGAAGCGAAAGCGAAGGTAATAATATCCCATGCGCTGGACATAGGTTATTCAGACGTTTATACGAATATAGGCGTGCCGGCAGGCGCGTTAGAACAGATAAAGCTGATGCTCGGGCGGTGCGCTTCGGGCGAGCCGGTGGAGTACATAACGGGCAGGGCGTATTTTCGGTATCTTGCGCTGGAAGTGAACCCGTATGTGCTTATACCGAGAAGCGAGACTGAGCTCGTCGCGGGCAAGGCAATAGAGCTTATCAGGCAAAACTCTTACCATACGGCGCTCGACATGTGCACGGGCAGCGGGTGCATAGCGATATCGCTGGCTACGGAAACAAAGGCAGCTGTAACGGCGGCGGATATAAGCGAAGAAGCGCTCGCCGTCGCAAAGAGCAACGCGCAGCTTTGCGGCGCGGCTGGCATACGCTTCATCAACAGCGACATGTTCGGTAATATAGACGCAGTATATGATATCATAGTATGCAACCCGCCGTATGTGAGCGAGGAAGAGTACGCGGCGCTTAATGAGAGCGTAAAGCGCGAACCGAAGCTCGCGCTGCTTGCGGGCGACGGATACGATTTTTACAGAAGGATAGCGGGCGAGTCGGCGGCTTTTTTAAACGACGGCGGCGCGCTCGTGCTGGAGATAGGCGCGGGCCAGGCGCGGGAAGTGACGGAGTTGCTGTTAACCGGAGGCTTCGGCGGCATAGAATGTATTAAGGATTACGCGGGGCGGGACAGAATTGTCTGCGCGTTTAAGGGATAGGTGAAAATAGCATCATGTTTGAAAAACTCGAAGAGATAAAAAAGAGGTTCCAGGAGCTGGAGGACGAGCTTGCAAAGCCCGAGACAGCACAGAACCAGGAACGCTACAGGAAAATTATAAAAGAACACTCCTCGCTTGAGGAGATCGTCGCAAAGTACGACGAATATCAGAATTGCGAAAAGCAGATAGAAGAGCTAAAGCTCATGTCCGGGGACGGCGACAAAGAGATAGCCGCGTTGGCGCAGGAAGAGCTCGAGCAAAACGAGGAGCAAAAACAAAAGCTAATAGAAGAGCTTAAGTTTTTACTGCTGCCTAAAGACCCCAACGACGATAAAAACGTGGTGCTCGAGATACGCGCGGGAACGGGCGGCGAGGAGGCGGCGCTGTTCGGAAGCGACTTGCTGCGGATGTACACGCGCTACGCCGAGCGCGCGGGGTACAGCATTGAGCGGCTTGCTTCCAACTTTACCGAATTGGGAGGCGTAAAGGAGATGGTTATGCTCATCTCCGGAAAGGGCGCGTATTCGCGGCTGAAATTTGAGAGCGGCGTGCATAGGGTGCAGCGCGTGCCCGAAACGGAAAGCCAGGGGCGCATACACACCTCGGCGGCGACGGTTGCCGTGCTGCCTGAGGCGGAGGATGTGGACATAGAGATAAACCCGAATGACCTGCGCATAGATGTGTACCGTTCGTCGGGCAACGGCGGGCAGAGCGTAAACACTACCGATTCGGCAGTGCGCATTACTCATGTGCCGAGCGGGCTCGTAGTAACGTGCCAGGACGAAAAATCGCAGCTTAAAAACAAGGAAAAGGCGATGAAGGTGTTAAAGGCGCGGCTTTACGACATAGCAAAGCAAGCGCAGGAAAAAGAACTCTCCGACAGCCGCAGAAACCAGATAGGCTCGGGCGACAGGAGCGAGCGCATACGCACGTACAACTTCCCTCAGGGCAGGGTGACAGACCACCGTATAGGCATGACGCTTTACCGCCTAGAGCAGTTCCTCGACGGGGACATGGACGAGATGATAGACGCTCTGATAATGGAAGACAAGGCAAAGGCTCTCGCGGCGAGCAAGTAAAAGAAAGTCAATAAAAGAGGAAAAGCACACCTTTATATAGAATATATGGATTAAACCATTATATTACAGGAAGGGTGTGTTAAAGTGCAAGACTCTTTGCCGAATGAGAATTTAATAAAAACAAAAAAGGCAATCGTTGAAGCATTAAAGGAGAATGATGGACATCTTTATGAGGATGAATTAGAACCGATTTTACAAAAAAAGATTAAGAACACCATGGATAAGATTAAAGCAATAAAAGAACTAGTAAAAGAGATGATAATTAAAACAAGTTATAAAGAAGATATCAATAAAGTATTAATAACGTTGTTATTAGATGAAGATGAACAGTATTTTATAGATAGCGATTGATAGTTGTTATTAATTAATAGTAGCTATTTTAGCAATACCGGCTTATAGCTGGTTTTTTTATTGCCTTTTAAGCCCACATGCCAGATTGCCGGTGTAATACCTAAGCTCGTCAATCCGGTTGAACTTACCGATCGAAGTCTTTGAGTGAGTGAAATTGATACTGTCAAGTATATGCTGTCATTCCGTCAGCTTTGCTTGAAGGAGTGAAACGACTAAAAGATCTCCCTTCTTTAGAGCAATCTCCATGGGATTCCTTATTTGCGTTCGGAATGACAAATTGAATTTACTGATATTCTGGGCTCCCCTTTTAGGGGAGCTGTCGCCGTATGGCGACTGAAGGGTTGTTCACTTTTATTGGCGTTATTGCTTCCTCTAAATGAGTTTTTTACTTTAATCCCCTTTGTCTTTGCTTGAACTTTACGATACACCTCATCCGGCGCTTTGCGCCACCTTCCCCTCAAGGGGAAGGCAATACCTCATCCGGCGCTTTGCGCCACCTTAAGGAAAAGGCAAGCTGAATTTTCCCGTCCGGAGCTTTGGAATGAGTAAAAGGGGAGAGGAGAGTATCAAAAGCTTCTATGCTTACTTTGCTTTTTTGTACGCGTATTGTACGCACGACTGGTGCCTCGGGCATTCGGCTTCAGTCTCGTGCACCTTCGATTTGTTGAAATGTATGCAGAAGTGCCCGGGGAAGTCGTTGTCCTTAACGACGTCCACCATGTGCGGCATGTCGTGCTGGGAAGCGGCATACGTGACGCCGTTTATAGTGACCCATATCGGACGGCGGTTCCACGTCCACTTTCCGCCGCACGCTTTTTTCATCTTTGCGGTGTCGGCGGCGGTCGCGGGCTCGCAGTCGGCGTGATACCAGCCTCCGAAGCGGTAGACCTTGAACTGTATGCCCGTCTTAACGTCGGTTACCGTGGCGTATGTGCCCCTCTTCCACTTGCCGTTTATCTTGCTCCATTCTGAAAGCAGCACTTCGCCCTCTATGCCCGCCATCTTTGCGGCCGTAGTGGTAATATCGTTGTCGCCGTAAAGCAGCTCAAGGGTCTTGCTGCCCGCTATGCCGTCCTGAGAGAGCCGCGCTTCCTTCTGGAAAGCCTTTACGGCATTGAGCGTTAATTCCCCGTAATAGCCGGTAATCGAGCCGCCGAAAAAGCCGCGCTTTCTCAGCTCGCGCTGCATATCCGCTATTGCGACGCCTTCCATGCCCGGCTTAAGCAGTGCGGCCGTAGAGCCCGATTTGCTTATCTCTATACTGTCCTTGTGGACATATCCCTCTATTGATTGCGAATCCAAGTAATACCAGTCGCCCACCATGTTCAGTATCGAAACGGGCGTGCCTACATTGAGCTCGCCTACCGGGTCGCTGAAGTCGTTGGCGAACTGGCGCACTTTAAGGCCGTCGGTAAGCACGTGTCCCGTAAGAGAATCCCGAGAGGCGAGGTATACGAACTCGGTGCTCACATATCCCCTGTAGTTTCCGAATATCGCCCTGTACCAGCCGGTCTGCTCCTCGCAGTATATGCCTATCCTTGTTCCTTTTTTCAGTACGGTAACGACGGGAGAATCGGTAGTGGGCCTTAAGCGCATGTTTACTTCGTCCGCCGTAACCGTCGCCTCCTCAAAGAAACCCGAAGCGAAAGCGTCGGAGGGCGCAAACACGGATATTAAAAAGGCTATTGTCAATACGACAGGAAAGATTCTTTTCACGAACAACCTCTTAACCGTTTAGTAACATGCGTTTAATAATAATGCAATATTATGATAGCAAATATTGTGTGCGCGCACAACCGCTTTTTATCTGCTGCTATATATTGGACAGGAAAGCCTTGAGCTTTTCAAGGTCTTCGCGGTATACGCTTTTCAGCGCGGGGTTGTATATCACGCTCGCTGGATGGTAAAGCGGGAAAGCCGTAAACTCATGCGACAGCGCTTTTGCCTTTACGGGCGCGGCGTGGCACGAGCCGATGAGCGCCTGCTTGCCCAGCAGGCATTTTAACGGAACGTTGCCCAGCGTGACGACGACGCTCGGGGCAACCGCCTCTATCTCGCGCAAGAGCAGCGGCAGCATGCACGATACCTCGTCCTTTGCCGGCGGCCGGTTGGAGAGCGTGCCTTTGGCGCTCACCTTGTAAGGCCGGAACTTGACGACGTTGGTGATGTAGATATCTTCGCGCGACAGGCAAAGCACTGAAAGGAACTCGTTTAAGTTTTGCCCCGCCTTGCCCACGAACGGGCGCGATAATCTCGTTTCCTCCGCGCCCGGCGCTTCGCCTATAAGCATTACCTGCGCGTTTTTGTTGCCCTCGCCGAACACCAAGTCGGCTTTCGTTTTGCCGAAAGCCTCCGCAGCCAGCAGTATGTCGTCGCATATGTTTTGCAGTATCATTTGTCCTTACCAAACAGCTCTTCGTATTTTGCCTTTATGCTAAGTAGGTCCGCCCACGATTCTTTTTTAAGCTGCTCGTTTCTCAGCAGCGCCGCCGGATGGTACGTAGGCATTATGTAAAATCCCTTGGATTCGTGCCATACCCCGCGGTCGCGGGTGATGCGCACATCCTGGCCGAGTATGTACGATGCGCTTATCCTGCCGAGGCACACCAGAATTTTCGGCTTTATAAGCGCGACCTGCGCCCTTAAGTAGCCTATGCAGGCGGCCGCTTCGTGCGGAAGCGGGTCCCTGTTGCCCGGAGGGCGACACTTCAGTATGTTCGCTATGTAAACGTCGTTGCGCGTAAAGCCTATCGAAGCGAGCATCCTGTCCAGCAGCTGGCCCGCCCTGCCCACGAACGGGCGGCCGAGTTCGTCCTCGTCGCGCCCCGGCCCTTCGCCTATGAACATTACGCCGGCCGAGACGTTTCCCTCCCCGAACACCGTATTCGTGCGCGTTTGATAGAGCTCGCATTTTTTGCAGGCGCTTACGTCTTCGCGCAGCTTCTTAAAATTTGTATACATACTGTCATTATATATTAAAACGCCGGTCGGGAAAAGAGTGCGAAATGCCGATGCTTAAGGCATTTTTCACGATATGTTCAAATTTTTGCCGTATGAATTTCTTAATAAATAGTTTATAATTTAAAATAGAGTTTATAATATAATTAATATATACACTCTTACGGTAAGTTTTAAGGGGTTCATTTTGGAACAGATATTTAACGCCATAGTAAACAGCATACCCGATTTCCGAGTTGTCGATATTATCGATATATTGCTGCTTGCTGTTATAATATACTGGCTCTTGAAGCTGACGTCAAAGACCCGCGCGATACAGGTGCTTAAAGGCCTTGGCGTTATACTGCTCGCCGAATGGGTCGCGGGCTTTTTAAATCTTTCGGGCACGAAGTGGATACTTGATTACGTGCTGACAGCGGGTGCTTTGGTTATCGTAATCATATTTCAGCCCGAGCTGCGGCGCGCGCTTGCGAGCCTCGGGCGCGGCAAGTTCGAAATTATGGCGTCGCAGGCGACGTACGCGCAGGAGAACGTTGACAACATATTAAAGGCGGTGCTGAACCTTTCAAAGAAACGCGTGGGCGCGCTTATAGTGTTTGAGCGCAAGACGGGATTAAAAGACGTAATAGAGAGCGGCACGCACCTCGGAGCGGACATATCGTCGGAGCTGCTGGAGAACCTTTTTTTCACGAACTCGCCGCTGCACGACGGCGCGGTAATAATACGCGAGGACAGGATAGAGGCGGCGGGCTGCTTTTTGCCGTTGAGTGAAAACAAGCAGATAGGGCAGGATCTGGGCACGCGGCACAGGGCGGCGCTCGGCATATCCGAGGTGTCCGATTCGATTACTCTGATCGTCTCCGAGGAGACGGGCGTAATATCCGTCGCGCAGGACGGCAACATAATACGCTATCTCGACTCAAAAGCCATTAAGGATATTTTGGAAGACATATACATGATAAAGCAGCCAAAAGGATTAAGAATAAAGCGGAAGGGGCGTGAGGCGCAGTGAAGAAGTTTTTCGGCGCGTTGTGGAAGCTCGTCCGCAGCAACCTCGTATTGAAGATAGTGGCGCTGCTTTTCGCCGTCATACTCTGGAGCTATGTGCTGGGCGAAACCAACCCCGTCCGCGAGCGCGACGTACCCAATATTCCGGTGACATGGGAGAATGTGGACAGCTTAAATGATAAAAAGCTCGCGATATCCGGGAACCTTGTAAATATACTCGGCACCGTCAACATAAGGGTGAGGGTGAACCAGAACCAGTCAAGGCTGGTAAACGACCAGAACGTCAGCGCTTCCATCGACCTTTCCAAAGTAAACGGCACGGGGGAACAGAAGCTGCAGGTGAAAACGAAGACCGAATACGGCACCGTAATCGAAGTGAACCCGCGCGAGATAACGGTATATGTAGACAAATACAAAGAGAAGGACGTGCCGGTAAGCGTGGAAACGACAGGCAGCGTTCCGGCGGACTACTATGCAGACCCGCCGCAGTATTCGCCCGACAGGATAAGGATAGGCGGCGCGAGCAGGGATGTGGACAGGGTGGTCAGCGCGCTTTATACGGTAAACCTCGACGGCCTTACCAAGGGATTCAGCAGGAGCTATGAGGTGCAGCTGCTCGACGAAAAGGGCGGTATTGTCGACCCCGGGCTGTTCTCCACGGGCGCGCCGTCGATAATAGTGAATCAGGTCGTTGAGCCTGTCAAAACGGTGGAAGTGGATGTGCAAGGGTCAATACAGGGCCAGGACAACCTTGCGCCCGGCTATGAGCTGACGAGCGTAACATGCGAGCCCAAAAAGGTAAGGATAGTCGGCGAGAAGGCGGTGCTCGATACGGTAAGCTCTATAAAGCTTGAAACGATAAACATCGCCGGATACAGTACTGATCAGATGATACCCGCGAACTATATACTGCCCGAGGGCGTAAGGGTGGTCGACTCGGCCAACGCGCAGGTATCGGTCAATATACGCGAGATATCGGAGCAGCAGATATATAAGAACGTGCAGATCAAGATAAAGAATCTGCCTTCGGGCATGACCGCGGCCGCGGTCCCTGAAACCGTCGACGTAACGGTAACTGCGGGCGCCCCGCATATGTCCAAGCTGCTGCGCAGGGATGTCGTGCCGTATGTGGACGTAGACGGGCTGGGGCCCGGCACGTACAGCTTAAAAGTAACGTTTGAGCTGCCCAGCGGGTTTGTCGCCGAGAACTTTGTGTCAAGCTCGCCGGCGGTAAGCGTTACGATAAGAAACAAATAAACAGCAAATATAAGAGCGGAATTTCCGCTCTTTTTTGTTATCGTAAAAAAAACCACACGCTAAGCGTGTGGAGGAACGGATAGCTTTAGCGTTTTGAAAAGAAGAACCTCCAAAAGTAGAATAGAAAAGGTTTCGCCGACCGTTTCTAAAA
>JBLNCA010000035.1:0-18416 GCA_050260375.1 Burkholderiales bacterium | reverse complement strand
GGTCTTGACTGTTCATCGCCGCAGTGTTACGGTAACGATATAGGGCAAGGATGTATCTTGCCCTACGGAACCACTTTAATTATCTGGCATTCGGAGAATACACAAAGTTTTCGACGCTACCTCGTATTATCGCACACTAATTATCACTCTATCTTTTCTTCGTCGCTTTCGCTCCTTACTACGAAGCGGACGGAATGACACAAGCCGCTGCAAGCTCCCCCGCCATATTGTCATTCCGAGCGTGCGAGGAATCTTAATCCCGTTCATATCAGTATGGAAAAACAGGACCAGGGGGTAAAGGCAATGAGGCCTGATACTTTTAAAGCAAAGTTAGATACCAAAAACTATCTGTTCTTGTTTCTGTTTTAATGATTCAACATGCCTCTCATAAATTTTGTCGGTTTCTTCTATACGGCTGCATAGCAAAGGAGAATTCTTATCGTATTTCCGATAATTGCTTTTTACGGTGTTTTGATTATGATTTGCATAACAATACTTGCACCCGTTTCGGCATGTGTTATATAGTCCGATATCAATACTTGCCACACACCCGCATGCCAATCTTTGATTCTTATCCTTTTCTGCTTTTAATGGGCATCCGGTTATACGACTGATAAGGCTGTCGTCAATACACCTTGCATGAGTAATACCTAAATCAGCAAGTTTAATATTCTCGGCACAAGTATCCATTTTCAGGCCGTAACTGAACGCGACTTTTGACAGCTTCTCAGCGATTTTTCTCTTTTCAATATTATCCAGTTCTATAATACCGAGGTTCTTTATATTGCTTTTAATATTATTATAAAAATCGATAAAACTAATTATACATTTTTCTGTATAGCCTTTTAATGCATCAGCAATTTTATTGAACGATTCCTCATGACAATCGATCGTATATTTCTCATTGATAAAAATAGGGTCGTATCTCCAAATGACTCTCTCTTTGCCGATTTTGTCCGAAAGAGTTCTGAACGTATCAATTATTTCCCTTTTAGGTAAGTTTGCCTCAACATCGTTTCCATATGAATTAAGCGTAAATTGAAAATAAAAATGATAATCCTTTAATTCGTCTAATCTTTCAAGCATCGGTTTAGGATTCTTTGTCCAAAACACAATGCAATCCACGACCTCGGGAGACAGATTAATTCTGCTCACCTGACGGGTATACAAAGGATTACGCACCAATACTTCCCCGGCTTTAATACGGTTGTAAAACCAGTCTGAAAAATATGCAGGAATATCCGTTCTCCGGCTGGCACTGATTATCATATTTACTCTCTTTCAAACGAAAGAATTATTATTCCCGACTGTAAGTATAGCAGATCGAGTGAGGTTTCTGACACTCCGCAGAACAATATATATTATATCATTACCATATTTCCCTTATATATCCCTTAGTTTTTACTGACGCCAGACAAAAACAGCGCACGACTGCGCCGTACGCTCTATGGGATTCCTCGTCTCCCCCACCTATTGTCATTTTGAGTGCAGCGAAGACGTTGTGCTCGCGGCTGTAGTCATTGCCATAGTGGTAGATAAAGGGATAAGGGGGTAAGGGAAGAGGAAATAATATTAAGGTAATAATTAATTTATAAAATCTAACAAAGTAGGGTTCTTATCAAAAAGAGAATTCCTCATTCTTTCAAGAATAATATCTGTATTCATTTTCTTCTCGGATGATTTCCTCCCTGAGATTTTTATTTCTTGATCAATTGAAAATAAAAAGTTTTGTATTTCTAAATAGACTTTTCTACACTTTACATTATTACGTAAAGTTTCAATAATGGTATTGCAATATTCGTCTATTTTTTTACTTTCTAAACGTGGAGGAAATTGCTTTGTAACAAAATATTTTAATAACATTACCATATGATATCTAAATCTCCATAATCTATCGTCAATCGTTCTATCATTAAATAAACGAATTAATTTTCTATATGCTAACGCACTGCAAATGTATGGTAATTTTCTATGTTCGTTATTAAAAATCTCACTACCCAGGCTTTTTAACAGTTTACTATAATAACCTGAAACAATGTATGGTTTCTCAATGAACATTGCTACAAAATCCTTTATTTGATTTTCAATATCAATAATACTTAATGGATTAATTACTTGCTCTTTATACTGGTTTTTTCTTCTTTCATAAAAAAGTCTATCTTCTTGGTCATAATTAGAAAAAAAAGCTTTATAATGCTCTTCAAGTTCTTTTTGAAAATTAGTCAAAGATTCAAGTTGTTCAATGGATACTTTTGTTTGATTATTTGTTGACTTTGTTACATTAATTCTTATTTCCGGATCTGTAGTCCCTATTATCTTTACAGGTACCATCACTTTGTCAATACCGTCGATATCTTTACAATGGTAAAGAACATTACTTGTCTGACATCCATTAACGATTTGATAATTTTTTAAAGTTTTATTTGTTCCAGGCCCAATTATCTCCTCTGCAACAATTGTAACACCATTATTTAAAATACAAAACTGATCAAATAGTTTTTCGTTTAAAGTCTTTTCCATTGCTTCATTTACTGGGTTGTCTTCAATACCAAGAAAACCTCTAATATTATCTTCAAATACTGATTTTAGTTTATTATTTTCATCAACGATTAATTTGATAAATTCCGGGAAAGGTAAAAATCCAGAATATGCTACATCTACCCTCTCAATTGTTGGAAGAATAACATTATTGCTAAACTCAATATGAGCTTCTGTTGCAGTATTAATTCGCATAAATAATTGCTGTAGCTTGTTGGCATCACATGGTATAATATTAATGATCTGAAATAAAGATAAATTTCTTAACTCTTTTTTATTTTCTTCGATGATACTTATTAAATTTATATCATCCTTCCATATACCATTGCATACATAATATAGTTTGATATTTGGTAACCCTTTTTTTAAATACTTATTATTATTGATATTATATATATATTTCGCCATATCTATGAAATTTTTTATTTTTTGACCTTTAAATTCAGTACCAAACTTAAAAAATGTTTTAACCCACCTACAAAAGGCATCTATTTCCGAACCATCGAAATTATCAGTAATTTTTGATTGTATAAAAATAAAGTCAACTTCTAATTTATTGTTAAATTCAATCGAAGTTTTTATTTCTTCTTTTGAAAAGCATAATCTGTTATTTATTATAATTGCAATTCCATCTATACCCTGAATTGCTTTATCAGTATGTATATTTGCAATATCGAATTGAGTCGAATCATATTCATTACTTACAACTGTATAATTAACAAAATGTTCAAATTTAGTTTCTTTTTCAATATTATTATAATTAAAATCTTTACAAAAATTTTCTAAATAGCCTTCAATAACTATATTCATACTTAAATCCTTTCTTTTGTTATTAGATTAATTATATCACTCCCCCTCTCCCATTTCTACCATAATTCCCCTATATATCCCATAATTTTTACTTCCCGCCAGACAAAAACAGCGCCCGCGTAATATGCTTCCCCTTTTACCCACCCCGAGCGAACTTTGTTCGCCGAGGACCCCGGCAGGAGAAGTGGCACGAAGTGCCGATAGGGTGAAAGCCGATATCATCCTTCAGTGAGGCTCTGAATTGTAAAAACATATGAATCCTGCTTTGATACCCTTCAGTCACCTGCGGTGACAGCTCCCCTCACAGGGGAGCCTTTATACGGGGTTCCCTCGCTGCTTTAGCGGCGAGCGGCAAGTCGTGCGACTTGATGGGGCGGTAATATGCTTCCCCTTTTAGGGGAAGTGGCGCGAAGCGCCGATAGGGTATTGCCCCCCCGCACCGTAACTGTTTAGCCTATTATTTAACCGTGTCTTTTGCTGCATTTCTTCAAGAAAAGAAGTGGATTCTTAAGGCAGAGCCTTAAGCGAAGTCCAGAGGCAGGGCCTTTGGCGGGTTTGAAAGGGCAGCGCCTTTTCCCGATGCAGCGCCCCTCTCTCCTGCTCCGCGATTTTCAGTACCCCACGCTTCTGTCTATGACGCTACCATCCGCGGCGTTTATAGTCACAAAGCTGTCGTATTCCCTGTCGGTACGCAGCGTCTCGCCGCCATTCTCCCCCGCGCCCGCCGTCACGCTCCCGAAAAAGTCCCACACGGGCGTAAGCAGATATCCGCCGTATTTCGTCTTTATACGCGAAAGACCAAGCGTGATGCGCGTTATATCGTAAGTGCTCTCCGTACCGTACTCGTCGTACGAATACAGCAGCTTCATGTTCTCCGCGAACCGTTCCATGACGTTCTCGAACGGCAGCAGCTTAACCTCCCGCCCGTCCGGAGATACCTGCGCGTTGCCCTCCCAGGATAGCTGAGTTATGCCGGCCTCGTCTACGCCCACAGTTATCCTCTCGTACGCCCATGTCCGCTCATACTCGTCCGTTTCTCTCGTCGTTCCGTCCTTAAAGTCGTATGTCGAGGGTATTCCGTCCACCGTGCGCGTAAAATGGATGAGCCAGCATACGGGCTTGCCCGCGGTATCCTCCGCGTCAAACTCGCTGCCGCCCGCCGCCACGCCGGTCTCGACAGCGGCAATGTCCATATAATCAATGCCCAGTTCAGCGAGCAGCCGCTCCGCCCGCGCCTTCGCGTCATCCTCCGAAACAGCCGGGCGCTCGTCGGTATGCATGGGCGAGTAGCCGTCTCCGTCGTTGTTACTGAAACCCACGTACGAAGCGAAGCCCTCGTCCGCGTTTGTTACAGTCAGCTCTGCCCTCTCCGCTCTGCCAAGATCGGCTCTGAGCCTTAAGCTCCCCGTCTTGGAAAACGCTTTAATCTGCTCCTGCGGGTTAAGCACTTCCGCCGTTTCGGGAGCGTTGGCAATCTTCCGTTCCAACTCCTTTACGCTCGCGTTATACTCTTCCTCGCTCATGCCCGTCTCGTTGCCCGTTGCGTACTGCTTTTTGAAATTTATGAGGAATTCCTCAATCTGGTCCTTTGTCCACCGCTGCCCGATAACCTCGAGCGTCGCTCCGCCGAAAAGCGCCTCAACACATTTTTCTGCCTGAGCCTGCGTGAATTCCAGCGGCTCTATTTCATACTGCTTATAAACGCCCGTCTTGCATATTACGTCCGCATTGATATTCGCGGTCACGCGTCCTCCGGCGTAATCAATGGAGTCCGTCCACGTTTCGGGCGCGGAAAACGGCTCGCCCGCCTCTCCGGAGGCATTGCCCGTGGCTTCCGGCGCGCTGTTTTTATTTATCACAACGGCTGTTTCGGGCGTCGGCTGGCACCCTGCCGAAAGAATTATCAGTAAAACGCACAGCATAGCCGCCGCTCTTGCAGGTATGTCGGCACGATTGTATCTGCGCCGCATAAGCTTCCTCCGATATATACATTACTGCTGTAGATTATATCATTCAATCCTCCCTTTTTCTACCATGGAATACTTTGTATCACCAGACAAAAACAGCGCCCCTAAAAGCGCTGTAACAATTAAACCTATTATTCCCACGTGTCTATTGCTTTTTTTCTTCAAGAAAAGAAGCGGATTCTTAAGGCGGAGCCTTAAGCAGGTTTGAAAAGGCAGCGCCCTTTCCCGACGCAGCGCCCGGCACGCGGCTACTCCCCCATGCACACCTTGCGGAACCTCGCGCCGTAGCCGGTGAGGCCAAAGCACTTCCTGCTCGTCTCTATCTTGTACGCCTTGGGTATGCCCTCAATTATCCGCATATATTCTTCGGAAACATATATCTTGTCGTAGCGCGCTTCGTCCACCACAGAGCACTCCGGCATAGCCGTGAGCCCCAAGCGGCAGAGGTTGTCTATATATATAGGCGTGTTTTTCGGATTTTTGCACTGAGCCTCGCGCCCTATCACGCTCGCGTTGCTGTAATGCGTCATCCTGCCGCTCTTGCCGGGTATTAAGACGTCCACGTCGAGCAGCGGCTCATACAGCCCGTAGGGCGGCAGCGCCTTTAGTATCTTCGCTTCGTCAGACGAAAGCTGCCTTATCACCTCGGCAAACGACGGGTGAACGTCGTCCGAAGTGTCAGAGTTCATGGCGCACATCAGAAACGCAATATACATCTCACGCAGCTCTTTAACGTCCATCACATAGCGCAGCCCATCAAACGCCGGTCCGGATACGTGCAGCGGCGGCGTTACCAGCTTGTCTTCGGGTATGGCCTTTGCGCGCTCCTGCACTTCGTCGATGAAATGCTGGTGCTTATAGCTTGAGTCCCTGCGCAGCTCCTCAAGCGGGTAAAGCAGCGCATTTACAAGCCCGAACACCGTACCCAGCGACTTGCTTATCTCCCTGACCGCTGGCTTTAAGCCGTCCTCGTATATATCCTTCGCGCGGTCCTTTGCCACCTCCGCCAGCGCTTTTTCTCCCGGTAGGTCCACTTATGTTTCCCCCTTATGCGTTTTTATGTAGTATATTCATAAGCGGCGTTTATGGTTTCACCGGGCCTGCGCCCCATCAAGCCTTTCGTCTTGCCGGGGACCCCGTAATTACACCCCATCAAGCCTCACGACTTTTTGGGGACCCCATACAAAAACAGCGCCGCGCGGGCGCCGTAAACCTTATTTGCTATCTATCCTTGCCTTTTAGTATCGCCTCCACAATGGGCTCTATGTGCCGACTGTCGGTAAAATCCACGGGACGGCTATACGCCGCCAGCATGCCGCGCTCGTCCGCCGTGGGGTGCTTTACGCGCTTCAGCTTTGCTTTAAGTATCTGCATCAGCATCTTGTCAATAGCCCCGAGCTTTTGGTAGTTAAACCCGCCTCTCAACATAAAGAACTTTATATGCCTCTGCTCGTCGGGCGTAAAGTTTTTGTTCCTTATCTCGTCCACTATCTCGGGGCGCACGGGCGTAGCGCCCACCGTAAATACTATTATGTTCTTGGAGGTGTACCGCCACAGGTTGCGCTTTATGAACGATATGCCGTTTATGCCGCCTGCGTACATCGCCCCGCCGAACACTATGGTATCGTAGCGCATCAGCCCCCCCGCGCTCACCTTGCCCGCCTCCACCAGCGTCGCGTCCACCGCCTTGGCTATCCAGTTGGCGTACTTCTTTGTAAACCCCGTCTTGGAACGGTATATCACTATTGTCTTCATGCCTGCCCTCTGTAATGTCACGTACTTTTATTGAGATATTTTATCACATAATCCGCGCGCTATAAAGCAGGAGCGTACCTTTTTGCAACCATTCCGACACGGGCTTAATACTGCACATTTGGGGCAGGTACAAAACACCCCCTGTCTATATTGATTCTACAGCAGAGGGTGTTTTCTTTGCACTGTCCGTGGCTATGCGTATTTACCAACCATGTATCAGAAAACCTTCCTAATAACCAATGTAATTGTCCAGAACATATTGCAGCTCCTTCTTCAATTCCATTACTCTCATTGGAATTGGAATGTCAAGGTCCCTCACCATGATTTCAAAAATACTTTGCTCTATCACCTTTCGAAGCCGCGAATACAACTTAAAATCCGGATCCCTGTATGAATTTGATATCATATCGCTCAGTAAATCAGGACTCAGCTTCCCGAACTCTTCATATTTATACTTTTTTTCTTCGTAAAGCCTTTTTACAGTATTCTTGTTTGCGGGCAATGTATATGTCAGTTCCCATACTTTTTCCTGCAAATCTTCGTTACTCGTCATATACTTTATAAAATCGTATGCAACCTGTTTGTTTCTGCCTCTTGAGCTTATGCCGATCTGGAGCGTATATAGTTTGGACTTACTTTGCCCCTGCGGTCCTTTAGGGAACGGTATGACGTCCCACTCAAAATCAGCATACTTGATTATCTTGTATGGATAGGTACCGTAAGCGCGGTATTCAGATAGATTAAACTTTTTAAAGGCCACTTTTCCTTTGTCAAATTCCGACTCCTTGACATTGATTCCGCGGTTAAGACTGTATAAATCCTTCAAATAGCGGACAGTCTCAACAAAATTATCTGTGCTGAATACGATCTTTCTTCCATCGACGTCAAACAGCCTTTCATCGTTTGTGTAAAATGCGTTGTCCCACTCATAACCGAACACACCGAATTGATCGATTTGCCCGTCCTGATCTGTATCCTTCGTGACCGCTTTACAAATATTATAAAACTCTTCCCATGTCCAATTGTCAGGGTCAATCGTTATATTGTTTTCTTTGAGCAATGTAATATTAACAATCAAAAACGAGGGCACGACAGATATGGGCAAGGAATACTGGGTACCCTTATATTGCCCTGCTTCCAGCGCTTTATGATAATAAATGTCATTATAATCATCGTTGTCCCGCGCAAGATATGTCGACAGATCTTCAAACAGGCCTATTGAAGCGTATGTCGAGAAATCTTCTTCAAGTATTAAGAAAACATCCGTTTCTTGGCCCATAAGCACCTGTTTTGCGAACCAGTCTGAAAAATCATTGTACATCACCCCGGTCTTAAGCACGATGTTGACATCTTTCCCGTATTCCTTTTCAAAATGCTCGGCGGCTTCATCATAAATCCTATAGGCGTAGTGCTGTGGTACCCCCCAGCTGTTGCCCGAATAGACCGCGACAGTCAGTGTGATTGGGCCATTGTCTACATAGTTCGAGGGTATCAGAACCAATGTGATAATAAGCAAAGCAATAATCAGTTTTTTCCACACATTCTTCATGGCTTCACTCTTCATTCAAGTCTTTCAGCATCAAACCAGACTGTATCGCATAAATCGCGATCTGCGTCCTATCCCTTAAACCCAGCACATCTAAAATGTTGCTGATATAGTTGCGCACCGTTCCCTCGCTCAGATGGATTTCATGCATAATCTCCTTATTGGAAAGCCCTCTTCCAATTAACTGAATAATCTTCAATTCGTTGGCATTTAATCTATCTATTCCGGTACTGCCATTATGATCAAGGTAATATGATTTTGCCATCTTGCAGAAAAGGCTGAAAACCTTACTTATGATCTCAGGCTGAATTGTAGCTCCTCCATTGTACACAGTAATAATACTGTTTATCAGCTCATTCTTTGATATTCCCTTCAGCAGAAAGCCACTTACGCCGTTTTTCAGCGAATTATAGATATATTCATCATCCTCAAAGGTCGTCAGTATGATAATCTTCGTTTTCGGGTTCTTACTAATAATGATTTTTGAGCATTCGATCCCATCTATGCCCGCCATACGCACATCCATGAGTATAACATCCGGCTTAAGTGCTTCCGCGAGCTCAATCGCTTGCTTGCCGTTTTCGGCGCAGCCTAAATATTGGATCTGCGGGACTGTTGTCAGCATCATTGTGAGGCTCTCTCTAATTAGCTCCTGATCGTCAACCACCATCACTTTTATCATTTGCTTCTCCTCTTAAGTAACCACTGCATAAGCAGGTAATTTGCGAGGTAATAGGGATAAATCAGTCATTAGTTCACACTGGCTGGCGCTATGCCTGCTACAGATTCGCACTATATTATTTAATGGGTAGCTATCCATTGGCTAATGCAAGGCCATCCGCTTTTGTACACATATAGAGGTTTACGCTGGCAAAAAGTATAGGCATAGGCAGTGTTTTTCTGTATCCATCTGTATCGTGCCTTTTGCCAATAAAACACATCCTTCATAATACTAAAAACATACTCCACCTTTTGCCTTATTCTTATCTTTGGCAACTCAACCATCTGCTTCTCAATCCTGCAACCCAAATCGATTTTATTACGCCGTTGGTATACTCCCGTATTCCGACAGATGCTATGTTCTCGTTCTGCTCCGCCATTAAAATATCGGTCCATACTCAGACAAGCCGCATCCTCGTATGTTGCCTTATCGTCTCCCTTGCGCAAGGTCAGGTTATGATTTGACTTCCGCCTTGTTGGCGGCGCAACCCGTAATGTGATGTACACCGGTTCCGGCGTCTGCAGTCGGTAAACTGACCTGTATCGCCATTGCTCGCACCCTCCTGCACTATCTATCCTTATTATACGATTTTTCTGCTCCGCAGACTTGATCTATGTAGTGGTAACTTAAAGGTAAATAAACTCTTGTAATAAATCCCTGTCCGCTTTTTGAAGTAAACTCAACCGTTCCAAGAAAGGTGCTGACCCTTTCTTCAATATGCGTAAGCCCAAAGCCTTTATTTATGATGTCACAACCCTTGCCGTCATCCCTGACTTCTATGAAAACGTCTTTTTGTCTGAACACTATTAAAATATCAATATGTCTGGCGTTTCCATGACGCAGCGAATTAGTTATACTTTCCTGAATGATCCTATAGATCATCTTTTCCTCGTCTTCTTTGAGCAAAAACATATGGCCTTCGATACTCATTGTGACTTTGCATGGGGATATGTTATTGACCTCCTGCACCAATCTCTCAAGCGCGGAAACCAGCTCATATTTTTTAATGCTGTCAACTTTGAGTTCCCTGACGGAACGCCTTACATCGAGAAGCCCCTTGTTGGCTATATCCCTTATTTTTGTCAGCTGTGTTTTAATTTGCCCTTCGACCATACCAAGACAAGCCTCAAGGCCGGTCGCAATACTGGTTAAGGAATGGCCAAGAATATCATGAATCTCCCTCGCCATTCGGTTACGCTCCTTGGCTTTCGCGTTTTCAGCAGACAATTTCGAGTAATCAGCGAGCTTGGCGTTCGCTACTTTGAGCTCTTCTACCTTTTCGTTAAGCTGACTATTCAGCAGTATATATTCCTTATTTTCCTTAATCTTGCTTTGGATCAGCGTGATGAAAAATATAATGGTCAATATGAAACTAAATGAATCAAGCGCGTTTTTCATCGTAAAGTAATACGTCTGGGTGATAGCATCATAATAGTTGACATAGTCTTTGAAGGAAGCCACATGAAGGAGATCGAAATCCATGAAAATAAAGCTGAACGAAGCAAGGACAAGAAGCAGCAGCCTTATACCAAAATGGATATTAAAAAGGAACATGCTCATAACAAACAGTAAAAATATGCCCTTGTAGCTGTAATTAAGATAATATGAAATGACAATGCATAATAAAAAATTAAAAAGCATCAGCCCAGCGCTCAGCCATTGCTTTTTGTTATGAAGCTTGGCGATAACGATATTGTTGATGCCAAAAACTGATATCAGTATTATGGTATAGACCGGCACTTTCCAAGGCACATGAGGCAATGAATATACCGTTTCCAGAAAAGCTCTTGCATTTCCGTCAGCGCTTATTTTATTTATTGTGGCATAAAACGTCATCGCAATAAACACTATTGAGATGAAGTTCAGCCCATATGTGGCCAGATAACTCCATTGAACCTTCTTATTCATATTGTCACCGCCGTTTAAAACAAAACTGGTTATATGAATTTTCTTCATTCTGTCCGGCCTTTATTCGATGCTCTTTATTTTTTTAAATAGAGTGCAGGTAGCGCTCAATATTTTAAAGCGCTACCTATAACATATATTTGATTATATCACGTTGTATATGCACGTGCAAAAGGTATACAGACTCGGCTAGTCTGCGCCAATGCGGTAACTTATCCCCTGTCTTATAGCGTTACAACCAATGCGCGCACCAAAAACCTCATTACTCTTTTGGAACCCCGTATTCAAAACTGCCCTTCAGAGTAATATCCCGCCCCCTTCCATTCCACGCTTGCGTGTTTAGCCATCTCACAAGTTAAGCCTGCTGTACCTTTTCGCTTTTAGTTCTTTTCTTGAATATTCTAATAGACTGATTCTTTCTTAGATAATCGATATAAACAGCGATGAGTATGACCACGCCCTTGAGCACATACTGCCAGAATGAATTAATTCCAAGAAGATTCAGTCCGTTGCTTAATACGCCTATAATCAGTGCGCCAATCACGGTTCCTCCGATTTTCCCAAAACCGCCGCTCATACTTGTACCGCCCAAAACCACCGCGGCAATGGCGTCCATCTCCGCTCCTTCTCCGGCAGTCGGCTGGCCCGAAAACATTCTTGATGCAAGAACAATACCTGCAATACTAGACATGAATCCGGAGAAAACATACGCGAAAAACTGAATCCTGTGGGTTTTGATACCTGAGAAAAGGGCCGCCTGCATATTTCCGCCAACAGCATAAATATGCCTTCCCAGCTTGCTTTTTCCCATGATTATAAATGTAATAAACAGAATTACGATCAGGTAGATAATGGGTATGGGAATATTGCCTACATAGCCGGCACCGATGAAGTTGAATTCGTCAGACATAACGCGTATCGGCTGTCCGCCAGTGTACACATACGCAAAGCCCCTCGCAATGTTCATCGTCGATAACGTAACAATAAAGGGAGGAATCGTTGTTTTGGAAATGATGAGGCCATTGATGCAGCCAACAATCAGACCAACCAACAATCCGCAAATAACTGCGGGAACGATATCGAGATTTGAAAAAGCGATCATACCGCCCGTGACCACGCCCGTGAGCGCAATCGTGGATCCTACGGAAAGGTCGATGCCTCCAAGTATGATGACCATCGTCATGCCGCACGCCACGTACAGGTTTGTGGATACCTGTCTTAATACGTTCAGTATGTTGTTTTCCGACAAAAACACGGGTGATTGCAGCCATAGTATCAGGCAAAGTATAAAAAACCCGATCAATATACCCAAATTTTCTTTTACAGGCTGTAGCGCAGCTCTCCCCACCCGCCTGAAATGTGTATTTGAGCTGTGAGCAGCTTTAATTTTACTCATTGTAAAATCTCCTTCAAAGCTAGTGTTTTGTTGCCAATTGCATAATTTTCTGCTGCGTGATCTCGTCTCTTTCAAGACAACCCGTTACTGTGCCGCCGCACATAACCATCACCCTGTCGCTCATATTGATAATCTCAGGCAATTCGGAAGAAATCATGATAATCGCCACGCCTTGGGCGGCAAGGCTGTTCATGATCGCATAAATCTCCGCCTTAGCGCCTACGTCCACGCCTCTCGTCGGCTCATCGAGTATCAGTATTTTGGGGTTCGTCGCAAGCCATCTTCCAATTACGACCTTTTGCTGATTGCCACCTGACAGATTGTTCACCGTCTGTTCTTTTGACGGCGTCCGAATTGACATTTGCTCAATATATTTATCCGCGATTTTATTCTCGATACGTTTATTGACTCTTATTCCATTGATAAAATCGGCCAAAACATTAATAGTCAGATTATACCGTACATTCTGAAGCAGAAATAAAGCCTCTTCCTTCCTGCTTTCAGGAACCAACGCCATACCATGCTTCATCGCATCATAAGGGTTTTTGATATGGATTCTCTTCCCGTCAATCAGTATCTCCCCCGAAGTATACGGCGCAATACCAAATATACATTTCATAACTTCGCTTCTGCCGGCTCCCACCAGGCCTGCGAAGCCAAGTATTTCGCCTTTCCGTATTTCGAATCCTACATTATTAAGAAGCTTGCCGTCGGTTAAACCCTTTACCTGCAATACCGTTTCGCCGCTTTTATTTATTGTTCGCGTATAATAGCTCGTAAGCTGCCGACCCACCATCATCTGAATAAGCTCGTCGACTAACTTGCTGTTGTCTTGTCCCTTTATATCTTTTGTTCCTATGTACTCGCCGTCACGCAGCACCGACACTCTGTCGCATATCTCGAAAAGCTCTGACATTCTGTGAGATATGTATATTATTCCCACGCCTTTGTCTTTCAGCTTTTTTATTGTTTCAAATAAAAACGCGACTTCTTTGTCCGAAAGTGACGATGTTGGTTCGTCCATAACGAGTATTTTTGAGTTATATGATAATGCTTTTATAATTTCCACCATCTGTTGCTGAGCCGTTGTCAGCGACCTTATCAAATCGTCTGCACGAATAGCCAGTTCAAATGAATCAAGCAGTTCCTGAGCTTTTTTATTGAGCAGCGTTTTATCTACCATCCCCAGTTTGTTTCTGATCTCTCTGCCCAGAAAAATGTTTTCGGCAACTGTCATATGCGGCACAAGCACCAGTTCCTGATGGATGATGCTAACACCGTTTTTCTGCGCGTCGTGCACATTATGAATTGCTACGCACTTTCCTTCGATGTATATCTCGCCCTCATCACATGGGTAAATTCCGCCAAGTATTTTGACCAGCGTAGATTTACCCGCTCCATTCTCCCCCAGCAATGCATGCACTTCTCCGGCATAAAGTGCAAAGTCCACACGCTTGAGCGCATGCACCCCTAAAAATCGCTTATCGATTTGTTTCATTTCCAACAGTATATTTTTAGCCAACAATATCACCTGATTTCATTTTTGAAATGGGGCTTTACCCGTGGATAAAGCCCCACTCCTGACAGGATGCTAATTAAGCTTTGAGTGTATTTCTTATTGCCAGCCGTCTATTCCGTACTCGTCCACGTTGTCGGCATTGATCAGGAATGTCTCAACGGGAACTCTTTTCTCATATTCCTGACCGGACAGTATGAGATAAGCCAGTTTTACAGACTCGACGCCTATTGAGATGGGAGATTGCGCGCCCGAGCCGACGAATTGTCCGCCCGACTTTATTTCCGCTTTGGCTTCAGGAGAACCGTCAACGCCGTAAATCAGTATGTCCGTTCTGTTCGCAGCCTTGCATGCAGCGAGAGCGCCCAATGCCGTCGGATCGTTGCCGCCCATTATGGCAATGATGTCCTGATGCGCTTGCAGTATATCGTCCATTATCTGCATGCTTGTCTGCAGATCGCCTCTGGCATCCTGCTGTGCGACGATGTTGAATCCTTTACCTTCTATAGCTTCCATAAAGCCCGCAATACGGTCATTGATCGAGTTCATGGTCGGTGAATCAAGTATCACGATGTTGCCGCCGTTAGGAAAGCGTTTTACCAAGTCCTCGCCGCATACGTAACCCGCATTCTTGTTGTCCGAACCTGCGTAAGCTGTGACATATTCCATGTCTTTCACTTCGGTATCAAAGTTGATTATCGGAATTCCGGCTTTTTTAAGCGCGACCAGAGCAGGCCTGATGCCTTCCCAGTCCACCGGATTTAAAAAGATGGCGTCGATTCCCTGAGTAATCATGTCCTCAACCTGATTGATCTGCTTGGTCACATCCATTGCAGGATCCATCGTAATCAGCTTATCTCCGTTTTCTTCAACCTTATCCCTGATAGATTTCTCAAGTATGATGAAAAACGGGTTGTTCATTGTCATGCAGGTGTAACCAAACGTATAGCTTTTGCCCGCATCGCCGTTCTCAGGAGCAGCAGAAGCAGGTGCAGCAGAAGCAGGAGCAGCGGAAGCAGGTGCGACAGACTGGTCCGCGCTGGGTTTATCAGTGACCGCATTTCCTGCACAACCAGCAAAGAGGCCTACTACCATTAAGACTGAAACCAACAGCAGCATAAATTTCTTCATCGTTCAGATTCCTCCATTTTAATTTATCTGTGAATGCATTTAACAGAATTGATATTATTCTATTAGTAAAAAATATCATCAACAACTATTATAAGTAATCACTTTGATATTACATATGTAACAATCTACCTGTTACATATATCAAGGAAATTATATTACATTTCGAGTCGTAAATAACGCATAAAAATATATTACGGACTATAAAGCGCCATATTCATGTTAATTGTTCGAAGCTGGGGTGACTGTCAAAGGATAAAGAGTTTATGCGTAGCAATTCCGCGATCCTCTTTCCTGCCGCAGAGACATCTTTTGGGACGCCCACTGGGACTTCACAGAGCCTGAACCTTGGCAAGCTAAAAGGGAAGAGCTTTTCTCTTCCCTTTACCCGGAGTGTTTCGCCTTATGTTTTTTTAAGTTTAGCAAAAGCTTAAGTATGCTTTACGGCCCGACGTTCCCGAAGCCATGGCCTCCGCAGCAGCAACAGCATATGATCAGTATAAGTATGATCAGGCAGCAACAGTCTCCGCCAAAGAACCCGCCTCCCGCGAAACCTTCGCCGTGGCCTCCGCAGCAGCAGCAGCAGATAATGAGGATGATAATGATCCAGCAACAGCAGTTATCGCCGAAGAATCCAAACCCTCCAGTGTTCATAAAGTTCCCCCCTTTATTAATTGGTTCGTCTGGATTCATAATATGTGGGCGGCTTTTAAATTGTTAAAAAACTTATACCGGAAAGTTTGGTTCGCCCGGTAAACTTATTTATGCCCTGTTTTATGTTTTTCATTTTAATATTTGGTTACGCTTTCCGGTCTGGTATAATATGCTGGAAATAAAAAAACACCCCAAAAAGTCTTATGACTTTTTGGGGACCCCCGTTATTAAAGGAGCGCTGTATGAAAGTTTCCGAGATACAATACAAACGCATCACAATAGAAGAGATATCCGCGCGTGTGCAGGCGGTAATATCAAAGGTAAAGAGCGCCGCCTCAGCCGCCGAAGTGCTCGCTGCGCGGGACGAATACATCGAGCTTTACAAGAACTTTGCTACGGCGTCGGCGCTTTCGTATATGCGCTACACGCTAAACACCGCAGACGAGTTTTACCGCAAAGAGAAGGATTACTACGACGAAATCACGCCCAAAGTGCAAAGCTTCGGGCGCGAGTACGCAATGGCGATGCTTAAAAGCCCTTACCGAGCCATGCTCGAGAAAGAGCTTAATCCGCTGCTCTTTACGCTGTACGAGATGGAAAAAAAGTCCATGTCGCCCGCAATCGTCGAGGACATGGTTGAGGAAAACAAAACGGTGACGGAATACTCGCAGCTTATGGCGGGCATGACGTTCGACTTTAAAGGCGAGCAGATACCGCTGACGATACTGCGCAGATATATGATGGACGACGACCGCGAAATACGCCGCGAGGCATACGAGGTGCTGGGTACAAGGCTCGGCGAAGAGTCGGAAAAACTCGACGGCATATTCGACCGCCTCGTGCACATACGCGACGGCATGGCGAAGAAGATGGGCTATAAGAACTTCGTCGAGCTGGGCTACTACCGCATGAACCGCATCAGCTACGACGAGACAATGGTCGCGAAATTCAGGGGGAACGTGCTGCGCTACCTAGTGCCCGCAGTAGCGCGTCTGAAGTCCGAAAACGCAAAACGCATGGGAATAGACATGTTCATGCTGTACGACAACGACGTCAATCTGCCGGGCGGCAACCCAAAGCCGGTGCTCAACAAAGACGGCATATTGCGCGAGGCTTCGGCGATGTACCACGACTTAAGCCCGGTCACCGGCGAATTCTTTGAAATGATGCTTAAAACGGAGGCTTTCGACGTCGAGTCGCGCAAGAACAAATGGGGCGGCGGCTACTGCACTTATTTCCCCGATTACAGGCAGCCGTTTATACTCGCCAACTTCAACGGCACGTCGGCGGACATAGATGTGATAACGCACGAGGTGGGGCACGCGCTCGCCGATTACCTAACCGCTGACAACAGGTTCGCGTTTGATCTTCCCTACGGCATGGAAACGGCCGAGGTTCACTCTATGAGCATGGAGTTTTTCGCGTGGAAGTATCTCGAGCGGTTTTACGGTGAGGGCGCGGACAAGTCGAGGTTCAGCCATCTTTTCAACGCGCTTACGTTCATACCGTACGGCGTAATAGTAGACTGCTTCCAGCACATAGTGTACGGGAATCCCGGCATGACTCCGCGCGAGAGAAAAGCTGCGTGGAACAGGCTCGAAGCGCAGTTCCGGCCGTACCTCTCCACCGAAGGCCTGCCGTACCTTTCGGAGGGCACGCGCTGGCAGTACCAGATGCACATATACGAGCTGCCGTTCTACTATATAGACTACTGCCTCGCGCAGACGGTCGCGCTGCAGTTCCTTTTGGAGTCGCGCAAAGACTACCCGGGCGCGTTCCGAAAATACCTTAAGTTCTTAAAGCGCGGCGGCGAAGCCCGTTTTACGGAGCTGCTTTCCGAGGCGGGCTTAAAGTCGCCGTTCGAGGAAGCTACGATAAGAGAGCTCGCCGCTAAGATAGAAGCGCTCGTAAGAGAATTAAGAGTATAGAGACGTTCGCAAGGGGCGCGTCGTGCGCCCGCTATTTTCACGCTGAGGCTGTCGATATGCGGTTGCCCAAACGAAAAAATATCCGCTTAAAGGATTATGATTACTCCCAAAACGGCGCTTATTTCGTTACTGTCTGCACAAAGGACAGAAAGCAGCTTCTATGGCGCGTAGGGGCGACCTGCGGTCGCCCGCAAGATGAAATTCTATCAAGTATAGGAAAGCTTGTTGATAACGAAATTAAGAAACTATCATCTGTATATGAAAATGTATCAATAGCGAAATCGGTAATAATGCCAAACCATGTACATATGATAATATTAATTGCTAATGATGACAGGCGTCCAGAGGACGCCCCTACGGTGTCCCGAATCATGCAGCAGTTTAAAGGTTCCCTAACAAAGCAAGCAGGCTGTTCCCTCTGGCAAAAATCCTTCTATGAACACATAATCCGCGACGAACAGGACTATAACGAGATTTGGAGCTATATCGATACTAACCCATTGAAATGGGCTGAAGATAAATATTATGATGAATCGCAGGAGTAACGCGCGT
>JBLNCA010000034.1:0-24416 GCA_050260375.1 Burkholderiales bacterium | reverse complement strand
CGCACTTCATTTTAAATCAAAAGGAGTTTTTATGTCTTGCCTCATCGCTTAAGCTTTACTGAACCCCACGTCTAACGCGGGGTTTTCTTATACAAAAACCCCGTGCACGCAGATGCACGGGGTTAATTTGTTGATATTTAATCTGCTGTTATTTCCTCGGGCTTCACCGCTGCCAACCCATCCGCCCGTTTTTCACTCCATCAGCTTTCCCCACGTCTCGGGCCCTACTATGCCGTCAACCTTAATGCCCGCCGCCTTCTGGAGCGCTATTACCGCTTTTTGAGTATTAGGCTAACCCAAAATTGTCCATACACATTAGGAACGTGGCTTTTTAGGAAAAATAAACAAGCCTTGAACAGCACCTTCCCTTCTCATCGTCCCTCTAAAGCACCATAATTCAGGTTACCCTTATTAACACTAATCAGTCTTTTCATTCAGGGTGTTGATGAAATATGGAGGGATAATGAACTTCATTGCCGAGATTGCTTCTCCACATACTGTTGTTACAAAACTACAGATACTCCCCAAGCGAGGTTCAATAGCTTTTATAGTACCAGCTTTCTCCTCATCCGTTAGTTTTCCAGTATTATTAACGATTTCAGCTTCAAAAACCATCTTTCCATAATATAAAACGCGTGGTTCAAACCGAAATGTAACTGTCGCTTCAATTTTAGATTTGTTTTCATCCTCGGAAGTCCATTTATATTCACATTCCATTACAGATTTTAATTCAGCACCTTCATTTGCTGATTCAGCTTTAAAGAATTCGATACTTTTGGCAACCAAATCTAAAATCTCTATTGTCTTCTTTTCTTCACTCATTTCTTTTCCCACACCTTTTGTCTTAATGAACAGTATTTTAATAAATAGGCCTTTTATCTATAATATCAAGAGCATTATTCTCTTTTAACCTCATATGTGTAAACCTACCTAAAAAAGGAATCTCATCCTGGTTCCTTATCAACAAGTGCATATCTTCCCAACCTGCTACTCTTGGCTGTATAATCCGATCTTCTATCTGAATATTAATATTCATTGTTTGCTTTTGATCAATTTTTTCTTTAATAGCCCTTGAAACAAATTCATTTAATGTAATACCTTGTTTTATAGCTTGACGTACAGCTTCTTTGTGCATTTCAGGCGGAATACGCACATTAAAACTTCCTTTAAATGCTTTATCCGGATTTTTATTAATCCGTTGACATAAATCTAAATAGTCATCTATTGTGTTCTTAAATTGCTGCTTTAATTCTTCAACACTGCTTCCTTCAAAAACTAATACATCAACAATTCCTTGAACTCTACCTACAAAAATGTTATCTTCTGCATTATATTCTATATTTGCGAAATAATCCTTATATTTCATTACATTACTCATGATATATCCCCATTCGCTTTCAAACCATCAATTATTGCTTCGACTCCTGCCAATCCGAGAATGTCCCCAGGGTGTGGTTTGTGTAACAAAACGATAACTTTACTTGTCGAATGTACAAAAGCAACTCTTGAGCCTGATGTCTTTCCTTTTTTATCTTCATAGAAACCAAACCTACCCATCAGCGTTCGTGCCTCATGGTATGTAAAATCCGTTGGCTTGCTTAGCAAACGTGCTAATAGTTTCTCCTTCTGACTCATTTATATGCAACCACGCCCCTATTTGTGACTAACCCCTAGTTGCATATTATCGTATTTATTTGAAAAAGTCAACATCTACCATGTAAGTTGAATAAAAATCGTTCTATCCCATTAATTTGATAAACTATTAATCCGCAATTCAAACAGCATCCTACATATCTATCCTTTAAAGATAATATCACTCCATCAGCTTCCCCCACGTCTCGGGGCCCACTATGCCGTCAACTTTAATGCCCGCCGCCTTCTGAAACGCGATTACCGCCTTTTGAGTGTTCGGCCCGTACAAGCCGTCGACGCCTTTCGGGTCAAAGCCTTTCGCTACCAGCGCCTGCTGCACCTCCCTCACATCGTCGCCGCGCATCGTGGGCGACGTGCGCTTAAGCTGCCTTGACAGCGTGGGTACGCTCCTGCCGCCTGCGAATATCTTGAGCCGCCCGTACCTGTTCCATCCCGCCGCGGATAAAGTCTCGCGCACCACTCCGTAGTCCCTGCCCTTCGCGTGCACAACGCTGCCGTCGCCCATGTATACGCCGCAGTGATATATCTTGCTGCTCGTAAGGTATTTTTTGAACACGAGGTCCCCCGCTCTTATGTCCGCCTCGCTTATCGGGTCGCATATCGTATAGTATATGCCGTTGGCCGTAAGGTCGCGGTCTATAAGCTTATTGCCCAGCAGGTATGCCACAACAAGGCCGCTGCAGTCGTAGCCCAAAACCGACGCCCCGGACGACGCATGCCTGTTGTAGCTTGCAAGCGCCCGTCTGTAATTCGAATCGTCTTTCTCGAGCTTCCTTATCAGCTCAGGCGTCATTGCCTGTCCCTGCCCGCCCGAAACATATAGGCACCCTACGCGCGAAGCCGCGTAAGCGAGAAACCTGTCTATCTCCCCCGCCGTCCTGTCCCACTCCTCCGCGTCCACCAGCGCCCCCGCGTCCTGTTTCTTAACAAGCCCCAGTATGTACGCTATCACCGTGCCCGCGTCAGTTTCCGACAGCACTATCGCGTCCTGCCCGCACTCGAGCTGTCCAATAAGCTTACTTCCGTCGCTTGAGTATACCGGCACCTTTGCCGCCGCTATTTTCATATATGAACCTCCTAAAATACCGTTTTGTTTATCGGCCCCTGCACGGGCGCTATCTTCATGCCGGCTACGGACTTGAAGCTTCCGCCCTGCGCAGGCGCTATCTTCATCGACGCCACTGTCTTGGCTGCCGCCCCTTGAGCCGGAGCTATCTTCATGGGGAGACCGAGCAAAAACGCCGGGGAATACGCCGACCAGCCTCCCCTTATTTCGTACGCATCATAGCCCCGCACACGCAGCCTGTAATATACGCCCGGCGTCCATCCCACGGTGCTCACATCTACATAATTGGCCGAAGGCGAATTGTTGGTGCCCCTTATGGTTTCATTCTGCTCCAGCGCCGCCTCAAAGCCGCTGATATTACCGTCCGGATCGCCCTGGTTTGAAAAATATACGCGCACCGTCTCGCCGGGCACAAAAAAAGCCTTTGCAAGGCTTAAGTTTGTCGGCGTATTGGGAACGCGGTTTTTTGTCACTGCATTCGACCAACCCGACCACGGATTATCTCCCCGCTCCGTTATCGCCGCCACATGAAAATCGACTACAGTACCGCGGCCCCAGCCGGACACATCAGGCGTCCAGCTTGTCACATTTCCCAGGCCAGCGATATATTCACCTCCATAATCCAACCTGTAATATACATGGTATCCCAATATACCGTTGTTCACGCCTGGTGACGCCGCGCCCCACGAAAACGTTACCATGTTCTCATATGGGTTGGGTGACAGCGTCGGGTTTGTCGGCGCGGACGCCGGAGTCCATATTGTCGCAAGCACAGCGATGCCGCTCGCGCTGCCGCCCGGAATATAATCCGAATCAATACTAAAATCACCGCTGAAACTGATTGATGCGTTTCCGGCAGCATCACGGTTTATCCATCCATCCCATGAACCGAGAAGATTTTGAATGCGCGCCGGACTTCTAAAATCTATCGTTCCCGTTCTGTTGGTAACAAGCGTACCGTTTACATAGAAATACGAGCGGCCCTGATTGTCATATGTTTCTGATGTTTTATCCGGTTTTGTCTGCGCGTAAAACCGCGCGTGAACAAGTGAACGGTTATTAACGTGTTCGATGTCCTCCCACCAGTCGATCCATACATTTACCCTATAACCATTTGGACCCGACGCAGAACCCCATATCGTACCCATTTATTACTCCTTTTCCAACGTGCAGCATTTGCACAGTATTAGCAGTTTGCGCCTGCTGTACGCCTATATCACACAGCCTGGCTTGCCTGTTAAAAGCATTGCTAATTGACGTACTGTACGTATATCGTGCCCGCCGGGTAGTTCCCTGCCGGAGGCGTCGCGCTTGTGCCGAAAATTATATAAGGCTGCGCGGTCCACGTTGACCATGTCGCATTTGAACTGTCATAATACCTTTCAAACTTTACGCCGTTATACTGCACTATCGTCTGTATAACTGTCCCCGACGTGCCTGCAGGACAATTAACGTACATTTTGAAAACCTGGTTTGTCGGGCAGCTTGCAAGCGTTCCGGGCACGTTGCCGGTCGCAACGTACGTGCCCGGATTGACAAACTCGTTTAAATTTTTAGAAATATCTATCGCATTCGCCGTGCTGAGGCTGGGTATCATGGCCGTCGTATCGTCGTGCAGCTTGAGCGGCGTAACCGCGCCTGCCTTTATCTTTGTTTCCGAAACAGCTTCGTCTACGATTTTTGACTCTGTAACAGAAAAGCTGTTAAGTTCGTTTATCGCTTCTACAAGCGAGGTTTTAAGCGTTGTATTTAATGTGGAAAGATCGCCTATTTGGCCGTCCAACTCGTTTATCGCGGCCTGCAGCGAGGACTTGTCAGCCGTGGTCAAAGCCGCCAGACTCCCTATCTTTATATCAGGCGAGAGTTTACTGTTTGTTAAAGATTCGTCCGGTATCTCATTCAAAGTTATTCCAACGATCTGTTCCTTAAGGCTTTCGATCTGCGCCCTGACAGTCAGTCCTGTAACGCCCCCTATTGCCGCGCTTCCAATCTTTTCAGCACCGGAACATCCCGTTGTTTTGTCTTCCAGCTCGCTTATAAGGTCATTTAACAATTTCAGTATCTGGTCAAACATGTTCTGAAACTGTTTTCTCGCGTCTTCTTCGGTCGCCGGAACGGTTGGAAACCAGTTCTTGTCCTCCATTCCGTATGCGTACTTCTTCTCTGTGAATCCCATTATCTTATCCTCCTTGTAGGCTTTGTTTCAGCGTATTCGACTCTTATGCCGGTAAGGCCGAGCCCTCTGTCCCGCTCGTTCGATTTTATCGTTATCTGAATAAACTCCGAGTGCATATTAACCTTCATAAAGAACGTTTCGGCAAATTTGACTGCGCCCCATCCGAATGTGCTCCAGTTAAACTGGTCCCACTCAAACGTTTTGAAGTTGAATACTTTTTCCTTCACGTTCTCCTTTTTTTCATTGCCCACCCAAACGATTGCCTTAACATCGCCGTCGCTCGAAAAGCTTGGATAAACGTTTTTAAACATCTTATATACCTGGGGTTTGCCAAGGTCAAAAGCCTTTGTCTTAAAATAAGCGTTTATTGCCTCTCCGAAGTCGTTTCTTTCCGTCGAGAATTTGACGATGTTTTTGCCTTTTGCATAATACAAAGCCGTATCCGACACAAACTCGGAAGCGTTTATATTGCTGAATTTATACCAGGCGAGCCGCTTCTGCGCCACGTCGTAATCGGCGTAATTATAGTATGGCGTCGTGTCGTAATCCCAAAGATACACGCTGCCGTTTACGCACAGCCAGTAATACCGCCCGAAGTCCGCGCTGCACGCCCCCGCAAGGCCGCGCTCTTTTAATAGCTGCGCGTTTATGTTTGCCGACAAAGGCTTTACGTTGTTCTCCAGCGCTCCCGACGTCGATATCAGCATCATTATTCCATGCCGCGTGTTGCCGAAAACAAGCCTGTTGTCTATAAGCTGCACGCTGCCCGGCATGTCGCAGCCTATAGTGCTCTGGCATTCCGCCACCGGGTAGTAGGCGTCCTTGCCGTCAAAGTTATACCCCACCGCGAATATCGAACTCGTCTTGAATATCACAAGCTGGTTTGCCATCTTGGCCATAGCCGTAATGGGCTCGGGGTTCTGGTCGAGAAGCTCTTCCGACGTATCAGGGAAGTAAGCCATGCCTGCACCTTGAGCCCCTAAGTCGCTGCGCCAGTATCTTAACGGGAATTCCGGATTCCCCGACAAAAACACCCTAGTGCCTCCAAACAGCCCCGACGATTCGCCCCCGTAGGCCATACCAAGTCTGCACTTCAAAATCCTGTTTTTCAGCGGCCTTGATACATCGTCCTGCCCCTCCGCGTTCTTCTCGTACTGCGTTTTATATGCCGTTATCCATACGTTATTCGTACCAGAGTGAGGAGCCGAATTAAACGTTACCGTCGCGTTTCCCTCGGCATCAGGCGCAACAACGAAGCCGGACGTAACGTCATTGCCGTTGATGACTACCTTAACCGTAGAAGTATCTAGATTCGTCAGCGGTAGCTTGTATATTTTTGAACCTATCTCGCATGAGCCGTCACCATCGTTGTCTACCCCGTCCCCGTTGTATTTGACAGTAAACCCTGAGCCAATAAGGTTAAAGGCTTCGTTATCCGTGCTTGCCGACAGGTCAGGCTTGCAGTTTATCATCACGACCGGCTCGTACGGCACAACAGCCGAAGCCGTAAACTCAGGGGTTATCCTCCATATCTGCGCGCCGTCAATGTAATACAGCATGTCCCCAAATTCAATAAAAACGCCGGGCTTATCCTTAATTTTTGACCCGGCGTCGCTTATTGGTATTTCCTTCAAAGCGTTATGGCATATTATAGTGACGTCCGCTTTTGCCTTTTTCTCAATCTCCCCACATGCTTCATTGTCAATCATTATGTTTAATGTGTTGTCATATATGTCAGGCACGGTCTTTTTCAGCGTTATGGACGCGTCCGTCCCTCCTACCGTATAAAGCGACGACAGCGCGGTATTCTCGGTCAGCGCCGAGCGTATTTTCGCCGCTATAATCGCCGCCGTATCATCTTTCGCCACCGGAATGTCAAAGCTCAGCTGCGATCCCTCAACGTCTGCCGCAGTAACCGTTACAACCACGTTCCCTGCCGCTGTGATCTTGCCTTCACCTGCCGTTACAACCACCGAAGTCGTTATAATCTGATCGGCAAATACGGCCTTATCGCCAGCCGAATAGCTTTCATCGCCTATTTGCCCCGCTTTTGACGCGATAAAATAGTCGCCTACGGCCAGAGTCAGCCACGCGGGAGGAGTCGGATACGCGTTGTGTTCAAAATCCAACGTGCCCTTATAGTTTCTGATTCCTGTTTCATTCCACTTGTATAGCTTATCTCCCGCATGCACTACCCTAAAACCGTTATAGATGTTGGATATGCGGTGAACGGTTTTATTGAATGCCAATGCCACTACCTGCCCCGGCCGCTTTGAAAGCGTATTGTTTTTATACCAGACGTTCAGCATATCCGGGCTCTGGTTATCGGCTATGAGATACGGAGGGTCGGACGTATTAAGCCCACCGTTCAGGCTCGGCAACGTTATCGTTTTAGTAATATTTCTCATAATACTTACTCCCTATTACTGTCTTTAGGACCAATTGCTCAACCTTCATTCGCTGCACATTTAAGACCGCTCAAAGTAAAATAATATTGATATATTATCTACTTATAATTCTGCGTCTGCTGCCCAATGGCACATATACTCTTGCCCTACAGTCAATCCAGTTCCACCTTGTATTCGAAAATATCCGCCCTCATATGCACGCTGCACGAATAAGCCCTCTCCATAACCAGAAAGGCCTGTATATACTACTGATACTTTTGATTCTTCGCCATAGTACGACCAAAACCTAATAGTCGGTTGGATTCTTTTACGAGTTGCATAGTTCACAAACATTTCAATACGGTTAGCGACGTCACAAACGCCATGCGCGAAATTTCCATAATTATTCTCAGAGCCGGGAGCAACATCATAATCGTAGCTCTTTTCAAAATATCTCTGGCAGTCTCTCAGTTCTTCCGCAAACGTTTTTGGTACGAAAGGCGTTGCAATATTACCCTCTTCGAGCTTGACCTGTGCTATGTCAAAAGTTCCCGATTGATGCCCTAATAAATCAGTACGTGGGTTATGTCCACTTCCCGCATCGAACCATATATTAAACTTTAAAAAATTATTACTGCCTATTACCTTTCCGTATACGCTTGGAATGCCAACCGTTACTATATATTTTTTCCATATCGTGGTAATCAATAATTTCGTTACACCAATTCCACTAACTGTTGAACTTCCACCACTACCAAAATTCTGAAAAAACTCAATGGCAATATATTTAGGCGCTTCTGCCCGTGCCCAAAAGCTCAATGTCAGGGTTTTACCGCTATACCTTGCTACGTCTTCAAGCACATATTGTTTGGTTACATAGTTTAGCTCACCCGTCACGCTCGATACGACGGTGCGCGAGTAATAGGCTGGATTGCCCGGTACTTCTGTCTGTCCGGGCGTAAAAGCTTGTCTGCTATGGGTTTTGGTACTCCCAAGATGCGTATTAAACCATCTATCATCACTACCATAACCTAATGAAGTTTGGATTGTACCTCTCTGCCATATATCAAAATTACCGTTGATTATTAAGTTTGGTCTGGTAATCAAACTTAACAATATATTGCCCTGTTTCGCGCTCAAAGCATTAGTGGTACTTTCGCTCGCTAAAGAATCCTCTACCGCAGCATCTACAGGCACAGTATGTTTAGCCTTGATAATATAGTTAAGTACGCGGTAAGGCTGTAGGTTATTGTGTGGCTGATTTCCTCCCCCAACAATAAGGCTGCCGGAAGAAGGGCTACCGTCTGTTCCAACATAACCTATTCTTAGCGTATCTCCACTTCCACCTGAGTTGAATGATACTTTATAACCAGTATCCGTATAAATTTGCCCTGTTGGAGCCTCAGTATAAGTTAATGTGTGCGCCTTTTCGCCGCCAGCTTCATTCAGCGCGTCGAACTCCGCCTGCGCTGCGTCTTTACCAACTACCACTCTACCGCGCATATCGGGGAGGTTAAATGTCGTTGAGCCGTCCCCCGCTCCATATAGAGTGCCTATAACGGCAAATAACTCCGCATAATCCGTTCTGGATACGGCCTGTCCGTTGCACAGCAGCCAATTCATTGGCACATTATCGCTCGGGTACTCGGTCATTGTGCCTATAGGCAGCGTATCGCCGAGGTTTGTCTTTTCATTAAGGCTTGGCAGATAGCGAATAACAAAGTTAATTACGCGATAAGGTTGAAGGTTATTGTGTGCACCGCTACCACCCGTATTTTGGTTGGTTGCTGTCGTAAGGTTGTTTGTGGCCGTAACGCTCTCAGTAGTTATGCCAGTGGCATGATAAGCTCCATCCCAGCCCTCGCCTGAAGGTACTCCATCAGGACCGCCATAGCCGTTTAAATTAGCTACTATTTCACGATGAGCATGAGGGTTTTGCGTATGATTATGACTATCTTGGGCATGTGTATGTGTCGGCATTTCAACAATCGTCAACGTATGCGCCTTTTCCCCGCCCGCTTCATTCAGCGCGTCAAACTCCGTCTGTGCGCTGTCCTTGCCAACCGCGACTCTTCCTCTCATGTCCGGCACGTTGAACGTTGTACTGCCGTCGCCCGCTCCGTATGTAGTGCCTATCACGTTAAAAAGCTGCGAGTACTCTGTGCGCGAATACTCTGCTCCGTCACATAATAGGCAGCCTTTAGGCGGTTTATCGCTGCCCCACATAAAAATAGCCCCCACATCGGAGGCTGCTGAGAGCATCGTTTCTTTTGTATCGGCAAGTAAGTTTTGTCCTATGTATATCTTTCCCATTACGGTATCACCTTCGCTATGTATCTACAGACGATGTAAGGCTGTAAGTTGTTATGCGGTTGTCCTCCGCCATCTGCAAACATTTCATAACCGCCGCCCCAATCTTCGGCATAACTTGCGCCGGTTGGATAAATATTAACCCGTCTATCACTTCCTGTTTGTGTTTTGTTCCAACTTACTCTTGTGCCATCAATAACAACATCTAAATCAGGTATATGGGACGCAGCCAAAGTAACATATTTCTCCCCGCCCGTTTCCTTTATCGTATCGAACTCAGTATCGGTACTCTTATGCACCATCACCCTGCCGCGCAGGTCAGGCAGATAATCGCCAAACACCGCTTGAGCGTAAGGATAACCTATAAGCGACTGTCCTTCCATAAACATGTACTTTGAAGACGGCAGCGTATCGCTCCACCACGGCATGTTGAATCCAACGGGCATTGAATCGAGCGTAAACGGAATCGTCGGCGGCGTTTCGTCTTTTATGACGTAAAGCGTGTCGTCGCTGTACGATGTAAGAGCGTCATACTCCGCCTGCGTACCTTCCCATACCTTGATTGTCTCGTTTTCCGAGCCGTCGTTTGCATTGTCTACAGCGGGAGCGACCACCGGCGCGGCGTCCGCCCATTGCGTGTCATAGTCCTCGGCTGTCCTTTTCGATAACACCTGACCGGCGGCGCCGCCCGCGGGAACTCCTTCCCCGGGTATTCCCTGCGGTCCCTGCCTGCCGCGTATGTAAACCGCCCCTCCCCACGTGTTTCCCCCGTCGGCGCTGAAGCGAATATAATCGTCTCCCTCCGCGTAAACGGCATGCCAGCTTTGCCCGTCCGCCGAATACTCGGCTTTGACCTGGGGAGCGGAAGGCCCAATATCGCCTTTGTCTCCCTTATCGCCCTTCCTGCCCTGCGGACCGACAAGTCCTGAGCATCCGGTAACCATTATGCTTAAGCGGTTGCAGGCGTTTTGATACTTAGGCACATGAGTCCCCGACATACCGCCAGCATGTATCATAAGCGAGTAAGCAATGTTTGCAGACAGCATGGCAGACGCAGCGAACACCGCCGTCGCCGTCATGCCCGCCGGTATCCTGCACGACGCTATATTTTCTACGAGCTCCCCGTTGCCGTACAGATCCAAATGGTACTGGTCCTCGACGTTTGAATGCGCTATTTCCTGCTGATATGCGATAAGAACGGCGCAGTCTTCGCTGGAGGCAAACGTTCCGGTCTGCGTATCTCCCCTAATAATGCCGCTCTCTATCACCTTAGAGGAGAACTTTACAGCAGCAGGCGTATCATTCGTGAAACTTTCAGGCGCACTCAATATCACCGACAGCACGCCCGCGTTTTTCACTATCGATCCTTCGAGCTTTCCTATACGGTTTGAGAGCCTTAATGCCTGATCCTGAGTCACATAAGCCATAATTCCGCACCGCTCCTGTAGATTATTCGGGCTGTTTCCCCAATCCCGCCGCTTTTAATGCCGCTCACGACATTCCGTCCAACACGCCGTATTCGTCGGATACAGAGCACTCCTCGGGCCTTATGGTCCTGATAAGCGCACGGTACATATAGCTGTAGTCGTTATACATATCGGCGTTCCTGTCCGCGAGAGCGAAGCTGGCGGCAAGCCCGTACGGCATAATCCTTGCGGCAGTATCGTCGCTCACCGATAAAACCGAGTCCATGTTCTCAACTTTTCCCGATACGGTCTTTCCTTCATAAAACGCCAATTCACGCTGCAGTATATCGATAAGCTGCGGCGCTTTCATCGGGTAATTCTCCTCGGAATCCGAATCGGACTCATCGAGAAGCGCAATAGCCAGTTCATACACATCCCTTGCCGTCATGCTTTTTCACTTCCTTTACATTCCCAATCCGCCTTAACATAAGGCGCTTTTTTATATACGCCGCACTCATCAGCGGCTTTCCGTCTTTATCAAAAACGCCGGCTTCCTCGTTCGTCGTTGCGTCGACTATGCGCATGCCCGGCGGGCCGTTCAATTTCATAGCTTTTTACCCTTTTAATCCGCCAGCGGACGCCCGAACCAAAGTTACAGGCGCCCGCCGCCATACTTAACAGTTCACATCACATCTGCACAGCTTCTATCTGCACTGAAGCAAGCGCTTCCCCCAGAGCCGCGCCTTGGCCGTCCGTAAGGTTTACGGTTATGTTTCCAGTAGCGAGATTTTTAAACCTCGCCGTATCGAACAGCGCGATATACGCTGTGCTGTTCGCCGCTACGCTCACCGTCATGCTGCCCAAAGCAGCCCTCGGGCCGTTTCCCGCCATTACCGCGACGTTTATAGAAATCGCGTTGCCGTTCGCTACTCGCAGCGCCAGTCTATGGTCTTTGCCCGAATGCGCCACCGTCTGCGTATCCGCCGCCGCGCTTATATCGGCAGCCGCTATTATGCTGCTGCCGCCTCCGCTTATATTGAATACTTCAACCGCCATACTTTAGCACCTCCCTTACGCCGTCTCCGGCACGGGCTTAATGTCGATGGTAAAAAGCTCGCCCGGCCGTATCACAGTGCCGCCGTAAAGGTGCAGCACCTTAAACGCGTCGGAAAATTTCTTCTCGGGCTTGTAGCGCTCTATCATGCTCGCGGGTATCTGCTCGGCGAGCGCTATCGCCTGCCTCGAGAACGCCATGCAATGGTAAGTGCCGTCCGCTTCTTTCTTTATCGAGTTCGAAACGTACACATTAAAGTTCAAAAAGCTCCCTTTAAAGCCTTTCGTAAACACGTCCGCGTTCGCCTGCTGGAACATTATCTTGCCGAGCACCAGCTTTGTGTACACGGCAGGCGATATAACAAGGGACTTCTCTTCCTCAAACGGCACGTCCGCTTCGAGCAGCGCCTCCTCTGCGGCAGCCAGCGTCTGCAGTATGTTAGCCGATGTGCAGCTGTTGTTGGCTATAGTCCTGCCGGCCTGATTGTAAAAGCCCGCGATATACTCGTCCAGCGCCTGCGCGAGCGCTTTTTTTGCCTCCCTCACCTCGACGCCGAACACCTCGCCCTGCGCCTGAAAACCGTCTATCCTCTCGACTTCGACGTTCACGTATTTCGCCTGGCTTATATGCAGGTCCTGGTTATAGCTCGTCTTCGTCTCGAGTTCGAGCGGAGTTGAGGGGTTGTAGTCCTTAACCGTCGGCCGCCCGACGCCCGCGATGTGCAGCACATCGCCCTTCTTTGTGATCTCGCCGATGATGGGCCCTTTATAGCACAGGTTTTTGAATACGCAGTCCCTGCCCCTGTCCGTCATCAGCTCTTTGGCCAGTATTTCCGGCCTGAAACTTTCGTATGCCAATTCATACCCTCCTTATGATTTTGTCAGATACGCCCAAATACGCTCGTGGTTTTTGTCCAGTTCCTCGGGAGTCATGTTCCTTATCGCCTCCTCGGACAGCTGCTTTCCTCTCGTACTACCGGAGCTTGCCGCGCTGCCCATGCTCGCCGCCGCGTTCGCCCGGTTAACCTCAGCCTGCGCCGCGGCCCTTTCCATCTCCTTTATCCTGGCGCTGAGTTGCAACGTCTGGTGCTCAAGGTACGCTTCCAAAAGCGGCACTCCCTGTTTCCACGCGTCCAGCACGCTTGCAGGCAGCTTTCTCGGGTCAACCCCCGGATAACGGCGCATAAAGCTTTCAAGCTGCGCGTCCACAAGCGCCTGCTTTTCCTCCTCGCTGTCGTCCTTGCGCAACCCGGTTTCGTATTCGGACAGCTTTTCGGCCATCTCCTTCAAACGGCCCTGAAGCTTGTCGTAATTCATGCCCTTCTGGGCATACTCTATTGCCTCCTGATATGAAAGAGGCTTTTGCTCCTTGTTGTACCGGACGGTCAAAAAAGGCTCGTCCGCCGCAGCTTCCCCGCCGTCTCCCAAGCCGTCGCTTAAGGAGCGGCTTTCTTTGCCGGTCTCTTGATCGGCGTCTTCTATCGCCGGCTGGTTTGCCGGTTCGCCGGCCTGTGGTTGGGCCGTATCAAACATAGTCAATCCTCCTTTCGGAATATATGTTTTATAATGCGATTCCCCGAAGCGGGTACGCATTCTTGGAACTGCCACCGCCGCAGGTGCTGTCCTTATCAACGCCCGCTTGTTTTGTATTGGATGCCTTTGTCCGATTCTTCTCCGCCGTAGGGGCGGGCCTCCGGACGCCCGCCTTCCCGGCACTTAATTAACAGAATGAAAAAGAACAATTATGCGCCGGACAATAGAATACGGCTACCTTAAAACGCCAACTTTTTTCCACAAAAAAGAGACTGCCTATTGCAGCAGTCCCCTTATCATTAACCGGCGCTTTATTCATGGGCCGGGACCAACATAACACAGAGGCTTTCGCTGAGCCTTGCCTTAGAAAAACCTAGACAGCGCTCCGAATACTCCTCCAATCACAGCCGCTATTACGGCGATATACAAATTTACCTTGTTTTCTTCCTTCCTGGAGGTGTTTCTGACTATCTGGTCTATCTTATCTTCCAGCCCCGCGAACCTCTGTTCGACCACGCCGAACTTTCCGCTCATCTGTGTATCCAGTTTGTCAATCTTTCCGTTCAGCGTGACGTCCAGCTTTTCAATGTCTCCGTTTGCTTCAGTAAGTGCGTTGCAAAATTTACCCATCTCCTCTTTCAAACGGTCTATATTATCCTCTATTCTCGACAGGCGTTCGCTCTGTTCAGTCGTCATATTACACCTCATATCCATGTTTTTTCTTTTGCGCTACTACATTATATGCAACGCTGTGAATACATGCACTTTATTTATTAAATATCATGCACAATGCATTTATCCAGCCTCCACCTTTGGGGGAGGTGGCAGGCGCTGCGTCAGCGCCTGACGAAAGGGGTTTCATACATCTCGATATGCTCGCTATCCTAAGCCTCCACCCTTGGGGGAGGTGGCAGGCGCTGCACCGTCAGCGCCTGACGGAAGGGGCTTCATACATCCCGCTATGCTTGCTATCCTAAGCCTCCACCTTCGGGGGAGGTATCAATCATTGTTAATCAACATTTGCCGGAATGGAAACCCCTCCCTGCACCGCCTCCATTATGGCCTTCACCGCTTCTTCGGGTATCTGCCCCTTTTCCGCAGCTATTTTAAGCGCATTAAGTATCGCTGCCGCGTCCGCTCCCCTTGGGCAAGCTGCTCTGCCGCCTCCGCCGCCTCCGCAGGTATCTTTCCGGTCTGCGCCAGCGCCTGCAAAATCTTTACTATCTGCCCTGCCGCTTCCTCCTGAGCTTCAACCGGCCGTGCCTGCGTCTGCTGTATGCCTCCGCCTTCGGATGAAGCGGCAGGCTCTGAACCGGCGGTGCCTGGAAGTGATCCCTCCTGTCCGCCTTCCTGCTGGAGCAATTCTGCCAGCAGTTCGTCTTTCATAGGAATATGCCCGTCCGGCATGCGCTCAAGGTACTGCTTAAAGCTTATCTTGCCGCCGCGCAGCAGGTTGTCGAGCGTCTGCAGCACCTGTATCTCGCTCCACATAGAGGACGGCCCTACGTCCACACGCAGGTTCATCGTAAACCTTTCAAGCTCGCCTTCGGGTATCGGCACAAACACCCTCTGTCCGTTGTCCATTACCGGTATCATCCTGCCCGCCCTGTAATAGTTCTTTATAAAGTCGAACCATATTAGCCCTACGTCCTCAATGAACGAATAGAACCTCTCCTGCTGCGATTGCAGCGGCACCATCGCGGCGTCCCGCGTCGCTATAAACGCGGACGTGTTGTCGGGGTTCCTTATGTTTCCCAGCGTCACGTCGTTCGCGCCCATCATGCGCATCGTGGTCTGCAGCGTTACGTCGAGTCCTCTCCACGCGTCGTAGGAGGTAACCGGCGGCGAGAGGTACTGTGCCGCTCCGCCTATATCGCCGTTCACCGCGATGGCTCCCGCTACCCTGTTGGTCCATTCCCTGATGCGCGTCCTGTCGTATATCACCTTCGGGAAGCTCGTCTGCACCTGCCCCAGTTGAGCAAGCGCAAGTATCTTGTTGATAAACACCTGGTTGGGTATCAGCCCCGTCACTTCCGCCGTCCCGTGACAGCAGTTCTTGCGCGTGTCCCAATTCATCATCGCCACCGGATAGCGCGTAAGCCCCGTGTCCTTCTCGGGCTGCACTATTGCTCCGCGCACAGACTTCTCGCACCATACGCGCCCATCCTTCTTGTACATTTTCAGCAGCACGTTGCATTTTCCGGCGTCCTCGAGCTCGATCTTTCCCCTGTCGCCCGACATATACTCGTTGTCCTCGTCGGATACTATATCTTCTATGTTTTCGCAGCCGTTCTTTTTGGCCTCTTCCCTCACCTTTTCAAGCAGCTCGCGAAACGCTATTATAATGTACGGCTGGCTCTGCACGTCGGGCGTGTTAGGATTGCCCGGATAGTAGTTCACGTTGTCAATGAGCAGCGTATTGATATCGCCGGTCAGCGCTTGCCCCGTCCTTATGTCAGGATCCCAATAGAAGTACTGTATGTAATCGCCCGTTATGGCCGCCTGCTTTAAGCCTTCCTTCGTCAGGTAGTCCATCTTTAAGCGCTCCCACAGCATATCGCAATACTCGGATATCTGCCGCGCGTATACGCTTATATCCTCCCCGTCGTTTACGCCCTCCGCGAAGAACGACATCTTCAACCGCCTGTCCGTCACCGCCGCTATCTTCCACGCCGAAGCGTACCTTATGAAATTCACGACCGGAGTCGGCAGACCTTCGTGCGGTATGCCCGCCCACTGATCCCCCGCGAAAAACCTCTCATTCAGATCCACCGTGTTGTAAAGCCCTATCCGCGTCTTGTAATCGACGCCCTGCTCATACTGCCGCCATGCCAATGTCTTCATAATCCTTCTCCATAACCGCTTTTGTATGTCTCCCGCTTGCCGGCCGCTTCGTACGGGTCGTAGCCCATAATGAGCTCATACTTTCTCATAAGCTCGCCGCCCTTGTCTTCTCCGCGTTCGCCCGGCGCCGCTACCTCCGCTTCCCTGCGCTTCATGCCGTCCCTTTTCCCTTTCAAATAAAACGACACGCAGACAGCCGCCGCGGCGATTCCCGCAGCCGCGCCAATCAATATCTCCATAGCCGCCTCCCGCTTTTTTTATGCAAATCAAAAAAGCCCTTTAAGGCTTTCATACCAAACCGCAGACCGCACCGCACCCCGCGACGCTTCCCGCACCTGCACTGGTGCGTTTTGTCTGCCCGTTACCCGCACCTGACTTTCTCACAGTGCCATTATCAATTATAAAACAACTCAAAATCACTCATGTTTTTTTGCCTGTATCGTCAGGTCTCGCGGCTTTCGGACGGCGAATATGCGCTTTCCCGTTCATCCGTTGCGGCATACTGGCTTTTCGCTTTCAGGTCGGCGGCTTCCACCGGTCTGCCGTGGCTCGGAAGCAGCAATACGGGATCAAGGCTGAGCAGCATTTCCATCGACTCTCGTGCCTTGTCAAAATCCTCGGTCAGGTATTCCGGCGGCCCGCATATAGTCCCGCTCTGCGCTATCACCGACCACAGCGAACCCTGCTTTACGGTGGATATCGCGTCTCCCGCTATCAGCGTCCTGTCGGACTCCCTGAATAATGAGACGTGCCCTTCGCTGTGGCCCGGCGAAAATATCCACTTCCATTGGCCGGAATACGGTATCGAATTGTCTTTTGGCAGTGCATTGGCGTAATGCCCTACGTCTATTGCCGTGTGCGGGAACGTATCGGACATGCGCGTTATAAGCCCGCCGCCTTTAGTATCGTCGGGCAGAGGATAGTCCTTTTGCCCGGTTATATACGGCAGTTCGTTTTCGTGAATATAGACGGGCACGTCCCAATGCTTCGTGAGCGCTTTAAGCGAGCCCACATGGTCAAAATGCCCGTGCGTTAATATTATCGCCTCCGGCCTCGAGCGCTCGCCGAATATCTTCAGCGCTTCGTCAATAATGAATTCGCTTGAGTTCTCGAGTCCCGTATCGACAAGCAGCCACGCCTCGCCGCCTGTTTTCAGCATATACGCGTTGACCGCCCGTAAATCCAGCATATAGATATCGGGCCTTATTTGCTGCGTTTTCCTCGTTATGTATGAAAGCCCTTCCACGATTTTATTGCCCATCGTTTTCTCCTATTTATTATCTGCTCAAAGTATATTGTCCCTTTTCCGAAACAGAAAATACCATGAAGTCGGCCCGCGTATTCCCATAACCGCCATTCACAATATTCGTCTTTCCCCTTTACCCACTCCAACGACCCCTGTTCGCCGAGGGCCTCAGTCAGGAAAGCTGTCCTTACACTGGATTACCGACCTGCTTTTTATCCTTACAATCCAGTGTGGGGACTGATAAGGTGCTCATATATCTTCTTATTAAGCTGCCGCCTCTTCCCGTGCTGCGTGGCCGCCTTCCCTTCCATCCTCATATTCTTTCACCACCCGGCTTTTAACGGCGCATATAATTCACCCCAAAAAGCCTCACGACTTTTTGGGGACCCCGTAAAAAAAACCGCATAACAGCGGTTTTGTTTCACATATTCAGATGACGTTAACTCATTATATAACTGATTCCTAAATACGGCGGCCTTAACCCCGTACGGGCTTTATGTTAAGCCTCTTTCCTTGCGCCCAGCATCTCAAGCTGTATCTCGAAATAATTCCTCCTGTCCGCCAGCGCAAAAAGCTCCCCTTCTATCTCATCCATCCTTCTGTTGCACTCTTCTATTACCTTGTCGTTCTCCTTTTGCTCCTGTTGTTCTTTAAGCAGCCTTTTTTTGTACTCGCACTGCAGTATTGTAATTTTCTTTTCCTCCGATTCCTTCAGCAGCGCTTCCTCTTCATCCTTCATTCGTTCGATAATTGCTATTATCAGTCTTTTAGCGTCATTGTAACTTAAATCAGATATTCCTCTAATCATACTACCACTCATTCTTTATATTATCGCCCCGGCAAATCTCGCAACCTGCCAGAGACTTTGTTATTAATACATCAATAAACATATAATACATAAATTGGTGTGTAAAGTCAATATATTTTTTACATAAATCATCACAGAATAGTATTTTGTTCCACTTTTTACGCGACGTAATACCAAGCTTACTCTGCCTATTCGATATTCCGGCGGTCAAAGACCACCCCTACATACACCAATGTTGCTATACCGTCCGTAGGGGCGGGTTTCCGCCGTGTGCCCTGAAAGGGTATGCCCGCCCGTATGCATTTGCATCCTGCAAACGTTCCTTATTCGCGTAGGGGCGTTCTTCTAACGCCCGCCTACACGCTCTCCTAAGAATTCACGCTCAAAGCTGCTTACTCCCGTAGGGGCGGGTCTCCGCCATGTGCCCTGAAAGGGTATGCCCGCCTGTATGCATCTGCATCCTGCAAACACTCCTTACCGCGTAGGGTCGTTCTTCGAACGCCCGCCTACACGCTTTCCTAAGAATTCACGCTCAAAGCTGCTTACTCCCGTAGGGGCGGGTTTCCGCCGTGTGCCCTGAAAGGTATGCCCACCCGTATGTATTTGCATTCTGCAAACGTTTCTTATCCGCGTAGGGGCGTTCTTCGAACGCCCGCCTACACGCTTTCCTAAAAATTCACGCTCAAAGCTGCTTACTCCCGTAGGGGCGGGTCTCCGCCGTGTGCCCTGAAAGGGTATGCCCGCCCGTATGCATCTGCATCCTGCGAACACTCCTTATCTGCGTAGATGCGTTCTTCGAACGCCTGCCTACGCATTTTCCTAACAGAATTCAAGCCTTCCCCTTGAGGGGAGCCGAAGACGAGCGCACCCAGTGGGTGATGAAGCGAGTCGGAGGCTCTGTGAGCAAAGAAGAATGCCGAACGATAGTGAGGCAGGCGACTATTATGAACAGAGGAAGGTGGCGCGAAGCGAATGAGGTGTATTACCCAATCAGAGTGCCTTTGCCTCTCCTGCCGCCCTGTAACCGCATTTAACAGGCTGTCCGGCACTATGTCTCTTTCCTCCTTCACTAACGCCGCCCATAATTCATATAGTAAATGAGGACTGCATATATCCCGCAACAAACAGCACGGGAAGGCGCGTCCTTATACTTGAATCAGAAACAAATAAAGAAGGTGTAATAATGGACAGACCCGATATAACAATGAGCCAATTAAGCTTAAACCCTAATGCCGCAAGGCGGCTTTCACATACGACCAAATCCGTGCCGATGATGGATAGCATCACCCCGCGCTGGCTGCTGCGGTTCCTGCCGTGGGTGCCCGTGGAGGCGGGCATTTACCGGGTAAACCGTATAAAAAAGACTCCCTGCATGGAAGAGATGAACGAATACGGAGAAAAACTGATAGCTGCAAATTACATGCATATAAACGAAGACATGATAACCCAAACGTTTCCCGAATACGAGGAAGAGCCACGGGAATACATGCTCAGCCTTGTGCAGACTATACTGCGCCTGAATATCAACGTAACGGATATCTTCAACAAGCCCATAGACCAGAAGAATGAACAGATGAGGCTTACTATTGAAGCGATGAAAGAACGCCAGGAATGCGAGATAATAAACGACAGCGAGTTCGGGCTGGTAAACAACGTCTCGCCCGACATGATAGTGCGCTCCCGGCACGGTTCCCCCACGCCCGACGATATGGACGAACTGCTTGCGAAAGTGTGGAAAAAACCGGCCTTCTTCCTCGCGCATCCCAAAGCCATAGCGGCTTTCGGCAGGGAATGCACGTGCAGAGGCGTTCCCCCCGTAGTAATCAATATGTTCGGCTCCCCGTTCATTACGTGGAGAGGAGTGCCAATAGTGCCATGCGACAAGCTGTTCGTGGGCGGCAAATCCTTCGCTAAGGCGGCAGGCGGCAGGACGAATATACTGCTTATGCGCGTAGGCGAAAAAGAGCAGGGCGTAATTGGCCTGCACCAGCCGGGCATACCCGACGAAACGGATATCCCCAGCCTCTCGATAAAATTCGCAGGCATAGACAACAGAGGAATAGCATCCTACATCTTAAGCCTCTACTTCTCGGTAGCCGTACTTGCCGACGACGCTCTCGCAATGCTGGAGGATGTCGAGGTGGGAAACTACTATGATTACAGATAACTTTATGCAGGGCTGGCGCCCGCAGGACATGGAAAAAGAATTAAGCGGCGCTCTTAACCGCATGTACTGGGAGGAGGACTTAAAGCCATTGAATTTCGGCTCTTACTTATCTCCCCCCGGCGGCGAGCGTATGGAGCAGGACGCGCGCGGGCTATACTACTTCCTGTCGCACGCGCCCGACAAACCGCGCCAGTCCGGCATCCCGGCGCTGCGCGACGACTTTCCGATACTGCGGCGGCGGGTGAACGGCTGCCCGCTTGTGTGGCTCGACAACGCCGCAACAACGCAGAAGCCTAACTGCGTGATAGACGCCGTCTGCCGCTACTACCGCGAAATAAATTCAAACGTGCACCGGGGCGCGCACCAGCTTTCCCGCGAGGCGACTGGGGCGTACGAGGAGGCGCGCGAAAAACTGCAGATATTCTTGGGCGCTTCTTCGCGCGAAGAGATAGTATTCGTACGGGGCGCGACAGAAGCGATAAACCTTGTCGCGGCAAGCTGGGGAGGTACGAACCTGCGCGAAGGCGACGAGATACTGCTCACCGAAATGGAGCACCACTCCAACATCGTGCCCTGGCAGATTATTGCGCAGCGCACGGGCGCGGTGATAAAGGCGGCTCCGGTAAACGACAGGGGCGAGATAATTTTAAGCGAATACGGGCGTATGTTCACGCCGCGCACGCGCATAGCCGCCGCAACCCACGTTTCCAACGTGCTGGGGACGGTAAACCCGGTGCGCGCTATGGCCGACATAGCGCATATGCACGGCGCGCTGTTCCTCGTGGACGGCGCTCAGTCCGCACCCCACATGCCGATAGACGTAAAGCAGCTTGACGCCGATTTCTTCGTGCTGTCCGGCCATAAGATGTACGGCCCGACAGGCATAGGCGTGCTGTACGGCAAAAAAGAATTGCTGTCCGCTATGCCGCCTTACCAGGGCGGCGGAGGGATGATAAGAAGCGTGCGCTTTGAAAGGACGCATTACATGGGTTCGCCCGACAAGTTCGAGGCGGGCACTGGCAACATAGCGGGCGCGGTGGGACTCGGCGCCGCGGCGGACTACCTGCGTTCAGCCGGAATGGAGCGCATACGCCTTCACGAGCTGGAGCTTACCAATTACCTGACAAGCAGCCTCTCGCGGATACCCGGACTTACGCTAATAGGCACCGCGGCGGATAAAATAAGCGTCGTTTCCTTCGTGCTTCAAAGCATGGACGCCGCGATGATAGCGGAACAGCTTGACAAAAGAGGCGTTGCTATTCGCGCCGGCAAGCACTGCGCCCAGCCCGTGCTTGAGCGCTTCGGCGTAAACAGCGCCGCCCGCGCATCGATAGGCCTTTACAACACATTCGAAGAGCTCGACCTGCTGACAGACACCGTGCGCCAGCTCTCGGGATACTGACCTTTCTTTGGTCCAATCTTGCAAAGCCGTATAACGCGTTTTGGGAGGGCGTCCGCCGTATAAAATGACGCTCTCCCTTTCAGATACGCAAAGCATAGCCTGCCGCTAAGCCCCGGATGCTGAGCGATCCAGCGCAAACAGTTAAATTATTCCCTTTTTCTTTTACCCGTAAGATGGTATAATGAGGAAGCAGACGATAACGCATAAAAGATCTGCTTTTTTGTGACGTATTATACCTGCGGGGTCCCCGACAAGGCGTGAGGCTTGGTGGGGTGAAAGAAAGAAGACTGAAATGAACTTAAAGCACATACGCCAGATACCTGGGCCGGACGAAATAATAGCTCAGATGCCTTTGCCCGAGCGCCTTGCGCGCATCAAAGCAGAGCGCGACGCTGAAATACGCGCCGTATTCGAAGGGACTGACAAGCGTTTCCTGCTTATCATTGGCCCCTGCTCCGCCGACCACCCCGACCCGGTCTACGAATATCTTTCACGTCTGGCAAACGTACAGTCCAAAGTTGCCGACAAGATACTTATTATACCGCGAATATATACCAACAAGCCGCGCACGACGGGCGAAGGCTACAAAGGCATGCTGCACCAGCCCGACCCCGAGGGCGAAAGCAACCTCGCAAAAGGCATAAAGGCTATACGCCGCCTTCATATAGGCGCGATAAACGACTTCGGGCTGCCCGCCGCCGACGAGATGCTGTATCCCGAAAACTACGCCTACCTCTCTGACGTGCTCGCCTACCATGCCGTAGGAGCCCGCTCCGTGGAAAACCAGCAGCACCGCCTTACGGCAAGCGGCGTCGAAGCGCCCGTCGGCATGAAGAACCCTACGAGCGGAGATCTGTCCGTAATGCTCAACTCTATAAAAGCCGCGCAGATGAGCCACACATTCCTATACCGCGGCTGGGAGGTCGAGACTTCGGGCAATCCGCTCGCGCACGCCGTACTGCGCGGCGCCGTAGAACCCACCGGCCGCAATGTTCCCAACTACCACTATGAAGACTTAAGCCGACTCGCCAAGAAATATATAGAGATGGGGCTTGCAAACCCCGCGATAATCGTCGACACAAACCACGCCAATTCCATGCGCCGCTTCTTCGAGCAGCCACGCATCGCCAAAGAAGTGCTCGCGAGCCGCAGGTACGATACGTCGCTATGCAAAATCATTAAAGGCCTCATGATAGAAAGCTACCTCGTATCGGGCAAACAGGAAGTCGGCGGCAGCGTGTTCGGCCAGTCAATAACCGACCCGTGCCTCGGGTGGGACGAAACAGAGCGGCTGATATACGAAATAGCCGAAATGGTATAAAGCATACGGAGGTCTGTATGAGAAAAAAAGAGTTTACGGGGCTTTTCAGCATTGACGCGCAAACCCTTAACAGCATGACGCTCGAAGAGCTCAAAAAGCTGGGCTCGATGCTGCCCCACATGCCCGACGATGTAAAAGCCATGTACAACGACAAGCTGGAAGCGTACGAAAACGCATTGAGACTAAAAGAGCAATCCGCCTCAACCGAGGCATAGACGGCAATAGCGCTTCATTCCGCCAGCACCCCCGCGTATAAATACACTTTCCGATATCATATTAAGTCATCATAATCAAGGCTTGTGCACCCGCCCGCAATAAGCATTCCTTTTATTGTCTCTTGTACTTATAGTTTCTTATTTGCCGTAGGGGCGTCCTTCGGACGCCAGCTTGTCTTTTCTGCCGATTTTAGCGCCGATAGTATACGCTCGCACGCACCTCATTCCGACAGCTCAAAACATCCCCCTATATGAGCCGACGCCTCTTGCATACTGTAGGGGCGGGTCTCCACACCCGCCCGCTATTAGCCTCCCTCAACCTACCCCATCGAACTTTTCGCCGGGAACCCCGGCCGGGTGGTGGCACGAAGTGCCGGAAGGAGTGACCTCTTGTAGTTTCTCTCTTGCCGTAGGGGCGTCCTTCGGACGCCAGCTTTATTCGCTCCTCTTTCGGGGGTTAAAGACCCCACCTACGCTCCGTGTCGCTTCTTCCCTACTGTAGGGGCGGGTCTCCGCACCCGCCCGCTATTAGCCTCCCCTCTTACCCAACCCAACGAACTTTGGCCGCCGAGGGTCCACTCGGGAGGCGGTACGAAGTGCCGGAAGGAGTGACCTCTTGTAGTTTCTCTCTTGCCGTAGGGGCGTCCTTCGGACGCCAGCTTTATTCGCTCCTCTTTCGGCGGTTAAAGACCCCACCTACGCTACGTGTCGCTTCTTGCCTACTGTAGGGGCGGGTCTCCGCACCCGCCCGTTATTAGCATCCCCTCTTACCCAACCCGACGAATTTTGTTCGCCGGGGAGTCCCAATCGGTGAGGTGGCACCAAGGTG
>JBLNCA010000033.1:0-17788 GCA_050260375.1 Burkholderiales bacterium | reverse complement strand
ATAACCGAAAGGTATTTATTAGTACACTAATTCCTATTTGAACCGCCGTATACCGAACGGTACGTACGGTGGTGTGAGAGGTCGGTAGGTGAAATAATCACCTACCTCCTACTCGATTGAGCTTTAGCACAATATACCCCCAGTTTTACTAGGGAAGGGCGCGTCGATGCAGGAATACAGGCAAGCAAGCCCTCCTGTACAACCACATGAATCCAAAACTCAGCTACAGGCTCTGCTTGAAAAGGTGTTTTTGTATATCGTCAGTGTAGCGGCTCACATACCCGCAGCTCGGCTCGGCGCCGCACTTGCGGCATTTAATGTCGTAAGCTGAGTTTATCGTTCCGCAATCGCATGAATAGAGCGCTTCCATCTCGGCATACCATGTCTCCCAGCCCGCTTCGCTTATGCGCTCAAGCGAGTTCCACAGCTCCTTGCGGTGCGGCATCTGGGACTGGAAGTCAGTAAGCTCTTTGCAGGGGTATTCGCCGCACTCGCCGCAGAACTCTATACCCTTATTAGCGGCGCACGCTTTCATATTGCACCGAGTACGGCAGAATATGTTAAGCCGCCCGGAGCGGCAGCCGTCGCATTCAAGCTCGCTCACAGGAACGCCCATATGCCCGGCAAGGCTTTTCAGCCGCTCGGGGTCTTCGTGCGTTCCTATATAAATGGTGCACGAGGGGCAGAAAAGCCCGCAAACAGCGGCTCTTGCCTTGTCGGGTGTTATCGCGTAATCAGTCATATTTATCGTCCTTTCGCTTAATAACAACAATTTTTATAATGATACACTCTATACGCATACGGAAATTCCTGTATGCGATATCAATACCGGGCGCTTTTTCGCTTGGGCTGCCGGCATTATAATATAATCGAATGTCAAGCCAGAAAACGCCATTTATGCGTTGACTCGCTTGTAGATTAGGTGGTAGAATACACGGAAAAGCTACAAGTACCATAGGGGGACCAACCAAATGAGCGATTCACTCAAAAAAGAGATACTGGAGATTCTGGAGAACGACGCTAAGACTACCGTCGAAGATATTGCGGCGATGACAGGCGCGGCTGCGGCGGACGTTAAAAAAGCAGTCGAAAAGCTGGAAAAAGACAAGGTAATAGTCAAATACACTGCAATAATAAACAGGGAAAAGACGAAGACCGAGGATGCGGAAGCGCTCATAGAAGTTAAGGTTGTCCCAAAGCGGGGGCTGGGGTATGACGACCTTGCCGAGAGGATATACAAATTCGACGAGGTAAAGTCGGTATACCTTATGTCGGGGACGTACGACCTCGCGGTCATAGTACGCGCGCAGAACATGAAGCAGATATCGCAGTTCGTGTTTGAAAAGCTCGCGGTGCTCGACGGCGTCGCAAGCACAGTAACGCACTTCATTATGCGCAAGTATAAGGAGCTGGGCGTTATTATGACCGAGAAGGAGGAGAAGGAAAGGCTGGTGATCTCCCCGTGAAACCGGAAGACTATATATCGACCGTAGTCAAAAACGTGCCGCCTTCGGGCATACGCAAGTTTTTCGATATCGCGAGCGAGATGAAGGACTGCATATCGCTGGGAGTAGGCGAGCCGGATTTTGATACGCCGTGGAACATACGCGAAAGCGCAATATATGCTCTTGAATCGGGGCGTACGCATTATACGTCCAATCACGGCTCAACGGATTTGAGAAAAGAGATAATAAAATACCTGGAGCTGCGCTTCGGCCTTGAGTACGCGCTTAACGAGATAGTCGTTACCGTAGGGGCGAGCGAGGCGCTCGACCTTGCCTTCCGCGCGATAATGAACCCGGGCGACGAGGTGCTCGTGCCGGCGCCGTCGTACGTATCATATATGCCGGGCGTGAGCTTCGCGGGCGGGAAACCGGTGCCCATGGTGCTAAAGGAAGAGGAAAACTTCAGGCTTAAGCCGGAAAGCCTGCTTAATAACATCACGAGCAGAACGAAGGCCATTGTCGTGCCGTTCCCCAACAACCCTACGGGCGCTATAATGACCAGGGAAGACTACGAGAAGATAATACCGATAATAGTGGAACACGACCTGCTCGTAATAACCGACGAGGTGTACTGCGAGCTTACGTACGGCGGCAAGCACTGCTCGATAGCGTCGCTGCCTGGCATGCAGGAGCGCACAATAGTGATAAACGGCTTTTCAAAGGCGTTTGCTATGACGGGATTTCGCCTCGGGTACGCCGCGGGACCTAAACCACTGATTGACGCGATGGTGAAGATCCACCAGTATTCGATGCTGTGCGCTTCGGTGTTCAGCCAGGACGCCGGCGTAGAGGCGATGCGGTACGAGTGCAACCACGGCTTTCCCAATGTCCGCAGAATGACTGCGGAATATAACAGGCGCAGGAAGCTGATGTATACGTCGCTCAACGAAATGGGGCTTCATTGCTTCGAGCCGCTCGGCGCGTTCTACATATTCCCGAATATAAGCAGCACGGGGCTGGAAGCTGAAGAGTTCTGCAAGCGGCTGCTGTTCGAGAAGAGAGTGGCGTGCGTGCCCGGCACGGCGTTCGGCGAGGGAATGGGCAACTATATAAGGTGCTCTTACGCGTCGTCGCTTGCCAACCTTAAAGAAGCGCTTGCGCGCATAAAAAGCTTTATTGTGGAGCTGTAACAGAATGAAGAAAAGAGGCTGCGGAGTATTATCCGGAGCTTTTTTATATGAGCAGATTTTACCGGGAATGCAAGACGGCTTAAGCTAATGGAATAGATTTGTTGTTAGGTAGAAAATAAAAAAAGCCTAGGGTGGCTTGCAGCGCCGGATGAGGTGGAAATAGTAAATTTTATATTGGTATAACGCACAGTCGTCTCGTTTTTACACCTCATCAGTCAAATGCTTCGCATTTGCCAGATTCCCCTCGAGGGGAAGCCTAAAAAAATCTTTCGTATGTACTAGCCCATTCCTTGGAGGGGAGCCGGAGACGAGCGCACCCAGCGGGTGATGAAGCGAGTTGGAGGCTCTGTGAACAAAGGAGAATGCCGAACGGTAGTGAAGGCAGACGACTATTATGAACAGAGGAGCTGAAGGCGAGCTCGCTTTAGTCCGTATATTGATTTTTTTTATTAATAATTTAAAAATTCTCAATAAGTTCCGAAAAAATGACATATTTAAAGGTCAGAGAAGGTAAGTTCATTTGATTGCGCTTCTTGCCGGAAAACGGGCTGAACACAAGCCAGGCGGCATATGACTGACTTTGACTAACTTTGACCAATGTGCTACTATACAATCAAACATAAGAGTGTTAAGGAGGTTATAAGTTATGACACTTGTAAGATATGAAAGGCCGTTTGGCTTACTGCGCGACTTTTTCGGCGAGGAATTTTTCGCACCCGCTATGAAGACGGATATAAAAGAGACGGAAGGCGCTTACGTCGTCGAGGCTGAAATGCCGGGCGTAAAAAAGGAAAACGTTGAGCTTATCTGCGAAAACGGCATACTTACGATAAGGGCAAAGGCGAATGAGGAAAAAACGGAGGAAAGGAAAGGTTACGTGAGAAAAGAGAGAGTTACCGGCGAAATGATAAGGCGCTTTGAGCTTAATGACATCGACGAAGAGAAAATAAGCGCAAAGATGGAAGACGGTATACTCTATGTAACACTGCCGAAGAAAGCGCCCGATGCAAGCGAAAAACGTATTTTGATAGAATAAACTATTGCCGCAAAACAACATATACTAGAGCCGCAAAAAGCGGCTCAAACCGATGACAAACTAATGTTTGTCATCGGGTCTTGCCCAGCCGCCTGTACCTAAGATACGGGCGGCTGGGCGCTTCTGCGAGAATTCTATGAATAAATATTCGCCCTTCACTGACAGAGTCCAGATGAAGGGCATGTTAATATTCGGGTTTTAATTTTTATTTTTCTTTTACTCTTCAGATAGGAAGTTTGTCAGCAGCCTGAACCGCAAAAAGCGGCTCTTTTTATATTGACTGTGAAACTTTCAGTATTATCAGCATTATCGCCTTTTTATTATATTATCAAAATAATATCAAAAAAAAAATAAAAAAAAAGCTAAAGTTAAGTTTTTATTTCCCGATACTATATATGAGGTATATTTTTTATCGGTGTCAAGGATTGACGAAGCCGTTTTTTTGGAGGGATCCGATATGAAAATTGCAGACGCAAGCATTCAAACTAAGAGTACGCATACAATCGAGTCAAGCAAGGAAGTTTCGCAGAAGCTTGGAGTATTTTCAAACGGCGAAAACTTAGCGGAAGACCCGGCGTTCGTCCTGGACATTGGTTCGGATACGGATATAGCACCCGGACAGGTTCGTTTCAACTTTGACGGGGAGGTTGCGGGAAGCGAAGAAAACGAGATAAAGCTGAAGCTAATCGAGGATTTTCTGTATCAGCTTACCGGAAAGACCTACAGGCTGCGGTCCCCGAAGATAAACATTGATTCCGGACTGCCTATATACAACGTTTCGGGCAAGGATGTAAAAGTCGCGCAGCCAAGGGATAGCTGGGGACTCGTCTATGAGTTTAAAGAAGTGACAAAAGAATCCGAGAACCTGCAATTCAGTGCTTCCGGAACGGTGACTACTTCCGACGGACGCTCCGTAGCATTCAATCTGGAATTCATCATGTCCCGGGAATATGTAAGCAAGTATTACGTAAACGCACAGGTGGGCGGTACAAAAGTCGATCCGCTCGTAATAGTGTTCGGCAGGACGGGCTTGCCCAAGTTCAGCCGAATAAAAGCGGCATTTGACATTGATTCCGACGGCAAGGACGAGAATATTTCGATGCCGGAGAAGGGCGGCGGATTCCTGGCGCTCGATAAAAACGAAGACGGCGTTGTAAATAAAGGCAGCGAGCTTTTCGGGCCGACCAAGGGCAACGGCTTTGAGGAGCTTCGCGCTTACGACGGCGACGGCAACGGATGGATAGACGAGAACGACGAAGTGTTCAGCAAGCTTTCGGTGCTTACCACCTCTCAGGACGGCCAGAAGATGACGTTCAAGCTGGGGGACTTAGGGGTAGGCGCAATTTACCTGAACGAAACTGGAACGCAGTTTGAAATGAAGGACGAAGCGGGCGAACACGGCGAGATGAAGTCAAGCTCGGTGTTCATTCGCGAAGACGGAAGCGCCGGCACGATACACCACATAGACCTTGTAATATAAAGATTAATACGGGGTCCCCAAAAAGCCATAAAGCTTTTTGGGGTGTGTATACGGGGTCCCCAGCAAGACGTGAGGCTTGATGGGGTGTATAAACCCATCTTTTAATCTTTAAAAAGCTTCGGGGATTCTCCGAAGCTTTTGCTATATTTCCCCGCTATTGTGCAAACGTCCCAAAACGTATAATATTGTCGTATAGAATAATTGGGGGAGGCTTGGATGGCTAAAGACAAGACCGTTTTCATATGCGGCGAGTGCGGCTACGAAAGCGCGAAATGGCTGGGGCAATGCCCGTCGTGCAGGTCCTGGAACACGCTGGAGGAAACGCAGGTGCTTGCGCCCGCAAAAGGCGCAAAGAGCGTTCCCGCGGGTGAAGCCGCGGTATATTTAAAAGACGTGTCGCTTGAAATTTCGGACAGGTGGCCAACCGGCTTTGCCGAGCTTGACCGCGTCTTAGGGTCGGGCATAGTGGAAGGCTCGGTAGTGCTGGCGGGCGGCGAACCGGGCATAGGCAAATCGACGCTGCTGCTGCAGGTGGCCGACTCGCTCGCGAGGCAGGGCAGGAAGGTGCTTTACATATCCGGCGAGGAATCGCTGCGCCAGGTGAGGCTGCGCGCGGGCAGGCTGGGCGCAAGCGGAGACATATTGATGCTTGCGGAAACGGAGATAACGAACTGCATACAGCGTATGAGAGAAACATCCCCCGACTTTGTGGTAGTCGATTCGATACAGTCTATGTACTCGTCAAGGCTGGCGCCTTCGGCGGGCAGCGTAAGCCAGATAAAGGAATGCGCGTCACAGTTCACGAGAGAGGCAAAGACGAGCGGCGCGGCAGTATTCATAATAGGGCACGTCACCAAGGAAGGCGCTATAGCGGGGCCGCGGCTGCTTGAACATATGGTGGACACGGTGCTGTACTTCGAGGGCGAGCGGCAGGGTACGTTCAGGATACTGCGCGCCGTTAAAAACAGGTTCGGCTCGACTAACGAGATAGGCGTTTTCGACATGCGCGAGGACGGCATGAAGGAGGTTAAAAACCCTTCGGAGGTGCTGCTGGGCGAGCGCGCGAAAGACGCTTCCGGCTCGTGCGTTTACCCGGCGATGGAGGGCACGCGGCCCATGCTGCTCGAAATACAGGCCCTCGTGTCGGCCACGTCGTTCCAGATGCCGAGGCGCATGGGCGCGGGGCTCGACTACAACAGGATGGCGCTGATTATAGCGGTGCTCGAAAAGCGCATAGGCCTAAAGCTCTATAACCAGGACGTATACCTCAACGTTGCGGGAGGGCTCCGGCTCACGGAACCGGCTGCGGATCTCGCTATGGCGGCGAGCATAGTATCAAGCTTCCGGGACAAGCCGATAAGCGATACTGTAGCTATGGGAGAGGTAGGACTGACGGGCGAAGTGAGGGCGGTATCGCAGATTGAAAAGCGGCTTTTGGAGTGTGTTAAGATGGGCTTTAAGAACGCAGTAATACCCAAGACGAATTTAAAAGGCTTAAGCATACCCGAGGGAATGAGTGTACACGGAGCCGCCAGCGTGTTCGATGCGCTGGAAATACTTATATAGGTGCTTATATAATGCTTATATTATAATAGAAATATTTGACCTTATCTTTTCTATGGTTATTGATACACACGTACTTTAATATATAATATCTTACAAAAGGATATGCCATAATTCAGGAGGAAAAGTCAATGACAGATATGGAGCAAAGAAAAGCTGCTATGGAATTTGCTGCCTTCTGGAAAGGAAAAGGATACGAAAAAGGAGAAAGCCAGGCGTTTTGGCTTAGTTTATTGCATGATGTATATGGCATAGAAAAACCTCAAGAGTTTATTCATTTTGAAGATCAGGTTCATCTTGACCATACAAGTTTTATTGATGGTAATATTGCTGCTACGCATGTTCTTATTGAACAAAAGAGTTTGGACAAGGACTTGAAAAAGCCAATCAAGCAATCAGATGGTTCATTTTTAAATCCCTTTCAACAGGCAAAACGCTATGCATCGGAACTACCTTATTCGCAACGTCCTCGCTGGATTGTTACCTGTAATTTCAGCAGCTTCCTCGTTTATGATATGGAAAAGCCAACAGGCGAGCCGGAAGAAATACTACTTGAGAATTTACCCGACGAATATTACAGGCTGAATTTCCTTGTTGATACGGGGGATAGCAATATTAGGAAGGAAATGGAAGTCTCGGTAAAAGCCGGTGAGCTTGTAGGGCGATTATACGATGCTTTTTTAAAGCAATATAAGGACCCGACGAACGAGCGATCGCTAAAAAGCCTTAATATGCTTTGTGTGCGTCTTGTTTTCTGTCTGTATGCCGAGGATGCAGGTATATTTGGCAAACACAACATGTTTCATGACTATTTACGCGACAGGGGCGAAAAAAATGCTCGGCGTGCTCTTATTGACCTGTTTCATGTACTTGATACAGAGGAAAAAAATCGCGATCCATATATGGACGAAGATTTAGCAGCGTTTCCTTATGTCAACGGCGGCTTGTTTTCAGATGAAGATATAGAAATCCCTCAATTAAACAAAGAGATATTCGATCTATTGTTATCGAAAGCCAGTGAGGATTTTAACTGGAGCCAGATTAGCCCTACTATTTTCGGAGCTGTATTTGAAAGCACACTAAACCCCGAAACGCGACGAAGCGGAGGAATGCACTACACGTCGATTGAAAACATTCATAAAGTGATCGATCCGTTGTTCCTTGATGATCTGCGAAAGGAACTTGCAGATATCAAAGACATCACTGTTGCAAGAACGCTTACAGCGCGACTACAAGCTTTTCAGACAAAGCTGGCCGGGCTTGTGTTTCTTGACCCCGCTTGTGGTAGCGGAAACTTTCTTACGGAAACATACCTTTCCTTACGACGTTTAGAAAATGAAGTTATAAGGTTGCTGCTTGATTCGCGTACAGCAAAAATAAAGAGCGAAAAAGAAAGGATTTCACCCGGACAAATTGCCATTGGTATGATAGACCAAATAAATCCGATAAAGGTATCTATCGGGCAGTTTTACGGCATTTAAATAAACGATTTTGCTGTTTCTGTTGCCAAAACCGCTTTGTGGATTGCAGAGAGTCAAATGATGAAGCAGACAGAGGATATTGTTCACATGAACCTTGATTTTCTGCCTTTGAAAAGCTATGTCAATATCGTGGAAGGCAATGCCCTGCGAATCGACTGGGAAGACGTTGTTTCTAAGGACAAATTGAATTATATCATGGGGAACCCGCCGTTTGTGGGGGCAAGGTTGATGAGCGTAGCACAAAAGGAAGATTTAGCAAATGTATTTGCTAATATGAGAGATTATGGCAATTTGGATTATGTTTCAGGTTGGTATAAAAAAGCAGCGGATATCGTGAAGAATACGGGCATTCGTGCTGCACTTGTTTCGACGAATTCTATAGCACAAGGCGAACAAGTCCCTATCTTGTGGAAACAATTGCTTAAAAATGAAATACAGATTATATTTGCACATAGAACTTTTCGCTGGGATAGCGAGGCAAGGATAAAAGCACATGTACATTGCGTTATTATAGGTTTTGCTTCATTAAACTGCAAAGCTAAAAAAACGCTTTATACTGGTGACAGATATCAATTTGTCAAAAATATAAATGCTTATTTGCTTGATGGACCAAACATACTGATCACCAGCAGGAAAAAGCCAATCTGCCCTGTTCAACCAGTTGTGTTTGGAAGTATGCCTAATGATGGTGGCTATCTCAGTGATTATACTGAGGAAAAGAAAAATGAAATTGTTGCTGCATATCCATCGACAGTAAATATATTTCGTTTATTTTTAGGTGCTACAGAATTTCTCCACAATAAAGTGAGATGGTGTCTATGGTTAAAAAATATATCGCCCGCTGAAATTAAGAAGGTACCCCCAGTCATGGATGCCATTACTGCGGTTAAGAATATGCGTGAAAACAGTGATAGAGAAGCAACAAGAAAGCTTGCACAAATACCGTATCTTTTTGGAGAAATTCGGCAACCTGAATCAAAGTATATTATTATCCCCCGCCACTCATCAGAAAACAGACGGTATATCCCAATGGGTTTTATCGAACCTGAAATCATTTGTGGGGATTCCAATTTGCTTATTCCAGATGCAACACTTTATCAATTTGGAATTCTTATGTCAAATGTACATAACTCTTGGGTACGGGCTGTATGTGGGCGAATCAAAAGCGATTACCGGTATTCGGCGAATATTGTATATAACAACTTCCCATGGCCAACACCGACAGATGCACAAAAGGCAAACATTGAGCGGAGTGCAAAAGCTATTCTTGACGCAAGAGCATTGTATCCCGATTGTTCCCTTGCCGATCTATACGATGAAGTGACAATGCCGCCCGAACTGCGTCGGGCACACTGGTATAACGACCGCGCTGTGATGCAAGCATACGGAATGCCCATAAAGGAAACCACCGATAGTAGTTGCGTTGCCGAATTGATGAAGCGTTATCATGCATTGACATTGCAGTGAACAAGAGAGCTTAAGCATACCCGAGGGAATGAGTGTACACGGAGCCGCCAGCGTGCTTGACGCGCTGGAAGTGCTTATATAGCGTGAGGGCTAATTAATAGAACCGGCATGATTGAAATATACTAATCGTAGTACGATTTTATGGAGCAGGCCCATGGACGCAAAAAAGAAGCTTAAGGTATGGAGCGTCGTCGGTGTATTTGCAGTATTCGGATTGGCGTCGGGGTGGCATTTTTTATACAGCGACGTATTGCGTACCGGTTTTACGGCAGTCCTTGCGCCTGTCAACGAGAGCCCATGGGAGCACGCAAAGCTGTTTTTCATGCCCGCTATCATCTGGTATGTCATACTCTATTTTATTGCGGGAAGGGAGTTTTCCAATTTCGTGTTTTCACACGCCGCTGCGCTTATTGTCATGCCCGTATTTATGCTAGCGGCATATTATATTTACAGCCGGTTTGTGGAAGACACCAATGTGTTAGACATAGTTAACACGTTTTTGACGGCCGCGCTGGGGCAGTATACGGCGTATAAGCTTACAACGTCCCGGCTCCGCCTTTCGGGCCCGGGCTTTAATACGGGGTCCCCAAAAAGCCGTAAGACTTTTTGGGGTGTAAATACAGCTGCGGCGGTTATAGTCATCGGAATTCTTGCGCTTTTCATTGTATTCACGTTCTACCCTCCCCAATGCGATTTGTTCTTTGACAGGTCGCGTATGAAGTATGGTATATAAAATAGGCGCATCAAGGCGGCATAACTTACAGCTTGCATTACTTGTTAATAATTTGTTAAGTATTCGCTAACACGTACATTGCGCGGATAATAATCTGCTAGAATAACGGCATCGAACACGTCCTAAGAATAACGGTTTTATATAGGGCTATAATTGTGTATATATAACCGTTGCTAACGTTGATTTTTATTTTTTCGGAGGCGCGTAATTTCTCATATGAAAAAGAAGAAGAGCAAAAAAAGGATAATAGCAATTGCGGCGGTGGTTGTAATAGCCGGGCTGCTCGTGCTGGGGTATGTGCAGATGCGCATAAACAAGGAGCAGAGCGAGAAGACGACGTACGACATCGTGGACGTCAAGCGTGGCAACATAGAAGTCAAGGTTAAAGGCGCGGGCACAGTGGAGCCCTTGAACGATGAAAGCGTGTATGCCGCGGCGGCCGGCACCGTAGTCGAAGCAAACGCCGAGAACGGAGACGTGGTGTCTGCGGACGACGTCATAGCCGTGTTCAAAAACGACGAGCTTAAAGCGCGGCGCGATTCACTGAAGTCGCAGCTTGACGAGCTTGACATGTCCATAGGCATGCTGCGCGGCACGGGAGGCAGCGAATATATAAAGTCGCCCGTTAAAGGCACTGTAATGACAGTGTATGCCAAGGACGGCGACAATGTGGACGCAGTAATGGACAGATTTGGAGCGCTTGCGATAGTCAGCCCAGACGATCTGCTGCAGGTAACGGTGCCATATAACGAGGATATAATACAGGGGCAGGAGCTTACGGTAACGTCCGGCTCCAAGAGCGTGTTGGGAGAAGTCGTAAAAATAGACATGGCAGCTTCGGAGATGACCGTAAGGTTTGACAAGGGCGATTTGAACGCGGGAGACATGGCTACGGTCACCTCGCCGGACGGCGCAAGCTTGGGCGAAGCCGTGATAGAGGTGGCAAGCCCCGTGCATATAATAGGCAAGTGCGGCGTCGTGGATAAGGTGTACGAAGAACAGGGCGACGAAGTTTCGCGCGGCGGCAACCTCTTTCATCTCGACGGAGACGTTCTTTCGCCTGAGCTGTACGAAAAGATAGAGCAGCGGCGACAGATCTATGACGACCTTAAGGACGCGGAGCGCGACATTGCGGCGCTTACCGTCAAGGCGGGCACGGACGGCGTAGTTTCGGGGCTGCAGCTCAGCCCGGACCAGGTTGTGCAGGCGGGCTCCAAGCTGTTTACGATAAAGAGCGTAGAGCAGGTGAAGATAGACGTGGAGATAGACGAGCTTGACATCGCGGATATAGAAATAGGCCAGCAGGCGACGATTACGTTCGACGCATTGCCCGAGAAGCGGTTTACAGGCACGGTTAAAAAGATAGACCCCATAGGCGTATCGCAAAACAACGTTACGAAATATACCGCGACGCTTGAGCTTGACAGCGTCGAAGGCGTAATGCTCGGCATGAGCGCGGACGTGGAGATAGTCTCCCGCACCGCGCAAAATGCGCTGTACATACCCATAGAAGCTATTCAGGTAATAAACGGCGAAAAATACGTGGTGTTGGGCAAGGACGTAAATAAGGACCTTGACTACACGCCCGCTACGCACAAGGTGAAAACGGGCGTCACGGACGGCGTGAACGTCGAGATAATCGAAGGGCTTGCGGAGGGCGATCAGGTGGCCGTGCCGCAGGTGAAGGAACTCAGCCTGCAGGAGCAGCAGATGCGCATGTTCAGCCAGAGGATGGACGGCGGCGGCAGGAACAGCGGCAATGCCGGCGGTACTGCGCCAGCGGCTACGGAGTAGTAACATGATAGAGCTTCGGAACATAAAAAAGACATACCAGATGGGCGACGCGCAGGTGCACGCTTTGGACGGCGTTACGCTCAGCATGCGCGACGGTGAGTTTGTGGCGGTAATAGGCCCTTCGGGAAGCGGCAAGTCGACGCTGATGAACATAATAGGCTGCCTCGACCTTGCCGACGAGGGCGAATATTACCTAAACGGCCAGCTTATAGACGACTATACTGAAAGGGAACTCGGCGAGATACGCAACCGCGAGATAGGTTTCATATTCCAGCAGTTCAACCTGCTCGCCAAGCTTACGGCTTACGAGAACGTGGAGCTGCCGCTTATCTATCAGGGGCTGCCCATACAGGAGCGTAAAAAGCGCGTTACGGAGTCGCTGGAAAGGGTGGGCTTAAAGGACAGGATGGCGCACAAACCCAGCGAACTGTCGGGCGGGCAGCAGCAGCGCGTCGCGATAGCGAGGGCTCTTTCCACAAAGCCGACGCTGATACTTGCCGACGAGCCGACGGGCAACCTCGACTCGAAATCCGGCAGGGAGATAATGAACATACTCACCGAGCTGCACGGCGAAGGAAAGGGCATACTGCTTATTACGCACGACCCGAATATAGCCGACATGGCGGACAGGCGCGTGCATATGCTGGACGGAAAAATAGATTACGACACCGCGGGGGGTGAGGGGGCGTGAAGTTTACACAGGCGCTTAAAATGGCGTTCGTAGCGCTTCGCGGCAACAAGATGCGCTCATTTCTCACCATGCTGGGCATTATAATAGGCGTGGTCGCGGTCACGCTGCTAATATCCGTCGTGCAGGGCGCGACGGGAGAGATAACGGGGCAGATAGAGAGCCTGGGCTCCAACCTGCTGCAAGTAAGGTTTACCGGCGCAGAGCCGACATACCTTACGCCAAGCGACATAAGGGAGCTCGAGGACGACCCGAGCATATGGGGCGTGACGGGCGTTGTCGCTAAGACGGCGAACGTAAAGGCTGGCGACGAGAGCGACTCGTACAGCGTGGAGGGCGTGACCAATGTGTATCAGCAGATAACGGGACAGGTGATAAAGCGGGGAAGGTTCATAAGCGATATGGACTCGGAGGCGCATACATACAACGCCGTTGTGGGCATAAACGTCGCTGACGAACTGTTTGGCACGCAGGACTGCCTCGGCAACACGCTCGACATAGAAGGGTACGATTTTACGGTGGTAGGGTTGCTCGAAGAATCGAGCACCATGCTCGCCAACAAGGACGACACGATAATAATACCGCTGACGACAGCGCAGAGGCTGTTTTCCGACAAGGAGCTTACGTATATATACGTTTCGGCCTCGTCGCCCGACACAGTGGACGCGGCTGAAACAACGACCGACAAGTTCCTGATACGCGAGCTGGGCGACGACGAGGATTACATGATAATCAACCAGAACGCGATACTCGACGTAATGAACGAGGTAATGAGCGTAATGACTATACTGCTTTCGGGAATTGCCGCCATATCGCTCGTCGTAGGCGGCATAGGCATAATGAACATAATGCTCGTGTCCGTCACCGAGCGGACGCGCGAGATAGGCATAAGAAAGGCGATAGGCGCGCAGAAGAGCGACATACTGTCTCAGTTTCTCGTAGAGGCCGTGGTGCTCTCCGTGGCGGGCGGCGTAATAGGCATAGGCCTTTCGTTCTTAGGGCTGCAGGTAATAAGCACGGCCACGGACATAAACATGTCTATGAACGCGGGCACTATTGCGCTGGCGCTCGGGTTCTCGGCGTTCGTTGGCGTGGTGTTCGGCATATACCCCGCGAACAAGGCGGCAAAATTAAACCCCATAGACGCGTTGAGGTACGAATAACGTTTTACATGGCAAGCCTTACAACTTGCCGGGGACTTCGTTTTCGGGCGCGCATCAAGGCCATATAGCTTAGGCGGTATGGCTTTTTTGATAATGTTACACTTATCGGGCTTCAGTTTGATGAAACAAGGACAATGTTTTAAAACCGCGCAGAAAAACTATAAACCACTAATTTACACATGATAATACATAACTTCCAATAAATAAAGGATATTGTTAACCCATGCCGAAATAAGTAATAAACAAAAATAATAGCGCTATATAAAAAATCTGAAATAAAGGGTGATTCCCTGTTTTTTATTCTAACATTTCCATCTTTGTTGTATAATCTATCTCAATGAACAAAGATATTACCCTCAATAATGGCGAAAAAATAGAAGATCTGGGGCACGGGTACGCTATAATACAGAACCCGGCTTATTTTCCGTTCGGCACGGACGCTGTGCTGCTCGCGGACTTTGTCAAAATGGAGGTGGGCGAGCGCGCCGTCGATCTGGGCACGGGCTGCGGCATAATACCGATACTGATGTGCGCGCGCACAAGCGGCATACATGTGACGGGGCTGGAGATACAGCAGCCGCTTGCCGATATGGCGCTGAGGAGCGTCAGGCTAAACGGGCTTGAAGGCAGCATAGACATCGTGCAGGGCGACTTAAAGCACGCCGTCCAGCTTATCAAGCCTGGCGTGGACGTCGTCGTAACAAACCCGCCGTATGAAAAAACAGGGGCGGGCAAGGCAAGCCCCAACGAATACCTTAACATAGCAAAGCGCGAGGTATGCTGCACATTAAGGGACGTGATAGAGGCGGCGTCTAAGCTGCTGCGCACGGGCGGCAGGCTTTACCTGATATACAGGACGGAGCGGTTCGCGGAGCTGATGGAGGTAATGCGCTTTTACAAAGTTGAGCCCAAGCGCATAATGCTGGTATCCCAGCACATCTCGGACGCGCCGAATTTCGCGCTGGTAGAGGGGCGCAAGGGCGCGGCCGCGGGCGTCAAATTCCTGCCGCCTCTCGCGGTGTATGAAGCGGACGGCACGTACACAAAGCAGGCAAAGAAAATATACAGAATTCATTCTTAATACCGGGGTCCCCAAAAAGCCGTGAGACTTTTTGGGGTGATATTTTTGTGGGCAAGACGGGTTTAACCCGCGCAGCTCATTATGGGGTCCCCAAAAAGACAAAGCTTTTTTGGGTGGGGATTGCGGCTTTGCGCGCTTCAGGCGTAAAGGGAAGAGTATCGCAAAGCCGGAGAAAAGAGAATGGAGGAATAGCGGTGCTGTACATCGTTGCGACGCCTATAGGCAATCTCGAGGATATAACGCTGCGCGCGCTGAGGGTGTTAAAAGAGGTTGATATAATAGCCGCCGAGGACACGCGCAGGACAATTAAGCTGCTTAATCATTACGATATAAAGACAAAGCTTTTCAGTTTCCACGAGCACAGCGGCGCCGATAAGCGCGCGCAGTTGATAGACATGTTAAAGGAAGGCAAAAACGTAGCACTGGTCTCCGACGCGGGCACGCCGCTAATATCCGACCCGGGTTCGGAGCTTGTTGCCGACGCAATAAACGCCGGGGTTGAGGTAACGTCAGTGCCGGGCGCCTGTGCGGCGGTTGCTGCGTTTACGTTGTCGGGGTTTTCGGGGCCTTTCGTGTTTTACGGGTTCCTTTCCAAAAAAGCCGCCGAGAGAAAACGCGGCATTGAAGCTATTGCGGCAAGCCCGCTGCCTTGCATAATATACGAGAGCCCGCACAGCTTGAAGCAAACGCTTGCGGATATCGCGCAAAGCTGCGGCGGCGAGCGGCCCGTAGTCGTAGCCAAGGAGCTTACCAAAGTGCACGAAAGCGTGTTGCGCGCGACGGCTGCTGAGGCAAGGGACGCGTTTTCGGGCGAGGTTAAGGGAGAGTACGTGATAATTACGGGCGGCAGAGAGCAGGAAAAAGAGCAGATAGGCAACGACGAAATAATAGCGCTGCTAAATAAAAAGCTCGCGATGGGAATGACAAAAAAAGATGCCGTCAATGCGGCATCCAAAGAACTAAATATCAGTAAAAACCGAGTTTACAAACTAAGTCTTTAGCGTTATTTTTTCAGTTTAGCGAAACACTCGGCACATACCTTAGCGCCTTTATATTCCGACACTCCTACAACGCTGTCACAAAAAATACACGCGGGCTGATATTTGCCGAGGACTATATGACTGTCGTCAACGAATATCTCGATAGGATCCTTGATATCGATGCCCATGACTCTTCTCAATTCGATAGGAAGAACAATACGTCCCAGCGAATCGACTTTCCTTACAATACCTGTTGATTTCATACTTTTCATCTCCCCAAAAAATAAAAATTATTGGTATTTACCTATCTATATCAAAATATAACAAATATACATGTATTTTGTCAACATCTAATTGACCGAAAAAGGAAAAAACAATAAAAATTCATTTGTATAAGAATATATCACAATTGAATATAAATTAGCAACAGGTCTATCGGGAGGAAAAATGGTTAATTATATCTGGGCAGCCCTTATTGTCATAGGCGCCGCAGTCGGCCTTTTGACGGGCAACGCGCAGGCGGTATCCGAGGCGGCGATAAACGGAGCAAAAGACGCGGCGCTGCTGTGCGTAAGCCTTATTGGCGCGTACGCGCTGTGGCTTGGAGTACTCAACATAGCAAACGAGGCGGGGCTCGTTAAGGCGCTTGCGAAAAAGATGAGGCGGGTAATAAGGCTGCTTTTTCCCGGCTTGCCCGACGGCCCGGCCAGCGGATATATAACGCTCAACATAGTGGCCAATATGCTGGGCATGGGCAACGCGGCGACGCCGTTCGGACTCAAAGCCATGAAAGAGCTTCAAAAGCTCAATCCCGACAAACAGAGGGCGTCCGACCCGATGTGCATGTTCCTAATTGTCAACGCGTCGTCCGTGCAGATACTGCCGCTTACAGTAATAGCGCTGCGCAGTGCGGCGGGCTCGGAAGCGCCCGCGGAGATAGTGCTTTCGGCGCTGATAGTTACCTTCGTATCGGCGGCGGTGGCGGTAATAGCGGGAAAGATAATGCAGGGGGGAAGCAAGTGCAGGCGGTAACGTACATATCGGCGGCGTTCGTGCCGGTGTTCATAGCGGGTATAGTGATATACGGCATAATAAAGAAAGTGGCGGTATACGACAAGTTCGTCGAAGGCGCGAAGCAGGGCCTTGAGACCGTCGTGCGCATACTGCCCTTCGTCGTGGGCTTCATATTCGCCATCAACATATTCACGGCGTCGGGCTGCATCGACTACATAAAAAAAGCGCTTGCGCCTGTGCTCTCACCGATTGGCATACCGCCCGAGATACTGCCGCTCGCGCTTATGAGGCCGTTTTCGGGCAGCGCAGGCATAGGGCTATTAACCGACATACTGCAGCGCTACGGCCCGGACAGCTTTATAGGCCGTATGGCGAGCACGCATATGGGTTCGTCCGAGACGCTGTTTTACACTACCGCGCTCTATTTCGGCAGCGTAGGCATAAAAAAGACGCGGTATGTTGTGCCCGCCTCGCTCATTGCCGAAGCTTCGGGGCTCATATCCAGCGTCATTGTATGCAAGCTGCTGTTTGAGTGACCCGCGGCTGTTCATATTGTAGGTTGTACAATGATGTGTAACAAAAAGAGGTAAAGAAAAAAGCAAGGATTCCAAAAATCTGATAAAGTTGTAACTGCAAAGAAAACAACATCAGAGAGAAAGGAATCCTTGTATGA